>JAINCM010000003.1:0-75014 GCA_036574065.1 Chloroflexus sp.
AGGCGGCGCCGTTCACGCTCTTGGTCGGCCTCCGTCGGAAACAGGTCGGGCCAGGCCGCGGGGTCATCGACCAGTTGGGCAAAGAGCACGGCGCGGGCGGCGGCCAGCGGCCGTCGAGCCCACCAGAAATGGAGGGTGCTAGGATGGCCGTGGCGGATCGACTTCTCGCGGACACTCGCTTCATTGATAACCGCCAGCGGCAGGGCAACTTCGATTATCTTTTTGGTCATTGGTGTGCTGCTCTCATCAGATTGGCGATCCATCCTGCCGACTCGGGCCATTTCATTCAGGAACCCCTCTCCAACCGGCAGTTGTCAAAGCATCCACTCGTCACGATCATATTCATAAGATACCGCCAGGTAGCCCGCGGGGTAGCGGCGTGCTTTGGTCAACCGCCGGCCAGACTGCTCCTAGCCGCCGCGCGCTGGCTCTTTGCTGGATGCTCGGCCCTACCCACGCTGGTCTCTCGCTCCACCGGCCCCCGTTGCGTCGCTACGCACCAGCCGCTACAGCCTACGGCTATCCCCGCCAACCACTTCCCCCCTCCAGCTCACGCTGGCACTTCCGCGCGCGCCAACAGCTCAGCCACCGTATAATTCACACTCGTCACCCCAAAGTCTGGTTCGCGCCGGAAGGGCTGGCGCACATAGAACACCTGTGGTTCGCCCTCGCCAAATGTCACGATAGCCAAGAAATAGTCATCCGGCTTATTGAGCGCCGTCAAGATTTCGTTCCGGGTCACAGTGATAAAATCCGCGCTGGCACTACGCCCTTTAACCTCGATGAAGCGTAGTTTACCAGTGCGCGGATCACGGCTCTCGATATCGTACCCTAGCCGTTCAAACTCCACATCGCGTGGCTCATAGCCAAGGCGGCGTTCGATCGCCATAACCAACGCTCTGGCCCGGGCCGCCACCTCTTGCGTATCAGTCGGGAGCGCTAGTGCCACCTCAGCATGGCGCAACCGCTGCAACAGGCCCAAGGGAACGATTAGCGCACTCCCAATCACCACTGGTGGTAGCGCCGAGATCTCCTCCTCACGATCCAATTCGGCCATCCGCCGTTTTAGCCGCTCCGCCAATTCATCGGCCCGCCGTCGCGCCTCATTTGAATTGAGGGTTGCCGCTGGTCGGCCGCTCCGTTCCTGCTCGCGCAATTCTTCTGCGCGCCGATCCCAAAATATAATCTCTTTTTTCAGGCGTTCACTCACAGCTTGCCGTGTCTTGTTAATCCAGTACCGCCGACGCTCGCTCACTTCATTCTTGTGTTCGGGCACGATCCGCGCAATCGCATACTCCTGCGCACGGCGCTCGACTTCGTGCCCGATCCAACTGCATTCAGGACAAGCGAGAATAGTAGCAACATCAGGCTCGTCGGCGCGCAAGGGGCGGTAATCCAAATAAGGCGCATACTGCGCGTGGCGCGTGGTGCCGTTAGCGGCCATCTCGACATAGAGCATCCGCCGCGAAATCACGCGCCGTTCACCAGAAGGCAGCACACTTGCGTCTTGCAGCGCGTGCTCGATGAAAAAGAGCAGCCGCGGCGTCACCCCTGGATCGCGTTCATCGACCAACACGGCGCCACGTTTCAGCAGGTCGCGATACTGTTCGAGCGTCAGATCAATGACTGCTTCAAGCAGAGGATGCCCAGGGCAGACAAACGCCGCTAATGGCTTGTTAGGCACATTGAGCAGATTCTTCTCAAACGCGATCCGTTCGTACCGTTCCAGCACCGGCCCACGGCGGTTGTGCTGGCGGTCACGCTGGCGGATGATCGCCGGGACGTACCGGATCTCGTAGCGCCGCGGCTCACGCTCGTATATTCTACCGCCCAAGCGGCGAAACGCCTCGAGGAAGAACGACTCGATATAGTGCGGTTGGAGCCGGCGCGCTTCGGCCCGTTCCATTTCTTCCCGCACCCGGGCCACACGGCTCGCGTCCATAACCTCGTGGACCAGGGCGCGCTCCTCAAGCAAATCTTGCAGGTGCTTTTGATCGACCGCGTGCTCGATAGCCTGATTCAAGCGTTCCCGCACCTCGGGCTGGTCACCGTAACGGATCGCTTCGATCAGCAATTCGCGCAGTGGCCGCCCAGTAAAGTGCAATTTCCCCAGCACATCGAAGACCTTACCCCCTAGCGCTCGCCGCGCTTCATCGAGCTTCTCAAGTAACCGCCGGTACACATCACCTTCCCGGGTCCCTTCTGCCACCATATTCCACATGTGGCATACTTCAGTTTGTCCGATGCGATGGATACGGCCAAAGCGCTGCTCAAGGCGATTGGGGTTCCAGGGTAGGTCGTAGTTGACCATCAAATGCGCTCGTTGCAGATTGATACCCTCGCCAGCGGCATCGGTAGCGATCAGGATGCGCACCTCCGGATCGTGCAAAAACCGCTCTTGCTCCTTCTGCCGCTCTTCGCGGCCCATACCGCCGTGAATGATTGCGATGACATGCGGCTGCCCAAACAGAGTGCTGATCCGTTCGCGCAGATAGGATAACGTATCACGGTGTTCGGTAAAAATAACCAACTTCGCGTGGCGCGTCGCGTTACCGCTCTCGCCAGTCGTAGCACTGATGAGCGCCGTAGGTGAGACAAACAGCTCGTGTAACAACTGAGCCAGTTGGAGCCATTTAGCATCCTGACCGCTACGCCGCACCTCAGCCGCCAGTTGTTCTAGGTACTGCAGAGTTTGAATCTCGCGCTCTAGATCTGCGATCGTAATGGCTGCTGTGGCCTGATCGAGAATAGCCTCTTCTGTCTTCGCGATCTCTTGATCGGGCGCATCTTCCAGATCCTCAATCTCATCGGCGCTCAGCAGCGGGTGCATCGGTAGCACCAGGGTGCCACCGCGATCCTCCTCGTTCAGAGACCCACTCTGGCGACGGGCCTGTTCCCGCGTCTTGTGCAACCGTTGTACCAATCGTTCACGGCGGCGGCGCAGCGACTGATAAATCGCTTCCGGCGACGAGGCCAAGCGGCGTTGGAGGATCGTCAAAGCAAACCCAACGGTTCCGGTTCGTTTCGGATCCGACAACGCTTCGGCGCGATCGAACTCTTTGCGCACATAATTCGAGACCTCTTGATACAGCCGCTCTTCTGCTGGCGAAAGCTTGTAAGGCGTCGTATGCGCGATTCGTTCTGGGAACAGCGGCCTCCCATCGAACGTAACCAGGTGCTCCTTCACCATCCGGCGCATCAAATCCGACACGTCCACCTGATGCACACCGTCGCGGAAACGGCCTTCGAAGCGGTCAGCATCGAGCAGAGCTAGAAAGAGCTGAAAGTCTTCTTCCTTGCCATTGTGCGGCGTTGCGGTCAGCAACAAGAAATGGCGTGTCAGACGCGAAACCAACTGACCCAAGTGATAACGTTTGGTATACCGGATCTCGTTGTTGTGAAAGGTGGCCGCCAGCTTGTGCGCTTCATCAACTACCACCAAGTCATAGCGATTATCGGGAGCGGCCAGTTTCTGCTGAGCATTCTCATCCCGGGCCAGCTTATCTAGGCGAGCAATGACCAGATCTTGTTCACGAAACCAGTTACCGGTATGCGCCGTCTCCAGCCGGTCATTGGTCAAAATCTCAAAGGGGAGCTGAAACCGTTGTGCGAGTTCAGACTGCCACTGCTCGACCAGATTACCAGGGCAGATAATCAGACAGCGGTGTAGATCGCCACGTGCCATCAACTCCTTGATCAGCAGGCCGGTCATAATCGTCTTGCCTGCCCCAGGGTCATCGGCGAGCAAGAAGCGCAGCGGGTGGCGCTGCAACATAATCTCGTACACGGCGGTAATCTGATGCGGCAGCGGCTCGATCAACGAGGTATGCACGGCCAGCACCGGATCGAACAGATAGGCCAAGCGAATCCGATGGGCTTCGGCCACCAGACGAAACGACGCGCCGTCGCCATCAAAATTTAACAGATGTTCGCGGTTCACCAGTTCGAGCCGCGCCGCATCGCTCCGAAAGAGTAATTGTTGCCCAATGCGACCGTTCGGTTCACGAAATACCAACGTGACCGCTTCCGTGCCGTGGTGCTCAACGCTCACCACAGTGACCATCGTATCGGGCAACAGACCACGTATCAGGAGGCCAGGTTGGAGGTCTTCCAGTTTGATCATTGGTCTCGAATATGAGTAATGATAGCGAGTAGGCTGGAATGAAGCGATCCGGGATGACCATGTACTTTATTGTACAGCTATTCGCATATTCCCACCTAACCAACACCATAATGTTTGCTCACAACACAACCGACGCCACTGCGCCAAAATGCAGCAGACTCCCTAACAAGACAAAGATGTGCCAAATAACATGCATGTAGCGCCGTTGCGAAAAGAGATAAAACGGGGCTCCGGCGGTGTAGGCGATCCCACCTGCCACCAGCAGACCAATCGTCAGCGGGTTAAGTGCATTGAAGACCTGATCGGCGGCAATCACCACCAGCCAGCCGAGCGCAATATAGATCAAGGTCGAAAGGAGTCGGAACCGTCCGGTGAGAAAGAGCTTCATAACGATCCCAGCCAGCGCCAGCCCCCACACCAGACCGAAGAGGGTCCACCCCCAAGCACCGCGTAGACTAGTCAACGTGAACGGCGTGTAGGTACCGGCGATGAGAAGAAAGATAGCGCTGTGATCAACAATCTCTAGGATTGCCCGCCGCCGCGGCTCGCGGCTAGCGTGGTAGAGGGTTGAAGCTAGGTAGAGCAGGGTCAGCGTGATGCAAAAGGTCGTTGCACCAGCAATCTGCCAGCCATCGCCACGTTGCCAGACGGCGCCGAGCAGAATCGCACCCGCTAGCGCGCTGAGGATCGCGCCGGCACCGTGCGTGATGACATTCATCCGCTCTTCATGGGGTGAGAACTGTTCTGGTTGGTGAAACTTAGTCATTGGTTTTCCTCATCATGTCAGTATCCGGCCACTCGGTGGCAAGCCTGCTCAGTAGACAGCGTTCAGACGCCACCCATCGGCGAACGCGTTGGTGCTCATACATCGAGCTGCATTCCCGCGGGTCGCGCTGGCAACTGACACCGTGCTGGTCATGCCCCGCTGCCAGTATGCCCCTGCACACCGAGTTTGACTAGTTGCGCTTGTCATGAAACGACCATGACGATGGTCACCCCATGCTGAGCAGCTGACTGACATGAGTAGTCCTACCGTCCCACCAGCTCATTGCCTAGCAAACCGAGCAGAATCTTGCCATCGGGATGCAACTCAAACCGTGCCCGTTCAAACCACTGCACGGTCACCACAACCCCTGGTTGCGTCTCTTCTAGCTGTGGCGGCGAGAGTGGCAGCCCAAAGAGGGCCAGACTTTCAGCGTAACTCTTGCCGGGCCGACCATCAAACTCTAGTCCATGGCGTTGCCAATAGCTCAAGAAGGGTTCACAGAGGGCCTGGTTGGTCTCCGGGAAGTAGAGACAGCCCGCGCGCGGGCCAGTACGTTCGAAAGTATTCCAGTCGCGCCCCTGGCGGCGCAAGAGGTCATCACCCATCCGCGATAGCAGCACGTGGTACGGCGGCGAGTTTTCTGGGCGCCATTCGAAGCGATGCCGTTCGAAGTATTGCACAGTCACCGGACGACCATCACTACCAATCTCGGTAAACTCTTCGCTAATTGGAAAGCCGAAAATAGGCAAACCGCCGTTCTGTTCCCAATAGAGGCGAAACCCTCCGCCCAGCGTGTGGCCAGTTTCAGGAAAGTAACGCCGATCATCAGTTGGCGGTTCTATCCGCGCGAAAGGATCGAACACCGGCGGCGCCGTTGGTGCTGACACACCGAGCGGGCAACCGCCGTAGCTCACCGCGGTCTGCACTGCCGCCTGCACGTTCAGACGCCCAAAACCGTACTCGTCGTCGCGGCCTGGTGCCCCACGATCGTCGGCTGAAACCGCCAGAATGCAGCGAATATCTTGGTGACCGAGATCAGGTCGGATGGTCATCACCAGCGCTGCTGCTCCAGCCACGAAGGGACTGGCAAACGAGGTCCCTGTCGCAATGGCGTAGTTGTTACCCGGCAAGGTGGTAACGATGTCAATCCCTGGCGCTACCAGATCGATGTAAGGGCCAGTATTGGAAAAACCAGTTACTTCGTCGCTGTATCCGGTAGCGCCCACTGCGACCGTTTCGGGATAAGCTGCTGGATAGCTGGGTGCATTCCCTTCAGCCCGTTCATTGCCACTCGCGGCAATAATCAACACTCCGCGTTCCGTCGCGTACCGTACCGCGTCTTGCAACGCAGGCGAACTCATCGCCCCACCCAGACTGAGATTGATAATACGGGCGCCGTTGTCGGTGGCCCAGCGGATAGCGCTGATGACACTTGAATCGCGACACCGCCCGTTGTTGAAACAGGCTTTGACTGGCAAAATCAGACATCCCCAACAGACGCCGGCAATGCCAATGCTATTATCACCACTAGCGGCAATCAGCCCAGCCACTGCCGTACCATGACCATTGTCGTCACTCGTGTCAGTACTGCCCGTAATAGCGTTAAACCCGCTTAGCACTCGGCCCCCCAGATCGGGATGGCTTGCATCAACGCCAGTATCAATCACGGCAATCACAATTGAACTACCGGTTACGATATCCCAGGCGCCGTAAGCGCTGAGCGTGCCGAGCGCCCATTGCTGTTCGCGCAACGGATCATTGGGAGTATACATAATAGCACGTTCGTAGTCAGGTACTGCGTACATGACGCCGCTGAGGCGGCTAGCTTGGCGGCTGATCTGTGCAGCAGAAGCCCCTGCTGGGAGCCGTAGGAGATAAGTGTCTTCACCAATTGGACGCATATCTTGCGCACCCAACGCGCGATAGATGGCAGCTGGGTGCTGTGATGAGGCTAATTTGACGATCACATCAGTAGTGGTAGACGCCTGCAGCGGTGACGCGGGTACCAGACTAAGGGTGAGGATGAAGAGGCAGAGGAGTGAAACCCGGGCTGGCATAGATGTTCCTCGTGAGCAGTTGGCGTACCTAACGATATTGTAGCCGATCAACGGCTGGCTTGCGCTGTCAGGCAGATAGTCGACTTCAAGCCAGTGACCGCCCGCCGACGCTATCGTCAGCCGACTGTCTTGAGCCCCATTTCGCTATGCTATAATTGAACCGCTATGACAACACCTAAACCAACAACAACGCTGCGCGCCGGATTGCGCAAATCGATTCTCACCTCACTGGCAATTGGCCTGGCGGTTGTGATCTTCATCAGTCTCTTCAGCGATCTGCGGGCGGTCGGTAACGATCTGCTGACGTTTGACTGGCTACTGCTGCCGCTGATTTTGATCGGCACGCTGCTCAACTATTGGTTGCGCTGGCTGAAATGGGATTACTACTTGCGCTACCTGCACCTCGACCACAATATCAATCATGCCACCAGCGGTCTGATCTTCACCGCTGGCTTGGTGATGTCAGTTACACCCGGAAAGATGGGGGAAGTGCTGAAATCATTTCTCCTGCGCCAGCGCAACGGCGCCCCAATTACCCGCTCGGCACCGATCGTGCTGGCCGAACGCCTAACCGATGGTATCGCTATGTTGCTCTTGATGGGGTTGGGGCTGACCCTCTACCCGCCAGCGCGTCCGTTTTTTGTTGTGCTGGTTATCCTAACCATCGCTGGGGTAGTGATCGCTCAGCGTCGTGAGCTGGCCTTTGCTGTGATTCGGCTGCTTGGCCGCTTGCCACTCGGCCATTACTTGGCGCCCCGTCTAGAGACCATCTATACGACTTCAGCCCAATTGTTGCACTGGCGGATCTTGCTCATCTCGACCCTGATCAGCATCCTCTCGTGGGGGTTTGAGTGTCTGGCCTTCTTTTTTGTGCTGATCGGTGTTGGCTGTGAACCTTCATGGTTGCTGCTCTTACAGGCAACCTTCATCTTCGCCGCCAGTACGCTCTTCGGTTTGGTCTCGTTTTTGCCTGGCGGTCTGGGTGCATCGGAAGTGAGCAGTGTTGGGTTGCTGTTGGGGTTGGTTGGCTTGAGCGCCAGCGCAGCTACAACTGCTACCATTGTGATTCGCTTTTGTACCCTCTGGTTTGGCGTCTTGTTGGGTGTGATTGCGCTGGCGTGGCTGGGTCGGCTGGCCGGCGCTCAGGATGAGATGAATGCGCTGGACACTTCGGAGGTTGTATGACATCGGTCTTTACCCGTATCGTGCGCGGTGAACTGCCTGCCTTCAAATTGTATGAAGATGATCTGACTTTGGCCTTTCTCGATATCAATCCAGCTGCCCGCGGTCATACCCTCGTCATCGCAAAACCAGAATTGCCCGGTCTGCTCGATCTACCTCCCGAACTGGTTGCAGCTACTGCCCTGACCACGCAACGGGTAGCACGTGCTATCGTAGCTGCGCTCCGGCCCGATGGCTTTAATATTATTCAAAACAACGGCGCCGCTGCTGGTCAGGTCGTGTTTCATTTCCACATCCATATCATCCCCCGCTGGGAAGGTGACCGATCGGTGAAGTTGTGGCGACCGGGTTCAGCCACTACTGACGATCTCCGTGCCGTTGCCGATGAGATCATCGCTCATATCTAGGAGCGACCGATGAGCGAGACCGTATCCCCTCCTCCTGGTCAGCGATCACCGGCTCCACCATCCCGTACCGATCGTGATGGTCAGGCTACCGCCTCGGCATCGACGATCCCCTCAGCGGGCGTCGAGACCCAACCGATGCGGTCACGACCGGCGCGCAACTCTTGGCTGCAGTCTGGGATGGTGGTGTTACTAGGGTTGCTGTTCCTCATCATACTGGCGCTGTTGGTCGCAGCTATCGGTGGTGTCCCTCTGCCGGGCACAACCCAGCCTCGCCTAGCACCGCGCGATCTGATTTTGCAGTCACCAATCGCAACACGGCCTGAGCGCGGGATACCAGCAGCGCCAACAACCGTTATCGATGTCGCGCCGCGCTTTGCTGCTGCCTACGAGCGCCTAGGTGGGTTACGTCGACTTGGCCTGCCGATCAGTCCGGCCTTGCTGTATAACGGGCGTGAAGTGCAGTGGTTCGAACGTGCTCGCGTTGAGTACTGGCCAGAGTTGAGCGGTACTCCCTACGAATTTCAAATTGGTCTGGTAGGGGTTGAATACGTAGCTGGCCGAACCTTCCTGCGCCCAACGCCATTTGAGTCGCGGCCCGATCTGCGCTACTTCCCCGAAACCGGCTTTGGCGTTGGTGGTATTTTCTTGCGCTATTGGGAAGAGAATGGTGGACTAACCTCGTTTGGCTATCCAATCAGTGCCGAATTTGATGAGGTGCAGCCCGATGGTCGCGCCTTCCGAGTGCAGTATTTTGAGCGCGCGCGGTTTGAATGGCATCCTGAAGCCGCTGGTACGCCCTACGAAGTGCAGTTGGGCTTACTCGGATCGGCTCTCTACTTCAATGAACCTCGCCCCCAGACCATCCAGCCGCGTCCAACACCAGTACAATAGGAAGGCGATTGTTGCAGCTGCACGCTGACCAGGTGTGTGATATTCACGCTCGGTCAGCATGTCGAATGATAGATTACGTAGGTCGCTACTGGCGCGCCAGACCTAATGGTTGGTGGCCTCGGTATTCTAAAGCGATGACGGCCCTGGGTATCGCCACAACGTCACAACCAGTCTAGTGGGAATGGCTTCGTCGCTGCATCGCCGGCGATGTTCTAGCAGTCACATGTTGAGCGCAGGAGTAGATATGGCGTCAGCGCAGGCAGATCTGGCAATGTTGGTTATGGCTGTCCGACAGGCCGGCGGTGAACCAGAGCGAGTAGGGCATGTGTTAGAATTAGTTCGGCAACGGTTGCTTGCCGATAATCAGCTGCCAGCGCAGACGCTGTACGTCTATCGTGTAATGAGAACCAACCAAACCGCGCCCGCGTCAGTCGCGTCATCCGCGCCTTCTCGCACGTTACTCGCTTTTCTCAGCGCTGATACTGCAGTGAGTTTCGCGCAACGCACCGGTTTAGCCCGTGCACCACGCCTGCATACCCTCTCACTGGCGCGGCTGTTAGTGGCGTTTCTACAACAACCGGGGTTTAGCGCCCTGCATATCGCGTATGATGATAGTCCGTCTGCCAGCGGTTTGCCAGCGGGCTGGCATCTAACACGTCCTGATGTATTAGCATGGTTTGCAATTGATTCAGGCGTTGTCTGATCTGTCTCGCGCCAGGTAAGGAGGAACAGAATGGGTAGCCGCTTCGATGAGATGCGGATTTTTGCCGGTAATGGCAATCCGATGCTCGCCCGGGCCATCAGTGAGCGACTTGGCGTGCCATTGGGTGATATCACTATCGTCAAATTCAGCAACGAGAATATTTTTGTCAAATTAAACGAGAGTGTGCGTGAAAAAGATGTTTTCGTGATCCAATCCCTGTCCATGCCCAACCTGAGCGACCGAATCATGGAGTTACTGATCATGCTCGATGCCTGCAAGCGGGCATCGGCTGGTCGGATTACGGCTGTGATCCCGTACTATGCCTACGGTCGTACCGATAAGAAAGACCAGCCGCGCGTGCCGATCACGGCTCGTCTGCTGGCCGATATGATTCAGGTTGCTGGTGCCCATCAGGTGATGACGATTGATCTCCATGCGGGTCAGATTCAAGGCTTCTTCTCTATTCCCATGGACGAGCTGACCGCCATGAATCTGCTCGTGCGCTATTTCGCCGATAAGGGCTGGAATGATGTGATCGTGGTCTCGCCCGATGTTGGTTTTGCCAAGCGCGCACGCAATTTTGCCGAGGCGTTAAATGCACCGCTGGCTATTGCCGAGAAACGTCGCTTACAACAGTTCGAGCACAAGGATGGCTCGCTGACCGTGCCCGAAATTCTGAACCTGATCGGTGATGTTCGTGGAAAACGTTGCATCATTGTCGATGATGAGATTGCTACCGGCAGTTCCATCCTCGAAGTGGTGCAGTTGCTCGAGCGCGAGGGGGCACGCGAAATCTACGCCTGCTGCGTCCATCCAGTCTTTGCTGGTCAGGCTATCGAGCGCTTGCGCGCCAGCCCTATCCGCGAACTGGTGGTGACGGATACGTTGCCGGTTCCACCCGAACAACGCTGGCCCGGTTTGACAATCCTTTCGGTCAGTACCCTGATCGCCGAAGTGATACAGCGTATTCATAGTGGGGTCAGTGTTGATACCATCTTCCAGCATCGCCGTCATCCAGCGCTCAGCTAGCAGCGACTGCTACACTCCGCCTACCTGCGTTCTTTCCCGCATCCTAATCTTCGCTCAATAGAACAGAAGGGCATTGCCATTTGCTGCCGAGGCAATGCCCTTTTATCTGCTCAACACTCGACCCGCACCTTACTCAAATCCTAACCCCCGCTCCCGCAGACTGACGTACTGTCCCCGCCCAATGATGAGATGATCGAGCACTTCAATATCGAGTAAGCGTCCGGCGGCAACCAGTTGGCGTGTCACCTGAATATCTTCGGGTGATGGCGTCGCTTCGCCAGAGGGATGGTTGTGTACAACAATTATCGCCGCACTGTTCCGCCGTACGGCATCTTTGAATACTTCACCAATGCGAATCGTAGCCGAGTTGAGACTGCCAATGTATACCGTGTTGATCTGCTGCACACGATGTTTCGTGTCTAGCAGCACGGTGCGCAAGTGTTCCTGGTCGAGATGCGCCATCTCGACGATCAGCAGCGCAGCCACATCACTGGGCGAGCGAATTGGGTATCGTTCGTCGATTCCACTTCGCGCTAATCGCCGCCCAATCTCGAGGGTCGCTTTGATACTGGCCGCTTTGCTGGCCCCGATCCCGTTGCGCTGGCAGAGATCGTTGTAATCAGCCCACTGCAACCCCGTCCAGCCACCGTAGTCGTTGAGCAAATAGTGGGCTAGTTGCAAGACGTCAGCCCCGCTAACCCCGACACGCAAGACGATAGCCAGCAGCTCGGCATCGCTAAGCGCACCAGCGCCGAGCCGGGCCAATCGTTCACGCGGTTGTTCGCGGACAGGGATTTCGTTCATTCGCAGTGAAAGCATACCTTCCTCGCGCTGCAATAACGGTTCTACTGTATATACCGTTGCAGGCCCGTGAAGGATTCGGTGAAAATCGGCCAGGTAGCGGTCCAAGAGCCGATCACTGGCAGATGATGATAGGCAAGCGGCTGGTGCGCAACACAGCTTCGGTCGTTGATCCAATCACCAGATCGCTTAGTGGGTCGCGATGGCCGTAGCCGCCCATGACCAGCAAATCGGCCCGGGTTTGTTCTGCTGCTTGCACAATCGTTGGCGACGGCTCGCCGCGCTCTAGAATATAGCCCGCCGCGATATGGTAGCGCTCTAGATAATTGAATACGCGCCTGCGCACCGCTTCGGCACTGACGTTGCCATCCAAGACCGTCACAACGTTCAGCGCTAACCGCCAACGTGCGGCCAGATACGCGGCTAGATAGAGGGCTTCCTCTGCTTTGCGGCTCCCATCATAAGCAAGTAGCAGCCGTTCGATCCGCTCGACAGCCCGCGGCACAGTCAAGACTGGGCGCACCGAACAGCGCAAGATGGTGCGTAATCCAGAAGCAAGCCGGGCCAGCGGCGAGGGGCCAGGGGGATGATTGATCTGAATCGCTACCAGATCGACAAGCCGGGCGCGTGTGCGGATCGCCCGGTCAATGGCGCCTACGTCAATCGCACACTCACCAACCACGCCAGCGGCAGCACATCGGTCAACGAATGCTTTCGCTACGGCCTGGGCCGCTGCTGTATCGCGCTGGCGCGCCGTGCGGACGACATGTAAACCGAGCGGACGTACCGCTTCCCGTTTGGCCCAGCTCAACACCTGATCAAGGACTTGCCAGCCGTCAGGTCGGCCATTGACCGGCACTAACACCTCCCGAAAGAGCCAGTACGCCGGATCAAGCGTGCGGTGCCGTCGCCAGACTCCGGCTGGCGAGGCCGGTTCGAGATTGTCAGGGATCACCCGTTCGATGATCTGTTCCGCCCGGCCCGGCGCTTCGGTCAAATCTTCCACCGCTTGCGCTAGACTCACATCCCAGCCGAGCTGTTTGCTCAATTCATCGCGATGGTTACACAACCAGAGATAGAGATCGGTTTCGGTACGGTTGGGGAAATCTCGTAACAAGCCACGTTCGCGAATCAGTTCCACAATCGGTTGATAGACCTGATCGTACCAACGGCAGGCCGCTTCTGGCAGTGATAATGTCTGCTCAGCGGTGGTGTGGCGCTGCTGAACGCACACGATTTGCTGACGCAGCTGATCGTACTGACCAGCCACCGTCACCCGCAAGTCGCAACCCGGCCGCAATTCATCGAGCCGGGTATCTTCTAGGAAGGCCGCATATTCACCAGCAATGACGATCTCTTCCCAGGTCATCGAGGGGTCGATAGGCGCTCGTGACTGGAGCGGGATGACATACGCCTGAATATGATCCATGCCTAACTGGCGGGCCACCGACACCCGATGATTGCCATCGATAACAAAATAGGCGTCACCGATCTGGTAAACCTCGATTGGCGGCCAGCCGTGCATACTGTCCACCGCAACCATGACCTGCGACCAGCGTTGCCAGTCCTCGTCACGGCGGGGCAGGAAGCTGCGGTTAAAATCGTGGTAGCGGCCAACACTCCCGACAATTGCCGCCAGCGGAATCTCGCGCAACTGACGTTCACCGGCCATTTTGGCCCGCACCCGCTGGCGCACTTCTTCAAATGGCAGCAGATCATCCGACCGACCACGCAAACGGGCCAGCAGATGTTCAATGTCGGCCCGCCACCGTAGGCGCTGAAAATCGTGTAATGCCGCAACCATGCGGCCATCAATTGGTTCTCCCATAGTAGCGATACTATATCACAGATACCGAAAGGGCGATGCCATCTCATGTGCATCGCCCTCATTCCGGCAACTGAGAGAGGAGCTACGGTTCTGCTGCGCCTTACCAGCCGTTCAATTGTGTCGCCGCCTGTACGGCTGGTGTGAGTGCATCAACCAGACCTTGGACCGAACCAATTGTGCCGCTCAGCAGCAGATTGGGGAACAGGCCCAGTCCGATCATCACGACAGCCAGCGTACCGAGCGTCAACAGTTCATGACGGCGCAGATCAGGCAGATCAAAGTTGGCCGTGTTGCGCACTTCTCCCATAAAGCCTAGGCGGAACACCCGTAACGCGTAGACGGCAGCCAGAATAATACCAGTAACCGCGCCGAGCGCAAACGGCCAGCCTAGCAGCGGCGACGTGAAGATGCCGTGCAAGATCGTAAACTCACCGACAAAGCCAATCAAACCAGGCAGTCCAGCGAGTGCTAGCAACGTTAGCAGTGTCAACCCGGCATATACCGGTGTCACACTCCACAACCCACCAAACGAGCCCAGCTCGCGGCTATCACGGCGCTCTTCAATCACCGCCACAATGAGCAACAGCGCTGCCGTAATCACACCATGCCCCACCATCTGCAGTAATGCGCCATTGATACCCGTTGTATTGAGGGTCATCACCCCCAGCACAATGAAATTCATATGGCTGATTGAGGCATAGGCCACGAGGCGCTGCATATCGCGCTGGGTAAAGGCAATCAGCGCGCCATAGATGACCCCGATCACAGCCAAGGTGGCGATGGCTGGTGCTGCCCACGAAACAATTTCGGGGAAGAGGGTCAGATTAAAGCGAATCAGACCATAGACACCAAATTTGGCCATCAAACCGGCCAGCATAATTACCACCGGAGTCGGCGCCACGCTGTAAGCGTCGGGCAGCCAGGTGTGAAACGGCCATAGCGCCAACTTGATGGCGAACGCCAGGAAGAAAGCACCAAACAGCAGCCGGGCGACCATGGGATCGATCGTGAACAAACCCGAGCGCAGGTCGGCCACAATCTGATTGAGCGCGAAGGTACCGGTGTAGCCGGGGTCAATCGCCGCTACCGCATTGCGATGCAGAATGTGGAGACCGATGATCGCCAGCAGCATGAGCAGCGAACCACCAAATGTATAGAGGAAGAGCTTGAGAGCCGCTGTCGCCCGACCATGGCCACCCCACATGCCCACCAGGAAGACCATGGGGATCAAGGCTAGTTCGTAGAAGACGTAGAAGAGCAGCATATCTTGGGCAAGGAACACGCCAAGAAATGCCGTCTCAGCTAGTAGCAGCAGTACTAGCAAGAGCCGTAGATTGCGCGTTTGCCGTTGCCACGTTGCTCCTACTGCAAACGGGGCCAAGAAGGCCGTCAGACCGACCAGCCACAGGTTGATCCCGTCGACACCAATCAGGTATTGCGCACCAAGAGCGGGTAGCCACGCTACCGCATCCACAAATTGCAGCGGCGGACCAACCACGATGCCAGCAGTTGGACCGTAGGGTCCAGTGTAGAATAGGCCAATCACAATGCCAGCCACCAAAAGCGTCGCTACGGAAACACCCATTGCTGTCCAGCGGTACAGCGCCGGCTGGCTGCGAGGCAGCAACAGGATGGCGAGAGCGCCCAGCGCCGGCAACCAAAGCAAGAGCGATAGGATTGGGAGGCCGAGCAGATTCATAACGCCAGACCTTCTTTCGTTGTTTTTACAAAAAATACCAACTATACAGACGACATCCCGCGATGTCGCTGGCTACAAGCTACAAGCGAACGTGGCTTAAACACTTCTACGACTGCTTTGTCAGGGACGAGGTTTTCGACAATGTTAGCAGACTGGTCATAGCAGTAAGCTGATCCAGTTTGTGTAACGGCTGTAATTTGGTGTATACCTGTGTCTGTCCGGTTAAACCACTGATAGCATTCCTGACTAGTGCAACCGCCTGTTCGGTGGTTTATCGTGTGGCGGCGATTGTGACTACCCTATTGGTGACGGAACTAACGTATTACCACACGGTATGTGTTATATCTTGATTCTGCATTCTTGTCAACTACTGGGACAATAGTTTTTTATAGTTTTCTACGGTTTGAAATAGCTTAAGATGAATTTTTAAGGTTCTCAACAGTTCAAAAAGAATTGTGAGCATTGTCACAAGAGGAACCGTGCTGTCCCGATGTTGGGATCTGAACGCTGGTCGGGTTTGCTAATAGGGACTTTCAGCGGCTCTGTCTGTTCTGCATTAGGCGATGACAGGTATAATAGACCTGACTCTCTGTGAGCAGGTGTGCTACAATGCGAAGGAATGCTTATGAATGCGACGCTTCGCCTAATTGACACCCATCTCCATCTTGCTTCGCTGCAATTCGACGAGGATCGGAGCGACGTGATCGCACGCGCGCTCAATGCTGGCGTAGCGATCATGATTGAAATCGGCTACGACCTGGCTTCGAGCCACGCGGCGCTGGCGCTAGCGACTTCCCATCCGGCTATCTTTGCCGTGGTTGGGATCCAACCGAACCATCTCAACGCTCTCCCCTCCGACTGGATTGAGCGGATCCGTACCCTTGCCGCTCATCCCAAAGTGGTGGCGATTGGCGAAATTGGGCTTGATTACTACTGGATGAAGTCGCCTCCAAGCGTGCAAGAATCAGCATTCCGCGCTCAGCTGGCGCTGGCTGAAGAGCTGGGCTTGCCAGTTGTTATCCATTCGCGCGACGCGATGGCAGAGACGATTGCCGTCCTGCGCGATGCAGCGCGTGTTCCAGGCGTAATGCATTCGTTTTCTGGTGACTGGTCAGCCGCACAGGCCTGCCTCGAACTTGGCTTCTATCTCTCGTTTTCTGGGCCGTTAACCTTCCCGAAATCAACCGATCTGCACATTGTTGCCCAGCAGGCACCGATTGATCGGATCCTGATCGAGACTGATAGTCCCTATCTCAGCCCTCATCCCCACCGCGGCCAGCGCAACGAACCTAGTCGGCTGATCTATATCGGGCAGAAACTGGCCGAATTGCGCCAGCAGTCATTGCCTGAATTGGCACCGCAACTGTGGCAAAATGCATGTAACGCATTTCCCCGTTTAGCGGCAAGCCTGGCCGAGAATGAGGCCTCTAACCCACAATGACGAACCGTTTGCCAACCACACAATCAAGCCACCGGCTCAATCTCTGGTGGATGGCCCCAGGTCTGCTCCTAATTGGATTGATGACCGGCGCTGTTACGCACAGTCTGGCAGTGTCGGGTTGGGCAGAGGGGCTATCGATCCTACCCGCTGTGACTAGTATGGCACTAGCAACAGGTGCAGCGCTTGCGCTTTGGCCGCGCCTCCACACCTGGACTGCGCATAGTATCTCACTGGCGCTGGCTTGGGTGTGGATCGTTCAGCAGCTCGGCCCCTTACTCGACGAGCGCTTGGTCAGCTGGCGTGACTGGGCTGTCGAACTGATCATCCGACTAATCGTTTGGGTGCGCGTCCTGACGAGTGGCGGGCGTGGCGAAGATATTGCGCTCTTTGTCCTGGCTCTGGCGGCGCTCTGCTGGTGGCTAGCCTACGCTACCGTGTGGGTAGTGTTTCGCCGTCAGCAACCATGGCAGATGATCATTGCCAACGGTGCCGTGTTTTTGGTCAACTATACCTATGTTTTGCCCAAACCCGACCGCGAGGCCCTCGTCGTCATTGCCAGCGCCCTGCTCTTACTGGTGTATCACCATTTGATGCAGCGTCGATCCTACTGGGAAGCGCAGCGCATCAACTATCCTGACTTATTGCCGCTGCGCGTATTGTGGGCCGCCACCATAGTTGGTGTGGCCCTCATTGCAGTGACAGCCTTGTTGCCTGCCCAAATCTCGTCTGAGCGCGCCTCACAGACGTGGGAGGCACTGCGCGCGCCGTTTCGCGCCGCTCGTGCTGCTTGGGAAGATGCGTTCAGCGTCATTAATGCGCCGCCTGGCGCAGGCAGCATCTCGTTTACGGCGCGGGTGGCACCTTTGGGCGGAGCCCGTGCACCCAGTCTCAATGAAGTGATGACGGTGCGTTCACCACGGCTCGATTATTGGCGCGCAGTAGCCTTCGATCGCTACGATGGCAATGGTTGGGTGAATACCACGGGCGAGCTGGCTCGTTCGGCAGTGGGAGCGGCTACTGCCGAGCAGGCCCGCACACCACTGGCTGCCGGTGAAGCGATCCCCCTGGCCGACCGGCGGGCCCGCCAGATCATCACCCAAACGATTACACTACGTCAAGATCGGAATGATGATCTCTTGCTGACCGGCGGAATGCCGCTGCAATTTAGCTTGCCCGCCAATGTCGAGCATCTGATCGTGCGGGCTGATAACGGTGGGATCTGGTCAGTGTACGACGATCTGGCTCTGATTACTGCAGCGACACCGCTGATGGCGGGCACAACCTACACGGCCACTGTGCTCGCCTCACTGGCCGATGTGCAGACCCTCCGCAACGCCGGTACTGATTACCCGCAATGGGTCCGCGAGCGCTATCTGCAATTGCCACCTAATCTACCCGCGCGCGTGCGCGCTGAAGCGGCCCGCGTTATTGCTGCTGCCGATGCCGAAACACCGTATGATCAGGCAATTGCTATCCAGGAATATTTGCGCCGCCTGACCTACAGCGAAGACATTCCACCACCGCCAACTAACGTTGATCTGGTTGACTGGTTTCTCTTCGAACAGCAGTCAGGGTATTGTGACTATTTTGCCTCAGCGATGGTTGTCATGCTGCGCTCAGTAGGGGTTCCAGCGCGCTGGGTACGTGGCTATGCTAGCGGTGACTTTGATCCCGAACAAGGGGTCTATATTGTACGTGAAAATGTAGCCCACAGCTGGCCCGAAGTCTACTTCCCCGGCATTGGTTGGGAACGCTTCGAGCCGACAGCGGCCAGTTATACCTCGTTGCCGCAGCGCCCGTTACAGGCAGGATTCACCGACGAAGACACTGCCGGAGCCAGCACCAGTGGCGTGGCACCTGATCCGCGTCGCTTTGAAGATTTTGCCGAGGAAGAGATCGCCACCAGTGCTGTTACCAGTGGCGCTGCGAGCACACCTCCGACGGCGGGCCAGAATGGACGTGGTAGCCCCCAAGACTGGCTCTGGCCACTAGTTATTAGCGTCTTGATGGTGCTAGCGGCTGGCTTTGGAGTTCGCTTCTGGATGCAGCGTGAGCTGCGCGGTTTGCGGCTGGCTGCCGCTGCCTATGCCGAACTAGGCTGGCTAGCGAGTCTGTGTGGCATGGCGCAGCAGAGCTGGGAAACACCACGCGAATTTGCCCAACGCCTAGCTATAGCTTTGCCGGATCAGGCCCCGACTATCTATGGCATTGCCACTGCCTACGAAGCCGAACGGTACCGGCGGGGCGCAGCGACCCGGGTGCCGCCGGATATGGCACGCCAGTTGCTCCGCCGAGCATTACTGCGCTATGCTGTACGGCAAGCAGTGCACTGGTTCTGGTCACCCGTGCGCAGCAAAACTCGGTAAGTGCGGTCAGCGGTGCTGCGCCGATACCGATGAACAACGCCTATGCTTATCCAGGCGCACTGCGTTTGCGCCAGCAGTGAGCTTGCCCTGACTCACCGCTTCCCTAGTTCGCCGTGTTGCCAACGGATATTCCCGCGCAGCAGCAGATTAGAGGAGCGCAGTTTATATGCCAAGTCGGCGGCCATATTCCGCATGACTAGATACCCAATGCGCGGGTTGCGTTCGCACAGGGCGACAAAGTCGCGTTCACGAATGACCAGTAACACGCACGGATCCACGCAGCCGACTGTTGCCGAGCGCGTCGCACCACCAAGCAAGACCATTTCGCCAAAACTCTGCCCACTGTAGAGCAGATTGATCGTTGCCGGTGAAACTGTGCCGTCAGCATTGCGAGTGTTGATGGTAATCCGCACGCATCCTTCGTGAATGATGAACAGTTCGTCGCCCTCATCACCTTCGTGAAAAACAGTCTGCTCAGCGCCGAGTCGCCGCACTTTACAAATGGTTGCAATCTGCAACAATTCTTCATCACGCAGGCCGCTCAGCAAATCGACTCGCCGCAGATTCTCGACCACACTCTTACCCATACCCCCCACCAGTTCTAGCGCGATCGATTAATCATGTGACGGCATTTCGAGCGGTCGCGTGCGGAGCTTAGAGCTTACGAGCGGTGTCACTGGTTCATGCATAAGCCAGTGGTAGCAGATAGCAGCCAATGGTGCGGCTAACCAGTAGTTGAACAGACGGAAGATAATCGCCGCTGGTACGGCCGCTGGCCCAACTCCCATCTGACTCAAGACGGCCACCAGTGCAGCTTCGACCGTACCGCCTCCTCCTGGTAGAACGTTGAAGGTAGAGGTAACCAGCGCCACGCCAAATGCCGCCAGTACAACGGCGAAGCTCACATCAGTACCTAATGCATGCAAGACCAGCAACATCGCGAGACTATGTCCGCTTAGTGCCGTCAGTTGAATCAACACCAGTAGGATCACATCGCGCCGACGATGGATGAGCAGACTGCGGCCACGTGCTACATCAGCGGCAATTCGCTCTACCCAGGCATCGCTCCAGCGTCGCCGAAACAGACGATTGAGCGTACGGTGAACCGAGGCAAGCCAGTGACGTAATGTCGCTTCACTACGGGTAAGCACGTAGATTGCCAAACCAATGACCGACAGCCCGACCAGAGCAGCTACATAGCTTGCACCGGCGGCTTTCAACCCATGCCAGGCGAAATAAGCCAGGCTAAAGGAAAAGATTAGCAGCATCGCCACTACGTAGCTGAGCGTTTCGAGGGAAGCCAGTAGCGCTGATTCACCACTCCGAATACCGCGGCGGTTGAAATTACTCATCAAAAATGCATAACTACCAACTCCGCCGGCCGGCACCGATTGGCTGATAATAATTGCAGTCAGGGCAGTGGCCCATAAACGGATGAGATTCATCCGGTACCCCAACGAATGGAGCACCACATTAAACACTTGCGCGCTCATCAAATAGCTCAGCGCGATCAGCACTAGCGCAGCCAGCAGCCAGCCCGGCTTAGCATCATTGAGCAGGCTAAACGCCTCGACGATCCAGTGCCGGTTAAGGATGGCTAGTGTAACAATGCCCAGGCTGATGATCGCACTCGTGATGAGCTTCCAGCGATTTACGCCCATAAACGTCCTTTCCCGACGAGGCGGTTCGGTATGCTGATCGATTGGCGGTGAGCTTCCTACTTGGCGTACCACAGGCTTGCGCGCCGGTTTGGCCCCCACTTTCCGCTTCGCGGTACGGCGTCGTTTCTCACCAGACAATGGAAAATATTCCCTCTTTACCGGTCGGTTCTTCCCAGTGGACCTCGACCCGTTCGACTTGAGCCTGACTGGGGCCACTGTAACACCAACTGATGAGTTTTTGTACGGCTGGTCGTGAACCTTCAAAGACAGCCTCCACACGACCATCGCTCAAGTTCCGTACCCATCCCTTTACTTGAGCTTCGCGAGCCCGATCGCGCGTGTATGCCCGAAAGCTTACACCTTGGACGCGACCTGATATGAAGACATGAGCACGAACGAGATCCACATGCCACCTGTCCACAATTTATACCCTAATGAAACCATATCTGAGTATAGCGCACTGATGGCTGCTCTGCAACTACACAAATATAAAACCTTTGTCAGAATGCATGCGCCAGAATCTGGTTCGGTAATCGTCCAGATACTGACAGTGTGCGCTTCTGGATCGGCCCTAAGCAAGGAAGAACTGGCATGCGGAATGCGCACCATCTGCCCGTCACAGGTGTAAACTGTTTGTTTGCTGAGTCAGATTCTGGCTATCCAGAAGTGTGGTATCCTACATTCTCAGCAACGCCTGCCCAACTGATGGGGAGCGGATATGATGTCCGTTGCAGCCACGTTACGACTTTCATTAGCCGGAATCCCAGCAGCAGTCTGGCGTATTCTGGCTCACAGCTTTCTCTACGGTTTTGCCCTCAGTATTGCCGATATTCTGTTCAATTTTTACCTTGTCAGTCAGGGATATACCGTCAATGACGTTGGCTTACTCTCGATGGTGAGTCGGGCGGCAGGTATGGTGATGGGGCTACCAATCGGCTGGCTGATCGACCGGTTGGGACCGCAGCGAGCGATGATTGCTGGCGTTGTTGGGTATGCACTGGGATGGGTAGCGCTGCTACAGGCCCCAGCCTTGCCGTGGCTGATTGTCGCCCAGTTCGTGGTTGGGGCCTGCTATCTGCTGGCCGCCACTGCAGTAACACCATTGCTAGCATTGGTGACCATTGAAGCGCAACGCCCACTCGTGTTTGGCATGAATGCCTCTGCTACCCTGATGGTCGGTCTTTTGGGCAGTGTGGTGGGTGGTGTCCTGCCGCTGCTGGCAGCCGGCATCATTGCCGTCGATCCACAATCGACGCCAGCTTACCGCCTGGCGCTAACCACGGTGATCGGATTGAGTATTGTAGCCCTGCTGCCGGTGCTGACCCACCTGCCGGTAGCGACCGCGTCGGGTGAAGACAGTGGCGCAGTAGTAGATACGCCCACCCGATGTTCGTGGCCAACGCTGATCTGGATGTCCACACCATCATTGTTGCTTGGCATTGGCGGTGGCGCCATCTTGCCATTCCAGAATCTCTTCTTGCGCGATCAGTTTGATCTGAATGATGCCAGCGTCGGTCTGGTGCTCGCATTGGCAGCAGTTGGCGGTGGGATCGGTGCGCTAGTCGGTGCGCCAGTTGTGCGCCGCATCGGCTTGCAACGTGGCGCCGCCTGTTTGCGCCTTGGTGCTGCACCTGCTATGCTGTTGATGCTGACGCCGTGGTTACCACTGGCAATCATTGGCCTCTTTGCCCGCGGTTTCTTCATTGCGGCCAGCTACCCAATGAACGATGCCCTCGTGATGGGAGCAACCCCCCCTGCGCAGCGCGGTCTGGCAATGAGCTTGATGAGTCTACTCTGGGCTGGCGGATGGGCCGTATCGGCGGTAATATGGGGCTGGGTTGCGCCGGTGTTTGGATATGGGCCGCAAATTGTCGCTGCAGCGATAGCCTATACCCTCTCGGCGCTCGTTATTTGGAATCTACGACTGCAACGAAATGCCGCGCAGACAACCCCATAGGAGCAGCAACCATGGTCTGGGATCCCAACTGGCTCGAACGGCCTATTGCGTTCATTGGCTTGAGCGGATGCGGTAAGTCAACTCTGGCCCGCCTGTTGGCGCGGGCCTTGAGCTGGCCGTGGTATGACACTGATGCCGCAGTGGCCGCGGCAGCTGGCATGAGCGTGGCCGATCTGTTTCAGACCTACGGTGAGGCCGAGTTTCGGGCCCGCGAAGCGGTAGCCCTGGCCGAGGCCTTACGTGAGGCCCAGGTGATCGCAACTGGTGGCGGGATAGTCGTATCCCCAGAGAATCGGCGCATGCTGCGCGAACATGCGACAATTATCTGGCTTGATGCCAGTGATAGCACGATCCTAGCGCGTCTAGCCGCTGATGCCGAACAGCGTCCATTGCTGCGTGGCGATGCTGCCGCAAGCTTAGCTGCCTTACGTGCGGCACGCGAGCCGCTTTACGCCGAGTTGGCCGATTTGAAATTTCAGACTGATGGTTTGGCTCCGATCGACCTTGTACAGCAGATGGTAGCGGCGCTTCGCCATGGCCGCACGTAGCTGTTGAGGGAGTTTTTGGGGGGTAATCCAATAACGGTGACTATCGTTTCGGCCCCTAGTATCGTAGCCGGGATCAGAGTGGGCTAATCCCTCGCCTACTTCACATCGGTGCAGAGATAGCAGCGATGATTGCAATCTGTGCTTAGATCTAACCGGCGCGCAGGAGCGTAAACCTCCCGCGCGTCGGTTGCATTTCAATGAGTGGATGCAGCAATTAGCCGCGACGGAAAACAAAGTTGCCGTTTTCAACATCCACCACGATCGTGCTGCCCTCAGGGAAGGCGCCTTGCAACAATTGCAACGCCAGCGGGTTTTGGATCCGCTGTTGGATAACCCGCTTGAGCGGACGTGCACCGTAGACCGGATCGTAACCCTCGGCGGCCAGTTGCGCCCGCGCCGCGTCGGTGAGCGTCAGATTGAGCTTGCGATCGGCCAGTAGTTTCCGTAGCCGGTTGAGCTGGATCTCAACGATGCGGTCGATGTGCTCACGGCTGAGCGGCGAGAAGACGATCACTTCATCGATCCGGTTCAAGAACTCGGGTCGCAATACACTGCGCAGCTCTTCCATCACTGCCGCGCGGATCTCGCTCTGTGCAGCGCCAGCGCGGGCCAATTCCTGAATAGTCGCACTCGCGATGTTGCTGGTCATAATGATGACTGTGTTCTTGAAGTTTACCACCCGACCCTGACCATCGGTGAGGCGACCATCATCGAGCACCTGCAGTAACACATTGAATACATCAGGATGCGCTTTCTCGATTTCGTCAAACAGGATGACGCTATACGGCTTGCGCCGCACCGCTTCGGTTAGCTGACCACCCTCATCGTAGCCCACATAGCCGGGTGGGGCACCAATCAGACGAGCCACCGAGTGCTTCTCCATGTACTCTGACATGTCGATCCGCACCATTGCTTGCTCGTCGTCGAAGAGGAATTCGGCCAGCGCACGTGCTAGCTCCGTCTTACCCACGCCAGTCGGGCCTAGGAAGAGGAAGCTGCCAAGCGGTCGGTTGGGGTCTTGTAAGCCGGCGCGAGCGCGCCGCACAGCGTTCGACACCGCCGCTACTGCTTCATCCTGACCAACAACGCGCTGGTGCAGGCGCTCTTCCATGTGCACCAGTTTCTCAAGCTCGCCTTCGAGCAGCTTCGTCACCGGGATGCCAGTCCACTTCGAGATAATCTCGGCAATATCAGTCTCGGTGACCTCTTGGCGCAACAGCCGGCTCTGGCTACTAATCTGCGCTTCCGCCTCTTGCAGTTGGCGTTCCAGCCCTACCAGCGTGCCGTATTGCAACTCCGCCGCTTTGTTGTAGTCGTACTGACGCTGAGCCTGCTCGATCGCTGCCCGCGTTTGCTCAATCTTCTCTTTCAGTTGCTGGATGCGTTCCAGCTCTTGGCGTTCACGCTGGATCTGCGCCTCCAATGCGCTCCGCTGCTCACGCAGATTGGCTAGTTCTTGTTCAAGTTTCTCGAGTCGTTCTTTGCTGGCCTGATCTTTCTCCTTGCGTAACGCCTCACGTTCGATCTCGAGCTGCATCATCCGCCGCTTCAGATCGTCGAGCTCTTGCGGGTCAGAAGTGATCTCCATGCGCAGCCGCGCCGCCGCTTCGTCGATCAGGTCAATCGCTTTGTCAGGCAAGAAGCGGTCAGAGATGTAGCGATCCGAAAGCATCGCCGCCGCAATAATGGCACCATCAGTGATGCGCACGCCGTGGTGAGTCTCATAGCGCTCTTTTAGACCGCGCAAGATCGAGATCGTATCTTCCACTGATGGCGGATCGACCATCACGGGCTGGAAGCGCCGTTCAAGCGCGGCATCCTTCTCGATGTGCTTGCGATATTCATCGAGCGTCGTCGCACCGACCATATGCAACTCGCCGCGTGCAAGCATCGGCTTGAGCATGTTGCCAGCATCCATTGCCCCTTCGGCTGCGCCAGCACCGACTACGGTATGCAACTCATCGACAAACAAGATCACATCGTCGCGCTCTTGAATTTCTTTGAGCACGGCTTTCAGGCGCTCTTCGAACTCGCCCCGATATTTCGCACCCGCGATCAGCGCTCCCAGATCGAGCGCAATCACCCGTTTGTTCTTGAGCGCTTCCGGCACGTCACCCCGTACAATGCGTTGCGCCAGCCCTTCGACAATGGCCGTCTTACCAACACCGGGTTCACCAATCAACACCGGGTTGTTCTTGGTGCGGCGCGACAGAATCTGGATCACGCGCCGAATCTCTTCATCACGCCCAATCACCGGGTCTAGCTTGTTGCGCGCAGCCAGTTCGGTCAGATCACGACCGTACTGCTCTAGCGCCGCATAGGTTCCTTCGGGTGTCGGGCTGGTAACGCGCTGCGCACCGCGCACTTCACGCAGGGCGCGCAACAGATTCTCGCGGGTCAGACCGGCCTGTTTCAACACCCGCTCGGCTCCACCGCCCGCATGATCGAGAATCGCTAACAACAAATGCTCGGTACTGATATATTCATCACCGAACTGCGCCAGTTCGTCGTGCGCTTTGACTAGCACTGTGCGCAGACGGGAACCAATTTGTACCTGCACACCGCTACCGCTCATCCGCGGGAAGCGGGCAATTTCATTGTTTACCTGCTGTTTGAGTGCCCCAACCGGTAAATTCAACCGCGCCAGCACTTGCGGCACTACGCCATCACTCTGATCGAGTAGAGCGTAGAGCAGATGTTCAGGCTGTACTTCAGCGTTGCCCAGCCGCTCAGCAGCCGCTTGCGCCGCCGCAATCGCTTCGTAAGACTTCTGGGTAAACCGATTTGTATTGAAGGACATACGTCCACCTCCTTGTCTAATGCTGATTACACTGTACCAAAACCTTATCTGTGGTGCGATAGCGCAATGTTAGCGTTCCATTGGAAAAAATGAGCGTTACCTTTGGCGATGTGCTGCGGTTTACTACATGACAACCGCAGTGCACTAGCATCGGCAACCGGCCGCAGAGATGATATGGTCTCTGCGGCATTTTTCGACAGCGATGGAGGTAGGTCATGCACGACGATGATCAACAGCCATGGTATCGGCGACCGCAGCGGCTGGCCGCGGTAATCTGTGCCCTGTTGGGCGGGTGTCTTATTGCGTTCGGGCCAGAAACACGTGCGCTGTTCTGGCCGTCACCAATGGCGGCAGCGGCTAGCGTCGATCCATTTCTCGATGCAGTACTGCCCACACCGACGGTAAAATCACTGCTTGTCTACGTGTCGGGCGCTGTAGCCGCCCCAGATGTTTATCGTTTGGGGCCAGACGCGCGCGTGATTGATGCTCTGCGAGCAGCAGGTGGTTTGACCGACCAGGCCGACATCCGTCAATTCAATCTGGCAGCACCAGTACGCGATGGCGAGCATGTGCGGGTACCTTATATGGGTGACGTTAACGCCGCCACTCCTGAGCCTGCCGCTGCCACTGCCCGTAAAGACACCGGATTAATCGATCTCAATCGGGCAAGTGCTGCTGAGTTAGAAGAATTGCCCGGCATCGGAGCCACATTGGCGGCCCGGATCGTCGCTCATCGCGAAACGCAAGGCCCCTACCGTAACATCGAAGAGTTACGCACGGTCAGTGGAATTGGCGAGAAACTCTTCACGCAAATCGCACCTCTTGTGACAGTTGAACCGTAAGCAACAATTGCGTCAACAACCTTGCACGAATCGGCAGAGTGGCATATACTCGCAACGACACAGCGGCCAGAGACAGAAAAAGCCCCAACTTCGACTGCTCTGGCTGGGCAAAGCTGCACGTTTTGTGTCATACTCAGGTCGATCGTCCTGCGCAGTTTGAGCAAAAGAGGCGATCAAGGCAAGGATAGAGTATTATGCGTCGCACAAAAATTGTTGCCACTCTGGGGCCAGCTACCAGTACACCTGAACGGATTACAGGATTGATCCGGGCCGGCATGAACGTTGCCCGGCTCAATTTCTCTCATGGCACCCACGCTGATCATGCCGCACGGATCGCTATGGTGCGGCGCGCAGCGATGGAGCTTGGCCGTCATGTCGCGATCTTGCAAGACTTGCAAGGGCCGAAGATTCGCACCGGGCCGCTGGCAAATGGGCAACCGGTTGAATTGGTCGCTGGGCAGCGATTTGTAATTACCACGGAACCGATTATCGGTGATGCCAACCGGGTCAGTACAACCTATCGCGCCTTGCCGCTTGATGTACGGCCACGAGATCGGATTTTGCTGTCAGATGGCTTGATCGAGCTGGTCGTCATCAATCACACCGAGACTGAAGTTGAAACCGAGGTTGTGCATGGTGGACGACTGCGCGAGCATCAAGGTATTAATCTGCCTGGCGTGCGGGTGAGTGCGCCAGCGGCGACCGAGAAAGATTTTGTAGATCTAGCGTTTGGGCTTGAACAGGGCGTCGATTACGTCGCCCTCTCTTTTGTGCGACGGGCAAGCGATGTACGTGAGGTAAAGGAGTTTATCCGTCGCGCTGGCAAGCAGACACCTGTGATTGCCAAGATCGAACGTCCTGAAGCGCTCGAGGTCTTGCCTGAGATTCTGGCCGAAGCCGATGGGATCATGGTCGCACGCGGCGATTTGGGCGTTGAGATGCCGCCTGAGCAGGTACCGATTGTGCAGAAACAGATCATCGCCGCTGCCAACCAAGCTCAGTTACCGGTGATTACTGCTACCCAGATGCTCGAATCGATGATCCACAACCCGCGGCCTACTCGCGCCGAAGCCAGTGATGTCGCTAACGCCATCATCGATGGTACCGACGCAGTGATGCTGAGCGGCGAAACCGCCGCTGGCGCGTATCCCATCGAAGCCGTGCAAATGATGGCCCTGATCGCCGATGCGGTAGAGGCCTCGTTGAGCAATCGTGGTCAACATCCAGCAACACCACGCTGGTCGATCGCACCGGCACAATCAATCCCACGCGCTATTGCAGCCGCTGCCTGCACCATCGCAAGAACCTTGCCAGTTCGCTTCATCGCTGTACTGACCCAAAGTGGCGCGAGCGCTCGGCTCGTCTCGCACTATCGCCCCGATGTACCAGTCCTTGCGTTCTGTCCCAATGAAGAGACGGCACGTCGAACCACCCTCTACTGGGGAGTGACACCGATCGTTATCGAAGCGCGTGATCGGCTTGATGAACTCGAGCAGCAGATTGTACGTCTCTTGCGTGATTCGGGTATGGTACGCCGGGGTGATTTAATGGTCTTGAGCGGAGGTCACCCGGTCTATCGTTATGGACCAACTAATTTTCTGAAGATCATTTCTATTGAGTAGGATTCTTGACACTTGGCCTGTCGAATGCTACGCTGTAACTAACGACAGACCAAGTCGGGCAGGGTGACCATGCGCATCGTCTCGCTGCTACCAGGAACAACCGAAATTGTCTGTGCTTTGGGTCTTGGCAATCACCTGGTCGCGGTGACGCATGAGTGCGACTATCCACCAGAAGTGCGCGGACTGCCAGTTGTGACGCGTAGCATGCTCGATCAACCAGATGACCTGTCATCGGCTGAGATCGATGCTGCAATCCGTGAACGAGCGCGCAACGATCTTTCGATCTACCAGCTTGATCACGAGCTGCTCGCAACATTACAGCCCGATGTTATCCTGACTCAATCGCTCTGCGATGTCTGCGCTGTGCCATTGCGACAGGTTGAAAGAGCAGCCACTAGTAGCGCAGCGCTAGTGTTATCATTCGAACCGTCGAACTTGAGCGGTATCTTTGGTTCGATCAAAGCGATTGGGCGGGCATTAGGGGTAGCTGAACGGGCGGAAGCGTTGGTCAACGAGCTCACGATGCGCGTTGAGCGGGTACGCGCGCAGGCAACGCAAGCTAGGTATCTGCCGCGCGTAGCCTGCCTTGAGTGGATTGATCCAGTCTTTGGGCCAGGCCATTGGCTGCCAGAACTGATCACAATTGCTGGTGGCCAACCAGTGCTGGGGACAGCTGGTGAACGGTCCCAGCGCGTGGCCTGGCCAGACGTGATTGCCTGCGCACCAGAAGTAATCGTCGTTATGCCGTGCGGATTTACGCTTGAGCGCGCCGTGGCAGAAGCCCGGTCGATTTTGCCGCAACGGGCTGGCTGGCATGCACTACCCGCAGTGCGCTCCGGTCGTGTCTTCGCGGTCGATGGGAATGCGTACTTCAGTCGGCCTGGCCCACGGATCGTGGATAGTCTGGAACTCCTGGCCGAACTGATTCATCCCGAACTCTTTGCCGGATGGGGACCGCAGGGAGTGTCTGCTGTGATTAGTTAATGCTTCATCGCACCATTTACTTCAGCTCTGCCATCAGGGAGAGAGTGCTATGTCAAAGTCCGAGCTGACCATCCCTAAAGTATTGCAGGTTTTGGCGATTGAACTGGATCGACCAGTGAGTGTGGCCGAGATCTGCAATCTCATCAAATCGCGCTGGTCGGTGCAGTACGCGATCAATTCGGTACGCACCAGTTTGCGTTGGGAAGGGGTCAGATTGGGCTGGGTAAAGCTGAACCGAAAGCACTATCTTCCACTACGGCTGGTGCTTGATGGTTTGCGCTTTCGCTGCTGGCCACGGCCGCAAGATATTGCCACTGGTCGCCTGCCAATTGCTCATCTGCGCCCTTTTGCCGTGTTTCGGCGACAATCATGGCCACTCATTTACGATGAACAGGGGAATATGCTCTCCGTTGAAGAGCCACGTCCGCATACGACTGGCTTTGCTGCGCAGCCCGTGGTCGCGATGCAGCAGTGGTTCCAACGCCACAACTTTGCTGCTGGCGACAGTATCCTAGTCGAAGTGCGCTACTGTACCCAGCTCGAACTGCATGTATCTTACGAACCAGCGGCTGCGTTTCGCGCTGATGCAGTGACTGCTCAAGATCGCGAGCTGTTGAGTGCGATTGTTGAACGTGTAAATGAAGGCTTGCGTGCCTGCGAAGATATTATTTTGCCTATCTTCGCCAATGCTTCCTGGCGAACTGGCTATCCCGGACGTCCCTGGCAATACCTAGTGCTGGCCGATCGACGGCTGACCTTGATTGAAGATGCCTTGATTGAGCCGTCCACACCACTCCTCGATTTCAGACGGGGCTTGATACCGAAAACATCACCGGATGACGTGATTTTCCACCCGTCGCTCATGGCGGCCCACACCTCCCTGCCGGTCGAACAGGCAGTCCTTGATGAAATTATGGCGTTGCAGCAGGCTATGCAACAATCGCGCGAGCAAGATCGACGGGCTGGCTTGTGGAATGGCGAGCTGGCACGTAAATCCTGCCAGGCCGATATCGACGATGATGATACTCTAGCCGTTGCTGATGAGATGTTCGAGCCTTTCGCTAGGACTGATGAGGTAGCGCGTGCATTGCAGCGGATGCAAGAAGTATTGCCACCCGACGTACAACAGCGCTGGGCGCAGGCCTCCCCGGAAGAGGCCGAAGTGATTTTGAGCAGCCATTTGAATTATCTGCTCGTCAAAGCACCCGATCTGTTTCCCAAGCTCGATCTGCGCACTACCCGGATGTCAAGCGATACATCGCTCGATCAGCGTAGTACCGATTTCGAGCTTTTGCTGAGTGATGACAGCATCGTTGACGATGATGATGACTGGAATGATGATCTCTTTACCGACTGGGACGACGATTGGGATGACGATGACGAGGAAGATGAGGATGCAGTCTTCTTGGCTGCTTCAGCACAGAGTGATAGTTTAGTTGCCCAGTACTGCGATTATCTGCAAGAGATGGGCAAACGACGCTCAACAGCACTCTTCCAGACACGGCTTTTGAAGCCATATGCCCAATTTTTAGCGTCGTTCTACTATCAGTCACTCGATCAAGGGAATTATGCTACCCTTGATGAGTTTCTGTTTTATTATTATCCCTACCATAACAATGTTTCAGAACGGTATATTCGCGAAATGTGCAGTGCGCTAAAGCATTTTTACACCTTTTTGCGAAATCGCGGCGTCATTCAGGACGATCGATTTGCACGCGCGATCTGGAAACGCCGGGATCAGGCAGCGCGGTTGATCGCACTTTATCAGCGCATTGAGCGTGATTATCCTGATCAAGAGCAATTGATTCACATGCTATTTATCCCGTATGTCTCGTAATCATTGCACGGGTATTCGTGTGGCTTAGTGCGCCTAATCAGGCGCACTTTTCTTTCCGTTGTGCCCAGAAGGTGCACACACAGCGCCCCTTGTTTCTACCGCGGTCGCTAAAATGTTCGCGGTGTCACATTCTGCTCGGCAATAAATACATCTGAGGAGCTTCTATGATCAGCTATACCATCGCAATGCCAGCGCCCCATTCCCATCTGTTCCACGTCCGGATTGACCTTACCCGCGCCGAAACGGGCGAAGTGTTGCTCTCGTTGCCAGCCTGGACTCCCGGTTCTTACATGATCCGGGAATTTGCCCGTCACGTGCAAGAATTCCATGCTGTTGACGGCGATGGTGCACCGTTACAGTGGCGTAAAGTGCGCAAAGATTGCTGGCAGGTTGATGCCGGCACGGCTTCCCGAGTTGTCGTATCATACAAGGTCTATGCGTTCGACCTAACGGTGCGCACCAGCCATCTTGATGGTTCTCACGGCTATTTCAACGGATCCAACGTCTTTATGTACGTCCACGGCCACACGTGCGAACCGTTAACCCTGCACGTTGATCCGCCAGCAGGCTGGCGGGTCACGACTGGTCTCACCCCGCTGCCGCCCGATCCGAGCCGTCCGCAGCGGGCCTCGTTTCAGGCGGCCGATTACGATGAACTGGTCGATTGCCCAGTGGAATGTGGTACACACCGCCTGCTAACTTTCACCGTGGATGACATCCCGCATCATATTGCAATTTGGGGCTATGGCAACGAAGACGAGACTCGCCTGCTCGCCGATACCAAGCGCATCGTCGAGATCCAGCGCGACTTTTTCGGTGGCCTGCCCTACCGCGATTATACCTTCATCATCCATTTGACCGATGGTCGCGGCGGTGGCCTCGAACATCGCAATAGCGCTACCAATATGGTTGATCGCTGGACGTTCAGCGATCAGTACGAGCGCTACCTCAGCCTAACCTCGCACGAACTCTTCCACGCCTGGAATGTTAAGCGATTGCGTCCAGCTGTACTAGGTCCATTTGATTATCAAAACGAGAACTATACCCGCTTGCTCTGGTTGATGGAAGGGGCCACTAGCTATTACGATGATCTGTTGCTGGTACGGGCTGGTCTGATGAGCGAAGAACGCTATCTGCAAAAGCTGGCCGAAGAGATTGTACAGTTGCAGAGTCAGCCGGGTCGGCGCTTGCAAAGTCTTGAGCAGAGCAGCTTTGATGCCTGGATCAAGTTCTACCGACCTGATGAGCATAGTATCAATTCGAGCATTTCGTACTATCTCAAAGGCGCACTCGTCTGCTGGATCTTTGATATGGCGATCCGTGCACGCACGAATGGCGAACGCAGCTTCGACGACGTGATGGGCTACCTATACCAGCGCTACCCGATAACGGGGCCGGGCATCCCCGAAGAGGGTGCAGTTTTGGCGGCGATCGAGACCATCGGTGGTACTGATGGCGGTTTACGCGAGTTGTACCAGCGTTACGTCAGCGGGGTTGATGAACTTGACTACGCGGCAGCAGCAGCGGTGGTGGGGCTCGAACCACGCTGGCAATATCGACGTCCACGTGCTGATGGGCAGCCACCCGCGTGGCTGGGCATCAACTGGCGCAAGCAAGGTGAACGCACTCTGGTGGCTTCAGTGCGCAGTGACGGGCCGGCGTATGAGGCCGGAATATATGCCAATGATGAACTGGTAGCACTTGATGGCTGGCGCGTAAATGAAGAGCGGCTTAACCAGCGCTTACTCGAACGACGACCGGGTGATACTGTTCGTTTAACGCTCTTCCGGGGCGATGCTCTGATCGACGTGGCCGTGACACTGGCAGCTGCACCATATGATATGCTATCACTCGTGCCAGTGGCAGCGCCCACGGCTGATCAGATCCGAATGCGGGCGGCATGGCTGGGACAGGGAGAGCGAGCGCATAGCTGATTGGCACAGCCAGCTGGAGATTGTCCCGCCTTCTTCCGTCCAGTGAAGGTAGTGCAGCACAACAATGACAGCTACTGAAACGCTTAAGGCAATGGCGGCGGCAGCAGCAGTGGCGCTGGTGCAGCCAGGGATGGTGGTGGGACTAGGGTTTGGTAGTACCGCTGCATACGCAACCCGTATGATCGGCGAGCGGCTCATAAGCGGCGAACTGCACAATATTGTAGGAGTGCCGTGCGCCGAAGGCACAGCAGCATTGGCGCGTGCTGTTGGGATTCCGCTCACAACGCTCGATGACGTAGATGCCGTCGATCTGACAATCGATGGTGCTGACGAGGTCGATCCACAGCTGGCGTTGATCAAGGGCGGCGGCGGCGCATTATTGCGTGAGAAGATGGTTGCACAGGCCAGCCGACGCGTCGCTATTATCGTCGACGAAAGCAAGCTGTCGCCGGTGCTCGGCACACGCTTTGTGTTGCCGGTCGAAGTGGTTGACTTTGGTCATCGCGCGACCGCGCGCTGGCTGGAAGCGCAGGGTGGCAGCGTTCGGTTGCGGCTGCGCGCCGATGGGGAGCCGTTTCGCACCGATCAGGGAAACCTAATCCTCGATTGGGCTTGCGGCCCGATCGAGGATCCGGCAACTCTCGCTGCCCACCTGGCAGCACGGGCTGGGATTGTTGAGCACGGTTTGTTTGTAGGTCTGGTTACCGACCTGTTTGTCGCCGATTCAACAGGCGTGCGACATCTGGTACGGGCAGAGTGCGGTACAATAGCCCAGCCCGGGTAGCGGCTGCGGTAGTGCATCGATCGTGCTATTTCTTCTTCGCATACAGCGGATCATCAGGCGACCGCCACCCGGAACCATAGGGCCAGACCTATTGGGTGCGCTCATTCGGTTAGCTTCATCGGCTAACGGCGCACCCCGATTTCCAGGCTAAGAAGTGTCATCGTCTTGCATCTGCGGCGCGAATCGTGCGTTGCAGCGAGTATTTAGGAGTCATATGCGGCTCGCGCCTTCAATCCTCACGGCTGACTTTACTCGTCTGGGCGAGCAAATTGCGGCTGCCTGCGATGCCGGCATCGATTGGATCCATCTTGACGTGATGGATGGCCGCTTCGTGCCCAATATCAGTTTTGGACCACTAGTGGTACGCTCGCTGCGTCCACTGGCCGACCAGTATGGTGCAATCCTTGATACTCACCTGATGATTATCGAGCCAGAACGCTATCTGGCCGATTTTGCTGCTGCTGGCGCCGACCTGATCACGATTCACGCCGAGGCGACGCCACACATCCATCGCGCTGTCCAGATGATCCACGATCTGGGAAAGAAGGCTGGTGTGGCTATCAACCCGGCCACTCCCCTCTGTATGATTGAAGAAGTGATCGATCAGGTTGAGCTGATCCTGATTATGACAGTCAATCCTGGCTTTGGTGGGCAGGCCTTCATTCCAGCGACACTGTCCAAGGTAAAACGCTTGGCGACGATGGTCGGTCAGCGCACGGTTGAGATCATGGTAGATGGTGGCATCAACCCACTGACCATTAGAGCCTGCGCCACTGCCGGCGCAACGATCGCAGTGGTCGGATCGGCAGTGTTTGGTTCACAATCCATACCAGATGCCATTGCCTCGTTACGCACAGCATTGGCAGAAATTTCACATCCCAGTTAACCGTCTGATTACCGCACAAGGGGATTTTCTGGTTGCAGCGACGCAGGTTCTACACAGTTTGGCAATCTGTCACCCGTTTGGTGCGCAACAGGTCATGACAACCTGTTATTACAATCCTATGGTCGAAACATAGTGTGATCCGCAGGTGATGTATGTATCTAGCCGGTGACATCGGCGGTACCAAGACAATTCTAGCTCTGTTTGATCAGGCTGCCGGTCCGCATCATCCACTATTCGAACAAACGTTTCCCAGTGCTCATTATCCTAGTCTGACGGCGATAGTAACGGCATTTCTGGCCCAACATCCAGCCCCAATCGTAGGTGCGGCCTTTGGCGTCGCTGGGCCAGTTGTAGCTGGACGGGCCAGCATTACCAACCTAACTTGGACAATTGACGCTCATGAGTTGAGCGCAGCGCTGGGCGGTGCGCCGGTGCGTTTGCTCAACGATCTTGAAGCGATTGCCCAGGCGGTGCCGATCCTAGAGGCCGCGGATTTGGCAACGCTAACGCCGGGTAAGCCTGTCGCCGGTGGTGCCATTGGCGTGATCGCGCCAGGCACTGGTCTAGGCGAAGCATTTCTTACCTGGGATGGCACGCGCTACCGCCCCTATCCCTCAGAGGGTGGTCATACCACCTTTGCACCACGTAATCAGGTCGAAAAGGCGCTGCTCGATTACTTACACCAACGCTTTAATCACGTCAGTTACGAGCGTGTCTGTTCTGGGATTGGTATCCCCAATCTGTACGCCTTTGTGCGTGATCACCTGTTGCAACGTGAAACACCAGCCGTTGCCGAACAGCTGGCAGCAGTGGCCGATCCAACGCCAGTTATTGTCCAAGCCGGTATGGCAACCGACGATATGTGTTTGGTCTGTCGGACAACTCTTGAGCTGTTTGTCGATATTCTCGCTGCCGAAGCCGGCAATCTAGCGCTGAAAGTGCTGGCAACTGGTGGTATCTACATCGGCGGCGGATTGCCACCCCGTATGTTGCCGCTCATCAAGCGCGAACGGTTCTTGCACATCTTCCGTGATAAAGGTCGTTTAAGTGAATTATTGGCCCAGGTGCCTATTCACGTTATTCTCGAGCCCAAAGCTGGGCTGCTCGGAGCCGCCGCTGCAGCCATGGCTTGACGGTTTCGATCAATTAGTGCATAAATAACACTAAAAACCGAACGGAAGAAAGGCGCAACCATGCAGGATGAACGTCCGGTGCCTTACAACCTCAGCCAATATTCGTTGCCAGCAGTAACGGTTGATGTCGTCATCTTCAGTCTAATCAATCGAACGTTGCACGTCTTGTTGGTGCAGCGCAAGCGCTGGCCATTCGAGGGACAATGGGCGATTCCGGGGGGGTTCATCCGGCTCGACGAGTCGTTGGAAGAGGCAGCGCGGCGTGAACTCGAGGAAGAGACCGGCGTGCGCGATGTCTACCTTGAACAATTGTACACGTTTGGCGATGTGCATCGTGATCCGCGCCACCGTGTGATTAGCGTAGCCTACATTGCATTGGTGCGGGCTGATGCACAAACCATCCGCGTCAGTGATGAAAGCAGCGACGTGCGCTGGTTTCCGGTCGATCAAGTACCATCGCCGTTAGCCTTCGATCACGACCAGATTCTGGCCTACGCCCTCTCGCGGTTACGATCAAAGCTGGAGTATACAACGCTGGCGTTTCAACTTCTGCCCGAACTCTTCTCGATTCTTGAGCTTAAACACATTTACGAGCAAATCTTGGGTGAAAAGCTTGATAAAGGCAATTTTTACCGTAAGATTAAAGAGGCCGGTATTCTTGAAGAGACGCCTTACATGCGCGAAGGCCGCGGTCGCCCTACCCGCCTGTGGCGCTTCCGTCGCAACCGGCCTAGTGATAAGCAGTTTGTGTTCCGCTGGCGTGAAGATCGGCGTGAGAGTTAATGGCCGACGGGAGATTGCGTAGTGGGGAGTGTGGCCGATCATTGTGCTCACCACCTCCCTCTTTACCATAACCTATCAGCGCCCCAATCGGATCGTCCCGTCGTTGCCCTTATGCTCCACCTTCTACCCCAAATCTCCCCCTGTAACGCTCGGTGATATGATCAAAGCTGACAACTTGCAGCTCCGCAGAGAGAGGCGCGCTATGCGTATGCTCGAAGTCATAATCGTAGGCGGCGGAGTCATGGGCGCAGCAACAGCGTATGCGCTCACCCGGCGCGGTCGGCGGGTGCTGCTCCTTGAACAATTTGCCATTGGTCATGCCCGTGGCAGTTCACACGGCCTATCGCGCCAGATTGGGTTTGCTTATCCCAAGGCTTATTACACCCATCTGGCCATGTCAGCTTACCGAGCCTGGACCGATCTCGAAGCTGACGCTGGTCAACGCCTATTGATCAAGACTGGTGTGCTAACCCTTGGCAATGCCAATCTAACCCACCTTCAGTTGTGCGCCGCCAACCTGGCCGCGGCTGGAATCCGCTTTGAGCAATTATCAGCAGCTGAGCTGCGGGCCCGTTTTCCTCAGCTCGCAGTAACTGACCAAACCATTGGGCTGTATCAGTCAGACGGCGGGATGCTGCCAGCTTCGCGCTGCGTGGCAACGCTGATTGAACAGGCTCGTCGCTATGGCGCTACTGTAGCAGTGGGAGTGCGTGTGGATCGGATCACACCCGATGGCTCTGGTGTGCGCGTTGATGCTGCTGGTGCGACATACTATGCCCAACGGCTGGTGCTGACTGCCGGATCGTACACCTCGATTCTGTTGCAAGGTTTGGGCGTGTCGTTTCCGCTGTTAGTCACCCGTGCACAGACGGCCTTCTTCCTGCCTCGTGATCGAGCCTCGAGCAGAGCGGGTGTATTGCCCGTCATCAGCGATTTCGGGAATGACGAGGCCGAGCCGCCGTTACTCTGTTTCCCCGATCTAGGGGAAGGCGTGAAAGCCGAGCGTTTTGGGATAGGTACCCTAGTGCGTAATCCTGCCGATCCACCACCACCACCTGATCCAGTTGAGAATGAACGGATCGCGCATCGCCTCAATCAGACCCTACCCGGATTCGCGGCCCGCCTGCTGCGTGCTGAGACCTGTCGCATCACGCATACCCCTGATGGCGACTTTCTCATCGACCGCCATCCAACTTTCGGCCAAATCGTAATCGCTGTTCCCTGTGTCGGTCATGGCTTTAAGTTTGCACCACTAATAGGTGAAATTCTGGCCGATCTGGCTATCGATGGCGTGACAACGTATGATATCACACCGTTCCGCCTTGATCGGTTGTTTAGACGGCGAGTATACGTTTGACGCAGGCAATCGTCATTGACAGGCCAGAGTGCCTATGCGCGCCGACACGTACCATCATCGCAGGGATGGCTTCCACCAAATAGGTAGCGATTACGAGCCACGAGATTGTAGAGGGGTTGCGCCAGTGCCAGTACGCCGGGCAGTCGCAACAATTCACCAGCCCCACGCAACGCCGGTAACTGCAAGCAGAGTTCGCGCACAGCTGCTGCGCCGCGATAGATCGTACCGTCTGGCCCGATAACATGCAGTTGCTCCATTGCCTCGGTATGGCTGATCTGGGGAAAGCGCTCACGAGCTGCTCGACTATTCGCATCGAGCAGCTCGATCTGGCGCTGTTCATCCCACTTGCTGACCAGCATTGCTTGCTGGCGACAGAACTGACAGTTGCCATCGTAGAGCATAGTGTAGGGCATGCCCGGTCTCCTGATTCTAGTACGGCACAATCGCCGTCACAACCAGAGCCAGAATCAAAATGCCGATGATAACGGCACTCAAGACTCGAAACCAGTATTGGTAGCGTTTGCGGCTCATGGTGGTTTACCCCCATTGCAACGCGGAATCTTCGTCCTTCTCCGTATTATTATACCTTGTTACAGGCTAGCGCAGCTGTTAACTGTACTTAGCACGGCATCGACAACTGCCGCGAACACGTGATGATGGCGATACGGTGGCGGGGTGCGACGCGGATAGGTGCGATTGCAAAGCATCACGACGGCAATACCTTCAGTGGGTAGACCCAGCATGATTGGTCCAGTAAAGCCGCTATGGCCAAAACCAACCTTGATGGCCAACCCCATGTAGGGCCGCTGCAACATCCAGCCTAACCCGCTAACCGGCTGTCCAGTGCACTGTGCCTGAGGGGTTAACGCGGCCCGTACTGTCTCAGCACGCAGAAGTTGCCGCCCCTGCCAAGCACCCTCTTGCAAAAAAAGCTGGACGAGACGCAGCGTTTCGGCGGCAATACCGAACAATCCAGCATGACCTGCTACACCACCTAGAGCATATGTACTCTCATCATGAACAACGCCATGCACCAAACCGCCCCGCCACTCCCAATCCCACTCGGTCGGTGCAATCTGCTCCCTCCATTCTGATGGCGGGCAAAAGCGAGTGCGTTGTAACCCAAGCGGGGCACAAACTAACTCTTCTATGGCAGCATCAAGCGAACCGCCGTAGATTGTTGCTACCAGGTCGCCGAGCAGCAGGGTGTTGAGATTGGCATATTCGGTCACCACCCCCGGAGGATGCACTGGTGTCGCTTGGTAGACCATCTGTCGGATCGTGCGCGGGCCAGCACGGGCCAGAGGCGCAAGCTGGACAGCCAATCCACTACGATGACTGAGGAGATGACGGGCAGTGATATTGCCTGCGCGTAAGGTTGGCAACCAGTGCTGCACAGACTGGTCGAGCGGCAACAGGCCAGTGTCGTGTAGGCGCAATGCCGCCAGCGCTGTAAAGACTTTGGTGAGCGAAGCGAGATCGTAAATGGTATCCAACGTGACAGGCTGGGTACCCGGATCGTCGTACATTGTTGTACCATAGGCGGCAGCATGAATTAGGCGTTGGTCTTGAGCAACGAGAACAACTGCCCCAGGAAAGATACGTTCGTGGATGGCAGTGGCGATAATGGTGTCGATCGTTGGGATCATATCCGCCAGGAATTTACAAAAGGGCTCGGTTTCTCCGCACAGCAATCTCGATTAACCACAACACTAGTGCCAACCCAACCAGTAGCGGCCACAAACCGGTAGCGATCGGTGTTGGCGATGGCGAGGATGCTTCCGGCAAGATCAACTCTAGTGTACCGCCAGTGAGCGCGGCAATCTGTTGCATCAGGGCCGCTCCCTGGGCTGGATCGGTCAGCGCATACTCGGCTGGAGGCGGCACCACATACCCGATGCTGCGTTGCAAAGTCTGACCTCCTGCAAACAGCGAAACATCGATCTGGTATGGCCCAACAATGCCTAGCGTCAGCTCTCGTTCATAGTGCCCTGGTGCAGTCTGCATCAGACTAAAACTCTGATCGCTGCCATCAGGCAACGTTATGCGCGCACTTACCTGGGCCAGATCCACAGGCCGGCCACCTGCAGTCTGTGCCTCTACTACCAGGCGAGTCTGACGAGCGTCGGTTTCGAGGCGCACCTGCAACGGCCCACTGTCAGGCGTCGGTAGGGTGTACCGCACAAGTTGAGACCAGAACCGATCGTAATCCGGCCAACCTGGCCAAGCCCTCGCCCACGGAGCGGCAGCACTGGTCATCCACGCTACACTACGGCCGAGCCCGTATTGCCAGACTGCCAACAGCGGATCATCAGCCGGACTCTTCAACACAACGGTCGCTTCGGCTCGCGGTCGTAGCGCGATATAGCCATCGAGTGACGGAAAGGTACCTGGATCGAGGCCCCGTACCGAAGGATGGGGCTGGTTGAGGAGTACAGGTGTTGGTTGTTCGATCGTCAATTCGGCACTGGCGATTTCGCTCTCTTGCAATGTAATACGTGGCAGATCAGCGGCATTGGGTGCAAAGTAGTAGCGGCCATTTCCCCATTGCGCCAACTGGGCGAGCAGTTCTGTATCGGCATCACTCCCGATGGCAATCGTCGAAAGGGTAATTTGCGCCGCGCGCGCAGTTTCTACCAGTTGCTGGTAACGTGGATAGTTGTTGCTATAGCTGCGGCCATCGGTTAGCAAGACTGCGTGCCGTCCGCGCTCTGGTTCAACAGCCAGCATCGGTAAGCCTACTGCTAGTGCGCGTTCGATATTGGTCCCTCCACCCAAAGCCATCGTCGCAATGCGCTGTTGCAGTTCGGCAATGGTTGCCCCCTCGCCAACCTCTTGAAAGGGGACTATCCATAAAGTGTCGGTGTCGAAAGCCAGCACGCCGATCCGATCAGTAGGCTGGAGCGTAGTCAAAGCGAGGATGGCTGCTTCTTTGGCCATATCGAATTTGCTAATGCCAAAGGTTGCGCTCATACTGGCTGAACGGTCGATTATCAGTAAGAGCGAGATAGGTGCACGTTGTGGGCGCGGTGGTGGCGTCATCAGCACTGGCAACGCTTCGGCTAACGGCGTCTCGTGGTAGCCACCCAGCGTAAAAGACTGAGTGCCACCAAGCACGATTAGCCCTTTGCCTTCACTGCGCACCAGTTCACGCAGCGCAGCCATCTGCTCAAATGAAAACTGGCTTGCTGAGACATCGACTAGGATGATCCCGTCGTATACTGCCAAGCGGTCGAGATTGGCCGATAAATCAACCGGTGGTCGCCGATCAACCGCTATTCCGGCTTGGCGGAGCGTTTCGCTCAGCACTGCACCACCATCGCGATAGCCTTCAATCAGCAGGATGCGTGGCGGAGGTGTAACCAACACCGTCGCCACGGCCGTGTTGTTAGCAGGAAAGGTGTCATTACCAGTTGGCGTAATCTCAGCCCGTAATCTAAGAATTCCTGGCTGACTGGTAGTATGTTCGACCTCAAACTGATACACGCCAGCCGGAATGAAGATCGACTCTTCACCGAGCAATTGCTCATCTGCCCAAACGCGCAGGCGAGCGGCTAGCGGCTCATCGCTGTTGACTGGCCGATACATTGTAGTGATCGCCATTGCAAATGTCTCATTGCTGCGCAGCCAGATCGGCGCATCGAGCCGGGTCACAGCTACTTCGGGAGTCATTGGTGGGGCAATATAGCGTGCGTCGATCTGAATACCGGCCTGAGCGGCTCGTTGCGCTTCAGCCAGCACCTCTCCGCCGGTATGGTGACCATCGCTAATGAGAATAACTCGTCCACCAGCCGGCAACAACTGACGTGCCATCCGCAGAGCAGCGGCCAGATCACTTCCGGCACCGTCAGGTAACCGATCGCTGCCGGCAATCACTTGGGCGCCAAAGGCAAGCAAGCGCGTCTCTGGTCCAGCAGCTGCTGCAATCGCCTCTGCTTCAGTACGCATTGCCGCCTGTCCAGCTGGGGTCAGACTGTCAGATTGATCGTACAGCACAATGAGCGGGCCAGCCGTTGGTTGGCCTTCCTGGAGCCAGATTGGATCGGCCAGTGCGGCGATCAGCAGGGCAACTATCAGCAGTCGCAGCCCCAAGATTGGCCGGGGCAGACGACTACCGGCCCGTCGCCAGATGAGCGCGAAGGCTGGCAACGCCAGTAAGAGCCAGAACATATGGGCAGATTGCCAGATCATTGCGCCTCCACTTGCGATCGCTGCTGAATGTAAAGCCATTCACCTACCAGGACAGTAATGGCGGCCATAATGAACCACGACCATAACGGTTGCGGAGTGTCGACTGGCTTAGCTGGCACAGCTATTGGCGGGACATGGTGGACTGCACTGGCAAAGCGCGGCGTTGGATCGGACTCGTCAATCGCACCAGCATTCACTGGTAAATACGCTTCGCGCACTAGCTGATCGTCGGCCCATTCCCGGAGCTGGTAGATGCCAACCTGGTTCAATTCGAGCATCATTGGTAGCCCTGGTTGCAAAGGAAATGTACTCGGCTTGCCAGTTGGATCGATCAGCTCAAGGAGCGTAGTCCGAATATCGGCCTGGTGCGCAAATGGCGTGCCTGCCGGAAGAACTGCAGGCAGCGGTGGCGGAGCAAGATCGCGAGTAGTGCGCGCCACCAACAATGGAAATGCTAATCGTCCACTTAGCTGGCTATTGTTCAGATCGAAGTTCCAAATCGCTATTTCGCTGCGCTCAATCCGCCCGCGTAAGATGAGCGGAATATCACCGCTAAGGGCCAACAGAGTGAGTCCGTCTAGTGGTTCAATCATGGCGATCTGGCCCCAATTGATACCACCAAGATTGATGTCGCCGAGTAATGCTGCACCACTCGCGGTCAGAGTCACTGTCGTAGCGGCCTGTCTGAAGCCACTAATCGGCACCAAACCATCAGGCGGTGGATTGATCACCAGCACGCCACCCGCTGGCCAGCGGGCTGGCAATGTGTTCACAAAAATCGTTAGATCAACCGTCGGATCGGGCGCGTAGCGGGCCGGCGCCACTGTCCGTAGGGTCACTTCTGGCATAGCCTGCAAGGCGCGCACGAGTGCTGGTGCTTCATCGGCGACCAATAGGACCTGAATAGGGTGCTGACCGCTAACATTCACTGTTGCGCTATCATCAAGAGGCAAGCCATCTGCACCGTTCATGGTCAATTGCACTTGCCGTGCCGCACCGGGGAGGGTCCAAGTCAGTTCCAAAACCGCCCCAGGACGGATATTAACCAGTTCCGTTTGATTGAGTTGACCATCAACCAGCAGGCGTACTGGTCCTCGGAAAGGTTGACTGCCGTAGTTGGCAAGGCGGGCATAGACATACACCACACCAGCCTGCCCCGAACGAGCGGCCAGCGTCACTACTGCACGGTTTGGCTGCGGAGAGCCGACGACTTCGATCTGAAGCGGTACGCGTAGGGTGGTTACATTGGGGGGTGGCAAGGCACCATCAGTCAGCCAGATCACCTGGGGGTTCGGTTGATCGAGCAGCAACGTCTCGGCGATGGTCAGAGCGCCGCTGAAATCACTTCCGACACCTTCGATGTTCATCTGCGCAAGCGCTGCTAACAACCGTGCCATCTCGACACTGCTACCGTGATCGATCAGACGGGCAACCGGACCAGCGCTGATCAGTGCCACGCGATCGGCACCGCGCATCTGACTAATCAAAGCGCTAGCACGTTCCTTGACTCGTTCAAGGCGGCTGCTACCGGCCTCGCTTAGCGTCATACTGATCGAGGTATCGATAATAATTGCCGTTGTACGGTTAGACCCCAGCCACGGGAATGAGATGTGTGGTTGGGCGAGCGCTAGGCCGATCAAGAATGCCACAAGCAAATGCAACCAGAGAAGGAGGGTAAAGCGCAACCGCCGTCGTCGGGCTGCGGATCGCAGCGGGATCTGCCGCCAAAGCAGCAGCGATGGCACAACTGTCCGTCGCCGGCGTGATCGCATCATGTGCAAAATGACAATCACCGGCAGGGCCAGGAGTGCGAATAATCCAAGCGGTGCGAGGAGACTCATAGTGCTGCTTGTATGGATGCGTGTATACCACTAGAAGTCTGACAACGAGCTATCGTGCCTAGTCCGCGATTAGCTGAGAAATCGTCGCGTGCGCAAAAAGGGAATAATCTGCCGTTCGAGTGGCCAACTCGTCATCACCGCTGCATACCCGATGCCCCGTGCGGCACAGCGTTCAGCCAATGCTGCACGCCAGGCTTGCGTCGCACGACGATAGGAGGTCGCTTCCTCTTCAGTCAGATCAATTTCGAGACGCTCGCCAGTCTCACTATCGATCAGCTCAAGCGGGCCGCGCAGCGCAGGATCTATTTCGGCTTGGCTGATGAGGTGCAACATCATTACCTGCCAGCGCGGTGCAGGCACGTATTGGGTCAGTTCTTCGATCGGGAGTGGGGTCAGCAGATCAGAAATCACTACCACTACTCCGCCCTGTGGTTGCTGTTGGGCTACTACCCGTACCGCTTGCGCCAAGTCGAACTGTTGCCCCGGACCCAATGACCGTAATACCCGCAACAATGCTACCGTCAGACTTTTACCACGCACTGGCCCAAACACTGGCATCGCCGGTTCACCAGCTAGCACCATAACCCGATCGCCATGGGCCAGTGCCAGGTAACCGATTGCACCAGCGAGCTGGATCGCCAGCCGTAGACGATCTGGCTCACCGATCACCATACTCTGCGATGTGTCGATGATGATACTTACAGCTACCTCCTGCTCCACTTCACCGAGGCGCACCAGTAGATGATCTTGACGCGCGTAGGCATTCCAGTCCAGGTAGCGCGGATCGTCGCCGTGGACGTAGGGCCGATGATCGGTAAAGATAGTGGCTGGCATCTGTTGCCGGCTGGGATGGGAACCAACCATCGGCGTGCCACGCAGCGTGCGCTGCGTTTGCAAACTGAGCCGCTCGAGACGACGCAGAAAGGCTTCGGAGAACAATGGCGGTTCAGTGGAGGTTAGTTTACGGCGAAAAATAGTTACGAACCACATCGCGCACATCCATTGGAATTTGTTGGGGATCATCAGCCGTTTGCACTGGTCCAGCCGCGTTCACCCCACTTGACCGAAGAGGCAAACCACGCAGTTGCGTAGCGCTAGTCGGTTCATTTGCGGTGCCCATGGCTGGCAGTTGACCAGCACCGTTCGTCGTTAATTCGAGCGGTTTGCCTTCGACCCCGAGCGGACTAAATGTCTGCTCACGTCGCTGACTAGCAGCAGTATTCCCAGCACCACCCCCTACGCCACTGGCTACCGGCGCAGACGATTGCCGTTCCAACGCATCAGCCAGGGCCTCGATCCCGGCTGCACCAGCGATAGCATCGCCAAACTGGAGTGTGTCGGCTGTAGCCCGCATCTGATCGGCCAGTTCAGGTCGCACCTGGTCAATGGCGCGTGCCGCTTCGCGCAAAGCATTGGCAATGGTGTCTCGTGCCGCTGGCGACACTTCACTCATCTGATCAGCCAGCTCGCGAAGCGTATCAGCTGCACCGGCCACGTCACCACGATCGAGCGCTTCAGCGATCGGTCGGGTGAGACTTTGATCGCGCAAGGCCTCGGCTAATGCAGTCAATACTCCCGGATCAACGCTACCTTCCATAGGAGCATCCCCAGCTGCAGGCGGCGTTGGTGTGTCTAGCGCTGCCGTAACCGGGTCTGGACGGTTCAGCTCTGGTAACGGTTCGGCTACACCAACCGGAGGCAGTGGTGACTCTGTCAGCAGCAGCAAACCGGCCAGAACCAGCGCCATTGCGCCTAACAACAACATGTCTGGCCAGAATGGCCGTCGATTTCGTTTAACATAATCTTCAATACGGAGCAGCGTCCCCTGCGCTTGTTGGTGGAGATAACTAGCAACACCAGTCTGATCATCGTTTACTTCCAGCGCTGTGCTCAACTGTTCGTGGAGGCGAAACCGACGGTCAAGACGACGCGCAGCAATTGCAGGTGTTAGCCGAAACGTCAATGCGCGCAGACTACCGATGAGCACACTACTTACGAGAAGCCATCCCAGCAGTGGACGGGGAAGCGATATAATCCCGATGATCGACAGGGTAACACCTAGATAGACCGCCACGAAGCCAAGAATGGTCGCTGTGATCAGAGTATTGATCGCGTGCTGACGCCAACGTTGGGCGCTGAGCAAGCGGAGTTGTTGCCTGAGTTGCTGTTGCATACTGGCAGTGTATCACAATTTGATCGAGTACAATATGAAATACGAATGAGTTTCAGTCAGGGAACAATACTGCTGCTTGGTGCTGAGCTGTGTGCAGCATGAGGGTAGTCTGTCGCCAATCTTGCCGCACTGACCTGAGTAAAGATTGAGGAGACGGTCATGAACGATTTGCTTTCGCTACTAGCGCGTCGTGTTGCTGAAGGTCGTCCGTTGCGCGTCGGCCTGATCGGAGCTGGCAAATTTGGCACAATGTTTCTGGCCCAGGCTCGCCGTGTACCTGGGATTCACGTGCTCGGCGTAGCTGATCTTGCGCCCGACCGCGCGCGAGCCGCACTGGCCCGTGCCGGATGGCCGGCTGAACAATATGCGGCTGCTTCACTTGCCGATGCGCTTAGCAGTGGTGCGACCTTTGTTGGCGATGATGGACCGGCGCTTATCGCCGCCGACGGTGTCGATATCATTGTTGAAGCAACTGGCGCAACAGCGGCAGGAGTGGCGCACTGTCTGCTCGCGATCGAGCATCGACGTCACATTGTGATGGTCAATGTTGAAGCGGATGCACTGGTTGGCCCATTGCTGGCTCGGCGCGCTGCTGAAGCAGGTGTTGTCTACTCGCTTGCCTACGGCGATCAACCAGCACTCATTGCCGAACAGGTCGAGTGGGCCCGCGCCTGCGGGTTTGAAGTGGTCTGCACTGGGAAGGGCACGCGCTATCTCCCCCATTATCATCAAAGCACACCCGAAACTGTCTGGCAGTATTATGGTCTCAGCGCCGAGCAAGCTGCTGCTGGCGGCATGAATGCCCGGATGTTCAATTCCTTCCTCGACGGCACCAAATCAGCGATTGAAATGGCAGCAGTCGCTAATGCCTGCCGCCTACGCCCGCAACCGCATGGTCTGGCCTTTCCACCCTGCGGCGTCGATGACCTCCCCTACGTTCTGCGTCCACGAGAAGTCGGCGGGCAACTAACCCATGCGGGTACAGTTGAAGTGGTGTCGTCGCTCGAGCGTGATGGACGACCGGTCTTTCGCGATCTGCGCTGGGGGGTATATGTTGTCTTCGCCGCACCCGATGACTACGTGCGGCGTTGTTTTGCCGAATATGGTCTGATCACCGATCCTAGTGGAGTTTACAGTGCAATCTACCGCCCTTCGCACCTGATTGGGCTTGAGTTACCGATTTCAGTGCTGCGGGTTGGTTTGCGCCAGGAGCCAACTGGTTGTCCGCAGACCTTCCTCGCCGACGTGGTTGCCGTCGCCAAACGTGATCTGGTGGAAGGTGAGTTGCTTGATGGCGAAGGTGGCTACACCGTCTACGGCAAATTGATGCCTGCAGCCGATTCGGTAGCGACCGGTGCCCTGCCAATCGGTCTTGCGCACAACGTGCGGGTGGTGCGTCCAATTCCAGGCGGTACAGTTGTGCGTTGGGAAGATATCGCGTATGAGACGAACCATCCCACGGTGCGGCTGCGTCGGTTGATGGAGCACACAATGCTAGCGGAGGCAACCCAATGACGATTGCTGTGCTTGGTCTTGGCCTCATGGGTCGGCCGATGGCACGAGTGTTGCTGGCCGCCGGCATGACAGTGATTGGTTGGAATCGTTCACCGCTCGCCCCGGATCTGACCGTTGGGATACCGCTGGCCTCAACGCTGGCCGAAGCGGCACAGGCTGAAACATTGATCGTGATGGTCAGTGATTCAGCTGCGGTGGGCGATCTGTTAAACCAACTTGATCCAATGTTCCGCCCCGGTCAGCTCGTGATCGATATGGGAAGTTCCGATCCGCGCGACTCGCAGACTCGCGCCGCGACGTTAGCGACGCGGGGAGTGGGATGGGTCGATGCACCAGTATCGGGTGGGCCGGAAGGTGCCGCTGCTGGTACGTTGGCAATTATGGCCGGAGGTACCGAAGCTGATATTGCGCGGGCAATGCCAATCTTGCGCGTACTTGGTCGTCCCACCCATGTTGGGCCGCCTGGTGCCGGGCACGCCGCCAAGGTCATCAACCAACTAATCGTCGGCCTAACGATCCAAGCGGTAGCTGAAGCAACGGTGTTAGCCGAAGCTTACGGCCTCGATCTAGCACTGCTGCGTGCGGCACTAGCTGGCGGTTTCGCCGACTCGAAAGTGTTGCAGATTCACGGCGTACGCATGGCAGCGCGGCGCTACATTCCAGGTGGGAAAGTAACAACTCAACTCAAAGACTTGCGTATGGCCGCAGCGTTAGCCACGGCTGTTGGGATCGAGCTCCCCCACCTGCGCGATACTATCGCACGCTACGAAGCACTGGTTGAACGCGGCTACGGTGATCTAGATCATTCGGCACTGCACCTATTGTTGATTGATCATCAAGCCGCGCGACCAGGGTAAAGCGTAGGTTATAGGTGATGCGGGAGTATGTCAGGGTGAAGGAAATGGAACAGAGCAGACGCAGCCAGGTAATAAACCAGGCCAGGTCTGCTCTGAGTTTATTCTCGCTCGCCAGTCAGTAACTTTTGCAACAAGGCATCATCTGACGCACGTAGCGGCACGCTGAGCAGTGAAGCTAGAAGCTGCTCATCTGACGGCGTCAAGGCACGGCGCTGTCGACTTGGCCAGAACTGCAGGGTCAGACCACTCACCAGCAAGAGAATACCAAGCCCGAACCAGAATTGGGCGTTGAAGGGAACCGGGCTAGCAGTTCGCGGTAGATGAATCGGTTGTCGCACAACATTGGAGGCTGGAACTGCCTGGGCATCGGTTTCGACGCCAGTTAATGGTAGTTTGGGGGGAATTATTGCCGGCAATTCAGGCATAGCCGGTGGTGCCGGTTCAGCAGTTGGAGCATCAATGGTCAATGATGGTACGATTGGTTCATTTGGTGCTGGGCTAGTAAAGAAGAGGTGAGCCACAACTGTATCCCCAGGGCCAACTGCGATTTCAAGCGGTGGTTGCGCAGGTGAACCCTGTTCGCTACTCAGTTGCAAGGCTAGCGAATAGAAACCCGACTCGACCCATCTATCGTAGTTACCATTGGCATCGCTATACACCACAGAATTCCCGATTTGCACTGCAATATTTGCAGCAGGTGATTGGGTGCGTAGGTCAATAATGGTACCTGTCACCCGGCCCATCGGTACTGGTGAGGGCGTCGTTTCCGGTAGTATGGTGACGGGTCGCAGCGTCGGGCGCGGCGATGGCTGGAGGGCAGGTGCGGCTGCTGAGGGGGCAGGCATAGGCAGCAGACTGAAGCCGATGATCATTGCCAGCACACCACAGAGCATCATGCTATAGCTGATAATTCCTCGATGTTGCATATGCAACTCCTTGGAGAATAATACCCGGGTGGTGATTCCTTCACTTTTGCGATTTCAACCATCACCGCTGCGGTTTATTATACCAGAACCACTCCTCACTGAATGGCAATTGAGAGGGTAAAACCTGTTTATGCCACTTTTTACGCAACATGACAGGTTTACCCTCTAGCTCACCCCTATTCAGCGACCATAATTGTAATTTCCGCTCGGTTGTTCCCCTCGTCAATCTCTTTAATTGCGCCGAACGGACTGCGCACGCCACCATCGGGGCTACGGTTCCAGCTATCAACGTAGACGTAGATGGTATTGCGCCCTGGAGGCAAGCGGCCATTCCACGTTGGTGAGCTGGCACCCACATCGTATCCAAGCAGATTCGTTGAGCTACGAGGCGCGCTATTCAGGGTTACACTCTGACCAGGCTGAAGCGTGCCATCAAAGAACCAGGCCAACCCTTGCCGCGACAGTTCGTTCCACGGCTCGTTCACTTCTGGTGGCCGGCTCGGATTGACATAGAGATCAACCCAGAAGTTACTGGCTGGTTCACGTCCAACATTAGTGACGGTCACACGGTAGGTCACTGGAGTGTTTTTGTTCGGACTGGTTGGTGTTACCTGGACGCTGACAATCAGGTCGGGTGGCACTTGCAAAACCGCCGTTGGCAAGAAGATGGCTACGCGCGGGTAGTAACCCATATCAAGCACCACCTGCTGGTCTGCGGCAAGTGTAAACGTAACCACTGGCCCATCGCTATCGGTTGCATCGTCACCGACGTTGGGCTGCACTGGAATGTACCCGCGGCGGTCGGCAAAGACCACAGTCATTTGCCCTGGCGGCAATCCAGGGATGCTGTACGAACCATCAGTCGCGGTTTGTACCTGTACCGTTTGCGGACTAGCCGCCAGCAAGGTGGCGGTATAAGTCACCGTCACCTGCACACCAGCTAGGCGTCCCGTCTCGTCAGGATCGCGTTGGTTGTTCTCATTGGAATCCAGCCACACGATACCGCTTATCCCACCAGTACCGCGCAGCCCAGCATCGATCGTATCGAGCGCCTGCCCACTGAGAATAGTGAAGTTAGCGGTCGTGCCGTCAGTGCGGAAGTCGTTATCGTTATCAACCGTCAATGAACCACTACCGTTGTTGGTGGTCGTATAGCCCGATGGCAGGGTGATTTGCAATGAGTACGTTCCCGGTGCAATGTTGGTAAACGCATAGCCACCATCGGCAAGCGTTTGTGTGGTTGTAATGGGAGTACCGCTACTGCTACGCAGCGTGACCGTGATATTAGCGATACCCGGTTCATCGCTGTCGCGCACACCATTTCCATTCACGTCGAACCAGACCGTGTCACCGATTGCAGTGGTTCGATAGAGGCCAAAGTCAATCGTCGTATTGCTGGCGGTAAGGGTAAATGTCTCACCAACAGCATTGCTATCGATCGCTTGATTACTGCCCTGGTTCGCTTGGGTCAAGGCATACCCAAACCGACTGACCGATTGAATCGTGATTGAGCTGTTCGGCGGGATGTTGCCAATCGTATAATTAGCGCTCAGACCACTAGCGGTGGTCGAGACAGTGCTGAACGTAAAGGAAGGATTGCTCGAGTTGATCACGTTGCCGCTGGTCTGCACCGTCACCGTCACCGTTACTTCTGCAAGCGCTTGTTCACCGCTATCTTGAATCCCATTACCGTTAGCATCCTCCCAGACAAGGTCGCCAATAGATAGAGCACCGAGGAGACCGGCGTCAAGATAGGTGATGTTTGCCCCTGATCCCACGGTAAACGGCGCGGTACAACTGGTCGTTGGATTGATATCACTGTTGTTATCGGTAGTAAGTGCGCTCCCTAGGGTCGTGAAGTTAAAGCCGGCCGGCAAGGTTACACAGAGCTGGTAGGTAGCGTTGGTGAGACCAGTCGGCTCGATACCACTGATAGTAAAGGTGCCACTGCTATTTGTGGTAACCGGTGCGCCTGGTCCGCTGCTATTACCCACCAGACGGACGCTCACCCCTTCCATACCGGGCTCGCCGCTGTTCAACTGCCCATCACTATTCACATCGAACCAGACTGTACCCGTTATCTGAGCCGGGAGGTAATAGCCGAAGGGCACCGGATCAGACGTGGCACCACTCAAGATCAGACTGGTGGAAGCCGTCCCGGTATTCCCCGGTGACCGCACAAATCCGCTTGGATCGGCTGGCACTGTGAACGTGTATACGCCGGGTGGCCCGCTGAAGGTTACGATACCGAGTAGATCGGTCGGCTGCGAAGCTGAAATCGGCCCACTTACATTGACGGTGACAGCCCGCAAGCCAATCTCACCACTCTCAAAGCTATTGTTGATCGTGACAGTTTCGTTAAAGACGCGGGCCCGTACCGTCACGTTCTGATAATAGCCTTGATCACGACTGACCGTAGCCCCAATCGGTAATAGCTGATTAGTCAGTTCGCTGACCCCATCACTATCAGTGGCATTATCGCCTACATCAGCTTGTGTAACCTGGAAAGCCGGTGTCGCTGTTGGCGGAGTGAAAGTGAGCGTGAAGCGAGCCTCACTAGTGGTAGTACCACCAGGCAATCCGGCAAAACTATACTCGCCGTTACTGTTAGTCGTAACCGTGCGATTAATTGTGGTTGTCAGATTGGGCAAGCTAATCGTGGCTGACAGGCTGACTGCCACATTCGCCAAGCCAGGATCACTGACACGCTGACCATCGTAGGCGCGGTCTACAAAAGTGATCCCATTGATAGTGCTATTGCCGATCAAGGCAGCGCGACGGGTAGTACTGACACCGTCTGCTACCGTAAAGGTAGCCGTGCGGCCATTATTGCTAACGATCGTCGCTACACTATTATCGCCAGTTGCACTGGCCACAAAACTAAAGTTCGTTGGGTCGGGGTTGACAAACTCGAGCAGATAATCACCGCTCACGATATTGCTAATCGTGAAATTACCACTAGCATTCGTAGTCGCAGAACCGACTACCGACAGAGTATTAGCATTCAACAAGCGCACGGTGATACCACTCACACCGGGTTCGCCGGTCGCCAGGTTATTAGCCGGCCCATTCGCACCATCGAAAAAGACTTGACCATTCACTGTGCCGAAGGTGTAGAAACCGAAGACATTCGTCGTACCCGGCGGTGCAGTTTCAGTGAGCGAGCTACCACCACTAGTTAACGGGGTGCCAACAACGGCAATCGCTGCCGTGGAACCAGACGATGGCAACAGGCCACTAAGTGCCGACGAGCTTTCATCAACATTGAGCCGATAATCGCCTGGTCGCACCGAGAATGTGACAAGACCACTACTATCGGTCGTTGCTGTCTGCACGGGCGTGCTATCCGGCCGCTCGAGCACAACAGACACGCCTGCAATACCAGGCTCGCTGGGATCCCATTGATTGTTGCGAGTCGCAGAGGATTCACGGAAGACGCGCGCAGAGATGGTAACGTTGCGGAAGTACCCTTGGTCAAAGGTGAGCGATCCACCCGGCGCCGGACCGACCACCGTAACCGTTGGGCCGTCGCTGTCGATAGTATCATCGCTGCCAACGTTAGCATCACTGGCAATATAGCTGCTGGTTGGTGGGTTAAAGACTATCTCATAGGTTACTGTTCCGGCACTACCACCCGGCAAAGCGGTGAATAGGTAGTTGGGCGGCGCAGCAGCAATACTGGCAGAATAAGTTGCGACTAGGTTCGGTAAGTTGGCAGTGACATTTAACGTAACTGTCGCGCCGACCAGATCAGTATCACCAGCATCCTGCAGGTTGTCTGCATTGTTGTCTTCGAAAACTCGACCACTGACAGTTGTTCGACCTCGGAAGCCAGCGCTAATATCAGTTAGTGAACCGTCGTAGGTCACCGTGAGCGAACCAGTGCTGCTGGTTGCTACATTCCCTGGAGTACTGACAACGCTGTCCCCACCGCTGACAAACACATAATTGCTGGTATCAGGGTTTGTAAAGCGAACGGAATACGTACCAGGTGAGATGTTGGTAAAACTGTACGTGCCATTAGTAAGTGTGGTGGTAGTCGCAACCACATTGTTCGATGCATCGAGCAACTCCACCGTCACATTGCGCATACGCGGCTCGCTGCTTGCCAGGCTATCGCCGTTGGTATCGAAAAAGGCGACTCCACTAATACGACCGGGCAAATAGTAACCAAAACCAGTAGTAACCGTTTGTCCACTGGTCAGATTGCTAAAGGTTTGCGTGCCGCTGTGGTTAAGTGAAGGGAGATAACCAGCCGGTGTGCTCACCGTCACCGTATACGAACCGGGAGGTAAGAAGAAGACGACCTCACCAGTGGTCGGGCTCGTCGTGTCTGTTGCAGACGTAGGACCCGACACCGACACCGTTACATTGCCAATACCAGGCTCACCACTTTGCCGAACATTATCAATCGCGATCGTATCAGCAAACGCAGTGACCACAATCTGCACTGGTCGGTAGAAACCAGCATCGATACCGTTATACGTCTGACCAGGATCAGGCGTAAACGTATCAGTGCGCCATACCCCCGAACTGCCGATCTCGGCGATTAAATCGCTGTAATCGGTGTAAGTGATCTCAGCTGGATCGATCGTTGCGCTGGCGGGACGCAAGCTGCCACGGAAACCACTCGGCGCTTCAAACGTGACGTACATTGCCTCGGCAGGTAGGCCTGAAATGGCATAATTGCCGTTGCTATCGCTTACTGCTGTGCCGAGCAAGACATCATCGCTAACGCGGTAAGCGCGCACGGTAACACCACTGAGCGGATTGTCGCCACTGTCGAAGATGCCATTACCATTGACATCTTCGAACACCAGGTTGCCAATCCTAGCGCGGGTTAGGCCAAAATCAACGCTTGCATCTTCAGGATCAGCAGCTGTTAACGTGCTCGAGGTACGGTATACATAGCGATTACCATTGCTATTGGTTGCTTCTGTACCGGTTGAGTTGCCCAGACCAACCAGCGCACCACCGGGCAGGAAGTTAGCTTCATCGAGCACGATCCGATAGTTGGCACCGAGCGGTAGGTTATCGAACAAGAAATAACCGGGCTGGTTCGTAATAGGATCGTTGCTCGTAACGGTAAAGATTTCCCCACCGTCGCGGATGCCATTGTTTGCTGTACCACCACCGCGCCCGTCATCAACAAAGATGATCACACCGTTCACACCCGTCTCGCTGGCCTCTGGCGTGCCATTACCATTATCATCAAGCCAAACGAAATCACCGACGATCCCAGTGTAGAAGCCAAACCGTTGATCCGTGCGCGTGTTTGTTGTTGTATTCAGCGCAATGCCCGGACCACTCACTGCACCAGACGGAATACCGTCAGGCGAGCCCACATCGCCACCGGATGCGTTGGGAGAGTTCGCCGCGCCAAATAGCACTGCACCAGCGGCAAATTGACTGTCGGGAATGACCACGTGATAGGTCACGCCGAGGGGAAGATCGCGGAAGACGAAAATACCGCCCTCGGCCGGATCGGTCGAACCGATGCGCTGGCGAGTTGTGGTCGTTGCCACCACTGCCAATGTGGTAGTGGTAGCATTAACCAATTGCACTGTCACGCCGTTGATCCGCGGCTCGATGGATTCCCAGGTACCATTGCGATTGTTATCGCGCCAGACGAAGCCGCTGATCGCACCGCGGGTAAAGCCGATGTCGATATTATCGATGTTAACTCCGCGTCCAGTATTGGTAATTGTCGCTTCGGCATTCCCCCCAACCAGCACCGCGTCAGAATCGCGAATACCCGGGTTGGGTGCGCCATCATTGACCAAGGGCTGGGTCAGGATATAGCCAGAAGGGAAATTGCTAGCCAGGATGCGCAATCGATAGCCGGCACCGGTCGGCGCTGTATTGAAAATTGCCCGTCCCTGAGCGTCTGTAGTGACCAGAGGGCCAATCACATTACCTAAGCTATCAACAAGTGCTACTGGTATGCCACTCAACCCCGGCTCATCCGCATCTTGAATACCATCGGCATCACGGTCGTCCCATACGCGTGCCGTGATGCTGCGGGTACCGGGAGGGGCCCCCGTATCGACCGCACCATCAAGATTGCGTAGGCCGACGCGCTGGGTCACAGCACCGCCGGAGATAGTGACAAACGACAACAGACCAGCGTTCCCTGCCCCGGGGACGGAAACCACCCGTGCACCCAGGTTACTGACTTCGATGCGATAATCTCCGTTGGGGAGAGCAGGGAACACCACTTCACCGGCGTTGTTGGTCGTGTTAAGACCAACGATCACGCTTTCTGCGGAGTAGACAGATACCAGCACACCGCTGACACCATTATCTGGCCCATCATCATCGAGGCCGTTGCGGTCGGTATCGATATAGACCCGCACCGTGAGCGTCCCAGCGGCAAAGGTAGTTAGAGCGGAAGCAAAGGTAGCACCGATAATGAATAGAATGAGGAAAGTAGTAATGATGATGCGTTTTCGGCTATGAATGGAGCAGTTTACAGAACATACTGATTGCGCCATGGCTTTTCTCTTGCCGATAACTAGAGCGTCTCAGGTAAAAACACGCAACACGACAACCGTATCATAACTTTTGCCAGATTGATCCGGCAATAGTTCTTTGTTCCCTCTAAGACTTAGTACTACAATAATTACAGTAATTAATTACAGGTGCATCTCCTGACCCGTTAATGATCGTTGCAAGGCTACCATACGATTGGTATACTCACCAACTAGTGTCGCGAGATCGGCTGGCAAGAGTAGCCGGATCACAGCATCGTAGATTTCCAATCGGCGTAACATCTGTTCGGGGAGAACACCATCGTGGGGCTGACGTTGATTCCCCCACAAGATCTGCTCATCGAGCAGTTCGGGCCGTTCAACAGCCAGCGCTGCTTCAAGCATACGAGTAACGAATTCGTAGCCAGCGGTAATAATGGCTGCGGTATGCTCGTCGAGGGCTTGGTTAGCGGTATGGTGCTGAAGGGCCAGTTCAGTGGCCCGATCGATAATCTGGCGTCGCCGTGTCCGCAACGCTGCCAGAGCTTCATTGCTGTGGTTGGCCCGTAGCCGCTGGGTCAGTATCGGAAATGAGCGATTGGCGGCAACTACTGCAGCCGCAGCATTGGGTGCGCTTAGTGGAATGTTCAGGGCGCGATGGAGATCGGGTTGCCGTGCAAATGGCAGACCGCCAACCATTAGTGGGATGCCGTCGAGATCGGCGGCGATCAGAGCTCGCACCAGATTAGTGAGATGAGGTAAATTGAAGACCATCGCCGCCGAGATACCAACTAGATCAGGATTAGTGGTTTTGATGGCGTCAATCAAAGCCGGAACCGGCACAGCGGCACCAAGATAGATGACCTCCCATCCTGCAGCTTCGAAGAAGTCGGCTACCATACGGACACCGACCCGATGCCACTCGTCTGGTGCACAGCCGAGTAATAGGCGGCGATTGCGTTTCGTTTTGGGTTGAAAATTAGGGGTGCAGTTCCCCCATCTGCCGCTCGATGATTGCGGTCGCTAAATGCTCTTGAGCAATACCGATGCGATTGATTTGCCAGAGGCGTCCGATTTCGTACGCAGTCGGTTGAAAGATGTCGAGGTAGATACGTGGCGCGTTGATGCCCTGAGCCAATGCTTGTTCAACAACGCGATCAGCGGCGCGACTACTCCCCGCCAACATTGCGGCCAGATATTGTTGCTGAAAATCGGTAGGGAGGAGCTGATTCATAGCAGTCATCCTGCGCATTGTGCAGACGCAACGTGCGCAATGTGAACCTACTTGTAGTGTAGAGCGTTGTTACTGCTATGGCAAGAGAAGAAATCATTATTCAACGGTAGGGTAGCTGAAACAACATTGCGTAGAACGAAACAAAAATCTCAGTGGAAGCACGTGGGAAATGAACACACAAACTGATCAATAAACATCATAACAAAGAGCATTGCTTACCGCAAGCCTAATTTTGCCGATGATGGTGCCGAGGATAGCAGCGGCTGACGTAGCCCCTCAGCCAGTGCATCGCCGCGTTGCAGTCGGTAGACATCGATTGGCAGGCTAACAAGCTGGTTGAGGAGCAACGTTGGATCACGCCAGCCACCATAGCTCAGCGGATCGATGAAGATAACTGCCGCCCGCACACCACGGTAGAGGTGGTGCTGGAGGGCAATCATCCAGCGTGGATCGATGTCAGAGGTGATAATGATAAGCGTAGTGTTGCGACTAAACCGTTGACCTTCTGCAACCAGCAGTTCAGCTAGCGAGTGTTGACCAGCTGCGCGCGCTACCGCTAGCAATTCTAGAATCTTCCATAACTGGCGCTCTTCACGCTCGGCAGGAATGACTTCAAGCTGATCGCTCCATGCCAGCAGACCTACGATCCGGTTTTGGGCTAGTAAGGTGCGAGCCAGTGAGGCAGCAACTTGTACAGCCTGCTCGACAGTTGATTCAGTGGGCAATGGGTGACGAGCGGATGGTTGCCGTTGCCACCATGGCGCGATTTGCCGCTCATCAGTCATTGGCAACGATGTGTTCACGCAAGTAACGGCTCGCTCGTTTAAGTCAAGGATGAGGTAGATATCGGCGTTGGGGTCTAGCTCAAACTCTTTTACCATTAGGCGACCATGGCGCGCAGTGCTGCGCCAGTGAATGCGGTTGAAGCTATCGCCGGGTTGATAATCACGGATAGTAGCTACGTTTGGTGTGACACTATGACCACGTACAAGGCTGGTTGATCCTCCCGTCAGCTCAGCACCAGGTAAGCGGAAGGTGGTAATCTCTTCAGTGGCTGGGTAGACAATAATCTCGCCACTACCCGCGATCAGGCGGGTAAAGCGAAACAGCCCAAATGGATCACAGCTAACGAGGCGTGTTGGACCGAGCTGAAAGCGACCGCGATGGGTGCAGAGGGTACGGGTTGTCCAGCGCGTTGTCTCACGACTGCCGAGATAGGCAACAAAGCCGGGTTCATGGTTAGGTAAGTTAGATTCATCCTGTAATTCGATCCACAGCTTGGGCAGCCACCACCGGTTATGAATGGTAATCCGTTCACGGGTGTATTCGCCAACACTGGCCCGCAAGCTAGCATTGGTGCGTTCAACCTGAAGCCCACGCAAATTGAGCCAGGCCCATACCAGCGCAACCAGTGGTAATCCGACCAAAATGTAGCTGAGATGGAAGAAGAGGCGCTGGCCAGTAGTCTGAGAGGCTATGTAGCAAGCACTTGCGAGCAATAACACCAGCAGCGGACGGGTCAGATTCATCGTCTTCCTTTTCCAACGACGAGCCAAGGCAACGCCCAAGATGATCGCGCTTGCCACCTTGTCCGTCTGTGGGGGAGCAGTTAGGTTGACATCTTGCTTGCAGAAAGGGAGCAGCGAGACGTAAGCTCCTCTCTGCTTTTTCCACTCTCACGACCTACTTGCCGGTCGTTCCTACTTCCCCTCGGTCAACGCTTCAGCCAGCAAGCCAGCCACTGCCATGCGAGGCAGGGAACGCTGCTCACCCCGCTGGAGGTCTTTGACCACGACCTCATTGCGCACCAGTTCATCAGGGCCCAGCACCAGTGCGAATCGGACACCGCGGCGGTCAGCTTCTTTGAACTGTTTGCCGAGGTTGCCCGGCTCGAGCGCGATCAAGGTGTTGATGCCAGCGGCGCGCAACTCGGCTGCCAATGCCAAGCTATCGGCAACCTGTTCCGGCCCGAACAGAGTAACGAAAGCCACAGCGGTCGTGCGAGGACGGGGGCCGAGGTTGAGTTCAAGCATAACGTCATGGAGACGATCAATGCCAAATGCGAGGCCGACCGTCGGAATATTTCGTCCGGCGAACAGACCGATCAGGTCATCGTACCGACCACCACCGAGGAGCGAACCTTCGGGCCAGTGGGGGGTAATCGCTTCGAAGACAACACCAGTGTAGTAGGAGAGACCACGGGCCAGACGCGGCGCAACCCGATATTGTGTAGCAGGCACGCCCATTGCGGCTAGACCAGCAATCACGGCGCGCAGATTTGCGATTGCGGCCAGCGCGCGCTCATCGTTGACTAGCCGCTGTTCGAGTGCAGCTAAGACATCGGCTGGAGGGCCATCGATCTGCACCAACTCGAGGATGCGATCAGCGGCAACGGCTTCCACACCCGATTTGAGCAACTCGGCGCGCACGCCTTCAACACCGATTTTGTCAAACTTATCGATTGCGCGGTAGACACCGCCTGCCGCTTCTTCCGACAGACCGCTCACGCGGGCGATACCACCGATAATTTGACGATGGTTCAGCAGCGTGACAAAATCGGGGAAGCCGAGAGCGGTTAAGGCCTCACAGAGCATAGCGACAATCTCGGCATCAGCCAGAGGCGAGGAACTGCCAACAATATCGAGGTCAAACTGATAAAATTCGCGATACCGTCCGCGTGCCGGTCGTTCACCGCGGTAACTCGGCCCATAGGCGTAGCGGCGCCAGGGCAATGCCAGTTGACCGGCGTACTGAGCCGTCACGCGCGCCAACGGCACTGTCTGATCGTAGCGCAGCGCTAAGCGACGACCACCGTGATCCTCGAAGCGATAGATCAATTTTTCATCATCGCCGAGCTTACCTTCCAGCGTCTCAGCATACTCGATGATTGGTGTCTGTAATGGCTCGAAACCGTGCGCTTCACTGATCCGAGTCAGCGTGGCAACGATATACTGCCGCAGCATCATATCTGTCGGCAGATGATCGCGCATACCTTTCACATTCTGGATAACAGCCATAGCCATTCTCAGCATAGTTCGCGGGTGACCGCGCGTCTACAACGATGAATTGTCTGCCGGGTGCGTATGTGCGGCCAGTGCAATCGGCACTGCTTGTTGCCCAGCCAGCTGACCACAAGCAGCGGCAATCTCTACCCCTCGTTCCACGCGCACCGTGCAGGGAATACCGTAATCGGTCAAAATCTGCTGGAAGGCAGTTACACGTTCCCATTCGGATCGACCGAGCGGCATACCAGGCACCGGATTCCACGGGATTAGGTTGACATGAAAGAGCAACGTGCCAGGAGGAGCCTCACGACGAAGCAGGCGGGCGAGCGCAATGGCTTGATGCGGATGATCATTCTTGCCCTGCAACAATACATACTCGAACGACACCCGACGGCGCGTCTTGATCACGTAGGTGCGTGTAGCCGCCATTAAAGCGGCGATAGGATAGCGGCGGTTCACTGGCATCAACTCGCTGCGCAGAGCATCATCGGGGGCGTGGAGCGAAATGGCCAGATTAATCGGCAACGCCTCACCGGCCAGCCGCTTGATGCCCTTGACCAGACCGACTGTCGAGACCGTCATGCTCCGGGCACCGAGATTGAAGCCGTGCGGATCGTGCAACCGTTCTACAGCCTGCCACCAGCGATCGTAGTTGGCAAACGGCTCACCCATGCCCATAAAAACCAGATTAGTAATCCGTCCAGAGGGGCCAGCAGCACCCATCGCCCGTAGCTCTTGCGAGGCCCAAATTGCCTGCGCAATGATCTCACCGCTGCTGAGGTTACGCAACAAGCCTAGCTGGGCGGTAGCGCAGAAGACACACCCCATTGCACAGCCAGCCTGAGTTGAAACGCAAACTGTCGAGCGATCGGGGTAAACCATCAGGACCGTCTCGACCACAGCGCCGTCAGGCAAGCGAAAGAGGGCTTTGCGCGTCATCCCCTCATCGCCAACCTGCACCCGTTCAAGATGCAGGGTTGATAGTGGGATAGCGCTCAGGCGCGCGCGGAGCGATACCGGCAAGTCAGTCATGCGCGCCACATCTGCGGCAAGATTAACATAAAGATGGCGATAGAGCTGTCGGGCACGGAATGCCGGTTCGCCCCAACTGCGCAGCAGGTCAGTCAGCTCAGACAAATTGTAGTCATACAAACAACGTTGTTCCATAGCGCTTGCATTGTACCACGTTACCGAGGAATGGAATAAGAGCGCGGCTAAACGCACAGAGTTACCGGATACATCCTCACAATTCGATCCCCATGGATCCTGAAAGATGCGCACGGTGCGGGTATTGCGCTCGTCGCCATCGCTTGGCACAAGCGAGACTCGCAGTGAATATAGCCAGCGTTCAGCGGCTGCGTTCAAGGCACAGTGCAGCCGCCGCGTAAAGGATACGCCCAGTTGATGGTGAGCGACGACTGCCAACCCGAGTGGCAGACGTAAATCCGGCCGCACGAACCAGCGTGACCACGCGGGTGAAGGGCAGCGGGTATGGGTTCCACGGCAAGGGGAAGGTCTGCTCGTACTCTACAATAAGGAGGATGCCGCCCGGTCGTACCATAGTGCTGAGCCGACGCAACAAACTTAGCTGGTCACGAATGAAGTGCAAGACATTAGCCAGCAATACCCCATCTAGCGGCGGAAGTGCTAACGGTTGCGTAATATCGGCCTGGCGGGGTAACACAGTCGCTGCAGGCGGATCGTCCTTTAGCCGAATACGTTGTAAGGCCACTGCGCGCGCGTCGCGATCGATAGCATGAATGGTTGCCGCAGGACCGAGAATTTCGGCCAGCGCCCACGTGAAGTTGCCAGTACCCGCACCGAGATCAGCCCAGACGCCGCCCGATATGGTCACACCGTCACGAATCAGGGCAACCATCTCGTGATGATCCATTAGTGAAACGCTCCCTTTAGCATTGATGAATCCGGGTTAGCAAACATATGCAACTGTACTTGTCAAACAAGAGCCGTCTGCAAGCGATGCATGATAATAAGAATATATACAAGGTACAACTAGCAAACCGGTTATTTTGCCATCAGTATAACCACACGTTACCTGTCGGGACAGCACCTTGTGCGCCGAACAGATACAGTGGCTGGCCCTGATGACCAGGGGACGTATACGTATTCACGCATTTCCCAGACCCAGCGTACGACCGGCAGCCATAGCCCTCACAGAAGTAAGCCCCAATAACATTGACGCAACGGGTTCAGGCTGAAAAGAATACGAGGCATGGCCGGCAGCAGCCTAAACGATGAGACGCTGTTGTCACTGCAGAAGCCTAGCCGTAAACCGTTGCTGAACAAGTGTGCGTAATGCCACCTTCGCGAGCGCGGTGTTCGCCTCTGAGCCGCCTTGAACCAAGAGAGAGGTCAACCGCAATCGAGCAGCATATCGATTACGACCTTATTTGGGCTATTGTTGGCGATGCAACATAGGAACTGACGGTGTAAATGATGGTTGGATTCGGTTTGGTGACACTGCACAACACAAGGGCCGAATCGATCAGGGTTTCAGCAGGACAAAACATACTCGGGTGATACGTCAAGCACAGGGTTAGGTGTACAGGCATCGGTAATTGCAAGGAGGGCGTTGCTTGTTATCTTGGACAAAAGGCCTAGATGTGCCGAGACCAAGTGCAGAAGGTCTGCCCTCACTAGTGCACGCCAATCCGCCACTCGAGGCACCACCGGTACGAGCGGTAACTAAACAGGTAACCGCAGGCCGGGCTCGGCTCCCACACGCAGGCCGCAGGCTAGCACTCGCCAGTGATGAGTGCTAAAATCGACTTGACAAACCGACTAACCTTGTGTACTATTACTAGCGGATTAGCACTCTCGAGGCGACAGTGCTAACCGATAGAACTCTCGCAAACCGTTGGATTGCATACCGAACGGAGGATAGCAGCTATGGCGGATTTCCGCATCCGACCTCTTGGCGACCGTGTGGTGGTCAAGCCGGTTGAGCGTGAAGAGAAGACCAAGACCGGTATTTTCCTACCCGACACTGCCAGCAAAGAGCGCCCGATGGAGGGCACCGTTCTGGCCGTTGGTGAGGGTCGCCGGGATGATGACGGCAAGCTGATCCCGATGAGCGTTAAGGTTGGCGATCGCGTCATCTTCGCCAAGTACAGTGGCACCGAATTTAAGCTTGATGATGTCGAGTACCTGATCCTGTCGGAAAAGGATATTCTGGGCATCGTACAAGAGTAGCAACCGCGCGCTAATGGCGCTATTCTCAGTGGAGGATTATAGATCCTATGCCAAAGCAGCTGTATTTCAATGAAGAAGCGCGCCGCGCGCTCAAGCGGGGCGTTGACCTGGTAGCTGATGCGGTCAAGACTACCCTTGGCCCCCGTGGTCGCAACGTCGCGATTGACAAGAAGTTTGGTTCGCCGACGGTGACCCATGACGGCGTAACCGTAGCGAAGGAGATCGAGCTAAAGGATCCCTTCGAGAACATGGGTGCCCAACTGCTGAAGGAAGCAGCCACCAAGACCAACGATGTCGCCGGTGATGGTACCACCACGGCGACCGTGTTGGCCCAGGCCATCGTGACTGAGGGCTTGAAGGTAGTGGCAGCGGGTGCCAACGCAATGCTGCTCAAGCGAGGTCTCGATCGTGGTGCAGAGGCACTGGTGGCCGCTATTAAGGCGAGTGCTGTGCCGGTGCGCGATCGGGCTGACATTGCACACGTGGCAACCAACTCGGCTGCTGACAGCGAGATTGGCGAGCTGATCGCTGAGGTGATGGAGAAGGTTGGCAAGGATGGTGTGATCACGGTCGAAGAGTCGAAGGGTGTGACCTTCGAGAAAGAATACACCGAGGGTATGCAGTTCGACCGTGGCTACATCTCGGGCTACATGGTCACCAATGTCGAGCGGCAGGAAGCCGAGCTTGACGACCCCTACATCCTGATCACCGACAAGAAGATCAGCAGCATTCAGGAGATCCTGCCTATTCTTGAGAAGGTCTTGCAGGTAACCAAGAACTTCGTCATCATTGCTGAGGACGTTGACGGTGAAGCGCTGGCGACGCTGGTGGTCAACAAGCTGCGCGGAACAATCAATGCGTTGGCTGTGAAAGCGCCCGGCTTCGGTGACCGCCGCAAGGCGATGCTGCAAGACATTGCGATCCTCACTGGCGGCACTGTGATCAGCGAGGAGATCGGCCGCAAGCTCGATAGCGCGACGATTGAGGATCTGGGCCGTGCCCGGAAGGTGATCGCGACCAAGGATGACACCACGATTATCGAAGGTCGTGGCGATGAGGCGGCGATCCGCGCTCGCATTGAGCAGATCCGTGCTCAGATTGCTACCACAACCAGCGACTTTGATCGTGAGAAGCTGCAGGAGCGGCTGGCCAAGCTGGCTGGTGGCGTGGCGGTGATCAAGGTCGGTGCTGCGACTGAGCCAGAGCTGAAGGAGAAGAAGCACCGGGTTGAAGACGCGCTGAGCGCAACCCGCGCTGCGGTTGAAGAGGGCATCGTGCCCGGTGGTGGCGTGGCGCTGCTCAACGCTATCCCGGCGCTCGACAACGTGCAGGTAGCACACGAAGACGAGAAGGTTGGTCTGCAGATCCTGCGCCGCGCGCTCGAAGAGCCGTTGCGCATCCTGGCCCGCAACGCTGGTGAGGACGGCTCGGTGATTATCGCCAACGTCCGCCGCTTGCAAGAGGAGAAGGGCGACAAGACCATCGGGTACAATGTGTTGACCGGCCAGTATGGCAGCATGATCGAGCAGGGCATCATTGACCCAGTGAAGGTGACACGCAGCGCTGTGCAGAACGCCGTCTCGATCGCCGGTATGATCCTCACGACTGAGGCTTTGATCACTGACATCCCCGAGGAGAAGCCGGCGGCAAACGCTGGCGGCGGCATGGGCGGCGGCATGGACTTCTAAGTCGCTAATCCCTCCGTTTGCCGTTTGACGCGCGTGTGAAAGGGGGCGGCCCAAGTGCCGTCCCCTTTGTCTATGGCGTAGAATCGGCTAAACACGCTGCCAATGTGCCTCCAAGGATTGCTACCCTGCTGTCGGTTGTGCAGAATCAACCAAACACGCTAGCGATGAGCGAAGGCTAGAATCTCGGCACTGACCTGATCGATCGGGTGGGCAAGCGTAAACATCACCACGTCGACCGGTACGGTAAAAGTCTGTTCGAGTGCCGCAACGGTTTGCTGGCGGCGACGCGCTATTCGCTGCGGATCGGCGTAACCGTCGGCAGCATTCTCGCTAGCACCAAAATCGTCAACTAATACGATGCGATCTGGAGATATGCGCAAACCAGCCTGGACGCGCTGCCAGAACAGTGATTCAGCCTTGACCACACCTAGTTCAGCCGAGTTGGCAATTAGTGCCGTGGGCAACGTAGCAGCGCCGCTGTATCGGTGACGAACTACCCGCCCATGACGACGTTGCAACGCTTGTGCGCCCCAGCCAAGCACTGCCAGCTGGCGGGCAATCTGCCTGGTCGCTTCGGCATAATGATCGGTCGCAACCAGCGTGATCACACGCGGATCGCTACGGAGGGCAGCAAACAGCGGTTGCCAGTCTGGATCAATGATCGAAGCGGCCATATATGCGCGCACCATTCGGGCAGCCCGGCGGACAGCCACTAGCATCGGTACACCCTGGGTCTGCAACCAGCGTACCAGCAACCCTTGTAGACCAATGCGCGTCGTACTACCCTCATCCCAGGTTGGCCCGACGACGTCATTCCAATAGCGCGCTAGATCAAGCCCTAGTGTCCATAGGCCAGACTGCCGCAAGGCTGCTTCCAGACGGGCCGGCGTGCCAAAGCGCACCGCTTCTAGGCTAAGGGTACCAGAAAAATCAAGGATGAGAAGCGTGGTTGCCATAGGTTATATGTACTCTCGCTATCAAGATGGGTCAATTGCTGCTTACAGTGTAAGCATACCAAATAGAGTTTAGCGAAAGCGGCAGAGCTTAACACCCGTGCTTAACGCAGGCCTGATAGGACATTCGCCACTCGACAGACTAAAGTTTACGATTGACATACTGCCTATATCGTGTATAATAGCGAGCGTCCTATGCGGGAGTGGCTCAGCTGGTAGAGCGACACCTTGCCAAGGTGTAGGTCGCGGGTTCGAATCCCGTCTCCCGCTCCATTGTTTCTTAATGATTGGCCGGTCACAGCACGTTGGCCGGTCATCTTTTTTTCAAAACCGGCTATAATACAATAGCGATTCAGCTGGCAACAACTCGTTCATACCATTGCGAATTACTTTCGATACACAAGTGCAGGGGCGTCGTGTACCTTCCACGTAGCAACATACTTCGCCTAATCATCATCACCCTACCTGGCGGTATCTCGCTTGGTCTGCTTCTCTACGCACTGATAACCATTACATCCTATCGTGAAGCTGCTCAGACGCCGCTTGCCTTCGCTATAGCAATACTGTTCGGTGGTGTGATTGGGTTAGCGCTTTCAGCTGCTGTCTGGTTCAGTTTACGCCTTGCGCTCCGTGAAACTCGGCAGCACGCGAGTCAGATCCTCCAAGCTGATTTACCACCGCTCACCGATCACGATCCGATCGTAGCGTTACGCCAAACGGTTGCTGATGCCATCTATGCCGTGCCGCGCTCGTCGACACTGGCCATTCTTGCTCAGCGGCTCAACAATGTGCCTGACTACGACAAGCTGGTTGCAGCCGTCGCTGAATGCCTAGCAGAACATCTCGCAGTGCAAGGGGCAGTCCTGTTGCTCCACGACACCGATCGTGGCATTCTCATTCCCACTGCCAGTTGGGGCGTGGGCGCCTTCCAGCGAACAACAACGTTTGATATCGAGAGTAGCGCGATTGGGCGGGCCTTGCGCGAACGTCGACTGGTCAGTTTTTCGAGTGTGCAGATGCGCAGTCTGCTCGCCGATACGGCACCACCAACGCTAACGGTTATGAGCTGGCCACTATGGGCCCAGCAGAAACCTATTGGTGCGTTGTGTCTGATCATTGCCGGCACTGAGGTACGGCTCAACGAGCATCAGCAACAACTGGCGGAACAGGCGGCAGCGCTTAGTGCCAACGCATTGCAAGCCTATATCTACCGACAATGGGTAGATCGCGAAGAGCGTCGCTTAGCAGCGTTCGAGCAGGTCATGAGCAGTGTGACCGAACAGCCCGATCTTGAGCGCGCCCTCGTGCAATTGCTGCGGATTGCTGCCGAAATAACCGATTCTAGCCATGGAACATTGTTGCTGATCGATGCCATACTATGACCATTCGCGCTCGGATCACATTAAGCGGTGGTGAGTTGTTACCGCGTAATCTGACGGCAGCGCCGATTTTGAAACTGGGGCTAGCTGGTTGGGTAGTGCGGGCGCGACTCGGTGCTATCATCGATGATATCAAGTGTGATACGCGCTGGATTCCGACACCTGGGCTGGAATTAATGCGGTCGGCACTAGCAATGCCCCTGTTCCATGGTGACCGTCCGTTGGGTGTCTTAACACTGGCCGATCCAATACCGTATCGCTACAGTCAACGTTCGCTGGCACTGGTAGCGGCTCTGGCGGCTCACGCCGTATCACTGTTGGTACGTCATCGTTATGAAGGAGTGATCGAACCACCGGACCAGGCGCAGGTTCGTCAAGTGCTTAGTATGTATCTGGGGCCCGAAACGATGCGTGAATTGGTAGCGCAACGGACAATGCTAATGCAAGCTGCACGGCCTCAGACGCTGATGGCGACGGTGGTGTACGCGTGTCTACGCGGAATCGACCGTGTAGTTGGGCTGACGGCACATCAGTTGATCGAGCAGATTGGGGGCCATTGCACGCCGCATGCCGCGCGGTAGTGTACGAACAACAAGGGGCGTATATCGTAATCAACGAACAGAGCTTCTGCGCCGTATTTGGGTTTCCCCGCCCTCGGTTCGATGATGCAGCCCGGGCCCTACAGACGGCCAAGCAAGTGCGGACGGCAATTGCTCAGCTGCGATTACAATGGCGCCAACAGACAGGTGCCGACCTTATGCTGGCTGCAGGAGTCACGACTGGTCAACTTGCAGTTGGAATGATCAGTGACGAGCGTTCAGCAACTATGGCATGGTCTGGCGCAGCGATGCGTGAAGCACGGCGATTGTGCCAGCTTGCCCGCAACGATGAGATTGTAGTTGCTGCTTCTGTAGTCCAGCTGATGCAACCCAATCATTTTGATCTCGAGCCATTGACGCCAGTAAGTCTACATAATGGAAATGAGCCAGTATCGGTCTTTCGGCTGGTGACGTAGTTGTGAGCTTATGAGTGAGAGATTCCCTGTTATCGGCCAATCCAAGCAGAGCACGGAGGGCCTGCTACGTATTGCCACTGCCATAGAGACAGCAACAACGCTCGATGAGTTGCTCATGCTGGCACTCAATGAGTTTGTGCAGGGGTTGGGTGTTTCACTCTGTGGTGTATTGCTGCTCGACACCAGCGGCGACTCACTTTCGCTGGTCAGTACCTTCCCGCCGCGCGTCTCACTACCGCCACCATTACCGTTACGCGATCTGCCTATGACCCAAAGTGCGATACAGCAACGGCAATGGTTTCAAGTACCCGATGTGAATGAGTTGCTCGATCAGCTCCATCATTCGTCAACCGCTCGGCAGATCTTGCAGACGCTGACTGAAGCACGCATTCGCTCACTTTTGGTCATTCCGCTGATTGTACAAGATCGTGTTATCGGTGCACTCACCTTTGCAACGGTAGAACAGCTGCGCCGGTTTGAGGAGTCAGAGGTGAGTCTAGCCCGGTTGATGGCTAGTCAACTAGCGGCAGCCATCACCGCGTTTCGCACGATCGAAGAGGCTGAACATCGTAATGCCGAGCTGGCGACCCTGAATGATATTGCTGCCGCGGTTAATTCACTGCTCGATCCGCGGGACATTTACCATCTGGTGATGGAAAAGATTAACCAGTTCTTTCGGGTTGACGCTGGTTCACTGCTGATGCTTGATGAAGAGACTGGTGAGCTGGTTTTCGTAATGACACTCGAACGGGGGCAGGAGAAGCTAGTGGGCTTGCGCGTGCCACCCGGTGCAGGTATTGTGGGCGATGTAGCGCGCACGCAGCAATATGCCATTGTGCATAATCCGGCCCAAGATCCACGATTTTACCGTGACGTGAGTGACGGGATTGGTTACACGGTACACTCCATCCTCTGTGTGCCGATTGTGGTTAAGGGCCGCACCATTGGAGTAATAGAGCTGCTCAACAAACGAAACGGCTATTTCACAGAAGAAGAAGCGATCCATCTGACCCGGATGGCAGCAACTATTGGGATTGCGCTGGAAAATGCGCGCCTTTTCCAGCAGGTCAGTACTGTGCGCGATCGATTTGAGGCCATTGTCAATTCCACCAGCGACGGGATCTTGATGGCCGATATGCGCGGGGTGATTGTAGCTAGCAATGTGGTTGCTGCCCGCCTGTTTCGCCGTTCGCGCGAAGCGCTGTTTGGCTGCCGGCTTGATGATCTCATCGCAGAATTGATGGCGCGGGCACACGAAATATCAGAACCGGCGTGGCTTAACGATGGCTCACCGTACCGGGTCATTGAGTTTGAATTACCTGATGGCCCAGACCGCTACCTGCGTCATACCATTGTGCCGGTACGTGATGTAGCCGGTATGCAGATCGGTCGTCTCGCGCTGTTCGAGAATATTGATAAAGAGCGTGAGCTTGCCCGATTACGTGAAGACTACACAGGTATGCTGATCCATGACCTGCGTGCTCCGCTAACAGCAATTATGAATGGGATCATGATGGTGCAACGCGGGTTAGGTGGGCCGGTGTCTCCTCAACAGCGTGAATTGCTTGAGATTGCCTATAAAGGGAGCCAGGAACTGCTCGAGATGGTGAATACTCTGCTCGATATCAGCAAGATGGAGCAGGGACGCATGAGCTTGAATCTCGAACCCTTATCGCCGTATGCATTGGTCGATGAAGCGGTTGAACGTTTGACCACCTACGCTCAACAACGGCAGATCATACTCACCCAAGATCTCGCAGTTGGCTTGCCACCGATTGAAGCTGATCGCGAAAAGATTGTGCGGGTACTACAAAATCTGATCGACAATGCGATCAAATTCTCACCGGCAGGTAGCGAAGTCGTCATTGGCGCTCGTTGTCTAACACAAGCGGCGGAAACCAGTGGTAACCATCCTGACATTCCGTTGACGTTGCCGCCACTAGCAGCCGGTACGTGGCTGATCTATTGGATACAAGATAAGGGCCCCGGGATCCCACCGCAATACCATACGCGCATCTTCGAGAAATTCGGGCAGGTGCAACAACATCGTTCACGCGGCACCGGCTTGGGTCTAACCTTCTGCAAACTGGCCGTCGAAGCTCATCAGGGACAGATTTGGCTGCGTAGCCGTGAAGGAGAGGGGAGCATCTTTGCGTTCGCACTGCCAGCGACCCAGCAACGGTGAATTGACGAGATAACGAAACTGTTAACGAGACCCCTTACGATCAGAGATTGTCATTGGCTATACTGGCAGTAAGACGTCACCTCACCTGAGATCAGCGGTTGAACCAGGAGGGATGTCATCGTGCGGCAATTGCTCCGCATCCTGCGTTCGCGCATTCAATATACGATCATCCTTCCTTACCTCGCGCTAATGGTAATGGTCATGCTGGTTGGTTCAGGCATTGCCATTACGTTGGTGGCAGGAAGCTGGCAAGAGCGCTTCAATAATCAGCTCGGTCAGGTAGGGCGTAATTTTGCCGAGGCGCTGGCATTACGCGAGATCAGCAATATTGCTTTCCTCGGTCAGATCATCTTCACTGCGGCTAATGCTGATACAGGCGCACCAGCGGTGGTTGATGCAATTGCCCAACGTGATGAAGATGGTCTAGAGCTAGCTTTACGCGGCCTCTGGACGCTTGGTCAGAGTAATGAAAACGTCACCCCAGATCGGCTGATCGTCTTTGATACGGCTGGTCTAGCGTTGCTAGACTGGGAGCGGACACCGAATAGCGATACGCCGGTGCGCTACATCGGCACCAACTTGGCTGGCTTACCACTGATTGAGAACGTTCTTAGTGGTGTGCAGACGCCAATTGGGACTAGTAATGTGCTGGGAGACAAATACAGTGGCCTGATCATCTTCCGCCAGCCTGATGGTAGCGAGGTATTACACTTCTTCACAGTGACGCCGATTTATGCACGCGCTGGCGACAATGCATCGCCACAATTGCTTGGCGGTGTACTAGTAGCTCAACGCCTCGACCGCACACTTACGTTTTTGCAAGAGCGAAGCCAAGCTGCACTAACCGCCTGGTTTGATAGCGACGGCCATCTGCTAGCTTCTACTGCTCCCGAGAGTTTTCACTCAGCATTGCGGCTGGATAGGGCGCAAATTGAGGCTCTGACCCGGGTGAATGCCCAGGGCGAATGCCTGGATATTGGTAACCTGCGCGGGCGAGTGATCACGCCGGTTGAGCGCGTCACATTGCCGCGCTGTTCATTGTTGACAACAGTCAGATTTGGTGATTACGAATATCAGCTCGTGTATGCACCGCTGCTGATCCGGGGAGAACAAAGTGGATACTTTGCTGTTGGCCTGTCACGTGATTTTATCCTGAGCGCGTGGGCCAGCAGCCGTAATGCAGTGATTGGTATCACTGCCGCGCTGGCGTTGGCATCCGTACTGGTTGGATATGGTGTCGCGCGCCGCATCACCCGACCGCTTGATGAACTGGTCGCAGTGGCCGATGCTGTCAGCGCCGGCGATCTCGACCGCCGCAGCGCAATTCTCGAGGAGAATGAGCTAGGACGGCTGGCACTGGCGTTCAACCAGATGACTGCACGGCTGTTGCACCTATACCAAACTAGTCGTCAGCTTAATCGGGAGCTACGGATCGAAGCAATCTTGCAGATTGCTACGAACAGTCTGACAGATCTGCAACCTCAGACCGAGGTAATTGCTATCGTAGCTTCACTGGAGGGCTGGCAATTTCGGCTGCGTTCCGATGCTCCGATTGGCTACACGGCTTTACTACACCATCGTTTGGCGACGCTGCCTGTCAACAGCGATCCACAGTTAGTTCCATTTACCAACCCAATACTGTCGGCAGTTGGAATTGTCAGTACGCTAGCCATACCGCTACAACAAGAGCGGCAGACCATTGGTGCGCTGATCTTTGCGCATCCAAAGCCAGATGCTTTCACGCCTGCAATATTGCCTCACCTACAAGCCATTGCCAACATGACGGCGGTTGCGCTCGTCAATGCGATATTGTACGAAGCTGCACAATACGATGCGGAACAACGTCGGGCTATTCTGGCCTCAATTAGTGATGGGGTGCTGGTGAGTGACGCGCGAGGGCGTATTGTACTGCTCAACCCAGCGGCACAACGGTTACTACAGCCGATCCTACCCATGCGTAGCGAGATTTTCCTACGAGATCTACCGTTGCAGCCGAGTGACGTGCGCTCAGAATTGTTTGGACGACCTGAGGAGGTGTTCACTGTCGGTGACCGCTTTTTGACGATGAGTAGAGCTCCGGTCCATCTGGCAGACGGTACACGCTCTGGTGAAGTGATTGTCTTTCACGACATCACTGAAACAGTGCGGGTCGATCGAGCTAAGACTGATTTTATCGCGACAATTTCGCATGAGCTGCGTACACCACTAACGATCATTCGCGGCTACACCGAACTGCTCTTGCGGAAAAGCGCGCAGACAGGCAATGATGAGCTACAGATGATGCTAGAGCAGGTTCAGCAGAGCGCAATTGGTATGACGCAGCTGGTCAATAACGCGATTATGGTAGCGAACCTCGATGCCGGAAAGGTTGAGGTCAATCTGCAGCCACTGTCACTGGGACCGATTGTTGAGGCAGCGCTGCACCCATTGCAGGCAGCCTTTCACAAGCAGGGTCTGCATATCACGCTGGCCTTGCCTGAAGATCTTCCTCCTGTACTAGCTGATCGTGAGCTGTTGCAACATGCTTTAGGTCAGATCCTTGACAATGCCCACCGCTATGTCACGCGGGGGCAGGTCTTGATTAGCGCTGGTGTTGAAGGCACAGATCTCTGGATCGCGGTTAGTGATACCGGTCCTGGCATTCCTCAAGATGTGATTGGACGCTTATTCACCCGGTTTCAGCGGGTAGATGGCAACAATGCTGTCCAGAGAGGCGGCGGTTTAGGTCTGGCGATTACACGCCAACTTATCGAACTACAGGGCGGTACGATTGATGTTATAAGTGCCCCCGGACGGGGAAGCACGTTCACGATCCGCTTACGCTACGTGAGTGCGCAGAAGCATGCAGTCGCTTGATAACGCACAACCAGCTGATAGGCGTGATTATTTACGCCTGATGATCGTTGTAGCGCTGTTACTTACGCTACTGCCAGTATTCTGCGTCATACAGGTAGCATTCTGGTTGCTAACGCCGTTCAACGAGCCATTTATGCGCATTGGCGCAGCACGAGCAATAACCGCCTATGAACCATTCCCTGCAAACTTAAGCTTTGCTCCACCAGCCAGTGATCTGCCAAATTTAGTTGCAACCGAGGTGGCACGGCGCACACGGACACCGATTACCCAACCTCTATAGCCTGAGCCAGCGCCGATCATTGAAGTGCCGCAACCGCCGGTACAGATTAATCCGCCCACTTCTACGCCGCAGCCAAGCCCAACAGTGACATCACAGCCGACGGGTGGGGAGGCAACGCTCGATCTGTTGCCAACGGTGACAGCTACTACTGGTGTAGTGGTGGTCATTCCAGGTCCAACCGCTACACCCACCCCAGTACCGACTACTGCGCTTATCCCAGTGTCAACTGCTACGCCGATACCAAGTGCACGCCTCAGCCCCACGCCGACCACCACGCCGACGCCAACACCGACCGCCACTGCGACGGTGAACATCACGCTTACCCCGACGCCGACTGTCACGCCTACCCCGGCGCAGACCACCACGCCGACGCTAACCCCGACCGTCACGCCAACGGTGACCATCACACTTACCCCAACGGCGACCACGACTCCGACGCCGACCGCGCGTCCCAGTCTCACGCCTACCCCGGCGCCGACCACCACGCCGACGCCAACACCGACCGCCACTGCGACGGTGAACATCACGCTTACCCCGACGCCGACCACGACCCCAACGCCGACCACGCGTCCCAGTCTCACACCCACCCCGTTGCCAACGGTCACGCTCACCTCGGCGCCGACGGCCACACCTACCCCGACGCCGACGGCCACGCCTACCCCGGCGCCGACGGCCACACCTACCCCGTTGCCAACGGCCACGCCTACCCCGGCGCCGACGGCCACATCTACCCCGACGCCGACGGCCACGCCTACCCCGACGCCGACGGCCACAACTACCCCGACCCCGACAGCCACGCCTACCCCGACGCC
>JAINCM010000004.1:0-21839 GCA_036574065.1 Chloroflexus sp.
GTCAGGCGCGCACCGTCATCCGGCAATACCCCCTTCGTGAACCCTACCACCAGCCGTTCCCCCGGCCCAATCTCGGTCACCGGCAGCTCACGCCGCACTGTTGTGCCACTGTTGCTCACCCGTTCCAGCGTCCATCCCGCCAGCATCACCGCCACTTCCCCCCGATTGTACAGCTCGACCCACTCACTCTCCCCTGCTGCCGCAATCTCGTTAATGACCACTTGCTCGAACGTAGCAACTGCCGTGACGGTTGGGGTTGCTGCCAATTCAGTTTCATCAGGAACGGGAGATAGCGTCGGCTCGGCTGTTGTTATTGCCTCAGATGGGGCTGGTTCAACAGTTTCAATCTCGTCGGTGGTAGTGGTAGTAGCTGGCGGTGGTAGTGCTAGTATGGTTGGCGGCGCACCACTATTCCACCAACCTGGTGACAGCAGATCCACTTGCCACGTTGCTCCGCCATCGGGCTGTCGAGCCAGAGTATGAGCACGTGGCACCACAGCCAACGGGCTTTGATCGATCAATTGGCCGTCAGCATCACTGAGTTGCACCTGGTCGGGATCGTTGTTGTTGAGAATAACGCTGGTCAGTGGCACCACCAGCAAATGGCCAGGTAACAGTACGACACCTTCTGCAATAACCGTATGTGGACCGCCAATTACGGAATCGTCAATCCGCCAACCACTAAGATTGACTGGCAGCCAGCCAGGATTGTAAAGTTCAACCCATTCAGAACCAGACTCTGGATTGGTCATCACCTCATTGATGAGAACCAACCGCGTCTGCGCCTGCGATGGTTGTAAACCAACGCCGACGACAATGATAACGATCGCTGCCGTAATCCAGCGCATGGTCGTTTCTCCAGCAGATTGATCCACTTACTAGAGAAACCGCGCAAGACGGGCTAACGATACGCTGACTTTGCTCACCGTAGCGCAGCCATCTTCCAGGAGCACGTTCTGTTCAGTTCCGGGTGATGGCCGTAGCTGAGTCACAATAACGGCAGTTGACCGTTAGAAGCCAGCCGATGGGCAAAGCGGGTTGTTTCGGGCAAGCGAAAGCGGGTTGTGCACGCCATCACCAGATCAGGAGCACGCTCGAGGCTGATCCGATGGCCTGGGGAGACAAAGACTGGTTTCGCATTGGCTCGGGTACGCAATACCCAACCGATCTGTTCCTGACCATCATAGAGCGGACTACGCGCACCACGTTCAGGTGACGGCGAAGTGAAATAGCCACAGAGACGTTGCTTGGCGCAGCCTATGGTCGGTAGGTCGAGCAACACGCCGATATGGCAAGCAATTCCGCAGCGACGGGGATGAGCGATCCCGTGACCATCACAAATCACGAGGTCGGGTAGCGTGCGCAACTGGTCGAGTGCAGCAATGATTGCTGGTGCTTCCCGAAAAGCGAGGAGGCCAGGTATATAAGGAAATGTTACCGGCTGGCGCACGAGCGCATAATCAACAGGGATCAATTCCGGAAAGCGTAAGACAACGACAGCGGCGCGGATCACCGTGCCATCGCACTCAAAGCCAGCATCGACGCCAGCAACCAACCGCACATCGTTGTAGGCATCGAGGAGTGACACTCGCGCGCGCAAGGCTTGCTGTTCAGCAATAGCTGCGGCGATCCGCTCGTCATGGTCATCAATCGTCGGCATACCGCTCTTCGCGCCACGGATCGGCATTGTTGTTGTAACCGTACCGTTCCCAGAAGCCTAGGCGATCATGCTCAAGAAATTCAAGACCACGCAACCACTTTGCACTCTTCCAGAAATATTTCTTTGGCACCAACAACCTCAATGGATAGCCATGTTCTGGCGTCAGTTCCTGACCATCGTACTTGTAAGCTAGCATTACATCGTCATCGAGCAGCACGTCAAGCGGTAAATTCGCTGTGTAACCCTGTTCGCTATGCGCAATTACAAAACGTGCCGACGGCTTCAAGGGTGGAATGTGACGCAAAAACTCCCGAAAACTGACCCCCTCCCACACTGTATCGAGCTTGCTCCAGCGGGTCACACAATGAATATCAGTCTTAATGGTGACCGTTGGCAAGGCGCGAAATTCGCGAAAGCTAAAGCGGACTGGTTCAGCCAGTTCGCCCCAACAGCGTAGATCCCATTGTTCTTCAACATTGGTATACTGAGGGACGGTTCCATAATGAAATACAGGAAACTTTTCGGTGACATTCTGACCCGGCGGGACGCGGTACTCCAGTTCGGATTGCGTCTGCTCCTTCCGTCTAAACGGGTTGAACATTCGTCCCTCCTTTACTACTATCGATTCGACAGGAGTTACTTTTCAAACGGTATTATATCGTACCAGAAAGGATTTAGCTATGACCACCTTTGTGCGCGCTTCCATCGATCGCCCAGCGTACACGCTCCCCGGCCAGTACTTTACTTCGGTAGACATCTTTAGCCGCGAACAGGAGCGTATCTTTGCCCGTCAGTGGGTTTGCGTGGGACGTAGTGCCGAGGTACCGGCTGCCGGCAATTATCGCTTGATCGAGCTTGCTGGCGAAAACCTGATCCTGCTCCGCGACCACGACGGCGGTCTTCGCGCGTATTATAACGTATGCCGTCACCGCGGTGCACGCCTCTGCACCGAAATGCAAGGACAGCTTGGCGAGACGATTGTTTGCCCATACCATGCCTGGACGTACCGCCTCGATGGTACCCTAGCGACAGCGCGTTATATGCAAGACGCGCCTGGCTTCCGACGCGAAGACTGGCCACTGATCAGCGCAGCAGTTGCTGAATGGGAGGGATTTGTGTTTGTATCACTGTCATCATCGCCAGTGCCTTTTTCACAAGTCTTCGCACCATTGATCGGGAAATTCCAGGCTTGGGAGATAAGCCGACTGCAGCGTGGCGCGCAGATCGTGTATGAAGTGGCAGCCAACTGGAAGTTGATTATTGCTAACTATTCGGAATGTTATCATTGCCCCCTGATCCACCCTGAGCTGGTTGCTATCTCACCATGGCAAAGTGGGCGCAACGATCTGACCAGCGGTCCCTTCCTGGGTGGCTACATGGAGCTGAACCACGAAAGTATGACGCTCGATGGTCATACGCGCCGACCACCGCTACCGGGTCTGTCACCAATTGATCGGCAACGCGTGTACTACTACTCGATCTTTCCGAACCTCTTGCTCAGCTTGCATCCCGACTATGTTATGGCGCATCGCCTGCTGCCGCGTCGCCATGACGCGACGACCGTTATTTGCGAGTGGTACTTTGCACCCGAAGTGATGGCTGCTGCTGATTTTGATCCAGCTGACGCAGTTGAATTTTGGGATCGCACCAACCGCCAAGACTGGCGTGTCTGTGAACTATCGCAGCAAGGTATCAGCTCACGCGCTTACCGACCTGGACCCTACGCCCAATCAGAAGGGCTGCTATGGCAATTTGATCAAGAATATTTGCGCGTGATGGAGCAAGAAGAAGCTTCCTAAAAGATATGCGTATTCTCATACTCACCTACGGCAGTCACGGTGATGTACTGCCATTTGTGGCTCTCGGCGCAGCACTGCGCACTGCCGGCCATCAGCCCATCCTGGCTGCACCGGCACGCTTTGCCGCATTAGCCGCGACCGCGCAGATTGACTTCATACCTCTACCTGGAAACATTGATGAATTGGCCCGTCAGATTGCTGATGAAGCGCGCGGTCAACCCTTGCGCCTCATCAGCATCCTCTACCGCTTTGCTTTGCCCATCGGGATTGCGATTGCTCAGCGCATACAACAAGCCGCTCAAGCGGCTGATATGATTGTCTATTCCTTTCTCATGAATGGACTTGGTCATCTCTATGCGCAGCAGCGCGGCATTGCCGAATGCGCAGTGGATCTATTTCCCTTTTTCGATCCGCCGGCCGAGCTAGCAAACCTGATGTGGACTCATACCCGGATGGCATTTCACTGGCGACGGTTGAGTCATCTCTTTGCTCAAACCGTTTTTCGTTTCTGTCAGAATATTGCGTACCGCATCTTGCGTTATCGTTGTCCCAAGATTGGACCGCCACATTTGCCCTGGGCAGCGCCAGGTCGTGACATACCCCTGCTGCTAGCTTATAGCGCCACACTTGTGCCACCAGGATTGGGGCCGTTGTCCGTTCAAACCGGTTCGTGGTATTTGCAACCCAACGGGTGGCACCCGCCGTCTGAGCTGAAAGCGTTCCTTGCCAGCGGGCCACCACCGGTCGTGGTTAATTTTGGCAGTATGGCTAGCCGTGAGGCGCCGCGGATCATCGCTTTAGCGGTTGCGGCAACAGAACGTGCTGGACTGCGCGGTATCGTACAACGGGGTTGGGCAAAACTGCCAATAGAACGGCTCCCTGCCCCCTTCTATCTAGCCGACGAGATTCCACACGACTGGCTGCTACCGCAAGCGGCAGCCATCATCCATCACGGTGGTGCTGGCACCACCGCCACTGCTTTGCGCTTCGGTCTACCGGCGGTGATTATCCCTTTTGCTGCTGATCAACCTTTTTGGGCCTGGCGCGCACATCTAACCGGCGCCAACCCGGCGCCTATTCCGGTAAATGAATTGTCGGTTGAACGTTTGAGTACAGCACTACTCGAGGCGCTCAATCCCGTTTATCGCGCCCGCGCCGCGCAGATCAGCGCCCGGATGCAGGCGGAAGGTGGAGTCGCAGCTGCAGTGGCCCAGATCGAGCAATGGATTGATACGCTCTCCCCGACGTAGCAAAAGTGACGTAATTGTAACTGCCAGACTGCTGTCTTTTGCAGCAGCACCTACGTACACCCGCTACGCTACGGAGTATCCAAAGCAATCATTACCCCGGCTGAGCAAGACTACAGCCGGGGCGCTCACTACTGGTGGTGCAAGTAATGGCCGATTAGTGCTAGCGTTCGTGGCCTACGCTTTGCAGATATGCGCTTGGTTATGCCGATGCTTGCTTAATCACAACGGCAAGAGGAACGCGCAAGAGCTAGCAGTGTTCCCTGCACTCTTTTGAACATTACTTGAGTGGTACAAGGTCGAAAAGTAGAATACCTTCGTCACGAGTACTAACCGCCAATTGCGACTGATCGGACGTTATGGCCAACGCCAGTACTGCACCTGCCGCTAAATCAATCTCGCGTAGCACTTCGCCGTTCTGCAACTGGTAAAAGACAAGATGACCACTAATCGTACCAGCAATGAGCAGATGCCCATCTGGTGTCACCGCCATACTGCTCAACCAGCCCCGATCGTTAGGAATGCTTAGCAACAACACTTCGGCATCATTTTTGGCAACATCACGCCCCCGTACTGAGCCATCGCTACTCGCGCTGAGCAGCACGTTATTGTAAAACACCAAACTAGTAATCGGCCCGTTGTGTCCGCGTAATATGTGGGGATTTCCTCCGCGGGCCATCTCCCAAACAGCGATTTGCGGCGCATCAGGAGGTTGGTTGGTCGCTGCTGCCAGGTATGTCCCCTGCGTGCTAAAAGCCAAGGTATACACTGGCCCACCAAGACCGCTCAGACGACGCAAGTACTGGCGGGTGGTTGCATCCCAGATATATACCTCGCCCCGCTCATTACCAACCGCGATCAGACTACGGTCAGGACTTACGGCCAAGTTGAGCGGAAATCCATTCATCCCGCTCAGTTGCTCATTGGGACGGCGATTGGTCAAATCGATGGTTACGATCTCACCAGCTTCACTAATCGCGACCACTTCAGTATCACTGATGAAGTCGATATACTGGGTTGTCGCTGCGCCACCATCAAGGTTCAACTTGCGATCGTTGGTGAGCATGTGCACACGTACTGCGCCATTAGCTCCACTAGCAATCAGACGCGTACCCTCGGCGTTATAGCGCACATTGGTCACCACCCCTTGCGTGATCTGAAAACTCTGGACAACTTCGGCAGAGGTCACATCCCACACGATCAGATTGCCACCCATGTCGCTCGAGGCCAGAATACGCTCTCCATCTGGCCGCCAGCTCAACCCGAGCAGACGGAGACCGCGCTGGCGCAGCACACCCCGTTCAGCACCATTCGCCGGATTCCACAGCCGCACACTGCCATCAAGGCTGGCACTAGCGAGTAATCGTCCATCAGGACTATAGGCCACACCACGTATCACCACCCAACCATCGTGACCACGCAACTCGTGCTGCACACTACCGTTGGCAGCATCGAGCAGATACACATTACCATTGATACAGCCAACTGCGATCTGACGACCATCAGGTGAGAAGGCAATACCGGTAAGCCAAAACGGCGTGTTACTGTTTGGATCTACTGGAGCATCGAAGCGAAAGGTATTAATCTGACGACCACTGGTCAAATCCCACAATCGCGCCGTACCATCGCGCGAAGCAGACGCCAGGCGTCGTCCATCGGGACTGAAAGCGACATTCCCCAGTAAATCGCTATGACCGCGCAAAATCATTACGGTCTCGCGCTGGGTAACATCCCAGATCCGCACGGTACGATCGGCACTCCCTGACGCTAACAATCGACCATCGGAGCTAAAGGCCAGCGAGCGGATCCAGTCTTCGTGTCCAACCAACTGTGCCAACTCACGACCGTTGCGCACATCCCACAACCGCACTACCGGATCATCTTGTGAACCAGAAGCGAGAATTGTGCCATCGGGGCTAAACGCCAGTGCGCTAACATCACCAGTGTGACCGGTGAAGGTCATTTGCAATACAAACGTTTCAGCATTCCGTAGTTGGACAGCTGAGCCAACGGCAACAGCAGCCAAGAGACCATCAGGGCTATAAGCTGCCACACCCAGACTATCTTCACGCAACTGACCAGTCTGCGTAATCGCCGCTACCTGCTGGAGCAAATCACCTCTTGCTACTGGTGAGGTGGTTGGCAATGCCTCTACAGTGGACTGCATAGCAACAGCACCACCCATCGCTTCCAGTAAAGAGCCACCCGACAAATAGATCGCTATGAGCACAGCGACCAGCAAACACATTCCTAGTGCGATCACCGCTAAACCGCCTACAATAGCTAATAAGCATGACGTGCTAATAAGTGGACGGGACGGTGCGGCGGCAGTGGCAGCGGCACCAGCTGGCGTGGTGGCAACTACAGTGGGCGGCGGTGCTGGCGGTAGCGGCGTCGTCGGCATCGATGGCGCTGCCGAAACAGCAGACGGCACCGGAGTAGACGGTGCAATCGGTGGTGCTGGCACTTGCCCCACAGGCGCAGCAGCACCCATTGGTCGTCCAGCCATCAGACGCACTGTCTCTAGCGCGCTGCGCATCTCGCTGACCCGCTGGTAACGATTAGCCGGCTTTAACTCCAGAGCTCGCAGTGTCAATTGCTCGGCCAACACCGATACCTGAGGATTGAGCGCGCGCGGCGCATTCAGCGGCACACCAGAGAGACGCTGGTTAGCTGGTGGCGGTGGCCAACCCGTTAACAGATGGTATAGCACTGCCCCTATAGCGTAGATATCGCTTGCTTGCGCCGGTTCTACCGTATGGTCATACAGCTCAGGCGCGCGATACGGGGTGGCCTCAGTACCAATGTGGCGAGCACAGGCAAAGGGAGCCAGACTCAAGCCTCCTTCTGGTGATGACCACAGATCACACGTGCGTAAATCGCCTAGCAATAGCGGTGGTTGATGATGATGCAAACGATCAAGCACCGCCAACAACCGGTCAACGATAGCCAGAGTCTCGCTCTCGGGTAAAGGCGCGCCGCGCTCGCGAGCGAACCGTTCCAGATCAGCGCCACCAGGATCATCAGCCACCAGATAACAGACCAGATCGATGGCAAAGTAGTCACGCAATGCCAGCAATCCCGGCATCTGGACCTGTGCCAGCTCACGTGCTAGCCGCATCACATCGTTGACTGCGGTCTGGTTCGGCTGCGGTAAAGCCGTAATCAACACTCGCAGTGCCGAACGTTGATCGATTGCTCGATATAGTTCAGCGTCGGGATACGCATCGAGCGCAACTGTGATCCGGTAATGGCCATTGAGCAAGGTATCGATAGCGAGCATGGCAGCCCTTCAACAAGCAGACAAGATTCATCCAAATTGACAACCCGCCCGCAGCAGAGCGGGTTGTCGGTAATGCTATCATCAGTATACGAGATATCTCAATCTGCTGTGGCTAGAATTTGCGGCTGGATCACAAGATCACCGCGCGCCTGGGCTTCCGTGATCCGTTCAACGCAACGATTCGCGCTAATCACCGCGCCCTCGATCGAGGCTAGGAAGTGTTGGCGGGTATAATCACCGGCTAAGAAAAAGTTACGCACTGGTGTAGCCTGATCTGGCCGGTACTTATCTACTCCCGGCAATGCCTGATACACCGAGTTGGGAATGCGCACAATCGTGTACTTGAGCAGCCTAGCTTCGCGCGCAATCGGATGCAGTCGCACAAACTCGCTCATTACAAACTGTACCAGCTCTTCATCAGGTAACTTGATCAGCTCAGCTGCTGGCGCAACTACAAACTGCATGATGCTGCGCTCACCTTTGTGATATTCGGGTGCCACTATTGCCATATCAGCGTAGACGCTTAGATGGGTACCGGCGCTGAAGAGGAGATTGTCCACCCCAGCAATACGTCGGTCGAAGAAGAGCTGCATCGTAATGACTGGTGAACCTTTAAGATGACTCAAATTGGCGAAATAGGGCATTTCACGCAACGCTGGCGGAATCACCTTGCGCAAGTTATGGACTGGCATCGCTGAAACGTAGACATCACCAGTAATTAGGCGGCCATCCTCCAGCCGGAAGCCGGTGACCTGATTGGTCTCGGCATCGTACTCAATGGCTACCACCCGAGCATTCAGCTCAACCCGTCCACCCAGTTGTTCAATCTGAGCAATCAATGGTCGCCAGATATTGGTATCGGGTGAACCTTTCACCAGCGCCATCCGCGGCGCTTCTTTCTCGTGGGCAAAGTGCAACATCGCAGTTAGCGGCAGCTTCGCCGAGACACGATCTGCGCGCTGGAAATTAAGCGCCAGCGCCATGGTATGCATCACCTCATCCAGTGCCCGCTGCCCCATCCCATGCCGCAAGTGCCACGATGCATATGTCTCGTTATCCTGCTCATCAACGTATTTCTGGTCACCAAAGATCACTCGCATCAGTCCCAGGCCCATGCGCAATTTGTCACCGAGCGACAGTGGCTTGAATGCTAGCACACCTGCCAACCCATTGAACGGAGTAGGAAGCCAGGGTACAAAGCGGATTGGTGCCAGACCGTGGCGTTCCGAGGCAAAGATCATCTCCGCCGGCTTCCAGTTAAAGGTATCGCCCAGGCCGTACCGCTCTAGGAACGCGAGCAGATTGTGGTATGCTCCGAAAAAGACGTGCAATCCACTCTCGATCCAATCACCGTCGGTATCCTGCCAGGCTGACACCTTACCGCCGGGCACATTCCGCTTCTCAAGCACGATCACATCGTGGCCGCGCTCAACCATCGTGCGAGCGACTACCATGCCTGCCGGGCCGGCTCCTGCAATGACGATACGCATAATGGTGTCATTCCTGTGTCTATTCAATGTGCAAAAAAGAACAACCTACATCTTTATAGCACGGTTAGTATGACCGCGCAAGGCAAATGAACAGCTCTTGCACAACCCCATCTGTCATCCGACCAGCCATTACGGCGCTCGTTTTGAGGTATGACCAAGACCGATGCAGCATAACTTACTGCGGGCAAAGATACTTCGTCAGTGCTACAATGGCCTTAGCCCTGCCTCAACCAACCAACTCGGTATTGTATGCAAGCCACTATGACAAGCATTCGCGCCGCTCTGCTCAGTTTTGGGCTAATCATGTTAATCGGCAGCCAGTTCATCGGGCCGCGCCTACCGCGCCCCTTTGATCTCCCGCCACCACGCACGGTCGTTACGACAAATCCCCTCATCGGCGTGCATACCCGCCTCACGGGGATCGGCGATGAAGCCTACATTCGCCGTACTTTGACTCAGGTCAACGAGATGGGCGCAAGTTGGATTGTCGAACTCTTCCCTTGGGCCTACATTCAACCTCGCTCGCGCTATGGCTTCGACTGGGTCGGCGCTGATCTGGTCATTGCCCATGCCCGCGCCCAAGGTCTCAACGTGGTTGCCCGCCTCGATATCGTACCGGCCTGGGCCCGCCCGCCCAATACCACCGATCGGTACCTCGATCGCGATCATTTCGCCGATTTTGCCCACTTTGCCGCTGCCTTCGCAGCTCGCTACGCCGATCAGGGTGTGCGCCATATCATTATTTGGAACGAACCCAATCTGCGCTTTGAATGGGGCGAGCGTCCGCCCGATCCAGGTGCGTACACCGACCTCCTCAAACAGACTTACCCTGCCATTAAGGCAGTTGCACCCAATGCGATCGTGATTGCGGGGGCACTCTCGCCAGGGCCGAGTCTCGACGGTGGGGCACTCCGTATGGACGATATGCAATTCCTTGCTTCACTGGCCGATGCTGGTGCGTTTCCCTTTTTCGATATGTGGGCTGTGCATGCCTATGGCGGTCGTGAACCACCCACAGCTGAACCTGCGTCCGATCGGGTCAATTTTCGCCGGATCGAACTGGTACGTAACCTGCTCGACCAGCTTGGCGGTGCAGATAAACGCATCATCATCACCGAAGGTGGCTATAACGATCACCCCCGCTGGAGTGGCGCGGTACGGCCCGCTGACCGGCTTCGCTGGACGATTGCCATATACGAACTGTCTCGAAGCTACCCATGGCTCGAAGCTACCATCCTTTGGCAGTTCAGCGCGCCCTTCCTCACGCGATCATACCCCGATGCCTGGAACTTTGTTCACCCCGATGGTACGCCACGCGCTATCTACCTAGCTATACAGGAGTATGCCCGTAGCGGGGTGATACCGCCCGAGGCTACCACGCCGGTTGAACCCTAATTTAAGACCTGCCGCTACGCTACCACCAACTACCATACCTCGCCTCTGGTATAATCCCTTCAAGGTTGTAACAACCCAACAGGAGAGTTTACTATGTCGGCCAAAATGGAATATCGCCTCGCTCGCCGCCTCGCCGCCCTCGAAGCTTCGGCCACAGCTGCGATGACCGCTCGCGTCGCTCAAATGCGAGCCGCCGGGATCAAAGTCATTTCGTTCAGCGTCGGCGAACCTGATTTCGACACACCTGAACCAATCAAACAGGCTGCCATTGCTGGTATCCACGCTAATCATACCCATTACACGCCGACCGGCGGTACACTCGAGCTGCGCAAAGCTATTGCTGCTCGCGTCACAGCTGACCAGGGCATTAACTACGGTATTGGTCAAGTGACCGTGACGACTGGTGCGAAAGAGGCACTTTACCTCGCTTTCCAGGCTCTGTGCGAAGAGGGTGATCAGGTTGTGGTACCGGCGCCGTACTGGGTTAGTTATGTTGAGCAAGTCAAACTCGCCGGTGCGACACCTGTGACGCCGCAAACTACCGAGGAAACCGGCTTCAAACTGACGCCTGAGCAATTGCGCGCGAGCCTGACTGAGCAGACCCGGGTCGTAGTCCTCAATTCACCCTCTAACCCCACTGGTGCTGTGTACAGTGCAGATGAACTCGCCGCGTTGGCCGCCGTCTTACGCGATCACCCAGCGTTGATCATTAGTGATGAGATCTACGATGCCATCTCCTATGTACCGTATGCGCGCCTGTTACGAATTGCTCCCGATCTTGCCGATCGCACGCTGGTGGTGAATGGCGCCGCTAAAGCTTATGCGATGACGGGCTGGCGCGTCGGCTATGTGGCAGGCCCGCAACCGGTGATCGAGGCGATCAAGGCCATTCAAAGTCACACAAGTACTCATACTTCGAGCATTTCGCAAGACGCAGCCCTAGCGGCCTACACGCCTAACCCAGCGATCGAAGCCACCGTCGCCGCTATGACTGCCGAATTTCAGCGCCGCCGTGATCTCATCCTCAATCTGCTGGCTACCATTCCTGGTGTGACCTGCACTGTCCCCGATGGCGCGTTCTACGTCTTCCCCAATGTTACCGCCCTTCTCAATCGCCCCCTGCGTAACGGCAAAGTGTGCACTACTAGCGACGAACTCAATCTATACCTGTTAGAAGAAGCACACATCGCCTGCGTCGCCGGCGAAGCCTTCGGCGCTCCTGGTTACCTGCGCCTATCGTATGCTACCAGTAGCGAAGAGATTCAAATTGGTATGCAACGCTTCCGGGCTGCCGTGCTGGGTGAGTGACTCAATTCTGACCACACCAAACAATTCACGCAGGACTTTCCAGGGAAAGGCCAGTTAGGTAATACCTACCTCAAACAGTGTAAGTATCTATAACATTGGGGAAATCGTATGATGACAAACCCAGCCTGTTTCGACACTGAAGCAGGCTGGGAAGCGGTGATACCTCGACACTTAAACGTCGAGTAACTCTTTGCCGAACTATCTGTCGCTGCCAGCCTGAGAACTACGTGGTTCGATTCAAGCTACTCTACTCTTTCCAAATCGTGACGCTACTTGGCACCGCTGGCTCCGGGTAGTGGTTGCGACCAACGCTGGCGGTACGCAGGACTATCAAACCCGACTATGACGATCACGTCTTTCGACTACACTAGCCTCCCTGATCCAACCATCCTTGCCGGACACCGGATCGTGGTTGTAGGTGACATTACGCTTGACGAATATCTGTACGGTCGCGCCACCCGCCTTTCGCGTGAAGCGCCAATCCCTGTGCTCGAATTTTTGCGACGTGAGACCATTCTGGGCGGTGCCGCCAATCCGGCCCGCAACGTGGTGGCGCTCGGCTCACAAGCTAGCCTAATCGCTATTGTGAGCGATGATGCAGAAGGCGCACAGCTGCGCGATTTGCTGCGTGCAGCTGCTATCGATGATAGCGGTGTGATCACGATCCCCGAGCGCATCACGACCCGCAAAACTCGCATTCTGGCTGATGCAGCCCCGCGCCTACCACAACAGGTTGCCCGGCTCGACCGAATCGACCGCCGCCCACTCACCACCGATGAAGAAGAGCTGATAGTCGCCACCCTGACCAAGCAGATTCCAACAGCTGATGCCGTGATCTGCTCTGATTATCAGCTTGGCCTCCTTACCCCACGGGTCGTTGAAGCCATCCGATATCTCTGTCGGCAACACGGCGTTATCTTCGCCGTCGACGCCCAGGGCAATTCACACTATTACCATCACGCTGATCTCTTTCGCTGCAACGATGCTGAAGCGGCAGCGGCACTAGGGACATCTTTGTCAGATGACAAGGCGCTCGTCACCGGTCTGGTTCGTTTGCATCAACAGCTGGCTGCCCGCCTCGTCATCGTTACCCGTGGCCCAGCCGGATTGGCGCTCATCGGTGACGATGAACCGTATCTTCAGTTGCCTGCCCACCAGGTTAGTGAAGTGTTCGACACCACTGGCGCCGGTGATACGTTTATCGCGGTTGCCACCCTCGCCCTGGCTGCCGGCTGCCGGGGACATATCGCCGCTGCTCTCGCCAATATCGCGGCAGCACTCGTGGTGCAGCGTCTGGGGAACGCTGTGGTAACACCCGCCGAACTAGCGGCAGCCATTGCCTCTAGCCGGGAAGACAAAAAAGGCGATGCGGTGCATCGCCCCACGGTCAACAAATCCTAAACTGCAGTGGCTTATTCGATCCCACTCAACCGTCTAAACGCACTTAGTGCCTCTTCCTCGGTGTTGTAGATCTCGGCGTATTGTGCCAGCCCGACCATGCGAAAGATTTTCTGGAAATGAGGAGACAATCCACTCACTGCCAGTTTCTGCCCATTCTGATTTACCTCGGTGACAATCCCGATCAGAATGGCAATACCAGCACTATTGATGTAATCGTTCTGGCGAAAATTGAATAGAATGTAGCGATATCCCTGCGCCGTTACCTGTCGGTAAGCGTTATTGATCTTCTCTTCGGCAAATGTGGTAACATCACCGATCAGATCAACTATCGCTACCCCATCACGCTGACGGATATTGACGTTTAATTCGTCTTCCAACATCGATCGCTCCTCATTAACGTCCACCACTCTATGGTCGAACCGCTAGATTACAACCAATAATGGGGCGTATCTGGCAACCTTACTTTCCCAGACATCAACGACTCCCACTTCGCCTTTGAAGTGCGAAGTGCATATACTTGTACTAGTCTATTCAACATCTGATATCATCACGCGCGACAATGCTCTAAAAGTGCGGATAACAGGTGCTACTGCAGGTGATTGACTCTGTTCTGCGCACTACGCTGTACAGCAAACAGCTAGTGCCGCTTCCGCATCACGATCCATTGACTGACATGCGCTCGAGATGGATAACCATACGTACCAGATTACCACCTTCTGGCGCTAGGGTAAATTCCACCTCATCCATGAGCTCACGCATCAACCAGATCCCCCATCCCCCTCGATCAGTACGTTGGAATGCATCAGCGATCTGAGGACGCAACTTGGTTTGTTCCTCCTCTAGCGCCTTGCGACCCTGATCGGATACGCTGATAACCAGCTCGTTGGGGCGCACAGTAAGTAGCACTACGACCTTCATCGCCTCATCGGCCTGGTTCCCATGTTCAATCGCATTAGTGACCGCTTCACCTAAAGCAGTGCGTAGCGCATCGACTCGCTCATCAGCGAATCCCATACGTCGCGCCAACGATGCTGCCGTATCCATCGCGATTCGCTCGTAGCCTAATCGGCTCGGTAAGCGAAGTTCGATCACCTGCTCTGCTGCACCCTCTACACCGCTCATGCCTGTCATCCTGAGCTGACGGATCGTTGAAGCTGATAATTACAGTCTAATCATAGCACAGGCATCATGCAAATAGTGGCCGGATCTTTGGCGAATAATAGCCATCATAATGGAATGTTGCCATGTTTGCGTGCTGGCAGGCTCTGCCGTTTGGTGCGCGCCAATCGGAGCGCGCGGATGAGTGCCGGGCGTGTCTCACGCGGCTCGATAACGGCATCGATATAGCCACGCTCAGCCGCAACGTAGGGGTTGGCAAAGCGATTTTGATAATCTTCCACCAGTTCGGCTAACCGAGCTGCTGGATCGTCAGCTTCAGCCAGCTCTTTGCGGAAGATGATCCGCACGGCGGCATCAACCCCCATCACGGCAATTTCGGCGGTGGGCCAGGCAAAGTTGAAGTCAGCGCGAATATGTTTGCTCGCCATCACGTCATAAGCCCCACCATACGCCTTACGCGTAATGACCGTCAGCTTTGGCACAGTCGCCTCGCAGTAAGCGTAGAGCAGTTTAGCGCCATGGCGAATAATGCCACCATATTCCTGCTGCGTTCCCGGCAAGAAACCTGGCACATCAACAAAGGTAACCAACGGAATATTGAATGCATCGCAGAAACGTACAAAGCGAGCCGCTTTCACCGAACTGTCAATATCGAGCGTTCCAGCCATTTGAAGCGGTTGGTTACCAACCACACCCACAACATGCCCATCGAGCCGAGCAAAGCCAATCACAATATTTTGTGCCCACGCCGGCTGCACCTCAAAGAAAAAGCCGTCGTCGACTACCGCTTCGATCACTTTGATCATATCGTAGGCTTTGCGCGGATTATCAGGAATAATGCTCTGCAACTGTTCGTCCATCCGCTCAGGATCATCAGTGGGCGGCTGATACGGCGGATCCTCCATATTATTGGATGGCAAGAACGAAAGCAGCATGCGCAACTGGTCAAAACACTCATCTTCAGTATCAGCGGCAAAATGGGCAACCCCGCTGCGCGTGTTGTGGGTCATTGCACCGCCTAATTCTTCAAAGCCGACCTCTTCACCAGTCACGGTCTTGATCACATCAGGTCCGGTAATAAACATCTGGCTGATGTTTTTGACCATGAAGATAAAGTCGGTCATAGCCGGTGAATAGACAGCGCCGCCAGCACATGGCCCAGCGATAATCGAGAGCTGAGGAATGACGCCGCTACTCAGCACATTGCGGTAAAAGATTTCAGCATAACCACCAAGGCTCACTACTCCCTCTTGAATCCGCGCACCACCGCTATCGTTGATCCCAATGCAGGGCACACCCATGCGCAGGGCCAGATCCATCACTTTACAGATCTTCTCGGCGAACACCTCACCGAGCGAACCGCCAAAGACGGTAAAGTCCTGGGCAAAGATGCACACCGGACGACCGTCGATGGTTCCATGGCCGGTAATCACGCCATCCCCCAGCGGCTTCCGCCGATCCATGCCAAACGCCGAGGTACGATGAACAGCAAAGGCGTCAAGTTCAACGAATGAACCAGGGTCAAGTAGACGCTCGATTCGTTCGCGCGCAGTGAGTTTCCCTCGCTCGTGCTGGCGGGCAATCGCCGCCGGATCTTGATTGCGCGCTCGTTCACGTCGTTCGCGCAACGCTGCAATCTTTTCCGCTGTCGTCTGCACAGTAGCCCTCCTCACTTCCACCGCCGGCTCACGTTGCCGGTAACCTAGAGTCTCGTTACTGAAGACCGCGCCGCCTATGCCAGAGTACTGTCAGCAAAAACATTGGTACGGCATCGATGATCCGCCGCCAGCGCCTTGGCTGCACAACCAGCCGAAAGGCCCATTCTAGTCCTAGCTGACGCATCAACCGCGGCGCACGCGGCACCCGTCCAGCCAGGTAATCAAATGTCCCCCCGACTCCGATTGCTACAGGTATCTGCAAGAGCGGCTGATTACGAGCAATCCACAATTCCTGCCGCGGATGACCGTAAGCGACCAGAAGCACATCTGGCCGCGTCGCAGAGATGATTTGCCGTTGCAATGTATCAGCTTCCGGCGCCGGTGAACCAGCATAGCAGCCAGCAACAGATAGCGCCGGCCAACGTTGTTGCAACGCCGCTGCTGCCGCTTCCGCCACTCCCGGTGCTGCCCCCAAGAAGAAGATGCGATAACCACGCTCCGCAGCCATGCGAGCCAATCCCTGCGTCAATTCGACACCGGTTACCCGTCCGCGCAGAGGGACCCCCAACCAGCGGGCGGCCAGCACTACGCCAATCCCGTCAGGCGTGTTTAAATCTGCTGCCTGCAATACTGCTCGAAACGCCGGATTGCGCTGCGCCTCCATGATGAATTCAGGATTGATCGTACAGATCTGATGCGGGCGACCAGACTCGATCATCATCGCCACCCGCGCCAATACCTCCGCTTCAGTTACATTATCGATTGGTACACCTAATATTTCGATCCGGCCTGATTTCATCACTATTCCACAGGATTGTGCTGTTTATTGCCTTTCATCATACTGCATTCGGCTACAAACGAAGACGGCACGCAGAGCCAGATCCGACGGCGTGTGCCACCAGCTCGATCCGCAACAGAACAACATATTCCCACACCGTGACCAGTCAACATTGCGATTCTACCTAGGCGTTATTAGTACCCGATGTCAACGGACCGACGCTGGCGCAAAACCTCGACCCCTAACCCATCATAACGCGCGAAAACGACTCGCCGTGGTTTGACAAAGCCTAATGACAGTGCTATACTCCAATACTGCTGCGAAGAAGTTGCGCAGCAAATCATTTGTGTGCCATGCGGCCCACTTCTAAGGCGCAGTCCGTTACTGCGACCAGATCTTTGGGCCAGTTATTATTTTGTCTGCAAAAGGTTGTCAATCGCAGGCCGGTTTGAAGGAGAGCATTAAATGCCGACTATCAACCAACTTGTTCGGAAGCCGCGCAAGCCGGTGGTGAAAAAGACGAAAGCCCCGGCCCTGCGCTTCACCTACAACTCGCTGAAGGGGAAGCTGACTCGCGGCCGCGGATCACCACAAAAGCGCGGCGTCTGCACAAAGGTGACGACGATGACGCCGAAGAAGCCGAATTCGGCGCTGCGCAAGATCGCCCGCGTGCGGCTCTCTAACGGCCTTGAGGTAACAGCATACATCCCTGGTGAGGGGCACAATCTGCAAGAACACTCGGTTGTGCTGATCCGCGGTGGCCGCGTGAAAGACTTGCCCGGCGTGCGCTATCACATTGTCCGCGGTACGCTTGACACTCAGGGTGTCAGCGGTCGTAAGCAGGGTCGCAGCAAGTACGGCACGAAGAAGAATCAGCCTGTCGGCAAGGGCGCAGTCGCCGGCAAGGGTGGCAAGAAGTAGGAGAGGTGCGTTATGCCTCGTCGTGGAAATGTCGAACGTCGGCCCACGCCGCCAGATGCGCGCTATAACAGCGTTCTTGTCCAGAAATTTATCAACAAGGTGATGGAGCGCGGCAAAAAGAGCCTTGCCGAGCGCATCGTCTATCAGGCCCTCGATCTTGCCGCTGAACGGCTCAAGAAGCCGCAGATGGAGATCTTCGAGCAGGCATTGCGCAATGCTAGCCCATCGATCGAGGTCAAGCCCAAGCGGGTTGGTGGCGCTACCTATCAGGTCCCAGTTGAAGTTAAGAGCGATCGCCGCTACTCGTTGGCTATGCGCTGGCTCTTGATGTCGGCACGCGCACGCACTGGCAAGCCAATGGTCGAGCGTCTCGCGGCAGAATTGATCGATGCCTACAACAACACAGGGGCTACCATCAAGCGTAAAGAGGACGTTCATCGTATGGCGGAAGCAAACCGTGCTTTCGCCCATTATGGCCGGCTCTAGAGTCGGCATTGGCTTATTTGAGGATACGGCGACTTGCGTCGCCTCACGTAGGAGTATGTGACGGTTATGCCACGTCAGATCGAACTCGACAAGGTACGCAATATCGGCATTATTGCCCATATCGATGCGGGCAAGACCACGACGACCGAGCGGATCCTGTTTTATACCGGCCGCACGTATAAGATCGGCGAGGTTCACGAGGGTACCGCAACGATGGACTGGATGCCGCAGGAGCAGGAGCGCGGGATTACCATCACCGCTGCGGCGACGACTGCGTCCTGGCGCCTGGACGGCGTTGAGTATCGAATCAATATCATCGATACTCCCGGCCACGTCGACTTTACGGTAGAGGTGGAACGATCACTGCGCGTGCTCGACGGCGGCGTCGTCGTGTTCGACGGCGTGGCTGGCGTTGAACCTCAGTCTGAGACGGTCTGGCGACAGGCCGATAAATACAACGTGCCGCGCATCTGTTTTGTCAACAAAATGGATCGCGTTGGCGCCAGCTTTGAGCGCTGCGTGCAGATGATCAGGGATCGTCTCGGTGCAAAACCAGCAATTGTGCAGTTGCCGATCGGGGTCGAAGATACCTTCCGCGGTACAATCGACCTCTTCAAGATGAAGGCGACGATTTACTACGACGACCTCGGCAAAGATGTTCGCGAAGAAGAAATTCCGGCCGAGCTGCGCCCCGCTGCTGAGAAGGCCCGCAATGAGCTGGTCGAAATGATCGCCGAGACCGATGATGAGCTGACGTTGCTCTATCTCGAAGGGCAGGAGCTGTCGATCGAGGAGTTAAAGCGCGGTCTGCGCAAGGCCACGATCGAACGCAAGCTGGTACCCGTGCTCTGTGGCGCCGCTCTGCGCAATAAGGGTGTGCAGAAGCTGCTCGATGCTGTGGTAGAGTATCTACCCTCACCCCTTGATCGCCCCGCAATTGTTGGTACACTCCCTGGGCAGGTGATGGGTGATGAGGGCGTTGAGGTGATTACTCGTCAAGTCAGCGATGATGAGCCGTTCACGGCCCTCGTCTTCAAGATTGTTGCTGACCCTTACGTCGGTAAGCTGGCCTACTTCCGCGTCTACGCTGGCAAGATCCAGAAGGGGTCGTATGTGCTTAATTCGACCCGTGGTCAGCGCGAACGCCTTGGGCGCTTGCTCCGCATGCATGCGAACCACCGTGAGGACATCGATGAAGTGTATACCGGTGAGATCGCGGCAATGGTTGGTCCCAAGAATTCGTACACAGGCGATACTATCTGCGATCCCGATCACCCGATTGTACTTGAGAGCATCCGCTTCCCCGAGCCGGTGATCGAAATGGCGATTGAACCCAAGACAAAGGCTGACCAAGACAAGATGTCGATTGCGCTCAGCCGGCTGGCCGAGGAAGACCCAACCTTCCGTGTCTATACCGACAACGAGACCGGACAGACGATCATCAAGGGGATGGGTGAGTTGCACCTCGAGGTGATCGTTGATCGCATGCGCCGCGAGTATAAGGTTGAGGCTAATCAGGGTAAGCCGCAGGTTTCGTACCGTGAGACGATCACTGTCCCGGTCGATCACGAGACCCGCTTCGTCCGCCAGACCGGTGGTAAGGGTCAGTACGGTCACGTCAAGATTAAGTTCGAGCCGTTGCCCCCCGGTGGCGGGTTCGAGTTTGTTAACGCTATTGTGGGCGGCGTGATCCCGAAAGAGTACATTCCTGCCGTCGAGCAGGGGCTCCGTGAGGCGATGCAAACTGGTGTCATCGCTGGGTATCCAGTGGTTGACATTAAGGCTACACTGTACGACGGTTCGTACCACGAGGTCGACTCGTCAGAAATGGCCTTCAAGATCGCCGCTTCGATGTGTCTTAAAGAGGCAGTCCGTCGTGGCAAGCCGCAGTTGCTCGAGCCGATTATGAAAGTCGAGACGGTTACACCCGAGGAGTTCCTCGGTACAGTGATCGGCGATTTCAACGCTCGCCGCGGTCGGATCGAGGGGATAGAGGCTCGTGGAAATGCGCAGGTCGTGCGCGCCTATGTTCCACTGGCCAACATGTTCGGCTATATGACCGATCTCCGTTCGGCGACCCAGGGCCGCGCAACCTCGTCGATGGAGTTCGACCATTACGAGCCGCTGCCCGAGGCTTTGGCCAAGGAGATCATCGAGAAGCGTGGCGCAAACTAGTGAGAATGGTCGGGGACGTCCGCCCCGCGCGGTCGTCCCCTTTGTGCGACGATGGAGCTTCGCCTGCTGACACCGCCGCCCTGGGTTGATTACGAATTGCTCGACTCGGGCCATGGCGCAAAACTAGAACGGTTTGGCCCCTATGTGTTGGCTCGACCGGAAACGCAGGCGATCTGGTCGCCACATTTGCCGGCGACTGAGTGGCAGCGAGCTGATGCTACCTTTCGTCGCTTGCGCGGCGACGATGGGCCGGGTGAATGGCACTACCATCGCTCGTTGCCCGAACGCTGGCCGCTCAATGCCAATGGAGTACGCTGTTGGGTACGTCCGACACCGTTTCGCCATACTGGTGTCTTTCCTGAACACAGTGCCCATTGGGAATGGCTGGCTCGGCAGGTGCAACGTCGTTCGCAACCGCGTGCGTTGGTCTTGTTTGGATACACTGGATTGAGCAGTCTACATCTCGCTCGCCACGGCGCCCACGTAACGCACGTCGATGCTTCGAAACCTGCCGTGCGCTGGGCTCAGGAAAATCAAGCCTTAGCGGGGTTGTCTGAACGCCCGATCCGTTGGCTGATTGATGATGTTGGTAAGTTTGTCGCCCGTGAATTACGGCGTGGTCATCAATACGATCTGATTTTGCTCGACCCGCCGGTTTTTGGTCGCGGGCCAAATGGCGAAATCTGGCGCTTACACGAACAATTACCGCAATTGCTGGCTCAGTGCGCTCGCTTGCTTAGCCAGCAACCGCTTGGTGTATTGGTGTGCGCCTACGCAACAACTATCTCGGCCCTTACTATCGGCAACTTGCTCGCCGAAGTGATGGCGCCATTTCAGGGGTACGTTACTGCCGGCGAGTTGGCTATCCCAGAACGGACCTCTCGCCGCTTACTACCAACGGCAATTTACGCCGTCTGGTCTGATCGGGAACTGGCCGGATCCGGCTGATGTCAGGATAAGCAGATCGCGGAAGAACGCGGAGGAACAACACAATGGCTAAGCAGAAATTCGAGCGGACGAAACCGCACGTGAACGTCGGCACCATTGGCCACGTCGACCACGGCAAGACCACGCTGACAGCGGCGATCACCAAAGTGCTGTCGCTCAAGGGCGCGGCCC
>JAINCM010000005.1:0-15042 GCA_036574065.1 Chloroflexus sp.
GCAGGGCAGGCTGGGGAAGCGAGCGCGGTTTGGGCGGAGGCGCGGGCCGCGGCGGCGGCGATTGCGGATGATAGGGCACGCGCCGCGGCGCTGAGGGAGGTGGCGGCGGCGCTGGCAGCAGCAGGGCAGGTCGCCGAGCTGGCCGCGCTATGGTGTGATGCGCGCACCAGCGCCGAGCTGTGGGCTGTGCTCCATCTGGCGCCGACGTGGTTGACCGAAGTACCAGCGCTGGGGGCCGAGCTGCTGGCCGCGACGCGCTGGGCCGAGCAGACCTATCAACGTGTGTATGCAGGGTGACCGGTGGGCCTTTGCCGTACCTCGCTGCTGGCCGCAGATGTGTCAAGTTTTCGATCTGGTCTCGGATCTGCGCTTGCCGTGCGGATCGAGGCTACGCGATGATGAGCCGTGTAAGGTCGGTCAATCCGACAATGGCGGTAAGTCGGCCTCAATCGCGGCCCGATGCGGCTCGCAGAAAGGCGGCAGCGCCAGCCGTTCGCCTAACTTATCGACTGGCTCATCGACCGTAAAACCTGGTTCATCGGTGGCTAGCTCGAAGAGGATGCCGTTCGGTTTGTGGCAGTAGATGCTGCAGAAGGAGTAGTGATCGACGATGCCACTGTTGGGGAGGCGTAGTTCACGCAATTGCCGTGCCCAAGCTTCGCGTTCGACAAGCGTGGAACCGCGGAAGGCTACGTGATGTACCCCGCCGGCACCAGAGCGGGCTGGTGGTGCGTGTGGTTGCGCAACGGCGTGGACTTCGGCTGCTCGTCCGCCTGCGCCCATGTACGTACTCAATATCGTTGGGGTTGTCGGGATGGGGATAGCTTCGGCCACGTTGCATGCCCAGTACCACACGCAGCGTTGCATCGGTGGGATCGAGCTGGGCCACACTCAGGATGATTGGTCTTAGGCCGCGAATCTGATATGTGGGTGGTACCGGGCTATGCTGTCAGGCGACAAAGGTGCCGTCGCCACCATCGTCGATCAGCGTTAACCGCTGGCGCTCTGGATCTGTAAAGTCTAGGGTTAATCGACCATCGCGTGCGGGGATCTCGCCCACGCCAACCCCTGCAGCACGGAGACGTTCGGCCCACTACGCTAGGCTGACTGCACCGTTGACTCGCAGCATGGTGGGGGTAATGCTATTGACGCCGCGCCGTTCGGGGGCAGTGGCCAGTCAAAGAAGGTTAAAGCAGTGCCGGGTGTGCCAGCTCCATCGGCGTAGAAGAGGTGGTAGGCGCTGGTATCGTCTTGATTGACGGTACGCTTGACTAGCCGTAGCCCGCGTGGAGCAGTCGTAGTTGCGTTGAATATTGGCCACGATGGCAGTAACGTGGTGAATACTAGTCAGCGTGAGCATAGTACTGCCTTTGAATTGTCGGTTAGCGTAGATCAGGAGGTGGTACCAGTCCGCGCTGAACGGCGACAATCGCGGCCTGGGTGCGATTGCTCACGCCGAGCTTCTGAAAAATCTCGCTGAGCCGGTTACCAACCGTCTTTTCGGCTAGGCTGAGTTTGAGTGCGATCGCGCGGTTGTCATCACCTTGGGCGACGAGGGCGAGGATATCACGCTCGCGCGGTGTCAGTACTTCATTTAGCGACGGCGCATTGTCGTTACGGCGCAGGAGATCGAGGACGCGCGCGGCGGCGCTGCCGGCTAGTGCCGCTTCACCACGATAAACGACATGAATTGCTTCAATCAGCTCGTTGGCATCAGCGTCTTTCAAGAGATAGGCGTTCGCCCCTGCTCGCAATGCCTCTAGTACGGTCTGTTCATCACGATGCATAGTCAATACCACGCAGCGGGTACTCGGACTGACCTGGGCAATCTGGCGTGCAGCCTCGATACCAGTCATAACTGGCATGGAAACATCGAGCAGGGCAATATCGGGTCGCGTAGTTTTGGCTGCTTCCACGGCTGCTGCGCCATCACGTACTTCGGCTACAACCTGAAAGCCGCCTTTGCGTTCGAGAATTTCCCGCAACCCCTGCCGGAACATCGTATGATCATCAGCGATCAGGATTGTTATTGCATTACTCATAGCTCCTCCACCCCACTTCCAACAGGTTTCTGTACCGTACCGCTATGAGCATCTTACCATACCAGATTTGTACTGTGCTAGGATCTGGTACCCTGACTGATGGTCGTGCCCTGTAAGGGAGGTGGGCAGAGTTGCCCTCTACCCATCCCGCAACTGTGTTTCAGGGCAATGGTGCAGCCGCGCTGCTCGGTCGCCATAGTGCGGTCGTATGGGATTACCCAGCGCAACCGGTAGGCGACAAGCGGGGCCGACGTCGAGCCTGTGGTCGCAGTGAACTACTCAGAGCTGCCGCTGCTGGACCCGCGTTAGTACTCTGTCTGGGGCGTGCTGGCAGGTTCCGTAGCTACGATACCCTTGCCAACGCCAGCGTGGTGGCTGCACCAACAACCATGTCACTGTTGGTCGATCGCGTTAGCTACTCGTGTCAGGGCAGTCCACCTGTCAGCTTACTCCGTCTCGAAGATCCCCTCCAGTCGCGAGGGTTGTGGTGCAGCCTGGGTTTGCCGTCCAAAATTTTCGCGGCGGAAGACAATCTTACCGGCGGCCATAGTCAACATGACTTGCCCCTTCAGGCGTTGGCCACGTAGCGGTGTGTTGCGGCCTTGCGAGGCAAAATGTTCTGGTTCCACCACCCAAGTGCGTTCAGGATCGAAGATCACAATATCAGCGGTGGCGCCAGGGCGCAGGTTGGCAGGCGAGCGGTTCAACACTTGGGCTGGCCCTTCCGTCAGTTTAGCGATCAGGTTGACAATATCCATCTCGCCGCGATGAACCAGGGTCAGGGTTAGCGCTAGCGCTGTTTCGAGACCACTAATGCCGGGCGGGGCCAGACCGTATTCGCATTCACGGTCAACCAACGCCTGCGGTGCATGGTCAACTGCGATGGCGTCGATCACCCCCTCGCGCAACCCTTCTATCAGGGCCTCAACGTGTTCGATGCTCCGCAACGGCGGCTCGACCCGCGTGTTACTGTCGTAGGGCGGCAGCAGGGCCGGGTTAAGCCATGACGGCAGGCTGAGATCTGGGTGCGCACCGGGACGACCGGTTTCGAGCTCGTTGCGCTCTTCTAGCCAGCCCAACAGCCAGCGATCAGTCAACGTGAGGTGATGCGGTGTCACTTCTGCCGTCACTCGTACACCGCGCGCGCGTGCGGCGCGAATGAGGGCTACGCTTCCAGCAGTGCTGACCCGGCTGATGTGCAGGTGAGCGCCGGTCGCTTCGGCTAACGCAATATCACGAGCGACGATCGCCTCTTCGGCAGCGGCGGGAATGCCGGGTAATCCCAATCGGATACTAACCGCACCTTCGTGTGCGATACCGCCAGCCGCCAGATATGGGTCTTGGCAACTCACCATTACTGGCAAGTTCAATGCGGCAGCGTAAGCCAGCGCATTGCGCATCAGCGCTGTATCAGCAATCGTGCGCCCGCCGTCGCTAAAAGCGATGCAACCGGCTTCAGCCAGTTCGCGCATCTCGCTCAGCATGCGCCCCTCGTTACCTATTGTCAGCGCGCCAATGAGATCGATCCGCACTGTGCCGAAACGATCGGCTAGTTCCCGCAGCTGACGAATCGTTGCCGGGTTGTCAGGCGTTGGTCGTGTGGTCGGGCGGGCACAGAGCGTGGTAAAGCCACCAATGGTGGCAGCGGCACAGACGCTGGCGATGGTTTCCTTGTGCTCTTCGCCGGGCTGACGCAGATGCGTATGCAGGTCGGTAAATCCCGGCGCGACAACGCAACCGCGGGCATTAATCACTTCCACATCCGGCCCGGGTGGCTCGCGGTCGTTGTGCAAATCAGCGAGATCGTATAAGCGTTCGACTTTACCGTTGGCAACCAGAATGTCGCCGATCGTAGCCACCCGGTTGGCTGGATCGATAATAGTGCCGTTCTTGATCAGATACCGCATCAGCTCTCCCCTTCAACCGGCCATCCGGTAGAGCAACGCCATTCGCACCGCAACGCCATTGGTGACCTGCGTTTCGATGACGGCTGCCGGAGCAGTGGCAACTTCGGGAAAAATCTCAATCCCTTCATTCATCGGGCCAGGATGCATCACTATTGCATGTTTGGGCAGGCGGTCCAGTCGTTCGGCCGTCAGCCCGTAGATGCGCGTGTATTCCCGTAGTGCTGGCAGTAATCCGCTCTGCATCCGCTCTTTCTGGAGCCGGAGTGCCATGACCACATCGGCCTCGGGCAGCAACGGATCTAGTTCGTGGCAAATGCGCACCGTCGGCCAGGTGGCGGTCCAGAATGCTGCCGGACCGATCAGCGTGGGTGGGCCGCATAGTGTCACTCGTGCGCCAAGCCGAGTTAGCCCCCACAGGTTCGAGCGCGCTACTCGACTGTGCAACACATCGCCTACAATCACCACGTTGAGGTCGCGGATCTGACCAAACCGACTGCGTATAGTGTAAAGGTCGAGCAGGGCTTGGGTGGGATGAGCGTGCCGACCATCACCGGCATTGATAAGCGCTCCCCGAAAATAACGTGCCACCAGATAGGGCGCGCCTGACTGACTGTGTCGCATCACAATGATGTCAGCGCCGAGGGCCTGAAGTGTGCGCACGGTGTCGACTAGCGACTCGCCCTTCTCAACGCTGCTGCCACGGGCAGTGAAAGCGACCACATTGGCCGAGAGAGCGCGTGCTGCCAGCTCGAACGAGATACGAGTGCGGGTGCTCTCTTCAAAAAACATATTCACTACCGTCTTGCCGCGCAGTGCCGGTACTTGCTTGATCTCGCGTCCGAGCACCTCGCGCATGCTTTCGGTCGTCTCGAGGATCTCTTCGATCTCGGTGGCACTAAAATCGTCGAGATCGATCACGTGGCGGCGTAGTTTAGTCATTGCTTTCCCCTCGCTGAATGACGACCTCGTCCACCCCGTCGGTCTCACGTAGACGTACCATCACTCGTTCCGAAAGCGAGGTAGGCACGTTCTTACCGACAAAATCGGCCCGAATGGGCAATTCACGGTGGCCGCGCTCAATCAACACCGCGAGCTGAATACGGGCTGGTCGACCTAGATCGGCAATGGCATCCAGCGCTGCCCGCACGGTGCGTCCAGTGAAAAGGACATCGTCAACGAGCACTACCGTTTTGCCGGTAATATCGATAGGGAGATCTGTCTTACGCACTCGTGCTGCCGGACCGCGGAGCTTTAGATCATCACGGTAGAGCGTAATATCGAGCTGACCAACGGGCACACGTGTGCCCTCGAAATCGGCAATTGCGGCGGCGATGCGTTCAGCAAGCGGCACACCGCGGCTGCGTATACCGACAATCACCACGTCGCGCAGGCCACCGTTGCGTTCGTCAATCTCGTGCGCGATGCGCACCAGTGCTCGCCGAATCTCGTCCGCGGAAAGGATCTGTTTTTCGTTGCTCATACCTTCCTCTGCATCAGCCAGGCTGCGCAAACAAAAAACCTTTGCCCGCAGCTGCGGCAAAGGAAGAGCGGCAAGTCAGGCCGGATTAGATTCTGGATCATCGAATTGCTCCTTCACAGCCTCACAGGACTGTATTAAAGGTCGCTTGATCTTACCACATCCCGATATGAGCGTCAATTGCTGGCCTGCCTGGCCGAGCTGCGGTGTTCGGCTCCTGTCAATGGCTCAACCGCAGCGTGGGGGATCGCAAGGTTCCGCACGCCTGTCAATGTTCAGTTAAGGCCTCGTACCTAAAATCCTCGGCGCCCTTGGACATACAATGTGGATACGCTACAAATAATGGCAAAACATGATACCATACGGTTGAGCGTGACCAAACTGCGCGCCGTTGTGGCGCCTCGCTGGAGACAGACCTATGCCGCGAGTTCTGATTTTGCATGCATCGGTTGGCACTGGCCATAAGCGTGCTGCCGAAGCGTTAGCTGCCGCCTTTAGCCGTCGTCAACCAGGGGAAGTACGAGTTGAGGACGTGCTTGACCATACGTCGCGCCTGTTTCGTCTCGCCTATGCGCGTTCGTACCTCGAACTGACCGACCGGGCGCCGCTCGTATGGGGCTATTTTTACACGCAGACCAATGCCGACCAGAATTTAGCTGAAATTACCAACAACATCCGCAAACTGGTTGAAAGTATTGGTACTAACGGTTTGAAAGAGGTGCTGCGTGCCTTTCAGCCCGAAGTCATTATCTGCACGCACTTCCTCCCCATGGAGCTGTTGGTTGGTTACAAGCGCAGCGCTCGTCTGACCGAGCCGATCTATTGTGTGATTACCGACTACGCTGCCCACACCTTCTGGACCTATACCGAGATCGATGGCTACTTTGTGGGCGATGAACAGACGCGCGCGCAATTGATTGAGCGTGGTATTAGCCCACAACAGATTGTGGTCAGCGGAATCCCAATCGATCCGGCATTTGCCCAGCCTAACGATTGTCGTGAGGCACGTCTGCGCCGCGATTTGCCGTTGGAGGGCACGGTGATCACCCTATTTGGTGGTGGTGTCGACGATGACCACGTGCGCCAGATTGTCAGTGGGTTGATGCAGAGTCCGCTGCAGGCAACGCTGGTAGTGGTCGCTGGTCGGAACACGACTCTGGTCGAATCGTTGAGCGATTTTATCTCAACGCCCAATATCGATCTGCGAGTTGTTGGCTTTATTGATTATGTTGACGATCTGGTAACCGCGAGCGATCTGGTGATTACCAAAGCCGGTGGGTTAATCGTGAGCGAGGTCCTAGCCCGCGGTACGCCGATGGTCATCATTGACCCCATTCCCGGTCACGAGGAATGGAACGCTGATTACGTTGTCAGCACGGGGAGCGGGATTCAGTTGCGTATGTGTGAGTCGACGCCGCGTGCCGTGATCAATCTGCTTAGCCATCCAGCGATGCTGAGCGAAATGCGCCGCTGTGCGCGTGAGGCGGCCCGGCCACGAGCTGCACTCGATATTGCTGAAAAAGTGATCGCCGATCTCACCCAGCAACGTTACGATTGACAACTTTATGAATCGACAACCAATAGATGTGCTCTTTGCCATTTCTGACACCGGAGGTGGTCACCGTAGCGCAGCGGTGGCGATTAGTGCGGCACTCGAACAGCTGTCGGCTGGGAGCATCACGTGGGCCATTGAAGACCTGCTCCAGGCCACCAATGTGCCCGGTGTGCGCAGCGCTCCTGGTCTGTACGATCAGCTCTCAACCCGCTGGTTGAAGTTGTATAACCTCTCGTTTCAACTGACGAACTCCGGCTCGACCGTGAGTTTTCTCTCGCGTGTGGTCTACTTGATCGCGCGCCAGAATCTCGAACGCCTGCTCGCTGAGCGCCAGCCGCGACTGGTAGTTGTAACCCATCCGTTGGTGCATCGCCTGGTTTGCGCTGCTCGGCGCCGCCGTCGCCACGCTTTCCGGGTGGTGACGGTGGTGACCGATCTGGTGACGCTGCATGCCTCCTGGAGCTATCCTGGCGTTGATCTGGCGCTTACGCCAACTGATGAAGCCTACCGGCTTATGCACAAACGCGGTATGAAGCCCAGTCAGTTGCAACGGTGCGGTTTTCCAGTGCATCCCAAGTTTGCCGCCGAAAACCGCGATGCGGTGACGGTCCGGCGCGCCTTGGGCTTTGACCCCGATCGGTTTACCATCCTCCTAACTGCTGGCGGTGTTGGTTCGGGGCGTCTTGGTGAGTTGGTGCAGACACTCGAACAACAGTTGCCCGATAAGCAATTGCTGGTTGTGACTGGCAAGAACCGAGCCTTGTACGAGGATTTGCAACGTGGACCGCGTTTGCCGCAGACGCGGCTGTTTGGCTTCGTCAATAACATGGAAGAGTTAATGGCCGCTAGTGATGTGGTGGTCACCAAAGCCGGCCCCGGTACCTTGATGGAAGCTCTGGTAATGCGCAAGCCAGTCATTGTGACTGAAGCCGTTGGCATCCAAGAACACGGGAATATTGACTTTGTGTTGAACTATGAATTAGGTTTCTTCTGTCCGACAGCTGAGCGGATTGTGGCAGCGATCAATAGCCTCGAAGAGCCAGCTCGCTATGCGGCGACTGTAGAGCGGTTAAAGCATGCTGTGCCTCGCGATGGCGCTATGCAGATTGCATGTGTCATTCACCAACAGCTGGCGTCGCATCCTTCAGAGCGGAGGAAGTAACTGGTGCTGCTGTAATAACCGGTTCAACAGCCCGCGCACGAATGCCTGCCCGCGTAGTTGCTCGCGCCACTGGGCAGGAATACCGCTCAAACCATAGCGAATCCCGGCAATTCCGCCCGCTACACAGGCTGTGGTATCAGTATCATAACCGAGTGCAATGGCCATGCGCACGGTTTGAGCGTAATTCGTGCTCTGCTGCACCGCCCAGCGTGCCGAGCGGAGGGTATCGACAACGTAGCTCTTGCCTTCACCAGGCGCCGGATCGTCTGGACGCACATGCTGTTCAAGCTCTCGCTGCGCCTGCCCCCGGTCGTAGATTGCACGTAGTCGGTTGGTTGCCGTTTCCCACGCGCGCGGATCGCCAGCCAGTTCGTAGCGTGCCCACAGGCAGTACAGTGCACAGCAAACCTGCGATCGCAAGTGGCCGTGAGTTGGCAACGATTGCATGTGAGCATCGGCAACCAGAGCGTGATCATCGCCGGTGTGCCACAATGCTAGCGGAAGTACTCGCATCAAGGCACCGTTGCCATTATCGAATTCACCGGCCGGTCCGGAACGGTATGGTGGGATGCCCTGCTGTCAAGCCTGGATCGCCTTAAGCGTCTGCATTCCGATATCGAACACCACGCCATCAACCGTATAGGCGCTCTGTTCATACCAAGCCCGAATCTTGAGCGCAAAATCATTCAGGTCGAGGCGGTCGCACGCCAGTAGCGAATCGAGTAATGCCAACGCTAGCGCGCCATCATCAGACCATGTCCCCGGTGGTATCTGCGGATGGCTGCGCGGGAACCCAGCTGGGGGGTGCATATCAATTTGCTCCAGCGGAGGTAGATCAGCAGGCGGGTGAAATGAATATGGCACGCCAAGCGCGTCGCCAATCAGCAAGCCAAACAATCCCCCGGCAATGCGATCGTTTGGTGCCATTATCCTATCCTTACCGTAAACTGGTCGCGTTAGTCTATTGTACAGGTTAGGGATGGACAGGTGCAAAACGGTGCCTGTTCGGGTAACCCCATCAGGGCGGGTTGAGCAACCCGCCCTGACGCATGGTTCACCTTAGCCGTGTGCTTGTTCTAAGGCGCCCGTGGTCGTACCTTGTGCATCTAGTACCGCCGCCACCCGTTCACCGGCCTGCACACCACTTGCCCAGGCCTTTGGCACGCCAACCCCACCGCGATAGCTGCCGGTTAGTTGGAGTGTTGGCCAGCGTTGCTCAAGCCGCTCGAGGGTAGCAATCCGCTCGAGATGCCCGAACGTATACTGCGGAATGGCATACCGCCAGCGTGTGACATGGGTCAGCAAGGGATGACCACTGATCCCAAGCACCTGTTGATTGTCGCGAATTGCCGACTCAATCAACGCTTCATCGCTCTGTTCGGCCAGTTCTGGTCGTATCGCGCCGCCAACCAGCGTGATCGTCAGTGCACGATCGGCGGGTGCCACATGGGGGAAGAGGCTGGAACCCCACAAAATGCCGAGAAACTGGCGCCGTTCGCTCGAAGGTGCCAATACTCCGAAACCATTCAGCTCACGAGAGAGCTGATCGCGGCGGAATCCCAAGTGTACAACCGCGACCGGCGCATAAGGGATAGCACGTAGCGCCTCGGCTGCAGCCGTGTCGAGCGATTCGATCAGATCGGCGGCGGCGTAGGCTGGCGTTGCAATAATTACACTGCGTGCCGTCACCGTTTCCAGAACGCCAGCCCCCTCGATAGTCACTTCCCAATAATGATGGCGATACCGCAACTCCACAGCCTTACGGCCCGTCCAGACATTATTAGCGCCCAGAGCACGAGCTAGGGCTCGTGGCCATTCTGCTAGGCCGTCATAGAAGCTAAAGGTGCGGCTGCGCATTTTGGGTTCGCTGAGCGTCGTTTTCGGGCGGGGCCGGTTGAGCATGCCGCGCACGATACTGCCACCACGCTGCGCTGCTTCCCAAAGCGAAGGAAAAACTGCCGCGACTGATAACTGCTCGGGATTACCAGCGTAGACGCCGGCTACAAAAGGATCGAGCAGGCGTGCAGTTGCCTCGGGGCCGATCCGGCGGGTAAAGAAAGCAGCCACACTCTCTTCGGTACCTGTGGAGGTGTTAGTCGTAAATGGTTCGGCCAGTACCCGCAGTTTGCCCCGCCACGAGAGCAACCGGGTGGTTACCAATCCGATTGGCGACGAGGGGATCTCTACTGGCTGTCCGTTGACAAGAATGAAACGGCGCTTGCCGCAGCGTGCCGCCGGTGTGATCCGCTCGCGCAATCCCAGATCGATCAATTCATGCCAGAGACGAGGATCTTTCGTCCCCAGAGTATTTGGCCCACAATCGAGTGTAAAGCCTTCTTCCGTCTTAATACTCTGGATCACTCCACCCACGCGATTGGCCGCTTCAACTACCAGCACCCGGTAGCCCCGTTTGTGGAGCGTATAGGCTGCTGCTAATCCGCCGATGCCGCCGCCGATTACGACACTGTCATAGCCTGGCAACATAATTCCGCCCCTCTTCTTGCTGATCGGTTATGCAACGTATGTTGCAAAGGTTTCGCTTCCCGTTTTGTCACTGGTCGCAACCTAGGCCGTAGCGTCTGCCGGCTGTAGGTCTGCGTCTCTGCCTCCGCAATCTCGCAGGAAACAGCCCGCTCTGGTCAGTGTGAAGCGTTTATCGCTGTTGCCCGCCCAGTTGGGTGTCATCAGACCGTACTCGAAAAGACCGGTCGTGCTGTTGCCTGTTGCAGATAGCGGTCAAGTTCCATCGCCAGATTGCGGATGAAAAACCGCCCGCGCTCTGTTACCCGCAACCGGCGCGGCTCCACCTCGACTAGCCCATCATCGGCGTAGGTTGCAATCCGTTCGATTTCATGAGCAAACAGATCGCCGAGACGCTGACCGGCAGGGGGCAGCGGCAGGTCGAAGGGTACCTCAAGGTTGCACATCAGATGCATAATTGCCTTGCGCCGCTGCATATCGTCATCAGTCAGCCGCATCCCGCGCGTGATCGGCAGCTGCCCAGCATCAATCGCGCGTTGATAGTGACCCAGGTGGGCATCATTCTGAGCATAACGACCAGCCAGATCGCCGATGGCACTCATCCCAAAACCGATCTGATGCGGCGCTGGCAATACCGTATAGCCCATAAAATTGCGTTGTAAGCGCCGTTCGCGGGCTGCTACAGCCAGTTCATCGTCGGCCAAGGCAAAATGATCCATTCCGATCCATTCATACCCGACTGCAGTCAGCATGTCAATAGCCTGCCGGAAGAGCTGGAACTTTTCATAGCCGGTCGGCAACTGCCGAGCATCGACCCGCTTCTGATTGGGACGGGCCTGTGGCAGATGGGCATAGCTGAAACAGGCAATCCGATCGGGTCGCAAATCGATTATTGCCCGCAACGTGGTGGCAAAACTTGCCGGTGTCTGGTAGGGCAATCCATAGACCAGATCGATATTGATGCTGGTAAAACCGGCCTCACGCGCTGCTCTCACAACCGTTTCGGTCAGGTGCAACGGTTGAATGCGACCAATCGCTATTTGCACATCCTCGGCGATGTCTTGCACCCCAAAACTAATCCGATTGAAGCCCAGCTCACGGAAGAGAAAGACCTGCTCGCGGCTACCGATCCGCGGATCGACCTCCAATGCTACCTCTGCTGTCGGTTCAATCGTGAATGCTGCCCGCAGCATGCCCATTAAGCGACGGCTCTGCGCTTCATTGAGAAAGTTGGGTGTACCACCACCCCAATGTAATTGCACCACGTGCCGACCACTGTTCAGCACCGCAGTCACCATCGTCAATTCGCGTTCGATCCGGTCGAGATAATGATCAACTACCTCGGCCCGTTTGGTCGATGTGGCGTTGCAGCCGCAGTATGCGCAACGTTCTGCGCAGAACGGTAAGTGCACATAGATACTGAGTGGATCATTGGTAGCGGCTACATCGCGTAATGCATCCAGATAGTCATCGGCGGTAAAGTCGGCGTTCCAGTGCGGGACAGTGGGGTAACTGGTGTAGCGCGGGCCAGGACGGTTGTAGCGATCGATCATTGCACGGGTAATCTCAATGGTCATAACAACCCCTCTTGCCGGCGGATCCTTGTAGTTCGGTATGTAGACTACAGAAAGAACGAAAAATACCGCGACCCCAGCATGTGCTAAAAAGTGCATGATTAACTCTGATTGTAGCATGATAGTCAATTGCTTGATTGTTTGAACGATCGGGTTCTTATGCGGTTTTATGCGATTGGAATGCAATTTTTGCCTGTTGTATCCACGAGCTGTGTTGTGAAAGCACAATCTTAAATGAGAGTTTTTTTCGCAACTGAAGCCGGCAATTGGTCTTGCTGCAAGCGTTGCACTGTATCGTGCTATACTGAGGTGCTGCATCCGGGCAGCGTATCAGAACTTATTTGGTGAGATCCATGAATCGTTCTCGAGGTCGACCGATTCGCCTGAGCGCCTTGCGCTGTATTGCCTACGAAATCTCGCTCAATGGCTGGCGCATTCTCCGTCGCACTGTCAATGATTTTAGCCTCTGGCGCTTGATCGAATATCCCTGGGCGACCAAAGCGCTCGATGTGCGCCGTGGTGATCTGGTGGTTGATATTGGCTCAGGCACTTCCTCCTTTCCCCATATGCTGGCTAAAGAAGGGGTACATGTTGTCGTGTTGGAGCTTGATGCTGATCGCGTGCGTTGGCAGCAGGCCAAGCGGGCAGCGACGGCCCGGCCTGGTGATGGCAAGTTTTTCCCGATCGTGGCCAGCGCAACTGCAATGCCGTTTCGTTCTGATTCGGTGGCGCGAATTGCCGCTGTCTCAACCCTCGAACACATTCCCGATGACGAGGCAGTTGGGCGTGAAATTGGCCGGGTGCTGGCACCAGAGGGGATAGCGGTCATTACCATTCCTTATACTAGTAGTGAACGTACCAGCTTCTTCGCGGGTATCCGGCGTTTCAAGCGGGTGGCCCGTAATACCTTCGTGCAAGAGGGTAAAGCTGGATCATTTTTCCGCTTCTATAACGATGCCGACATTCAGCGTGTCTACGTGCAACCGGCCCAGCTGCAGATCAGCCCCATGCGCGGCTTTGGCCGTTCGATCCTCAACTGGCGCTATCACGAAACCCGTCTGACCCGTTTCTGGCGGACGTTTATTTTAAAAGACCTCTTCCTGGCCTGGATCGTTCATCCCCTGGAAGAGCGGTTTGATCGCACCGATCCACTCTATGTGATGTTTACGCTGCGCAAGTCGCGATCTGCCCCCTCACCCAAATGATTTTGGAAAGATTGGGAACAAAATGCTGGCGTTCAGCGTCTCCCTCATACAGAGTGTGTGTAACACGGAACCAATCTATGCGTGTCTTGTACGTATTGCCGCGCTATGATCGCACGGCAATCGCGAACCGGATCCATACCGAGGTTGTCCAGGCCTGGCGCACCCTCGGTATTGAGGCTGAGATACTGAGCTTCGCCGCCGATCTTCGGCAGCCCACGCGCAGTATTGAAGACGGAATTGTCGTCCATCGTTGGCCGTCGGGTGGTTCCCTCCCATACCGCATAGCCAATCGTGTCCTGGCTACCCTCTTTCCCTACCCTTATCTGGCCGGAGCAGTTCTGGGTTTGCGCCGCTTTCTGACAACGACCGCGCCGTTCGATCTCTGCCATATCGAGACGGCCTTCCCCTTGGGGTGGGCCGCAGTGCTGGCTGGGCAGAGCGTGCCACCACTGGCCATCACTTTACCCGGCGCCGACGTGATGGCTGAACCCGAATTCGACTACGGCTATGCTCGTTTTCGTTCCGTGCGCGCACTCTTGCCGCGTGTCTTCCGCCAGGCCCTGGTGATCCGCGCCGACTCTCCGATGATCCGCGATCTGGCTATCCAACGCGGCGCTCCAGCGGGTAGGGTCACTGCCATCCCCTACAACATTGCCAACAATAGTTTTCCGCCCGCTGATCAATCGCTGCTCGCATTTCGCGCTCAGTGTCGGGCGCGTGTGGTTGCACGGCACCAGCTCGATCCACATCGGCCTATCGTAATCAGTGTTAATCGTCTGCATCCGTTTAAGGGGATCGTCTATCTGGTCGAGGCGCTGCCCGTTGTGCGTGCTGCTGGGCTGACGCCACAGGTGCTAATTGTTGGCCCCAACCGCTCGACACCCCGGTTTGGCGATTATGGCGCGCTGCTACGTCGCCGCGCTGTCGAGCTAGGTGTGGCAGATCAGGTGTTGTTGACGGGTCCTATCGCGCACGACGAAGCGCTCATCTATCTGGCCGCGGCTGATGTAGCTGTCGTCCCGTCTGTGGCCGAGTCGTTTAGTCGGGTTGTCATCGAAGCTTGCGCAGTAGGAACGCCACCAGTTGTCACCCGCACGACTGGTGCGAGCGCATATGTGGCTGCTGCACACGCTGGTGTTGTGGTTGAGCCACGTCTGGGGTCGGCAATCGGTGAAGCCATCGTCTGCTTGCTGCGCGATGCCAGTGTCTGGCAGGTGTACAGTGCTCGCGCTGCTGCGTTGGCACCACAATTTACCTCAACTCATATCGCTACTGACCTGGCCAATCTTTACCGTGCAGCTTTGTATGGCGAGCCATGGCCTGAACCAGTTGTCGTTCATCAAGGCTAAGACTGTGGCATCGGCGCAGTATTACATCACAGAGGAGGTTCTAATGTTTCGTCAACGTACATGGATGCCCCTGGTGGCAGTTGCCGTGACGGCGTTAGCGCTGGTTGCGGCGCTCACATTTGCATTCCGTCGTGGGCAGGCGGAAGAGGGGGGACCCATCCTGCAATACCCACCCGAACCACCCGCACCAACCATTGGCCCCAATCCGACCGTTCCCGCGCATCTGGCTACGGGCCCGCTCTTCGTGGCCGACTTTGCCACCGCCGATAGCCTGCGTGATTGGCAGCTGG
>JAINCM010000006.1:0-197509 GCA_036574065.1 Chloroflexus sp.
CGGTTCCACCAGACGATCAAAGACCTAGAACGCCAACTCGGTGACCCAACCGTCATCCTGAACTCATTCATTGTTTCCAGCACACCCTTCGCCCAGGTGGCTTGGTGGGATAGCCGAATGACGAAGAGCGAGTTCGAGGCCCGGAACGTCCTCTTCCAGCACGAGGATCGGGCGAGCTACATCGAGAAGCTCGTGAGGAAGATTTGCTCTGCAGAATAAGGTGCACCCATACGCGACTTTTGCTCGCGGCAACGTAAGCTTGCCTCTAGGGAAAGTGGCTGCCAGCAGTTCCGCTGCAAACTAGGGTGAAAGATCGTGCGTGGTCACGCGACATGCATAGCAACGTGAACGGGAGGAAGTAGGAACAATGGACGTACTACGAGGCCTTTTGGGATCATGCCTAGGGAGGGTACTCCTTATAGTCGGCGGGTCGTTATTTTTGCTGCTTGGCCTTTATGTTTTCACGTATACCCAGTCTTCTGTTCAGGATACGGTTAAAACGAGGGGGGGCGTCGTGGCAGTGAAGCGCAAATCCGATACCTTCTACCCCATTGTAGAGTTCGTGACTGCCAAAGGCGAGAAAGTGCGCTTTCAGCATCGCGTAGGTTCCAACCCACCGCGATACGAAGCTGGCGATATAGTTGATGTGCTGTATAAGCCGCATTCACCAGAGAATGCGACAATCGACTCTTGGGATATTTGGGTACCTTCAGCTGCGTCGATCTTCATGGGTGCTCTAATGATCTTAATCAGTTTGAAAGACGTATTTGGCCTGCTCGGTAAACTAGTGTTCCTGTTGCGTCAGTAGCTAGCGGGGGAGCATTTCTGTTTGCAGATTCGCAACCGGCGAAGACGTGGTTGGCAACTGTGCTGCCAAACATTCGTTGCTCGCCGGTCTTTTTGGCGCAAAGCGCAGCCAGTATCAAGCTCCTGAATACAGGCAAGGATTCGGTAGCCGGCTAACGGTCTAGAAAGGCTCCGGTTGGCTGTCGCGCAATGATCATTCCCAACCAACTGCTTCGGTAGCTACTATTTATTGTACGCCGTCGTTCAACAGGCTCTACACGATGTCATCGGTCTGAGGTGTGAATGCGGTCGTGCGCGCGCAGGGTGTTCTGATCTGTCCCTGATCCGTGACGCTGGTGGCTTTCATCCTTCAGAGTAGCGTAATCACGGTTGGGGTCTTCGGCGCGATAAGTTATACCAGGTCTGAACGACGTAGGCGTCTGTGCCACCACCGTCGGGCGCAAGTTGGTCTGCGCGCACAGCGCAAGCCACACTGGTGCGCACCTGCAGATGTGCTGCCGGGTGAATGCTACCTCCCGTCGATCAAGGCTAACGACGGGCTGCACAGGTGGTTTGATATAGTCTTTCGTTTCGGACCTCCCTCTGCCCGCACCAACCTCCGCCACATCAAGCTCGACGTAGCGTTGGCGCTGTTGCAAAACCGCCAGTGAAGCGCGCATGGCGCCTACCTGCAGGCGATGCCAGAAGCGGCACAGCAGTTAGACCTGCTCTTTGCTGTCGCAGCATAACGGACTGCAGCCACGGCGGCGCGCGGCACGGTGCGGTGGGAAGGGGGCCGATCGGCGATGACTGCACTGATCCTGCCACCAGGACCCAACGCGATAACGCTCGTTGACCAAACGCCTATTGCGCAGGCAATGGGCTAGCTGCTCGCCGGATTGCTGACCAACCTAGTTCCGATCGGGATGCTGCATCCCGGTCGACATTTAGCAGCCTGTGCCGCCCTGCACGTAATCCCGCTTGCGCGCAACGTTGCTCGGCGATCCAACGATGAGGCATTCGTTGGTACCAACGTGCGCCGCCCGCAACCGGAAACCGATCAGTGCTAAATCACCATTGACAGGCTGGAGTTGGCATGTTATGCTGCACAAGCAAATGTACGACAGTTGCTCAGAGGAGGAGTCAAATGACACAGATCACAACGTTACCCACAGTTGTTGTTGCCATCGTGATTGTGTCGAACGACTCCGCTGAGGGAGCAAAGGCTTCTCACAATCCCAGCTAAACCGGGTCAACCTGGAGACTGGCGGGCTGTGGGAAGCGAGACAGCGCCTACAGCCCGCTTGATTGTTTGGCTGTGGCGCAGCTCAGGGGCCGCAGCCTCTTTTCATTCCCTCCACGCAGCGGACGTTCGACGGAGCGGTCAAACGCATAACAAGCGAAAGGATTGCCAGAATGACGGAGCATCACCCTATCGGCTCTGCCATCAATCGTCGTCAAACGAGGAGCGTGGAGGGAAGCACCATGATTATTCTTGAGCGTGACGGCTCATTATCAAACTATCCGCCTCAGACTGGGAGGCAACGGCGGGCTCAGGCAACCCCGTATGTGACTTCGCCTGAGTCCTTACCACCAACATCAACATCATTACTCGAACGTGTCATATCCAAGGCCTTTGATACGCTCAAAGTTCACTGGCTGGAGGTGCGCATCGATGAGTCTGAGTCATAAAGCCACTATGGATCTGATCGAATCACCGCCGACAGAGGGTGTCAACCGGCTGACGGGTGCCGTCTTGCGGGCGCAGAGCGGCTTCTTCTGGGTGAAGACTGACCAAGGCGTGCTTCAATGTCGACTGCGCGGACGGCTTAAGAAGGAGCGGCAGGCAACTGATCTGGTGGTGATCGGCGATCAGGTTGAGGTGACGCCGGTAGGTAATGGGCAAGGTGCGATTGAAGCCGTCTTACCGCGACGCAGTCGGTTGGCGCGTCGCGCTGCCGGACCACGTGGCGCTTACAAAGAGGATGTCATCGTTGCCAATGTCGATCAGGTGTTGCTGGTCTTTGCTTGCGCAAAACCTGATTTCACCCCTCGCATGCTCGACCGCTACCTGGTGATCTGTGAGTATAGCGAATTGCCAGTGATTATTGTTGCCACTAAAATCGATCTGGTGGGGCGTGAGGTGGCGGCAAAAATGTTTAACCAATATGAACAGATCGGCTATCCTGTGGTCTACACCAGTATCATCACTGGCGAAGGGATTGCCGCACTGCGTGACCGCCTGATCGGTAAGATTAGCGTGGTTACCGGCAAGTCAGGTGTTGGCAAGAGCAGTCTGCTCAATGCCATCCAGCCGGGCCTTAATCTGCGCACCGGTGAAGTGAGCGAGCGCCTAACCAAAGGTCGCCATACCACAACCGTGGCTGAACTCATCCCACTTGAGATGCCGGGTGGCGGCTATGTCGCCGATACGCCGGGCATTCGTGAAATCGGTTTGTGGAATCTGCCCTCTTCAGAGCTGGCTTGGTGCTTCCGCGAATTTCGCCCGTTTTTGGAAGGTTGTTATTTTGCCGGTTGTACCCACTTACACGAGCCGAATTGTATGGTGCGCGCAGCGGTCGCGCGAGGCGAGATTTCACAAGAGCGGTACGATAGCTATGCTCGTTTGATGAAGAGCGAGGATGAATGAAGGGGGCAAGGTTGGATTGCGTAGCGGAAGCTTGTGCAAGTCTGTGTCGCCTGCCACGCTGGCGTTGCGGTGTGAGATCCGAACAGGGGTGAGATGACGCTCAAGTCACGCCCGCGTCCAGTAGTTATGGCAGGCGCTCGTGTCTTTCGCAGCCAGTGCCGCCGTCTAGTCGAGGACGTAAGGTGTTGCCCAGCCACCAGGTTCGCCGTATCCGCTTGCATAAGCCAACATCTGATGACGCCCGGTGCTTGTTTGCAATCATGGGCTGCACTGGCACAGAGCTGATCAGCTCCCGACTGTTGGGCTCAGTCATCTGTGCGACGGTACGGTCAAAGGGGCTAGCGGCGTCCAATGGCCGTAACCAGGGCCGGGCCTTGGCCGATTGGGAATGGTGCATCGCTAGCACGGTATCGTAACTAAAGAGCTTCAACGTCACAACCAGCGTGCTGCGGTCTTCAGCCGGTGCGAGCGATAGCCTGCGTCAGCCGGGCGTCAGTGTAGTACGGGCGGATGCGTTGGTACACCGCATCCCACGTCAGCTCACGCAGCACGCGCTTCTGCCCAGCGGCACCCATCGCGCGTGCCAACACCCGATCGTGCAACAGCCGATCGATAGCCGTCGCAATAGCTGCTACATCACCAAATGGCACCAGCAAGCCATCGATCCCGTGCCGAATCACAGCTGGAACACCGCCTGCGCGCGCCCCGATGACCGGCACGCCGTTACACCACGCTTCAAGGTAGGTGATACCAAAGCTGTCGGTGCGCGACGGTTGCACGTAAACGGTAGCGGCAGCCAGCGCATCACGCCGCGTAGCATGATCGACGTACCCCAATATGCGCACACGCGCCTGCTCGGCAGGGCTCAGCGTCGCTACAGCTTGGTGAAAGCCCCCGAAGGCGGGTCCACACTGTACCCATACCGCGTCACTGCCTTGCGCCCATAGCCGCCGCATCGCTGCCAGCGTATGCATGGCCCCCTTATCGAATGCAGCAACCCCCAAGCTGAGCACAACCGGTCCCCGAATGTTGTGCTGGGCACAAAATCGCTGACCATCGCCACCAGTCACTTCAGCCGGATTCACGCCGGCACCAACCGTCGTAATGCGTTCACCCGGTACGCCCCGTCGGATCAGGTAGGCGCGTTCGAGATCGGTCATTGTGAGTACCCGCTGCGCTTGGCGCAAGAGTTCAATCTGGTGCGGCATTGCGTAGTACCTCACTACCTGCTCGCTTCCCGGTTCACCGAGATGAACAAACGGCGTACAGAGATGGGGAATACCGCGCTGCTGTGCCCACCGCGCGACTGGGATCAAGGCAAAGTCGAGCGTGATATTGGTCGTATGCACCAGCGTCACATCGGCCAGTGCGGGATCGGCCAGCGTTGGAGCAAGATCAGGCAGTTGCGGAGTTACAACCGCTAGTTGGCGCAACAACGGTATCGCTGGTCGCCCGCAGCGCCCGAGCTCCACCATTAGGCGGCGAATGATCGGGTAGAGCAACGCCGGGCCGGGCAACCGTCGCACCGCCAGCCGGCGGATATGCACGCCATCGTGCGTGCCCACCGGTTCGGTAATTCGCCGTTTTCCCGCCATCCAGAGATGTTCAAGATCGAAAGCATCGGTTGCCAGCACCGTTACCCGATGCCCTTCAGCAACCAGACGCGCTCCAATCTCTTGAAAATAACGCGCGGCACCACTCGGCGCTGGCCAATAGAGTTGAACGATGTGCAGAATGTGCATAGCTTGTTGCGGTAAAGGTTTTCAATCATCCAGCGATAAGACCGCTAGCCCTGGTAACAGCTCGAACGCGTGCTCAGTCGGCTGCCATAGCCCAGGCGCAATCTGTTCAGCGCCAGCCGTGACAGGTAGTCTGCCGCGCAAATGCCACGTACCGGACGGTTGGGCTTGATTAGCCGCCCAATTGCGCACGCAGTGCCTCGGGCGTGGTCACCGGCATTTGACAGGTAAACTGCTCGCAGAGGTAGGCCGTGGGCTGACCATCAATCATGGGCCGTCCTGCTAATAATGGGCTCAGTGCCGTTACCGGATCGTCGGGGGTGGCACGAGCAATGACCAAGCGGGGCCGGTAAGCGGCTCGCGCCGTCATCACCAGCGCTTGCGTCGCCGGATGGTCAGGCGGCCCGATAATGGCCAATTCACGAGTGGGCCCAATAGCCAGATCGGCGGCGCACAACATCCGCCCAAAACCCAGCGGGAAACGGCTCAGCATTGGCGCCGTTTGTTGCAGGACCTGTTCAGCCCGCGTTGCGTACAGATCGCGCCCAGTGATAGCGTACAACCGGAGCAGCGCCACTACTGCCGCTGAAGTGCCGGATGGCGTCGCATTGTCGCTCAGATCGCGCGGTCGAGTGACCAGCGCTGGCTGATCGTTACCCGTGTCGAAGAACATCCATGCCTGCCCATCCCAGAAGAGATCGAGCATCGCGTCGGCCAGCTCGATAGCCGTCGTCAGATAGCGGCTCTCGCCGCTAGCAGCGTGCAATTCGATCAAGGCATCGCAGAGCAGCGCGTAATCATCAAGAAAACCTGCTGGTCCTTGCCGACCGTCCTTCCAGCTTCGTAGCAACCGGCCATCGGCACGGCGCAGATTGGTGAGCACGAAATCGGCACACTGCTGGGCTGCTGGCAAATATTCGGGTACGCGCGCACTGGCCGTAGCCAAGGCCCGGATCGCGAGAGCATTCCAGGCGGTGATGATCTTCTCATCGCGGAAAGGCCGGGGGCGGTGTTCGCGGAAGGCGCGCAGGATGGGGCGGGCACGTGCGATCGTTGCCTCCACTCGCTCGACCGACGTTCCCAGCGTAGCGGCAATGGCTTCCGCTGAGCGTGGCACGTACAAGATCGATTTCCCCTCGAAATTTCCCTGTCGCGTCACACCATAGTAGGCGCTGACCAGAACCGCGTCATCGCCGAGTGCGGCCCGCAACTCCTCCGGTGTCCAGACATAAAATGCACCCTCTTCGGCATGCGCGGCGCCCGGCACTGGCAGGCTGTCAGCGTCTTCACTGCTGAAAAAGGCGCCTTCTGGATGGCGCAGATCGCGCAACAGATAGGCGAATGTCTCATCAGCGATGCGCGCCAAGAACGGATCACCGGTGACCAGGGTTGCTAGATGATAGATCTCGGCCAGTAAGGCGTTGTCGTAGAGCATCTTCTCAAAATGAGGTACCAACCAGCGCGCATCGACACTGTAACGGTGAAACCCGCCCCCAACCTGGTCGTAGATACCGCCGCGCGCCATTTGCTCAAGGGTCTGATGGAGCATGGGCAAGGCCTGCACATCGCCGCGCAGATGCGCACGGAGCAAAAATTCGAGCACGAGCGGCTGTGGGAACTTGGGCGCATCGCCAAACCCGCCGTACTGCGGGTCAAATTCGCGCCCAATCGTTGCTGCTGCAGTCATCAGTAAGGCCTCATCAACCGCCGTAGTTTCTGGCAATGGCTGCGCCATCAGCTGAATGTGATTCAGCAGCTCGCGCCCAGAGGCCGTCACTTCCTCGCGACGCGTGCGGTAAGCTTCTGCGATCGAACGTAGCACTTGGCGCCAACTTGGCATGCGATAACGGGCCGCTTTAGAGTCGGGTGGAAAGTAGGTGCCAGCGTAGAACGGGGTGCCATCTGGTAGGCAAAAGACGTTAAGCGGCCAGCCACCACGCCCGGTCAAGGCCTGAGCCGCAGCCATATAGATGTGATCGAGATCGGGACGCTCTTCGCGATCGACCTTGATATTGATGAAGTATTCATTCTGGATAGCTGCCACCTCTGGATCAGCAAAACTCTCGTGAGCCATAACGTGGCACCAGTGACAGGCCGCATAGCCGATGCTCACTAGAATCGGCTTATCTTCACGCCGGGCACGTTCAAGCGCCTCTTCACTCCATGGATACCAATCGACCGGGTTGTCGGCGTGTTGTTGCAGATAAGGACTGGCCTCAGCGGCTAGTCGGTTTCGTGGGCGTGCTCCGGCGTTCATCACTCCTCCTTTCGATAGCAGCTACTGTCTGAATTGTAGCATAATCGGGTCGCATAGAACAGATTTTCATAACTATTCGACAAAGCTGGCCGGATCGGGTATAATACAAAATGGCAAACGTCGCATTATTATGCGCTAAAACCGACTAACGGAGCAATCAATGGAAATCGGCATTGTCCGGCCTGTCAGCATCACCAACGAGATGCGGACAGCATACCTTAGCTACGCGATGAGCGTGATCGTCTCGCGCGCCTTGCCCGATGCGCGTGACGGTCTCAAACCGGTGCAGCGGCGGATCCTCTACGGTATGTGGGATATGGGCTTCCGCAGCAACCAGCCCTACAAGAAGAGTGCCCGCATCGTCGGCGATGTGCTTGGTAAGATGCACCCGCACGGCGATAGCGCCGTCTACGATGCTCTGGCCCGCATGGCCCAGCCGTGGAGTATGCGCTACCCGCTCATCGATGGTCAAGGCAACTTCGGTTCCATCGACGGTGACCCGCCGGCGGCAATGCGTTACACCGAGGCCCGTCTTGCCCCGATTGCCGAAGAGCTGCTCAGCGAAATCGAGAAGGATACGGTCGATTTCCGTGACAATTTCGATGGGAGCTACCGCGAGCCGGTTGTGTTGCCCGCCATCTTACCCAATCTTCTGCTCAACGGTGCCTCTGGCATCGCGGTTGGTATGGCAACGAATATCCCGCCGCACAACCTCAACGAACTGTGTGACGCGATCAGCTATCTGATCGATCATCCGGAAGCGACCGTTGAAGAATTGATGCAGATTATTCCGGGCCCTGATTTCCCCACTGCTGGCCTGATTCTCGGTACCGAGGGCATCCTGGCCGCCTACAGCACCGGGCGCGGTCAGATCACCTTGCGCGCCAAGACCCATATCGAAGAAGCGGGCCGTGGTGCGTATATGATCGTCGTTACCGAATTGCCCTACCAAGTCAATAAAGCTCGACTGCAAGAGCGTATCGCCGAGCTGGTCAAAGACCGCAAGATCGAGGGTATCCGCGATGTTCGTGACGAGAGCGATCGCAATGGCATGCGGCTGGTGATTTTGCTCAAGCAGGATGCTCAGCCCAAAAAGGTACTGAATGCGCTGTACAAGCACACGCAAATGCAGACGACGTTTGGCATCAATATGCTGGCGCTGGTAGAACAAGGTCGTCAGCCACGCGTCTTGACCCTCAAGCGGCTCTTGCAAGAGTATATCAGTCATCGCCAAGAGGTGATCCGTCGCCGCACTGAGTTTGATCTGGCTCGTGCGCGTGAACGTGCCCATATCCTGGAAGGGTTGAAGATAGCCCTCGATAATCTCGATGCGGTCATCCAGACCATCCGCGACTCGCGGACTGCAGAGAGCGCGCGTAATAATCTGATGCAGAACTTCGCCCTGACCGAGCGCCAAGCCCAGGCGATCCTCGATTTGCAGCTGCGCCGTCTGGCTGCGCTCGAACGGCAAAAGATTGAAGATGAGTACCGCGAAGTGATTAAGCTGATCGCCGAGCTGGAAGATATTCTGGCGAATCCGCGCAAGGTGCTCCATCTCATTAAGCAAGATTTGAGCCGGTTGAAGGAAAAATATGGCGACCCCCGCCGCACGCGCATTATTCCTGATGTCACCGGCGAGGTGAGTGATGAAGATCTGATCCCTGATGTGCGGGTGATGATTACGCTGACCGACCGTGGCTATATCAAGCGCCAGTTGCCCGACGCTTACCGCACTCAGCGGCGCGGTGGCCGCGGCATTAAGGGGATGCTCACCCGCGAACAGGATATTGTCCGCCACTTGCTGACCTGCAGTTCGCTCGATCACCTGCTCTTCTTCACCGATCGCGGTAAGGTCTATCAGCTCAAAGCGCATGAAGTGCCGGATAGTTCGCGCACCGCCAAAGGTCTCCCGTTGGTAAATCTGGTCTCGCTCGAGCCGGGGGAACAGGTGACATCGATGCTGGCTGTGCGTGAATTTGATGCCGAGTATCTGGTGATGGCGACAGTACGCGGTAAGATCAAGCGCACCCAACTGCGCGAATACAGTCAGGTGCGTTCAAATGGCTTGATCGCCATCGGCTTGGAAGAAGGTGATGTGCTAGGCTGGGTGCGGGTGAGTCATGGCTATGAAGATATTCTCCTCACTACGGCCCGTGGGCAGACGCTGCGCTTCGAACAGAGCGAGGTGCGCCCAATGGGACGTCCGGCGATTGGCGTGATCGGGATCAATCTGGCCGAGGGCGATCGGGTGGTGAGTATGGATCTGACCAAGGAAGGGGCGGATCTGCTGGTCGTTACCGCACGTGGGATTGGTAAGCGCACTGCGCTGAGCGAGTATCCAGTGAAGGGCCGCGCAACGGGCGGCGTGATTACGATTAAACTGCGTAACGAACAAGATGAAGTGGCCGCTGCGGCTGTCGTGCACGAGCATTCGCTGTTGACGTTCATTACCACTAGTGGCATGGTGATGCGTACCAGCGCCAGCGAAATTTCACGCCTAGGCCGGGCTACGCAGGGTGTGACCATCGTCAACGTTGCGCCTGGTGATCGGGTAGCTGCGCTCTCGGTGGAAGACCCTGACGAGAATGGCAATGGTCATACCCCGACATTGATCGATCCGATGGGGTAGAGCTGCTCAGGCGAGTACCCGTCTGATCGTATCCTCATGCCCCTCGCCCGCCAGCGATCCGGTGTACCTCACCACTCGATACCACTGTCCGAAGCGCGGTGAACGCTGCCGCGCTTCGGTTCTATTCGCTCTCCCCTGTGCTTCCTTTCAGGTGTGTCGCCTCCGCTTGTCACCGCGATCGGTATCTGCAGTCACGGTTGGCACAGTAAGAAACCGGCTGGCCCAGTACGGTTGGTCGCTGGCAGTATGAGCGTTATCCTGAGCCTGGCGTGGGCGTCGGTTCGGTTTCTGTGGTCGGTTCACTCTCAGGAGCAGGGGTCGGCGTTGGCACTGGAACGATCGATACCGTCACTTCGGGCGGTTCACCAACAATATTGACGCCGTTTGGTAGGTTGGGCCGTACTGGAAACTGGTAGACCCCAGGGCCGAGGTTGCTCAGATCGAACTGAACGATCAATGGCGCTGCTGCGAGGGCGGTGAGCTGGTCGCTGGTGCCGGTGAAGTTCATCTCGACCACAGTGGGGCGTACCGTCGCAATCACATCATTGCCCACGCCAGTGAGAGTTAATTCAACCGGGAGCCGTACCTGAAACGGTAATGCAATTGGCGTAATCTCGACTCGCACTTGGACGGCATTCGGCTCGTCTTGAGCGGGTGATGTTCCGCTTGGAATGATCAGGGGCACAATTCGTACTATCGTCTCGCGCGCCTCACGAATATCGATGGCTTCAGTTTGTAAGAGGCTGATAGCATCAAGGGGTCCAGAGCTACCAGTAAGGGTAATCAACGGTGGTGATACCTCGATCCGGCTGACAATATAACCTGGCGCTGGTGCACCGATGATTGTGGGTGAAACCGGCACCAAGCGTAACCCAACAACTGGATTAATCGGGATGATCACGGTAATCGTGGCCGGTCGCACCTGTACTCCATCAATCGGCTGATTATTCGCATCGACCGGTGTCAAATTAAGCGGTGCATTGTAGGTGGCCCGCAGCTGGGAAATATTGGCAACGGTGCGTGCCGCCGTTACTCGCAAGACACGGCTCTGTGGACCACTGACCTCAACTGTGCGGATCAATTCGCCGTTGTAGCGTAGCTCGGGTGTCCCGCGCTCGAAGCTGAACGGCGGCGAGCCAATGATTTCCAACCTGATCGGGACGGTGATTGTTTCAATCGGTTCGAGACGGACGGTGATGGTGAAAGGTTCTACACCCTCAGGCGAGACACTAAACGAGAGATTACTACGCGTTGGTTGCACGTTGATGGGTACGACGTGATCACCAGGCCCGAGACCACTCAGATCGGCGACCACGCGAATATCAACCGGGCGTAGTGTCGAACGCTGACGGCGATCGGTGCGCAGTGTCACATCTACCGGGGGAAAGTTTGTCGTTGGAATGCCATTGGCATCAACAATGGTCAGGTTGTTGGCTAAGCCGACAATCTGCAACGTCAGATCTTCAAAGCGCGCCGTCTCTTCGGGGTTTTCGCTGAAGGAGACGAACGACCAGAGCGCAAAACTCAGGCCGAAAGCCAGCGCGACGCGCAGCACAGTTGAGCGCACGCCGTTCATGCCGCCCTCTTCGCTTCTGCTTCAAGCGGCACCTGCATCAAATCAGCCAGTATGGCTCGCAGGCGGGTTTCGGTCAGGTAACTGACCATGCGACCATCGCTGACCAAAGAGATAGCACCGGTCTCTTCCGAGACCACTACTGCCAGCGCATCGGTTTGCTCGGTAATACCTTTAGCCGCCCGATGGCGCGTGCCATAACGCCGCGGGCCGGCAATGTCTTCACTGAGCGGTAGCACGACATTAGCAGCCAGAATCCGGTTACCACGAATGATGACCGCCATATCGTGCAGTGGTGAGTTGGGGTAGAAGATATTGAGCAGCAGTGGCACCGAGATCCGTGAGTCGAGAATGACACCGCGGTCGGCAAATTCCTGCAGCTGTGTGCGGCGCTCGATCACCATAAGCGAGCCTACTCCTTGTTGCGACAGTTGCGCCGCCGCGCGACTGATCACATTGATGGTTTCGAGCAGCTCGGAACGGTTAGCGCCACCGAATGGACGGCCGAAGAGATCGCTCGAACGCCCCAGACTCTCTAAGGCGCGCCGTAGTTCTGGTTGAAAGAGCACCGGGATCGCTACAATGAGTGCTGGTGAAATCACATTGACAACCAGCCAGTTCAGCAGGGTTAGGCGATCACTGGCAATCGAGGGCATCAGGAAGGCAATTGCCAGCAAAATACCAACCCCGCGCAGCAACTGCACTGCGCGTGTTCCCCGCACAATGCCTAGTAACCAATAGAAAAATGCGGCAACGATCAGAATGTCAATCAGCGCAAAGGGCGAGGTAAGTGGATTCAGCCGTGCCCAGAGACGCTCAAGATCTATCATCGTCAACTCTGCGGTGGTGCCGGCTTCCGTTGCTCCAGCATCCGATTAGCGGCGCTCAACATCGCTTCGACCCGTTCAGTTTCGATTCCCGGCATCTTCAACATCCGTCGGCACAATTGACTGGCCTGCCCAAACTCTTCGCGCCGCATAAGCATATCGTACAGCATGAAGTAAGCTTCCAGATCCTGTTGATCGAGACCGATAATCTGGTGCAGCTCAGCAATTGCGTTATCGTAGTCACGTTGTTGAGCAAAAATGCGGGCAATCTGTTTCTTCTCATTGATAGCTTCTTTGGTTCGCCGGCCCAGCGTATGCATCAAGGCCAACCACTGGCGAGCTTCGATGTCATGAGGCGCAATCTGAATAATCCGGTCGTACATTTCGCGCGCTCGTTCATGATCGCTCATCATCCAGTAGGTCTGGGCAACTTCCTGTAACGAAGCTACCGCATCTTTCAATTGCCCAGCCCGTTTTTGCAACTCGCTCACCCGAACCAGTCCCTTCAAGCCCTGCTCGAGATAGCCCCGTCGCAGTTGCATGCGCGCTAGTCGGTTGCTCATCCCAATATGACTGGGTGCCAAGCGCACCGCAAATTCGAGCATCTCAATGGCGCGGTCAAGTTGCTGCTGCTCTTCATAATAGGTCGCCAGTTCGTCGAGTTGGGCTAGGGCCTCGGCCAGTTTCCCCTGGCGGAAGTAGACCTCAGCCAGCTTAGTATAGATCGCTCGATCGTATGGTAACAACTTCTTTGCTTCGAGCAACGCCTGCTCGGCTCCGGTGAGATCGTCGCTTAGCGCATACGCTTCGGCCATGCGACGCACAAAATCGGCCCGTGAGGGTGGTACCGCAAACGGATGGCGGATCGCTGACTCGGGAGCTGGCTGTTCCGCGACGGCCTGACCGCGGCGCAACTGATCAAGTGCTGCTGCTGCATTTCCCAAAGCAATATAGCTATCGGCGGCTGCCCGATAGACCAACGCAGGCGGCAGCATGGGATCAGGGGCGCTGGCTAGCAGAATTTGGGCCTGTTCCAACGAGAGCAGAGCCGAATTGTACTGTTCGTGCTGTTGCTGAATTATCGCCAGCATATAGTGCAGCAGGGGGCTGTCCTGGATCAGCAAGATGGCGACATATTCGGCCTGCACTGCCGGAAAAGCGTTGGGTTGCTGACGCAACTGAGCCAGCACTGTCGCCAGCGAATCCCAAATCATCTGCGGTTGGTCATGCATCAGCGCTAGGGTGATGTTGAGGCGAGCCAGCGCGACGGGATCATCAGCTGAACCCAGTTCGAGCGCTTGCCGGAATTCGTCGAGTGCCGCTTCGAACCGTTCGAGCTTGAGCAATGCCAGCCCATATTGGGCATGCACCTCATAGTGCTGAGGCGCCCATTGCAGCAGACGACGAAACTCTTCGAGCGCTTTGTTGGTCTGTCCTAGCCGGAAGTAGGTATTAGCAACGTACAACAGTTGCGTAACAGCTTCGTCGATCCGGCCAGTTTGCTTCAGCAGCTCAGCTAACCTGGTGCGCGCATTGATGGTATCAGGCGAGAGCTCGATAAAGCGGAAGTAGACATCGATAGCCTTTTCAGCTTCACCGCGCACCCGATACGTCTCGATCAGCAACTGATATTTCGCTAGGGCCTCCTCGAACCGGCCCTGCCGTTCGTAAATTTCACCCATCCGGAGGTGAATGGGCAGATAATCGACATTGCGATGGATCACCTCCATGCAAGCGTCGAGAGCAGCATCAAACAGTTCCTGTTCCAGATATTTCTCGCTCAGCGCCAGCCATTCCGCTGTTACCTCATCGAGACCAGTCGGGTCGAGCGGCGTCGGCGGTGGGAATTTCGGTGTTGGCAGCGCTACCGGGACATTTGCCAGCTCGAGGGCTGGTGACGGTTCTGCGGTAACCGCAACATCGGTTGACGTCCGCCCATCATCAGGGCCCTTCCCCGAGCGAAGAAAATCGGTAATCGAGCGAATCTTGCCCCAGCGTTCGCTGGTGGGGTCAATCAGCGGTGGTTCGGTGGGGGCCGCAGGTGGCGGTACGGGTTGGGGCTGCAAAGTGCCCGTACCCATTGCCCGCAGCCTGGCAAACATATTACGGTCAGACAACTCTTTCGACCGGTTCTTGAACTCGGTGGCTCGCTCGCGACCCCAACGTTTACTAGCGAGAAAATCAGCCAGCGTACCGTAGAGCGCTGCCGCCCGCGCTAGATCGCCCAGTTGTTCATAGATGGCGGCGGCGCTCTCGTACATGGCTATCAGATCATCGACTTCAGCTTTACCAATGGTCTCGAGATCAACTAGTCCGATCGTCGTTTCGAACTCTTGCGCTGCCTGCGGTAACTGACCGAGATCACGGTACACCTGACCGAGCGCAAAGTGGGCTGAAAGTGCATATTCTGGATCGCCCGCGGCCCGAGTCAACACGCCTACTGCCGCTTTTAGATCGCCACGTGCTTGATAAAGCAGGCCCAGCGAATAGAGCACATCAGCCCGCTCAAGCCCGGCCTGTAACGCTTGTTCGTACAAGGCTATGGCTCGTTCTTCGTCGCCAGCCTGTTGGCAAGCGATGGCTTCGGTGACTAGTTGTTCAGCCTGAGCAGAAGTACCACGCAGTGCGCTGGTGGGATGGGTTGGCCGTAAGCTACTAGTGCCACGCAGCGGCGTTATCGGTTGCGAACCGAGCTGTTCGCGCAAGCGATTGGCCAGTTCACGGCCCACACGATGGTTGGGAACAAGCCGTAACGCCCATTCAACCTCTTTCAGCGCCGCTGCGGGATCACTCTGCGCGATCAATCGTTGGGCCAGCTCTATATGGGTGTCAGCAGCTTCCGGCAAGGCCCCAATGTCTTCGTATAGTTGGGCTAAGCGGCGCCGTTGTCCGTCATCTTCTGGTTGTAAGGCCAGCAGTTCACGTAATGCTTCGGCGGCTTGCAAGGTCTGGCCTTGCGCACTGTAAAGGTCGGCCAGAAGACTGTAAGCTTCGGCAGCAGCGTCTACTTCGCCCTGGCGACGGTAGCACTGAGCAATGTAGTTGATGTAGAAAACATTCTCCGGATCAGCCTGATGAAGGTCACCAAAAGCCTGTAATGCCTTATCCAAGCGGTTGGTTTGAAAGAGGGCTACTGCCGCTGCGGTGCGAGCCTCAATATCTTGCGGAAACTCTTGCAGCGCGCGTACCGCAGCACGCAACGAGTCTTCCCACCGTCCCCGCGCCGATGCTTCCCGGCACTGCTCCATCGCCCGATCGAAAATTGCCCGGTTGCCTGCCATAGCGCTCTTTCCACTTCTATCGGCGCTACTTCCCCAACAAGAATAAGATGAGCGCCTTTTGTACGTGGAGGCGATTCTCCGCCTGTTCGAACACTACCGACTGTGGTCCGTCGATTACGCCGGCGGTGATCTCTTCCCCGCGATGTGCTGGTAGACAGTGCATCGCCAGCGCGTGGGGCGCAGCGTGCACCATCAGCTCTTCATTCACTTGATAGGGTGTGAAGACCGGTCGCCGACGGGCCGCTTCGTGTTCTTGCCCCATTGATGCCCATACATCAGTATACACGGCATCAGCGCCACTCACAGCTTCAATCGGCGACGCCGTGATGGTTAGCGTTGACCCATGGTCGTTGGCCAATTGTTCTGCCAGCTCAGTAATATCAGGTGCCGGTCGGTAATCGATCGGGCAGCCAATGCGGATATTGACGCCGAGTGTGGCGCCCAACAACATCAACGAATGGCAGACGTTATTTCCGTCACCAACATACGCTAGCGTTAGACCGTGCAGGTGCCCAAATCGTTCGCGCAACGTCAGCATATCGGCCAATGCCTGACACGGGTGCTCCTGGTCAGACAATGCATTGATCACCGGCACACTTGCGTAGCGAGCTAGCGTCTCGATAGTAGCGTGTTTGAAAACACGGGCTGCGATAATCGCGACCCAGCGGCTCAGATTACGAGCCACATCGGGCACACTCTCGCGTCCGCCCATATCGATGTCATTGGCGGAAAGATACGAAGGATGCCCGCCAAGCTGGATCATCCCTGCCTCAAAGGCCACGCGCGTGCGGAGTGAGGGCTTCTCGAACACCAAGGCCAGGGTTTGGCCGGTCAAAGGGCGATCGTCAGTAACGCCAGCGCGCCATGCTGCCTTGAGCGCCGCTGCCCGGTCGAGCAGCGCTTCAGCCTCGGCACGGCTCAGGTCAGCCGCAGAAAGAAAATGTCGCACGGTCATGATGAAAAACTTTCTGTTCTTGTCAGTTTGCGCCAGCAGTCAGCGTTGCGGATGCGCGTTGTCACTGCGCTTTCGGCGCGGATTGTACCGCTGTTCAAGGCTCAACCGTCGGTAATCGCCCGCTTCAATCAAAATTCGTTCCCGACAAATGGCAGCATCGAACATCCGCGACAGAATTCGGGGATCGATGTCCTTCGGGTCACGATTGCTGGTGATCACCGTCGGTAGAGCATAATTATACCGATGGTTCATGATCTGGTAAAGTTTTTCACGTGCCCACGGTGTGGTGTTTTCGGTGCCCAGATCGTCGAGGATCAGGAGAGGTATATCACGCACGAGCTCAAAACGCTCATCGTAGGCCGTTTCTGAATTAGGTCCAAAGGTTGACCGCAGATGATCAAGAAGGTCGGGTACGACCGTGAATAGCACCGGTGTATGCCGATCAAGCGCCTCGTTGGCAATGGCCGCGGCCAGATGAGTCTTGCCGCAGCCATAACCGCCAAACAAGATCAGCCATCCTTGCGGATTCTGGGCATACTCGTAAGCGCGAGCAAACGCTCGCTGCACTCCGGGGACGGTGCGGTCAAAGGTAGCAAAGGTTTTGTTGCGCAGCGGAGCTAGGTTTGAAAGTCGTTCCAGCTCTTCATAACGGCGCCGCTCTTTTTCAGCCTGTTTGCAGCGACAGGTAATCAACACGCCAAAGTTGGGATCACCGTAGGGTACGGCCAGCGTGTAATAACCGGCGCCGCGGCAGATCGGGCATACCCCTTCAGAGGTCACTTTCGTCGCCTCCGCGGCGGAAGAGGTGTCCGAGCTGTCCGCTAGTGTATTTTTCAATGTCGATAGATCGTCCGGTCTGATACGGCGCAGATTCTCGTCCATTGGCGGCCCACCTCTCCAGCATGCGCTGAATATAACGCCACGAACGGGCATTGGCCCGCACCGCTTCCCGAATGGCGTCTTCGAGCCATTCAGCTGGGTAACGGGCACTGGCGGCGCGTAGCTCTTCTACGAGCAGTGGCGTCACCAACCCGATGTTCTGTTCATACAATTCGATTAACCCCGGGCGCTCGTGGATCTCTTCCAGCGGCAGTGCAATGGTGCCAGCAGTAGCTTGGGCAGCCCATTGCCGGTTCGCCTGCGTGTTGATTAGGTACCAATTGCGCACCCGACCATCGAGCGGTTCGACCAGGTGGAGAACTGTGCCACGTCGTACCGCTGCTGCTAACCCCTCATCGAGTAATTCCTCGAAGGAGCGGAGCGAACTGATCGCCTGCAATGACTGTCGCAGTAGCTCGTCGTTGCGTAGATCATCCCAACTGATCCGCCGCGGCCGACTGCGCAGACGGCTGAGTCGGTAGAACAGATGCAGGGTGACTTTGAGTTCGCTCGGTTTGGTGATGGCTGGTAGCACCTCGGTGAAGAATTCCGGCGGGATGCCGATCAGCCGTTCGGTTGTGAAGCCATGAAATGTCATGCTGCTCCCGCTGCCGGAAGATTCTGAGTCGCACCTTGCCGCCCGCATGATACCGCGATCTGATGATCCATGCTACCACATCTTGCTCTGGGCAAAAATTGTGCAAAGTATTGACAAAATCTGTGAGCTGCCATATAATTTGCATAGCAAATCTTTGCCCTTGCAAGATGCTGAGCAATGCCCTGGCACATCTAAGCTAAATGAGATTACGGTCGGCCTAACGCAGACCAAGTGTCAGATGACAGAAACTCATCTCTGCTACCTATCCTCATACGGAGGTTTTCGCTCATGAAACGTCGTTCACCGCTTGTCTTTATCTTCTTAACCATTTTTATTGACCTGCTCGGAATCGGTATTGTCTTACCTTTGTTGCCTGAATATGTCAAAATTGTTGAGCGTTCAAGCTGGCCTTGGTTGGCCGACAATCGAGCGTTCATCGTCGGCGCCTTGACCGCGTCCTATGCATTGATGCAGTTCCTCTTCGCACCAATTTTGGGTGCGCTCGGCGATCGGTTCGGTCGGCGTCCGGTGCTGCTCTTCAGTCTGTTCGGCGCTGGTTTGAGCTATCTGGTCTTCGCTCTAGCCGAATACCTGACGTTCCTAGGTGTGGAAACAGTGGTTGGCTTGCTCTTCCTCGCTCGGATTGCGGCTGGCATCACCGGTGCGAGTATCAGTACAGCGCAAGCCTACATCGCTGATGTCACACCTCCCAATGAGCGTGCGCGTGGCTTGGGTATGATCGGTGCCGCCTTCGGTCTGGGCTTTATGCTGGGGCCGGCGATTGGTGGTCTGCTAGCCAATGTCAGTCTGCAGGCGCCAGCACTCTTCGCTGCTGCACTGAGCTTCGCTAATTTTACCTTCGGCTTCTTCCGCCTACCTGAATCGCTGCCGCCCGAGAAGCGCTCGCATACAGTGGCTCGCAACCTCAATCCCATTAGCCGCCTCGTTGCCGTGGCTGGCGATGCTCGTGTCCAACCATTCATTGTAGGTAGCGTTCTGCTCAACCTCGCTTTTGCTGGCTTGCAGAGCAATTTTCCAGTGTACAGTGATGTGCGCTTCGGTTTTGGTCCGCAGCAGAATGCTATGATCTTCGCGTTCATTGGTCTAATTGCAGTGATCGTCCAGGGCTTCCTCATCCGTAAGTTGGTGGCCCTGTTTGGTGAAGCTCGTCTCGCTATCGCTGGTTTGACACTCATGACGATCGGCTTTATCGCCACAGGTCTGGCGACTGCAGCCTGGATGCTCTTCCCCGCTATCGGAATGGTGGCCCTCGGTAGTGGTATGGTCACGCCATCGCTGACTAGTCTGGTCTCGCAGTCGGTGCTGGCTACCGAACAGGGTTCTATTCTTGGCGGTGTGCAGGCATTCACCAGCCTGACAATGGTGTTCGGACCGTTGTTGGCCGGCCTGTTCTTCGACCTGATCGCGCCTAGTGCACCTTATCTGATCGGTGCCGCGTTGCTAGCTGGTGCATTGGTGATCTTGTTTAGCACGTTGCGTAGCCGCTTTGTCACCCTGCCGCAATCCACATCGACAAATGTGTCGTCCGAGGTAGCAGTGCATGCCGAGTGATACAGGAGTCGCTCGTTTGTTCTGACCACAACGTGGTATACTAAGGTCTAGATGAGTGGCGTCGCCAAGGGGCGGCGCTTTCTGTTCGCAATGCAACGGAGACGACCGTGGCCAAGACGACAATCGTGATCAAAGGAGCGCGTGAGCATAATCTCAAAGGGATTGACGTTGAAATCCCGCGTGACCGATTAGTAGTGCTGACCGGTGTAAGCGGTTCTGGTAAGAGTTCGCTTGCCTTCGATACGCTCTACGCCGAAGGGCAACGACGGTATGTAGAGAGTCTGTCCGCCTACGCCCGTCAGTTTCTCGGTCAGATGGAAAAACCGCAGGTCGATCTGATTGAAGGATTGTCGCCAGCCATTGCGATTGAGCAGAAAAGCGCCAGCAAAAATCCGCGTTCGACAGTCGGGACTGTGACCGAGATTTATGATTACTTGCGCCTGCTCTTCGCGCGTGTTGGCCGTCAGTACTGTCACCGCTGCGGTCAGCCCGTCGCTGCGCAATCGGCCCAGCAGATGGTCGATCGTGTGTTAACCTTGCCCCCCGGCACGCGCTTCATGGTGCTGGCACCGGTGGTTTCGCAACGCAAAGGTGAATACAAGGATATTTTCGCCGAAGCCAAAGCCGAGGGTTTCGTGCGGGTACGCGTCGATGGAGAGATCCGCTCGCTCGATGAAGAGATTAAACTCAACAAGAAGGTCAAACACTCGATCGAAGTGGTGATCGATCGGTTGGTGATACCCCAGTTTGCCAATAATGGCGACTTTGACCAGTTTACCACCCGCTTAACCGATAGTATCGAGACGGCGCTGCGCGTCGGGGAAGGGAAGGTGATCATTAGTCTGGCTGATGAACCAACCGACCCAGCTCAACCACGCGAGTGGCTGATGAGCGACAGTAATACCTGTCCATCGTGTGGCATCTCGTTCCCTGAACTGACGCCCCAGATGTTCTCGTTTAACTCGCCACAGGGCGCCTGTCCAACCTGTACTGGTCTCGGGGTGCGGCTCGAGGTTGATCCGGCCCTGCTCGTACCCAACGGTGCCCTCTCGATCCACGAGGGTGCGGTAACGTACTGGGGCGAGATGGGTAAGAAGCAGGATACCTGGGCGTACAAAGCCCTGCTCGCAATTGCCGCTCACTATAACATCGACCTTGATGCTCCGTGGGACGAACTGACGCCGCGTCAGCGTGATGCAATTCTGTATGGCAGTGGCCAGGAGCGGATCCGTTTTACCTGGGAGCACGAAGGTGGCTCGCGTGGTGAGTATTACCGGGTATGGGAAGGGCTGGCTAGCGAGATCCGGCGCCGCTATATGCAGAGCAGTTCTGATACGATGCGCGAGTATTATACCCAGTACATGAGCGAGCAACCCTGTCCCGATTGCCAGGGGGCTCGCCTGCGCCCTGAGAGTCTGGCGGTGCGCGTGGCTGGGCGTTCGATCCGTGATGTGACCCGGATGAATATCGCTCAGGCGCTCGATTGGGTGTACGAGCTCCCCAACTATCTCAACGAAACCGAGCAGACGATTGTGGGTGATGTGTTAAAAGAGATCCGCGAACGGCTCGGTTTTCTCCACAATGTTGGCCTGCACTATCTGACACTCGACCGCGCTGCACCGACGCTCTCTGGTGGGGAAGCACAGCGGATTCGGCTCGCTTCGCAAATCGGTTCAGGCCTAGTGGGAGTAATGTACATTCTCGACGAGCCGAGTATCGGCTTACATCAACGCGACAATCGGAAATTACTCGACTCGTTACTGCGCCTCCGTGATCTCGGTAATACCGTCATTGTTGTCGAGCACGACCTGGAAACAATGCAGGCTGCTGACTGGATCATCGACTTTGGTCCCGGAGCCGGCGTCAAAGGCGGTCAAGTTGTAACCGCCGGCACTCCTGATCAGGTCGCGCAACACCCCACTTCACTCACCGGTCAGTACCTGTCGGGGCGGTTGACGATCCAGACGCCCACCACGCGCCGTCGGCCTACCAACGGCTGGATAACCCTCGAAGGCGCGACACTCAATAATTTGCGTGATGTCACCGTGAGTTTTCCGCTTGGCTGCTTCATCGCCGTGACGGGCGTTTCAGGTTCGGGTAAGTCCTCCCTGATCACCGAAACCCTCTACCCAGCGCTCGCTAACCGTCTCAATCGCGCCCAGCTCAAACCTGGCCCCTTCCGCGCATTGCATGGCCTAGAGCAGCTGGATAAGGTGATCAACATCGATCAACAACCGATCGGGCGCACGCCGCGCTCGAATCCGGCCACCTATGTCAAATTGTTCGATCTGCTGCGCGAGTTATTTGCCGAAACGCCAGAAGCTAAACTGCGCGGTTATGGCCCCGGCCGCTTCAGCTTCAACCTGCGGGGAGGCCGCTGCGAAGCTTGTGAAGGCAACGGTGAGATCAAGATTGATATGCAATTCCTGGCCGATGTTTGGGTGCGCTGCTCTGAATGTAAGGGTAAACGCTATAATCGCGAGACGTTGCAGGTCAAGTACAAAGGCAAAACAATTGCCGATGTGCTCGATATGGATGTGCAAACGGCCCTAGAATTCTTTGCCAACGTGCCGCGTGTCCGGCGTATCTTGCAAACCTTGCACGATGTCGGTCTCGACTACATCAAGCTCGGTCAACCAGCAACTACCCTTTCGGGCGGCGAGGCGCAGCGTGTCAAGCTGGCCAAAGAATTAGCTCGCGTCGCTACTGGCCGCACGATCTATATTCTCGACGAGCCAACGACTGGCCTGCACTTTGCCGATATTCAGAATCTCTTGCGGGTGTTGCACCGGCTGGTGGATGCAGGTAATACGGTTGTCGTCATCGAGCATAATCTCGATGTCATCAAGACTGCCGATTATGTGATCGATATGGGGCCCGAAGGCGGTGATGGCGGTGGCGAGGTCGTGGCTCTCGGCACGCCCGAAGAGGTGGCCCGGCACCCTGCCTCCCATACCGGACGGTTCTTGCGCGAGATTCTCGAACTTGCCAGTCCGGTAGGGATCGAGAGTGGTGCTTGACCAGAAGCGCAGGTATGGCTCAGCAGTTTCTGCGCTCGCGGGGGTGTTGGGCCTCGCTATCATCGCATAATTTACAGCACCAACCCCTTCACTCCCGTGAGATCGCAATCGGTCAAGTCAGCATCGGTCAGATCGGCGTCTGTGAGATCTGCGTCGGCTAGACTAGCCTCGCGCAAATTAACGCCGCGTAGACTGGCTCCGCGCAGATTGGCACTGCTCAGATTGGCCCGCGCCAGGTTGGCCCGATTGAAGATGGCATTACGCAGGTTTGCCCCACAGAGATAGATCCCGCTCAGGTTGGCATCGCTAAAATCGGCATTGCACAGACTGGCTTCACCCAGATTGGCTTCGCTCAGATTCGCGCCGATGAAATTGGCTTCGTCGAGGGTTGCTTCACGCAAATTGGCATGCATTAGATTGGCACCAGCCAGATTGGCACCATTCAAGTTTGCACCGTTGAGGCTTACCCGAATGAGCATAGCGCTACTCAGATTGGCACCGCTAAGATTAACCAGTTGCGCTTCGCGTAATTGCGCTTCGCTCAGATTAGCCCCGATCAAGACCGTATCGCGTAAGTCGGCGCCGCTTAAGTTGCAGAGGCTGAGATTGGCACCGTACAGATTAGCACCGCTAAAATCAGCAGCACTCAGATTGGCGCCGCGCAAATTAGCGCCGATCAGCGACGCATATTCGAGGTTAGCCCAGCTTAGATCAGCTTTGCGCAGATCGGCATCACTCAGATCGGCCCGTACCAGTTGCGCCCAATTCAGCCGTGCCTCGCGCAGGTTAGCCCAGCTCAGATTGGCGCCGCCTAACTCACAAACGCTCAGATCGGCCCGGTAGAGGTTCGTGTCGGTCAGACGGGCACGACTCATCTGCGCCTCGCTCAGATTGGCATGACTCAGGTTGGCCGCACTGAGATTGGCGCCATTCAAATTTGCGCCAACTAGCCAGAGCGGACCGGGTCGGTTGAGCAAATCATAGATCTGATCGGGAGTCAGGTCGGCCATACGGCCCTCCTTTGCGCGTTAATTACCGGGCAACACCGGCGTTTTGGCAACGAGCCAGATCGAAGCTGGCGCGCCCATTGAACGACAGGCAATTTGTTCGACAGCAAATTCTCGTCCAGTTTGCCAGTGCAACGCCTCTTGCAAGATGCCGCACTGAATGTAGCCCATTGGTTCGTCGGCCTGCTTCCCAGCCGACATCGAGCACGTATAGTCAATGTACGCCCATGCTTCACCCCGATCCTCAATTGCCAAGCGACGATCCTGGTTGGCCGCCTGGCTTAGGCGGCGCAAGCCGGCCTGCATTGCCGACAATCCCAGTTTAACCTGGGTGGCGAACGGCAACACCTTCGAGGCGATCAGCGCAGCCGTGCCAAACAAGGCGCTCTGGTGCTCGATTGCCAGTCGGGCCGTCTGGCGCCCAATGCGCAGTGCAATACTACGGGCCGAACGGCCAAAAAAATTGAGCAATCCGGCGTTCAGCGAAGCATAATGGTAAAACGTGAGCCCACTGGTGGCCTTTAACTGTTCAGGCGGGTAATTGCCAATCAGATGGCTCAGACCTGCCTGCCGCAGCACGACGGCCAGACCGTTACGCCCAATCACCTCTTCAGTGGCCAACAAAGCCCAACGCATGTATGCATCCACCAGCAACATATTGGCAACCGGATCTTGGTCGGGGCGATCGCGGATTTCCATACTTTCCTCCTCTGCGCGCCCACAGCATCTAGACAAGCATAGCGTACCACAAACCGGCTGCTCATATCATCATGAACGGTGTCGTCGCGAAATATAGTATGGGCGACATGCGCCGCCCATACTGGTTTCGATGTTTTCACCTGCGTCGGTGGATTGTACTGCGTCTGGTGCTGTTAGCGGCCCTTAATCTCTGTCCACAGATCATCGAATGCAGTGGTCCCTTCGTTGCGTACCGCCCATTCGAGGCGCTTATACATCTCTTCATCAGGCGCAAAGCCTTGACGGTATAGCTCCTTGATCTCGTCTGATAACAGTTCAAGTGCACTCTTGTTCGGCGTGAGATAGCCGATATACTCGGTATTCTGCGCCGCCACCTCTGGCCGCATCAGGAAGTTCATGAAGACGTGGGCCGTGTAAGCATTGGGTGAATCTTTCAGGATTACTAGATTATCCATCCAGATCATTCCACCCTCTTTGGGGATCACAAAAGCGATGTTAGGATTGCCGCTAAACTCATCACCCAGGCCATTGCGAGCCTGCATCGCCGAACCGCTCCACGAATGGGCTATCACATACTCTTCACTTGCCAGTTTTCGGTTGACATCTGAACTGTTGTAGGCCGCCAGATACTGCTTCTGCGTCAGCAGAATCTCTTTGACCCGCGCCAGAGCCGCCGGATCAGTGGAATTGAGCGATTGCCCGATATAGCGTAAGGCTGCTCCCGGTGTTTCGCGAGCGTCATCAAGCATGCTGATTTTCCCAGCGAACGGAGCAATCTGCTCGGGTTCAAAAATGGCTGCCCAGCTGTCAATCCCATTGGGGAAGAATTTAGTATTGTAGGCAATGCCGGTAATACCATACATGTATGGGATCGAGTAGACGTTGCCCTTATCGAAGTACTGATCCAGCAAATTGGGATCGAGATGCACCAGATTAGGCAGCAGCGTCTTATCGATCGGTGCAGCTAGGCCCTCAGCAATCATGATTTGCACCGCATAATCAGACGGGACGACAATATCGTAGCCTGAGTTGCCCGCCCGCACCTTTGCCAGCATATCTTCGTTGCTGTCGTAGGTGTCGACAATGACCCTGACGCCGTACTCCGCCGCAAACTGATCGAGTAGAGCTGGATCTATGTAATCTGACCAGTTGAAGAAGTAGATTTCTTTCGCCAGCTTGCTCCGATCGACGTCACTCCCTGTGGTTGTTGTGTCGCCACCGCTGGCGCCGTACTCATTCCCCGGGCTCGTGGCTGGCTCGCCACCACACGCTGCTAGCGTCAGCAACAGCGCCACCAGGATAATCCGTAGCATCTGCATCATCGTTCTCCCTTCTACTATCGGTATAAGTCTCATCGCCGTCGCTGCAATAATTGCGAGATCGCCACCAGAGCCATCGATAAGAGCAGCATCAGCGTTGAGATCGCATTAATTTCTGGCGTTACTGCCCGTCGTACCCGGTTGTAGACCTCAACTGGCAAGAGCGAGGTCCCTGGTCCAGACAAAAACAGGGAAATGATGAAATCGTCGAGTGACAGCGTGAAGGCGAGTAATGCTCCGCCAACGATGCCGGGCAAAATCAGTGGGAAGGTAATGCGCCAGAAGATATTCCAGCTATCAGCACCTAGGTCGGCTGCCGCTTCTTCTAGTCGGCGGTCAAAGTTTTTAAGGCTGGTGCGTACTACAACGACGACAAAAGAGATGCTAAACGCGATATGGCCGATCGTTACCGTAGCCAAGCTGCGCCGTAGCGTCTCGCCCGTCACCAGCTTGATCAGGTCAAATACTATTGCCGAAAAGGCCAGCAAGGCTACTGCCATGACGATTTCAGGCACCACAATCGGTAGGTAGATCAGACCCTCTACGGCGCCGCGACCACGAAAGCGGTAGCGTTCCATTGCCATCGCCAGGAGGGTGCCGATAATGGTCGAGACAATGGTCGAGATGGTTGCTACTACCAGCGTATTCCACGCTGCTCCCATCATGCGCGGATTATTAAAGAGCCGAATGTACCAGTCGAGTGTAAACCCTGTCCAGCGCACGCCAAACTCGTCGCGTGTGAATGAAAAGATGACCAGAAGGATAATCGGCGCATAGAGAAACAGGTAAACCAAGATTGAGAAAACGGTCAACGCGACGCCGCTCCAGGTCAGGCGACCTTCGCTAAACGCCGCTCGCATCCGCGCCGAGGCAGTCGTAGCGGGCGCTGTCTTGATCATCGTTCTTCCTCCGTGGTGGCGCGGAAGTACAACATGATGAATACGAGCAGCACGATCATCATCAAGACGGCCATCGCCGAGCCGAGCGGCCAGTTGATGGGGTTAGCGCGGAGGAAGAGGCGCTGGATCAAATTACCAAGGTAGTCGACTTTCGCTCCGCCCAACAGTTCAGATACCACAAACTGGCCTAAGGTCGGGATGAAGACCAAAACCGAGCCAGCGACAATCCCTGGCATCGTCATTGGCAGCATAATGCGCAGAAAGGCTTGTACCTTGTTGGCCCCTAGATCTGCCGCTGCTTCCATCAAGGTGAAGTCGAAGCGGTCGATAGCAGCGTAGAGGGGTAAGACCATAAACGGCAATTCACCATAGATCAGGCCGATCAGCGTTGCGCCTTCGTTGTTGAGCAGCGACAACCGGCCTACCCCGATTAGCTCGAGAAAGCCGTTGATAATGCCATTGTTGGCCAAAATGATCTGCCAGGCGTAAATCCGCACCAGAAAGTTGGTCCAAAATGGAATCAGGATAAGCATCAACAATGGCATTCGCCACTGCTGCGGACTACGGGCAATAAAGACTGCCAGCGGATAACCAATCAGCAGACAAATCACGGTCGTGAGCACGCTGGTCCAGATCGAACGCCAATAGGCATTGATGTATAGGCTTTGGGTAAAGATAGTAATGTAGTTGTTGAGGGTTGGCTCATAGACGACTCGCCCTAGCGCGTCGTTGCTCATGAAACTGTAAACGAAGATGATGACTAACGGCAGGGCGAAAAAGAGTATCAGCCAGAGCAGACCAGGGGTCAGCAACAACGCCAATCGAATCCGATCGCGACGCTGTTGCTGTTGTTGCAGCATCGCCATAGCGCCCTCCTCCTTACTCGTAGAGCACGAGCGCGTTATCGGGTGGGCAGACGATGACCGCTGCTTCACCCGGTTGCCAGTATTCATCCCGATCGAGCGTCGAGCGTGTATTCTGTTCCCAAACATCGATCGTGCGCCGGTCGTTGATCCGCACCGTGATCCGAGTATCACTGCCGATGTAATTGACGCTAATCACTGTGCCGGCTATTCCATCGGGTGGTAGTTCACCGTTCGGTGTTAGCAGGCGCACCTTTTCTGGCCGGATCGAGAAGGTGGCTGTTGTACCATTGCTTAGTGGCCGCGAAGCCAGACCCCGCAAGCGCAATCCTTCCGGTGTTTCTAGCACGGTGTAGTTGCCATCACGCCCAATGACTACGCCGTCGATAAAATTGGTCTCGCCAATGAAATCAGCCACAAACCGACAATTGGGCCGTTCGTAAATCTCGGTGGGAGTGCCGATCTGGAGGATTTTACCTTTGTTCATGACCGCGATCCGGTCCGACATGGTCAAGGCTTCTTCCTGATCGTGGGTCACAAATACAAAGGTGATCCCGACCCGGGCTTGTAGGCTCTTCAATTCAAGCTGCATCTCTTTGCGCAGCTTTTGGTCGAGTGCACCGAGCGGTTCGTCCAGCAATAAGACTTCAGGATGATTGACTAGGGCCCGGGCGAGTGCTACCCGCTGCTGCTGACCACCAGAGAGCTGTCGTGGCCGCCGCCCCTCCAGACCAGATAAGCGCACCAGATCGAGCGCCTCCTGCACTCGGCGGGCGATCTCTTCCTTCGGTGTTTTGCGCATCTCGAGCCCGAAAGCAATGTTCTGGGCTACCGTCATATGTGGGAAGAGCGCATACGATTGGAAGACAGTATTGACCGGACGTAGGTGAGGTGGGGTAATGCCCATTTCGCGGCCATGAATGATGATACTGCCAAATGTTGGCAGCTCAAACCCGGCGATCATCCGTAGGCTTGAGGTTTTGCCGCATCCGCTTGGTCCTAACAATGAAAAGAACTCGCCATCGCGAATCTGGAGATTGACATGATCGACCGCAACCACATCGCCAAATCGTTTGACGACGTCGCGGAGTTCAATCGCGATCGAGTCGCTCACCTGTACACTCCTCCCAACTGGTGGCTAATCAGCGCTGAGTAGTGAACAACAATGAGGCTGCTTGTTGCAGCCGTCTTGCGTCGCAACACTTCACCCAGACAAGGTTAAGAGAAGGCGTTGGCATCGTGGCCTGTTAGCATCACGCTATGCTGTGATTTGACAATAGTATACCATAATCCCTCTGGTACAATCTTGTTCTATCTTGCACAGAGAATCGATGGAGTGCCGGAATGTTAACTGGGCTGTCCACAGCCGGCGATATTCCTGCTGCGCACTAGCTAGCGCTCACGTGATGGTGGGTTACTGGCTACAGGAGACAGTCCGCGCGTCGAAGGCTGCTGCAGCAGCTGCCCCTCCCGGTTCGATCACTGCCGGATACTAGCGCCTGACCTGTTAGTCTTGCTACCGGATCAGCCACAATTCCTCTTGTGGCGGGCCGATCCACTCACAACCGTCTGCCGTGACCAGAACCTCTTCCTCAAGCGCAATATAGCCATAACGAGTGCGCACCCCTAGTTCGAGCGTTAGGATCATCCCGGCGTCAATGACGCCGTATGGCTTATCACCATACCGTTCCCAGCGTGGGTAGAAGCCGACCCCGCCGTCATGCACGGCGCGTCCCACCTGATGCCCAAGTGCGTGCGGGTATTCGGGGTAGCCAGCAGCAGTAATCGTCTGCCGCGCAATTGCATCGATTTCCCACCCAACTACACCGGGCCGAATCGCGGCCGCTGCCGCCCGAATGGCCGCTTTTACAGCATTGAACGCATGCTGTACCTCGGCTGGCGGTTCGTGCTCATCGGGCCGTAAACAATACCAGACACGCTGGTGATCCGAGCAGTAACCTTCGAGTCGAACGCCAAAATCCATGTGAAAGATTTCGCCGGGTCGCACGATTTCATCAGACGGGCCGACATGGCCCCATGGTGAATTCGGCCCGGCATTGAGGCCGGGACAATGCGCTGGATCCCACGCCGTCGTTGCGCCAGCCGCCTGGGTATGGGCATGCACGAAAGCCGCCACTTCACGTTCGCTAACACCAGGACGCAAGAAATCTCCTACCGCGGTGAAGATGCGGAGGCTCAGATCGGCGGCTGCACGCATCCGCGCCACTTCCTGAGGGGTTTTTCGACTGCGCAGTGCTGCTACAAAGTGCTCTGCCGACACTAAGCGTTCCTGATAGGGTGTGCCGTTCAGGTAGTCACATAGGTTGAGATACAAGCCGTAACTTAGACCATCGGCGCTGACATCGCTTCGACTGACATTGATCCCAATCCGTTGCGGATCGTAGCTCTGCAAGAGCTGCACTAATTCAGGCGCGATACTTTGAGTGTAGGGGCGAACCTCATCGAAAAGACCAGTGTGGCGTACCGACTCGTCATCACCCAGTCCAGTGATAGCGATGGCCCGTCCGCTTCGGGTCACGATAATTGCCGTAGTCCAGGTCAGCGAAAAATGACCGAGCAGTTTAAGGGCGGGATCGGTATGTTCTGCTGTCTCCCGCACTAGGATCAACCACATGTCGAGATTGTGTTCGGCAAGTAATTCGCTGGCTTGGCGCAGCTTTTCCTGGTAGAGATCCTTTGTGGTGTGGTCACCCGTGTTGGTTGTCATACCTGCTCCTAATTACAGCTATGGTCGGAACCAATGACAGTGATGGGAGACGATACGTTTTGGCTTGGTTCGCACCTCTGCCTCGGCGTTGTTTCATAGTACCTCTTCTTCCCAAAACGGGGCAGGTGCGGATGCAATGTCAGCTTGATCAGCACGCTCTAAGCGTTGCTGGCAGTTATTGCCAGGCCCATAGCCTTCCCCTAATTGCGAGCAGGCATGTTGTGGCACGAGCCGTCGAACGTAGCCTGCCGTTCCGCCAGGAGTGGCACGTAAGCGGCTTATGTCAGCGTGAGAAATGCCACACCGCCGATCAGGCCAATCCCAAGCAGACCATACTCGATGATCAGCCGTCGTTGCAACTGGCCAATGCTGGCGTGGCCTAGTAATCCGATAACAACGTACAGAACTGTTAACAAGACGACTCCGGCTAGCAGAAAGGTGGTTTGCCAATAATTGAGTGCCCACATCAGCTCGGCAATGCCAAGACCAGCAATCAGGGCTACCCCAATAGCGATCGGACGGCGTTGCAGGTTTAAGAGCGCGTAGATCAAGAGCGCAGCTACCAATGCTACCAGTGTTGCCGAGTAGAGTGTACGGTAGCGCGTGTAGTAAATCGCACTGAAGCTGCTGAACGCGATCAGATAACCGATTATGTGCAGCCCAATCTGAGCTGGTGTATGCACCTCCGGTCGGCGGTCGAGGCTGAAATACTGCGCAACCAGCGTGATGAGCAATGCACTGGCGGTGATGATGAGTGTCAGTAAAAAAGCGGCGCCACCCAACACCGGATTGAAGAGCTGCCAGAAGGCGTAAGCTGCCACTACGTTCAAGCCGGGTAAGACCCACAATGCTGGCATAGCATTGCGGAATGGCCCCAACGGACGGATTAGCCAGTCGAATGGGTGGGGATGATGACGTGCCGTCCAGCTTGCACCCAGCGCAGCGATGCCAGCCAGCGAACCGATGAACAGCCACGATAAGCTGACTTCTGGCAGATCGCCGCCAAATGCAAACCGGGGATTTACAGCGCTGCTGTCGATCAGGAAGGCAATCGCTAAGCCAATAGTGATGATAAAAGTGATGGTCACAATCTGTTCGTAGCGCGGCTGAGGTGATAGCACTCCGAAACCTCCGTCAGGTGGGCAAGTTGAAACTATTTCATTTGAAACAATATTGACATACTAGTTGTAGTCATGCTATAGTTGTATTAGAAGGAATTATACGGCAGACAACAATTCACTCTTTCATTCATGGTGAATAATGGATTGTATTAGCTCCTACCCCTGCGCCTCCAGCGCACTAGTGAGGAGACAGCGATGAGCCTCTCCACCGAGCCTACCGGATGGCAGCAGAGTAGTGAGACGACACCTGAGCTGGAAGCTTATAACTTGCTGCGTCAGGTTCACTCGATACTCGAAATGTACAATCGCTACGATCTGCGGGGCGAAGATCTCACGGTACCCCAATTCATGATTCTGAATTATGCGTCGCGAAGTGGTGTGCCACTTAGTGAAATCAGTGCCCGCATGATGTGCGATAATTCCAATCTGACCGGAATTGTCGATCGGTTGATTGCCAAAGGCTATGTTGAGCGTCGGCCCGACCCGAATGACCGTCGCGTTAGCCTCATCTGTCTCACTGAAGCCGGTGCCGAGAAGCTGCGTAATCTGCGTCCACGCCATCACGAACGGCTACGTAAGCGGATGCGTTCGCTCTCTGAGCACGAAGTGCAGCAGTTGCGTGAATTGCTGCGCTCATTGTACAGTGGGTTGCTCACGTCGGACAATCATGAACGTGATGGGCACCAATCTGATGCGTAGCTCGGCCTCTTAGCCTACATTCAGGTAATCTACCCTTGGTTGATACCCCATCTTCGCCAGCCAGCTATTGATGAGGTCACGTGCCCCGTGATTCGTTACATACACCAACACAAAAGGTTTGGGCTGGCGCTCGAGCCACGATGGTGCGTACACTCGCGCTCCCCAGATAGTCTGACCAATTTTGGCCGGATCGATGTCAATCCAGGCCGCTGGCGGAAAACCACGCTCGATTAGCCGACGGGCGCGCTGACGGGTGACCCGGCCAGCGCCCCAGTATACCAGAGGCCGTCCACTGTGTAGACACGGGTCTTGGGCGAGAAACCGGGCACGTAGCTCGTCGAAAGCTTCCCGGGCGTAGCGCGGATCGGTGCGCGTCGCTCGGTCAGGCCGTTCGCGCCACGCCAGCAGGTTGTACGGAAGTTTGGCCATTGGTAATCCCGCCGCGTGCATCCGTAACCACAACTCGTAATCTTCTGGCCAGAAGCCGTCACTGTAACCACCTACCGCCTGCACGATGCTTCGCCGGTACATCACCGATGGATGCGCAAATGGCGCTTCGACGTAGATCTCAGCAGCTACCTGTGCTGGCGTTAATACCTGATTCTGCCACCGCACATATTCACGTAGACCGGCCCGCACTGCACGTGCCGGAAAGGCTACGACCCGACTAGCAATCAGGGCCAGTTCTGGGTGGGCCTGTAACGCTTGCCATTGCCATTCCAAACGGGCTGGATGCATGACATCGTCAGCGTCCATCCGCGCGATGATCGGCGCTCGCGCCAGCGCTAGACCGAGATTGAGTGCTGCAGGTAGGCCGATCGATCCTGCCTGCACTAGGGTGATGCGCGTGTCGCGTGCCGCTGCGGCAGCTACAATGTCCGGCGATTCATCCTGTGAGCCATCGTCGATTGCCAGCACTTCATAGTCGGTGAGCGTCTGGCGGGCTAGCGAGTGTAAACAGGCCGGCAGTGTTAGGGCAGCGTTGCGGATTGGCAGAATGACAGAGACACGAGGGGTGTATACCATCGATGTTCTCAGATCGACCCTTCCCCTGGCAGGCACCTTGTCCCGCCAGGGGCATCGAGGATGAGGGGCAACTACGCAGCGTTGACGCTCTCAAGCAGGATTTCTGCTACGTCTCGCCGCTGAAGCGTCTCGGCCCGACCAGTATTTTTGGCCGCATCTTCAAACATCACCATGCAGAATGGGCAGGCTACGGCCAGCGTCTGTGGTTGCGGCGCCGTGAGCTGTTCTAGTCGAATAACGTTCACATTCCGTTCACCCCACCGTTCCAGCCAGACATTACCACCGCCTCCACCACAGCACATCGCGCGTTCACGGTTGCGTTCTGGGGCTTCGATCAACTCTAGACCAGGAATATTGTGCAGCAGACTGCGTGGATCGTCGTAGATGTCGTTGTAGCGCCCGATATAGCATGGATCATGGTAAACGACTCGTTCGTTGATCGCTTTTACAGGCTTGAGTCTGCCCGCGCGCACTAGGCGGGCCAAGAATTCGGTGTGATGTACCACCTCGTAATCGATGCCGGCCCGTCCACCGAATTGTGGGAATTCATTTTTAATACTGTTGAAGCAGTGGGCGCAGGTCGTGACAATAGTACGGAATTTATACTGGTGCATTGTCTCAATTGCCTGCTGCGCCTGAGCCTGGAAGAGCATCTCTTCACCCATCCGGCGCGCTGGATCGCCAGTGCAGCACTCCTCTTCACCAAGGATGGCAAAATCGACGTTGGCTTTCTGCATCAATTGCACCATCGCTCGCGCCACCTTCCGTGAGCGTTCATCGTAGCTGGGTGCACAGCCGACCCAGTACAACACATCTACCTGTTCCTTTTCTGCCAGTACTGGCACGTCAAGCCCCTCTGTCCATGCGGTGCGTTCCCGTGCTGGTAATCGCCAGGGGTTGCTCTGGCGCTCGATACCTTCAAGCACGCGCTTCACCCCTTGTGGCACTTCACTGGCGATCATTGTCAGGTGGCGACGCATATCGACGATATCGTCTACGTGCTCGATCATCGCTGGACATTCGTGCACACAGGCGTTGCAGGTGGTGCATGCCCACAGCTCTTCAGCCTCGATCACCGTGCCTACCAGTGGTAGCGTTTCCACTGTTGCACCATTCCCGTTCAACTCAGTCAACGTGCGGGTAGTGCCATCTTTGAAGTGGATCGGATCGCCACGCTGGAGATCGGCCAACTTGGTAATCAGATATTTAGGCGAGAGCAGCGCACCACTGGCGTGGGCTGGGCAGACGCTCTGGCAGCGGCCGCAGCGCATACAGGCATCTAGATCCATCCGACGCTTCCAGGTCAGATCGGCTAGGGTGGCGACCCCAAGGCGTGGTTCATCCTTTTCGATCTCGGCTTCAAGGTTGGGAATGGGATCGAGTGCGCCTTTGGGTTGCAGATCGCGGAAGAAGGTATTGAGCGGTGTGTATAAAATGTGGCGAAACTTGCTGAAGGGGAGTGAGGCCATAAATAGACCGGTAGCGGCAGCGTGGGTATACCAGAGCACCGGATGGATGGCAAGTGCAACCGGACTACCATCACCTAGGCCAATGGCGCGGAAGATGGTTGCCAAAGCGAACCCTACATACGATAGCCTCGCCCACTCTTGTTCGTAGACGCTCACACCGCCAATGGTCTGGTTAGCGATCCGCAATCCTTCAATCAGAAAGCCACCAATCCCCAAAAAGAGCATCACGCCTAACACCCAAGCATCGGTGCGTCGATTGTCGAGCCGGTCAGGTCGAGTACGATACCGTCGCCAGGTTGCCCAGAGCAAACCAGCCACAAATGCTAGCCCAAGTGTATCGAGAATGAACTCGTAACTCTTGTAGAAATTGCCAACCAGGATCTTGCCGGCCGATTCGCCCATTAGCGGAATCGTAAAATCTTCTTCCACCGCAATAATATCAGTGCCGATGAACAGCGTTAGAAAGCCGAAGAAGATCAGGGCATGCATCACACCGGCACGGCGGTCACGCAATACCTTCTTCTGGCCCAGGCTCTGGCGCGTAAACTCGAGGAGGCGTGTTATCGGATTGCCAATCCGGTTGGCCGGGCGCCCGCGCCGCCAGCGTGCAATGTCGCGCAGAATGCCCCAAGCCATAACAGCCGTGGTGATGAGGACTGTCAGATAAAGGAAGGTGGCGCCAATCGTGTGGTCGATATTCCAGTAGATTTCGCGGATTGCGATAATCTGCTCTTGCTCCATTGCCTTTCTCCGCACAAATGCCGGCGCGTTGAATTGCGCTGATCATAGCATTCGTGCTGCAAAGCGTCAATGCGACAAGGATAGCGTCATTATGCAGTAGGTTAATCGGCGAAAGCAACCAACGGGCCGCGGGTCTTGATCTGTACCCGCGCACCAGGTGGTGCGTCATGCCAGGGTGCCAGGCGTGCACTGATAATTGAGCCATCGCTCAGCCGAATCTCGCACCGCACATCAGCGCCGAAGTAGTTGCGTTCGATGATTTGATGCGGTGATTGATCGTCGATGATAAGTTCGATCGCTTCAGGCCGAATCAGCACCTGGACTGGGCCGTGATGCGGGGTGAGCAACGGCAGGGGTCCAAGCACGCTCTGTGCAACCAGTCCATGCGCTTCTGCTGATACAAAGTTGGCTGCACCGACAAACGCTGCCACGGCGCGGGTTGCCGGCCGTTCGTACAATTCGCGCGGTGGGGCTACCTGCACAATGCGCCCGCTGATCATCACCCCTACCAAATCGGCGATGCTCAAGGCTTCTTCCTGGTCGTGGGTCACAAACAGCGCGGTCGCCCCTTCCCGACGGAGGATTTGGCGTACCTCATTCCGTACCGTTAGGCGCAATCCGGCGTCAAGGTTTGAGAACGGTTCGTCGAGCAAGATTAATGCAGGACGTGGTGCCAGTGCCCGGGCCAGTGCAACGCGCTGCTGCTGTCCGCCAGAAAGTTCGTGGGGCATTCGCCGACCAGCATCGGCCAGGCCTACGAGCGTCAGCAGTTCGTGCACGCGAGCGTCACGTTCAGGGTTGCGCGGCAGGCCATACGCTACGTTCTGAGCAACATTTAGGTGCGGGAAAAGGGCATAGTCTTGAAACACCATCCCGACCCGGCGCTGCTCGGGTGGAATACCAGCGCCACACGGTCCCACCACTGTGCGTCCGCCAATCATGATCACGCCACTATCTGGTTGCTCGAAGCCAGCGATTAAGCGCAAGAGCGTGGTTTTACCGCAACCTGATGGTCCAAGCAAGGCCATAAACTTGCCAGCTTCCAGTTCCAGGCTGACATCGTTGACCGCTACGAGCGAGCCGTAGCGGCGGCTGAGATGTTGAATAGTTAGGGCAATGGTATCAATAGTGATCATGAGGTGCTAAACTTTAGTTATTGGCGCTGGGTGTAGCTCTATCTAGAGGGTTGTGGTCTGGCTATAACCTTCCCTCTACTCTCTGTTGGGGATTTTAACATATACGTGAAAGTTGTTGCTCATTTACTGCCTGCTGTGAGTCCCCATGGTATAGTTGAACTGTAGAGAGCAGCGAAGGCGCTGCTCACGACGAGGCATCAGGGAGGTAAGCGTTATGTTTGTTGGCGAGCGCATGTCGCATCCCCCGATTACAGTTACACCGGATACATCGATCCATGATGCAATGCATCTGATGCGCACCGAACATATTCGGCGTGCGCCGGTCGTCGCTCACGGTCAACTAGTTGGTATTGTCTCGCTCAAAGACCTGATCAATGCCTCGCCTTCGCCGGCAACGACGCTGAGCGTATGGGAATTGAATTATCTGCTGAGCAAGCTGACGGTTGAACGCGTAATGACCCGGAATGTCTACACCGTCACGGTTGATACGCCAATCGAGGAAGCCGCCCGGATTATGGCTGATCGGCGGGTAGGTGGTTTGCCGGTAATGCGTGGCAACGAGCTGGTTGGCATCATTACCGAAACCGACCTGTTTAAGATCTTTCTCGAGCTGATGGGCGCACGGAGTGCAGGTGTTCGCGTGACGGTCAGTATGGCCGATGAACCGGGAGCACTGGCTAAACTCACAGCTGCCATCGCCAACAGTGGCGGCAATATTATTGCGTTGGGTACTTTTGCTGGTGAGACGGCAGCCATGTCGGAGGTTACGTTCAAAGTGAGCGGAATGACGATCGAACAGGTACGCGAAGTGGTGATGCCAGTGGTGGCAAAGTTGATTGATGTGCGCGAAAGCCATCCGTAAACGACCGTGTATGGTAGGCGGGCACGGCAGAGCTGTGCCCGCAGCTGATTTATCGTGCGATAAATGGTAGGATGGTCTGGTAAATGCTCATTGTGCTGTCAACTTGGAATCGCAATGAGTACCCTGCACTTTCATTACCATTGCTATCGATAGCCTGGTAGCGCAGATGGTAACTGCCCTCGGCGAGGGCACCGATTTCAATGATGTTTTCATTCGTTGTAATCCACGTTTCGCCATCCCACGAATAGCGAAACACCGTAGAACCGCCTCCCAGATCCGATGCGCTCAGGCGCAGACCACGCAGGGTGCGGAAGTGTGAACCTACCCCTTCGCCCGTCACCAATCCATCGCGCACTAGCCTAAAATCGCTAGCGCCTGGCTCTTTCACGCGGTATCCGACGGCAGCGGCACCTTCCATTTCAAAATACTTGATGGCCAATGTGTGCCAGCCGGCGGTGAGAGAAATGGTGCCAGTAACAGTCGTCAATGGATGCAGCCCAACATTGCTAACGACCAGTTGCTCATTGACCCATAGCCACGCGCCATCATCGCTGCTCAATTCGAAGGTGTATTCACCGTTGACCGGAGCAAAGAAGGTGCGCGTCTGTTCAATCAGAAAATGATCGCTGAGGTTGGGTAAAGGCCCACCGCTGCCCCAATCACGTAGCTCTCCATGCCAGACAAAACTGCCTAGCAGTGGTCCACGACGGATGCTCAATGGATTCTGCGTCCGGGCTAGCAGCCGTTCCGGTGTGTTCGCCAGTCGATATACCATCGCTAGCGGCTCTAACAGGTCGTTGTATATTGCCGGCTGCGGCGTTTGGCGTTCAGGCGTGATGGTGATCTGCTGCTCGGCCTGATTAGTTGCAACGTAGGCCACATACTCGTGGATGGCGCCTGCGCGCAAAGTTACCACACCTGGTACACGAAAACGGACATAACCAATAATCGTTTGGGTCTGACCGGGATCAAGTCGTCCGTTGATCCCCCATCGCCACGGGTAACCGCCGGTGGCGCCAGCGCAGGTGATGCTACGTTCAACCGGCCCTAGCATCACTCGGAAGCGCCCTGCTTCTTTTGGAAAAACTGGGTAGTTCTGTCCGTTTGCACCCAGGAAACACTCACCTTCATCATACACATACCCCTCACGTTCAATGCTGCCAGTGTTCAGGTCAAACACGCTGCCGCCTAATGGTTCCTGACCATAAATTGGAGCCGTGCCGACGTTACGTACTGTGAAGCGCACAGGCAACACGTCACCGGCGGCGATCTCGGTGGCGCCATATTCGACTGAGACCAATTCAAGGCGCTGGTTGGCGGTATCGATGGGTTGCCACTGTACTGCGTCGAACAATACCGCACGTTGTGCGCTCAATGGTTCTCCAGTTAGATCAGACAGGTAAACGCTGGCAGTGGCGACAGCAAAATTGTATGTCCCGAGATCGATCCAGCCGGTCTGGCTGCTCTGATCGATCGTGCGTGTAATTTCACCGCTGGCCGTGGTGATGCGGTAATTAGCCTGCCGGCTGGGATTGAGGCCCCCACAGTTGCCTGGAATATGGACGAGCACACGGTACACTCCAGCTGCCGGTAGTCTGGGTTGCCATGTCGCCCAATTGGTACTTTCTGTCGATAGATTCGTGGTAAACGTGTAAATGGCACTGCCGCCGTAACCACATCCAGCTTGATACCACCTGGCGTTGCTACGGATAAAGCTACGCTCATACTCGTCGACCACCAGATCACCATTGTCAGGCAGGCTTTCACCAGCGAGACGTGACTGCACGCGCTGCCGAATGTGTGGTAGCAAGTCGAATAGTCGATTGCCAGGACATGTAGTATGACCAGGTGTTACCTGTCGATGTCCGCTGATATGGTCGACAACGGCGCTAGGGTTGAATGGCGCACAATAACGTGAAATAGAACAGCCATAGTAAAAGCTTCGTCCCAATGGATCGATGCGTTTCTGGTCAGCCTTCCAGGCTAGCAGTGCTACCAGTGCATCAAGCGCTTGAGTGGTGGGGGCAGCCTCATTATACGTGCCAATGAGTGCTACTCCCATCGATCCGTAGTTGGCCGTGTCGTGAAACCCAACGACATCATCGCCGCCAGCCCGTCCTTCATAGATGACGCCATTCGGATCGATCAGGTAGTTGTATCCGATATCGCCCCAGCCGCGTGAATAGGTATGGAATGACCAGATCGAGCGCACCACATCGGCCCAGGTCTGGTTTGTTGCTAGCGTGTTTGAAGTTGCCGTGTGGTGAATCACCAAATGTCGCACCGGATAGTAAGCCGGTGGTGCTTGAGGACTGCTCTGACCGTGCGGATTGCCCCACGCTGTACGACTAACTATTGGCGGCCGGGTGACGCCGCTTAGCGTGCTTGCCGTTTCAGCTGCAGGCCAAGCCGGGCCAAAGCGACTATCGACTGTGCTGACCTGCACCGAGCGAAAGGCGCCAGGATCGGCGACTTCGATCCGTACTTGATACCAACGTTGATCGGCCCCGGCGTAAATGATCTCGCTCCAATGGAGATCGGTGGCATCACCGGGTTGCCAGAGTTCTTCATCCTCGTCAACGGTGGCCCAGTCGCTCCAGTTCACCCCGTTACTGCTCACGCGTACCGCTAGTGTTGTGGGCACGTCCGGATCAACCGACCAACGCAAGAGCATGTGTGTGAACGGGCGTGGAGCCAGTGTAGGCGGGGAGAGATACCCGTCTGCGCTGGCCTGCAAAGTGCGAGCGGTGGTCGTTGCGATTGTTGATGCGGGAACGAAGAGTTGTTCATCTGGACGACCATCAGCGCGTGTCGCTGACGCCGCTGGAACCGATGGCAACGGTAGGATCATCGCCCAAAGGAGGCCGATGAATATGATGAGACGAGCGCTAGTTTGCATCGTACACCTCGGCGAATATGTCCTTCATTCAGCACTGATTCTAACGATAGAGCATCGTAATAGTGATAGGATAGGGTGACGAATTGATGACAGGGGGCGTTAAGGGATATTTACTAAGCTATCTGGTTGGTACAACGGCTCGATGCGTAGACAGTATAGGAGGTAGACAAGAATGTCTTGCCTGGCCGTCTGTCAGGAATGCACTGTACAGGATCTGCCTGTAAGCCATCCGTCATCTGGCGCTGATTGCTGATAAAGCCAACTTCTGCTACCATGCACAAGGGTATTGTCCAGACTAAAATTTGGCTTCACAGTCACCCACCATCGTCGCTGCCGCATGTATGAACGCCATTCGCTCAAGCATCCAACTGAAGATTTTGTTGTTGCTGCTCGGACTAGCTTTGCCGCCTCTCATCTTGATCGGTTGGCTCGGGCTGAGCAGTTTGAATATTGCTCGTGAGACAGCAGTCGCCGAGGGTGCTAACGCTCTTCGGCAACAGGCAACTGCGAGTCTCTTTCAGCGTGCAAGTGATAAGGCTCAATTCTACGATGCGGCATTGATCGGTGTGCAGCAGCAGGTTGAGGCTGTTGCTGGCTATGCGCTTGAGCGGTACGCAGCTCCGGTAGTCGGCACGAGTAACGAGCGTATATGGGTGGCGCCGCGTCCTACCAGTGAGTTATTGCGCACATATGCCGCCGAGATCGCCTATGTGCGGCAGATCATTCCTGTCCTGCGCCAGTTGGTCGAGCGTAACCCACTGGTAAACATTGGCTACATTGCGCTGGAGTCGGGTGGGGTAATTGCCTTCGATAACGAAGCGGTTATTGACCAGTTGCTAACGCTAGAAGCGTTCGATCCACGTGTCCGCCCCTGGTATACAAAAGCGCGTGACGCCCGTACAACGGTATGGACGGAGCCATACATCGATGCCAATACCGGTCTGCTGGCTACCACTTGTGCCAGTCCACTCTACGATGAACAAGGTCAGTTTATCGGCGTAGTGGCATTCGATCTCTTGCTGGAGACAATACAGCAAGACCTCCTGAATGTCGGGGTAGGTGCGAATGGGTATGCGTTGCTCATCAACGTTGATGGCGATGTAGTGGTGCGACCAGATATGCCGGTTGAAGGGCGCTGGGATCAGCCTTACCGCACTGAAAATTTACTGCAAACCGAGAATGCCGATCTGCGCGCTGTAGCCGAACAGATGGTTGCCCGTCAGACGGGTGTGCAGTTAATCCAGGATCGAGATCAGACCAGCTATGTGGCCTATGCACCAATCACGACTGCTGGCTGGATTGTAGCGCTGATTATTCCCGCTGATGAAATTGATGCTCCGGCTATTGCTACTGGTCAACGCCTGAGCGAGAGCCAGAGCCGGTTGTGGAACCAGCTGGTAGCTGTTTTACTACTGATCATCGTGTCGATCAGTATGCTGGGCATCTTGCTGGCATTGTCATTCACCAACCGGATTAGTGTGCTGCGCGAGGGTGTGCAAGCGGTGGCTGGCGGCGATCTGACCCGCCGCTTGCCTGCTGCCGGCAACGACGAGATCGGCCAACTAGTCGACGCTTTCAACCGCATGACCGATACTTTGCAGAGCAAGATCTTCGAGTTGGAAGAGAATGCGCGACAACTAGCCACGTTGAATACCGTTTCAAATGAACTGAAAAGCATTCTCTCGTGGCCGGTATTGCTCGATACTATTCCCAAGTTAGTGTGTCAGCATTTCGGGTTTGATCGAGCTGTTCTCTATCTGGTCGATGGCGAGGTGTTGCGTGCAGTAAGTGCTTCGTTTGGCCCTGGCAACGAAGCGCAGGCGCAGCAGTTTCTGGCAGTGGCGAACGCTAGGTCGTTAAAGCTTGACAGCAACACGGTAGAAGCCGAGGTGGTGCGGAGTCGAAAGACGATCATTGTTGACAACCCCTGGGATAATCCGCTCGTCGATAAGGACAAGCAGGCAGTGGCAGCCAGTCGCTCGTATGTGCAGGCCCCAATCTTCGGACGTAATGATGCGGTGATTGGTGTTCTCTCGGCAGACTATAAAATAAGCCAGCGTTCGGTCCAGGCACGCGATGCTGCACAGCTCTTGATGTTTGCCAGTATGGTTGGATTGACGATCGAAAATGTGCAGCTCTACAATGACCTTGAGCGACAAGTGGCTCAACGCACTGAAGAGTTGCGTGCGGCGTTAGAGCGGGCGCAGTTGGCTGACCGGCGCAAGAGTGACTTTTTGGCTAGCATCAGCCACGAACTGCGCACGCCGCTCAACGCGATTATCGGTTTTTCAACCGTTTTGCTCGATGACACCGAACAGCCGCTTACGCCAGCGCAGCGTGAAGATGTGCAGAGTATCAATCGTAATGGGCGCTTCTTGCTCCATCTGATCAACGAGTTGCTCGATCTGGCCCGTATCGAGGCCGGTCACCTGAATCTCGAGATCGAAGATGTTAATCTGCATCAGGTGGTTTGCGAAGTGGGCGACACCGTCCAGTCACTGTTGCGAAATCGACCAGTAACCTTGCGTATCGCAATGCCAGAGTCGTTACCCGTCGTCGCTGCAGACAGCGATCGGCTGCGCCAGATTCTCTTCAACCTGCTCTCGAATGCAATCAAGTTCACAGAACGTGGTACTATTACAGTAAGCGCGCAGTTGTATGATGAAGTAGATGCCAATGGCAAAATCGGGCGGTATGTGGCAGTGAGTGTATCCGATACCGGTATCGGTATTCCGCTCGAACGGCAACAAGATGTCTTTGGCGAGTTTGTGCAGATCCACGGTCGCCGATCTCGGCTGGGTGGCACTGGTTTGGGGTTAGCCATTACGCGGAAGCTAGTGTTAGCGCAGGGCGGCCGGATCTGGGTAGATAGCACGCCGGGTATTGGGTCAACATTTACCTTCACTGTACCAGTTGCCCAATCAGCTATGATTACTATGCCGGTTGGAGCTAATGCTGTCATACCATGAGCCAGCCACCACAAATCCTGTACATCGAAGATAATCTTGACAATCAGCGCCTGGTGCAACGAGTGCTCTCCGCGCGTGGCTATCAGGTTATCATCGCCGAGGATGGACCCAATGGATTGGCGCTTGCACGTACGACCCATCCGGCGCTGGTGCTGGTCGATCTTGGCATCCCTGGTCTCGACGGTTACGAAACGACCACACGTCTGCGCTCGCTGCCACATATGCACAACGTGCCGATAATTGCTTTGACAGCCGATGCTTCACCCGGATCGCGCGAGCGAGCGTTGGTGGCGGGATGTGATGGCTATCTTACCAAACCGATCGATACCCGGGCCTTACCGGCTCAGATTGCTGAATTTATTGAAGGACGTCGCGAGCGTTTGCCCGAGCGTATGGAGACCGAGCTCCTGCGCTCGTATAATCAAAAGCTGGTCGAACGCCTCGAGGCGCGCGTGCGCGAGCTAACCATCGCCAATGCCCAGTTGCAAGACCTCGACCGCATGAAGGATCAGTTTCTGGCCACACTTTCGCACGAGCTGCGTACTCCCCTCACCTCGCTCCTGGGCTACCTCGAATTGTTTGATCGTGGTATGCTGGGTCCGCTCAACCCTCAGCAGGAAGAGGCGATTCGGGTTATGCGCCGCAGCGGTGAGATTCTGGCCCGTCAGCTGAATAATTTGCTCTACTTTCAAGAAGTGCGGAGCCGGTCGCTTAACTTCACACTTATTCAACCGCTCGATGTTTTGCGTCCGCTGATTGCTTCCGCGCGTGAACGTGCAGCGCAGGTGCAATTGCAGTTTGAGACGATGTTGTCCGACATCCAACCAATAGAGGTGGATCGTTCGGCGTTTGAGAATCTAGTGCGTAATCTCCTTGACAACGCCTTTCAATACACCAGACCCGGCGGTAAGGTGCGTCTGATTGTGCGTGATGAGCCGACACGTCTGATCATTCGGGTGGAGGATACCGGTATTGGTATTCCGCCCACTGAGCACGAGAAGATCTTTCTACCGTTCTACCAGGTAGACCACTCGCTGGCGCGGGGTACGCCCGGCAGTGGATTGGGGCTGGCTATCGTGCGCCACATTGTCGATGCACACGGCGGTCAGATTGCTCTACGTAGTACACCGGGTGAAGGCAGCGCGTTCACCGTCGCGCTGCCCCGACGCTAAGACGCACTGCAGTAATGGCTGTCAAATCACTTCAGCGAACTGCAATTGATAGAGCCGGTAGTAGTAGCCGCGCCGCCGTAACAATTCGTCATGACTGCCATCTTCAACCACCTGCCCCTTGTGCAGCACAATAATTCGGTCGACATGGCGAATTGTGCTTAAGCGGTGCGCAATAATGATGCTGGTGCGGTTTTGGATTAGGCGAACCAGCGCCGCTTGGATCAACGCCTCGGTTTCAGTGTCGACACTGCTCGTTGCTTCGTCAAGGATCAACAAAACCTCTGGATTAAACGCAATAGCGCGGGCAAAGGCCAGCAGTTGCCGCTGACCGATCGATAGATTGGCGCCGCGCTCGCGCACCTCGTGATTGTAGCCGCCAGGAAGACGTTCAATGAAGCGGTGAGCACCGACCAGTTCGGCAGCAGCACGTACCTGTTCATCACTGATGGCGGTATTGTGCAGACGAATGTTGCTAGCAATCGTACCGCTGAAGCAGATCGGATCTTGGGGGACCGCAGCAATATGCCGTCGTAATTCGGCTTGGGTCAGCTCGCGAATGTCGATGCCATCGAGCGTGATACTGCCCTCCTGCACATCGTAGAAACGCGCTAGCAAGCCCACCAGCGAACTCTTACCGGCACCGGTGGCCCCAACGATTGCCACCGACTGTCCAGCGGGAATATGCAGGTTGATCCCACGTAGCACCGGTTCCGCTGGATCGTAGCCAAACACCACATTGCGCAACTCGATCTCGCCGCGCACAGGCTTGGGCAAGACACGCGGTTGCACCGGATCGCGCACTTCAGTCTGCGTGTCAAGCACGGTAAAGATCCGTTCGGCTGCAGCCATTGCTGATTGCAGCACGGTGTAGCGTTCGGCCAGGTTGCGGATAGGTTGAAAAGCGCGTTCAAGATATTGAATAAACGCGGCCAGCATGCCGAGCGAGGCCCATCCAGCCAGAACACCGTTGCCGCCGCCCCAGAGCAGTGCTGCCGTACCGATCGCGGCCAGCAGATTGACCGATGGAATAAAGATAGCAAAGATCAACACAGTGCGTACGTTGGCCTGCATGTAGTCGTCGCTGAGACGAGTGAACGCTGCGCGGCTGCGTTCTTCGCCGTTGAAGAGTTGCGTGACTAAAATCCCGCTGATCTGCTCACTCAGAAAGGCATTCAGGCGGGCCAGCCGCTGGCGCACCAGGCGGTAGGCGGTACGCATGAAACGCTGGTAGATGGCCACAATGAGCCCTAGCACCGGCAGGGTGATGATACTGATGAGTGCCAGCCGCCAGTTGAGCGTGAACATAATCACGATGATGCCGATCAACGTCAGCAGGTCAGCCAGAATCATCACCACGCCAGAGGTCAGAAACTCGTTGAGGGCATCAACATCGTTAGTAATGCGTGTAATCAATCGACCAACCGGATTGCGATTGAAGAATGATAGGCTCATGTATTGGATATGGCGAAAGATGGTGACCCGCAGATCCTTCATTACCTGCTGACCGACGTTATTGATGACATAAGTATGGCCGTAGCGAAAGGCAAAATTGGTCAGCAGCGCGGCTAAAAACGTGATAAAGTAGGGACCGATCTCATCGACGGCACCAGCACTGATCGGGCCATCGATTGCGCGCTGCACGAGTAGTGGAGGTAACAGATCGGTGAGGATAGCGCCGATCAAAAGCACAATAGCAACGCTTAGCTGCCCCCAATAGGGGGTAACGTAACCAGCCAAGCGGCGTACCAATCGGCTGTCGTAAGCTTTGCCAGTGATAGTATCATCATCGTATCCTTGTGCCATCGATGGCTCCTATAGTGATTACCTGATACGTGAACCGACGCTCTTTAAAGCGAGACTGCATTGGCAGGTAATGGTTCACTCTTCCCGTTCCAGTTCGGCAGCCAGTAACTCACGGCGGTACATTGCCGCAAAGTATCCGTTGCGGACTAGCAATTCTTGGTAAGACCCCTGTTCAACGATGCGACCATCGTCAAGGACGATAATGTGATCGGCATCGCGCACCGTCGCGATCCGCTGAGCGATGATGATCGTTGTACGATGGGCGATTTCGGTGCGCAGTCCATTCAGGATCTGCGCGGCAGTGTGAGTATCGATGCTGCTGAGCGCATCGTCGAGGATGAGAATACGGGGATCGCGCATTAGTGCGCGGGCGATGGCAACCCGCTGTTTCTGCCCGCCAGATAGCGTCACCCCTCGTTCGCCAACCATTGTCTCTAGCCCGTCAGGCAACTGATCAAGGTCGTTAACTAAGCGCGAAATCGCGATGACGTGATTTAGACGCGCGGGATCGATAGTGTCAACGCCGAAGCAAATATTCTCGCGTAACGAGATGCTAAACAGAAAGCTTTCTTGGGGCACGTAGCCGATCATACGGCGCAGTGCGGCGAGATCAAGCTCGCGTACATCGATGCCGTCAACCAACACTTGCCCACAGTCGGGATCGCGCACGCGGCCCAGCAGACTCACCAGTGTGGTTTTTCCGGAGCCGGTTGCGCCGACAATGGCTAGGGTTTGACCAGCCGGTAGGCTGAAGGAGACATCGCGTAAGATCCAGCGATCACTGTTAGCGTCAGCTCGCACGCTCACGCCGCGAAATTCAATAGCCCCCTGACCTGTAGGCTGGCGCGGTGTGAGCGGTGTAGCAATTGCTGGCTGGCGGCGTAACACGGTATTGAGCCGTTCGAGTGAGGCGATTGCCTGTTGAGATAGATTCAACATCCAACCCAGGATGATCATTGGAAATGCGAGCAGCGCCAAATAAGCGTTAAACTGCACTAGTTCACCAATCGTTAATGTACCGGTAGCAACCCTTTGGCCGCCAATCAGCAAAATCAGGGCCGCAATCAGGCCCAGACAGAGCGTCATTGCCGGCCAGAGTGCTCCGGAGAGCAACACATAACGCAAATTGAGATCGCGGTATCGTTCATTGTCGGCGACAAAAACAGCGATCTCTGCCTCTTCCTGGGCAAAAGCTTTGATCGTGCGAATGCCAGCAAAATTCTCCTGAGCGCGGGTCGAGAGTACACCGAACTGATCCTGCACACGCTGAAAGATCTGCCGCATACGATCACCGATCGCAACAAACAGGATGGTTACCAGCGGCAAGAGGAGGGCGACGATCAGGGCCAACGACAGGTCAACAAAGATCATCAGCGTGGTAGCGCTGAGAAAAGTTAGCACAGCGGTCGCAGTGCCGTTGAGGCCAGGACCCAAAAACTGACGCACGGCGCTGAGGTCATTTGTCATTCGCGCCATCAGGTCACCGGTGTAGTGGTGTTGATAAAAAGCCTGATCGAGACTGAGCAGCCGGTCAAACAGATTAGCGCGTAAATCGTTCTCGATGCGGTACGATGTCACCGCGATGAGCATGCGCTGGATGAATTTCAATATACCGTCGATCAAGGTTATTCCAATCAGGGTGCCGCCAAACCCGAGCAGACGAATGGGGTTGATGGCACCAGCAGCAATCTCATCGACCGCGATCCGTAACACTTGCGGGCCAAGTGCGCTGATTGCCGCTCCCAAAGCGGCAACTAGCAAGCCGAACAGCAGGCGTCGGCGATAACGGCGCAGGTAGGGAAGCAACAAGCGCAGATGCGACATGGCGACTCCTGATAAGACAAAGATTGCTCTAGCAGTATACCTACCGGTGGTGCGGTTGTCGTCGGTCGCGAGATGGAAATGCGCCATAACCAAAGATAAGAATTGCAACCTACAATTGTCTTTTTTCTTAAAAGCAACGGATTGACATTTTTCTTTGCCTTCTATATAATTTAAGCAACACACCACTGTTGCATAGTCTTCAACCAACGCCGCTGGAGGGCGCAGAGGGTAACGGAAGCGCTGGGGGAGACTAGCCGGGTGTCGATGGAAGTCTTGTTGGTAGCAGAAGAGTGGAGGTTCGCCCATGCGCGACGACGACGATTTGGTTCCACCGAAATGGCGTTCGCTGTTTAACAATCAAGACTGGCTGCTGCACGACATCGTTGTGAAGTCATTCTATGGCTTCGGTGTCATTGCAGCCATCGCGCACTTGCTGGTCTATCTGTGGAAACCGTGGCTTCCCTAAAATTGATGTATAATTGTAAGGAGGAATAATTCATGCAGCCTCGCAGCCCGGTGCGGACGAATATCGTCATTTTTACTATTCTTGGTTTTGTGGTGGCACTGCTCATTCACTTCATTGTGTTGAGCAGCCCCGAGTACAACTGGCTGTCGGACTCAGGCGGCGCTCTGTTGCTAAGCACGGCGCGTGCGCTGTTCGGAATCTGACCGATGGCGGGCCGGCCACGGCTCGCGTGAGACGGCAACCGCCAGCAGCGTCTCTGCTGGCGGTTGTTGTTCGTAAGCGGCAGGGATCCTACGCTTTTTGCACATAGATAAAAAATTGACCTTTAGAAATAATTCGTGTATACTTAAGGTCAGTGAAGCTATTAGGGCGGCGTAGCTCTTCCGCCGCGATCTCACGTTTACATCGGCGCCGGCACCGTCGGTCAGCCGATCTGGAGCAGGAGAGACCCATGCAATCGTCACGACCAAGTGATCGGCAATTGGCGATCGTTGTTTCAGTGGCGGTGGGAATTGTTGTCACGATCATTACCACTGCTACCTTCTGGTGGGTCTATGATCTCACGTTGGGCCGCGCACAACGGGCAGCAGCCCAAACGGCTAATGCTCGTTGGAGCCCCAGTGATGGCATAAAGGTGATTACCGAATCGCAACCGGTTACACCCACCGACGGTCGGCAAAACTGGATGGGTGTACAGGCGTGGAATGAAGGTGTTCAGGCCGGGCAAGCTTGGGTCCAGAAATTCCCGAATACGGTAAATGTGCAGGTACTAGTCGGCATGAGTTCGGCTCAAATCTGGACCTACATGCAGCAATACGTCTCTGGCGCGCTCGGCGTTGGCTGTCAATACTGCCATAACATCAACAACTTTGCCAGTGATGAGTATCCACAGAAAATTGCTGCGCGCAACATGCTGCGTCTGGTGCGCGATGTGAACGCTGAGTTTATCGTCAATCTACCTAACTGGAAGGGCAATTACGTTCAGTGCGCGACCTGCCATAACAATGCTCCCAACAACCTAGAGAGCTTCGGCGCGCAGTTTGTCAATTCAATCCCGCCTATCAAAGTAACGGTCGATCCGCTTGATGCTAACGGTCGGGCGATCCTTGATCCTGCACAGAAGCCGGAAGCCATCCGCGACCAGGTGATGCTCAAGGATGCGGTCATCTACTATATCTATAACTACCAGGTCTGGAAGCCATTCGATCCCGCTGATCCGGAAAGCGGCCGCGGTTCATTGGCACTGACCTACGATGGTGGTCGCACGCAAGATCAGGTGACGATTAACCAGAATGTGATGAATTATCAATCCTGGTCGCTGAATGTGGGCTGCACCTTCTGTCACAACTCACGCAACTTTGTCGCCTATGAGCTCAATCCAGCAGGTGACAATGTACTCAACCCGCAATACGCCTACAATAAATTGAAGGCCCAGCGCATGCTGTTGCTGACAACATGGCTGGCCGAGAACTGGCCGCGCTACGGTGCGATTCCTAAGGCGGAAGTGCCAACCGGTCGCGGTGCTGCTAGCCCCTATTCGTACCAGCGCCTCGGCGATGGAAATATCTACAACGTGCCCGGGTGCTATACCTGCCATCAAGGCAATTCGATCCCGCTCAGCTCTATCAATCAGGCAGATATTAGTGGTGATGCGGGAGTGGTGATATTGCCGCCTCAGATCCGCGGACGCTAACTCGTGGGGGGGGGCGTGTTTAACGCCCCCATCATTAGCTTCACCTTACACTATGTTTTGACGCAAAGACGCGCAGGTATAGTACTGGCTGAGATGATGGTCAGATAGTGATCGGTGCCGGTTGATCAATGTTATGGTCACCGGTATGTGACCCGCCGAGCGCGCCTCTTGATCACAGAGAGAATCTGCTATGAGTGATATGAGCGACCGAACCGGCTTGAATCCACCACCGTCGTTGCCGTTAACTAATCAGTCCAAACCACGGTATGGGTGGTTTGTTCATTCCATTCAATTGATGAAGCCCGTCACCTGGTTTGCACCAACCTGGGCCTTCATGTGCGGCGCGATTGCTAGTGGTGCGCTAGGGTGGAATGAGTCGATCGGGCGCCTGCTGCTCGGTATGTTTATGGCGGGCCCAGTGTTGTGTGGCTTATCGCAGGTCATCAACGATTATGCCGACCGTGATGTCGATGCAATTAATGAGCCACACCGGTTGATTCCTGCCGGGAAAGTCTCTCTGCGTCATGTCTATATCTTGACTGCCGTCTTGACCTGGATTGGCACAAGTATCGCCCTGTTTCTCGGTCGGCAGGTCGCATTTTTCGTTGGCTTGGGGCTAATCTTCGCATTGGCCTACAGTCTGCGCCCCATCCGTGGCAAGCGCAACGGCTGGATTGGCAATGCGCTGGTGGCAATCTCCTATGAGGGGTTGGCTTGGATGGCTGGTCACGCTGCTTTCGCTCCGCTAACTATCGAGAGTGTGACCCTGGCTTTGCTCTACTCGCTCGGTGCTCACGGGATTATGACAGTGAATGACTTCAAGAGTATCCGTGGCGATACCTTGATGGGCATTCGCTCTATCCCAGTGCAATATGGGAAAGTGATGGCCGCACGCATGGTCGTGATCACAATGGGTGTGGCCCAGATTGCAGTGATTGGTCTCCTCTATTATTGGGGGCATCCAATTGCAGCAACAGTGGTATTCCTCTTACTAGCAGCCCAGAGCATTCCTAACGCTCGCTTCATCCGCGACCCGGAAAACAACGAAGTCTTTTTCAACGCCACCGCGATTATGCTCTACGTCTGGGGGATGTTGGCGGCGGCAATTGGTCTGGCGGCTTGATGGGCAGGCGCCCCTAGAAGTGTGAACTGAATGGCACCCAGAGTTTTGGTCGTTGGCGCATCAGTAGGCGGGGCGACCGCAGCAATTACGCTGCGGTCGTTCGGTATCGAGACAATTATGATCGAAAAGGAGCTGACGAAGGCAAAGCCGTGCGGTGGTGCCGTGCCGCCAGCGGCTTTCCGGGAGTTCGATCTGCCAACCAGCCTGATCGATCGTAAAGTGCGTCAGTGTCTAATTGTGTCACCTTCTGGTCAAGAGACCCGTGTGCCAGTAGCCGGGACGATTCCCAGTGCGGATGATTATGTGGCCATGGTGCGGCGTGAGGTGTTCGATAGCTTCTTGCGCCAGCGCGCCCAAGAACGTGGTGCTGAGCTGATCCACGCTCAGTTGATCGGTCTACGAGTTGACCGCCGGGGTGTCTTGGCTACCTACCGCACGCCGACTGGTCACGAAGGTTCTGTATGGGCCGATGTCGTGATTGGCGCCGATGGCGCTTACTCGCCAACGGCCAAATTTCTTGGGTTACCAAATCTGCCGCGTGCTGTGGCCCTGCAAGAGCGGATCAAGCTCCCGCCAGATCGGATGGCGCGCTGGGAAGAGACGGCTGATTTGTACCTTGGCCATGAAGTTAGTCCCGATCTCTACGCTTGGGCCTTCCCCAAGCGCGATCATATTGCCGTGGGTATTGGCGCCGGACCCGGTCATGGCGCGGCAGCTAAGCAGTTATTAGCCAATCTAAAGCGGCGGTTGGGTGCAGCGCTCGAGGGTGGGCAAGTGATCTTGCGCGAAGCGCATGCGTTGCCGATGGAGCCACGTCCACATATGGCGTTTGACCGGGCAATGTTGATTGGTGATGCTGCCGGTCTGGTCGTTCATACCTCGGGTGAGGGGATCTACTGGGCAATGAAGAGCGGTCAAATGGCAGCACAAACGCTGGCTGAATATCTCGATGCCCCAGTTGCGGCCAATTTGCGTCAGTACGAGCGGCGCTGGTGGCGGCAGTATGGCACGATGTACCGCTTCCTGCGCTTCTTACAGATCTGGGGGTATGGTAACGAGCGACAGATGGAGGTCTTCACGGAGATGTGCCGCAATCGCGATGTGCAGCGGTTGACATTCGATAGCTATATGCACAAGCAGATGGCACCAGCACCGTGGCTGGCGCAGTTACGGATGACCGCCGAGATTATCGCCAGCGAAGTGCGTAATTATGTTCGTCCGCGGAAACCGTTGCGCGAACAGCTTGGTTTGACCGTGGTCACCAAAGACCGCGCACAAGTTGCAACGGCTGATTAATCTGGCGGTAGTGTGTGGCTCGTGAAGCCGCGCCCTGTCGTAGACGTGACGCTAGTGTAAGCTGAGGGGCACAGATGTGCTGTGCCCCTTTCTTCTATTCTACGGCGTGGCGACCTGCAACGTCCCAGCCATACCAGCAGTGAAGTGGCCTTCAATGCCGCAAACAAATTGATAGGTGCCGGGTTGTTCAGGTGAGGTAAACGTCACCGTCACGGTTTCGCCAGGTTTCATTTCAATTTCCCAATAGATATTTTCTTCGTCTTCACTGCCAAAGCTTTGACCAACTGTTGTTCCGTACTTCATAATCACGAATTCATGCTCAACAGCTCCCTCGTTGGTGAGGTGGAGCACAATGTTCTGACCAGGCGGAACCAGTAACTGGTTGGGCTTGTACAAGTAATCGGTCATCACCAAGTTGATCTCGGTGGCTGGGGCTTGCCGCCGACTGCAAGCCGGAAGAGGCAACATCACAAGCATGAGCGTGAGCAACAAGGACCCGAGTCGGAGCATACACCTCCTCCTATTTGAGGTGATACAATAAAAACGGAAGCAAATCAGGTTAGCCAGGTGGCTAGACAACCATGCAAAAACACAAAAACGTACTCTGAATTATAAACATTGGATATGTTAATTATATCTTCTCTTGCACAAATCTAGTACCAAAAAATCTCAACCCTCGTTAAAAATACACAACGCCACGTGTGATCATCAATACGTGGCGCTGCTACTTTGGTTAGACTAGTGTTGCTCGATCGGCAGACTACGTCTCGTCACCAAGGAAGGGATACAGCATTCGGCCCGTGAGATCGGTGTGACTGCCAAGAGCATAAGGTGGCCGATAATCTTCCAGCACCCGAATGTAATTGGCGCGCTCGAAGGCTGCTGGCTCGGCTACTGCCCGTTGGCTCATGCTGCCCTGCAATTGCGCGATTGATTCGTATTCGTGTTCGGTCAGCCACAGCTCCATGTCGTGGAGGATACTGCGGAGAACATCGGGTGCTCGACCGCGCAAGAGCGCCGAGGCCATGGTTGCGACGCTGGCACCAGCCATCAGCCCCTTTAAGGCGTCGATTGCGCTATGTACGCCACTACTGATCGCGAATTCGATCGGGATTCGCCCATAGAGCAGCGCAATCCAGCGTAACGGCAGCTGCAGCTCGGCAGAAGTGCTTAGTTGCAGATTGGGCCGCACAGTGAGCTGTTCGAGATCGAAATCAGGATGGTAGAAGCGGTTGAATAGCACTAGTGCGTTGGCCCCCGCTTCTTTAAGTCGCCGTGCGAAGTTAGGCAGGGCGGTAAAGTAGGGTCCGATCTTGACTGCTAGCGGGATACTGATTTCGGCCCGCACCGCTTGCACCAACTCTACATAAATATCTTCGAGTTGACTACTCGTAATATTGGCATCCACGGGCACGAAGTAGATATTGAGTTCAAGTGCATCAGCGCCCGCTTCTTGAATGAGGCGGGCATAGTGAACCCAACCGCCAGCCGAAACACCATTGAGGCTACCAATAACTGGAATGCTGAGCGTCTTCTTGAGCGCCGCTACCTGTTCGAGGTAACGCTCAGGGCCGACACTGTAGACACCGTGTTCGGGCAGGTAGCTGAGCGCTTCAGCAAAGCTCTCAGCGCCGTGGCTCAGCATACGATCTATCTCGAGGCTGGTCTGGATGATCTGCTCTTCAAATAGAGAATACATCACGAGAGCACCCAGACCAGCTTCTTCAAGCTGAAGGGCGAGCTCGACATTGCGGCTGATTGGGGATGCGGCGGCCACCAGCGGTGAGCGCAGTCGCATTCCCATATATGTGGTGCTCAGATCAATCATCGCAGCCCCTCCCGTGTCTCGGCCACCAGCTCATTGGCCATCCATTGCAAGTGTGTCCACTTGAGCGCGACCTGTCGGCGCAGACTGTTCAGCAATTGCTCGTAACGGGCCGGATTGGACTGTTGCAGCATCTGGAAGCGGCCCTCGTTACGCAAGTAGACTTCAGGGTCGAGGCTGGGCGCTTTCGAGTCGATGGTGAGTGGCGACCCCTCATGGATAGACGGGTTGTAGCGATAGAGTGGCCAGATACCGGTTTCGACCGCTAGTCGTTGTTGCTCAAGACCACGGCGCAAATCATAGCCGTGGGCAATGCAGTGGCTGTAAGCGATGATCAGCGAGACGCCAGGATAGGCTTCAGCTTCCTGGAAGGCGCGCAGAGTTTGCACGTCATCGGCGCCAAAGGCTACACGTGCGACATAGACATCGCCGTAAGTCATCGCGATCTGGGCAAGGTCTTTCTTGACACCGCCCTTGCCGCTAGCCGCAAATTTGGCTACGGCTCCGGTTGGAGTTGATTTGCTGGCCTGTCCGCCAGTATTGGAGTAGACTTCAGTGTCGAGCACGAGAATATTGACATCGCGACCGGAGGCAAAGACATGGTCGAGACCACCAAAACCGATGTCGTAGGCCCAACCGTCGCCGCCGACGATCCAGATGCTGCGTTTGATGAGTACGTCGGCTAGGGCTAGCAGGTCGCGGAGGAGCGCTGCCTCAGGTGGGTTATCGGCCAGCAACTCGCGTAGCCGTTGCTTGAGAATGGCTACCCGCTCGCGTTGTTCGCGGATCCCTGCTTCGCTGTGCTGATCAGCGTTGAGCAGCTCTTCGACAAACTCAGCCCCCAGGATAGGTCGGAGCTGATCGAGCAGCATACGGGCATGGGTAAGTTGCTGATCAATGCTTAGCCGCATCCCAAGCCCAAATTCGGCGTTGTCTTCGAAGAGCGAGTTGCACCATGCTGGCCCGCGTCCTTCAGCATTGGTTGTCCACGGCGTTGTTGGTAAATTACCACCGTAGATTGATGAGCAGCCAGTAGCGTTGGCAATGATCGCCCGATCGCCGAAGAGCTGGCTGAGTAACTTAAGATAGGGTGTCTCGCCGCAGCCGGCGCACGCACCCGAGAACTCCATAAGCGGTACGAACAGCTGCGTATGCTTAAGGCTATTAGTGGGTATCAGTGTGCGATCAACATCCGGCAGTTTGAGGAAGAAATCCCAGTAAGCGGCTTCACGTTCGCGAACCGGAAGCTGGGGATGCAAGTTGATCGCTTTGCGGCCCACAGCACGCTTATCTTTGACCGGGCAAGCCTCGACACAGAGACCGCAGCCTGTGCAGTCTTCTGGTGCTACCTGGAGCGTGTAGCGTTGACCGGGGAACTCTTTGAAGCGGGCCGGCGCACTCTGGAAGCCTGCTGGCGCTCCCTCCAGTGCCGTTTCGGGGTAGACTTTGGCCCGGATGGTAGCGTGGGGGCAGACGAAGACGCACTTGTTGCACTGAATACAGATACTCGGATCCCAGATCGGGATTTCCAGCGCGATGTTGCGTTTCTCCCACTTTGTGGTGCCGGTAGGGAATGAACCATCAATAGGAATAGCGCTTACTGGTAGCTCATCACCGCGACCAGCAATCATCATGCCAAGCACATTGCGCACGAACTCCGGCGCGTCCGGTGATACCGGTGGACGCATCGGCAGACCGTTATCTTCGCTCGGCGGCGGGATTGGCACCTCGTAGAGCCGATCGAGCGTGCGATCGACTGCCGCCCAGTTTTGCTTCACCACGGCCTCACCACGCCGACCATACGTCTTCTTGATCGATTGCTTGATGGCGGCAATCGCATTTTCGCGGGGGAGCACGCCGCTGATAGCAAAGAAGCAGGTTTGCATGACGGTATTGATGCGACCGCGCATGCCAACCTCATTGGCTACCGCAGTGGCGTCGATCACATAGAAACGTAGATTAAGTTCACGAATCTTGCGCTGCACAAGCGATGGCAACTGATGCCAGATCTGATCAGGACCGTAAGGACTATTGAGCAGGAACACGCCATTCGGTGCTGCGTACTGTAACACGTCGAATCGCTCGAGGAAGCTGAACTGGTGGCAGGCGACAAATTGGGCCTGACCTTTGCCGATTAGGTATGGCGTAGCCAGTGGGGATGGACCAAAGCGCAGGTGCGAGATAGTGACCGAACCTGACTTCTTCGAGTCGTAGACAAAGTAACCCTGAGCGTAGCGTTCGGCATCGCCTTCGCTGCTGTCGCCAATGATCTTAATGCTGTTCTTGTTTGCGCCTACCGTGCCATCCGCACCAAGACCCCAGAAGACGCAACGTACTGTACCGGGTGGATCAATGCAGAGATCGGGATCGTACTCCAGGCTGCTGTGGCTCACATCATCATTGATCCCGATGGTAAACCGCTCTTTGGGATGGTCTTTGGCTAGCTCGGCGAAGACAGCGGCGGCCATGCCTGGGGTAAATTCCTTTGAGGAGAGACCATAACGACCGCCGATGATTGTGATTGGCTGACCGTGGAGGGCACTAACCACATCGAGGAACAGTGGTTCACCAGACGCACCAGGCTCTTTGGTGCGGTCGAGCACTGCAATCGCCTTTACCGTAGCGGGCAATACGGCGCGGAACGCAGCAGCGGCGAAGGGGCGGAAGAGCCGTACCATAACGACGCCAACCTTTTCGCCCTGCCGATTGAGGTACAACGCTGTCTCACGGGCTGTCTCACCGCCCGAACCCATCATTACGATCACTCGCTCGGCATCGGGCGCGCCGAAGTAGTCAAATAGGTGGTATTGGCGACCGGTTACTTCGGCGAAGCGATCCATCTGAGTTTGCACCACGCTGGGGAAGGCATCGATTATAGGCTGGATGCGCTCACGTGCTTGAAAAGCGACATCAGGATTCTGGGCCGTGCCACGAATCACTGGATGTTCAGGCGAGAGCGCGTGGGCACGCTGCTCATGGATCCATTCGTCTTTGATCAGGGCTCGAATCTCGTGTTCTTCGAGCAAGATAATAGAGTTGATCTCGTGCGAAGTTCGGAAGCCGTCAAAGAAGTGGATCACCGGCAGTTTCCCTGCTAGTGAACTGGCGTGGGCAATGAGGGCCAGATCCTGTGCCTCTTGCACTGATGCCGAGGCTAGCATACCGGTGCCGGTCATACGTGCGGCCATTACGTCAGAATGATCGCCAAAGATAGAGAGTGCCTGTGTCGCAACAGCGCGCGCGGCGACGTGGAAAACACCAGGGGTCAGCTCGGCGGCCATCTTGAACAGGTTGGGTATCATCAGCAACAGCCCTTGTGAGGCGGTAAAGGTAGTGATCAAGGCGCCGGTTTGCATAGCGCCGTGCAATGCCCCGGCAGCGCCGCCCTCAGATTGCATCTCGTAAACAGTAGGTACCACCCCCCACAGATTGGGCTTGCCAGCAGCAGCGAACGCGTCGGCCTGCTCGCCCATAGGGGTAGAGGGCGTGATTGGGTAAATGGCTATTACTTCACTCAGTTGATAGGCAACGTTAGCAACTGCTTCGTTGCCATCAAGTGTTACACGCCGTGATCCCATTGCTGCCTCCTTGCCTGTATGCAGGAAATAGCTGAGCCTGCTTTGTTCAGTATAGAAGCAGTGGAGTGAGTCTGCAGATGAAACTCAGGCAACCTTCGGTGATGATCGCTTCATTATGTGACAATTCAGAACGAAAAAGATTCATCGAATTTTTTTTCCTTCAGCGCCGATTTTTTCGCGAACGGACAGGTACGACGGTTTATAATAGCCTCGATTTCGCGTACTAGAGAAGATGGAGTAGCGCATGCAGCGCACAACCCTCATTTTGGAGCGGGCTTCTGCTCTGCGGGAGGCGTTTGGGATTGAAGCCGACTGGTGGGCACGCGCATTTCTCAGCGACTTACAGGAACTAGTCCTCCGGGTGACAAATACGAGTGCATTGGTGGCTAGCACCTTATCGAGTGCCGCTGAAATGGCAGCTGGACCCATCGTGATCATCAGCGGCGATACGCCCCACCTACCTGAAACCCGCCTCCGTGATACGTTTACGTTGTTAGAACTGGGGGCCGATCTGGTGGTTGGCCCGTGTGATCGGGGAAGCTGGTATATTCTGGGTGTCAGTCGACCAACATTGATTGAGCAGATTCCGTTGCGGCCAGGGGCGTTATTGCCGTGGGTCATCCAGTTTCAGCAACGTGGGTGGCGGGTGGCACAGGTGCCGATGTGGTTTCGGATTATGTATCCAACCGATCTGGCGGCGCTGGCTGTAGCTTTGCGCGCAATGCCAGCAAGCTATGCACCCGCATCGCGCCATCTGTTGGGAGGCAGTGAAGGGGCGCTAGCTCGAGAATGGGGGGCATAGGTGTTACTCCTGATTGTGCTATCCGCGTAAGTTGTACCGAATCTGACTGTGGGGCAATAGAACCCGACTAGCCTTGATAAAGGCAGGGTACGTAATGGCCTTGCCTACCCGTGGCTGTGGGCGAAACATGAGGTGAGATGGGTGGGTAACCAGGGTTCCGGGGTGCGATTGCCGAGGCCCTGGCAACCGTTAGATTGAGGCACATATGAATTGGCGTGCAGTTGGTGTGCACTAGGGCGCTGCCGAACTTGCTCTGATTCGACTCGTGACAATCGTGCTAACTTGTGGTATACTCTGTATCGGCGTGCATCAGATGCACGCCAACCTTTTACGTTACAAGTCTTAGCACTCTAGCCTCAAGAGTGCTAACCAGCGACCAGCGAGGCAGGACACAGCGATGAGCGGACCTCTGACCGAACGCCGGCAGACGATTCTCAAGCTGGTCATTCAAGAGTTTGTAGACACGGCGACACCGGTTGCTTCTGAGACCTTGGTACGCAAATACCGCTTACCTGTCTCATCAGCAACGGTGCGCAACGATATGGCCGCGCTTGAAGAGCTGGGGTTTCTCACCCATCCGCACACCTCAGGTGGGCGGATCCCCACTGACGCTGGCTACCGTTTCTTTGTCGAAAATCTGATGGAGCGCACGTCGCTGTCACCCGCCGAACAGCGGATGATCCGCCATCAGTTTTACCAGGTGCGTGGCGAGCTTGATCAGTGGATCCAGCTGGCGTGCGCAGTGCTAGCTCGCACGGCGCATAATGCATCAGTAGCCACCGCTCCTCGCGCCGAGCAGCTTCGCTTCAAAAGCCTGGATCTGATCGCCATCCACGAGACGATGGCGCTGGCGGTGATCGTGTTCCACGGCGGAATTATCAAACAGCAGACGTTGCCGATCGAGCCGGGGCGTACCGCCGACGATCTGCGGCGGGCCGCTGGTCTGGTCAGTGATTTTCTGGCTGATGCCACGTTGAGGCGGGCTGAAGAGCTGGCGGCAGTGGCGATGCTCAACGGGGTCCCACTGAGCGACTTCGAGCGTAGCCTGGTCGATCTCGTTGTACGGGCGATGGTTGCATTTGAAGAGCAGGTCCAAGAGCAGATCTATTTGGATGGCCTGCTCGAGATGCTCAGTCAGCCCGAGTTTCTTCCTGCCAGTGGGCGTGAAGATGCGGAACGGGCGATCAAACGGATGCACCGTATGCTAGAAATTCTCAAGAGTGGGCGCGGATTGGGCCCCCTCATTCCGCAAGCGCTGGCCTCTGGTGGAGTACAGGTGATTATTGGTGGTGAGCACGGCGAAGATGTAATGCGCGACTATAGTGTCATCTTGGCACGCTATGGGGTCGAGGGTGCTATCGCCGGTGTGCTCGGCGTGCTAGGCCCTACCCGGATGGCGTATCCGCGCTCGATCTCGACGGTGCGCTACATCGCCTCGTTGATGAGCAATCTCCTGGCCGAACTCTATCACGTCAATGCTCGTCCGTCCGATGTTGACGTCGATGACGAGGACGCGCAGCGTGAATAAAGATATATGATGTGAGGATAGTATGACAAACCAGGAAGAAACGAAACTGGAACCGACCAATCCGACTGATAGTGGTGCTGACACTGATAAACCGGTTGCCGCATCCGCTGACGACCTCGTTGCTGATGGCCGGTTGGTCGATAATGTTGCCAGCGAATCAGTCGAAGCACCGACTGACCCGGCGACAGTAATTACGGATTTGCAACAGCGGTTAGCGCAGGCTGAGGCGCAAGTGGCTGAATATAAAGACCAGTGGATGCGGGCAGTGGCTGATTACCGTAACTTTAAACGGCGTACCGAAACCGAGCGGGCCGAGTTGATCCGCAACGCTGGTGCAGCCATCATCCTCAAACTGCTGCCCGTGCTCGATGATTTCGAGCGCGCAATGGCTAGTGTTCCGCCCGAGATCGCCGAAACGGCATGGTGGCAGGGTACGCAACTGATTGCACAAAAGCTGCGTACTATTCTTGAAAGTGAGGGTGTAAAGCCGATCGAGGCGTTAGGGCAAGATTTTGATCCTAACCTGCACGAGGCGGTAATCTACGAAGAGGCTGAAGGGCAGGATGGGAAAGTAATTGCTGAATTGCAGCGGGGTTACATGCTCCACGATCGCGTGATCCGGCCTAGTATGGTCAAGGTTGGGCGCGGCTAGCGGGGAAGAGGCAGCAAGTTGTATCCGCCTGGTTGCTGGCTGCCCTCTGGGTGGGCGACCGGGCGGGTAGTCCAGCTAGTAGCACGGCAACAAGTGGCATACACTACTGGATGCCATTGAAGATATACAAGGTTTTTTCCATGCCGAAAGTTATTGGAATCGATTTAGGTACCACCAATTCGGTCGTAGCGGTCGTTGAAGGCGGTGAGCCAGTGGTTATCCCTAACGCTGAGGGATCACGCCTGACCCCTTCGGTTGTAGCGATTAGCAAGTCGGGGGAACGGATTGTGGGCCAGGTGGCGCGCCGCCAAGCTGTCACCAATCCAGAAAATACGATCTTCTCGGTCAAACGGTTCATGGGTCGCAAGTTTAACGAACCAGCGGTGCAGCGTGACCGCGAATTGGTGCCGTACCAGATAACGGCAGCACCTAATGGCGATGTGCGGGTACTGATGGCTGGCCGTGAATATGCTCCGCCGGAGATTTCGGCTATGGTGCTGCAGAAGCTCAAAGCTGATGCCGAAGCCTATCTTGGCGAGCCCGTGACGCAGGCCGTAATTACGGTGCCCGCCTATTTCAACGATAGTCAGCGCCAGGCCACAAAAGATGCCGGTAAAATTGCTGGCCTAGAGGTGCTGCGGATCGTGAATGAGCCAACTGCTAGCGCATTGGCCTACGGTCTCGACAAGAAGGGACGCGATGAGCTAGTAGTGGTCTATGATATGGGCGGTGGCACCTTCGATGTCAGCATCCTCGAGCTGAGTGAAGGGGTGATCGAGGTCAAAGCCACCAGTGGTGATACGCATTTAGGCGGCGACGATTTTGATCAGCGGATAATTGATTGGCTGGCCGAGGAATTTAAGCGCGAGCATGGGATTGATCTCCGCACCGATCGGGTTGCGCTCCAGCGTCTGAAAGAGGCTGCCGAGAAGGCGAAGATGGAGTTGAGTACCCTGATGCAAACCGAGATCAGTTTGCCCTTCATTACCGCTGACCCGAGCGGGCCAAAGCATTTGACCGCCACCCTGACCCGGGCCCGCCTAGAGCAGCTCTGCGCTGATCTGATCGAGCGGAGTATGGGGCCAGTGCGTCAGGCGTTACGCGATGCTGGTTTGCAACCGAGCCAGATCGATGAGGTGATTCTGGTTGGGGGGCAGACCCGAATGCCGGCGATTCAAGCCGCGGTGCGGGCCTTCTTTGGTAAGGAGCCGAATCGGAGCGTTAATCCCGATGAGGTGGTGGCGATTGGAGCAGCCATTCAGGCCGGGGTGCTGGGAGGCGAAGTCAAAGATGTTCTGCTTCTCGATGTAACGCCGCTGACTTTGGGGATCGAAACCCTGGGTGGGGTGATGACCCCGATTATTGAGCGCAACACGACCATCCCTACCCGCAAGAGTCAGGTCTTCTCAACTGCCAGCGATAATCAGAGCAGCGTAGAGATCCATGTTTTGCAGGGTGAGCGAGCGGAGGCGCGCTATAACAAGAGCCTTGGCCGGTTTGAGCTGTCAGGTATTCCGCCAGCACCACGTGGTGTGCCGCAGATCGAGGTGACTTTCGATATCGACGCGAATGGCATTGTAAGCGTCAGCGCCCGCGATAAGGCGACCGGTAAAGAACAGCGCATCACCATTACCGCATCGTCGGGACTGACACCGGAAGAGATTGAGCAAATGGTGCGCGACGCTGAACTGCATGCCGAAGAGGATCGACGGCGGCGTGAGCTGATTGCAGCCCGCAATCAAGCCGATAGCGTGCTGTATGCGGCAGAGAAGGCGTTGCGTGAGGCGGGTGAGGGTCTTGATCCTGAATTGCGTCATAATGTCGAAGAGAAGATGACGGCGTTGCGCAGTGTGTTGTCTAACGACGATGAACAGGAAATCCGGAATCGGATCGCCGAGCTAGCGGTGGCCCTGCAACACATCGCCACAGCTACGACGTCCACTAGCGCTGCCGAGATGGATGAGGGTGCGAAGGAAGTGTGATATTCCGGTAGGTATCGATTGCCGCCGGCAGCGCAGAATGAGGAACCAATATGACAGCGGGTGGCAAACGTGATTACTACGAGGTACTCGGGGTGAGTCGCAGTGCAACGCCTGACGAGATCAAAAAGGCGTTTCGCCGACTGGCCCGTCAGTATCACCCCGATGTCAATAAATCGCCAGAAGCTGAGGCGAAGTTTAAGGAGATCAACGAGGCCTACGAAGTGCTCTCCGATGAGCAGAAGCGGGCGATGTACGACCGCTTCGGGCATAATCCACCTGGATTTGGCGGGGTAGGAGTCGATCCGTTTGCTGGCGTTGATCCCTTTAGCTCGATCTTCGATGCTTTTTTTGGCGGGGCTGGGGTTGGGCGCAGCACACGCGGCCCACTGCGTGGTGCCGATCTACGCTATACGTTGCGCCTTACGTTTGAAGAAGCGGTGTTCGGTGCCGAAAAAGAGATCGAGTTTCGTCGCCTGGAAACCTGCCCTGCCTGCCAGGGATCTGGTGCTGAGCCTGGCACTGAGCCGACGCGCTGCCCGCGCTGCGGTGGTACCGGCGAGATCCGGCAACGTGCGCCGATCTTCAATATGGTTACGGTGACGACGTGTGATACCTGTGGTGGCACCGGCTATGTGATTCCAATCCCCTGCCGCGAGTGTCGTGGTGAGGGGCGGGTGCGTCAAACGCGCAGAATTACAGTACGGGTGCCAGCTGGTGTAGATAATTCACAGCAGATTCGGATCAGTGGTGAAGGTGAAGCCGGACCGCGCGGTGGACCGCCAGGCAATCTCTACGTTGCGCTTGATATTCAGCCGCATCCAATTTTCGAGCGCGATGGCAATGATATTATCCTACCTTTGACGATCAACGTTGCTCAGGCAGCTTTGGGTGGCGAGGTCAGTGTGCCAACGTTGGAAGGCACTGAGAAATTACGCCTGCCGCCCGGTACCCAGCACGGCCAGACCTTCCGCCTGCGTGGCAAAGGTGTCCCCTATCTGCGCCAACAGGGTCGTGGCGACCTAGTTGTGCACATTCGCGTCGAGATCCCGACGCGTTTGACTGATCACCAGCGCCGACTCTTTCAGGAACTCGCACAAACCTTCTCTGCACCAGATGGTGATCATAGCGACAAGGGTTTGTTCGGTCACATCAAAGATGCGCTGGGTTTGTAAGCGCTCATATTCGAAGCGCATAGACGCAACCCGAGTCCTGTACCCGCGGTTGCGTCTGTACGTTGTCTGATTTGAAATACAAGCGAGAAAGCTATGATGACCGAGTTGCTGTATGGGCGCAACGCGGTGCGTGAGGCGCTACGCGCTCGCCGCCGGACGTTGCGCCGTTTGGTTGTGTCCCGCAGTGTGCAAGAGACCGGAGTGATAGCTGATATTATCCGGTTGGCGGAGCAGGCGGGCGTGCCGCTTGAACGGATTGAACGGCAGGTGCTCGACCGCCAGTTGCGGGATGCGAATCATCAAGGGGTGATGCTCGAAGTCGGTCCCTACCCCTATGTCGAACTGGAAGATTGTCTTAATGCCGCTGCCGAGCGGCGTGAGGCTGCGTTGCTGTTGCTGCTCGATCATCTGCAAGATCCGCAAAATCTTGGTACCCTACTGCGCACTGCGGAAGCTGTCGGCTGCCATGGCGTGGTCATTCCAGGTCGGCGCGCCGCTGAAGTTACGCCAGCAGTGGTCAATGCCAGCAGTGGCGCCGTGGAACATCTGCGCGTGGCGATGGTTACGAATCTCGCCCAAACGATTGTGACATTGCAGCGTGCCGGGATCTGGGTGGTCGGTCTAGAGCAAGATGAGACAGCCAAAGATATTGATACTGTCGATCTGAACATGCCGCTCGCGCTTGTCATTGGGTCTGAAGGAACTGGTATGGCACCCTTGGTACGCGAACGGTGCGATTTTCTGATCCAGTTGCCGATAGTTGGTCAGATCGGTTCGCTGAATGCTGCCGTAGCTGGTAGCATCGCTCTCTACTATGCTTGGCGGCAGCGCTATCGCTCGCTAACTGAGGACTGAGCAGGATCTTGGCCCTTGATGCAATAAACCGGACTGTTGTGTTGTGGCTAATTGGTAGTGGTAAGCGTCTGCTTAGGGTCGTGCCCCCGCTTGAAACCCAGTTGGCTCTACGTTAGAATGCCATACGGTAGGAGATAAGGAGGGATATATGCGTTGGCTGACGCTCGTGGCGTTGTTGGCAGCGGTAGCATATATTGTCTTTTTGCAACGGAAACTGGCTGTGGCTGAGCGGCGCGGCGATATGTATCGTGACATCGCCACCCGGTTGGAATTACGGCTGGCTGAACTGACATCACACTAAGCAGACTGGACGCCTATGTATGCGGCAACTGCTCTCGCAGCTGACCAGCCGGCGAACGAACTGGTGATTCGACTGGCACGCCTGAGCGATATTGATGCGATTGTTGCGCTCCATCGCGAGGCATTTGCCGACACGTTCGACGCGGCCTTCGGCGCGCACGGTGATCGTGGGGCTCAGGCGCTGGCTGCGGGCTGGCGGCGGCAGGGGCCGGCGGCGTTGCAAGGTATGCTGGTGGCTGAGTATGACGGTCAGTTGATCGGTACTGCCAGTTTGCGAACTCGTGATATGATAGGCGCGAGTGGCGGTTTTGCCGAATCAGCCTTCTTCGAGGTGTTAGGCGTGTGGGGCGCTTTGCGCTCACTCTTGGCCTTGTCGCTGCTTGAGCATCAGATCGGTTATGGCGAGGGTTTCATTGCTGATGTCGCTGTGGCCCCAGCTTGGCGTCGGCGCGGAGTAGCCCGGACGTTGCTGCAACGGGTCGAAGATGATGCCCGTAGCCGCGCCCTGTCGTATCTTGGCCTGTACGTGCGTGAGAACAATCAGGGTGCGCGTGCACTCTACGAGCGGTTGGGTTTTCAAGCTATTCGCGTTCGGCGCTCGATCCTTGGTCGTTTATTCTTCGGTCAGGATGGGTGGATCTACATGCGTAAAGATCTGGCCTGATCGAGGTGCAATCAGGAGTTGTGACGTTTGATCATCAATGAAGAGGTTAAGACAATGGTGTCTCACCAGATCAATCCGTTTCACGTTGCCCAACGGCAATTCGATCAGGCCGCTGATATGTTGCATCTGCCCGATGATGTACGGGCAATTTTGCGGGTTCCGCAGCGGGAATTGACTGTCAATTTTCCGGTACAGATGGACGACGGAACGACCCGCGTCTTTACTGGGTATCGTGTGCAACACAATCTCAGCCGCGGGCCGGTCAAGGGTGGTATTCGCTACCATCCGAGCGTTGATATTGACGAAGTGCGCGCCCTGGCCATGTGGATGACTTGGAAGTGCGCGCTGGTGAATATTCCATATGGTGGTGCTAAGGGTGGCGTAATTGTCGATCCCAAACAGCTCTCGCTAGCTGAACTTGAGCGGCTCACGCGGCGCTTCGCGACTGAGATCAGTATTCTGCTCGGCCCAGAAAAGGATATCCCTGCCCCTGATGTTGGTACAAATGCCCAGGTTATGGCGTGGATTATGGATACAATCTCGATGCACCGCGGCTACACTGTCCCGGCAGTCATTACCGGTAAGCCGGTCAATGTTGGTGGTTCATTGGGGCGCGTCGAGGCGACTGGCCGGGGTGTGATGTTGATGGTGCGCGAAATGGCGCGCAAGTTGTCATGGTCACTCGACGGATTGCGAGTGGTGGTGCAGGGTTTTGGTAATGTGGGAAGCACAGCGGCGCATCTCTTGCACCAGCTTGGGTGTAAAGTGATTGGTGTAGCTGATGCCTCGGGAGGCTACTACTGTGCACGCGGACTGGATATTCCGGCTATGCGCACCTACGCCGCTCGCCAGCCCTTTAATCTGCTCGAGGGGTATAGTGGGCCTGGGGTCGAGCGGATCAGCGGTAAGGACTTGCTCGAACTGGAGTGTGATGTTCTCATTCCGGCAGCGCTCGAAAATCAGCTTACCGGTGCCAATGCCGATCGGATCCGCGCTCGGTTGATTGTGGAAGGCGCCAATGGCCCAACCACACCGGAAGCTGATACGATCCTCGGTGAGCGCGGTGTGATAATCGTACCCGATATTTTGGCCAACGCCGGTGGCGTGATCGTATCCTACTTTGAGTGGGTACAGGGGTTGCAAGAGTTTTTCTGGGATGAGCATGATGTGAACGAAAAGCTAGAACGGATTATTGTTGGTGCATTTGAACAAGTATATGCCATGGCTAAACAGCGTCGCATTCCACTTCGTCTGGCCGCATACTTGCTTGCGGTGAAACGGGTGGCTGACGCCAATACCACTCGTGGCGTGTATCCGTAAAGCGTTGGCGCCATGTGACCACGACGCAGAGCAATTGGTAGGTAGGTTGCAGCTCTGAGCCGTGGCAGGACGTCAGCAGGTTGCCGCGCAGGAGGCTCCATGCAGATTGTACTCGTAGAGGATAATCCACTGATGCAGCAGTTGTTTGCGATCTTCCTGCGCGGCCATGGTTTTGAAGTAACGGTGGCTAGCACTGGCGCGGCTGCACTCGCAGCCCCGGTAGCATTTCCAGTGCTCTGGTTGATCGATTTGCGTCTACCCGATTGCGATGGCTTTGAACTTTTGCAACGGTTGCGTGCCCGGCCTGAATTGCGCGACTGTCCAGCAATTGCCCTCAGCGGGTTGGGTGAAAGTGATCGCCGCGCCGCTTTTGCGGCCGGCTTCAATCGTTTTCTGACCAAACCAGCTGATCTCGACGAGTTGTTGCAGATGATAGTGGAATTGTTGGATAGTGGGTCGACATGTTAGGGGCGTTACTGCGCAGGGGTCATAATGAAGCGGTTAGTATTGTGGGATGTAGATGGTACGTTGCTGTCGACGGATGGGATTGCCGCGAACGCCATGCGAACGGCTCTGCGCCGGTTGGTAGGGCCAGAGATACGTATCGAGCGCACATCATATGCTGGCAAGACTGACTGGCAGATTGTACGTGAAAGTCTCCCCGCGCTTGCCGAGGAGACGATCCAAGCTCAGTTGCGCGAATTTATCGCGCTTTATGTCGCTGAACTAACCGCTCAGCGCGAAGCGTTGATCGCGCGGTCGACCGTCTTTACCGGCGTGGTCGAGGCGCTGCGCGCACTGGCCGCAGTGGCATATCAGGCACCTCTGACTGGCAATGTGGCTGCGGCGGCTCGGATCAAGCTCGAATGCACCGGTCTGTTACCCTGGCTCGATATTGAGGCTGGTGCCTACGGCGATGACCACTTTGATCGGTTGGCTTTGCCGCCAATTGCAGTCGCACGGGCCCAAAACCGCTATCAGCGAATGTTTACACCAGCCGAGGTAGTAATTATCGGGGATACGCCGCGTGATATTGCTTGTGGCCGGGCGTTTGGCGCGCGCACTGTCGCAGTGGCGACTGGCCCCTTCACTCTGAACGAGCTGGCCGAGCACCATCCCGATGCTCTGTTGCCTGATCTGAGCGATACAGCGGCTGTGCTAGCCGCAGTGTTTGATTAGCGGGCGAGAATAAACAAGAACGGGGAGGGCAGCCAGTCTCTAACCTGCCCTCCCCTGTTGGCACGAAACAGCAACCAATGGCTTACAATGCGCGTGGTCCGCCGTGCAGTTCTTCGACCAGATGGGCCCGAGCTTCGACCACAGCCATCTGCGCCGAAGCATAAATGGACGCAGCGCGCATGATCTCTTTGGCCTTGTCCGCGGGCATTGCGTGTACCTGCTCGAGCGTCAGGCCCTGACTCCGCAAATACTCGAGGATGTAAGCCTGCTCGAGATGTTCGTAGCCTTCGCGAGCACCAGTATCGACGAGTTCGGGATTAGTGGGGGGCGTCGTTGCCATAGCGCACCTCCTTAATGTGAGCTGGTGTCTTTACTATAACATGTGGATGGGCGCTATTCAAGAAAGAATCTGGCAACGATGAATAGTGAAGTTGTTTGCACACGATCAGGTTCAGGTGATCGAAGGGTATCCCAGCGTCAGAGCGGGGTGCTAGCGGCTATGCCGAGCATCTAGGTGCGCCTAGGGCACTCCCCCACTCGCGGTGCGTCGTGCTAGTTCGGTGAGACTGGCAGTAATTGTGTACGCGGCAGGAGCTGTATGGTGAGCACATTGCCGAGTGCGTCGTGCTAGTTCGGTGAGACTGGCAGTAATTGTGTACTGCCAGTCCCCTGGGGTTTGTGGTGTTACCGAAGATTATGCTGTCGCCGCGGTAGAAGCGCGCGCCCGTTCGTGCTCTTGCGCGGCTAGATACCAGGTCGCTTCCATGGCGGCACGGCAACCATCACCGGCGGCAGTAATTGCTTGGCGGTAGATGTGGTCGGTTACATCACCAGCGGCAAAGATGCCAGGAATGTTGGTGCGCGTGCGTCCATCAGTCACAATGTACCCGCCTTCGTCAAGTTCCAGAATCCCGCGGAACAGCTCCGTGTTCGGCACGTGGCCGATGTAAGGAAAGACACCGTCAGTTGGCAGCTCGCTGATTTCACCGGTCTGCAAGTTGCGAAGTGTTACGGACTCGACTTTCTCTTTGCCGTTGATCGACACCACGACCGAATTCCAGATGAAACGTACTTTCGGATTGCTAAATGCACGCTCTTGGAGGATGGGATCGGCGCGCAGGCTGTCACGGCGATGGACAATCACTAACTCGTCAACGTAGCGCGTGAGGAACAGACCTTCATCGAGCGCACTGTTCCCACCGCCAACTACAACCACCTTCTTCCCGCGGAAGAAGAACCCATCGCAAGTCGCGCAGTAGCTAACGCCACGGTTAGCTAGCTCTTCTTCGCCAGGTACGCCGAGCTTGCGCGGTGATGCACCAGTGCTAACAATAATTGTATCAGCAGTCACGATCTGGCCGCCGTCAGTGTGGATCACGAACGGCCGTTGATCCACTTCCAGCTTCGTCACTATTGTTTCCAGATATTTGGCACCGAAACGGGCAGCCTGCTTCTCCATGGCCTCGGCCAGCTCAAAGCCACCGATCCCATCGGGGAACCCTGGATAGTTCTCAACTTCGCTGGTGGTGGCGATCAGGCCGCCAGGTTGCATACCGCGAATAACGAGTGGCTCAAGATTAGCGCGCGCCGCGTAGAGGGCAGCGGTTAGACCAGCTGGGCCCGAGCCAATAACAACAACTTTGTGATGCATACCAGATAATCTCCTCGCCATTGCCTCAATACATACAAAATGACTGGCGGCGCGGCAGACGTCGCGTCGCTTACAGTCAGGAGTATACCATACCGGGGTATCACCTGTCTGTAATCTAGATTACCCCCCAGGGGTATAGGGGGTCGTTTTGGGCGGATGGACACTAATGGTAGCATTCTAGCGAGCTATGTCAGATCGTATAGTTTGCCATACCCTGGATTTCGTTGCCCACACCTTGTAAGTATAACGGCTCGGCTGCCGGTCGACACGTTTCGAGCGCGATGCCGTCGATAGGAGTTCAAGCCACCCTTGCCCAGCTGCTGCATTAGGGCGCTGCTTTCTCTGCTAGTCGCTCTGTGTGGTTAGCCGGGGTGGGCGTACCTATAGGCTCTTCCCGGTTGCGGGGGAGCGGTGTCCAATAGATAGTCACACTCGGTACTCGCGCGGGTGGTGTGGTCCCGCAGAAGATCCAGACTACCCGAAAGCCGAGCTCAGGGAGGCGAAGCAGTGTGGCGCGGATCGATGTAGTAGCTACCGAACTGATCAACACGATTGTAGCACCAGGGTGGAGTTCAGACGTGATCAGGCGCAACAAGCGGGCGCAAGGCACAATTGAGTAAGCGGTTAGTCGCGCCAGTGTCTCCATGATGTGGTTCAACTGGTTCGGACTGCGACCTGGTGGCAGGCGCACCAGATGTTCATCTTCAGCAGGGGCACCGTTAGCGTAGAGGCCAACGGCATAACCAGCACCAGTGCTATGGTGCGCTAGTGTCGCAGTGACGCTAATCATATGTTCAACTAAGTCGGGATCGATGCCTTGAAAATAAAACTCGAAAGTGTCAAGGTCGAGCACGAGAGCCAGGGTATGCGAGGTTGCCGGTTCGTAGACTCGAGTTTGCAAGGTGCCAGTGCGGGCGGTTGCCGCCCAATGAATGTCTTTAAGCGGATCGGAGGGGGTATAGTCGCGCACACCCACTATGCGCAAGGGGTCGCGCAGCAGAGTCGGCGCGCGCATCAAACCAAGCGGATCGCGAGCTGGCAGGCCGAGTTCCGCCAACGACAGCAGCCGTGGATAGACAAGCAGAGTTACATCGGCAGGAAACGTCGCATTGCTGCGGTATAGACCAAACGGATCACCGCTCTGCGCCTGCGCCGGTCCAAATCGGAAGGCACCCCGCCGCTCGCAGCGCAGCCGGTAGTGCCAGATTACTCGCTCGTACCATTGCAGGCTAGTGTTGCGACGCAGCAGATGAGCCTGGCGGCTGCCGCTAAAGATCACCGGTGCATCAATGATGCTCACGCCGTTGGGGATCATATCGAAGACCTGGAGGTGGGTCAGTGGCAACGGTTTGCGATTGGTTACGGTGATGGTCAGCGTCAACTCATCACCAGGAAAGGCGCGAGTTTGACTCAGTTGTCGCTGGTATGTCACCCGGTGCAGAGCCCAGCGTTGCCAGAATCGAGCTACGCCGTGACTAATCAGTAGGGTGGCAGCCAACAGGGCGAGCCCTGGTTGGTGAGTAAGGAGCGCAAGAATGACGAGCGCGAGGAGGGCAAGGAGCATAGTGGCATTAACTTGAATTTGGTGCGTGTCGAGGGATGACCGAGAGCGGCATGATTACTCTCCAGGCAACTGGCGACGACTGAGCGGCAGAGTGAAGAAGAAACGCGAACCACGCCCGACCTGGCTTTCTACCCAAATCCGGCCGCCATGCGCTTCGACAATGGCACGGGTGATGAACAACCCTAGGCCGCTGCCAGGCTGATCGCGGCGCAGCCGAGTATCAACCCGGTAAAATCGCTCGAAGATCAACTCTTGCTCTTCTGGCGGGATTCCAATCCCCTGATCGGCCACATACACAATAGCGACATCGCCCTCGGTGCGAGCGCCGATCCGGATCGTACCACCATTCGGGCTATACTTCACCGCATTTTCGATCAGGTTGCTAAAAACCTGGCGCAGCCGTTCGTAATCAGCATAGACCGGCGGCATGTCATCCGGCACGCGGATCTCAAACTCAATCCGCGCACCGACCTGAGCAGCAAAGCGTCGCACCACCTCATCAACCAGCAACCGCAGCGACACATCGCTCCGTTCGAGGCGTAATCCGCCGGCGGCGATGCGCGACACATCGAGCAAGTCCTGAATTTGGCAGGCAAGGCGATCGGCCTCTTCGGCGATCACCTGCAACGCTTCGCGGTACTGTTCAATGGTAAACTGTCCATCGGGTCGGAGTAACGTTTCGGCGAAACCTTTGATAATACTTACTGGTGTCCGTAACTCGTGAGAAATGACGGAGATAAAAGTGTTTTGGCGTTCTTCCTCAACCTTTTGGGCGGTAATATCACGCACATTGGCGATAGCGCTCAGCAGATGACCATGACTACCCCGTTGGGGTGCATAGCGATTCTGGATAAACAATTCTCGGCCATCACGCGTGGTGATCCAACCTTCGACCACCGGGTTGGTTAGCTCGGGGTAGCGCTGCAGTGGGCACTCGTTTAGGCAGATATTCACGCCTTGTGCATTGCGAATACCGAGCACTTCCGCACAAGGCCGACCGATCGCCTCATCGCGTGACCAGCCGCTCAGTTGCTCCATCGTATGATTAAACGTTGTGATGCGCCAGCGGCCATCGATGATCATCACCCCATCAGCAGATTGCTCGATCAGGGCATTAAGATGCTGTTTTTCCCGCAACACACTTTGGAAGAGGCGGGCATTACCGACAGCGATGGCCGCTTGATCGGCGAAATCCTGCAAGATCTGGCGGTCGTCGGCAGAAAACGCAACATTTAGCGCGGCGCGAAAGACGTAGATCACACCAAGCGGCGTTTCACGTACAGTCAACGGTAGTGCAATCATCTGGCGAAGCGGAATGCCAGTATCGAGTGAAATCTCACGCAATGCTTGTGGCCCGTGGCGGCTCAGATCGGCGATCGGAATCCGTAGCAGCGGTGTGAAGGCCGGCCAGCTCTCGCGTGGCAGGTGGGCAGAGGCGCGGATGTGCAGCAGACCGTCTTCTTCGTCGAAAAGGGCAATGAAACCGAGTGTGCCAGCCAGGAGTTCAACCGCGTAAGTAATGACCAGATTCAGCACACTGCCCAGATCGAGTTGGGCGGTCAGAGCACGGCTGATCTGCAACAGATATTCGCGTTGGCGTAAGCGGAGATCATTCATCACGCTCTATTCTACCATAGAATAGTTGAAAACTGTCTATTGCCCCCGGTGTAAACTTTTACACTGTTAGTAGACAAAGTGCGAACAGCTGTCAAGGGTTACTGTTCATCTGCCAGGGTAGATAAACCCCAATAGTGCACGCTAACCTAATCTCATGCGATGCGGTTAAAAGCCGTAAGCATACCAGGGAAAGACTGGCGTCATTACTGTTTACACAATGACTCGACAATTCGATTTATTCATGGTATGATAATAAAAAATTACCATCACAATCAGATCGCGCGCAGTGATTGTGGAATGCGAGCGAGGTAGAACGTTAGTCGACAGGGTGATTAATGGCAGAGTCACACCTAGCGCAACGGGCCAGCCTTGCTGAAACACACTCAAGCTGCCAGTGAGAGTTGGTCCTAAGATCAGACACGAGGAGCTCAGCATGAAGTTAGATCTGAGTGGCAAGCGCGCACAAAAGCTGATTCGAGAACACAATCTTACGCCCGAGGAGATCCAGCAGATCGTTGCTGCTGCCCGGATCAACCTCGCCACTTTTGATCCCGGCTATCGGGCCAATGTCACTCAGATTGCCGACGAGTTGCGCAAAAGTCGGCCAACGATCTACGGCTGGGCTGATCGGGCATTGGCGGCCACAATTGACTCGCTCCGTAACATTCGCACTGGCCGGCCACCCAAAGATCGCGAACGTGCTAGTTCGTCAACCGAGTCGTAGGGTGAGGTTTGGAAACGACGTGGTTCCACGACCGTGTATAATAGGTATTGGTGTGCAGGAATGCATCCCGGTGCGAGAGCGAGGCAGCATGAGCAGTGGGTTAAAAGAGCTTCTTACCCGGTTTCGCGCAGTCGAAAGTGTTGAAGCAGCCGCAGTAGTTGCTACCGACGGGCTCTTGATTGAAAGTGTAGCCCGACCTGGTGTCGACATTGACGCAGTCGGCGCAGTGGCTTCTAACGGGCTAGCTATGGCTGATGCGTTAGGGCGCGAAATCGCCAAAGGCAGCACGGTACAGGCTGTATTAGAATACGACGATGGCCTAGTACTGATCGAGCCAATCAGCGATGACGCGATGCTCTTGCTGTTGACTAACTCGCGTGATGATCTTGGCTTGCTTCGGTTTCTCGCCGCCAAACATCGTGACGAGATGATTGATGCGCTGAGCGCAATCTAACAGGGTGTGTGCTATAATTTTGAAAAGCGACGCATCGACTCTCGCCACTCTCAAACGTGAAGGTAGGCTGCGATGGATCCTCAGTTGACCAGTATCATCGTGCCCTCGGAAGAGATCGCACAGATTGAAGAGTGTCTCGCCCGCCTTGTGGAAGACACGGGTAGTGATTATGCTCTGCTCCTTGACAAGAGTGGTCAGGTAATCTCTTCTAAGGGCGATGGCGATCGACAAGACATTACTGCGCTGGGTGCATTGATTGCCGGTGTCTTCGCCTCATCGCGCGAGGTAGCTAAACTCTTGCGCGAACGCGATTTTCGGGCCTCGTTCCAGCAGGGGGTGCGTGAAAATATCTTTATCGCCCTGATCGAGGAACAGTGGATTTTGTGCATAATTTTCAATAAGGGCACCCACATTGGCCTGGTCAAAGTGCTGACGAAAAAAGCGACCGATGAGCTAGCGGCGGTGCTCGAACGAGTACGCCAGCAGCACAAGGCGCGTGACGAAGTGCTCGGCTCGGCCTTCCGCACCTCAATGGAAGATACCATCGATCTGCTGTTCCGCGATTAGCCGCGCTCCTGCCTAGCCGATTTGGCCGTGTCGGCGCTGTCGTTCGACCGGCTACGCGAGAGAATCTATGGCTCTGATCAATGTCGCTGCGCGTGAAATACACTGCAAAATCGTGTATTACGGCCCTGGTATGTGTGGCAAGACGACGAACTTGCAGTATATCCACAGTCAGGTGCCGAAAGAGGTAAAGGGAGATCTGCTCTCGATTGCTACGGAAACCGAGCGAACGCTCTTCTTCGACTTTCTGCCACTCGATTTGGGTAAGGTGCGCGGGTTTCAAACGCGCTTTCATCTTTACACGGTGCCAGGACAGGTGCTTTACGAACGCACCCGCGTGGCAGTGTTAAATGGCGCTGATGGCGTAGTATTTGTGGCCGATTCACACAAGGGCAAAATGCAGGAAAACATTAACAGTTTGCGGGAATTGGCCCAAAATATTACGCGTCAGAATAAACGATTTGCCGATTTTCCAATCGTGCTGCAATACAACAAGCGCGATTTGCCGCCCGAGGTGTTGGCGCCTGTTGCAATGATGGATCACTTCTTGGGCGTGAATAAAATGAACTGGCCACGGATTGAGGCGATCGCAACCAAAGGGGTGGGGGTGTTCGAAACATTGCGCGCTATCAGCCGGGTAGTGATCAGTAAGTTGTAGCAGTGTGCGGCGTACCTGCGTAGTCAGTGAAGACGAGGTGAGGCGCAATTATGGCGCTGGCAGGCGATTTGAGCGAGTTTCCGCTCACTGACATTATCCAATTGTTGCAATTGAGCAAGAAGACTGGCGGCGTGGAAATAGAAGGTCGACGCGGTAGTCAGAAACTGACTGGCTGGATCTTCTTTCGTGATGGCAAGATTGTCGATGCCAAGCTGCCCGGTCTCGAACCGCTGGAAGCGGTGTATGCCTTCTTTACTGTTACTAGTGGCCCCTTCCGGTTTCACGAGGGAGTGACATCGCCCCAAGTGACGATTACGGCCAGCAATGAATCTATCATTATGGAAGGCGTGCATCGCCAAGAGCTCTGGTCGCAACAGCAAGAGCCGGCACCGACGTTATCAATGGTGCCCCGCCTAGTGCCTAACCCCTCATCGGGAACGGTCGAAATTAGCCTCGGTGCCGAAGAGTGGCGCGTGCTGACCATGATCAATGGCAAGCAGACTGTTGGTCAAATTGCACAGCGTAGTGGTCTAGGTGAAGCACGCACTTGCGAGATTATCGCCAAGCTCATGCAGAGTGGTCTGATCGAGCCGCGCGAGGCGGCTGCAGGTGAGTCGCTGGCTCCTGAATTCGAGCAGATTGCTGCCGGTTATCTTGGGGCTGGCGCTAATATGCTGTTGCAGGAAGCGTACCGGATCGCTGGTGTGGCCGATCCCTCGCGTGCCTCGGCAGCGCAGATGCTGGCCGCTGCTGATGCGTTTGAAGCGGAAGCGCGTCGCTTGATTGGAGCCGATCGCGCTAGTCAGGCAGCAGCCCAGTTGCGAGAGCGGGCCCGTGAGCTGCTCGTTTGATCTGTGGTACAATAGCGCTGCGCGACCCTGCCCGTCGCTTCGGGCAGGTTTTTGATTCTGGTTGCCGCTCTAGTTGTGTAGCGAGGAGTTTGTCGTGCGCGCATTGATCAGCGTCTACGATAAGAATGGCATTGTTGCGTTTGCGCAGGCGTTGCACGAACTTGGCGTTGAGATTATCTCAACTGGACAGACGCAACGGGTTCTGCACGAGGCGGGTATTCCCGCTCGAGCCGTTAGTGAGGTGACGGGTTTCCCGGAAATTCTCGATGGTCGCGTCAAGACGTTGCATCCAGCGATTCACGCTGGCCTCTTGGCCCGACGTGATCAACCGACGCATCTGGCAGAACTAGCAGCCCACGGCTTGCAGCCGATTGATATCGTTGTTGTGAATCTGTACCCATTTGCAGCGACGATTGCGCGTCCTGGAGTGACGATGGCTGAAGCTCAAGAGCAGATTGATATAGGCGGGGTAGCGCTGTTGCGGGCTGCAGCCAAGAATTTTCCAGCAGTGTTAGTGATTGTTGATCCGGTGGATTATGAGCAAGTGCTGGCCGGTTTACGCGCTGGGGGGGTGCCACTGACTGAACGGCAGCGTCTGGCTGCTAAGGCGTTTGCGCATACTGCCGAGTATGATGCCACAATTGCCGCTTACCTACGCACCGATGCGTTGCCCGAGGTTCTGCCAGTCGCCTGGCGTAAATATCAGTCGCTACGCTATGGTGAAAATCCGCATCAGGCTGCGGCACTCTACGGCGATTTTGGCGCCTTTTTCCAGCAGCTACACGGCAAAGAACTGAGCTACAATAATATCCTCGATACAGCCGCCGCTCAGGAATTGATCGAAGAGTTTCCCGCAACCGAAGGCGCTGCCGTGGCGATTATCAAGCATACCAATCCGTGTGGAGTCGCCATTGGTCCCGATTTGCGCAGCGCCTGGGAAGCGGCGTTCGCTACTGACCGCGAGGCACCGTTTGGTGGCATTATTGCCGTGAATCGACCCGTTGACATCGCTTTTGCCGAGGCTGTCAACGAAATTTTTTCTGAAATCGTGATTGCACCCGATTTTATGCCCGATGCGCTTGCATTGTTGCAGCGCAAAAAGAATCGACGTCTGCTGCGTAGTCTGCGCCCGGTGACTGGGGCCAGTGCCTGGCAGATCCGGAGTGTGCCTGGTGGGGTGCTGGTGCAAGAACCGGATCACGCACCGCTAGCAGATGAAGAGTGGCGGGTAGTGACGAAACGTGCGCCGACTGATGCTGAAGTGGCAGCATTGCGCTTTGGTTGGCGGGTAGTCAAGCATGTCAAGTCAAACGCGATCGTCTACGCTGCTCCTGATCGCACGCTCGGTATCGGCGCTGGCCAGATGAGTCGGGTTGATAGTTCGCGGTTGGCAGTATGGAAAGCCCAACAGGCTGGTCTTGACTTGCGAGGCAGTGTTGTTGCCAGTGACGCGCTCTTCCCCTTTGCCGACGGCGTAGAGGCGGCGATCGCCGCTGGCGCAACCGCTATTATTCAGCCGGGTGGTTCGGTGCGCGACGAAGAAGTGATTGCAGCCGCCGATGCTGCTGGGGCGGCAATGGTATTCACCGGCCGACGCCATTTCCGCCATTAAATGGTACCCTGGCGAGACATACGTGTTGTGATCGCGCAGCGATCCAAGCTACCTATTCACTATAGCCGGGTACAGTGCCAGGAATAGTTCATTGTCGATACGCGCCGCGGCCATGGTTGATGGCGCGATGATGGCGCCTACTGCAGATGATAATAGGACTGACACAATGGAATCCATGCCTGATGGTAAATTACTACCGGTAATAGTACAGCACGTGCGTAGTGGCGAAGTGTTGATGTTGGGTTACATGAATGAGGCTGCTCTGACAGCGACCCGTGAGAGCGGTTATGTCACCTTCTACAGTCGTTCCCGTCAACGTTTATGGCGTAAAGGTGAAACTAGTGGCCATACACTGCGCGTCGTGACAATCCGGCAAGATTGTGATGGTGATGCCCTGCTGATTCTAGCGGAACCTGCCGGTCCGACTTGCCATACGGGCCGGCCCAGTTGTTTCTTTCGCGATCTCGATGCCGCAGAGGTTGATACTCCAGCGCTACCAGTTGCGATCCTAGCCCGGCTGACTGACCGTATCCATGCCCGGCGTGACGCCACACCAACCGAGTCCTATACGGCGAAGTTGCTGCACGGAGGTGTTGATCGGATTGGTAAAAAGATTGGTGAGGAAGCGGCAGAGTTGATCATTGCAGCCAAAAATGGCAATCCGTCGGAGGTGATCTACGAATTGGCCGATCTGATGTATCACAGTCTGGTATTGCTCGAGCAACAGGGAATCGCAATCGAGGCCGTATGGGAAGAACTGGCTCGCCGCTATGCGGCCTCGTAATCGGTCAGGATTGCGAACAAACGCTATGAGCAATTGGGCAGGTCGGGTATTAGTGGTAGACGACGATCCAATGTTACGAGATCTGTGTCGGCAAACGCTGGCGCGGGCTGGTTTCGTTGTCACCACTGCCGCTGATACGACGACGGCCTTGGAGGCATTTGATCAGGCTAGTTTCGACCTGGTGATCCTCGATTTGGCGATGCCAGGTGGTGGTGGCTTGCAACTGCTGGAACGGATCCGTTTGCGCGATATCAGTGTACCGATCCTGATTGTCAGCGGTGTCGCGTCGGTTGAGCAAGTTGCCGACGCTATGCGGCTGGGTGCGCGCGGATTGCTGATAAAACCATTCCAAGCCCAAGAGCTAGCCGAAACAGCGCGTGAACTAGTAGCAAAACGGCAAGCGATCCGGGTGCGCGATCGCGTAGCCGCGTTGCGCCCAGTCTTGCAGATAAGTCAGCAGCTGCTAGCCGAACTGGATCTGTCACGACTCTATGCCCTCATCGTCGAGACGGTGCGGGTTGAGGTCCATGCAGAGCGCGCCTCGTTGATGTTGCTCGAACCAGATGAACAGGCACTGCGAATTGTAGCCTGCACGGGTCTGCCAGCAACTGTAGGCGTTGGTACCCTCGTGCCGGTGGCGCAGAGCTTGTCGGGATGGGTGATTCGGCATCGCCAACCATTGCTGATCGACGCCCAGATGCATGAGTCTCCGTGGTTTGCTGAACTGAGCCAGTATCTGCTAGCGCCGGAATTGACGACGGCGTTATCGGTGCCGATCATGGCGGGTGAGCGGATTCTTGGTGTACTCAATGCGGCGAAGGCGACACTGCACGCTGCCTTTACCATTGCCGATCAGGAATTGTTACAGTTGTTGGCGGGGCAAGCGGCAGTAGCGCTCGAAAATGCGCGGCTCTATAGCGAAGTTTCGCGTTCGGAAGCGCGGTATCGGGCTTTGCTTCGCCATGCTAGCGACGCGGTGCTATTGCTCGACGCCACTGGTGCAACTGTGCTCGATGCCAATCTGGCGCTGGCTCGTCTGTCTGGCTACCGTAGCGAAGAGCTATTGACTCTAGAGCCACAGCGACTCTTACCGGCCTTACCGCAGTTGCTGGATGTAGCTGTGAATGGCCGCAGCGAACAGCACGAAATCGAGACCATGCTCTGCACTAGCGCTGGTCACGAGACTCCGGTGGCGGTGAGCGTGAGCGTTGTGCCCGATGGCGAACAGCAACTCTTTCTGGTTATAGCGCGCGACATTAGCGAGCGGCAGCGTATGGCACGCGAGCTGGCACAGGCCGAGAAGCTAGCCGCAATTGGTCGTTTGTCGGCATCGATGGCACACGAGATTAATAATCCGTTGCAAGCGCTTTCGAGTACCGTGCGCTTGTTACGTAACCAAGATTTGCCGCCCGAACGCCGCGATCTCTACCTATCCAAGGCCGCTGCTGAGCTCGACGGCTTGATTCAGCGTGTGCAGCGCATCCTGGATATCTCGCGACCAAATCTTGATGGTCGCCGCTTGGTTGATATTAATCAGATTATTATGGACGTGGTGACGTCCTATCAGCCAATAATGGCGAGTCGGGGCATTCAGTGGGTCAGTGAGCTGGCCCCAACGTTGCCGTGGGTGAAAGCAGTTAGCAGCCATCTTAAGCAGGTTTGTCAGACATTGGTGCAGAACGCCATTGAAGCTATGCCACGCGGCGGAGTTTTGCGCGTTCGTACCTACCTGCGGCCTGCGGAGGGCGAGCCGGATCGAGCACTGTTCTGGCGGACTGGGAGCGGGAATCGCCAGTCGCTACTCGATGCAGCAGTGGTGTTCGAGATCAGTGATACAGGCGTCGGTATTGCCCAAGAAGAGGTGCCTAAGATCTTTGAACCCTTTTACTCTACCCGCTTTGATGGGCTAGGATTAGGGTTACCGATCTGCTATAGCATCGTTGATTTTCACGGCGGTGAGTTACTGGTGCATTCCCGCCCTAACGAAGGCACGACATTTCGAGTGGTCTTGCCGGTGGCGCAGTAGCGTCATTTAATCGAGCAAGCCAGCAATCGGGTGAATCACCAGGCGCCGTTCAATGAGATCGATAGCCACGATAAAATCGCGCACCATAGGTACCAATGCATCAGCGCGGCCGCGACGGCCAATCACAGCGATCTCTCCCGCACCGGTTTCAAGGATATCGCGCACTTCGCCAATCACCTCGCCCGTATCAGTCACTGCCGCCAGACCGATCAGGTCATGGTAGAAAAACTCGTCGTCGGCTAGCGGTGCTGCATCGGCCGCAGCGATATAGACTTCAGCACCGCGCAGATCGGCAGCGGTATCACGATCGGTGACGCTCTGCAATTGAATGATCAACAACCCTGGTTTGTGCATGAAAAGACGCGTCACCTGATGTGGAATGCGCTTAGGACCAATAAAGACCGTGCGCAGATGGCGGATCAGGTGTTCGGGACGGCTCGAGATCGAATGAAGTTTGATTTGGCCACGCACACCAAAGGGTGCGCCAAGAGCGCCAATGTAGAGTAGATCTTCCATAACGTTACACATGGCAAAACAACCAGCCGGCCCATTGTGCCGGCCGGTTGCTGGGACAACGAAATTATTCGATATCGACGTGAACCCGCTTCTTCTGGCGCGCTGCCGCCACTCCCATCAGATCGCGAATCGCCTTGGCCACACGGCCATTGCGCCCGATCACTTTGCCAGTCTCGGCAGGGGCAACGCTCAACTGGTAGGTAACAGTAAAACGACCAGTACGTTCTTTAACACGCACTGCTTCAGGCGTATCGACCAGATTGCGGGCAATATATTCGAGGAGCGCTTTCATCGAGCTCCCTCCTGCTGGTGAGGATCAGGCTTCGGCAACCACCTTGCCCTGTTCGTCAAGAATGTTTTTGCGCTGGAATAGCTTGACGACTATCTCGGTTGGCTGCGCACCGACACCAAGCCAGTAACGGGCGCGCTCAGCATTGATCTCCAGCACTTTGGGCTGGCGTGTGGGCAGGTAGTAGCCAATCGTTTCGATAAACTTACCGTCACGCGGCGAGCGCGAGTCGGCAACAACAATACGGTAGCTGGGCTGCTTGGTCTTGCCAGTGCGGCGCAGACGAATTTTAACCATAGATCGTATTATTCCTCACACTTAAACCAATATCACACACTAGCCATATAGTATAGCACAAACTAGGGCTGACGTTGCAGTCAGCGCTACAGCGAGACCCTGATCAGCTCTGTGCAGGGCAAGGACTACTTACGCTTGGTTAGGTACCCACGGGTAGGCGTGCCTATCAACTTAGGCGCAAGCAAGCACAGCGCACTCTAGCGCAGCCGTCGCAACAGTTCAGCGGGATCGATGCCACCGCGCCCTTTCCCACCTTTGCCGGCCAACTGTTTCATCATTCGTTGCATTTGCTGGAACTGTTTGACTAATTGGCTGACCTCTTGTACCGAAGTGCCACTTCCGCGGGCAATCCGTTCACGGCGACTCCCCTTGATGATCTCAGGATGGCGCCGCTCCTCCGGTGTCATCGAGAAGATGATGGCCTCTACGCGCTTCACATGACGCTCATCAAGCAATTCTTCGTTACGGGCGAGCTGGTTTAGGCCGGGAATCATCGCAATTATCTGCTGCAGCGGTCCCAGCTTGCGCATCTGGTGCAACGCATTGAGGAAGTCTTCAAAATCAAACTCACCCTTACTCAGCCGCTTCTGCATCTTCTTGGCTTGTTCAGCATCATAGAGCTGTTCAGCGCGTTCGATCAGCGAGAGTACGTCGCCCATGCCGAGAATGCGCGAGGCAAGCCGGTCAGGGTGGAAGACTTCAAGGGTATTGCCGTCAACTTTCTCGCCAGTTGAGAGAAACTTGATCGGCACGCCAGTTACAGCGCGTACTGAGAGAGCAGCGCCACCGCGTGCATCACCGTCCATTTTGGTCATTACTACACCGGTCAGTTTTACGCGCTGGTTGAAAGTCTCGGCAACGCGCACCGCTTCCTGACCAGTCATAGCATCGACGACTAGCAATCGTTCGGTGGGATTGACACGGGCTTCAATCTGCTCTAGCTCTTGCATGAGCTGCTCATCGATCTGCAAGCGACCGGCCGTGTCGATAATGACCACATTGAACAATTCTTTGCGCGCATATTCGAGTGCGTGTTGGGCGATGTCAGGTGGGCTAACCTGCGTCCCCTCGCTGTACACTGGAATGTTGAGCTGGCGACCAAGCGCCTGCAATTGCGTAATTGCTGCCGGACGGTAGATATCAGCAGCGACCAGCAAGACACGCTTGCCCTTCTTGCGCAGGTGGAGCGCCAGTTTGGCCGCGAGCGTAGTTTTACCAGTGCCCTGCAAACCAACTAGCATGATCACGGTTGGACCAGGGCGAGCCTCTTGCAAGGGAACGTTTTCTGTGCCCAGCAGATTGATCAATTCTTGATGGACAATCTTGATCACCTGCTGATGTGGAGTTAGACTCTTCGTAACCTCTTCACCAATGGCCTGCTCAGTTACTTTGGCCACAAAATCTTTAACAACGCGAAAATTGACATCAGCTTCAAGCAGGGCCAGACGCACCTGCTTCATCGCTTCGCGCACATCATCTTCAGTCAGGCGGCCTTTGCTGCCCAGTTTCTGAAAGACAGCCTGTAAACGATCAGAAAGGCTCTCAAACATAGGTACTGCTCGTTTCGTGGTGACCTAACGGTTACACTGTCTGCATTGTACGAGCGAGTGGCGTTGCCGTCAATGCACAATGTATTGATCCACTATAGCCGCAGTGCTATACTGAATTAGGGATATCCCCCTTTTCCACTTGAGAGTATGGATTAGACGCATAGTGCACTGCAGTGCACTACTGCATTGTTGCCTTGACAAGGGTTTACTTATGCTGCATGCCAACCTGGATGCGCTGACAGAAGAGAACGAACGATTGCTCGCGCAGGTTGCCCATCTTACTCGGTTTGCCACCATTGTAGAGGGCACCGATCAGCTGATCGTCGAAATAGATCCCCAGGTGTACTTCACATATGTCAATCCAGCCGCACAGCGCTATCTTGGGTGTGAACCGAGAGCGTGTCTGGGACGGTTATGGTTTGACTTTCTGCATCCGGACGACCGCGAAGTGGCGCGACAATTGTTGGCACGCTGGATGCAAGAGCAGTTGCAGACGGTGACGATCCAAAATCGGATAGTGCATCGTGACGGTACCCCATTTCATATTCTATGGTCGATGACACTGCACTATGGTGACAGTGGCCAGATTGCGCGCATAACTGCGATCGCCTGCGATGTTGGTGAACTGCACCGCGTGGCGGAAGAATTCCATTCGTTCAAGGTGCTAGTAGAACTGGCCCCTGATGGAATCGCCATTGCTGATTTGCAACTGAATCTTGTCTACGCGAATCCGGCCTTGCAAGCCATGTTGGGATATCCGAATCTGATCGGTATGCCTGTACCCTCGTTTGTGTATCCGCCTGACCTAGAAAAGCTACGGGCTATAGCTGATAAAATTCAGCGCAGTCAGTCTCTGCAACAACAGGTTATCCGTTACATGCGCTATGACGGCTCTTTGGTGACGGTACAGGCATCAGCGGTAGCTTTGCGCGATCAACAGGGTAATCTGACTGGTTATGCGTCAATTAACCGCGACATTAGCGATCAGATTGCTGCCGAAGAGACACTTCGGCGTAGTGAGCAGCGCCATCGCGATTTGCTCGCTGCAATACCTGATCTGATGTTTTTGCTTAGCCCTGATGGAACGTTTCTGGATTGCAAAGGTGACCGTAACGGAAAGTTACTATTGCCGCCAGAAGAGTTTTTGGGACGGCGCGTCGTCGATGTCTTGCCAACGCCACTTGCCGATCTAGTAATGAGCCATCTTGACGCTCTGCGGCGTACTGGGGTTATGCAGACCTTTACTTATCAGCTGCTGCTTGATGATGAGATCGAAGAATACGAAGCGCGCATGTCATTCAGCAACAACGATGTGCTTGTGCTGTCGCGCAACATAACTGAACAGCGGCGGGTTGAGCGTGAACGAGCGGCGATGCAAGAGCAGATCATCCAGGCCCAACAAGCCACATTGCGCGAATTGAGCACGCCGCTGTTGCCGATCGCCAACGGTGTGGTAGTGATGCCGTTGGTAGGCGCTATTGACAGCACCCGTGCCCAGCAGGTGATGGAGACGCTCCTCTATGGGGTGACCGAACATAATGCTCACGTGGTGATTATCGATATTACTGGCGTGAAAGTGGTGGATACCCAGGTAGCTGGAGCCTTGATCCGTGCAGCCCAGGCATCACGTATGCTTGGCGCTCAGGTAGTTTTGACTGGGATCAGGCCAGAGATTGCGCAGACGTTGGTGCATATCAGGGCTGAACTGCGTGATATGACGACGAAGGCGACGTTACAAGATGGGATCAGGTATGCGCTCAACTTGTCGGCTAGAACGGTTAAAGCGACCCGATTGTGATCAGCACAGTTTGCCTGTCTGGTAAGCACACGACTAGCAGAACACCTCATCTTGCCAGAGCATGCCATGGGCAGCACCAGATTTGATATAATCGCCATGGTATGCAACCTCTCGAGATTCAAACCGGCCATCGCGTTGTCGTGGCTGGCACAACCCTAAAAAACCACGCCCGAGCGCTGGTAGAGACACCGGCGCCACATCATCCTGCGGCTATTACGCTTGGACAACTGTTCGTGCTGTGCGAGCCGGTCGGGCCGGTTGAACGCGCCGAGCATGCCTGCCGAATTGTTACCAGAACGATCCGCCAGACGTTTTATGAGCGCAATGCCGCCAGTACGGCTTCAGCGTTGCGCTTAGCTGTTGTGGCCGCTAACAAAGCGTTGTATCAGGATAACATGCGCTGTGCGCCGGCTCAGCGCGTAACCGTAGGAGTAACGGCAGCAGCTGTGCTCGGCGCCGATCTCTTTATTGCGCAGGTGCAACCAACGCAACTCTTTTTGCGCGTCGGTGGCAAGTTGCGCGTGATTCCGACCCATCCGGCCTGGGATCCGGCCCATATGAATGCTGCGCATGTGGTGCTAACTGGTGCGTTAGGCGCCAGCCTCTTCGTCGAGCCCGAGTTCTTTCGTGCTGTATTGCAGCCGGGAGATGCTATGCTAGTTGGTAGCAGTGGGCTGGTGACGCTGTTCGATCCATCGACAATGTCTGCGTTGCTGGCTCAGGCTGATGTTGCAGCTATTCTGGACGGGGCTTGCGAACGAGCCGCCAGTCTGCCGATGGTCGAATTGCTTGCCCTGACTGTCGATGCGCCGATGCCGCGGCCAGCGGTAGTAACCGAACCGGCACCACCGCGCGTTACATCGCAACGACACGAACCGTCACCGCAACGTTCGCCTGAACCGGAGACTGATCCCATCTTTGTGTTACCGGCTCAACCAACATTAACACCCGATCCGCCGCCACGTCCAGCGCCGCTTAATCTCGGCGAGCCACTCGCTGAGCGGATTGCCCACCGTGCTGCATCGTTGCCGCCGTCAAGCCTGCTCGGTGAAGTGCCACCACCGCCGATTGACCTCGGCGATACCTTTACTGATGCTCGTCCATATGGTCTTCGTCATCCGATACGACCACCCAGCGAGATGAGTTGGCGTGCTCGATTGGTTTGGCCGTGGTTGGCGTTGGCCGACCTATGGCAAGATTGGCGACGCGATCGGCAATTACGCCGTAAGGCACTCACAGTCGGCAGTTATGTGCCGCGTGGTCGGGGGCTAACGTACCGCCGTACTGCGCCGCCATTTCCATGGCAACTGCTCCTGTTTACGGTTCTGATTGTCACAGGTGCAGTGCTCTATGGCTTTAATCTGGCACAGCGCAACGACATACAACTGGCGCTCGAATATCTGACCGCTGCTGAAGAGCGAGTCGCAGTGGTGCGCACAATGCCAGATGAGACGGCGGCACGCGAAGCGCTTGAGAGTGCGCAGCAGGCCATCGCTGCAGTTCGTGCCAGCCCAGAGATTACTACCACCAATCCTAGCCTATGGCTGCGCTACAGCGAACTCGAACGCGAGTATGAGCGGTTGCTCGCTGCCGTGAATCGGGTTTCGTTTCTTGAGCCAGTGGTGCTAGCTAGTCATCCAGTCCCCAACGGTCTGTTTACCACCATTGTGGTACCACCGGTGCAAAGCGGCGTGACTGATGCCGAACGGCTAGAGGCGTTGCGCTATATCTATGCGTTAGACAATGATCGTGACGCGGCCCGCCTCTATCGGATTCCGCGTGAGGGTGGTGTAGCTGAACCCTACCTTGAACCCGGCCTCACAGTTGGTGCGGCTGTCGTTAGTTCATTGCGGGCGGCGCTTTGGCGTATCGATCAGGTCGTTGCGATAGATCAGGCAGCGAATGGGTTTGGGTACTACTTTCGCCAGAATGGAGCCTGGAGCTACTCGAAGCTGGGAAGTTCGGAAATCTGGTCAACGCCGGAACGGCTGGATGTGGAAGAATATGCCGGTAATCTCTACATATGGGGGGCACAAGCGGGAGAAGTATTGAAATTTTCCTCTGGCCGTTACGGTGATACACCCGAATTCTGGCTTAATCCCAGCGTGACCCGTGATGCAGCGGTGCTATCGGCAGTTGATATGGCGGTCGATGGCAGTATCTATTTGTTGCAAACGAATGGCGTTGTGCTCGTATTCAGCTTCGGCCAACTGGTAGGCCAGATTACGCCCAGCAATGTGTCGCCGCCGATCGCCGAAGTTACTCGCTTTGTGATTACTGGCTCGCCCGACTCCGGCTTTATTTTTATGCTCGAACCGGCCAATGAACGGATCTTGCAGCTTGATAAACGTACCGGTGCGTTGATCCAGCAACTGCGCGTGCGCGCTGACAGTGGCGTGAGTTTTAACCAGTTGACTGCGCTAAGTGTGGATACCAGCGGTGCTCGGCCAGTGCTCTATATCGCCAGCGGCAGCGATATCATGCGGGTAGAATTACCACCGCCACCGCGCAGTTTCCGTGAGGAAGCAGGGTCATAAACATGAACCGGTTGTACAGCTCGTTGGTGAAGACCTGGCGCCAAAGCCGACGCAATGGGCAGCGGTATGTTCGCATCTTCTGCTCCTTGATCGGGCTCTTCCTGCTTTCCAGTTGCGGTGCCGCTGTTCTGGAAGAAGATATCGGGTTGGGTGGCATCACCCCTGAAGCAGTGGTTGAGAGTTTTCTTGAAGATCTCAATGCAGCGCTGGCAGAACCAGACTTGGGAGTTGCAGCAGTGCGCCAGGCGTGGGCCAACCGCCTAGCGAGCTATTTTGCGCCGGGGGAACGCGCTGATCAGCGGTTGGCTCTGCGTGAAATGCTTGATGGTTTTGCCAGTGCCAATGCGCGCCCGGCGCGCGGGCAACGGGCCGAGTTAGTGATTACCTATGACCGCATACGTGCGTTACAGACAGATGAGCTAACGGCGCAGGTCGAGGTTGTCAATGCAGTTATCACGGTACGCTGGCTGGATGCAAATGGTGAAATGTTGTTCGAACGGAGCGGTGCATTATTACGTCTCATCGGGCGTGAAGCGAGAGGCCTCCCAGTGGTTCGGGTAGAAGGGCGCTGGTATTTGACCGAAGCTGGCTGACAGTCTTGACCTGCATGCACGTCCTCGCTTTACGATGGGTGCGATCTGCATCTCTGATTGGCTTGATTTCTCTTGTTCAGCAGATCAGAGGATTAGTGTTGGTTGTGCAGGGCTGGTTGCAGCAGCAGTGCTAGGCAGAATCGAGGTGTAGCTGCTACTGTGCATTAGTTTCACCTAGCAACGGTGCAGACCAATCTGGTCGTAATGCGGGCTGAGAGGGTTATTCGCTCTTCCCAAGGCAGAGGCTAGGGGTGTCTTGCTGTGGAGTAACGCCACCGTCATGCCTTTATTTCTGCAGGGGCAAACTTTACGCAAGGTTGATAAGTCGAACGTCAGCCAGTCCGAAGGTTTCACGCAGTACTGTGGAACCATATGTTCTATAAGAGCTGCCAGGCGTTGATGCAATAGGGATCGAAACATAATTGCCCGCGCCTAAAGCACGGGCAATCTTGATCTAACCAGATGATCGTAGAAGACGAGCTAGGCAGGTAGAGGGCTGGAACCGCTCAGACCCATCTGCGGCGCATCGGTCTGAGCCGGGCGTTCGCTAGAGTGACCGTTCGGTGTTGAACTGCTAGTCTTGCTCAGGTCAAGTGCTAACGGCTTGACACGCCGGATCAACTCTTCAAGTTGCTCACCATCGAGAGTCTCGTACTCGAGCAAGGCATTAGCCATATCGTCGAGCACAGCCCGATTCTGCAATAGGATTTGCTGCGCGGTCTCGTAAGCTTCAGTCACGATGGCATGCACCTCTTCATCGATCTGGCGGGCAACTTCGTCGCCATAGTTACGTTGCTCGCTGATCTCGCGGCCCAAGAAGATCAACTCCTCCTTTTCGCCGAAGACGATCGGGCCCAGACGCTGGCTCATACCATAGCGGGTTACCATTGCGCGGGCTATACGGGTTACTTGGACCAAATCACCAGATGCACCCGTAGTTACCTCTTCATTACCGAAGACGATCTCTTCGGCGACACGACCACCGAGCGAAACGGCCAGGCGAGCCTTGAACTGCGAAACAGTGCGCAGACTGAGACTATCTTCATCGGGCAGGAAGAGAGTATAGCCACCTGCCTGACCGCGTGGAATGATCGTCACTTTCTGCACCTTATCAGCTTTTGGCATCGCTGCGCCGACAATCGCATGCCCAGCTTCGTGGTAGGCTACCACCAGCTTCTGGCGATCGGTCATGACCCGCGAGCGCCGTTCGGGGCCGCCGATAGCCACGCGCTCAACTGCATCCTGGAACTCGGCCATGCTGATCTTGCGCTTCGAGCGGCGCGCTGCTAGAATTGCAGCTTCATTGACCACATTCATCAGATCAGCACCTGAGAAGCCAGGGGTTTGGCGGGCGATAACTTCCAGGTTAACATCTTCAGCCAGGGGCTTGCCCTTGACGTGCACCTTCAAAATCTCGATCCGGCCACGAACATCAGGTGCATCAAGTACCACCTGGCGGTCGAAGCGACCAGGGCGCACCAATGCTGGGTCGAGCACATCAGGCCGGTTGGTAGCCGCGATCACGATCACATTCGTGTTGGTGTCAAAACCGTCCATCTCAACCAGGATCTGGTTGAGGGTCTGTTCGCGCTCGTCGTGTGAACCGCCCAGACCAGCACCACGCTGACGACCGACTGCATCGATCTCATCGATGAAGACGATACAAGGCGCATTTCGCTTGGCCTGGTCAAACAGATCGCGGACACGTGACGCACCCACGCCTACGAACATCTCGACAAATTCAGAGCCTGAGATGCTGAAGAAAGGCACGCCCGCTTCACCAGCGACCGCACGCGAGAGCAACGTCTTTCCTGTACCGGGCGGACCAACCATCAATACACCGCGCGGAATGCGTGCGCCGAGGGCGGCAAACTTGTCAGGGAACTTAAGGAATTCGACAATCTCGGCTAGATCTTGTTTAGCTTCCTCCTGACCAGCCACATCAGCGAAGGTGATAGTCGGTTTATCACCAGCAAACATGCGCGCTCGGCTCTTGCCAAATGACATCGCCTGATTGTTGCTACCTTGTGCCTGCCGCATAAAGAAGACGAAGAAGCCAATTAGCAAGAGCGTTGGCAAGAGAATGGTGAAAATACTGAGCAGACCACCCCACGCGGGAGCCGGCTGCACAATAACGTTAATGGTGCGTTGCCCCTGCTCGTTGCGCAGTGGCACGCCATAATCGGCCAACAACCGCATCACGCTATCAGCAGACTCGAGGCGTGAGCGGTATTTCTTGCCATCGTTGTAGGTTACAACAATCTGCTCATCGCCAGCCTGGGCCTGAATTTCGCGCACTAGACCGGCCTGGGCATCGGCAATTACATCAGCAATGCCTTTCTCTTCAGTCTGGCTTGCGCCTGGCCCTAAATATTGGATGAAGAGAGCTAATGCAGCAACCAGAATGATGAGATAGACAAAGCTATTCTTTAACCAACGGTTATCACCCATAGATCATCTTTCTAGAGGGGTTGCCTCGACACTGGAACCCGGTTGTGCCAGGTCAGCAAGTATGAGAGGACGCTGCCCCGACTATGAGGGAACACAAAATAATTATGACGACGAACGATAACTGATGTCGTCTGTATTGGAATTATAGCATCAGCCGATCGGCGGAAGCAAGGGAACAGATCACAGTCAGAATGTGATCTGGATTACATCGACTTTGCCTGATACACGTCAGGACGCAAGACCCCAATGAAGGGCAGGTTACGGTAGCGTTCGGCGTAATCGAGGCCGTAGCCGACTACAAATGCGTTAGGAATGTTGAACCCGATATAGTCGACCGGTACATCGGCAGTACGACGTTCGGGTTTGTTGAGCAACGTGCAGATGCGCAGGCTGGCGGGGTTACGACGCAATAATTGGGCACGCAAGTAGGCAAGGGTTAGGCCGCTGTCAATAATATCTTCGACCAGGAGCACGTGGCGTTGGGAGATGTCGGTATCGAGGTCTTTGAGCAGTCGTACCACGCCCGACGTCTCGGTACTGGCACCATAGCTAGCGACGGCGATGAAGTCGAGTGCTAGGGGGAGATTGATGGCACGAGCAAGATCAACCATGAACATAGCGCAGCCCTTCAAGACGCCCACCAGCAACAGATCGCCAAGCGCGTGGTAGTCGGTGGTGATAGCAGCAGCTAGTTCGTTTACCCGCTGTTTGATCTGGTCTTCGCTGATCAAGATGTAGTCAATATCCTCGCGCATAGTTACTCCTGTTCAGAGGCGATGGGAGCAATCATTCCGATCCACATTGTAGCTTGATTCGGGTTGGGTGCGGCAACGCCGGCAGCAACGCGTAAACCAACCAACCAGATGATTTGGTCATCGGCGTTTACCAATAGCGGCCAGCCGTCGCGTAGAGCGCGCGGTACGTGGAGATCAACGAAGATATCCTGGATGCGACGGCGACCAGGAGCGCCAGCGGGTCGCATGCGATCACCGGGACGGCGCGGACGCAGCGTGAGGGGCAGTGCTGGCGGTTGGGCCAGCGGCAGCCACCAGCGATCGGGGTGGGGGGGCGGATGGGTTTGTACCACACAGCGCCAGCCATTGACCAGATGAACAGTGCCTAGGGCAGGTAGGGTGACGGGCGCCGTAAGCTGCGGCGTGAGTGGTGGTGCAGCATCGGGTAGGCTGAGCGTGATAGTGCGCTGATCGCAGATAAGCGTGATCTGCGATGTCAACTGCATGCTTCGACCAGATTGTCCGTCGATCAAATGCAGAGCGGCGTCGATGTGAGATAGACTCGGTTCTTCGGCACCGAATTCAGCGATAGCGCGGCGCAGCGCATAGCGGCGCAAAGCCGGGTGTAACGCGCGGATCGCAGCGCGATCGAACGTGATGCAGTCAGATCGTTGTTCAACGATTAACTGATGCCATTGGGCAGCTAACGCTTGCTGGATGAAATCGTAGTCTTCAGCACAGATCTGTGCAGTGCGTCCAAGGGCAGCGCTAATTTGAGGATTCTCGGTGGTCAGTTGCGGTAGGATCTGATGGCGAATGCGGGCGCGGGCATAATGCAGGTTCTGATTAGTGGGATCGACCCGTGGTACCAGGCCGTGTGCAGCGCAGTAGGCGGTCAATTCTGATCGACTAACGGTGAGGAGTGGGCGCAGCAGGGGGGGGCCGTGTGGCGGTACCTGTCCGGCGGCAATGAATGGTGCCGCCCATTCGTTCCACTCCACGCGTGCTCGCATTCCCCGCAATCCAGCTGGACCAGCACCGCGCAACAGATGCATCAACACCGTTTCGGCCTGGTCATCGGCTTGATGAGCAACGATTACACCAGCAGCGTGTTCGCTGATAGCGGTACGGGCCAGAAAGGCGTAGCGTGCCGCGCGAGCTGCAGCAGGCGTGGTATCAGGTGGTAAGTGAGCCTGGGCGATAACTGCGTGCAATCCCCAGCGAGCTGCTGTTTCTGCGACAAAGGCAGCATCGGCTGCCGATTCAGCGCCGCGCAGACCGTGATCGAGATGGGCAACGACTGGTTCTGGCCCGCCTTGGTTGCGGAGTGTGTACATCATATGGAGCAACGCCAGAGAGTCGTTCCCACCCGAAACTGCCAGGAGCAGGCGAGTGTCTGGGTGCCAGAATCCAGCTGTAACCAAAAATTGACGCAGATGGTGGAGCATACGCATTATCTGAACGAAAAAGCCGGTGAGCACAGCTCACCGGATCAAATTGGTGCCGGAGGCGGGATTCGAACCCGCGACCTAACGATTATGAGCCGTTTGCTCTACCGCTGAGCTACCCCGGCGCGGTTATCAAGTGTACCACCGATGCCGAGAAACGTCAAGACGACCCACCAGCGGTGGCCGCCAGAGCAAAGTGCCTAGTGCATTTATCGTCGCCACATGCCGACCAAAGCTGCCAATGGCAGGGCAGTACGGGGCAGGAAACCGGAACGCCACAAGCCGCCGTGATTGGCATTTTCAGTAAGCAGTTCTAGCGGATGATCGAGATGGTAAGCGGGATGCGCCGCACAATCAGGGTTATGCAAATCGTGAACCCAAAGCGCAGCCATCAGGGCACCCGTAGTTTCGGGGGCAAAGATTTCAACCTGGAATAGACCAGCACCGTTGTACCCAGCACGAAGTGCAGGATGTTTGATAACTGATTGGGTCATTGTAGGTGGGGCTACATTGATCGAGACCCGCTGGCCGCTGGCGCGAGCGATCAGGGCACGCCACTGCTGGATACGCTTAGCCATAGCATAATTGGGCCCTTGCTCGAGGAACAGGCAATCGACAATCCCGTAGTGTTTACCGTTGCTACTAGTGAGCAGCTCACGCAGATGGGGCTGCAGCAACTGTCCACCGCTTAGGGCACGGATGATAGGTGTCGCAATTGGGCCAATGGGATGCGCAGCGGCGGCATTGTGGAGAGCAGCCTGGGCTGTGGCCTCGCTCACAGCAAAGATGTCGGTAGGAGTCGCCATCGACATTAGCGTGACTCCTGGAAGGGCCGCGCTCACCGTAGCAAAGATTGCGTCCATTGCTAGGGCAACGCGCAGATGCCGTTCTCCATCAAGGTAAGCCAGAGTTGCGATGTCAAGCGGGATCTGAAATGACTGCAGCCATGCGGCGATTTCGGGGGCGTGGGTGAGCATATCGACGCCAGCCAGCTGAATCCATTCGGTATCTGGCGGCCTATTACCGTCAGATTGGAGGATTGGCGCAATCAGGCGGGCGTTGCCAGCGCTGATGATCTGTGCAATCCGGTGCCAGCGTGCTGGATCAGGGATGTCTATGGCGATGATATTTGCCCGCCAATGGGCCAGGGTAGCAAGTGGGCCGGCCTCAGCACCTGCGCCCAGCAAAACCAGCGTTCGATCCGAGAGATCGAGCCATTCTGGATGATCGATGACCCGTTGCAAAGCGCGCGCGCAGCTAGGTTCGATGATCCCACGCGCTTCCCAGTGGGCAATCTGGACGCGTAGGGCTTCACCCTGTAACCGCTGACCACGGTACGGCAGTGACCACGGCTCAATAGATGTTGGGCCACTGCCGCTCAATTCTACCGAACGGATCGAGGCTGATTGCCGAGTATGCATTGCCTCGGCGAGCGGACGAGCTACGCCGTCACGAATGAATTCAACCTGTTGCCAGGCTGCAGCCAGGCCGTTGGTAGCGATGGTCAGCGTCTGCTCGGCACAGGTAACTGCTGTTTCAGTGAGCAAGCGGAGATACTGCGGGTAGCGAGTACGCCATTGGGGGTCGTAGAGCACTGCTTGTGCTGCCGGTATATGAACGCTGGCCAGCGCAGCTTGGCAGATAGCCTGGTTCGCATGAGTTGAGCTGCGCTTACCGTTTGGTGCGGTGACGAATTGTAATCCTGCTGCTTGCATACCCTGCCTTTGATATCTTATGCTGTTCGCTGTTGACTATGCATTACTTTGGTCTCGCGCCGGGCAATTGCCAGCGCTGCTTCAGGGTTAGGCGCAATCGCCACCTCGCCGAGGTCGGCGTTGAGATGCACCAGAGTTTGTGCTACTGTCGGTCGAATGCCGCTGATGATCGCTTGCGCTCCTAACAGACGCAGAGCCGTTACCGTATCGACGAGTGCCTTGGCAACGGCAGTGTCAATCATCGTGATGCCGGCAACGTCTAGGATAACGGTCGTGGCTCGCCGTTCTGCCGTTATCTCGAGAATTCGTTGCCGTAGTGCATTGGCCCTTCGGCTATCAAGATTACCCACCAGGGGCACGAGTAAAACTCGATCATCGACTGTCAGCACTGGCAGCTCTAAAGTGGCAACCAAGTCGAGCAGCTGCTGTTGCTCAGTAGCACGCTGTTCTAGCTCACGGCGAGCCATTTCAGTAGCCTGACGCTCCGCTTCGGCTTCGGCAGCGCGCTGATCAGCCAGCTGCACAGCCTGGATTTGCGCGGAAAAGATACGATCTAAGAAAGCCCAAATGGCCATAATGAGTGCAGCTAGACTCGTTGCTTGTAAAAATGTGAGCAGTGGCTGAGGAATCGAAGATTGCTCGGAGGTTGGTAGAAGACCGATGATTCCGAAAATCACAAGAATGCATAAAACCGTCGCCCCTATGGTATAGCGGCGATTGCCATACAGGCCAGCTAGTAAAATGATCACTGCTAGAAAGGGTATGACCGGCAGACGCAATTCAGGCAGCCAAATTGCAACTAGAATTTCACAAACTATGATGGAGAGTGCAAAAGGCGCTGTCGCCTGCCACAAAGGCAGGTTGCGCGCCAGTAACCAGAGCGTGAAGAAACAACCTATTGCTGATGAGAACGCTATACCGGCAATGATTCCTGCGAAGACGTTAATCGTGAGAAACCATGTACCCAGCGCAACGAGTAAAACAATCCCATCGATGGTGAGGGTCCATGAGGCGATTGCATTTGCAATTCGCCAATAAGTTCGATGCAAAAATTCGGTTGAATCAACCATGACAGTTCTCCGCGGCAAGTGATCGGGAGGCATATTTAAAATTTTGTGGTATTAAGGATACCATTGATTCATTGGAGTGGACAATATGGTGAGGCGATGACGAAATGATGTTGTAAGAGACAAACATGCTGTTTATCATTCCTGCGCATTGTAGTAAAATCCTGGTGATAAAGGAGGGGTCGAATGCGATCGTCTGCCATCTTGCCTACCCTGCGTTTTCCGTCTTGGCTAACTATCGTTCGTGATGAGGCTATTTTACACTGGAAGTTCAACCGCTACGACCTGTCATCGACCCTCATCCCAGGAGTATTATTTACGCTGGCGGCCTGGCATCATGATCATCCGGATTGGTATGCTCTCCCCGGCACGTTGTTTTGGGCAGTGCTCTACTTCTGGTTCTACTGCACAACCTTCTGTATCTCTAACCAGTTGGCCGGTATCCAAGAAGACATGCAAAATAAGCCTGATCGACCTCTGCCTGCCGGTTTGGTGTCGTACCGTGGTGCGATGGTGCGGTGGGTAGTGGCAATGGGATTATTTACTCTGTTAGGATGGTGGCTGGGGGTACTCGAGTGGACGTTGCTCTGGCAAGTGACCCTGGTACTGCATAACTTTGGTCGATTGTCTTATCATTACTGGACCAAAAACTGGGTGATGACGATCGGTACGATTGCGCAGCTGGCAGCGGCCTGGCAGATGGTACGTCCACTCACGCCGTCGGCCTGGACCTGGTTGCTCGTGCCAGCGCTCACTTTTCTAACCCACGTTTCTCTGCAAGATTTGCGTGATGTCGCGGGCGATAAGCTTATTGGTCGACGTACATTTCCTATTGTGTTCGGTGATCAACGAAGCCGTATCTTTTTGGCTGTCGCCTTTGCCCTTTTGCCGATCCTTACTCACGGTGCTCTGTTTGAGCCAGCCGGATTGAGCGTAGGGACCATACTCTTTGATGTGCTCCTCACGGTGCTCTGTCTAATTATTGCCGGTCGCGTACTGTTCTTACGTCATCCAACTGCTGACCATACCTCGTATATGCTCTTCACGTATTGGTATTGTTCCCTACTGGCTGCAGCTATCGTAGTGCTCTAGGGTACGGGGCACAGTGTTTGCTGTGCCCCATTCATCGTGGGATACCGACGGCGTTCGAATGGGCCTAGAACCGGCTCCACAGGTATTGGTTAGTAACCTCATGGTGGAACTGCACTTCGGCACGCTTGATCAACGTCCCAAGCTTGCGTGGGCAGCGATCTGCGACCGCGGTCTTTAGATCGGCAAAGCGCGTTTGCACCTCTTCGCCAAGGATAGTGGTGATCCATGCGCTCTGGCGGAAATTGGCAATCGCATCATAGATGTTGTCGGGCAAAGTTGTCGTGCCATTGCGCACGTCGGTGGTGGGCAACGGCCCTTCCAGTCCGGTGCGCAACAAGGCGTAAATAGTCAAGTAGGGGTTGGCATCAGGCGCAATCGAGCGCACTTCAACCCGCGCCGAGCGGGCATTGCCGATGGGGATGCGGATCATCGAACCACGATCAGTTGGTGAAGCTTTGATCTGGTTCGGGGCCTCGAAGTGTGGGTCGAGGCGGCGATAGGCATTCACGCTCGAGTTCAGGATCAGACAGAGATCCTGAGCACTATTCAGAATCCGGTCGATAAAGCTCCAGGCCAGTTCGGATAACCGCTCGGGGCCATTAGCATCGTAGAAGAGATTCACCCCTTGCCGTGACAGCGAGATGTTCGTGTGCATGCCGTTGCCGTTTACGCCAGTCACCGGTTTGGGCAGGAAGCTCGCGGTCATATCAAGTTTGCTGGCAATCTGGCGACAGATTAGCTTGTAGAGCAGAATCTGGTCGGCAGCGATGGTCGCCTCGGTGTAGCTGTAGTTCATCTCGAACTGTGACGGCGCTACTTCGGGGTGATCCTTCTCATTTTCGAATCCCATTGCGCGTTGCGCTTCCGCTGCCATATCGATGAATTGGCGCAGGGGATCACCTGGTAATGAATGGTAATAGCCGCCGGTGCTAACCATGGTGAATTCACCTGTCTCACGGAAGCGTTGCTCGGCATTGCGACCTTTGAAGAGAAAACCCTCGATTTCAGTTGCGACGTTGCAGGTTAGGCCTTCGCGCCGATACAACTCTTCCACGTAGCGGTGCAGACGACCGCGCATATCAGCGTCGTAGGGGGTGCCGTCTTGGTTTAGCACATAACCGAAGACCAGCACTTTGCCGGGGCCGAAGATATCGGACGGCAGCCAATAAAAGGCCGACCAATCAATAGCGAGACGCAGATCTGACTCGGCCTGCACCGAGAAGCCACGTACCGATGAGCCGTCGAAAGTGAGATTGTCAGAGGAGGCCAGTAAAAATTTCTTGTCGTAGTCAAGCATGTGGAGGCGACCTTCGAGGTCGGTGAAACAGACGGTGACGGCTTTGATGCGCCGCTCGTCAGTGAGGTAGCGCATGCGCTCTTCCCGCATCACGTCAGGCGAGACGCGGGCCATACGCTGGCGCTTGACGCTGAGGTTCAGTTCTTCGAGTTGTTCGTAGGGAATTTCGAGAAAGTCGCGCAGCTCAGTCATGATAGATTCCTTACATAATGACCAGATCGATCTATTGTTGAGGCGTATTATACCCGGAAGCGCCGCCGCCGTTACCAGCAGCGGCGGCCCAGAAGACCAAGCGGGTTCAAGTAGGTAGGCGGATCGCGCGCACCTGCCAGCCCATTAGCGTGAATTGAACGATGACTTCCAATCGACTCTCACCGTGGTGATTCGTTAAGCGAAGTGGAATGACGAGCTGCGCACCAGGCGTTGGCCAAGCTGGGGCCCGATATGGCCCTAACGTAACACTAGTCGGCTGAGCCGTCTGCTGCCACGCCGCACGCAGCGTTTGCAGTGAAGCCGGATGCTGCATTCGATGGGCAAAGTCGGCTAGTTCGGTCGCATGGTCGTGTTCAATAGCGACCAACAGGTCGTAAATCACTCCCGTCGGCAGGCGATAGGGGCGGGTCACTACCATCAGGGGGCGCGTCACTTGATCGGCAATGGTTTGATTAGCTGCGATAAGGGTAAGACAGACGATGAGGCCGAGCGCACAGCACCCGCAAACAAAGAGCGGTGAGACTCGCATAACGTATCCTCCGTTGACCAGTAGGAGCGCTGCACTCCTACTGGTCAACACGATTATTTATTTCAGGGTGCGCAAATAGGCCATCAGATCAGCCATCTGCTCATCGGTCAGATTGTGCGGCGGCATGTAGCCGATCCGACCGCTCCCGCCTTCACGGATCCACTGCGCGATGTTGGCTTCACTGCGTTCCTTGCCATTTGGCAGCAAGCCATTGTAATCGATGCCGCTAGGCAATACCGGTCCCTGAGCGCTGAACAGGCCGGCTAGCCCTGGGCCGACTAGCATGGCATTAGAGGTGTGATGGCATGCTGCGCATGGGGTAAACAGCTCTTTGCCCCGTTGGGCGTCTCCTTTGGAAGAAATTGAAGTGTCGGTTAGCGCCGCTGGTAGTTCGTTGGTCACCTGGGGAGCCGATGATGAAGGGGCCTGATTTGATCCGCCACACGCTGCCAACCCGATTCCGATCAACAAGACTACAGTCCAGATGAGATACCGGTTCATAGGGTTCCTCTCTTTATGATGAATAATAGCGAACGCCTCAGCATAAGACCTGCTGGTATCGATGCAGTACGATCCGACATTGTTCCATGGTTGAATAAACCCGGACTGCAGGCGGTTCGTCAGCGCAGCAGTTAACCTTGTGTCAACGCCGGCGCTGTCAAGAGCAGCAATCGCTCTGTATGCCTTCACAATGGCGGTAAATAGATGGTATGAGGACGAAACCGTTCTGTTCAGATTGTGAGCGTGAGGTATCGGCGCGGTGGTGGCGTGGGTGGACGAGGGGTATAGGAATGTATACGATAGCGCGGGTTGGTTAGCAGCACAATCAAGAGCGGTATAACCGCTAGCAGAACTGGCGGCGGGGGGGCCAGTGTTTCGTAAACCGCACGTGGTTGCAGTACTGTTGTTGACGCGGTCGAATGTTCGTCAGGATGATCGGTCGGTAGTAGATTGCACAAGAAAACGTGTGGTTCGACACGTTCATTCATCCACTGCTGGATGAGGCAATGCAAGACACAGCTCATTGGGCTAAGGATGCCCAATTCTAGCACTACTAGCATCGCCAGACCGCGTACACTCCAGCGACACAAGGTAATTAGGAATCGATTGTAGACTTGGTAAATAATTGTTCCATTTTTCACACCCTGATTATAGAGACAGGGTGATGCGCTGTCAAGACACGACAGCCAGACAATCGTCGTGCCTTGACAGTACGGCTAGGTGGACAATGCCGATAGGGGGTAGGTGGTGGGGTCAGGAGTAACGGTTGGCTCAGGGGTCGGTCCAGTATCGCTCCAACCTTGATTGTCGCGTGTCATCGTCACTTCAGCGATAGTCATATCGTGATTGCACACAATCTGACAGGCAAGCCGGTATTCACCCAACAGGTTACGCTCACGCAGCTTCGCATATTCAGCAGCTGTCATTTCGGCAGGTTCGCCAGCTGCAAACTTAACCCGGCAGGTGGTACAGCGGGCATGTCCACCACAGCGATGACCAATGGCAACTCCGGCCTGTTCAATTGCCAAGACCAGTCTTGTCCCAGCAGGAACCTCAATAGAACGGTCGCCAATCGTTACTGTAGGCATGCTACCTCCACTGCAGCGTTCCGGAAACAATAGGAGTACATATTCAAACTACCATCAGACTGGGTAGACGTCAATAGCGATGCCGGTTTGCCCAACGGTCTTGCGGCAGCAGAAGCCGAAACGATGGGGGGTATTGGGGAGAATCAGCCATGTTGGATTGTGCTAGTCGTTCAGCAGCGGTGGCGAGCGCGCGGACTAACAGTCTACTTCTGGGTAGCTATCACTGCCACTAGGCAGCTGTGCTTGTAGCCTTGCCGCTACGGATAATCAAGCTGGTAGGTAGAGTGATAGGGGGATCTTTGCCCCTGCGGAATATGGTATTGTGGAGGTGAGTTGCTCTGTCGTCCACAGTGCTGCTTAGAAGTCGGCGTTAGCTTCAGAGCACCGCTCACAGCTTGAGCGGTGACGTTCAATCTAGGTTGAAACCCTGCTCTGGTAAAAACATCTTGATGCGTTCGCGAGGCACCCCGAAAGTTGTATCAGCCTTTTCACGTGCAGCCAGTGAGGTGTGGCAACTGAACTATCTTCCTCTTGATGATGGTCCATGCGAGCATTGTTCCCGCTGACGTCGGTAGCTTAGGTGCAGCAAGCTGGTTATGGTTGTGGTGCTGGACTGTTGACCTGCTGGAGCAGATGGGTGATATACGAGCGTAGTTCAGCAGCTGTGGTGGCGTTGTAAGGTTCAACAACCTGGTCGGCAGGTAGCTGGTTGAGCAGATTGAGCGCTCGCTGCAATGAACGGCGGGCTGTATCGGGTTGGTTGAGTCGGGCCGAGGCATTTGCCATACCGATGAGGCCCATCACGAACTGAGGATCGAGATACACACTGCGGCGGTAGTCGGCTAGCGCAGCTTCAAGATGACCTTGGTGTTCAGCGATTTGCGCCTGCAAGTAATAGGCTGGTGCAAAAAGAGGGTATTCCTTGAGCAGCGTGCGCAGAATATCCTCTGCGGTGTTCCAATCACCGTGATCGGCGGCAGTATGAGCGGCACGCAAACGTTCATCTGGCGATGTCGGTAGCGGTTCAGCCGATGGTAGCGGCGCGTTGGGGTAGGCAGCTGCTGGTGACGTGGCTGGTGGAGCAACAGTTGGTGCTGCAGCCCTAGCGATTGCCGGTGTCGCCGGTAGCGTAGTTGACCCACGTGCAGTTGACGTGGTGGTAGTTTCGATGGTGCGAGTCGTCAAGGCGGTAGATCCGGGTACAGGGGCTGGTGTAAAAGGGGGTGCGGTTAATGGTTTGCGGTAAAGGACTGTACCGGGAGCATTGTGCGTTTCAAACTGGCGGTACAGTTCGACATTCGGCTCGGCATGGCCGACAACCAGCCAGCCACCAGGAGTAAGCGAGTCATAAAGGCGTTGGATGACCTGGCGCGTAGTCGCTTCGTCGAAATAGATCATCACATTGCGGCAAAAGATGACATCGAAGGCAGTGATGCCCAACTGTGGTGACGGGTAAACTGGTTCGGCCAGATTAAGTTGGGCAAACGTAACGTCAGCACGAATCTCTGCACGCAAGCGCCATTGTCCGCGTTCAGGCACGAAGTAGCGTTCGCGTACTTCAGGCGGTGTTTCGCGGAATGACCAGTTACCATAACACGCTTCGCGTGCGCGGGCCAGGAAGCGTCGGTTAATGTCAGTGGCGAGAATGCTAATCTGCCATGGCGGATCAGCAGGCAGATATTCACGTAGGACGATAGCGAGCGAATACGGCTCTTCGCCTGTCGCACAGCCAGCGCTCCACAGGCGCAAGTAGCGCACTGTTGAACGCTGTTGCATAAGGTCGGGCAGAATGATTTCACGCAGTGCGGTAAATTGAGCGGCATTGCGAAAGAAGTAGGTTTCGCCGATTGTCAATTCGGCGATCAATTCATCCCAGGCTGCCGGGTAGTGTTCGACCAGCGCGAGGAGCTTTTCGAGATCGCTGATGCCAAAATATTGCGCAGCTCGCTGCAGACCATAGATCAGATCAGAGCGGCGCTGTTCAGGGTAATATAAGCCAGCGCGGGCACGAATGAGTTGGGCAAAGCGATCGTATAGCTCTTCTACCGTCATGACCATAACCTAACCTCACGCTGGGAGTGTGCTTCATCGGGTCACACCTAATAGTGCCGCTACCGACAGTCCTAGCCGTTCGAGTGGAAGTTCGTGACGTACCGCACCCAGTGCTTTAGCCGCTTGGGGCATACCATAGACGACGCATGAAGTTTCATCTTGACCAAAAGTTGGACCGCCTGCCGCTGCCAACGCTGCCAGACCATTGGCGCCGTCTTCACCCATGCCAGTCAGAATGACGCCAATGGCGGCAGCACCGTAGTGCTTGGCGACGCTGGCGAACAGATGATCAGCACTGGGGCAATAGCGATCGGTTTCAGTTGCTGGCATCACACTTGCGCTGCCGCGTCGTGTAATGATGAGATGATGACCATCGGCGGGCAGGTAGACGTGGCCGGGCTGAAGCGTTGTTTCATTGTTGATTACATGGACTGGTTGAGGGACTACACTGTCTAACCATGCCGCCATTGCCGACGCAAAACCGCTGGCTACGTGTTGAACGATGACGATCGGTATTGGTGCACCTGCGCCAATATCAGTTAACACTGTTTGCAGCGCTGCTGGTCCGCCGGTGGAAGCAGCAATAGCAAGCAGCTCGTACGTTGAGCCAGGTTCGCGTTTGATACGAACCGGGGTTGCGCGTGGTGGATGTCTAGTCACCACCTTGACACCGGACATCAGGCGCAACGTGCGGATAAAGTGCTCACGGTCAGTAGCGCTCGTGGGATCATTCGGTGCTGCTGGTTTGCGCACCACGGCGAGTGCACCTGCGGCAAGCGCTGCCATAGCACGTTGCTCGGCGTTGCCAACGCTGGCACTAAAGAGAACAATCGGTGTCGGTTGTTGCTGCATGATCTGACGGGTCGCTTCATAACCATCGAATACAGGCAAATGAATATCCATTGCTACTACGTTGGGACGCAAACGAATGGTGGATTGCACAGCGTCGTGACCATTCGTCGCAGTGCCAACAACGACCAGATCAGGCGTTGCTTCAATGTAGGAACGTAGCAACGAGAGCTGGCTGGGCGAATCTTCGACTAGCAAGACCCGGATTGGATCATGGCGATGCGGCATATCGTTCTTCTCTACTTGTGCCCATCAATGGTTGATGGGCACATATGGTTGATGACGCTCGGTACTGTGGCCGTGATCAGTGGTGCTTGTATGGTCAATGTATGACCACAACGCAGGTGGGTGGAGCACCGGGATAATCCCATCGGGTGTGCGAAATGAACCGGTGATCAGCTCAGCGCCGAAGGTAAGGGGTGTAATGCCATCAGCAGGGACTTGCTGGACCCCATGCACCTCATCTACCAGCAATCCCAACTGTGGCTGCTTGGTGTCGATCCCGATCAACATCACCATGCTTTGCAGGCTGATGGTAAGTGGTTGATCAAGTAAGCGATGACCAATCAATACCGGAATGAGGTTGCCATGCAGATTGAGTAGCCCAGCGATAGTAGGCGAAGCCCCCACGATCGGCGTTAGCTCGGGCAGCCGTACAACCTGCTGTACAGCTGCCAACGGCAAGGCGAAGGTTTGTCGTCCGACGCGAAAGGTAACGAAGATGTGTGGCGCCATAAGTGCTCACTCAACTATGACCAACTTGCTTAGGCAGTACGAAACTTCATCGTAACTAGATGCCCTAGGGGTGACGGTTTGACATTCGTCTCATCCATTAAAGTGAAAGCTGTTTTTACCACTTCCTCACGTGTAATGAGCTGATAAGCTTCATGTTCCGCTTCACATTCGACGACCAGCGGATGGTTCTTGTCTCGATCATCGCAGTGAATCACGACATCGCTCGCGCAGCAATGGTGGATCAACGCCCGCACCACTTCGCTGACCGCTGCAGTCACCCGGGCCTGTTGCGCTGGCGTCATCTCGAGCGAGCGGGCGCTCTGGCGTAGCGCTTGGCGTAGCTGGATGAGATCAGTCTCAGTGGTAATGATGAGATGTTGTTTCGGTACATGTTTCATAATCCAGCTCAGAGTAAATGCTCGATCGTTGCCAACAGCACCTGTTGGTCGAACGCACGTTTGACAATGTACGCATCAGCGCCAGCTGCTAGACCACGTTCGCGATCAGCGGGGCTGTCGAGTGACGTGACCAGAACAACCGGTATATGCCGCAGATGCGGATCGGAACGGATACGCTCGGTGAGTTCGAAACCGTTGATACGTGGCATATCCACATCACTCAGAACCAGCTGACAACCCTGCTGATCACGCAAGGCATGGAGTCGCTCCAGTGCCTCTTGGCCGTTGGTCGCCAGAACAACACGATATCCCGCCGACTCTAAAATGTTCTTTTCGAGGGTACGGGTTGTGATCGAGTCGTCAACGACCAGGATTGTGGGCTTCTGGAGAGGCTGGATCGAGCGTTGCGGCAACAGCAGATGGTGTGCTGAGGCAACAGCTGCTCGCAAGAGATCGACCGAATCAAGAATAGGTGCAACACTTCCATCGGCCAAAATGGCGGCTCCACTCACAAATCGCACTCGTTGCAACGGAAGTGGTAAGCGGTGGACAACCAGTTCCAACTCTTCGCTGACGGAATCAACCAGAAAAGCAACGCGCCGTTCGTTAACGCCAAGCAAAAGAGCAGGCAGCGGCGACTCTAATTCGAGTGCAGCTGGCTTGGTAAACCCCAGGAGTTGACTGAGGACAATCAGTGGTACTGGCCGTCCTTCGGCCAGCAGGACAGTTCGTCCTTCCAGCATGCGGATATGGTCGCGACGTGCCTGCACAATCCGTTGCAGACTATCCAACGGTAGAGCGAAGGTATGACCGGCAATGTTCACCAGCAGGCCGTGCGAGCGCTGTAACGTCAATGGCAGACTAAGGTTGAAGGTTGTACCCTGTCCAGGGGTAGAGACAACCGTTACCTGACCACCCATGCGCTCTACCGTTGTGCGCACAACATCCAACCCAACGCCGCGGCCTGATAGTGCACTAACACTGGTTTTAGTTGAAAAGCCGGGCATGAAGATCAAATCAAGGACTGTATTGCCATCAGTGCGTTCGGCATCGCGGGTGCTGATGAGGCCTGCTGCAAGCGCCTGCTGCCAGACACGGGCTGGATCGATACCAACCCCATCATCGCTCACACTCAGACTCAAGCGATCGGCTGTGGCGCGGGCTGTCAACGTAATCACTCCAGTTGGCGATTTCCCGGCTGCTTCGCGTTCAGCGGGCAGTTCGATACCGTGGTCAACCGCATTACGGAGCAAGTGTAGACAGATCAAGCGTACCTTATCGAGCACTTGGCGATCAGCCTCAGCGCCGCCGTCATCAATGACGAATGCGACCTGTTTGCCAGCGCTGCGGGCCAATTCACGCACGTGCAGACGCAACGGGCTAATGATTTCGGTTAGCGGCGCCATTCGTGTCTGCTGAATCTGTGCCTGTAAGCGGGCACTGATAGCAGCCAAGCGGTCATGATCTTCGCGTGCACGTGTCGCTAATCGATTCGCCTGTGTTTGTAAGGTGTCGATAATCTCGTTAGCCAGTTCGAGTGTAGTCAGCAACAATTGCTGGTCATCGTGTACGCTGTTCGTTCGCGTCGCGCTAGAGGGTGATGGTTGGCGCAATCGTGGTCTGATGCGGCGCCAGGCCCGTCGCCAACGTTCCGTGAGTGGTGCCAGCGCTTGCAAGTCGCGTGCCAGCTGACGTGACCGCAATGTGCACGTGAGTAATTCTCCCGCCTCATGCATAAGATGATCCAATACGCTGACCTCCACTCTGACGCTCGTTTCAGCTGGTGCAGCGCTGGTCATGCTGTCATTCGCCGTGCGTGGCGCAGGTACGATGGACGGTGGGGCTGGTGGTGTGGCGGCAGATGTCTGCACAATTGCCGCTAACTGTTCCATCATAGCTGTCAGGGCTGACTCATCTGCCATTTTGCCGGGCACAGCCTGATCCATGAGCTCGCCGATCAGATCAAGCGCGTGGTAGATCACGTCGCAAATGTCTGGGGTGAGGGTGAGCTGGTTCTGGCGCAAGGCGGCAAAGACATGCTCGATCTGATGCGCAAGCTGTTCGATGGTGATGATACCAGCAGCGCGGGCGCCGCCTTTCAAGCTATGGGCGGCGCGGAACAGACGGTCAATCATATCGCGCCGCTGCGGATGTTCCGGCTCGCGTTCGAGATCAAGCAGAATGTCGGCGATCGCCTGGCGATGTTCGGCCTGTTCGGTGCGAAAGACGGCCAGCACCTGCGACTGAATATCATCGGGAGAGAGCATAACACCCTCACGTCAGTGTGGTAAGGCGAACAGCACGTTACCCGCCGTAATCTCTTTGCCAGTGTGCCTAGTACGGCCTCATCAGAGTCGATAGACGACAACCGTCTGCTGCAACTTCTGCGCCAGCATGTGCAAGTCTTGCGCGGCGCGCTCAGCCTGGCGTGTCGAAGCCAGCGCCTGGGTAGTCGCTTGCTGGATGTTGGCCATTGCCTGCCCAATCTGCTCCATACCTACCATCTGTTGCTGAGCAGCGGCAGCCATTTGGATATTCGCCTGGGCGCCGGTCTCGACCTCGCTCGCGATCCGATGGATGATCCGTCCAGCCTGGGCAGCTAGTGAGACACCCTGCTCGACGCCCTTCGCTCCCTCTTCAGTGACCATCACCGCGGCATTGGTCGCCTTCTGAATCTCAGCCAGAATATCGCGCACCTGTTGGGCCGCCGCTTTCGAGCGTTCAGCCAGTTCGCGCACATGTTGGGCAACAACGGCGAAGCTGCGACCCTGCTCGCCTGCGCGCGCGGCTTCGATAGCAGCATTCAAAGCCAGCAGATTGCTCTGGTCAGCCAGCTCGCTCACTGTGGTCATAATCGTGCCGATCGCCTGTGTCTGCTCAGCCAAGCCGAGGATGGTCTGGGCAATGGTCTCGACTCGTGACCGGATCTGATTCATGCCAGCGATAGTATCTTCGACCGCCTGTGCACCCTGACGGGCAATCTCGAGTGCATTCTGGCTGTCATTGGCAACCTGAGTAGCCTGTTTGGCGGTCTGCACCGAAATTGCCTTTACTTCGTCAATCGTAGTGGCGGTCTGCGTTAGTGCCGCTGATTGCTCGGCCGCTGAGGAGGCCTGTTGGGTAGTGGCGGCTAAAATCTCAGCCGCTGCAGTGGCGATATCCGCGTTGGCGTGCTGTACCTGAGCCGCGATTGCGCGCAAACCCTCCACCATGGCATTCAGTTGTTGTCCGAGCACGGAAAGGTCATCATTATTACTGGCAACAGGTAGCCGCACGGTCAGATTGCCGCGGGCCACTTCAGCAGCGAAGGAGCTGTATTCACGCACCACCTGCTCCAGATATTCTTTAGCGATTTTAGTAGCATTGGCGGCACGCAATTCTTCATTGGCGCGGCGTTGTTCTTCCAGCTGATGGCGGATAGTGTCAGCCATCTGGCTAAACGCGACGGCCAGACGTCCCACCTCATCTTTTCCAGTTGGGAGTTGGTACTGGGTGTTGATGTGACCATCCGCCATCTTGAGTGCAGCGCCAGTCACTAGCCCAAGTCGCCGATCGATGGTACCCGCAATGAACAGGGTGAGCAACGTACTCAGCGTAATGGCAATAAATGTGCCGCCGATCAACACCGTTTGCAGATTGCTAACTGCTGCCTCTGATTCAGCCAATACCTGGTCGAGCATGTCTTGTTCGAGTTTGACCAGTTGTTGCATCAGGTCGCTGATACGGATAAAACGATTTCGTCCGATCCGGCTGGCCACTTTTTGTACCACTTCGTCGAGAGAGGCTTCGCCGCGTACCACCGCGTAGCGCAGTTCAATCAATGGTTGGGCAGCTTCAGTTTTCCATAAGGTTAATTCTTTATCAATCTCGTCCAACAACTGATAGCTCAGACTCTGGGCGGGAACAAACTCACGCAATTCGACGAGCAGGGTACTGTATCGTTTTTGACCGTTTTCAAATTTATCAAGGAAGCTAGGATCACCCGTGATGAGAAAGCCACGCTCGCCCGACTCCTACAGACTGGCTTCCATCTGGTGGGTGTGGTCTATCACCTTGTACGTTTCTTGCAACTCTCGTGCGCGCTCATTTGCGTTCTGAAGCGCCTCATGGGATGTGACGGTAACAGCAACCATGCTAGCAAGAACCAAGCCGACAACCAGTAGGATTTTGTTGCGCAAACTGATTGAATTGAGGAATGCCATAGCTGGCTCCTTCCCAATCTCAAGCGTGATGATACGTGTTCAGTGCCACTGCCTGCGCGACCACATTGGGCAATTCTAGTGCCGCATCATCTTTGAAGAGGTAATCATCGGCGCCCAGTGTCAGCGCCTTTTCCACACTGGTGACCTGGTCGCGATGAGAAAGCATCACGACCGGAATATGCTTGGTCAAGCGATCGCGCTTCAACCGATTGAGCACCTGAAATCCATCAAGTACCGGGAGGTCGATATCGAGCAGGATGACACGCGGTTGCAACGTGCGTGCAGCGCGCCAGCCTTCGAGACCATTAGTCGCAATCTGAACCTGGTAGCCCTCTTGTTCGAGCATAAGCTGGAAGTTGAGGGCCTGGCTTGGACTATCTTCGATGAGGAGGATGTCTGGTCGGTTCATAGACTTCTCCGTAGCTATGAATGGGTCGGTTCATCGGCAGTATCTACGGCTAGGCGCGGGTCGTTCAACAAACCTGCCGGATCGAGATGAATAGCGAGCTGATCGTCAACGCCCAGCACCCAGCCGACGCCTTGACCGGCAATAGTTGACGGAGTGGGGAGCAGGGTAGCAGTGTTCGGCTGTACTGCCAACACTTGGTCGACCAGTAGTGCCGCTTCGATAGCGTCGACACTGATGATGAGCAGATGCATAGATGGGTTAGGTGGAATGGGTGGCAGGCCAAGTAGGGGTCGAATATCAATACAGACGACCAACCGACCACGCACATTGATCAAACCCAAAATGGCTGGTGGCACCGCTGGTAGCGGGGCGATCTTCTCGAAGCGGAGCACTTCGCGAGTGGCGGCGGCAGGGAGACTGTAACATTCATTACCCAGAGTAAACTGCAAGCAGAGTTCGCCGATGGCATCGGTAGTGCTCTGCTCATGGCTAGCTAATGCCCTGGCGCGCTCGCGGAGAATAGCACGATGGTCAGGATTAGATAGAAGATCGATAAGTTCCATAGACGGCCTCATTGCCGCTGATCGCTGATAGCGAAGATACGGGAATGGTATAAATGAACCTGGTCAGGAGGTAAGGCTGATGTTTGCTGCTGTGCACCTCGGTTCATTGCAACGGCGCCAGGTGGGGAATGGCGTCCATTGATGCAACCGTATTATCTCACAGCGTGCCTTGGTCTGGAGTTACAGATATAGGCCAGATAATGAATGTTCTGTTAACAATTACTGTCTCAACACCCTATTAGTGTGAGATCATGACAATTCTGTAAGCCATGCTAGCGTGGAGTTATTACGAAATTGTTACCAGAGAAGTCAAAATCTGATATTTCAGATAACAGTGATGCCTGTGCCAGCAACTACTTCGCCGATTTCCCAAATTGGCAGACCGGCGGCGGCACAGCGGGTTTGGAGTGTTGCCGCAACTGAGGGGGGGCGGCGATGAGCAGGCCACCCGACGTTTGTGGATCGGCTAGGAGAAGTTGGTGGGCTGGGGTAACGGTAGGTGCGAACGTGGTGTAAGCTGTGGCGAAGTCGAGATTGCGCCGTAGGCCGCCGGGTATCATGCCAGCCTCGGCGTAGGCTAACGCGCCGGGCAGTGCTGGCGTGCGCGCCGCTTCGATGCAGATGCCAACCTTACTCTGCCGCGCGATATCAGCAGCATGACCGAGTAAGCCGTAACCGGTGATGTCTGTGGCAGCGTGGACATCGACCTGAACCATCAGTTCGGCAATCTGCCGGTTGAGGGTAAGCATTGAGTTGATGGCTGCAGTCAAATCGGCAATAGCGACAGCGTTACGTTTCGCCGCTGTGGTGATGAGGCCAACACCAAGTGGTTTGCTCAGCAATAGTCGGTCGCCAGGTTGTGCACCGACTTTGGTGATGATCCGCCGTGGATCAACCAAGCCGGTGACGCAGAGCCCGTACTTCGGCTCACGATCGGTGACTGTATGACCACCGACCACGACTGCGCCCGCTTCGGCTGCTTTGTCGATACCGCCTTGCAGGATGGCAGCAATAATTGTCTGATCGAGATCATCGGGGAAGGCGGCGATGGCGAGGGCAAGAATCGGCCGTCCTCCCATCGCGTAGACATCGCTCAGGGCGTTCGCTGCAGCAATGGCGCCGTAGGTGTACGGATCATCAACGATCGGCGGGAAGAAATCGACCGTCTGTACCAGCGCTGTGTCGGTATTCAATTGGTAGACTGCTGCATCATCACTTTCGGCCAACCCTACTATAACCTGGGGATGGGCTGGGACGTGGAGAGCAGCTAGTACCGAAGCAAGGGCGCCCGGCCCTAGCTTCGCTGCTCAACCAGCGCAGGCAGCCAGGCTGGTCAGCCGAATGCGTTCACGTTCGTCAGTCATGGCAGTATTCCGAAAAATGGCAATAAACCCAACACTTGTATGATAGACACAAATCTACGCCAGCGCAAAGGCATAGTCTAGCGATTACTAGCGATATATACTTATCGCCCTAGACGCACGCTGCCCTGATGAGTGTCATCGGACTACACCACCAAACCGCTTATGGTTGTTGGCTACTGACGCTGCCCCTCGGCGGTTCATCGCATAGGTGATACCTTCCTGCAAGGTGGCTTTCGTGATGATATAGTGAAGTTCAACTCCGATACCAACCAGCGTTTGAGCAATTTCCGGACTAATGCCAGTCAGAATAACCTGGGCACCAAGTAGGCTGGCGGCCTGAGCTGCGCGGATCAGTGCACCAGCCACTTGGGTGTCGACCACATTGACGCCAGTGATGTCGATAATTGCAGTGGTAGCGCGGTAGTTATTAATCCCGGTTAGCAACGTTTCCATAATCTGTTGTGCACGCGTGGAGTCGATGGCGCCGATCAGTGGCATTGCCACAATACCACTGGCAATCGGGATCAAAGGCGTGCTCAGTTCACGCAAAATCGCTTGCTGCGCCTGAATGATTTGCTCTTGCAGCGCCAACCGTTGTCGTTCCTGCTCGGCGCGTAGTTGCTCGCTGAGGTCGTGATTGATCGAGGCGAACCCAATTAAACGCCCTTGTCGGTTCCGTAATACTGGTGCAGATACCTGCATCGTCACTTCCGTACCGTCTTGATGGCGGTAGTGCAGGGTGGCGCTTCCAGTTCCATGCTGCTTTGCCTGGAGAATGAGCGTATCGAAGGCAGCTTGGTCGGCAGGTGCAATCAGATCGCGCCACGACCGGCCTAATAAGGTGTCGTAACCAAGCAGAGTAGCGAAGGCCGGGTTGGTGTAGGTGAATTTAAGGTCGGAGTCAGTAATGCCGATGCCGTCGGGCGCGTTTTCGACCAGCAACTGGAATATATGCAGACCCTCTTCCTGGCGGCGTAGTTCGGTAATATCTTCGTAGAAACCCAACACCCCAATAATCGTACCATCGCGTTGCAGCGGCACTTTGCTCGTGCGCACTAGAATGGTCGAACCATCACTGCGCGTCAATGTCTCTTCGATATTAAGCTTCGGGCCGGTGTTCATAATCACCCGATCGCTGTATTTGTAGATGGGTGCGTGCTTGTGCCACGGCAGATCAAAATCGGTCTTGCCAATAATCTCGTTGAAGGAGGCCAAGCCGGCATCGTTCAATACACGCCGGTTGCAGCCGAGGAAACGAGACTCTTTGTCTTTCCAGAAGATACCTACGGGTAGATTGTCGATCACGGTGTAGAGCATGTCGCGCTTTTCACGCAATTCCTGACGTAACTGCACTAGTGGCGAAATGTCATGCCCAATCGATGTAAATCCAACGAGATTGCCCTGGGCATCGTAATGCATGGTGATCGACCAGAGGAAATCGAAGGTGGCACCTTGGCAATGGATGATTCGGTTTTCTATTTCGGCAGTACGAAGACCTTGTTGGATCCAGGTTATAACCGCTTGCTGCAATCGTTCCCGGTCGTCGGGATGGGTCAGTTCGAGGACTGTTTTGCCAATGCATTTAGCGGGAGTATAGCCAAAATAGCGCAGCGCTGCACCGTTGGCGTAGGTGATAATTCCGTGTGTATCAGCTTCCGTCACAAGAAGTGACGCACCTTCGAGTGCGGCAGACAGACGCACAAGCCGGCTGGGATCGGCATCGTGGTGCGAGTAGGCGAGAGATGTGTCGGCGAGCACGGGCGACCTCCAGTACAAAGTTCGAGGGACGATGTTCGATGAGGGTAACTGATACAGGTCATACAATCGTTCTGCCTGACGGTGAGGTTATGCCTTAGGACGCTTGCGCGTCATCAGCGTAGGGTCATACGGACATCGTCTACCAACTATTGGGAGTACGTTGGCGCTTTACCTGATATTGTCAGCCCAGGACCATACCGGCATTTCTGCAGCGAATAACCAGGAATTGCACCAATGCGCCTCATTATCACTAAGAAACAGGCTGCCATGTAGTGGCAGCCCGTTTCGCTTCCATCGCCACATGATGGATGTTAGCTGGTAAGCGGTATTTCGTCAATACTTGCACTAATTATTTTTTAACGAAATAGTGACAAGTTTAGAAGCGTGGATGACTTTCTAGTTGTTGGACAAGCGCCTCGAAGAGATCGCTCTCGGTGATGATACCGATCACGCGATTCTGATCATCGATCACCGGCAGTCCACCAATCTTATTTTCGATCATCAGCAACGCTGCTTCGCGCAAACCAGTCTCTGGTGTGACCGCTATCGGATGTTCGGTCATTACTTCATAGACCTTCACGTTGCGCAGAGCCTGTGCAATATCGACTGGATCGAGGCCCGCCACACGCATCACATCGGCGCCACGAATGTCGCCCTGGGTAATGATGCCGCGCAATTCACCGGTGTCAACCACAACAGGCAATCGGCGGATGTCGTGCTCGCGCATTAACGCCAGCGCTTCACTGAGCGGCGCAGCAAGGTTGATGGTGATCGCTGGGGTGCGCATCCAATAGCGAATCTCTTGTTCTGCCGGTACAGCCGGTTTGGGTTTGTTTGTCATGATGCGCCTCCTTGCGCTAATGGGTGAACCAGCTTTACTTTTATCGTACCAGAAATCACAGGATGGCATGGTGAAAGGTTGCCGGGCTGTAGTAATCATGCGACAACCGCATCGTAGATGAGGTGTCGTGTCGGTCGGAGCGGCTGAAGGTGGTACAATACCCCTACCGGTCACTAAGGAGGGGTAAGTGTGGTGCGCAGTCAAGCTCTGTGGATGTTAATGGCGCTATTAGGTCTGATGGCCTGCGCTGTGATACCATCAAATCAACCGCAGGCGACGCCGACAAGGGTCGTTGTTTCAGTTCCGCTAGCCATCGCGCCTGGGCAGGTTCCCACCGCTACGCCTGCTGTCGTGCCGATACCACTGGTTGATGCGGCTGAACCAGCGCCAGCGCCGCCGCTGCTGCCGTACCGTGTGATTGCTAGCTACCCGCATGATCCCGCTGCGTGGACGCAAGGTTTGATCGTCGCTGGACCAGGGCGGCTTTTCGAAGGCACTGGCGATTACGCTAACTCGTCGCTGCGCGAAGTGGATCTGGAGAGCGGTCAAGTGCTGCGCAAGGTTGGCTTAGGCAATCCGAATCTGTATGGCGAGGGTATTGCCCAAATTGGCGACCGGATCTTTCAGTTGACCTGGCAGAACGGTCTGGGGCTGATCTATGATGCGCAGACATTCACGCAGATTGGTTCTTTCTCTTACCCAACACCGCCAGCCACTGCACCGCGCGAAGGATGGGGCCTAACTTATGATGGTGACCATCTGATCATGAGTGATGGTACGGCTACGCTCTACTTCATCGATCCCGCCACGACTATGACCAGCGGCCAATTGACGGTGGTGCGCACAGTAATAGTCCGCATTGGCGATCGCCCACTCAACCGCTTGAATGAATTAGAATACGTCAATGGCGTGATCATGGCGAATGTCTGGTATAGCGATCAAATTGTGCTGATCGATCCGACGAATGGCCTGGTGGTAGGCATGCTCGATATGAGCGATCTGCTTACACCACAGGAACGGGCCGCTGCTGATGTGCTGAATGGAATTGCGTATGATCCGGCCAGTGATTTGATCTTTGTGACTGGTAAAAACTGGCCGCGTTTATTTGCCATTGCGCTAGAACGGAATCTGTACCTGCCGCTGATCGCCGGCCCGGATGGTCAGTAGCGCTGCGTTGTTTGCCCGTATGGGCCTGACAGAAAGGAATCTTGCGATGACTACAGCGAGCGGCCTTCAGTACGTCGAAGTTCAAGCCGGCATCGGCGAGCAGCCGCAGCCTGGCGCGGTTGTGGCCGTACATTACCGTGGAATGCTGGCCGATGGTTCAGTATTCGATAGCTCGTATGAGCGCGGTGAACCGATCCGTTTTCCTCTGGGCGTTGGGATGGTGATCCCCGGCTGGGATGAGGGGATCAGTTTAATGCGAGTGGGCGGCAAGGCGCGTCTGATAATTCCGCCCCATCTTGGCTACGGCGTGATGGGCTATCCGCCGGTCATTCCCCCGAATGCGACCCTCATCTTTGATGTTGAGCTCGTCGAGGTGCTGCCTGGCCCACCAGAAGCACCACAGGATGTGCCTGCCGAGCGGTATGTTACCACTACTAGCGGTCTCAAGTACGTCGATCTTGCCGTGGGTGATGGTCCAACCGCGATCGCCGGGCATACGGTGACAGTACACTATACCGGCTGGCTGACCGACGGCAGCATGTTTGATAGTTCATTGAGCCGTGGTGAGCCGTTCGAGTTTCTGCTGGGTGCAGGGCACGTGATCCAGGGCTGGGAGGAAGGAGTAGCTGGGATGCGCGTTGGTGGGCAGCGCCAGCTGGTGATCCCGGCAGCGCTGGCCTACGGCAGCCGTGGTGCTGGTGGCGTGATTCCGCCTGGAGCGACGTTGATCTTCGAAGTGGAGTTGTTGGAGGTGGATTAATGCGGATTGAGGCCATCGAGTTGCGGCGTATTAAATTGCCTTACCGCGCACCATTTGAGACGAGCGGCTGGCGGGAAGAGGCCAACCATTCGGTGATTGTCACATTGCACAGTGAGGGCGCTATCGGTTGGGGGGAGGCGCCGGTTGGGGCTGGGCCGTGGTACAACGAAGAGACCCAGGCGACCGCTTGGGTTATGATGCGTGAGATCTTGGCGCCAATGCTGTTGGGGCGTGATCTGAGTCAGCCGGAAGAGGTTGATGCGATCTTTGCCCGCGTGCGCGGTAACCGAATGGCACGGGCCGGGATCGAGTTCGCGGCTTGGGATCTGTTCGGGCGGGCACGCGGCCAGAGCTTGCGCGCTATGCTCGGTGGCACCCGCTCGCGCGTTGAGGTGGGTGTGAGTGTTGGGGTGCAACCTTCAATTGAGGCCCTGCTCGATGTCGTTGATGGCTATGTAAGCGCTGGTTACCAACGCGTTAAATTAAAGATCAAGCCGGGTTGGGATATCGAACCGACGCGCGCAGTGCGTGAGCGTTGGCCTGATTTGCGGCTGCAGGTCGACGCTAACAGTATCTATACGCTCGATCATGCGGCCCATCTAGCTCGGCTGGATGAGTTCGAACTGTTGTTGATCGAACAGCCGCTAGCCCACGATGACATCATTGATCATGCCAAGTTGCAGCGACAGTTGCGCACGCCGATCTGTCTCGATGAGAGCATCGTCTCGCCTGACCATGCTCGTTGGGCTATTGAGCTGCGTGCTTGTGGGGTGATCAATATCAAGCCGTCGCGGGTTGGGGGCTTTACTGCTGCCCGGCGCATCCATGACATTGCCCAAGCTGCCGGTATTCCGGTCTGGTGCGGCGGTATGCTGGAAACCGGGATCGGTCGCGCTGCCAATGTTGGACTCGCTAGTCTGCCCAATTTCTGCTTGCCCGGTGACATTAGCGCCAACGATCGCTATTTTTGGCACGACATTGTCACCAATCCGTTCACTCTCAATCCTGATAGCACTCTAACGGTGCCTGAGGGGCCGGGAAGTGGGGCTGAAGTTGATCTGGAACGGTTGCAAGCGGTGACGACCGATTCTGTGCTGCTACGAGCATAGCCGGGAGGGGTATGGAACGATCTTCTGTGCAGTGGTTGCTCAGCGGAGTTGTTGCGTTGATGCTGGTTGGCCTTGTGTTGCTGATCAACACGGTTTGGCAACCGCGGCCGCCAGCGCCTACACCAGTTAGCCTCGAGCCCTGGCCAACCGTACCGCCAACCTTCACCCCACTCCCGCCAACTGCACCGCCAGTTGCGCCTACGCTGATCCCGTTACCCGATTTGCGCCGGATTGATCCCTCAATCGAGCTCGCTGTCAAATTTCCGGTTACGACGGTTGCTACTGTCAGCGGCGGACAGAGTTTTTTCGGTCGCGACGAGATTACGCTTAAGGTCACAGCAGAAGTGCGGCTGGTGGTTGATCTGAGTCAGGCGCAGATCCAGCGGGATGGCAATCGATTGACACTCCGTCTGCCCCGCGCTACCGTCGCCGGTGAGCCGAATCCGATCGAAATTGCGGTGATTGGCGAGTCGCGACGCTGGATCGGTTCCCAGATTACCGCTACCCAGAATCAGGCCCTAGCTCAGGCTCGAGCTGAGATCCGTGAGCGGGTCGCCAACGACCCTGAATTGATCAGTCTTGCCAGCGAGGTGTGTTACCGGCGGCTTGAACGCTGGCTGATCGACGAGCTAGGTTTTAGCCGGGTTGTGATCGAACCACTTACGCCCTAACTCTACTCTACCGTGGAGGTAGCCATGCGCTGGCTGAAACTGATCTGGAATGGGTTGGCGATTGCGGCCATCCTGTTTCTGGTCTGGAGTATCGCGCAGACCTTTCAACAGGCCTCCGCTCCTCCTATTTCGTCTACAACCACTGTCGGCCCGCAGATCATCGAGGCGGTGCGACGCGTTAACAAACAAATCTTTATCGAACATTACGCTGGGGTCGAAGTGCGCCATCTCGATGCACCAGGTGGATGGGCTGCCTTTCTGTACAATCTCGGCGTGCGGCAAGAATTTCTGGTTTTGATCCGGGGGCGGGTCCCAGCCGGGATTGATCTATCACAACTGCGCGATGAAGATATCTGGGTCAGTCGTGATGGTCGACGCGTGCAGATCATGCTGCCGCCACCCGTCATCTTTCGTGAGCAGATCGCGCTTGATCTGGTGAACAGCCGAATTATCGAGAATACCGACTTTTGTCCCGGTTTCATCTGTCCGCAAAGCGGTATCAAGAGCTTTTTTCAGTCAGTCGATGCCGAGGCGAAGGCGGCTCTGGCAGAGGCAGCTATTGAGGCCGGTATTCTAGCTCAGGCAGCGCGCGATGCTGAGGCCTATTATACTCAACTGCTCAACAGCCTTGGCTTTGCTGAGGTACGGGTTGTTGTGCGTGGCTACAGCGCCCCTTAACTAGATGACGGTAGACTGTTCTGCCCATGCCAGCGAAAGATGAGGATGAACTGGTGCATCTGGTTGGCGACGAAGGCATACGGATAGCCAAAAGGGTAGAGGTTTTGACTCTGGTCATGCCAGATCTGATAGCCCCGATATTCGAGGCCCGCGATCTGACGTAGTGTGATTACCAGATCAGCGTGGAGCATGTTGTGGTGCTCTGGCGTTGGCTGTAAATCCTTGGCAAAGAGAACAACGTATCCGCCAGGACGAAGCAGTTGCAGCGAATTGGCGATAATTTTAGATAATTCAGTAATGAATTCGTGATACGGTAGATTGCCAAGATCAGCTGGTGAAGATGTAAAGGGGGTTGGGTTGGCCTGCCCCCGCTTTTTGCGCTCACCAGTCTTGGGCCGCGCCATCATCGCTGCATACGGTGGATCGGTCAGAATAAGATCGAAGGGGCGTTCGTGGAGGATCGGTAAATCAAGGAGCTGGCGGGCATCGGCTACCAGATAGGGTTGCGGTGCAATCTGCAGTTCCGCGCAGACGGCGTGGTAGAGAGCTGCATATTCAGGGGATAGATCAATCCCGATCGCTGTGCGACCTTCAAGGGTGCTAGCGATAAGCGTGCTACCTGCGCCCGCAAAGAGATCGAGGATGTGGCCGTCGCGGCGGGTGAAGAAGCGGATCAGTTCAGCCATTAATTGCGGCGGTTTTGGTGTCGGGTGTTTGCGGCGGAGATGATATGCCAAACTGGCAGGCCCACGAGTAGGATAGGCGGTGCTGATAACCGAACGCAGGGCGTATGTCCATGCTCGCGCGTCGAGATCGTTCAGTCGGTTGCGGGGATCGCGATCGCTCATGGTCATCTGGTGAGCTGTGGTAGTACACCCGGCTAGTGTCGATCAATTGGTGCTAACGGTGAGCCGACGCACCTATGAGTAGCTGCGCTGTTTCCGCCTCACACATTCTCGCAACACCTAGCTAACAGTGAGCCGACGCATCTATGAGTAGCTGCGCCGGCTACACGTTCTCCAGCTTGGATTGCCGGCTTGCGGCTATCCATAAATATGCTGTGCTCTTACTTACGCCATGCTGCCATCATTGCCGCAAACTGCCCAAATAGATAGGTTGCGTCGTGCGGCCCTGGACCGGCTTCGGGATGGTATTGGACGCTGAAGCAGTGGAGTTCAGGATAGCTGAAGCCTTCTAGGGTCTGATCGTTCAGGTTGATGTGGGTAATCTCGACGCTAGCTGGCAGTGAATCGGGATCGACGGCAAAGCCATGGTTTTGTGACGTAATCTCGACCCGACCGGTTGGTAGATACCGCACCGGATGGTTGGCACCGTGGTGCCCGAAAGGCAGCTTGTAAGTGCGGCCGCCAAGCGCCAGCCCCATCAGTTGATGGCCGAGGCAGATGCCGAATATGGGGCGCTTGCCTAGCAATGCCCGCAAATTGGCAACCGCATAGGTAGCTGCTGCTGGATCTCCTGGTCCATTTGAGAAGAAGATACCGTCAGGTTGTAGTGCCAGCACGTCTTCGGGCGCAGTCGTTGCCGGCACTACTGTCACCCGGCAGCCATGATCGACTAGGCGCCGTAGAATGGTGCGCTTGAGCCCGAAATCATAGGCCACAACGTGGTAGGTCAATTCTTGCGCCGGACCGTTAGGGTAAGGCGGTGTAAACGGTACGCTATTTGTCGTCCAGTGGTACGGTTCGGGGCATGTCACTACCTGGGTCAAATCCAGCCCTTCCATTGCGGGCGCGGCACGGCATTTGGCTAGTAATGTCTCGACCGATTCGCCCGTGGTCGAAATAATCCCACGCATTGCGCCAGCAGTGCGGATATGACGAGTCAGAGCGCGGGTATCGACATCACTGATCGCGACAATGCCATAATCGCGCAACAATTGAGCCAGACTGCCGCGTGCACGCCACGAACTGTAGTATTCGCTGTAGCTGCGCACAATAAAGCCGGCCACCTGCGGCTGGATCGATTCGGGGTCAAAATCGTTGACGCCTGTATTACCGATATGCGGTGCGGTCATGGTGACCAGTTGACCGCAGTAGGAAGGGTCGGTCAAAATCTCTTGATAACCGGTCATACCGGTATGGAACACCACCTCGCCGATGCGTTCGCCCTGGGCGCCGAATGAGCGCCCAGGAAAGACGTGACCATCTTCGAGGACAAGCACTGCATCCATTGTCATATTCTCACAGTGGGGCGCGGGCCGTTGGCCATTGCCTGCCGAATTATCGCTGGTATTGTAACATAAGCATACCCAATCCGATGTCAATGTGCCCGTGGCCGTTACTACTGGCAGTTGCATTCGCCTTGCTGCACGTAGTACTGCCTGTACGACACGCACCCCTTGTTTCGACCGGCAGCAACTAAGCCGTGGCTCACCAGCCCCAGGCTTAATGGGTTACGGGCAGTGCTGGCTGCGCCTGATCGATTGTGCGTAAAAGATTAGCCATCTCAATAGCGGCAAGCGCTGCATCAGCACCGCGGTTGCCAGCTTTGGAACCGGCCCGTTCAATTGCTTGCTCAATCGTGTCGGCAGTCACCACCCCAAACAAGATCGGTATACCTGTTTCTAAAGCCGTTGTTGCAATGCCGCCAGCAGCTTGCCCGGCAACGTAATCAAAGTGGCTGGTGGCGCCACGAATCACTACGCCAAGGCAAATGATGGCATCGTATAGCGGTCGATCGTCTGCGGTGCGTCGCTCGGCCATACGTTTAGCAACCAGTGGGATTTCAAATGCTCCTGGCACCCAGGCAATGTCTACATCAGTACTCGCCACGCCGTGTCGAGTCAGTGTATCAACTGCACCTCGCAAGAGTTCGCGTCCGATCGTATCGTTAAACCGCGAAATGACAATCCCGAAGCGTAGTCCAGTGCCAACTAAATGTCCTTCAAAGATCACGGTTCTCTCTCCTTCGCGGTTATAGATGTTCCGGCAGTAGATGACCAAGCTTGTCGCGTTTAGTAGCCAGATAGCGCCGGTTGGCCGGGTTGGGCGTAATGTACAGCGGCAAGCGTTCGTGCACGGTAATCCCGTACCGTTCAAGGCTGGCGATCTTGGCTGGATTGTTCGTCAGCAAGCGCACTTGTTCCATCTGCAAACAGCGCAAGATTTGGGCCGCGACGGCGTAATCGCGGGCATCGGCCGGTAATCCGAGCTGGTGATTGGCTTCAACCGTATCGAAGCCTTGATCTTGTAAAGCATACGTTCGCAGCTTATTAAGCAGACCAATGCCGCGCCCTTCCTGGCGCAGGTAGATGATGGCGCCATAGCCGGCAGCAACAATCCGCTGTTGTGCTGCGGCTAATTGTGCGCCGCAGTCGCAGCGTTGTGAACCGAGCGCGTCACCAGTTAGGCACTCGGAGTGTAGGCGCACCAGGGGCAGGTTCCCGTTGGGCTGACCAAACACGAGGGCCAGATGGGTTTCGGCAGTGATTGTGTGCTCGAATGCGATCACGCGAAAGGCACCGTGGACTGTCGGCAGCGCCGCTTCAGTCACTGCCCGGACAATCGTTTCCGTGCGATAACGGTAGGCGATAATGTCGGCAATCGAAACGAGCTTCAGATCGTGGCGGGCAGCGAAGATTTCAAGGTCAGGGAGACGGGCCATTGTTCCATCGTCATTCATAATTTCACAAATGACTGCCGCCGGATACCGTCCGGCCAGTCGGGCCAGATCGAGCGAGGCTTCCGTCTGCCCAGGCCGACTCAATACACCACCAGTGGCGGCGCGCAGCGGAAAAACATGACCGGGTTGGGCCAGGTCTTCGGGTCGAGTGGTGGGATCAATAAGAGCGCGGATTGTTGTGGCGCGGTCAAAGGCTGAAATTCCAGTCGTTACACCACGTCGTGCCTCTACTGAAACCGTGAAGGCAGTGCCAAAGCGGGCCGTGTTGTTGGTGGGGGGAACCATTAACGGTAGCCGTAACTCGTCAAGCCGTTCGCCGGTCATAGCGACGCAAATCAGGCCCCGTCCCTCGCGCGCCATAAAGTTGATCGCCTGTGGAGTAATATCTTCAGCGGCTATCGCCAGATCGCCTTCGTTTTCACGATCTTCGTCGTCGACAATGATGACAAACCTACCGGCACGAATATCAGCTAGCACCGCTTCAACGCTCGCGAATGGCATGGTACGCCTCCTGGATGAACTTTTCTGCATACTTGGCCAGTACATCAACTTCAAGGTTCACCCGACTGCCAATTGGCTTGCGAGGGAGGGTGATGTGTTGTTGCGTATAGGCTACGAGCATAAACGTGAACGCATCCGCTAGGACATCAACCACGGTTAGACTCGCGCCATCAACGGCGATATAGCCCTTGGGAACGATGTAGCGTAATAACATCGGGTCCGCTTCGACCGTCACCCACAGCGAGTCACCTTCTGGCCGGAAGTCACGAATGACGCCCGTGCCATCAATATGCCCCTGGACGAAGTGACCACCGATGCGGCCATTGGCCGCCAGGGATCGTTCGAGGTTGACGCCGTCGCCAGGTTGGAGGTCGCCTAGGTTGGTGCGCCGCAATGTTTCTGGTGAGAGACCGACAGTAAAGGTGTGCCTGGTTAAGCCGGTTACGGTGAGGCAGGCGCCATTGATGGCAATGCTGTGCCCTAACTCCGTGCCTTGCAAGACGGTTGTGGCTTGCACTGTGAGTGACCAACCACCATTGATCTGCGTCAGTGATGTGACCGTGCCGATTTCTTCTACAATACCGGTAAACATGATGCTCCCTCCGGGTAGGTTACATCGGCCTGAATCCATACATCAGGCTCGTTGTCTGCTGTTTCAGCCGTCTCATCGACGACACGCGTACAGGTGTATTGGCAGAGACGGGCTACTTCGTTCAGATGCGACCATCCGGTGCCGCCGACCGGGCCGGGTGCGTTGCGCCCACCAATAATGATCGGGGCAATACAGGCCAGAACCCGATCTACCAGCCGCTGGCTAAAGAGTGCACCTAGCAATTCACTCCCGCCTTCGACCAGTACCGTGAGCAAGCCGCGCTGACCAACTGCGGCCAGTAGGTCCGGTAAGCTTACCCGACCAGTCGCTTCGGTTGGCAAGATCCACATCTCCACACCGCGTGCTGCCAGTTCGTGCCGGTAATCTTCGGGGCACTGCGCCGTTGTGGCGAGGACGGTAGTACCGGGGAGGGATGGGTCAAAGACACGGGCTGTCAATGGCACTCGGCCGCGACTGTCAACGATGATCCGGAGTGGATGGCGAATATCACTATCTGCATCTGTCGCGGTGCTGACCAAACGAGTTGTGAGCAAGGGATCATCGGCGATCACGGTGCCTGATCCAACGAGAATCGCATCGCTGAGGTTACGCAGCTGATGAACACGTTGCCGCGAAGCCGCATTACTGATCCAACGTGAATGACCGGTGTTGGTCGCAATTTTTCCGTCAAGGCTCATAGCGAACTTGGCCGTGACAAAGGGATAACCAGTCGTGATATGCTTCAGGTAGGGCCGATTCAGCTGGTGCGCTTCAGCTGCACACAAACCTTGGTGAACACGTAGGCCAGCGGCAACGAGCTGAGCGTGGCCTTTACCGCTTACCTTCGGGTTGGGATCGCTGATTGCATAGTAGACTTCAGCGATACCAGCCGCAATGAGGGCATCAGTGCAGGGCGGTGTGCGTCCATAATGGGCGCAGGGTTCGAGAGTGACGTACATAATGCCGCCGCGGGCTGCCTCGCCGGCAGCGTGCAGTGCCTCGATCTCGGCGTGCGGTGCGCCGGCCCGGCGATGATAACCTTCGCCGACAATGCGGCCATCGTTGACGATCACGGCGCCGACCATAGGGTTAGGGCTGGTGCGACCTTCAGCGCGGCGTGCCAGCTCCAGAGCGCGCTGCATGAAGGCTAGGTGTTGGTGGTGTTCGACCATAACAAAACCCCAAAGGAATGATCGCGTGAACCGCATTCCTTCGGGGCAAAGCCAATCTGAACGCAGCGGCAGACAACCGCAAGCCGCGTTCCATACAATAGCCCCGAACAAGCTAGCTTGTTCGGGGCAGAGCAGACAGAGCAGAAACAGCTCTGTGGCTAACCACAAAACCGTACCTGATGCCAACCTTCTTTCATCCCGACTGTACGGTCGGCTCCGGAGTTTCACCGGATCGTGCCGATCGCTGATTGCGATCCGCTCGTGGGCTTTACCACCGATCGGGAATTGTCTGCGGTTTACGCTTTCACGTCCCTCAGACTCACCCTGCCCCGAAGGTTTTGTATCAACTTGTGTACAGTATTGTACACCAAATTGACAATCTCGGTGGCGACAGAGTCCGGCAATTTCACCGACAAAGGTTGAATCTGGCTGGGAGCGCCGATGTCGCGACCAGCAGATGAATAGTGCAGACATTCAGCCGAACGTGCGCTGGCAAGTTAGGCCCTGATAGTGTATCCGACAAGGCGATTATCAGATGAGCAGCCGCGGGTTGGGAATGTCTCAACAGGGCTCGAGTGATATACTACCTACGCGTTTCCGTCGGCTCGTTTTGCCCTAAGGCCACTTGAGAGTATGATCCGCATATGCACATTGTGCAAATCTACAAAGATTACCCGCCAGTGCGCGGCGGAATCGAAGGCCATCTCCAACTGTTGAGCGAAGGGTTAGCGGCGCGTGGCCATCGCGTAACGGTACTCTTCACCTCAGAGGATCGACACGGTTGGCGGGCGCGACGCAATGGAGTCGAACTGATCGCCACCCCGCGTTGGGCTACGATTGCGCGTGCTCCGTTCAGTCCTGCTCTAATCAGACAGCTTGCCTGTCTCAAGCCAGACCTGATCCATGTTCACCATCCTTACCCCTTTGCTGATCTGGCTTTGCTACTTGCACACGCGCCGCTGGTGGTGACCTATCATAGCGATATCGTGCGCCAACGCGTATTGGGGCATCTGATCGCGCCCCTCATTCAGCGTACCTTACGCCGAGCAGCGCGGATCATTGCTACCAGTCCCAACCTGGCTGCTACCTCGCCTTGGCTGGCCCGGCATCGGGATCGCATACGGATCGTGCCTTTCGGTCTGCCGCCGCTACCATTGCCCAATCCAGCGTTGGTCGCAGCGTTGCGCCGTCGCTTCCCTGGCCCCAATGCGCTCTTTGTGGGTCGACTTCGCTACTACAAAGGTGTTGACCGCCTGATCCGCGCTATGGCATTGCTGCCATACGGCCACGCGATCATTGTCGGTGGCGATGCAACCGTGCGCAGCGCCGATTTGCATCGACTCGCAGTTGCGCTGGGCGTTGCTGAGCGGGTGCATCACCTGGGTGCAGTCGATGCGACGACGCTTCGTGCTCTCTACGCTATTGCCGATGTCTTCGTGTTGCCCTCGGTCGCGCGTAGCGAAGCCTTTGGTATCGTCCAGGTCGAAGCGCAGTTTGCTGGCTTGCCGGTCATTTGCACTGAACTGGGCACAGGTACCAGTTATGTTACTCGTCATGGCCGTACTGGCTTGGTCGTACCGCCCGACAATCCAGCCGCGCTAGCCCAGGCCCTTACCGATCTCTTCACCAACCCAGTGCGCGCGCGCGCGTTAGGTGCTGCCGGACGTGAGCGGGCGATGACCGAATTTCAGCTCGAACGTATGCTGACACGAATCGAGCAAGTGTATCTCGAAGCGTTGCAGGCTACCTACACCTAGCAGAAAGCCAGCGTTCGGTGGGCAAAACTAAGGAGGTTGGCAATTGGAGTTGGCAGCGTGCCGCACACCTCATTGCTTTGCATCGTTGTGGTGCCGCGTTCTATAATAGCCGCGTAGGAATGAAAAGATCGGAGCTTCGTTATGGAACGTTTTACTGCCTACGTGAACGAACACCGTTCCCGTTTTCTGGCTGAACTGGCCGACATCGTGCGCCTGCCATCGGTAGCGGCGCAAAATCGGGGGATTGCTGAAACCGCTGCCTTTGTCGAGCAGCGCTTGCAGCGCCTGGGTGCCGAGACGCGCCTACTCACTGCTGCAGGTGGCAATCCGTTGGTCTACGCTACGATCGGTGCTGGTTCGCGCACGCTGTTGATCTATGACCATTACGATGTACAACCGGCCGAACCGCTAGAATTGTGGGACAGTCCTCCTTTTGAGTTGACCGAGCGTGATGGCAAGTTGTACGGACGCGGTGTGGCCGATAACAAAGGGAATCTGATGCTGCGGATTCAGGCCATTGAGGCCTGGCTGGCGACACAGGGCGATTTACCGATCCGGATCATCTTTGCAATTGAAGGTGAAGAAGAGGTCAGTTCGCGCACATTGCCGGTCGTATGTCAAGAATACGCTGATCTGTTGCGTGCCGATGGCTGTCTGTGGGAAACGGGCGGGGTTGACATCAACGAGCGACCGACTATAACCTGCGGTGCCAAAGGGATTCAGTATGTCGAGCTGGTGGCGCGTGGTGCCAGCTACGATCTGCACTCGTCATACGCAACCTTCGTGCCCAACCCGGCCTGGCGGCTTGTGTGGGCGCTCAATTCGCTGAAAGGTCCTGACGGACGGGTGCGCATTCCCGGTTTCTATGACCGGGTGCGCCCACCGACTACAGCAGATCTGGCAGCGCTAGCGACCATCCCAGATAATGACGAGGAATTGCTGGCTAGTTTTGGTCTGACCGAATTTCTCGATGGCGTGCGCGGTTTCGAACGGTTGCGTCGTCATCTGTTTGAGCCAACCTGCACGATCTGTGGTCTAGTCAGTGGGTACACCGGCGAGGGTAGCAAAACTGTCTTGCCGAATGAAGCGCGTGTCAAGATCGACTTTCGTCTCGTGCCTGATATGGAACCTGCGGCGGTGCTCACACAATTACGTCGCCATCTCGATGCAGAAGGTTTTGCTGACATCGAGATCATCGATCTGGGTGGCGAGCATCCGGCACGCGGTCCTCTCGACGCCGCAATTGTGCAGGCTGCAATCGCTTCGGCACGTGAAGTCTACGGTAGCGAACCTATCCTCTACCCGACAATGGCTGGTACTGGTCCGATTTATCCGCTCTGTACTGCGCTGGGTACGCCAGTAGCCAGTGGGGCTGGATGCGGCTATCACGACTCGCGAATCCATTCTCCTAACGAAAACATTCGTCTGGCCGACTATTGGCGCGCAATTGCCTGGATGGGCAGTCTGATCAAACATTTTGCCGGCTGAACAACTCTGTAAGCTGGGACCTAGGGTGCAGTACGTTGTATCCTGGGTCCCATGGGGGGCAATCTGAGCACACTATCCATTCCTGCGGTAATCGAGGGTTTGCTAGGTGCAGGGTCGCTAAGATGTGCAAGGGTCGTTGTTCACTGTCATTGCATGTTGTGCTTGCCAGTTTCTTTGAGCTTCCCGGTGTAGTTCGCCCCATATTGCCAGCAAATATGCCGCTAAATAAGCTGCATTAATATCTCAAGGCGAAGAGCCAGTTCATCTGGTTTTGGTTCAGCCAGGCTGGCATAGCTTTTATCGCCAGGTTGCGCCAGCGACGCCACCAGGAGTGCTGTAGATGAGCGAGGCGTCCATACATGCGAGCACTCTGGGCGATGCGCCGCACACGTGGCAACCGTAACCGTTCGTAGGTGCTAAGTGCTTTGGTCAAGGTAGCACAACGAGCAAGTTGATCGGCCAGTACGATGGCATCTTCAATAGCCTGAGCACCGCCTTGCCCGAGATTGGGAGTCATAGCATGCGCGGCATCACCCACAAGCACGACTCGTCCCTGGTACAAGGGCTGTAGTGGCGCCAGATCATACAGATCAGTAGTGATTATCTCGTCTGCTACGGTGTGTTGAATAATCGCTGGAATGGGATCAGGAAAGGTTGCATAGTTATTGGTCAGGGCTGTGAGCGCATGATCTGACGTAAGTTTGGCCCCGAGCGGTGCAGTAAATGGCGCATACCAGTAGACCTGATCTGGCGCAATGGCCGAGAAACCAAAGCGGTGCTCACTACCCCATACCTCCCAGGCGACGTGATGTAATGAGGCTGGTAGTTGGATCCGAGCAATACCCCGGTAACAGCTTTGTCCGCTATAACGTAGCTGAACATTTGGAAACAGGACTTGCCGAATGACCGAGTTGATGCCATCGGCACCCACTAACAGATCGCCTCTTACCGTCGTACCATCGGCAAAATGGGCAGCAATGTCGTTATTACGCGGACTCATACCGATGCAGCGTTTGCCCAAATGGAGCATTGTGGGGCGGATATGCGCCATAAGCGCCTGGTGCAAATCCGCCCGGTGAAGCGCTGTAGTGGTATGCCCGAACGTAGCGCGCATCCGTGCCAGCTCGATCACATTCAGCAAGCCATCGTCGTCGTCGTGCAGCTCAAGCCGCTCTATTTGGACGCCCTTCTGGGCTACTACCTTGTCTAGCGCAAGCCGTTGCAGGGCGAGCATTGCATTAGGTGGCATCCAAATGCCTTTGCCGACCGGTCGTAGGTCACTGGCCGCCTCGTAAACGTGGACATCAAGGCCCTTTTGCTGCAGGGCAATGGCAGTCGTCAGGCCGGCGATGCCACCACCAATCACGATCACATGTGTCACAAATTTGCCTTATGGTTGTCTCTGCTCCTGAAAACCCAGCAAGCGCATACCATTTAATGAAACCAGTAGCGAGGCACCTACATCAGCCAATACCGCCATCCACATTGTGCTGAGACCAACCATTACCAACGCGATGAAGAGCAGCTTAATCCCAACACTAAAAGCGATATTAAACGCTATTGTACGCATAGTCGCACGACTGAGCGCAATAGCGAACGGCAACTGACGCAGATCGCCGCCGAGAAGCGTAATGTCGGCTGTCTCCATCGCTTGTGTCGTCCCCCCAGCATCCGTGCCAATGGCAATCCCAACATCAGCACTGGCCAAAGCCGGAGCATCGTTGATACCATCGCCTACCATCGCAACCGCCCTATCGGGTCGGCGTAGATCGCGCACCACTTGTGCCTTATCTTCCGGCAGTAGATTGGCGCGTACCTCGTTTACACCGAGTTCACTAGCGATCCGTTCGGCTGTCGCCAGTTCGTCACCGGTGAGCATAACCACCTGCAACCCTTGCTGGTGGAGGGCTGCAATTGCACTGCGACTCTCTGGTCGCACCGTGTCGGCGACAGTAATCGTACCCCAGTATTGGCCGTCAACGCCAACCATAAGGGGGGTTCTTCCGAGTTGACTATCATGGTGGGCTGTTAGGCAGTGCCCTTCATCGTGGCTTAGCATCTGGTCGAAGATCCGATGACTACCGATCAACACTTCGCTGCCATTAACGATTCCCTGTATCCCTTTGCCGACCAGTGCTCGTACCTGTTCCACAGCCGGCAAGGTTAGTCCGCGCGTTGTAGCGGCACTGATGATAGCGTGTGCAAGCGGATGTTCCGAGCGACGTTCGACGGCGCCGGCCAGCGCAAGCAGTTCATCACAGGCCGCACAGTGACCAATTGGTGCTTCAGGGGTAGTGCAATTTACCGCGCGTATGCTGACTACTGTTGGTTTACCAGTGGTGAGTGTGCCGGTTTTGTCAACGGCAACGATCTTGACCCGTGCTAACGTTTCGAGGTAAGCCCCGCCTTTGATTAACACGCCATGGCGAGCGGCGGCGCTCAGCGCACTGACCAGGCTAACCGGCGTGCTGATCACCAGTGCGCACGGGCAGGCAACGACGAGTAATGCCAGGCCGCGGTAGAGCCAGCCGAAGGTCTGCGAATCAGGATTCCAAAAGGGTTGCCCGAACAGGAGTGGCGGTACAATGGCTACCAGCGCAGCCAAAATGACGACCAGCGGTGTGTAGATACGGGCAAACCGATCAACGAACCTCTGTACCGGCGCTCGTCGCTCTTGCGCCTCTGCGACCAGCCGAATCATGCGGGTGATCGTGCTCTCGGCCGCCAAGCGATCGACCCGTAGCTCAAGACTACCTTCACCGTTGATCGTGCCGGCGAACACTGAATCGCCCACGCTACGTTCGATTAATCTACTCTCGCCTGTAATTGGGGCCTGGTTGACGAGAGAGTAACCGGTTACCACCGTACCGTCCACTGGAATTCGCTCTCCAGGCCGGATGAGGATCCGATCGCCAACCTGCAATTCAGCAACTGGCACAATCCGTTCCCCTTCGGGAGTAAGTAGGGTAGCTGTTGGCGGCGTCAGTTCCATCAGACTCTGAATAGCATGACGAGCGCGGCTGGCGGTGTATCCTTCCAATGCCTCGCCAATCGTGTACAGGACCATCACTAGACCAGCTTCAACGTAGGCACCAATAATTACGGCACCAATGGTTGCGATAGTCACGAGCGCATCGATACTGATTTCACGGTTGGTGCGCAAAGTGCGCCAGGCGTTGAGTGCAACAGACGGTCCCACCAGGGCTAGTGCTATCAGAGCCAGCGTATCGATCCAGAGCGCTTCCCAATGCAAGAGGTCGTGTAACACAATGCTGGGCAATATCAGTACCAACCCGATCAACGCCCGTTGTGTCTCACGTCTGCTCAACATAAAGCGTAGTAGCGTTGGTGGTGTCTCAGTTGGGGTGGTGCTAGCACTGGTAATCTCGTAGCCTAGTTCGCGTACTCGGGCCATTACCACTGCTGGATCGACGTTGCCCGTAACGTGGAGTTGGGCGGTGGTAAAGTTGAGACTGCACGCTGTCACTCCCTCTAACCGCGCAACCCCACGCTCGATCGCGCGCGCGCAATCTGGGCAATCCATACCTTCGATTGTAAACTGCTGGTTGTTCATCGGTACTCTTCCTCAGCAGGACAACATATGCGATAAATACCCATACTCTACTCCATGCATGCTCGGAGGTCAAGAGGGTAGAGTAAAAATGACACTATGTCTTAATTGTTGGGATGGTAAACGGTGTGGCTCAGGCTGGTTATCGCGTCCTATCTATAGATAGGTGTGCAGCGTGTGGTAGGCGAAGGGCAAGCTTGGTTTGACGCAGATCGTTCCCCGGCAAGATAGATGACACCGAATGAATTATGGCATTGTTGCCAAACGGTAGCTTTGCAGCTACTTACTGATCGAGCATTTAGGCAAGGACGTCGGCTGCCATTTCATGACGTCGCCGCTACACGGTCCTGTCCCATCTGCTGATCCCACGTTGCCGTCGTTCCTGTGGGTCAGGTTTCTATCTGCTACCTCCTGAAGTCTATGATATACTTGCGTATGCAACCAAGTCGCTATCCGCCAGAAAGGCGAGGGATCAAATGACGAACACAACGATTCGAATCGGGGTGTTGACCAGCGGCGGTGATGCACCGGGTATGAATGCGGCAGTACGTGCAGTAGTGCGTACTGGCATCAGTCGTGGCTGTGAAGTATACGCCATCTACGAAGGGTATCAGGGCTTAATTCAGGGTGGCAAGCTGATTCGTTTGATGGATTGGAGCTCAGTCGGCGGAATCATTCATCGCGGCGGCACGATTATCGGCACGGCCCGCAGCGCCGAGTTTCGCACCCGTGAAGGTCGGCGCCGCGCTGCCGCTAATTTGCTGGCCCACGGGATCGACCGGCTCGTCGTGATTGGTGGTGATGGCAGTCTAACTGGCGCCGATCTGTTTCGCCGGGAATGGCCAGAATTATTGGCCGAACTGGTCGCAGCAGGCGCGATTAGCAGTGAGCAGGCTGCAGCTTATCCCCATCTACGCATCGTTGGTATCGTCGGCAGTATCGACAACGATTTTTGCGGCACCGATATGACTATCGGCGCTGATACCGCTCTGCACCGGATTACCGAAGCGATTGATGCTATTAGTTCAACAGCGGCCAGTCATCAGCGCACTTTCGTCATTGAGGTGATGGGGCGGAATTGTGGCTACCTGGCGCTAATGGGGGCCATTGCTGGAGGGGCTGATTGGGTGTTTATCCCCGAGATGCCACCGCAAGTGGATGATTGGGAACAACATATGTGCGATGTGTTGCGGATCGGGCGTGAGCATGGCCGCCGTGACAGTATTGTCGTGGTGGCGGAAGGCGCGCGTGATCGCAACGGCAATCCAATCACGGCTGCCTATGTGCGCAAGGTACTCGAAGAGCGGCTAGGTGAGGATACACGGGTGACGATACTGGGCCATGTGCAGCGCGGTGGTGCACCAAGCGCCTTCGATCGCTGGATGAGTTCGTTGTTGGGGGCTACAGCAGTTGAAGAGTTGCTCGCTGCGGGTTCCGATGTCGAGCCTAAGCTCATCGGTCTGCGCGAGAATCGGGTAGTGCGGTTGCCATTGATGACGTGTGTCAGCGATACGCATCAGGTAGCCGAAGCGATTGCCCGCCAAGATTACGAGCGGGCGTTGGCGTTGCGTGGCAATAGCTTTGTCGAAGCTTATCGCACATTGGGGACACTGATCCAGTCACAACCGTCGCCGCCCGATCGGTTGCGACGCGGTCATCGCTTTGCTGTCATGCACAGCGGCGGCCCTGCGCCAGGTATGAACACTGCAGTGCGGGCGGCAGTACGTATTGGCATCGATCGTGGGCACACAATTCTCGGTGTTCGCAATGGCTTTCAGGGCCTGATCAATGGCGATATCTTTGAAATGGACTGGATGAGCGTGAGTGGCTGGGCGACGATGGGTGGCGCCGAGCTGGGCACAAATCGAAAGATTCCGCAGGGGAGCGAGCTATACCAGATTGCCCGCAACATTGAACGATTCGGCATCGATGGTATCTTGATGATCGGCGGCTGGGCGGGATATCAGGCAGCGTACAAACTCTACAGTGAGCGGTCGATCTTTCCGGCTTTCAACATTCCCATTATCTGTCTACCCGCAACGATTGACAACAATCTGCCCGGCTCCGAGCTTAGCCTAGGTGCCGACACTGCGCTCAATAGTATTGTCCATGCGGTTGATCGGATCAAGCAATCGGCTGTAGCATCGCGGCGCTGCTTTGTGGTGGAAGTGATGGGGCGCGATTGCGGTTATCTGGCCCTCATGAGCGGTTTGGCGACTGGCGCCGAGCGTGTCTATCTGCCCGAAGAGGGGATTAGTCTGCGCATGTTGCAGGCCGATCTCGACGAGATGATGCAGTGGTTCCGCCGTGGCAAGCGGCTGAGTCTAATCATCCGTAACGAGAAGGCGAATCCAGTGTATACCACCTCATTCATCTGCTCGCTGTTTGAAGAGGAGGGCGGTAAATTGTTCGAGGTACGGCAGGCAATCCTTGGTCACTTGCAGCAAGGCGGCGATCCATCACCCTTCGATCGGATCCAGGCCACCAGGCTCGCCGTGCGCTGTATCGAGTTTCTAATTGAACACGCCGATCGACGTGAGCCTATCGGGGCATTTATCGGCTATCGTGGCGGTAAGGTTCAGATCCACCAGCTTGACGATATGCCGCGCTTAATGGATCCTGTGCATGCCCGGCCACGCGAGCAGTGGTGGCTGGCTCTGCGTCAAATGACGCAGTTGTTAACGACGCCACCCTCAGATCGTGATAATGCCTCAGTGCCGCACTAGTTCCGCGTCAGCAGTAGTGCTGTTGTTTGCTCGCCACTCCTGCCATCGCTGTCAGCTACTTTTACAGCAATGATACGATAGCGGCAAGGTAGATCGGTATGGCCGTCGGTTGCATGTCCGACGGCTTCTCTGTGCACGCAGGCGTGAGGTCAGACGCTGCTGTACCCAGTGTTCCCTACTAATACAATTTTCGCTGCTTTTCCGCTCCTCTGCGCAGGCTGCCCTAAAATTGGGACCGCGCAGTTTGTTGGGGATGTCTCCGCCCTGATCTTGGCGACTTGGGTCCCGAATTTCGCCGCCGTCGCGTTCCGCCGTGCTTACTCACCGAGCCTCCTTATCATCCGCACCGTTGCTAGGCTATGTTAGGTGTAATCTTGATCGGCGCCGTTCTACCTTTGCCGTGGAGTGCGACTGCCCCCTTCCCCTCGGTCGTATAATGAACATGGCAGTGCTCTTTCGCGGAATTATAAGGACGGGAACAATGCAAGACTTCTTCGAATTTAGTCTTGGCGGTCGAGTCTTGTACCAGATCGGTCTAGCGAGCGAACTGGGTCAGGTGATCAGCAACGCCTTACCGCAGCGACGCGCTCTACTGGTTGCCGACAAAGGCGTGGTCAGCGCTGGCTTGCTCGAATCGATCAAAGCCGGGATCAGTCCAGTGGAGATCGTCGCACAGTTCGACGATGTACCTGCTAATTCTTCTGTGGCCAAAGTTGCCGAAGGTGCCGACCTTGCCCGTGCGGCTGAGGCCGATCTGATTATCGCTGTCGGTGGTGGTAGTCCCATCGACACAGCCAAAGGCATTCGGATCGTGCTCACCCTCGGCGGTGCGATCCCCGACTATGAAGGCTACAATGTTATTGAAACACCGTTGGTGCCGCTGGTGGCTATTCCTACTACCGCTGGAACCGGCAGCGAAGTCACGCCCATTGCGGTGATTCTTGATGAAGCTGAACATCGTAAAATCAGCATTGTTAGTCGCTACCTGACCCCTGATCTGGCCATTCTCGATCCGCTACTAACCCGTACCTTACCACCGCGGCTCACTGCAGCGACTGGTATGGATGCGCTGTCGCACGCAATCGAGACTTATGTCTCGACCGAGAATAACCCGTTTAGCGATAGCCTTGCCTTGGCCGCGATTGACATGATCGCAACCCACTTGCGCGATGCTGTGCACAATGGTGAAGATCTCGAGGCGCGCAGCCAGTTGTTGATGGCTGCCACGATGGCTGGGATTGCCTGCGGCAACAGTCTGTTTGGGGTTGTCCATGCCCTCTCGCACGCGGTTGGTGGGAAGTTCCCCGTCCATCACGGCACTGCCAATGCCATTTTTCTGCCACCGTGTATGCGCTTCAACAGTGAAGTGGCTCCCGAACGTTACGTGCGCATTGCCCGCGCCATGGGAGTCAATGTTGGTGGGCGCAACAATGCCGAGGTCATTGCTGACGGCATCGCCGCTGTGCATAACCTTACGGCTGATTGCGGTCTGCCAACTCGTCTGCGTGATGTTGGCGTGCCGCGCGAGGCGTTGCCTGAACTAGCTGAACTGGCCGCTGTCGAACCGGCGATCTTCAACAATCCGCGTCCGGCCACGCCAGAACAGTTGCTGGCAATTCTGGAAGAAGTCTGGTAGCAGAATCGAAAAAGAGCGCGGCCGGTGTTGCTGCGCTCTTTCTACGTTTGGGAATGATTTAACAACCTACGACCATGTGCGCTGATCAACAAACGGTTTGGCATCAGGAGGCAGTTCAGCGACTGTCTCAACTTTGCAATGCAGTTTGATCGCTTCTTGCAATGCCTGCACTGCTGCAGCGCGGATAGCAGCCGGATCAGCATCGCCTGCTGGCACAATTCGGCAAATTAATTCGTCGCGGTGGTTTTCGCGCACAACGATCGCCTGATAGTTCTGCACGCCTTCTAGTCGACGCATGGCTTCCGCAATGTGGCGTGGATGCACAAAGAGACCGCGTACCTTGACGCTTTCGCCGCTGCGTCCTAACCAGCCGACCAGCCTAGGCGTGGGGATGACAGTGGAGGTGGCGTCTGTCATAAGCGCTGATAAATCACCAACGGCAAAGCGAATCAGGATGTAGTCGCGGCGGAAGAGCGTCACGACCACTTCTCCCGTCTGTCCGGGTGGAACTGGTTCGCCCGTATTGAGATCGCAAATCTGCACTAGGGCATCGTCAGGCAGATGCCAGCCGCGCCGTTCGGGGCCGTTATAACCCAGATTACCAGTCTCGGCAGTGCCATAGCCATCGTAGACCAGAATCCCGTACTGCTCTTCGAACAGTGCGCGTAGTGATGGTGGCAACGGTTCGGCAGCTACAAAAGCTTTTCTCAGCGGCCACGATCGCGGATCGTGCCCCTGTTCAACCGCCTTCTCCAGCAAGGCCTTTAGATAGCTAGGCAAGCCGGCATAGGCGGTGACGCCCAAATGGGCCATAGCCTCGATCTGTTGGGCCTGATTACCGATACCGGCGGGAATCACAGCACAGCCGACCGCGCGTGCACCCTCTTCAAACATCACCCCGGCAGGGGTAAGGTGGTAGCCAAAGCAATTGATCACCACATCGTCAGGCCCAAAACCAGCCGCGCGAAATGCTGGCGCCCATCGCCACGGATCGGGCTCATCGGATTCAGGGTCGTAGATCGGACCGGGTGATTGAAAGATGCGTCGCAGCCGACTGAGCGGCACGGTCAACATACCGCCAAGCTGCGGCCCTTGTCGCTGCAACTCAACCAGCTCCTCTTTGCGAAGGATAGGCACACGGCTCAGATCGGCAGTGGTTTGGATGTCGGCTGGCGTCAGGCCAGCTGCATCCATCCGGCGACGGAATGCAGAAGAGTGCTCATAGCCAAAAGCGACGATCTCGCGGACCCGCTGGTCAAAACCGGCGTAGAATGCCTGAATATCCATAACCTTTCACCTCTGGCTAGACGCAAGTTAGATACTGCGCCAGCGCACCGCTGCGCATGCGCTATGCGCTGTGTTCATGATAGCCAGCGCTTACGGCGCTTGTAGTGCTTCACTTCACGATAACTCTTGCGACTGCCAATTTCATTCAAGCCAAGGTAAAACTCGCGTACGTCGGCATTGTCTTTCAGGTCATCGGGCGAGCCTTCCAGCACGATCCGTCCATTTTCCATAATGTAAGCGTAGTGAGCCGCCTCCAGGGCCAGTCGGGCATTCTGCTCTACCAAGAGAATAGTGCTTCCCTGTTCCCGGTTGATGCGACGGATGATCTCGAAGATTTCAGCCACCAGCAGAGGCGCTAGTCCGAGCGATGGTTCGTCAAGCATGATCAGTTTGGGATGCGCCATCAGCGCTCGCCCAATTGCCAGCATTTGCTGCTCACCGCCACTGAGAAATCCGGCTACCTGGTGGCGTCGTTCTTTTAAACGGGGGAAGTAGTCATAAACGAGCGCCAGATCGTTGGCAAAATGGCGTCCTGATTGAGTATACGCTCCAGCACGCAGATTTTCCTCTACCGTCAGGTGTTCAAAGACGCGTCGCCCTTCCATCACTTGGAAGATCCCCATCCGCACAATCTTGGCAGCGTCTTTCTTATGAATTGGCTGTCCTTGAAAGAGGATTTCGCCGTCGGTTACCTCGCCATTCTCCGGCTTGAGCAGACCGGAAATCGCTTTGAGCGTGGTGCTCTTGCCCGCGCCGTTTGATCCGAGCAAGGCTACGATGCGTCCTTCTGGCACGGTGAGCGATAAGCCCTTAAGCACTAGCACCACTTCGTTATAAATGACTTCAATGTTGTTGAGCACAAGCATAGGCATTGAATGAATATCTGGTGCATTCAGCGAGACTCAAACCGTTGCACACGATTATCAGCCGTGCCTGGCGAGGCGATTGGGCGGGCAGATTGTTCTCCCGCCCGCCCATTTTACGACGTATTGCCTCCGTTACCGCGCACTGATAAAGTCAGAGATCGGCACCCACTTCCCGTTTTCTACTCGGAACAGCTTAAGCGCTTTCAATCCGGCGTGATCGGTAGCGCTGAACTGCACCGGTGGTGTGACACCGTTGGTGTCAATGGGGCCCATTGTCTCCAGCGCGTTCTTAATGTTCTCGCCGGTGACCGGCTTGCCATCTGCTAGGACCTTCTCGATGCCGGCAACGATGATCGACATTGCTGTCCAGCCTTGGACGAAGGTGCTATCGGCACCGCCATAGTCGATGTTCTTCTGGCGGGCATATTCGAGCGCGATCTTTCCGCCCTCTGATTCATGGTTGAACGGTACCGTGCCTACCACGCCTTCAGCATCAGCACCTGCCTGCTTGATCAGGATTTCATTCGCGCACCAGTTCAGGCAGACAAACTGCACGTTGTAACCCAGACTCTTGGCGTTCTTGATAGCCAGCGCGGCCGGGCTCGACACGTTCTGCAAGAAGATGTAGTTAGCACCGTAGTCGCGCAGCTGGGTCAATTGTGGCGTCAGATCAGTAGCGCCACGTGGCGAGGGGACTTCGAGAGGTGTCTCGATACCCTGCGATGTGGCAAACTTGGTGCCGTCGGCCAGTGGTGAGCGGCCAAATGGGCTATCGTTGATGAGGTAGCCAAACTTGGGCAGACCACTGTTCCCCTTCGCTTTCCAGTCTTCGATCGCCCACTTCATCGCGATGATCAACTGGTCAGAGTAGGTAGGAGCCACGAGGAAATTGTACGGGGTCTCAGCTGGATTCGCCAATGTGGCCGAATACGAAGCCGAGATGAAGGGGATTTTGTCTTCGGTAATCTTGGGGCGTAAGGCCTCGGTGTCACCAGTGCCCCATCCTGAGAAGACTACCACCTTGTCCTGAGTGACGAACCGCGTGTACAGCTCTTCGGCCCGTGGTACTTGATAGGCGTAGTCTTCACTGATCAGTTGCAGGCGCCGTCCCTTGATGCCACCCTGTTCATTTTTCCAATCAATAAAGGCAATCTGTCCACGGGAATAGGGTGTTCCTACATCAGCTGTCGCGCCAGTCAGATCGAAAATCGCCCCTACTTTGATCGGCTCATTGCTGGCACTGCCGTTGCCACCGCCGTCACCCCCACCACATGCCGCTAGCAATGTGGCAAACAGGGCCAGCACAATCACCCAACCGAACGTCCGACTCCTCTTGCGCATGCCATCCTCCTTCGTCATACTTCAATAACTGAACGGCCATAGCCGGAAGTAATCCTTGACATTGCGCCACATCTTGACAATACCTTCTGGCTCAAAGATCAGGAAGAGGATGATTGCGAGACCGAATGCGCCCTGCTGGAGGTAGGGCAGATACGTTGTGATATTGGGTACCACATCGTTAAGCGCGCGAGCCACATTCGAGAGGAGTGCTGGGAGCAGGATCATGAAAGCGGCGCCGTAGATTGAGCCAGAGACGCTACCTAGGCCGCCAATGATGATCATCGCTAGATAGAGAATGCTCGTCTCGATCGTGAACCGTTCCCATGAAATCACGCCGCGATAATGGGCTGTCAGCGCGCCGGCCAATCCAGCGAAGAACGATGATGTGGCAAAAGCAAGCAACTTATAGCGAAAGAGATCGACGCCTATCACCTGCGCGGCAATGTCTTGATCACGGATCGCGACAAACGCTCGCCCGGCTCGCGTGCGAAATAGGTTACTGACAAAAATGACAGTTAGGATCAGGAGAGTGAGACACACCCAATAGAAGGCGAAGTCGTTATTGCCGAGCCACTCTAGGGGGAGGCCAAAGAGATTGTTACTTGCCCGCGGTAGCGAGAGTGATTCGCCGATACCCAGCAGTTTGCCGTGGGTAAGCAACCAGATGATAATCTCTTGTGAAGCCAGCGTGGCGATAGCGAGATACAAGCCCTTCAGGCGGAGCGATGGCAGGCCAAAGAAGGCCCCCACGGCAGCCGTGACGAAACTAGCGACTGGGATGGTAATCCACATAGGCGCGCCTAGGTTCACCGCCATCAAACCGGCCGTGTAAGCGCCAACGGCTAGGAAGCCGCCGTGACCAACACTGATCTGTCCGGTGTAGCCAACCAGAATGTTCAGTCCAATGGCCCCAATCGCGGCAATCGCAATCGTATTGGCCAGATTCAGCCAGTAGCGGTCGGCAAACCATGGGAAGATCAGTGCTAGCACCAGCACCAGTACAATGCGTATTCGTTGCGGCCAATACGGACGCAAACTTACATCACTGGCGTAAGTGGTGTGAAATGTTCCGCTTTGCATCGTCGTGATTGTCCTGCTAGCAGTGAGAATTGCCCACTGCACTTGCTGTCATACCCGTTCGATAATACGTTGCCCAAAGAGGCCGTATGGTCGCACCAGCAAAATCAGCAACAGAATAACGAAGGGCACAACTTCGCCCATCCCCCATTCGGGTGGCAGGTATCCGCCAGCAAATGATTGCAGCAGACCAATGATCAATCCACCAATAATTGCGCCAGGAATACTATCTAGGCCGCCCAGAATCACCACTGGAAAGACGAGTAGTCCGACGCGTCCGATGGTGCCCGATACTCCACCAAAGATGCTCATGAGCAGAATGCCACCGACAGTGGCGGTAATTGCTGCAATAGCCCATGCTACTGCCCACACTGTTTTGACACTGATACCCATGCTGAGCGCTGCTTGCTGATCATCGGCCACCGCACGCATAGCGATACCTTCGCGACTATAGCGAAAGAAGAGCGTCAGTATCCCAAAGAGTGCGATAGCAAGGCCAAACGCCCAGATGCGATCAATGCCCACATTGGCACCCAGAATCGTGACAGTATCGGTTGGCAAGAACTGCGGCGCAGGCCGCGGAGTCACTCCCCAAATAGCACCAGTAATAGCCCGGAGCAGCGATGAGAGGCCGATGGTCACCATAATGACCGAGATAGCTGGTTCACCAATCATTGGGCGTAAGACCAGTTGTTCGATCAAGACGCCAACCACTGCCGAAAGGATCACGGCGAGTACTACTCCAGCTGGCCACCAGATCCCAAACTGTTCGACCATGGCGTAGGTGAGGTAAGCACCTATCAGCAAGAGCTCGCCTTGGGCGAAATTGATCACATCGCTGCTCTTGTAGATCAGAACAAAACCGAGCGCGACCAGCGCAAGGATTGCGCCATTTGCAATCCCGCTGAGCGCCAATTGCACGAATCGATCCATGCGCGTCTCCGTTGTCGCTGTGCAGGGATAAGCTCAACTTGAATGATCAGCCACCATTGCTGTACTGGTGTAGCGCTTACCCACCGTTAGGTCCCCCGGCTAGCTCCTCCTCGACCACGCGGTGACACCGATGCTAACGAGTCACTTCGCGTGCCGCCACCATCGGGGTCGATGTGGATGGGTCACCCAGCTCCTCGATCCGTAGGCGTGTCTTGATCAACGCTGTGCGCCCGTCTTGATAGGTAATAGTCGTCTCAATCTCGAATTCACGCTGATCGCTGTAAAGCGCATCAACGATCTCCTGATAGCGTTGAGCTACTAACCGACGACGTACCTTGCGCGTGCGGGTTAGCTCGCCGTCATCGGCATCAAGTTCTTTGTGGAGCAGCAGAAAGCGTCGGATGCGAGCAGCTGGCGGCAAATCCGCGTTTGCCCGCTCGACATCCTTGCGAATCAGCGCGTAAACTTGTGGTTTCTGCGCCAGATCGGTATAAGTGGTGTATGAAATTTGCGATTGTTCGGCCCATTTGCCTACGTTGGCGAAATCGATATTAATCATAGCGGTGACAAATGGCCAGTCGCCGCCAAAGACCACAGCCTCTTTGATGTAAGGGCTGAATTTGAGTTTATTCTCGATAAACTGGGGTGAAAATTTGGTGCCATCGGGCAGGGTCATCACATCTTTCGCCCGGTCGATGACGATCAAATGCCCATCTTCATCGAAATAGCCTGCATCACCACTGTGCAACCACCCGTCTTCGAGAGTTTCTGCAGTCGCCTCCGGATTTTTGTAATAGCCAACAAAGACCGACGGACTTTTCACCAGGATCTCACCGTTTTCCGCAATACGGATCTGGGTATTGGGCAGCGGTGTACCGACGGTCTGGAACTTGATCTGACCATCGCGATGGATCACACTCAGGCCAGCGCTTTCAGTCTGCCCGTACACCTGTTTGAGGTTGACACCAATCGCGTGATAGAAGCGGAATACATCGGGGCCGAGCGCAGCGCCACCAGTATAAGCCCGCTTGAGGAACCGCAGGCCGAGGTGGTCTTTCAGCATCTCGAAGACAAGTAAGCGGGCTAATGCATACCGCAGACGCAGCCAAAGACTCGGTTTTCGGCCACCAAAGCGGGTATCCGCCATTTCGTAACCCTGTTTCATCGCCCACTCGAAGATGGCACGTTTCAATGGCGTTGAGTCTTGAATCTTCACCTGCACCTGCGATAGCATATTTTCCCAGATGCGCGGTGGTGAAAACATCACGCGTGGTCCGATCTCACGGATGTTCTCTTGGACAGTGTTGGCCGACTCTGGAAAGTTGATAGTGAAGCCGCACTGCATACCAGCGGCCACAGTCACCATTTGCTCGCCAACCCAGGCCAGCGGCAGAAAACTAACAAACTCATCATCGGGGGTGAGGGGATCAACCGAGAGGAGGCCAGCGCCCTGACTGATCAAATTGCGATGGGTCAGCATCGCCAGTTTCGGTTTGCCAGTCGTGCCAGAGGTCGTCGAAAGAATAGCAACATCGTCGGGCTTGCCAGCGGCTAGTTCAGCCTCGAACAGACCAGGATGCTCGCGATCGTAAGCACGACCTAGCTCTTCAATGCTGGGGAAGTGTGCTAGATATGGTTGGGTGTAATTGCGCATACCCTTCGGCTCGTAATAGATGACTTTTAACACCCCGTTGAGCCGAGGCCAAATCTCGATGATTTTGTCAACCTGTTCCTGATCTTCGGCTACGATGACCCGCGCTTCAGCTGCCGAGACAATATAGTAAACCTCTTCGGCGACCGAATCTTGGTAGACGCCGATCGACATTGCGCCGATGCTTTGGGCTGCAAATTCGGCGTAAAGCCATTCAGGCCGGTTATCACCAATAATAGCAATGACATCACCGCGTCGCACACCGAGGGCATGCAGTCCCATTGCAAAAGCGCGTACATGATCGGCAAACTGTCGCCAGGTCACCGTTTGCCAAATCCCGAAATCTTTCTCGCGCAGAGCCACTTTATTGCCGAAGCGTTCCGCATTCTGAAAGAGGAGGCGCGGTAGCGTTGTCTCAGGTATTTGGATCATCATCTCACCCAACCGTGGAACCGGTGCTGTATGCCGGAGAACTGTTACCGTTTACACTAGTGGTAGTGCATGCTCACGGCCAAGATAGGCATCGATCACCTTCGGATCATTGCGCACCTCAGCCGGGGTGCCATACGCGATCAATTGGCCAAATTCGAGCACGGCCACGCGATCGCTAATGTCCATTACCACGCCCATATCGTGCTCGATCAGGACGATGGTCGTGCCATACTCTTCATTAATATCGAGAATGAAGCGCGCCATGTCCTCTTTTTCTTCGGTATTCATTCCGGCCATTGGCTCATCAAGCAGCAACAGGCGCGGATTCATTGCTAGCGCGCGCCCCAATTCCACCCGCTTTTGCAGGCCGTATGACAGCGCGCCGACCATCTTCTTGCGGATAGACTGGATCTCGAGGAGATCGATCACCTGCTCGACAAATTCGCGATGTTTGACCTCTTCGCGTTGTGCGCGACCCCAATATAACCCGCCGCTAAAAATGCCGCTCCGCATGTGGATATGGCGACCTAACATAAGATTGTCGACTACCGTCATATGGCGGAATAGTTCGATATTCTGGAATGAGCGGGCTATGCCGAGGCGGGCGATCTGGTGCGGTGGTAGGCCGATAATATTACGACTCTCAAAGCGAATTTGCCCCCGTTGTGGACGGTACAGACCGCTGATGCAATTAAGCAGACTGGTCTTGCCAGCGCCATTGGGGCCAATAATTGCCTGAATTGAACCAGGGTAAATATTGAATGTCACTGAAAGGAGCGCGCGCACGCCACCAAAGCTTAGATCGACGTGATCAATCTCCATCTGAGGGGTGGGCAACGCTGCCGAGTCACGATGCGCCATGCGATCCTCATCGATAAAGCACGAACCAAACACGCACCGCTCATGGTGTCGATCAAGAGCCTGTCAGTTGTCAACTGCCACTGCAATTGCCCTGACCGACTAATGACGTGTCTCTCGATATGGGGAATAGTTGATACATATTATAACGGAGAACAAAAGATTGTGCAAACTGGATGGATGGCACGCTAGCTGGGTCTGAGCGGTAGCTTCTGAAGAATGGTGGTAAGAGATCCGTCGCTGATCTGCACCTCATCTTCTCGCTTACGCGGCCAGTCCGAAAAGTGAGCTGGACTCGTCTCGTTGCGTTTCGTTAACGGTTCCCCGTTCGCAGGCGACGGTAGCGTGATTGTTGTGACTATGCTTGCCGACGCACGGCGTAGAGAAAGATCCCGGCTAAAGCCAGCCAGAGCCAGTGCCACAATCCGAATGGTTGCTGAAAGGCGACAATGATTGAGATCACCACACAGATGAGGCCCAGCACTGCTAGGATGGCACGTTGATACACCGGTGACATAGTTATGATTCCTCACGTACCACGAAAAAAGCTAATCCTAGCAAAGCTCCGGCCAACAACAGCAGTAGGACAAAAGCCAGATTGCCAGTGGCGCTAATCAAAAAAATAGTCATTGCAATCACAATGATAGCCATCATGACGCAGCCGCGCCGTATGCGGCGAACACTGGCAGCAACGTCGGGTTCTTCAGGTGTTGGAGTCATTGCTCTGTTCCACTTGTGAATGCTTCTGGCCCCATCTTACCATATCATCCAGTTTCGCTAGGCTGTAATGGTTCTGCAATCTGAAATCAGGACAAAAGTACTGTGTTATTTAGTTTCGATATGCTATACTACATAAGTAGGAGAAGCGTAAAAAGCTTTCCCGCAATGGCGCATGGGGAAAGGAGCTGCCGATGTTCGACCGCGAGACGTGGCGACAGCGGGTGGCAGAACGACTGCACAGCTTTGCTCGCAACCCGCGGCAAGAAATTCAAGTCGCTGGCGTCAGCACTGTGCTTGGCTTCCTTGCCCTGCGCACGCTCGAACCATTTCTGGCCGCGTTCCAGGAAGAGCCAGTTTCGGCGGTGTTAACTCTAGCCGAAATCTCGCGCGGCCCTGGTGCCGATCATGTTGTGCGCCGCGCTAGCCACTGGCGCTACCAGTTGTCTCAATTGATCGAGCGGGAGCTGCGTTCGCGCCCCGAACTTCGACTAATGATCGAAGAGATCATGCTGGCGCTCAATGTGATCCATCTGGCACGGCAGCGGTTGAATAGCTCACGCGATGAATGGCTCCGTCTCACGCTCCTGGCTGAGCTTGATTCCTTTGAACCAGGTGATTTCGAGCAGTTGCGTCGACAGTTGCACGATCCAGGCTGGCAGAGCCGCTACGAAGCAATTCGTCGTCTGCGTGTGCGTGAGGGGAATTTTACCGCTTCCGACTTGGTGTTGCTGCATGATGGTCTTAGCGATAGCGCCTCACACGTTCGTGCAGCTGCTGCACGCATGCTGGGTATGATTGTTGGTACACCACCACAGCCGTTAGTGAAGACGCTTATCCGTCTCGCCATCCATGACTGCGATCTAGAGACCCGCTTCGCCGCCGCACGCACGCTTGGCTTGCTCCGTGATCGGATCGCTTCACCGCAGTTGATGAACCATCTGCATGAATGTTTGGCTGATCCCGATAGCTTTGTGCGCTCCGCAGCTGCTCTGGTTGTCAGTCAGTTAGGTGAAATGGCTGGGACTGCTCCTATCATCGACCGTCTGGTAGCTATGCTGCAAGACACCGATGCGTATGCGCGGGAATCCGCGGCCCACGCTTTGGGTCGTCTTGGCGTTACTGCGGCTACGACCATTGTTCTCAACGCACTGGCCCAGGCGGTTGACGATACTGACCCGAATGTCCACGAAGCGGCGGTTGACGCGATTACCCGCCTACGCAAGCTACGGGCCACGCTTCCACTGAACCAGAGCCGCCATCCTACCGAGCCGCTAGCTGTGTAGAGGCGGTCATGCGGCGAGAGATCAGTGTTTTTGCCGATTGGAATGCTGTCTCTGTTCTGTTAGCCTTCAGCGATGCGCTGGAGGCTGAATGGTCTTTGCCGTATGATTACGGGTACACGCTGCGGTTGGTGATCGAAGAGGTAGCAACGAACATCGTCAAATATGGCTACAATGACCACAACCGCGATCAGATTCATCTGATCTGCTCTTATGTGCAAGGGGTAATGACTATAACGATTCGTGATCGTGGTCAGCCATTCGATCCAAACTATGCACCGTTGCCTGATTTCCACGTAGCTGCTGATCAGCGGGCGATTGGCGGGCTCGGTCTCTTTTTCGTGCGGGAATATACCGATACACTCAGTTATCGCCACGATCCGATTAGCGGTTGGAATGAGCTGACTGTGACCAAAACCATGACACTACTTGACCAGCTGCGAGCGTTGCCGCTCTTTCAAGCTGTGCCCGAAGCAATATTAGCTGAACTGTCGCCACGACTAGCCGAGTGTCGGCTCGCTGCAGGTGAAGTGTTGTTTCATCAAGGTGAGGAGGGCACTGCATGTTACGTGATTTTGAGCGGTGCGCTGGAAGTGCTAACCTTCGTCAATGGGGCCGAGTTGCAGCTCGAGGTCTTTCATTCCGGTCAGATTATCGGCGAGATGAGCCTGATCGATCGCAGTCCGCGTTCGGCCACAGTGCGTGCGCTCGAGCCGAGTCGGTTGGTTGCACTGGATGAGGCGATCTTCGCCACCTTGATCGGTTCGAGCCCAGCTCTGGCAATGACGATGCTGCGTAATATCGTTGGCCGGGTGCGCAATACCAACCAGCGAATGATCCGCGACCTCGAGCACAAAAATGCCGAGTTGCTAACGGCCTATCAGCAATTGCAGGCGGCACAAGCCGAACTGATCCGCCTTAGCCGCCTCGAAGAGGAATTGGCTGTTGCGCGCCGTATTCAACAATCGTTCCTGCCGCGGGTGTTACCCCAACCGCCAGGCTGGCGGATTGCCGCTTTTAGTCGCGGTGCCCAGGCGGTGGGGGGTGATTTTTTTGATACCATTACGTTGCCGGATGGTCGGATCGGGCTAGTTGTTGCCGATGCCTGCGGTAAAGGTGTGACCGCCGCGCTCTTTGTGGCACTCAGCCGCTCATTGTTGCGTGCTGCTTCACAAGCAGCTGACAACGTGAGCGGAGAACAAAGCGCTACCATCCTCGTGCGCGCTGTTAGCCTCACCAATGACTATATTTGTCGCGAACACGGTGACGCAAATATGTTCGTGACCCTCTTCTACGGTCTGCTTGATCCGACTACCGGTGTGATGGTGTACATCAACGCTGGTCATAATCCGCCATTGCGGATCAGTTCTCCCTCCATTACCATCGAAGAGCTGAACGAAGGCGAGCTACCAATCGGCATTGTCGCCGGACAATCGTATGTGGTACATACCCTGCAGCTTGTTCCCGGTGATAAGCTAGTGGTGTTTAGTGATGGCATTACCGAGGCTATGAACCAGGCGAGGGAATTGTTTGGCGACCAACGGCTCCACGATACGCTGCGTGCATCTGCTCAGCTCTCGGCGGCTGATGTGGTAGCTAAGGTGGTGGCGGCTGTGGAAGCATTTGCTGCTGGTGAACCTCAGGCCGATGATATGACTCTACTAATCGTTGAGCGCTTGACAGCAGTAGGATGATGCGGAAGCGGTCTTCTCCTCGGCTCTGCCGCGCTAGTCTAGGCACGCGTGTTATAATGACCCTATCCTGATACGGTGACGTGGTTGCGACATGATTTACCAGAAAGAGAGATTTTGGCGTGAAGACCGAGCAAGTAGATGAAGTGCTAATTATAGAGCTTCCGGCTCGTCTGGACGCTGCTGGCATCCAGGCGATTGAACAGGATCTTGCCCTGCTCGTTACTCGTCATGGTGGTAAGGTGCTGGTCGATATGACGGAAGTGAATTTTGTCGCTAGTCTGGCATTGCGCATGCTGCTTAGCACGCTGCGTACTGTGCAACCGCTCGGGGGGGATTTGCGATTGTGCTGTCTACAACCGCAAATTGCCGAGATCTTCCGCAAAAGTCGGTTCGATACCCTCTTCAAGATCTATCCTGACCGCGAAACGGCCCTGGCTGCGTACCGCGATCGGTGAGCACACCTAAGCCTGGCGCAAGAGGGCGACAATTACGTTGCCCTCAGTCTGAGCTTAGCCGCTGCGTTCGTGCGCCAGCATAATCGCAGTTGCAATTGCCGATACCGCTAGCAAGACGAGTGCTGGTGCAGCAGCCTGCGTGAACATCGCTTCGCTGGTAGCGCTCCAGATGCGGGTGGCTAGGGTGGGGAAGCCAGTAGGACTAAGCAGCAGTGTTGTGGGCAATTCCTTGATTGCTGTCAGGAAGACAAGAGCTGCTGCGGAGAGGATCCCAGGGGTCATAATCGGCAGGGTCACACCAGTGAATACGGCCAGCGGTGAGCGCCCGAGCGATCGGGCTGCATCTTCGACCCGTGGATTCATCTGATGTAAGTTGGTACGCAGACTACCGATCGCCTGTGGCAAGAAGCGGATAGCTAAACCAAACAACAGCATCGGGAAGGTCTGGTAGAGCCAAGGCACGTAATTGGCACCGAAGAAGACGAGTGCTAGTGCTACCACGATACCGGGAAGCGCATAACCGGTATAGGCTGCCGCGTCTAACAATCGGCTCAGGGGTGAGGGGAAGCGCGCCGCAAGTAAAGCGATGGGGATTGCGGCAACGATGGTCAGTGCCGCTGCCCCACTTGCGGCGAGTACCGAGTTAGTGATCGGCTGCCAGAGTGTGTCGAGTGTCTGACCATTCAGTAGACCGCGGACTAGCCAGTAACTGAGGGCGATTAATGGCATACCAATGCCGAGTAACGCGAGCAGGGCTGCGTATAGTGCAGCCAGCCAGCGCCATGGCCCAATACTCGCCAGGCGCCGTGGGCGGGCGACAGCACAGGTTGTGCGACTCATACTTGGTCGACCACGGATGAGCTGCTCGATCCCAATGAGGCTAAGCGTGAGGGCAATTAAAATCAACGATAACAAGGCAGCGCCGCTGCGGTCGAACGAGCCTCGGTATTGTACATAAATCGAGCGGGTGAACGTCTCGAATTGGAGGAGCGATACCGCACCGAAATCGCTCAGACTGTAGAGGGCTGCTAGTAGTGCACCGATGGCAAGTGCAGGCCGCACTTGCGGTAACAGAATGCGCCAGAAGACGCGCCACGGATTATCGCCCATACTACGTGCTGCGTCTTCTACTGCCGGATCGCAGCGTTGTAAAGCTGCGCGCACGTTCAGTAAGACATACGGATAACTGCTCAGCGTAAGTGCCAATACGGCGCCGCCAAAGCCGTAGATCGACGGCAAGCGTTCAACGCCGAAGGGGGCTAACAATTGTTGGAGCAGACCGACGGGGCCGAGGACCACAATGATGGCGAAGCCGTTGATGTACGATGGCACTGCTAACGGCAAGCTCGTGGCAATCGCCCAAAAGCGACGGCCAGGAATATCGACGCATACGGTTAGCCAGGCTAGGGGTGCGGCAATCACTACGCTGAGAGCCGCGGTTGTCACTGCTATCCCCAGACTATTGATCACAACTTGTAGCGTGCGCGGGCGCAGCAGCGCAGCCCAAGCATCCGGACTGGCTTCAAGGGCACGCACCACAAGGTAGCCGATAGGCAACAAGACCAGGGCAACAATAAGACTGCTGAGCCCGATCAAAATCCACGGCCGGCGCCGAGACGGTGTGGCGGCGATCGTCAGTTCAGATAGGGTGGCGCGACGGATCATAGGCTTTGCTGGCAAAGCGCCGCGATCAAGACTGATCGCGGCGCATCATCATCGGTTACAACACTCCTACATCTCGCAGCAGCTGCAGCGTTCCTTGTAGATCGCGCAACTGGTTGAGGTCGATATCTGGTGTTTTGATCTCAGCCAATGGCTTGAGCCGCGGATCAGGCTGCACATTGCCAGCTAGCGGATATTCAAACGTCTGCTCAGCAAAGTAACGCTGCCCTTCCGTAGTGAGCATATAGTCGATCAGACGTTGCGCCGCCGCGGCGTTTTTCGCTGTCTTGAGGATGCCGACGCCTGCAATGTTAATCAAGGCGCCAACGTCACCATCGGCGGGGTAGTAGTTGGCTACCGCCAGGGTGTTGCCAGATTGACGTTGCAGCTGGTAGAGGTAGTAATGGTTGACAAACCCAACATCAATCTCGCCTGCGGCCACGGCTTGTACGATGGCAGCGTTGCGTTCGTAGGTACGCACTTCGTTGGCAAGCATACCTTCAAGCCAGCGGCGAGTGGCATCTTCGCCTAGCTGTATCCGCATCGCGGTAATAAACGCCTGGAATGACGCATTGGTTGGTGCCCACCCGACCCGACCACGCCATTTAGGATCGACAAAGCCGGTGATCGAGCGCGGGAGATCAGACTCCGTCAATCGATTGGTGTTATACACAACTACTCGGGCACGACCACTGATGCCAACCCACGACCCTTCGGAAGAGCGGAACCGCGGTTCGACCTGGTTGAGGGTTTCCGCAGGCAGGGGGGCTAGCATGCCCGCGGCTGACAGTGCACCAAGAGCGCCGGCATCCTGGGCGAAGAAGAGATCTGCTGGACTATTTGCTCCCTCCTCTAGGATAGTAGCTGCCAGCTCGGCCGTATCGCCATAACGGACTTCCACCTGAATGCCAGTGGCCTCGGTGAATTGGGTAAAGAATGGCCCAACCAAGCTTTCACTACGGCCAGAGTAGACGACAATTCTGGTAGGAGTATTGGTGGCTGTTGGAGCGGGCGCAGGTGTGTTAGCAGCCTGATTGCCGCATGCCGCAAGCAATAGCGCCGTTATCATCGTTAGGGTGCAGATACGCAGGACGTATCGCATGGATTATCTCCTCAATCTCAGCAAATCTTCGTGACAGCGAACACAACCTTGCGCAAGGTTTGAGTTAGTATATCCTAACCCTGGCCGAAGGTCAAGCTAATTTACAAAGATTTTGGTTTAGATATTTTGAAAAAGTGGTGAGTGGTGAACGGGCAAACCGAGCTAGCTCCACAACCGCTCGAGCAGCTCGATCAACAACTGGCTGTGATGGCGTAGGTCGTGCAGAGCGATCCGTTCATCAGGCCCAAAGATCGCTCCGGTAGCAGGAGTAAATCCAACACTGACGGTGGGAACGAGATGATCGCTGGCTAGCAGGCTAAGTGGCAAGACATAAGGACCTGCCGGTACTACCGGCAGTGGACGTTCAAAGACAGTGGCGCCGATGGCAGCGACCCGTGTGACAAAGGGGTTGTCAGTGGCCGTAATCCAAGGAGGATAGCCGCCCGGCAGGCGTTCGAGCACGATATCGGTAAAGCCTTTGTCATTGAGATACTGTCGGATGAGGTCAACCATGGTGGCGGGCTGCTGGCGCGGCACCAGCTGGATATCAAGTAGCGCCGTAGCCTGCGCAGGGATGGCAGGTGTATTCAAATGTGGTTCAACCATTAGTGAGTAGAGGTTACAGGTCGGTAGGGTGGCTTCGGTACGGCTCAGGGCTGCACCATCGATCCCGAACAGAAATTGGTCGATTTGCCAGGCGCGTCGGCGTGCCGTAGTGGCGATCTGCACCTGTCTAAGCGTAGCGTTGTCGGCGCGAGAAGGCCCTTCCACCGGATCGTAAAAGCCTTCGATGCGCACATCTTCATCTTCACCCTTGAGCGCAGCTAGCGCCCAGACCAATCGCCAGAGCGGGTTGGCGACACTGGCGGCAAAGCCGGCTGGTAGTGGATAAGCCGGGCCACGCGCGCTTAGACGAATGCGTAGCCAGCCCTTACTGCCGCTCGCACAGATCGGCGTGCCCTGGGCATCACGGTCACCCAAACTAGCTAGCACAGCATCGCAATGCAGAATATCAGCGTGTCCACGCAGCGCCGTGTCAAGCCCAGGACTGCCGAGGTTAGCTGCGCCTTCCACTACCAGGGTCACCCCGCAAGGCAGTTCGCCTTCACGTTGCAAGAGCACTTGTAGTGCAGCAAGATGAGCGGCTAGCGCTCCTTTGCCGCCGGCCACGCCGCGCCCAAATAGATACCCATCGCGTTCGGCAAGGTTGAATGGTTCGTGTGACCAGTTCCGCCAGGGACCAGTTGGCGGCGTATCGTAGTGATGGTAGAGCAAGAGAGTTTGAGGTTGCCGACCCGCACGGTGGGCAATAATGATGGGTGCAGCATCGGTAGCGACAATCCGCACCTGCATGCCGAGTAGTCGCACCATGCGGGCAATGTGTTCAGCAGCGGCGCGCAATTCATCATTCTGGCCGGTAGTTGATGGCTGCCGGCACAGATCGCGCACAACCTGCACAAGTTGTTCGGTTGATGGCGGCGCGTGAATCGTCACTCGTCTGTCCCTTGAGTGGCGCGTGATTGCGTTTAGTGAACGAATTATAACACGGTGTTTACCGTCTGCTGTGTGATGGCTGTGCTAGAATAAAGTGCAATATGTCACATTATTCTTGCAATCCGCGACCGTCAGGTTGCGGCGGGAGGTTGCAACATGGATTCCCGGCAGCGTGCGTTTGTAAACTTTGCCTGGCTGAATGTTGGTTATAACCTGCTGGTGATTATGTGGGGCGCGTTCGTACGCGCAACCGGTTCTGGGGCAGGTTGTGGCGATCACTGGCCATTATGCGACGGTCAGGTAATTCCGCGTGCGCCCGATACTGCGCAGCTGATTGAATTTTCGCACCGCGTGACAAGCGGGATTGCACTGCTGTTGGCGATTGCTTTGCTGGTCTGGGCCTTACGTTTGTTTGCTGCTGGCCATCCGGCGCGGCGCGCGGCAATTGCAGTGATGGTATTTATGATCATCGAGTCGTTGATTGGTGCAGCGCTGGTATTGTTCCAGCTGGTTGCCCATAACGTCTCGCTGACACGGGCGATATCGTTAGGATTGCACTTAGTGAATACGTTGTTGCTGATTGGAGCAATGGCATTAACCGCATGGTACGCCAGCGGTAAGCCGGCACCTGATCTTCGCGGCAAGGGCGGGTTGCTGAGCATGCTGATCGCGGCGCTGGTGGGGACTGCTTTCGTTGGTGCTAGCGGCGCTGTTACCGCTCTTGGGGATACGCTCTTGCAGTTGGAAGTGCTGCCGGGCGGCGTCAATCAACCGATCAACCGCGACAGCCATCCGTTAGTTTTGATGCGTATTGTTCACCCTGTGTTAGGTACGCTGGTTGGGTTAGCAATGATTTCACTGGCGCAACGGGCGATGCGCTACGATCCATCACCCTCAACGCGGGTGCTGGCCTGGGCTGTTGCTACGATCTTTGTCAGTCAGATTTTTCTCGGTGCACTCAATGTTATCCTCAAGGCGCCAATTTGGATGCAGTTAGTGCATCTTTTGTTCGCCGATCTAGCCTGGCTGGCGTTGGTATTGCTCAGTGCCACCCTGCTCGGTCGACCTACAACGGCACCAGCGACTCAGTCGCCGGTAGTGTCAGGATCGCTGGCCCGCTAGCGCTCATACGTGCCGGCGTAGTATGGCTCTAGTCGTAACGGGACTAGGGTCATATTGCAGCGTTGTGCCGCTTGTGGTATAACCAAAATGGATAGGGCATCCTCACCTCTCTGCAATCCTACATAGGAGGCCCCAGAATGGCGCTACATGGAACGCTGCAACAGATGCCGTTGCGCGAGCTGATAGATCTTGGTGTCTACAGTGCGCTCACTGGCTCGATTGATATCCACGGCGAACAGTCTGGCCGGATCTTCTTCGATAACGGTCAGATCTATCATATCGAGTGTGCAGGCCAGATTGGTGTTGAAGCGCTGGGTATCCTGCTCAATGTCCAGAATGGAACTTTCAATGTCTCCAGCGGTGCCCGGAGCGATTTGCACTCGGTATGGGGCGATCTTGAGACAATCATGCGCAGTGCTGACCGCGCAGCATTGCGCTGGCGACGGGTATGGCATCAGGTGTCCTCGCTGGAATTGACGCCACAGTTGTTGATGCCAGCTGAGACTGCCAAGGGATTGGCTGAACCGGCGTTTCATCTGCTCATCGATATGATTGATGGGCGGAAGCGTTTGTGTGATCTGGCCGCTGAATTACGCTGGTCGGCAATTGATGTGGTGGAAGGTATTGTCCAGTTGATGAGGCTCCGGATTGTCCGCCTTGAGGCGCTACCGGCACCGCTGCAAGAGCAAACGCCGCCGGCAGTTCAGTCGGGAATGACGGCCACTTCTCCGATTCATCGGTTGATGACCTTGCTGCGTTCGTGATAACCCTGGCAATGACTCGAGCGAGGGGCAGGTAGTACACCTGCCCCTTTACTGTTTGTTTGCCGAGTGCATCATCGCCGCGAGTGTAGCTGCATGTACTTCGCTCGTCGACGTATCTTTACTCGGTTGGCAGTATACTACCCCTATGCGAGACGACCAACTGAATGGTAGCAGCGCTGGCAGGAGGTTACGATGAGTACTCTGTTGTTGCCAACTGGTGCGCAGTTGCGTTATGACGATGTGGGAAGTGGAACGCCGGTGGTGCTGTTGCACGCTTTTCCGCTGAGTGCAGCGCTCTGGCGGGCCCAATTGACCACGCTAACTGATCGATTTCGAATGATTGCCCCTGATCTACGCGGTTTTGGCGGATCAGCTCCCACTCCAACCCCTCAATCGCTCGACGACTATGCCGCTGACGTCATCGCTCTGCTAGATTCATTAGAGATTAAACAGGCCATTGTGGCTGGTGTATCGATGGGAGGGTATATTGCATTTGCTATGTGGCGTCAGGCTGCAACTCGGATCAGCGGTTTGTTGCTGGCCGATACCCGCGCCACTGCCGATAGCGAAGAGACGCGGGCAGCACGGGCTGCCAATGCCGAGCTCGTGTTGCGCGAGGGCAGTGCGGCGCTGGCCGAGCGATTGTTGCCAAATCTCATTGCGCCTCAGGCCAGTCCGACCCTGCGTGCTGAGTTGCAGGCGATTGCGGCGGCCAATCCGCCTGCGGGGATTGCGGCAGCACTGCACGCGATGGCGGCGCGACCCGACTCAACACCGATCTTGAGCCAGATTCGCGTGCCAGTAACAGTGGTAGTTGGTGAAGAAGACCGCTTGACACCACCTGACGAAGCTCGTGCACTTCACGAAAATATTGCTGGTAGTCGCTTCGTGGTTATTCCCGGTGCGGGACATCTGACGGCTATCGAGCGTCCGGCCGAGTTTAATCTGGCGCTGGCCGAGCTGGTAATGCGTGTCGAAGCTCTCCGGAGCTAAGGGTAAGCAGAAGCCACAACGCCCAGCGATAGTTTGCCTGCCGCTGGGCGTTCGTCAGGTATGTACCTAAGACCAACCTTGGCGTCGCTCACGGATGCGAGCCGCCTTGCCAGTAAGGCCGCGCAGATAATAGAGCTTGGCCCGGCGTACCTTGCCCTGGCGAATGACCTTGATGTAATCGATGCGTGGTGCGTGCAACAAGAACGTGCGCTCGACACCAATCCCGTGTGAAGCGATGCGGCGCACGGTGAAATTCTCGTTGATGCCCTCGCCGCGGCGTCGAATCACGACCCCTTCGAAATCCTGTACTCGTTCACGGTTGCCTTCAACCACTTTCACGCCGACGCGCACAGTATCACCGACGCGAAATTCAGGAATGTCGGTACGGTATTGGCGCCGGCCCAACTCTTCAAGCAATTGCTGCGACACGGCGTCGCTCCTTTCGCATAATGCCGGCAGGCGCCCGTATGGTAACGGGACTGCGCGGCGCACTGACACACAAATTTGGCAGGCGGATGATTCGCCGCCTGCCAGATCGGCTCTGTTCCGAGCCAAATTATATCACAGCCGTAGCAGACCGGCAAGTTATAGAGGCCATAGAAATGGAGAATATGCCGATTTGTATGGTATATGGAACGCTGCGAACGAACTCCTTCGTATCCAGCCATTGCCGATCATAGCAGCCTGCAAATGTACGGGCAGCAAACTTTGTCCCTCCTGTCTAGTGTGCTGCCCTTTGTTTCGTTGCGATGTGTCTACCTAAAAACCGCCAGTCAACGGACTAGACCTCCTCCTGATCATGATCCCGCCATCTGTAGGTTTGGCCCAAGCGGGATCGCTGAGAACAATGCTCTTGCTAGATCATCACAGTCCTGATTGTGTACAGCGGTTTGCCGGCGGTTTATAATGAGTGGTTGTCAATCACACCGCTAGTTTCCCTACAAACCAAAGTTGTTCAGCTTGCCTCAACGCTGCCACCGGCATACAGTGCGCAAAGCTGCCCAACTTCTTGCTTAATACGTGGTGGCTGACGCCATTCACAGACAAGGCGATTAACAAGAACCCCCCATCGTGACTGGTCTGGCTCACTTTGATGCCGGTCTGGGCAGCGCTCTCAGTCTGACTAACATATTGCCCATTGGGCGAGTGGCTGGATGGAGCGGTCACCAGCCCTGATCCTGGTGTTGTGCGCGACTACTTTAGTGCGGGGATTCGGGGATCGCGGTTGCACACCATTCGCTAGCGTGAAGATGGTGATAATCGCAGCTGCTTATCGCAGGGTTGTGTTCCGTCAAGCCGTCTCCCATTACCGTTATGGACTGGGGCTAGCGCTGCAGCGCGATAGATGATGCCAGAGAACAGTATTTTCAGTCAAAGATGTCGGTAAACTGATACTCACCGGTCTGGGCAAGTCGGTCCTGTGTCTAGAGGATACACCAACGAGGTTATGCCGGTTGTCAAATGCATAGCAGCTGCCAAGCTTGGTAGCGTGAGGAGAGTAGTTAGCCCAAAACGCAGGCTTTGGATGATTGGGTGTCGGCTCCGGTGCGATGCAGCCATCAATTGCACGAGCGCTGGCTTGCACAGCCGGTGCCAATTACTTCCATAGTCTGCGCAAGTCGCAAGCTGCCATACTTGAGGGTGCATGGTTAGGCAGGTTTCGTGCTGGCGAATGCCGAGGTACCGCCAGATGATGAACGCAGTGTTTGGCATCGCTGAGAGGTATGGTGGCCACGAAACTGCTTCCTCTAAGGGGCGATCGCGGCCATCTCGCCGCGTGTCGTTGCGAGAGGTATGGTGGCCACGAAACTGCTTCCTCTAAGGAGCTGCCGGATTCCAAGCCGCGCAGAGAGGTCTCTATCTGGGCAAGTGTAGCATCGGCGTTGATCGGCGCGGTTGTATCTGTAAAGGGTGTATGGTTAATCTTTAGCAACCTTTAGCCCAGCAACAGAAGATCGTAGGGTTTATCTTCAGCAACCGTCCATCAGAATAATCGCCATTTAGGCTTCATCTTCGTGACAAACTCTTCGATCTAACAGTCGTGCTTACTAATCAGGAGTATCGTAGGGTTAAGCAAATGGTTTTACTCATCTGTTACAATCCTATCTAGGACGAGAGCGTCTGGTCAACCAGCATGAAACAGGCTACAATCGCCGGAAGTCGCTGTGCGTGATCACGTATTATCATTGTATGCAGTCGGCCCAATCAATGCTGCCTGAAACGTATCTTGTGTTTCGCCTTGCGACCGAGCGTTACGCACTTGATGGGAAGCAAGTGCGTGAAATTATGCGCTGGCGTACACCTACGCCGGTGCCGGGTGCACCGCCGCTGTTGCCTGGTGTGATCAGCCAGCGTGGGCAAATGCTGGCCGTTATCGACCTCCGTCTGTTGCTGGCCCTCACTGCCGCTGCGCCGGATCGCGCTACGCGCCTGATCTGGCTTCACTACGAAGAGTATGACGCGGCCTTACTGGTCGATGCAGTTGATGACTTGATTGCGATCGACAATACCCAACTCGAGTCGCCACCAGCGAATCTGTCTGGCCCAGCACAACGACTCATTTGTGCTGTCTTTCGCTACCACGATCAGCCAGTCGCAGTGCTGGAGCCAGCCGCCATCTTTGCATATGTGCAGGAGGCTACGTGATCCTACTGATTGAAACTGCGACCCGACGTTATCTTGGTCGACAGAGTGATGTTGACGCGATCGGGGCGCCAGGGGAAGACGATCGCGATGCACGCGGCCGGCCGATCCTGAGGCGCCAGCTGGGGCCCTTGCTTGATCCCGACGATCCGCCGGCGGTAGGTCGGCTCCATGCGTTGCGGATCATACTGCGGCGCCGCACAGTAGAATTGTTAGTCTCACGGGTGGATCTCTTCCCTGAAGCACCGCCAATCAAGCCACTCGTGCCGTTTTTGGCGGTGCGTTTGCAGTTGCCGTGGGTATTGGGGGTGGCTCTAATTGCTGATCAGCCGGTGGTAGTGCTAGATCTGCGGCGGCTGGCTGCCGATCTAGCGCTTGGTCTGCAACTGGCTCATATTCGGGACACGCAATGAACGCAAAATTGTCTACATTTCCTACAACCGAACTAGTGGCACTCCGGGAAAATCGAACGCTGTTAAATAGTCTGATATTGGTCAGCGCGATATCACTCGCGCTCTTCTGGCTTGTCGGCTTGGTCATTTGGGTGTACGGCAATGCTGCGCCGCAAAGCTTTTTGCTTGCCAGCAGCATTACGTTGCCCGGATTGGCAATGTACGGTCTGGCAGCATGGTTTGTCAGCCGCCAACAAACTAGAGCTGGTCGGCGTTGGCTCTTGATCGCTATGATCACTGGCGCGGTGATGGTAGTTTTACTGTTTGGTGGTGTTGATGGCGCGCGAGTGGTCGTGTTTTTTATACCGATTGTCAGTGCTGGTCTATTAGGCAGCGAACGCGACAATCTGCTTGTTAGTCTGATCACTGTGTTCACGTATCTAGGGTTATTACTGGCCGAGCAGAGTCTGGGTCTCCATCCATTTGTGGCCGGCAGTCCGATCATCGATGCGGTACTCTTTGTGGTTACCGTTGGCGTGATCAGTGTCCTCGCCTGGCTCAGCAGCCGTGATCTAGGTCGAGCGTTGGCCGAGTCACAGGCTCGTGCTGAAGAACTGCTGCGTAATACCGAACAGTTGGTAGAAAAGAATATTCAGCAAGTTGAATTGGGCAGTGAACTAGCTGCCGCTGCTGCCGAATTGCAGGCTAACTCGCAGCAGCAGGCGGGCGGGGCCAGTGAACAGGCGAGCGCGGTATCCGAAGTTTCAACAACGATCGAGGAGTTAGGCAGTACGGCACGTCAGATTGCACAGGCGGCGGAACATGTCTCTGAAGCAGCCCATCAGACCCTCGAACAATTGAGTAGCGGTCAAGATGCAGTTGATGAGAGTATTCAGGCGATGGAGCGCATCCGGCAGCGCGTGCAAGACATTTCAACGCGTGTGCTTAGTTTGGGTGAGCGTTCACAGCAGATTGGCGAGATAATCGATCTGATCGATGATATCTCCGATGAAACGCATCTGTTGGCGTTGAATGCCGCCATCGAGGCTGCTGGTGCTGGCGAGTACGGGCGCCGTTTCGCTGTCGTAGCCGCTGAAGTGAAGAGTCTAGCGAATCGCACGCTGGCTGCAGCTAAAGAGGTCAAGGGGGTTATCGCTGAGATCCGGCAGGCAACTAGCGCCGCAGTGCTGGCCGCCGAAGAGGGTAGCAAAGAGGTAGAACGCGGGGTTGAGTTGGCTCACCGCGCTGGTCAGGTGATGGACAATATCGTGATGGTAGCCGAACGCACTGCGCAGGCTGCCGCTGAAATTGGGCTAGCGACGGCGCAACAGCAGAGTGCGAGCGAGCAAGTAGTCGAGACGATGCGTGAGATTGCCGAAGTGGCGCGCCAATCGGCGTTGAGCGCGCGTCAGATGGCCGAATCGGCAGCCAAACTGACGGCAATTGCGGCCCGCCTGCATGGGCTAGCGGCGAAGGACGGTGAGGGTCACTTCGCGCGGCGCGAACGTTGATAATGCTATGGATCTCACCAGCTTTTATGCCCAGTTTCGGGATGAGACTACCGATAACCTACGCGTGCTTAACGAGGCGTTGCTAGCGCTCGAGGGTGATGCCAGCATCGAGCTGCGTCGGAGCGAACTAGATCGCGCCTTTCGCGCCGTACATACGATAAAGGGATCGGCCCGGATGCTGGGATTTGATCCAATTGCGCAGGTTGCGCACGCTCTCGAACACGCACTCGATGAGATCCGAGCTGGACGGCGAACACTCGATCGCTCGTTGGCCGATCGCTTGCTGCAAAGTGGTGATCTGATTGGGCGATTGGCGGCGGAAGCACCGAATCTCTCGCCGTCCGACCTAGCGATAGTACCTGAGCTGGTGCAGGCATTGAGCGTTGCTGCGACCGACGGTGCGTCGAGCTCGGCGCCAGCACCGACGCCAGTTACTTCACCGTCAGTTGCTTCCCCACAGCCTTCAGCAACGCTCGAGTCGGCGTCGCGTACCGCACGTCAGACTGTGCGAGTGCGGGTTGACCGGCTCGATCGATTGTTCAATCTGGCCGGTGAGCTGACGATCAACCAACAGTGGTTAGGCGAGGTGGGGCAAGAGCTGGCGCATTTGCAGGCAATCGTTGAACGCCAGCAGCGCGCGTTGCAGACGCTCGAGCAGGATCTGTCCCGGCTACGCTTCTCGGCGGCGCAGCGGCAGATGATCGATGCCCGGCTGGCAGCGCTGCGTGAGGTGCAGAATACCCTAACTGATGTCCTGCAGCGCCAGAGTGACCAGCTCGATCGCCATCTGGCCCGTCAACACATGCTGATAAAAGACCTAGAGCAAGAGGTAATGGCCGTACGGCTGTTGCCAATTGCCACCCTCTTCAACAACTTGCCCCGCCTAGTACGCGATCTGGCGACAGTAACTAACAAGCAGGTTGCTATTGAGATCCATGGTGAAACGACCGAACTTGACCGTAAGGTGCTAGAACTGATAAGCGATCCGCTGGTAAATCTAGTACGCAATGCAATCGATCATGGCATTGAGCCGCCAGCCGAACGGGTGGCTCAGGGTAAGCCAGCTAGCGGACGGATTCGGATTAGCGCCGAGCCAGTTGCTAATGAAGTGCGGATTCAGATTGCCGATGATGGGCGCGGGATTGATATCGAGCGTGTGCGCCGGCGTGCAGTTGAACTGGGTATGCTGCCTGCTGAGCAAGCCAACCAACTTGATAGTCGGGAAATTCTTGATCTGATCTTTCAGCCCGGTTTCTCGACCGCACGCACTGTAACCGAGATTTCTGGTCGAGGTGTCGGTATGGATATCGTGCGTGCCAACTTAATGGAACTGGGCGGGCAGGTGCGGGTCGATACGACGATCGGTCAGGGTACAACCGTCACGCTAACGATCCCCCTGACCTTAATCACCAGTCGGGTTGTATTGGTGCAGGTAGGACGCCAACTGCTAGCGCTGCCTGCAGCAGTCGTGAGTGGAATGATCTGGGTGCGGCGCGATCAAGTGCAACTTATCGACGGTCAGCCCACAATTGTTCACCAGCAACGCACAGTCGGATTGGTAGCAATGGCTGATCTGCTAGGTATCACCGCTGAAAGTCCGCTGGCGCGTCAGAGGCGTGCACCGGTCATCTTACTACGGATGAACCAACAGCGGGTTGGGCTACTGGTTGATGCGTTGGTCGATGAACGGGAGGCAGTTGTCAAACCATTAGGTCCGCTCTTTGCCCGCTGGCCGGCACTGAGCGGAGCTGTCCAGTTGAGTGATGGTAGTCTAGCTTTGCTGATGAACCCTCTGTACTTGATCGAAGGCAATCGCCGACGAATGTCGGTGCCGGTTGCGATCAGTCAGTCACTAGACGCAGCGTCGCGTCCGGCGCGCCTTCTGGTAGTAGACGACTCGTTCACCACTCGCGAACTTTTACGTAGCATTCTGCAATCAGCTGGGTACGATGTAACTGTGGCAATTGATGGGGCCGATGCTCTTGACAGGCTGCGCGCAACCACCTACGATCTGGTAGTAAGCGATATCGAGATGCCCCGTGTCGATGGTTTTTCCCTCACGACTCGCATCCGACGTGAATTGGCCCTCACCGATCTGCCAGTAGTGTTAATTACCAGCCTTGCCTCTGAAGAGCATCGTCGTCGTGGTCTAGAAGCAGGGGCGCAGGCCTACATCGTGAAGAGCCAGTTTAACCAAGACAGCTTGCTGAAGGTTATTCAGCAACTGCTCGGCCACGAGGAGTAGCTATGCCAACCATTCTAGTCGTCGATGATAGCCGTCTCGTTACCGATATCGTCAAGATGCGGCTCGAGATGTACGGTTATACAGTTCAGCTTGCCCATAGCGGAGAAGAGGCGCTAGCGGCAATCGCTGCCAACCCACCCGATCTGCTAGTACTCGATGTGCAGATGCCTGGTATTGATGGCTACGAAGTGTGTCGCCGTATCCGGGAGAATCCGGCTCTTGACGATCTCCGCATCATTATGCTCACCTCGTCTGATGATAAGCGGGCAGCGTTTGAAGCCGGGGTTGACGATTACCTCAACAAAGACATTGATCTGCTCAATCTACCTAATCGTGTGCGGCTAGTATTAGAGATGGAGTAACCGTGCAGCCTATCGGCGGCATCTCCGCGAGATATTACTATGACTAATCCACTGCGTATTCTCATCGTCGATGATTCGGCACTGATGCGACGTTTGTTGCGTCAGTTGCTAGAAAGTGATCCGATGATTCGCGTGGTGGGTGAAGCTGGGGATGGCAAGACGGCAATTGCCTTAACTGCCGAACTGCGTCCCGATCTGATAACGCTCGATGTGCGGATGCCGGTGCTCGATGGGGTTGAAACAACCCGCCAGATTATGGCTTACTATCCAACACCGATCCTGGTGTTGTCGGCCGCTGTAAGTGGTCAGGATGCGAATATTTCGTTTGAGGCGCTGGCTGCAGGCGCGCTCGAGGTCATGGAAAAGCCTAGTCTCGCTGATCCTGGTTCGCTCGACCAATTGCGGCAGCTATTGATCCGGCGGGTGAAGTTGTTGGCACGGGTCAAGGTTGTAACCCATCTGCGCGGCCGTCGCCACTCGCTGCTGACTAGTCACCGCACGGCAACGACTACCCCGCGCCATAGTCAGCGGCCGCGAATTGCGCCTGGTCAGTTCCCAGTGGTGGTGATTGGCGCTTCAACTGGTGGGCCAAAGGTCGTGCGGCAGTTGCTGGCTGGATTGCCAGCTCAGTTTCCGGCAGCAGTTATTGTAGTACAACATATTGCCCAGGGCTTCGGCGCCGGTATGGCTGAATGGTTAGCCGAGGCCAGCGCCATTCCGCTAGCATTGGCGGAAGAAGGAATGGTATTACAACCCGGGCGCGCCTTGCTCGCCCCTGATCGCGCCGATCTGCTTGTGAGGCCTGATGGTACGGTGCGACTCAGTACTTCACCATTGTTGCTCCAGCGGCCTTCGATTGATATTACAATGACAGCGGTCGCCGACGTTTACGGCGCCAACACCGTAGGAGTGCTCTTGACCGGCATGGGGCGTGACGGGGCAGTCGGGATGCGGGCGATCCGACGCGCTGGTGGCTTGACCATTGCCCAGGATGAAGCCAGTTGCACGATCTTTGGAATGCCGCGCGCCGCGATTGAGTTGGGCGCTGCCGAACTGGTCTTGCCACCTGATCAGATCCTAACCTTGTTGCGTGACCGCTTCCCAGTGATCACGAGCGTGCAATGACACTGCTGCCTGAGAATCTGAGCCGGCTCCGCGACAGCCTGGCCCGCTATTGTGGTGTGCTGCTCGATGATGCACGCCTACCGACCTTGCGCAGCGCAGTAGAGCGCCGATCGGCTGTGGTTGGTCAGCCGCCTAGTCAATATCTGGCTGATCTAGTGTTGCATCCTGACCGTGGTGAGCTCCAGCAACTGGCTGAACTATTACTCAATCACGAGACGGTTTTCTTTCGCAACCGGCCCCATATGGAGGCTCTGCGCAAGACTTTGTTGCCCGAACTGCACGCTCGTTTGCCTCCCGGGGCACCGATTAAGATCTGGAGCGCTGGTTGTGCGACCGGCGAAGAGCCTTACTCAATCGCGATCACTGCGTTGGAAGCGTTGGGTGATCCGCTGCCACGTCCGGTTGAGATCCTGGCGACTGATCTCAGCGCAGCTGCATTGGAAAAGGCGCGTCAAGGTATTTATCGGGGGCGCACGCTTATGAACCTGACGCCTGCCCAGCGTGTCCGTTTCTTTACCTTGGCTGGCGATGGCCTAGCAGTGCAAGAACGAGTGCGCCAGCTGGTAACCTTCGTGCAGCACAATTTGCTCGAACCGTTTCCGCCTGCAGCGCGCGGCACTCATATCTTGTTTTGTCAGAATGTCACTATCTACTTTTCGCTCGAAACCTGTCGTGCATTGATGGGGCGCTTCTACGAGATTTTAGTGGAAGGTGGCACTCTCTGTCTCGGCTTCTCCGAAACATTATGGAATATTTTTGATCGTTTGCGACCAGTAGCGGTTGATGGAGCTTTTTTGTACCGCAAAGATCCACCACGCCAGCGCGGCTTGTCTGCGACGGGTGGTAAGCGGCCTTCCCAGCTGCGACCGATGCGTCCACGTCCTGTCGTTACCAATGCTAATCAACCCGCGCTCTTTACTGATGAAGCGATCGTCAACGAAGGTCGACGCTTCATCGAACGCGGTCAACTCGATGCGGCCCTCGACTTGTTTGCTCGCGCACCACTGGCAGGGCGCCACGCACCGGCAGTCCTGGCTCTGGCGGCGCAAGCCCATGCTAATCGCGGAGAGCTCGATCTTGCTCTGGCCGAAGTGCGGCGTGCACTCGAGCTCAATCCGCTCGTGACAGAGGCGCATATCCTGTTGGGCCTGATCTATGAACGCCAACAGCAATTGCCGCTGGCGATACGGCATTTGGAACGAGCACGTTACCTTAGTAACGACTCGCCGTTAGTTGCATTTCACCTGGCTGAATGTTATCGTCAGACGGGGCGGGTAGTGGATGCGATCCGTGAGTATCGCAATGCCGAGCGCTTGCTGGCCGATCTGCCACCTGAACAATTACTTGAAGGAGTTGCCGTCCACTGGCTGGTAGAGAGTTGCCGACGCTGGATCGTTCGGCTCGAGGGAGAGCGCTAGATGGCTGTCCGTAATGGTCATTGCCCGCCCGTACAGATGCGACAGCGCCGGATGTGGCCAAGTCTGCTGGCTCATCGTCAGCGAAGCCTACAGCCTACACGCCGGTATGAACCGCCGTCCGACCCGCCGCCAGCACCAGTAGTGGATGAAGCGACCCAACAACGCGCGCGGGAGCTGGAACAAGAATTGCAACTGGCACGCGATATTCAGCAAGGGCTCTTGCTAGAAGCTGCGCCGCATGTGCCCGGTTGGGAAGTGACAGCCATCTCGTTGCCAGCGCGGGATCTGGGGGGCGATCTGTATGACTTTCTCCCGCTGAATGCCGGTCGTCAAGGCATTATGATCGGTGATGTGAGCGGTAAAGGCTTGCCAGCTGCACTGCGCATGGCTGTTGCCCGTACCGTGTTTCGCCACGAAGCGCGGCGCAACCTTGATCCGGCAGCAACACTCGCCGCCGTAAACCTGGGCGTGTTGAGCGAAATACCGCACGGTATGGTTACTATGCTCTACTTGCAGCTCGATCCGCACACCGGTGCGTTTCGCTGTGCCAATGCCGGCCATACGTTCCCGATCCTGGTGAACAACGAATTGCGCGAGCTAGAAATCTCTGGCTTGCCGCTCGGTGTTGACAGTGAAAGCGAGTATACCGAGCTGAGCGCCACAATTGACCCTGGGGAAACACTCTTGCTATACACCGATGGTCTGATTGAGGCCGAACGGGCTGATGGCAGCTTGTTTGGCTTCGAACGGCTGGCGCAACTGATTGCGGCGCAACCGCAACACAAACCACGGGCGCTGGCCGCGGCGCTAGTCCACGCCGTGCGGACCTGGACTAACAACATCCTGACCGATGATGTCACGCTGGTCATTTTGCGGCGGCGGTTGCTCGATCTCAGTGCCGAAATTCGGAGCGTAATAGTTGATGTGATCGGCATAGAACGAATGGAGCTGTTGTGGTCAACCCTCTTTGCCAGTGCGGTTCCGGCTGATGTCGAAGCGTGGCGCGAGGTGTTACCTCGTCTGCAAGCGTTGGCTCAAGCCAGTCTTGGTCGGGGACTGGCACGCGAATTAATCCAACAGGTACGGTTAACGCTCGATGATTATCGATCCTAAGCAGTAGGGAGTAGAAAATACTACAAAGTGTCGTTGCACAGTTGTGAAAACTATATACTGTCGTATATTTTAAAATACCGATTCTACAATATACGAAGCGCGAGGGGCATGCTATAGTAGAAATCAGCATCTATTTGGTCGCTGAGGTGCGCTATGGCATCAGCAAATGAACTCCAGTTTATGCCCCTCGACCTCGATACCTTCAGCGGGAGTGAGCGCTTCATGGCTGGCACACGGCTGGGGGCGGCATTCAGTCAGGGAATGCGCTCGTACCTGCGCGCGGCGTATGCTGATGCGATCGAGCATTTTAAAGCCGCGCTAATTGCGGCGTATGTCGATGGTGAAGAGCAGGCCCAAATCTACGAGCGCGAGCGTGCCATCATCTACTTGTATATAGGAAATTCACTGGCGTTCCAGGATCACTGGGAAGAGGCGTTGCGCGAGTATCTGGAAGCGGTGCAAACTGACCCACAACTGGCCGAAGCGCACTACAACCTTGGTGTCGCCTTTGCCGCGCTGGGTCAGATCGACCGCGCAATAGCCGCGTTCAAAGAGACGCTTGAACACAACCCCAACCTTTACGAAGCACACTTTGCGCTGGGCCGCTGCTACCAGCGGATTGATGATGCCGGTCGAGCGTATATCCACTTCAGCAGCGCATGTGCAGCCCGTCCGCAGGCAGCCGAGCCGCGCTACTACATGGGGTTGATGCATCAGAGCCACGGTGCGCACGAGTTAGCTCAGCGTTGCTTTGCCGAAGCGCTGCGGGTCGAGCCGACTTTTGTCTCGCCTGAACCATTGCCCGACGAGCCGTTAGTGCAGCGCAGTGATGAAGAAGTGGCGCAGTGGTATTACCGGCTGAGCCAGGCGTTGAAACAGCAAGGCTATGAAGAAGAGGCCGAGCGGATCTATCGAGCACTCTTGCAATGGCGTCCGCAAGAGTATGCGGCACGTTATTTGTTGGCCAATTTGCTAGCTCGCCAGCGTCGCTTTGATGAAGCTTATGAAGAGTATGAACAGGTACCACCGCAACATCGTCATTACGTTGATGCGCGCCTGCGAATGAGTGCTATCTTGCGCCTGCAAAAGAAGCCGAAACAGGCGTATGAACTTCTTTTCGCCTGTGCCCGCCTCAATCCGCACCACGGCCAACTCTTTTTGCAGATGGGCAAGCTCTTGTACGATATGGGATTGAATGCGCAGGCGGCACGTGCATTTGAGCGGGCCGTGCAACTGTTGCCAACCGATCCGCAGGCCCATTATCTGCTTGGCTTTGTTTACAATACCCTTGGGCGTGATACGTGGGCGCTCGCTGCTTGGCGGAAAGCAGTGCAACTGGCCCCTGAAGCGCACTCGCTCCGCTTCGATCTCGGCTATATGTATACCCGGCGTGGTCGCTACGATTTGGCGGCCCGGGAGTTTCAACAGGTGCTTGAGCAGTGGCCAGACGATGTCGAGACACAGTTTATGCTCGGATTGTGTTACAAAGAATTGCTCGAACCGGCCCGTGCCATTCCACTGTTCGAGAAGGTCTTGCGACGCAATCCGCGCCATGCTCAGGCTCTCTATTACCTTGGTGCCTGCTATCTGCAGGTTGGTAATACATCGCTCGGCAAGGCGTATTTGCGTCGCTACGATCATCTAGTTCGGCAGACGGCGGCGGTGAATGGCGCGAGCCGCTCGCGATTGTCGCACACGACGCGTCTAACCTCGTAACTGGCAATGAAAGAGTTCGCTCTATTCGTTACAATACAAATAGAGTATATCTGGTCATGCATGTAGAGGCATATATATGCAACGAGTGGAGTTGCGAATACCGTCTATTCCGATCTTCGAACGTGTGGTGCGCGCTAGCGCAGCTGAGATTGGCAGCGCTGCCGGCCTGAGCCCCGAACGAGTCGAAGATCTGAAACTGGCGGTAAGCGAGGCTGTCAATAACGCGATTGACCATGGCAATCGCGGCGATACTGCGAAGCTGGTTGGTGTCATCTTTGAAATTGATGGTGATAAGCTGGAGATTCGGATCAGTGACCAGGGCAGCGGGATCGAGCGCCTCGAATTCTCGCGCCGAGTAATCGACGATGCCCATCTCGATGCTGGCTATCTGCGCGGCTTCGGGATGTACCTGATTAGCGCCCTAGTTGATGATTACGAGGTAGACTCGTCACAACACGGGACGGTACTCACGCTTCGTTTGTATCGGAAGGAACGGCAACAATGAGCGATATCATTCGACGAGAAGAATTGGGTGATGTGGTCGTGCTTCACATCCTGACCACGAGTGTTGATGCCGTCTCGGCGGCTGCCATTGCCGCCGAGTGCCAGCAGATGCGTCCGATTACGGTACTTGATTTCAGTGAAGTCTCATTCATCAATTCAGCCGGGATTTCGGCGTTGCTCAAGTTTGTCGTCAATGCCCGAAAATCCGGCTATCAGCTGTTTGCGATGAATGTGACTCCACACCATCAGAAGATCTTCAAGATGGTCGAGATGTCTCGTTATATGCCGACGATTGAAGAACGCGATCTGGCGGCGTACCGCTGAGGGTTGGGTGGCGTTGAACGGTGGCACGCAGATCTGCTCCCTCTTAGTAGTTTTCTCCCGTTGACAATTTGATAACAATAACCGTTGGCTGTGGCTGTAACAGCAGCTTAATACACAGCCTCCAGTGCGATATGGTAAGATAAAGGAGCCAATAAGCAGGAGGTTGATCATGACTCTGCGCAAGCGCACTGGTAAGGTTGGTATTGTTGGCGCCGGAATGGTCGGTACATCATTTGCGTATGCTTTGATGCAGCGTAGTCTTGCTAACGAGCTGGTACTGATCGATGTTGACCATGCCCGCGCCGAAGGAGAGGCGATGGATCTGAACCATGGCCTGCCCTTTGTGCGTCCAATGCGGATTTATGCTGGTACATACGCCGATCTGGCTGACGCTGATCTAATTGTGATTGCTGCTGGTGCGAGTCAGCGACCTGGTGAAACTCGACTAGATCTGCTTGGCCGTAATGCGGCTATTTTCCGCGAGATCATTCCCGCTATTCTCTCTGCTAACGATGATGGTATCATCGTGGTGGCGACAAATCCAGTCGATATTTTGACCACGATCGGGGCGCAGATTGCCGGTCCGGCTGCTAATCGTGTCATCGGGTCTGGCACCATTCTCGATACAGCTCGTTTTCGCTATCTCCTCGGTCAGCATTACGGGGTTGACCCGCGTTCGGTGCATGCATATATTGTTGGAGAACATGGTGATAGCGAGCTGGCCCTCTGGAGTCTAGCTAATATTGCCGGTGTTCGATTGGTAGATTTTGTTGGCGCAAATGGTCAAGGTTACGATCAGGCGGCACTGGATGCTATCCTAGAGCAGACTCGGAACGCTGCTTACGAGATTATTAAGCGTAAGCGAGCAACTTACTACGCGATCGGGTTGGGTTTGCTATCGATTGCTGAGGCAGTGCTGCGCGACCAGCACACTGTAATGACAGTTAGCAGTTTAATGACCGGCCAGTATGGTGTGACTGATATTGCTATCAGTCTGCCAACGATTGTGGGCCGTGATGGCGCCGAGGAGGTGCTTAACCTGCCACTGTCGGACCAAGAAATTGCCCTCTTTCAGCGCTCAGCCGCCATTCTGAAAGAGAACTTGGCTCACGTCAGTTGAGGCGACAATTGAGGAGAGTGCGCCATGCCACCCACAATAATGGTTGTTGAGGACGAATCAGCAACACGTCGCCTGTATCGGTTCTTGCTGCAAAACAGTGGCTACAATGTGATTGAAGCTGAAGACGGGGTGGATGCTCTCGAAAAGTTACAGGTTCATAAGTGTGACTTGATTATCACCGATATGAATATGCCGCGTATGGGTGGCATCGAGATGGTACGCACGCTCCGTCAAAACCATTCTCAGATTCACGTCATCATGCTAACCGCCTTTAGCACGCCTGACACTGAGAAGAACGCTTTGCGCGCTGGCGTTAATGAATATTTAACTAAGCCATTTGATTTCGATGAGCTGGAACGACGATTGCGGAATTATTTCGCTCGCCAGCAATCAGACGATGCCTGATCAGTATGGCAGACCGTCGTTAGGCACAATTGGTGGCGTACGTTGAATGCTGTCTGTCACCGGTATTAAGAGGTGTTATGCGCGTGGAAGCACCGCGCCAATATGGGTTAGTACTCTCTTTACCCTCACGCTACTGGTGGCTCATCGATAGCTGAACTAGTGATTTCTGTGCCCGTCGACTCACTATCATTTGCGCAGTTTATGCTTGCCATCGCGGTATCTGCACCGATTCCACAATGTCAATATTTTCATCAAGTGTGTGATTCTTGTAGTCTAAACGCAACTTTTCCTAACTATACTGGAATTCAGAATGAGTCACTGGTCAGCTTGAGGAGTCTTCGGTATGGCGGATGAGCGTTCTCCCTCTCCTTTTCCCCGCCCGCGGATCCTCGTAGTCGAAGATGAAGCAAATGTTCGTGAATTTTGTCGTCTCTTGCTGCGTCGAGAGTATGATGTTGCAGTAGCTGAGCATGGCCTAGCCGCGCTTGAGATATTGCATCAGCAGCCGTTCGATCTGGTGATTACCGATCTTCAAATGCCTTTCTTAGACGGGATCGCTCTGATCCAAGAGCTACGTGCCCATCATCTAACCACCGACGCGATTGTGATGACGGCTAATGCAACGGTAGAAACCGCGCGTGAGGCGCTCAAACTGGGTGCGCTTGATTACATCGCTAAGCCAGTCGATGCCGAGCAGTTGCAGAAGACGATCCGTACTGCTCTCGAATTACGCCGCATCCGTCATGAGAAGGAACGTCTCTCCGATCTTCTTTTGATGTATCAGTTTAGTCAAGCAATAGCCGGTTCACTTGATATCGAAGAACAGACAGCGCGCCTGGTTGAGTTTGTTAACCGACGATTCGTACCTTTCCACATTGGGCTTGCATTGATCGATCCGCACGATGAGTTCCTGATTGTGTTAACTGGATCACAGCCGGGCGCACGCCAGCCATTGACCGGAACGACCGAAGAAGATCTGCGGATGGGGTATCGTCAGCTAGTGATGGCGCCAGCCGCTACTCCTGATCGGCAGTTGGAAGTGATGTTACGCAGTCGTGATCGGGCAATCGGCATCTTAGAATTGGCACGGACGGCAGAGCAACCTCCTTTTGACGCTGCTGAACGACGCCTAATTGATGTGTTTGCCTCACATCTCGCCGCATCGCTTGATAACGCTCGCCTCTATCGCGCGCTCAAAGAACAGTACGAGCAGATGATTGCGGCGCTAGTGGGCGCGATTGAAGCGCGCGATGCTTACACGTATGGCCATTCGCAGCAGGTGACCCAGTACGCTGTCCGGCTGGCGATGGAACTGGGTTTAGATAGCGCAGAGATCGAACGGATCCGTTACGCTGGGCTGTTGCACGACATCGGTAAAATTGGGGTGCGCGATAATGTTCTGTTGAAACCAGGTCCGCTCTCGGCAGAGGAGTTTGCGCAGATGCGGTTGCATCCTCAGATCGGGGTGAATATTCTCGCGCAAATTCGCGGTCTGCGCGATATTTTACCGCTCATTGCCGCGCATCACGAACGAGTCGATGGGAATGGCTATCCATCGGGATTGCAGGGTGAGCAGATACCGCTGGGGGCACGGATTCTGGCCGTGGCCGATGCTTTCGAAGCGCTGACCGCAGATCGCGCCTATCGGCCAGCGATGGATCCCGATCAAGCGTTGCAGATGTTGCAGCGTGGAAGTGGCCATCACTGGGATGCCACAGTGGTAGAGGCGTTTGTGCGTTTGATGCGTCGGGAACGGTTGTGGGAACAGGCCCCGCGTTTACGCCAGCCGGCAGCCATCGACTCGTGATCGATGGCTCTGAACATATAGTGGTCCACTCTCTCTAACACACGCAACCGTGCCATTCGGTTCTCGCCGCGGTAAGTAATGAAATGGAATGGGTGGTGAAGCGGGGTTGCATACCCGCAGCTGCGGCACCTAGGTAACTTGCGGTTAGGCGCCAATGGGTAGCAGCGATGCTAAGTTCCTACCTACGTTGTGTCACTGCCGATATACCGGGCCAGTAGCGCCAGCCGCCAACTTTCAAGCTTGCACGCGCCCTATGAAACTCCCTGCAGACCCACCGGTCGTATAACCACCGCGGTTTTGACATCGTCACCAACCAATCAGGCTGTGGTTTGTCCATTTAACAACCATAGCTCGTTCAGCATTTCCTGATGGTCGCTGTAGTGGAGATGGTGTTAAAGTGCGATGGTTAGGCTGATGGTGATGAACTGATTAGCTTCTTCCAAGCGTCGAACAGACATGGGAGGCAGTGCTATGACTAAGCTGACGATAGCGCGCACTAGGCTAGCCAGCACGGACAATGTCGCTTACAGCCATGTTGATGCTCCTTTCGTCAGATGGGTGTAGAGCGTATTTGTGTGCTCGTGATGGCTGACCTTGATCTCATTGACCCAAACATAGTATTGATTGCTAGCCAGTACTAATCGGGCCTATCGTTACGACAGGTGCCTACGATCCTATCGGCTATGCCCAGGATGGGCTGAACCAAGGTAATATCCTGAAACAGCAGCCTACATTACCACGGTGTACGCAGAGCAATAACTGATAATCAACCAGGTTCAGGCCTATTGATGACCATTGACGACCTACAAGCGGCTCTAATCCGACGGTCAGTCAATCCAGGTTGCACGGACTGCACCTCACAATGCGATCGCGTCAGCATTCGATGTTAGAAAGCGCTCAGCTGTTCATTCACTGTGGGGAATCTACCTGATACCGGCTATAGACTGCCGCTGGTGTTGCTACTGGCGTTAGAACTCGTCTTTCTTGCTGACTGAAGCGTTGCCGCAACTGTCGTGGTTGAGGTCCGAAGTGCCGTTCATGATGGTTAGTTGCAGTGCAAAGTGTCAACATCAACTGCTGTCTGGCTCTCGATCTGGATGTAATGAGCCAATGATGGTTCGGATCTCATAGCTAGGGCCAAGCTGTAGTGTAGCAACAGCAAGTAAGTACAGCGCTGATTCGCGCCGCAGCATAGTTTGGGGAACTCGCGGTGATAGCTTGACGTTGAATCAAAGAGACGGGTATAATCGCTGTGGTTTCATACCTGACAGAGTCAGTCTAGGGCTTATTTGTCAGCAAGGTTTCAGTCAGTCTTCAGTTTGTTGCAGAGCAGAACTCGCTACCATAGGATAAGCAGATTGATCACATACAGTCAGGGGCCATCATTTGGAACAATCAAAGAGGAGAGATGTTGAATGGTACGACGACTGTTTGCTGTGCTCGGATTGCTGGGGCTAAGTATTTCCTTACTCGTTTGGCCGCAACCGGGTGCGGCACAGGGCGGAGTACCTGACACGTACCCGCCGTATCAAGCACGCTATTTTCCTGAAACTGGGCATAGCGCCGTCAATTGGTTTTTAGAGACGTGGAAGAACACGCCGAATGCGCTCTTTGTGTTGGGTTACCCCATCTCAGAACCATTTATTGAAGAGAGCTTTACTGAACCGGGTAAGTTTTATCGGGTACAGTATTTCGAGCGGGCCATCCTGGAAGAACACCCAGAAAACTTTGGGCAACATAACAATCGCTACTACATTCTGGGGCGATTACTTGGCCGCCGACTGGTAGAGGGGCGTGAGAATGAACCACCCTTCCAGCGGGTACCTGACCCGGGGGATGGGACGTGGTTTGCCGAAACAGGTCACACGCTGCGCGATACTCCGGCCCCATTTCGCACCTTTTGGCTCAATAATGGTGGTCTCGAAGTCTTCGGCTATCCCCTCTCTGAACAGTTTCAGGAACGAAACCAGGCCACTGGTGAGATTTACTGGGTACAATACTTCGAGCGACAGCGGATGGAATGGCATCCTGACAATCCCGATCCGCGCTATCGCATTCTGCTCGGTTTGCTCGGCAATGAGTACCGTGATCTAAAGCATCGCACCAATCCGGCTTTCAACTATCGTGCCCCTGATCAGGCGTTACCGCGACCGTTTATCTACGGCTTCAACGCCCACCTTTACGGTCAGGGCACTGCGTGGCAAGATCGCAATCGCGTCTTGCAGATGAGCCGTGATGCCGGGATCTATTGGATTCGACAGCAGGTGCGCTGGATGGATCTCCATGATCGTTCGGGGGCTATTTATTGGGCCGAACTTGATGATATCGTTGCTGATGCTAATCGTCAAGGGATCAATCTCTTGCTCAGCATAGTGGCTGCACCCAGTTGGGCGACGGCCAACGGTAGTCATGGCATGCCGCGCCGCGAGAATTTTAAAGATTTTGCCTATTTCGTTGGTGAAATGGCGAAGCGCTATAAAGGGCGTGTCCAGGCGTATCAAATCTGGAACGAGCAAAATCGAGCCTGTGAAAATGGCGGTGATTGTGCTCGTGACGGCGGGGTGGGGGGCCGTGTGGCCGATGCAAGTTACTACGTTGACCTCCTCGAGGTGGCGTACAAGGCTATCAAAGCCAACGATCCAATGGCGATCGTAGTGAGCGGTGCGCCTACCAGCACTGAAACGAATAATGTCAATATCGCGCTCAGCGATACCTCGTATATGCGCTCGATGGCTTCGAACCCCAAATTCCGTGCCAGTGTCGATGCGATAGGGGTGCATCCTGGCGGGCAGTACAATCCGCCTGATACGCTCTGGCCTGATCGACCTGGTCCTGGCCCCGAATGGCGTAACAGCCGTGAGTTCTACTTCCGTCGGATCGAGGATATTCGAAATGTGCTGGTGCAGCATGGTCTAGCTGACAAGCAAATCTGGATTACTGAGTTTGGCTGGGCCACGCGCAACAATACGCCTGGCTACGAGTATGGCAACTCCATCTCGTTCGAGCGTCAGGCCGAGTGGATCGTGCGCGCCTTCCAGATCGGTCGGCGTGAGTATGCGCCGTGGGTAGGTGCGATGTTCCTCTGGAATCTTAACTTTGCAGTGCCATGGCGTGCTCAGGGTAATGAACTACACGAACAGGCGTCATTTGGGGTAATCAACGGTGACTGGAGTCCGCGACCGGCCTGGTTTGCCATTCAGGCCATGCCCAAAGATTGATCTTATCTGACGCACGATCTGGCCGTGAATCCGCGCCACGTCGTGCCATTGTGTGTAAGGAGCTGGTATGTCTCGTTTTGCGTCCCGGCGATGGCCGGCAATAACCTTGGTGTTCATGATGATCGCTGCCATCTTGGCGGCGTGCGGCAGCGATCCTGCTACCTCACCGGTAAGCAATGTACCGACAGCCGCAATTGTGGCGACGCCCGATCCGGCGGTACGTCCGCCAACGGCTACGCCAGCTCCGGCGCCAGTCGAGCCGACAGCGGCGCCTGTTGAGCCGACCACTGCCCCTGTGGAGCCGACCCCAGTGCCAATCAATCCTGATTACCTTGAGTTTGGGATCGTCGGCCATCTCTACTACACCGATCGTGATCGGGTGTTGCAGCTGGCTAAGAATGCCGGATTTGATTGGTTCCGCCAGCAGGTAGTCTGGATGGACATCGAAGACCCGGTTAAGGGGATTTTTGGCTGGGATGAGCTGGATCGTATTGTTGACGCAGTAGATCGGTCAGGTATTAAATTGCTGGTCAATGTCGTGCGCGCACCAACAATGTACAATGCCACGAATGGCTTGCCCGACGATCCAGAAACGCTAGCTAATTTCCTCGAGCAGATGGTGCGGCGTTACGGTAACAAGATTCATGCGTATGAAATCTGGAACGAGCCGAACCTGGCGGTTGAGAATGGCGGCGAGATCGTGCCGGAAGATGTTGGTCACTATGTCGAGGTTTTGAAAGCAGCGTACCAGCGGATCAAGGCGATCAATCCTGATGCGCTGGTATTGGCGGCAGCGTCATCTTCTAGTGGCGTGACCAATCCGGCGATTGCGCTGTCAGATCAAGAGTTTTACCGCTTGATGTACACGTACAACAATGGCGAGGTGCGCAACTACTTTGACATTCAAGCGGTGCATCCAGGTGGTGCAGCTAACCCACCTGACACACTCTGGCCCGATAATCCTAGCTACATCCCAGGTTGCCAGCCGGCACCCGATCGCTGCTGGAACGACCACGAGACGCACTACTTCCGCCATGTGGAGAATGTGCGCAAGTGGATGGAGCAGTATGGGATGGGCGATAAGGAAATCTGGATTACTGAATATGGCTGGGCAACGCCAAATAATACGCCAGGGTATGAGTTTGGTAATTATGTAACTCCTGAGCAACAGGCCGAATATATTCGCTCGGCAATGCTGCGTGTGTACGATCATTACCCCTTTGTCGGCAATATGTTCCTCTGGAACATCAATTTTGCCGTGCTTTGGGGTGAACAAGGGAATCCCAACCACGAGCAGGCGGCATTCGCCATCTTGAATCCCGACTGGAGTCCGCGCTTATCGTATCTGCGCGCGCAGGATACAATTGCGCTGATTAAAACGTGGCAGGGCCGATTCGTCGCACCGTAACAGTGATAAATGCCACGTGCGGGGTGGAGGCTGACATCTGCCCCGCACTGCTCTGATCGTTGTCCCTTCCAGCACCAGCCACTCTTGCGTCGACAACTGTAGCGTTGGCGCTATGTGATATCGACCCCCAGTTTTGCTAGCAGTTCACTAGCCATCATCCGTTCCAACTCGCTGCGCAACAGCCAGCCCTGGGGATGGGCTGTAGCAATCTGGCTGAGTACCCGACGATACGAGCCTGGTAATGGTAGTTCAGGGAGTATCCAGCCGTCTGGTGTTGGTGTGAGCGTCAGTGCCGGTCGTGTTGTGAGTTGACCATAGGCCGTCAGGATCGCCTCATCGGCGGGGACGACCTGCCATCCTCCACCGGTAACCCGTAGATACTCCACCGGCCCACGTCCGCGCCGTCGGCGAACAATCTGGCCTTCGCTGAGCGAGACAATGCCATTGGTATGAGCGGTTAGCAGTCGCCAGCCATGAGGTGCTGTCAAGTCTAGGATGCTAAGCTGTTGTCTGTCGCCGACTGTGAGGGTGCGTACTGGCCCAAGTATAGACTTGGGGGGCTTGGGTAGCGCGGCGATCCGATCAGGAATTGTCAGTGTGACAAAACCGCGTCCGGCGAGGCGACCGAGCAAACCTGCGCGGCGCCAACTCGTGAGCCGAAAATGAATCCCTTCCCGTTCACCCTCACCGCGTAATACAGGGCCAATGGCCGGATTATGGATGAGGAACAGGTTTGGCCGAATCTCTTCAAAATCGGCAGGAGCGCCAGAACGACGACGCGAAGCCATACGATGTTGCGCAAACTATCTTCGGATACGGAGCGAGGTAGCGATGGTGCAATAGTTATTGCTGATGCATCAGCACGACATATGTTACCGGTTCGGTTCACGACAATCCCAACCGCTGGCGGTTAGGAGCCGTGTAAGCATGGCAGATCGCAATCGCTAGTGCATCGGCGGCATCGTCAGGTCGGGGAATGGTGGGCAGACCGAGCGTTAACCGCACCATCTCTTGCATTTGGCGTTTGTCGGCGCCGCCATATCCCGCCACTGCTTGCTTGACGGCCAGAGGCTTGTATTCATAGACCGGGATTCCGGCTTGGGCAAGCGCCAGCAGGGCCACTCCGCGTGCTTGTCCGACTGTCAGAGCAGTATTCACATTCTTACCGAAGAAGAGTTCTTCGACTGCAGCGGTTTCAGGTTGCAAGCGCTCGATAATTGCGCAGAGACCGTTGTAAAGGCGGAGCAGACGCTCAGCTTGGGGGAGGCCAGCTGGGGTGGTGAGAGCGCCAGTCTCGATCAGACGAAGCTGACTGCCATTGATCTCAACCACACCCCACCCCATTGTTGCCGTTCCCGGATCAATCCCAAGGGCGCGCATATGATTCTCGCTGCTCCTTGGTCAATCACGAATCGAAGCGTGCGACCAATTCGGCAGTAATATCGAGGTTCGAATAGACCTTCTGCACGTCGTCGAGATCCTCGAGTTTTTCGATCAAGCGCAGCGCCGCCAACGCATCTTTCTCATCGGGCTGAATAAGCGTCTTGGCACGCATGATCTTCTCAGCGCTACTGATTGGTATTCCCTGGTCGAGCAGGGTCTGTCGAATAGCGTTGAGTTGTGTCCACTCACAATAGATTTCGAGCGTCTCATCATCGACGATCACATCGTCGGCGCCAGCATCGATCGCGATCAATTGTAATTCGTCTGGATCACGGCGTGTGCTGCTAAGATCTATGGTGATCAACCCTTTCTGTTCGAACATCCAAGCGACCGAACCTGGCTCGCCGGGGCTGCCGCCATTCTTGTTGAAGGTGGCGCGTACCTCAGAGCTGGTCCGATTACGATTGTCGGTGGCGGCCTCAATCAGGATAGCGACACCGCCGGGGCCGTAACCTTCGTAGAAAATTTCTTCAAGGGCTGCTTCGTTCGACTTGCCTAAACCACGGTCGATTGCGCGCTGGATGTTTTCGTTTGGCATATTATTAGCGCGCGCCTTCTCAATCGCCAGCCGCAGGCGGAAATTGAGATCGGGGTCACCGCTACCGCCTTCGCGGGTGGCGATAGTGATATCACGCGCTAATTTGGTAAAAAGCTGACCACGCCGCTGGTCATTGACACCTTTGGTACGGCGAATGGTGTGCCATTTAGAATGGCCGGACATACCACGTAGCCTCCTCGCTGATGAAAGGTTATACTGTGCTCAATTATAGCATGGTCATAATTGATCGATGTGGGCGATACAAACGTTTAGACAGAATGAACTTTGGACAGGCGACGGTCAGGAGCAGCCATGAAACCAGCAATCAATGATCGAGTGCGATGCCTACCCAACGATATGTATGTAGTATCCACTGCCGTCGGTGATGTGCTGGTCAACAGTCCACCGGAAAGCCTTAAATTTCTGCTGGCCCATGGTTTGGCGGTGCCTAGATACGTACTGTTGCCACCGGATGCACCCGCAGGAGGAGAGCCTGGTTCGCGCGGTTTTGTGCGGCGCGGGATCAACTACGCCAGCGTTGAATTCCTGATCTACGCCAACTTTTTTGGGCAACAGCGACGTACCACATTGATCACGACGACGGCGGCGCAGGCGGCACGACTACGGCAATTGTTGCAAGAAACGATCAATGGCCCGGACGATCTGGCTGAGTGGCCAGCAGCTTGGCTGAAGCGTGAATGTGAAATGGTTGCCTTCTATCCACCGTTGGGGCGTCCGCCGACCGTGGATGATATGGTAACGATCGTGACACTCGAGGGCGGGGGTGGTGATCTCGGTCCAGTGCAGATTGATAGCGATGGCAAGGATTTTGTGTTTCGCGAGCACGATCAAGAAATTGCCCGGATTCCGACTGCCATTACTAGTGTCGCTCATCCGCCCACGATTGCACCGCCGCACCCACTTGCTCGTCAGGCAATTACATTGCAGTTTATTGGTGGTAGTGATGGGTTTGATCCGACGGGCATTACTACCTGCTTTCTGGCGTATATTGGTGTTGGTCAACCATTGCTGTTTGACGCGGCTGCCTATCTGAACGTGCGGCTGGCCCATTTGGGGCTGTCGCCGCGCCAGATCGATCTAATTGTTATCTCACATGCCCACGAGGACCACATTGCCGGTTTACCCGAAATCATTCTTACTGGCGGCAAGCGCGCGCAGTTAGTCACAGCTCGACCAATCTATCGCTCGTTATTGCGGGTATTGGGAGCAATGCTCGATGTATCGACAGCCGAAGCGGCTGAATTATTTGACTTCTTTCCGCTCGATCCTGGTCAGCCACTTGAGTTGCACGGCTATCGATTTGAGGCTATCTATGCTGTGCATTCGATCCCCACGATTGCGGTCCGCGTAGCGGGCATCGGTTATTCAGGGGATATGCGTTACGACGAAGCCTGGTTGAACTATCTGCACCAGAGCGGTCATTTGAGCGCCGAGCGTCTGGCGGCGCTGCGGCGATTTGCCGAAGGTGCGGAAGTGTTGGTGCATGATATGGGAGGCGGTGCGATCCATACAACACCGACGACGCAATTGTTACGCGACCTGAGTGCTCGAAATCGGCGATTGGTGCTGGCCCATACCAGTCGGCGCGATCTTGAAGGGATGAGCGAACTAGCTGATCGGGTTGAAGTGGCAGGTAGCGGGCATATTGTCGGTATCGGTGAACTGGTGGGCGATGATGAGCAGCGCCAGCGGTTTGAAACACTGACAGTCTGCCCGCTCTTTGCCCGTCTGCCAGTGCATGAGCGTGCAGAACTGGCCACGCGCTGCACGATTGTGTCTTATGCGGCAGGCGCGATCATTGCCCGCGAAGGAGAACCTTCGGACGGGAGTGCGTATGTGGTGCATCGCGGTATTGTCGAGATTCTGGTGAGTGGTGAGTCAGTGCAATTGCTGGGGCGGGGTAACAGTTTAGGTGAACGAGGAGCGCTCATTGGCGAACCGCGCACCAGCACAATGCTGGCACACAGCGAGGTGCAGCTCTTACGGATCACCCCGGATCTGTTTGCCACAGTCGCGGTTCGTCTCGGTTTGGCTGACGCCTTTGCCCGTGCTGAGTGGCTCTGGAAGCAACCAGGGATCATGCGCTTACCGTGGGCCACCTTACTCGATCTGGCGCTCGATTTTCAACCATTGGTTGTGCCTGCCGGTAGTACCCTCTGTCAGCGAGGAGAGCATGGAACGCATGGCTATTTGCTGGTGCAAGGACGGCTCAGATTTGTTGGCGCGAGCATAGGTGAGAGTGATCGGAGCGGAGATTGTTTTGGAATCCGGTCAATGTTGCGTGGTGAGCCGTACCGCCTCACAGTAACGGCGCTCACTGATAGTGTGGTGTGGATGATTAGTGCGTCAGCGTTACAACGACTCTATCTCCTCTATCCTAACCTATTGTTGTACCTGCATGCGCTCGATCATTAGCCCTTCGGCTAGCTAACACATTACGGCGGCTCTGCGATGGGTAGATGATAGTGGGGAGCGGGCGCCACCAAACATCGGCCTGGTGCACCATACAGAATTGGGGGTTACTGGTGTCCAGTGCGGGTTACAGTGCCAGATGGTAATCGAATTAGCGATGGATCTTAGTCGTGCAACGAATAGCCGTTGCTCGGATACGCCAAGTATTTGACAAAATGCGCTAGGCGTAGTATTATTTTGCTGCGTCGGGGAACCGCACCATGCCGAAGTGGCGGAATTGGCAGACGCGCTACGTTCAGGGCGTAGTGAGGGTGACCTCGTGTGGGTTCAAATCCCACCTTCGGCACCACAGTGGGGGATAGTTTAAGGGTAGAACGCCTGGTTCTGGCCCAGGTAGTTGGGGTTCGAATCCCTGTCCCCCAGCCAAATACTGTCTCCGTATAACTCCTTTCTCACAAGGGCGTGAGAAAGGAGCTTTTTTATTGCTCCAGCTAGCGCGCCGGTATCGGTTTGACCGCTTCGTATTTGGTTGGGGTAGGCAGAGGACGGTTTCACCATGGTTGCAGCTTCTGAGGGGCTTATATCGCTCTGGCCGTCAGGTTTCGAGCGGCAAGAGTGTGGAAGCGGGGCTCACGTCTGAGATGGACTATGAGGCGAGAAGCGAAGCAAAAAACACGTTACACTTACTCGGCTTGATGACTATTGGGTTAGGTGCGGGAAGTGAAATTACGGGGGAGAATGGGGAGCGATATGTGGCTGCCCCATGCCCCATCCGTCAATCCAAGTTCGTTAAAACCTTGTGTGAATAACGCTGGTGCCTGCTAGATCCTACAGTGCTTCAGCATTCGCTCTGGGTCAGTGTGGCAGCTACCTGCCGGTGATAATGGCACGGCTTTACCCTACCCTAACCCCGCAACTGGGGCAAAAGATAGCAGTGGCTGGCATCTGGAAACCGCACTGCTGACAGATCTTGGGGCCGGCTTGCACCGACGGTGCTTCGCTGATTGGCACCGATTGCACGGTCGGAGGAGGTGGCATTGCTGTAGCCGGTTCGACATACACTTCGTTTTGGACCTGCTTGAGTTCTTCTTCGCGGGCAACCAGCGTAGCCCAAAGTTGATCGAGGGCGGTGGTGAATTCGGCCAGCGAGGGTGCATGAATCTGACCTGTGCGTTGCAGCTCATAGGCACGTTGACCCAATGCGATTAGTTTCTGATCGATCTGACGCCGTAGCTCATTAATTTCACCTTGCAAACGAGTTGTCTTCTGAAATTTTTCAGCCTCAAATTTCGCCCGGTCACTGACCTGAGCAATGGTCTTACTCAATTGATCGAGCAGTCCCATTATCAACTCCTTTCCACCATTGCTGCTGATGTTATTGTAGCATGCGGGCTTCCAAGCCACTGGTTTGACGTTCAATCAATAGTTATGGATGCATCGTACCGAACCGAATAGTGGGGTAGTCCTAACCGAAAATCAACCTGTTGTACTATAGACGCTCGTTCTAGCAGCAGCTACGATAGACAGTAGGATATTTCCGCTGCTTGAAATCATGTGAGGTCTGAGTTGGCTGCTATCAAGATCCAAACCCTACCTCTCGATCCGCTCAACCAGATCATCACGCTACTCGATCAGTTGCGTAGCCGAGTACCCTTTGCTGAAGAGGAGTTAGCTTATCATCTGCAATTGCAGGCCATCTTGACCGAACAGCAAGAGCAGAGCGCCACTGCACTAGCGGCATGGCGGGCAGCGCTGGCGCAGCGGTGGGAGTGCGAAGTGCGTGCGCAGCGCATGTATGCTACCTTGCGTCGACAACTGCTAGAATGTTCGGGCCCTAGTGCGCCATATTTGTCGCTCTGTGAGCCCGATACCGCAATTGGGACATTGACGGCGAGCGATCTGCTGAATAGTCTGCGGCGGTTGGCTGCAGTATTGAGTCTGATCCAGCCACAGCCACCCTTTGCTGAGCAATCCCTGCCCGAACTTCAGGCGATGATTACCGAATTGCAGGCTGCGATTGCGCATACCGAGCGGTGTGAAGAGGAACGACGGCGGGTGCAGGCTGAACAGCGGCTGCTGCAAGAGCTGTGTCAGCGCGCATACCAGCGCACACGTCATCGCATTGCTGCGCATCTAAGTCAGTGAGCCGCCGTTAGTGCACAGTGGCTCGTTGTTGCGGAATGTGATCGCGCGCTCATCGCGATAGCGTAGTGATGTGCTGTGGCGCATATGAGCGTTGCGACAGATGTTCTTACCCCTCAACAATAGGTACTGTTCGTCTAATGTAATCAACCGGCGCGGTTCCAAACGCGGCTGGTGCAGCGCCGGTGTTTGGTAGTCACTGCGATTAATGGCTAACAGACGGTTGCTGATGGTAGCGTCTCCTTGCAGTGCAGCGCATCGCAACTGCAGAGTGTCGCCTGTGTCGAGAAAGGTCAGTGGAGAGCCCCTTTCTGGCCTCTACCAGGTATCGGTATTTCCCCTAAGCCATAGCGCTTGTTCCTGATCTAACCCAACGCCTGATCGCCCAGAGCAGGACACCGAATTGCAACTGCTTCCCGATACGGTTGCAGACATGCATCAGTGAGTGAGTAGGCAATCTGCCAATGGGCATAACTGGTACAGATTAGTAGTCCTGCTACACGTGTGGTGCCAAGCGTGCAATTTCGTGCCGGAGCTGGTTAATGCGAGCGATGGTATCGCGCTCATTACCGACCCCAGTGGCTAGATGGTGCTTTTTGTGGGCTAGTTCGGCACAAGCCTCGTAGAAACGTCTGGCGTCGATACTACGAATCCGATTGCGTAGCTGGCTGCTAAACGATTTCGCAGCGGCATAATGGGCTGGCGAGATAATGCCAGCGGCGACCTCTTCGGCCAAATAGGTGGCAATGTGCTGTTGCTCGCGCCGAATCTCCCAGATGACTACCCCCAGCACGACCACCCACGACGACCAATCGACCAGTAGTGTTAGGCCCAGACCGCTTAGGCCGAACTCACTGGTGAGGAAAACAGCCATCGTATTGTGCAGGGCATGAAGGCAAATGGCGAGCAGCCAGCCGGCGATCGGCGAGATGATACGCACGATCCGGTTGGGATGGAGGCGCGCCATTGCCAGGCCTAAGCCAATCCAGGCGGTGTAGACGGCATGCCCCCAGCCACCGAGAATGACACGTAGCACAAAGAGGGTCAGTAGGCCACCAATTCCGCCCTCGGCGTAGCCGAAAAAGTAGAGGTAGAGGAGATTTTCAGTAGCAGCAAAGCCGAGTGCAGTGATGGCCGCGTAGAGCATCCCATCGAGGCGTGAGTCGAACTCTTCAGGAAACGCGAGCATGATAATTACGACTGCGATCCCTTTCAGACTCTCTTCCACTACGGGGGCTAGCAAGGTGGTACCCGCTACTTCTGCCGAAGCTTCGCCGATAAAGATCGCTAACGACGCTTGAGCTAGTCCTGTCCAGACAATTGCGCCGAGTGTGGCGACGAAAGCGCCCCAAAGGAAGGCTCCGAAGAGGAGGCGCCGCGGCTCTTTTTCAAAGCGGTCGAGCCAGTAAGCGATTGCGGCATAGATGAATGCTGGCACGAAGCTGAGCACAGCAGCCGCCACAAATCCGATCATAGCACACCCTTTGTACTGGGCACCGTTCCACCAAGGCGCGGATCAAGGCGGGTTGCAGCATCAAAGGCGCGACCCATGGCCTTGAATAGCGCCTCGATCTTGTGGTGGTCGTTACGTCCGTAAAAGACTTGTGCGTGCAGGTTGCAGCGACTATTGAAGGCGATACTCTCGAAGAGATGGACAATGAGATCAGTGCTAAGCTGACCAACGCGCGGGGTAGTAAACTCGGCTTGCACGACGCAGTAAGGGCGTCCGCCAAGGTCGATAGCCACGAGTGCCAGAGCTTCGTCCATTGGTACAAAGCTATGGGCAGTACGAACGATACCAGCACGTGGGCCGAGCGCTTGGTCAAGAGCCCGACCCAGGCAGATACAGACATCTTCTGCAGTATGATGTTCATCGACGTGCAGATCGCCCTGAGCACGCACAATCAGGTCAAACAGGCCATGGCGTGCCCACAGTGTTAGCATATGGTCGAGGAAGCCAATTCCGGTTTGTACATCAGCCTGCCCGCTCCCGTCGATGGTGAGCGTCAGCGAGATGCTGGTCTCACCAGTGATGCGCTCGACGGTGGCGCGGCGAAGGTCACTCACTGCGCTGTTGACTTCGCTCACTGCTGAATCCCTCTGGGTAGCGGCGGCGCAACTTTTCGATATTGGTCGCCATGACTTCATCCATCGACGTATCAAGTGTATCGCAGGCGAGCGCTACGTACCAGAGCACATCGCCCAGCTCTTTAAGCAGCGCATCGCGGTCAAGCGGATGGCCGTGGAAGAGGTGCTTTTTCACTGGGTCGGCGAACTCGCCGGCTTCGCCATTGAGCCCGAGTGCGGCGTTGATCAATCGATCGCGCGGCGACAGTCCGGCAGCCAGCGTGCGCAGCGCTAGTTGTTGATACTCATTGGATTTCATGCCGTTTCCTCGCCGTTAATGAGCGCCAGTAGTTCGGGTAGGACGTGACGGTTGCTGCCAATACCTTCACCGTTGTAGATCGTTGGCTGCCCCTGCCAGTCGGTGTAGGTGCCGCCGGCTTCGGTCAGAATAGGTAGCAGGGCAGCGGCATCCCATACATTCATTGCCGGATCGAGGGCAGCTTCGGCGCGACCGGTGGCAACCAGAACATAACCGTAACAATCGCCCCAGGTACGGAAGAGTTGGGTGCGGGCAAGGATTCGTTGAAAAGCAGCTGCACGACCGTACTGTTCATAACCATGGGCAATGGTGCCGACAACCAGACTATCGCGCAGCGATGAAATATTAGAGACGCGACAGGGTTGGCTATTCCAGAAGCAGCCCAGTCCTTGCGCGGCAGCAACTGTTTCGGCCAGGGCGGGGATGTGGATGACACCGAGCACGGGTTCGCCTGCCCGCAAGAGGCCGATTAGTACACCGTAGAGCGGTACCCCGCGCACAAAACTTTTGGTGCCGTCGATCGGATCGAGTACCCAACGGTAGGTAGCCTGTTCGCTGCCAGTGAGACCATCTTCTTCACCTAACACCGCATGATCGGGGTAAGCAGCAGTGATAGCGGCGCGCAGATAGCGCTCGGCTTCACGGTCGGCAATGGTCACTGGCGACTCATCGGCTTTGTGTTCAACAGCCACACCTTGTTGAAAGTAACGTAGCGTAATCTGACCAGCTTCAACGGCAATCTGGCGGGCGAAGGTCAGCATACGTTCCAGCGATGCGGTCATTGGGTCACCTCGGCAAGGGTCGTAAGCAGCGCATCAGTTTGGGCTGGCGTACCAACACTAATGCGGATGTAGCCGTCAAGGAGGGGGGTACGGTAGTGGCGCACCAGCACACCGCGTTGTTCCAGCGCTAGCTTGAGCTCGCGGGCATCGCGACCTTCCACCCGGCAGAGGATGAAATTGGCCACACTTGGGAAGGGGGTCAGGAATGGGAACTCGCGCAGACGGGTGAAGAGCCGTTCGCGTTCAGCGACGATGGCCTGCACGCGCTGATGCAGTTCGGCGACTGCAGTCAGTGAGGCGATTGCTGCGGCCTGGGCTGCAACTGAAACATTGTACGGTTGCTTGATCTTCCAGAGCTGGTCGCTTAGCCAGCGCGGAAAGAGACCGTAGCCGATACGTAGTCCAGCGAGGCCAGCCCACTTGCTAAACGTGCGCAGAATGGCCAGGTTGGGGTATTGATCGAGCAGATCACTGGCACCAATCGGTAGTCGACCTGGCTCTGCAAACTCAACATAGGCCTCATCGACGACCACCAGAAGCGGGAGGGCAAGCACACGCAGTAAATCAGCGCGAGGCAGAGGGTTGCCAGTGGGATTGTTGGGTGCAGTCAGAAAGATCGCTTTGGCACCTTGCGCAGCAGCCTGTTCGATCGCGGGCAAATCGAGGCTAAAATCGGCGCGACGGGGCACACTAATCACTTTCCCGCCGCAGATACCGGCATCAAACCGGTACATGCCAAAGGTCGGTGGGCAATCAATGATGGCATCGCCAGGATTAATGATGAGGCGCAGCACTAGATCGATCAACTCATCGGCACCAGCTCCGCAGAGAATCTCAGTTGCGGGTCGACCGGTGTAGGTGGCCAGTGCGGCGCGGAGCGCCGTCTGCTCGGGGTCGGGGTAGATATGGTAAGTGGCCGTTTGCTGGAGAGCAGCCAGTGCTGCTGGTGCTGGGCCGTAAGGATTTTCGTTGGCGTCGAGTTTGACAATCCGCTCAACGGGCAAGCCAAGGCGTTCAGCCAGCACCTCGAGCGGCACGATGGGGGTATAGGCTTCCAGATCAGCAATATCAGGCCGGATAAGACCGGTCAAGACGGGCATCATACTGGCTCCGTGGTGACAACATTGAGGGGTATCCACAACCTAGGTTGCACGATGTACGTTACGTCACAGCTAGCGCTGCTGGCGTCTACACAGCGTGATGCTAGCAGTCGGCGAATCGACAATTGCTTACTCAGGGCGTAATGTCAAGCGATCAGGCCGCATCCAGCGTAGCACTGGATAGCGTTATTCAACTAGTAATCGCTACAGCGATGCTCATCATTGATCCAGCGAGTATGATACCACAGCCATAGCAGGTGCGTGGTATAATTCAATGCTTGAATGGTTGAAACGAGGGAGGAAATCATGACCCCGCGAGCACTGGATCGGCGCGCAGCATTGCGGGCCGAGCTGCTCGGTCTCGTGCGAGAGCATGTGCCGGACGAAGCAATAGAAGCTCAGATCGAAGCATTGCTGGCCGAGGTGCTAGCCGAAGAACCAGTGGTTGCCCCGCAGATGGCGGCATCTGATCATTCGTCTCCAGAGCAGCGGATCGTCGTTACCGGCATAGGAGTGATTTCGCCATTTGGAGTAGGTATTGAACCGTTCTGGGCTGGGCTGGCAGCTGGTCGCAGCGCTATCGGGCGGATTACCTTTTTCGATCCAGGAGGTTTTCCCTGCCAGCTGGCTGGGCAAGTCAATGACTTTCAACCGCAAGCATTTATGGATGCCAAAGATGCGCGGCGCATGTCACGGGCTAGTCAGATGGCGGTGGCAGCGGCGCGGTTGGCAGTGGAACATGCCCGGTTACCACTTGAGCGGATGGATCGTGACAAAATTGGGGTGCTGATTGCAAGCGGTACGACTTCGATGCCCGATGTTGAGCAAGCGGCTATAACGCTCATTCAGCGCGGTGGGATGAAGATTAGTCCGTTCTTTATTCCAGCGGCATTGCCCAACATGCCATCGAGTCAGGTTGCCATCCATCTTGGTCTACGGGGATATACGACGTCGATCTGCACTGCGTGTGCGGCGGGTGCGCAAGCGATTGGTGAAGCAGCGGAGGTGATCCGCCGCGGCGATGCGGAAGTGATGCTAGCAGGCGGGGCCGAAGCGCCGATTACGGCACTTAGTTTGGGTGCATTTTGTGTGTTACGCGCTTTGAGCACTCGCAGTAACGATGAACCAACGCGAGCTTCGCGCCCATTTGACGCTTGGCGCGATGGTTTTGTGCCAGGTGAGGGGGCGGCCGTGCTGGTATTGGAACGCCTCAGCAGTGCTCAGCAACGCGGAGCGCCCATTCTGGCAGAGTTGATTGGCTATGGCGTCTCGGCTGATGCTTACCATGTCACGGTCCCCGATCCCAACGGTGAAGGTGCGGCTCTGGCTATGCGACGGGCATTGCAGCAGTCGCGTCTGGCCCCTCAACAGGTTGATTATATTAACGCACACGCGACCGGAACGCCGGCAGGGGATATTGCCGAAACGCGGGCGATCAAGCAGGTGTTTGGCGAATATGCCTATAGTGTGCCCATCAGTTCGATCAAATCTATGATTGGCCATTTGACGGGTGCTGCCGGTGCAGTAGAGGCGGCGGCGACAATTCTAGCCCTGCAACACGGCTTGATCCCGCCGACTATCAATCTGGAGAATCCCGATCCTGAATGCGATCTTGATTATGTACCAAATGTGGCTCGACGGGCCGCGTTACAGGTAGCCATTTCCAATTCATTCGGGTTTGGTGGTGTGAATGCGGTGCTAGCCTTCCGCAAGTTATCGTGACTCAGATCCGGTAGACGGTCGTAAGTATGCGCCAGGACGCTGGTACATGGGGGATATACGGTCATGAATGGGCCGTTGCCCAGTTGCGCAGTAACATTCGAGCTGATCGGGTAGCGCATGCCTACTTGTTTACTGGCCCGCCAGGGATCGGCAAGTCATTGCTGGCGTTGCGTATGGCGCAGGCGCTGATCTGTGAGCGGCAGTCTGGCGATCCCTGTTTACAGTGCCGGGCGTGCCGGCGGATCGAGCGCGACAATCATCCCGATGTGCGTGTAGCTGGGATGGCGACGCAGGCGGCAGGGGCAAAGGCTGAGGAGGCTGCGCGGCAAAAGGAATTGAAGATTGCGACGATCCGCGAGTGGCAGCGTGATCTGACGTTGCGTCCGTATGAAGCCAAGCGACGGGTTTTGATCTTACACGATGCCGAGCGGCTGAGCGAGGAGGCCGCCAATGCTATGCTCAAGACGCTCGAGGAACCGCCGCCGTATGCAACGCTGTTACTGGTTGCCCATAGTAACGAATTATTGCCAACGATAGTCTCGCGCTGCCGGGTGCTGAGGCTACGACCAGTGCCAACGGCGCTGGTGGCCGAGGCGCTGCGCACACGTGGCGCGACACCAGAACGGGCAGCTGAGCTGGCGGCCTGGAGTGGTGGCCGGGTAGGCTGGGCGATCTCCATGTTGGCTGATGAAGCGGCGCAAACGGCACGACGTGAGCGACTGGCTGAATTGATTGAACTGTCCACTCGAGATGTGAGCGCTGGTTTGCAGTGGGCCGAGCAGCGAGCCAAAGAGTATCGGGCTGGTGAGCAAGAGACGGTTCTAAGCTGGCTGGAGTTGTGGCAAAGCTGGTGGCGTGATGTTATCTACGTCGCTGCTGGCTGTAATGAGGCAGTTACCAATGTTGACCGCCGGGACGAACTAACAACGCTGGCTCGACGGGTAAGTCCAGCAATGGCCCTGAGGTTCTGGCAGCAGATCATTGCCGCTAGTCAACAATTGCGCGACAATGTTAATCCACAACTGGCGCTGGAACACCTGGTGTTGCATGTACCACGTCCACGCTAAACCGCCACCAAAAGCACTGCCGCGCCGGGGTTAGCCATTGCCTCTGTTGCTCACTGCGCAGAGCGCTATTTCACTACTGAGTACGATTGGTACCAGCCAATTAGTTCTACTTAATGCTGTAGAACGCTGCTACCCGATAGCGTGTCGGCAAATGGTCGCTATGCTACCACTGTTGAGCGTTCGTGAACTGCAGGTCGTCTTTGCGGCCAAACCCATTGTGAGTGGGATCAATTTCGATCTGCACGCTGGCGATATTCTGGGTGTGGCTGGATTGCGGAGCGCTGGCAAGTCGGTACTCTTGCAAACGCTGGCCGGCGTCTATCCGCCCAACAGCGGGGAAGTGTGGCTAGCGGGGTCGCCATTACGCTGGACGGCGCAAGAAGCGCAACGGCGCGGGGTCGAGCTGGTGCCGCAGACGCCGTTGCTGGTTGATGTGATGCCTGTGCTCGCCAATATCTTTCTGGGGCGGGAACAAGGACGGCGCCGTCTTGATCCGGTGGCGATGGCCACGATTGCCTATCAATGGCTGGATCGGTTTGGTTTGCCGCGGAGTCTGGCCCATCAGCAGGCTGGCGATCTGACAGATGAAGAACGGCAACTGGTAGCGCTGATACGAGCGTTTGTACGTCCTATCCGCTTGTTGATCCTCGACGAGGCGCTGTCAACCCTGAGTTTTGCCCGTCAACAATTGGTTCTGCAGTATTTGCGTGAACTAGCTGGTCAGGGAGTGGGCATCATTCTCAGTAGCGACGAACTCAATCTCCTCTTCACCATTACCAATCGGGTGTTAGTGCTCTATCAGGGCCGACAGGCGGCGCTGCGTGCAACAGCCAGTACAACACCGCGAGAGATTGTTGAGCTGATGGTAGGTTCGGTACGCCAAGAGCGGGTGACGCCGCTGATTTGGGCGTTTGAGAATTACTACCAGGCCCAACAGCAAGCTGAAGCGTTGCGGCAACAACAACTCCAACTGCAAGACAACCTCGCCGAGCAAGATACGCTCAATCGCGAATTGGTGCGCCGGTTAAAAGAGCAGATGACTGCGCTTGATCAACTGAATCAGGCGCTCCAGGAGGCTAATCATCGCTTGATTGTCGAGCGTGAAGCTGAGCGCAAGGCTCTGGCGCGTGAATTGCACGATCAGGTGATACAAGATCTGCTGAGCTTCAACTATCAGATCGAGCATATTGAAGAAGAGATAGCGCAAGCCGACGCGTTGACTGAATTGCAGAACATTCGGCGTGGCATTCGTGAGGTAGTAGCAATGTTGCGCCAGATGTGCAGCGATCTGCGTCCGCCCACCCTTGACAGTCACGGTCTAGCATCCGCCTTGCGCTCGCTGGTCAGTCAGTGGAGCGAGCAGACCGGCATTGCGGTCGAACTTAGGCTGGCCGAACCGCTCGAGCGCTGGCCGGAGACGATCGAGCTGACGGTATTCCGGATTGTGCAGGAGGGTTTAAGTAATGTGCGCAAGCACGCTGGGGCTACACGAGTGCTGCTTGAGGTGCGACGCACATCAGCGGGCGGGGTGATGGTACGGCTGGCTGACGATGGTCGCGGCATGGAGATTCCGCCTGATCTGTCTAGCCTGGCCGAACGAAAGCATTTCGGGTTAATCAGTATGAGCGAACGGGTTTCGCTCTTGCGTGGTACTTTGAACTTGGGGCGATCAGCGTGGGGCGGTTTGGAATTGCAGGTTGAGATTCCCAATCCAGCACCATTTCCAGCTGAAGGGATAGGCGTTGGGTAGGAACAGCAAAGCGAGAACGCGTGCGTCTGTTGCACGTGATCAGAATAGCTCGTGGCGCAATGCTACCGCTTGCGTCGTAACGCATCTTCAATTACCTGCCGCACTGTTGCCGCATCAAGGTCTTTCTTGTCGAGAAACGCCAGTGCGCCAGCTTCTAACCCTAACCGACGAAACTCGCGATCAGGGTAGGCGCTAATCAAAATCGCGCGCGTTTCAGGCGCGATCTGTTTGATCCGGCGCAGACATTGAATACCGTCACCGTCATTCAAAATGACATCGACAAAGATCAGATCGGGTGTTATCTGACGTAGCAAGCGGGTGGCGGCGTAGCAATCCTCTGCCTCGTAGAGGTACGCTTCTGCGCAGGCTTTGCCGATCATGCGTTTGAGCTGAGCGCGGTAGCGTTCGTTGTCGTCGATAATCAAAACTGTCAGTGCAGTGGTGTTGAGCGCAGGGTCGCGATTATGAGTTGCTTCATACCCTGATTCAGCTAGCAGCTCAGGATGGCGGAGGGCGAACTGGTATGCTTCCAACCGACTGGTGACATTGATTGCGCGGTACAGGGCGGTGAGGTGGTTTTCAATCGTCTTTACGCTGAGATCCATCTCTTGGGCCATGCGACGGTTGTCATACCCTTGCGCAATCAGCCGCAAGAGGTCACGCTGGCGGCGAGTGAGACTGATTGGCGCTGAGCGCGTCAACTGCGGCGCGGCTTGGATTAACCGGCTCAGCAGCGGGCTAGATATCCAGTTGCCGCCAGCCATAATGCGTTGTACAGCCAGTTGCAGATCGCTCAGCGGCTGGTCTTTGAGGTGATAGCCATTGACGCCAGCGGCCAACAGCCCAACCACATACGATTGATCATCGTAGGCGCTGACGACTAAGATCTTTAAGGCAGGGTAGGTGGCGTGAATCTGGCGGATAGTCGCGATTGGATCAAACGCTGGCATGGCTACATCTACCACCAGCAGGTCGGGCTGATGTTGAGCCAGGGTAGCGAGCAACTGCGGCCCATCAGCCGCTTCGCCGACCACCTCGAAGTTGGGCAAACCGGCAAGTGCTGTGCGTAGTCCGGCGCGCACAACAGCATGGTCATCGGCCAATACGACACGCGTAATGCCCATTGCCCATCCTCACCACATGACACAACGATACTGACGCTCAGAGTTACAAGTGTGAGTTGCGATACTGATTATTATCGCTGAAGAGTGGTGGATGGGCAAGTAGCGGATGGGGAAGTGAGGGGAGCAGTGACTGCACGTATCCGCACTGCTCTCCTTACGCTAACCGAGCTAGCCGGAGCGTCCGCGGCGGCGGGTGGTAACATCGAAGATCACAGCGGCGACCAGAACTAGACCGCGAACAATATATTGATAAGCGATGTCGATCCCCATCAGGTTCATACCGCTGGTAAGTGAAACATACACGAGCGCGCCGATAATCGAACCGATAACATTGCCAACTCCGCCGGCTGCTGAGACGCCGCCAATGTACGCAGCAGCAATCGCGTCGAGTTCAAACAGCGTGCCAGCGGTAGTAGTTGCTGAGCGCAGGCGCGATGCGAACAGGATCCCTGACAGCGCCGCTAGCATTCCCATTGAGGCGAAGACAATATAGGTGATCCGCTTCACGCTGATCCCACTCAGCTCGGCGGCTTCGGGATTGCCGCCAACGGCGTATATATGACGGCCCAGTACCGTCTGGGTGGTAATAAAGTGGTAGATTGCGACCACGACAATCACAATCACCATTGTCCACGACAGGCCGTTGTAGCCAGCCATAATCCATGCCAGCAAGCCGATCAGGGTTGAGATAAAGATCAGCTTGAGGGCAAACATGTCAGGGGGAAGTACTTCAAAGTTGTACGCCAGCTTCTTGTTGCGGCTCCGAATTTCGCTGAAAATGAACACCCCGATCGCAACCACACCTAGTAACAGCGTGAGGGTATGGTAGCCTGGTATGACAGTGAAGGGCAGATCGGGAATGAACCCATTGCCAATCGCATTGAAGGTTTCGTCCTCGATGATGAACGTGCCAGTGCCAGCCGTCACTAGTTGCAGGGCACCGCGATAGATCAGCCATCCGGCTAGTGAAGCAACGAAGGAAGGAATCTTGAGTTCAGCCACGGGCAATGCTGTGAGCAGTCCGGCCAACCCACCCAATACCAACACTATTGGTACCACTACGATTGTTGGCAAATCCCAGAAACGGAGCGCAATTGCCGCCACCGCGCCGAGGAAGCCGGCCAGGAATCCCACTGACAGATCAATGTGGCGAATAACGATGACCAGAGTCATGCCCACCGCTAACACTGCAATATAACCAGTTTGGTTGATCAGATTGCTTAGGTTGCGCGACGAGATAAAGATACCGTTAGTAGTGATTGAAAAGATGATCATAATCACGAATAGGGCGATGAACATGCCGTATTGGCGAATATTCTGCCCTAACGTTCGTTGCAGATTTCGCAAGAACATTGTCTGCGTGGTCATCGTCTCCTCCGCGCCATTGAGATTCTTTCGCTTCATTGTGGTGGGCTGCAGTGCCCAATATCAGCTGTGCGCGATGGGCGCAATCACTTGCCACAGCGCATCAATCTGTTCTACTCCTGATCAGTAATCAACTGCCAGTGCCATAATCTTTTCTTGCGTCGCCTCTGCAATCGGCAATTCGCCCTTGATCCGTCCGCCGGAGACGACGTACACCCGGTCGCTCATTCCCAACACTTCGGGCAATTCAGACGAAATCATAATAATGCTCATTCCCTGTTCGACTAAGCGATTCATGAGCTGATAGATCTCGTACTTGGCGCCGACATCAATGCCGCGGGTTGGTTCATCGAGAATGAGCACATCAGGTTGGACGAACAACCACTTCCCTAGACACACTTTTTGCTGGTTGCCGCCACTCAAATTGACGACTTGCTGCTCGATGGAAGGGGTTTTGATATTGAGCGAACGCCGATACTCTTCGGCGATCTGGATCTCAGCATTGCGGTCGATAACACCGTTGCGCGCCAGAGCATGCAGATTGGCTAGGGTGATATTTTGGCGTACATCTTGAATCAGAACTAGTCCTTTCGCTTTTCGATCCTCCGAGACATACGCCATACCGGCGGCAATCGCTTCGCGCGGATGGCGAAACGAACGTTGTTGGCCTTTCAACCACAATTCACCGCTGATCCGATACCCTGGCGTATTCCCAAACAGGCTGAGCGCTAGTTCAGTCCGGCCAGCCCCCATCAAACCGGCCAGGCCGACAATTTCGCCACGACGTACTTCGAGATTGACATCACGCACGATGTAGCGCCCTAGTTCTGGTGAATAGACAGTCCAATTGCGGAGCGCGAGCGTTATCTCGGCCCTGGGTTGACGTGAGCGAGGAGGGTAGATGTTGGTTATTTCGCGCCCGACCATATTGCGGATTAATACTTGCTCGCTCACTTCACCTTTACGAGCATCGAGAGTACAAACCGTCTTGCCGTCGCGGAGCACGGTTACCGTATCAGCGACTGACAACACCTCTTTCAATTTATGCGAAATGAGAATGCAAGTGACGCCGTGGTCGCGCAATTCACGCAACAATTGCAACAGATTTTCGCTATCATTTTCGTTCAAGGCCGCAGTGGGTTCATCGAGGATCAAAATCTTCACGTCGCGGCTTAAGACTTTGGCAATTTCGACTAATTGCTGTTTACCTACTCCCAGATCGCGAATTTTAGTAGCTGGATTCACTGTCAACCGCACTTTACGTAGCATCAGATCGGCGCGATGGATGGTTTCGTTCCAGTCGATTAGTCCGTTGTGATTGATTTCGTGGCCGAGAAAGATGTTTTCGTATACCGTCATTTCTGGAACGAGCGCCAGTTCTTGATAGATAATGCCGATACCGGCCCGCTCACTGTCTGCAATGCTGTTGAAGCGCTGTGGCTGACCGTCAATCAGAATTTCGCCGCTATAGGTGCCGTAGGGATAGACACCGCTGAGCACTTTCATCAGGGTTGATTTGCCAGCGCCATTTTCACCTACAAGGCAATGGATCTCGCCGCGTTTGACGCTGAACGTTACATTATCGAGGGCGCGAACGCCAGGAAACTCCTTGGTGATCTGGCGCATCTCCAGGATAGGGGTCTCCATTACACACCGCCTCTTGTTGCGCAAACCAGATAACGATATCTCCTAATCGGCAGGGCGAGACAGACGGGGAACGGTTCCCAGTCTGTCTCTGGGGAAGAGCGGCTAGGGCAGGTTGGTGAAGTCGCTGGCGCTGTAGTAGCCAGAGTCGATCAGTGCGGCGCGAACGTTCTCGCGCGTGACGGTCACCACTGGTGATTGAATGGCGGGCACGTCGATCTTGCCGTTGTTGTAAGAACCGCGCGCTTCAGGCTGTTTGTTCTCTAGCAGAGCTACCGCAGCACTGATAGCATCCTTGACTAGTGTGCGTACATCTTTGAAGACGGTCATTGACTGGCGGCCGTCGATGATGTACTGCACCGATGCCTTTTCCGCATCTTGACCGGTAACGAAATACTGCGTCACATCCTTGTCGGCGGCGAACGCATCGGCAATTGCGCGTGCGGTGCCGTCGTTGGGTGCCAGAATATAGACCTTACCCTTGTCAGCTGCGCTAGCTGCGGTCAGATTGGCTTCGGCGAGATTCTTGGCAGTGTTGAAATCCCAGTTGGTCGTGATCTGGCCAATGATCTTCGCCATCTCGTCACGAGTGAGATCGGCCTTGTTTTGCAGGGCGACGGCCTCGCTCGAGTTCTTGATCACGAAGGTCCCATCAGCGATCTTGGGTTGGAGCACCTTCCAAGCGCCCTCAAAGAAGAGGAAGGCGTTGTTGTCTGAAGCTGCACCAGCGTAGAGGTAGAGCGGGTTGCCGCTGCCGCTGGCTTTATCAACCAGATACTGGGCTTGCTGCGCGCCGACGGCAATGCTGTCGAAGGTAACGTAGTAATCAACCGCATCAGTCTCGCGGATCAGCCGGTCATAGGAGATGACCTTCACACCAGCGGCTTTGGCAGCGGCTGCCGCAGCTGCAGCTGCTGTACCGTCGTGTGGGCAGATGATCAGCACTTTGATACCTTTGGCAATGAGGGCCTCAACATTCTCTTTTTCCTTGGCTGATGAACCTTGGCTGAAAAGAATCTCAACCTGGTAACCAGCCTGCTGCAACGCCTCCCGGAAGCGGGTCTCGTCCTGGATCCAGCGGGGTTCATCTTTGGTAGGAAGGACAATCCCGACTGCGAGTTGCTGGTTGCTTCCACCGGTGCTACCGCTACTGCCAGCATTGCTGCCAGAACCGCCCGTGTTGCCACCACCACAGGCGCTCAGCATAAAGCTCAACGCTGTTAACAACGACACTAACAACCATAGGGTCTTCTTTGACATAACAATCCTCCTTGAATGCACGAACCCAAGGTCACTGTGGACAACTCCTATCGCGCAGAGTGCTTTCGCTGCCGGTTACACCTCCTTGTGTGATTGGCAAGTCCTTGTCCTTGATAAGTCAATTGAAACACAATGACCCGCAGTCGCCAATCCCGATTACCCTGAACCGAACCAGGGAGTCACCCCCAGCTCATCATTAAGGGATTTCCCCTAGTTTCGCAGGGTGACGGAAGGCCGTAAGCGTTCCAGCGTACCTAGGGGGGGAGTGCGGAGATATGCTCTAGCTACGGGACAGTGTGCTCTGTCTTGGCGCTGCGCGAGCGATAGCTGCCGACAAACAGCGTTTGCCGATGGCTCAGGCGGTGAGCGATTGAATTGTCAGCTATGCGCTCTCTTGCCACTTGTAACCAGAG
>JAINCM010000007.1:0-15679 GCA_036574065.1 Chloroflexus sp.
CCAGTATCGCCATGAGCAATCTCTTCGATCACCTCTTCAATTGGGAAGGGTGAGAAGGCATCCATTTTGGTATAACCAGCCGCCTTGGCTTTGCGCGTAGCTTCGATCAAAGCCTCTGGCGTCGGGAATTCAGCCATTACGCCATAGATGTCGTTGCGCATCGTTGTTCTCCTCTAGTCTGCCGTAGCTGCGCCGTGAGCTGCGCCATGCTCGTGCCCATGCCCATGCCCGTGGGCGGCATGCTCTGCTCGCCGCTTCGCCTTCTCTGTCTCCTGATGGAGGAACAGCCGCATCTCGAAGATATTGATCATTGGCAAGACACGGATGAAGAGGAAGAGCAGCGTGAAGAAGAGACCAAAGGTGCCCAGGTAGAGCGACCAGTCCCAGATAGTGGGGATGTAGATATCCCACGAAGAGGGCAGGAAGTCGCGTTCGAGCGAGATAACAATAATCACATAGCGCTCGAGCCACATGCCGACGCTCACGATCAATGAGATGATCAGCAGGGCGGGGATGTTCTGCCGCACCTTCTTAAACCATAGGGGCTGGATCGCAACTGCGTTGCAGAAGAGCAGACCCCAGTAAGCCCACGAGCTTGGCCCAAACAGGCGATTGTGGAGGAGATACTCTTCATATTCGTTGCCGCTGTAGAGCGAGGCAAAGACCTCCATAAAGTAGCCGTAGACCACAATCATACCGGTGGCTAACATCACCTTAGCCATGACATCGAGGTGATGGATTGTGATGTAGCTCTCGAAGCCATAGAAGGTGCGTACCGGGATCATCAGCAGCAACACCATTGCAAACCCGGCGAACACGGCACCAGCCACGAAGTAGGGCGGGAAGACCGTCACCTGCCAGCCCGGAACTTGCGAGATGGCGAAGTCGAGCGAAATGATCGAGTGCACCGACACCACCAACGGTGTTGAGAGACCGGCCAGCAGGATTGATGCCATCTCGTAGCGATGCCAATGGCGCGCCGAACCACGCCAGCCAAGTGCGGCAATGCCATACAGCCGCTTAACCCAAATGTTCTTGGCTCGGTCACGCAGGGTAGCGAAGTCTGGGATTAGACCGACCAACCAGAAGACCAGCGATACAGTCGCGTAGGTCGAGATCGCAAACACGTCCCACGCCAACGCGCTGCGGAACTGTGGCCACATCCCGTGGGTGTTGGGGTACGGGATCAGCCAGTAGAACAGCCATGGCCGGCCAAGGTGCAGGATCGGGTAAAGACCGGCGCAGGCCACGGCGAACAGGGTCATTGCTTCGGCGAAGCGGTTGATTGAGTTGCGCCAACCCTGATTCAGCAATAACAAGATGGCCGAGATCAAGGTACCTGCGTGACCGATACCGATCCACCACACGAAGTTGATGATGTCCATTCCCCAGCCGACCGGGATATTAATACCCCAGATACCGACGCCGCGGATGAACAGCCACGTCACTGACACGAAAAAGATCATCAACAGAAAGAATGCCACGCTGAAGCCAGCCAGCCAGCCCTTAGGGGTTTTAAGTGGCGGTGTCAGCGGGACGTCGCCGATCTTAGCTGTGATCGACGAGAATGTTTCCCCCGGCAGTAGATACGCTTCGCCATCATCTTTGGGCCGGGTTCGGAGTGGTTGCACCTGTGCCATCGCTAGCCTTCCACCTTTTCTAGATCCTCAGACGGATTGCGGACCCGGGCCAGATATGTGGTACGCGGTAAGGTGTTCAGGAAGCCAAGCAGTCCGTAGTTGTGTCCTTCTGCTTTCCATTTGGCGACGCGGCTGTTCGGATCATTGATGTCGCCGAAGACGATTGCACCAGTCGGGCAAGCCTGCTCACAGGCCGTCTGAATGGCGCCATCGCTGATGACATACGATGATTGACCTGCCTGCACGGCTGCTCGTTTCGCCTGAATGCGTGCCCCGCTGATCCGCTGCACGCAATAGGTACACTTCTCCATCACGCCTCGAATGCGTACCGTCACATCTGGGTTAAACGCGAGCTTGAAGGTCTCAGTTGTTGTGTCGCTGTATTGCAGGAAGTTGAACCGCCGTACTTTGTACGGGCAGTTGTTCGAGCAATACTTCGTCCCGACACAGCGATTATACACCATGTTGTTCAGACCTTCGTAGTCGTGCACTGTGGCTGCAACCGGGCAAACAACCTCGCATGGTGCCTTCTCGCACTGCATACAGTTGACAGGCATCATGTAGGTAGAAGGGTTGTCGAGATCTGCGCCAGCAAAATAGCGATCGATCCGGATCCAGTGCATTTCGCGGCCACGTGAAACCTGGTCTTTACCGACGACAGCGATATTGTTCTCGGCCTGGCAGGCGACAACACAAGCATTACAGCCGATACAGGCGTTGAGATTGATTGTCATGCCCCAGGCGTTGCGACCAGTGTAGTCATCACCGGGTTGGAGCGAGAGGTAATTAGGCGATTCACGCCCGTATTCCTCTTTGTAAACTTCTTTAGCGATATATTTCGGATCTTCCTTAAACTTCTTAAACTCGCCAACCCGATAAATATCGCGTCCTTCAAGAGTCCAGTGGTCTTGCGTGCTCACCAGGAGATAGGTACGACCGGTGTTTTTGACGCTAGCGCCTGATCCAAACCATGGACTATCACTGGTGCGGATCGGGTAAACGTTGACACCAACATTGTTGCCGACACGACCGGCGTGCGTGCGTCCGTACCCTAAGTTGAGCGTGATCGAGTCTTCGGCATGGCCTGGTAGCAGCCAGATCGGTATCTCAAGTACACCGCCGCGGTATTCGATACGGGCAATTGTGCCGTTAACTTTCGAGAGCTGTTCGAGATAACGCTGGCGTTCGCGGTCATCAGCTTCACTGCCAACTAGGCGATCAGCGTTGAAGGGGAGGCCCAGCAACTTAATCGCCGTGCGTGGACTCATTAGTGCCGCGTTGTCCCAGACCAGCTTAGTAAGTGGTCGCGGCAGCTCTTGGAGCCAACCGTTATTAGCATAGAAACCATCGAAAACTGACGGATCAGGCCGGAATACGATCTCGACCCCATTGCCTGGCTGCGGAATTTCGGTAGCGCGGATCGTTGCTTCGTTCAGTTGTGGATTGATAACAGGAGCAGTAGTCTCAGCGATCACGCCGGTCGCAAGCGCAATCGCCCAACCAGTCTTACCGATCCGGTTTTCCCAGTAGCCGCGCACAAGGTCATAGCTTTCAGCATCGGGCTGCCCAAGCATCGCGGCCAGCAGTTCATTGGCCGTCTTGCCACCGTACAGCGGCTCAATGAGTGGCTGAACGATGCTGGCAGTACCGTCGAAGGCGCGAGCATCACCCCAGCTCTCCAGCGGGTGGGCCTGCGGGATGTGCCACGTTGCCAGGGCAGAGGTTTCATCAACAAACTGGCTGAGGTGCACGGTCAGCCCTACCATCCCCATCCGCTCGGCGAAACGTAAATCACCAGGAGCGTTATATGCGGGGTTGCCGCCAATCATGATCAGCGTTTCCACACGACCAGCGGCCATCTCACTTACCAGTGTCACCAGATCATTCATTTGGTTGGTAGGGCGGGCTTCCACTGGCTCGTGATAGAAGACCGTCTTGCCGACATTACCTAGTTTGGCATTAATCAGGTGAGCGAGGGCATGCACGATGGGCGGCTGCTGATCACCTGCGATCACTACCGATCGTCCGCGGTGTTCTTCCAGATCTTTCACCAGCGCCTTCAGGAACTCTTCCGCTTTGGCGCTGAGCGTGGTCGAGGCGCCACCTACTCCTAGCTCATGAGCGAGAGCGCCGGTGAAAGCTGCAATCGCATCGGCGCGCAAGGGCAGGCGATGATCGGCAGCGGTGCCAGTGGTCGATGGACTAGCCTCAACCACGTACAGCCGGTTCATCTCTTTGCTGCCTTTGCGTACTTTACGACCTTCAGCGAAAGCGCGGGCATATGGGATGAAGCCAGGGCCAGGTGCGAGAAAATCGGCATCAAGGCTGACAATGATTAGTGCCGCTGACAGATCGTAGCGAGTGGTGACGTCGCGTCCGAAGGCAAGTCGGGCCCCTTCGACCACATTATCGCGGTTGACTGGCTCATACTGATACCAGCGCGCCTGAGGATACGCTTGTAGGAACTGCTCGATCTGATCCGCAAGTGATAGTGAAGTAACGGTAGTCGTCAGCAGCCGCACACCCGCACCCTGAGTGGCTTTAGCCGCTGTCAACGCGTTATCTAGCGTGGTGGTGAACTCGGTCCATGTGCTCAGTACGCCTTGCCGCAAGACCGTCGTAGAGCGGTCGGGGTCGTACATTGTCAGAATTTCAGCCTGAGCAAACACATCGGTACTGCCAAGGCTGGCCGGATGGCGGGGATTGCCCTCGACCTTAGTTGGACGTCCCTCATTTGAGCGTACCAGGACGCCGGTGCCATAACCGCCAAGTGTAAGCGTTGAAGCAAAGAACTGAGGTACGCCAGGCACACGGCCTTCGGGCTGACGGTCAAACGGCGCAATGTATTGCCGTGGCTGATAGGTACAGGCAGTCACACCTGCTAAGGCCAGCGAGGCTCCCATCAGCTTTAGGAAAGTGCGCCGGCTCATCCCATCGCCCAGCTCGCTCGCGCCGCGCGGAAATTCGCGCTCCACCAACTCGCGGAACGCTGGCGAATCGGCCAGTTGATCGAGCGAACGCCAGAACTGCGGTCCGCGTGCGTCGCGCAACTGAGCGCGAATGGCCTCTAGGTCATGTTGCTGCTGTGTCATGGTTACTTACCACTACCGTTGCTAATGAATCCAGCGGGCACATCAAGCCTACCATCTAAAAAGATGGCACAAAACCGGGCGATCATTTAGCGATGGCATACGTAGCAATTGGTCAACTGCTCTGGCGGCATGATCCCGTATTCTGCCACTAACCGACGGCCAATCTCGAGCTGATTGGACGGCGGCGTGTACTCCATGTTGTACACCTCTTCACGTGGCCGGACGTACAGTTCGGGGTTGCGGTGGCAGTTGAGACACCAGCCCATGTACAACGCCTGTTGCTGCCAGACCACTGGCATGTTGTTTACCTGACCGTGGCATGTGGAGCAGCCGATCCCTTTGTTCACGTGAATCGAGTGGTTAAAGTAGACGAAATTGGGCAAATCGTACACTTTGACCCACTCGATCGGTTTGCCAGTGGCATAGCTCTCGCGCACCTTTTCCAGCAGAGGACTGTAACTCTTGATCTGCGAGTGACAGGTCATGCAGGTTTCGGTGGCTGGAATGTTCGCGAAGTAGGACTGGTCGACTGACGTGTGGCAATAGCGACAGTCGATGCCAACGACATTGACGTGCAATTGATGGCTGAATGCCACCGGTTGCTCGATTGCTACATTAACCTGCCGGAAATAGTTTGAGCGGAAGTAAACGCCGAGAATGAGAATACCTTCAATGACGAGCAAGACGAGTGCAAAGATGCTCAAACGGGCAAAAAGGTTGGCGTTGCGGGGGAAAATCTGTGCCATGCTACGTTACCCTGTTCAGGAAGCGAACTGCACGGTGCTAGCCTTACGGTATTATAGAACCGTTTTGCTTTTGCGTCAAACACCTAGACGTGATGTTATCGTTCTTTGGCAGTATGATGACGAAAACGCGACATGTACAACGTATTTTAAGTGACGTGTTTTTGCATATTGTGCATCGTCTGACTCTGCGATACCCGTCCTCTCCCTTAGTACTGACTGGTTGGTTTTGTCACCTCTGTATGTATAGTACCACAATTTTTTGTGCAAACTTTCGACAATTGTGTGACAAATGGTGCAATATAACGGCACGTTGGGCGAGCCCGATCGCGTCCGCGGCCCTCCGATCACGCTGATAGTCATCGTGTGTTATAGTGAAAGGCAATAATGAGCCATATCTAGGGAAACAGGCAATGAAAATAGCGATCATTGGCTTGCCAAATAGCGGTAAAACGACCGTCTTTAATGCATTGACGCGCGGCCACGCCGAAACGGCGGCCTATTCATCTGGGCAGTTAGAGCCGAATATTGCCACGGTGAAAGTTCCCGATCCACGACTTGAAGTGCTGGCACAGATGTTCAAGCCGCGCAAGGTTACCTATGCTGATGTACAGTATGTTGATATTGGCGGTCTGAGTGGGGGCGGGCGTGCTGGTGGTGGGCTACCGCCGGTACTTCTGAACTATATTGCGTCTGCCGATGCGCTCTTACACGTAGTACGCGCTTTCGACGATCCAGCGGTACCACATCCGAACGGTTCGATCGACCCGCAGCGCGATATTGCCGCTGTCGACCTGGAACTCGCGTTTTCTGATTTGGGCATTATTGAACGCCGCCTGAACCGGCTTAATGCCGAGATTCCGAAATTACCGGCCAAAGAGAAGGAGTTGCGCAGTGCCGAGCGTGATCTGCTACAGCGCCTGCGTGAGGCGCTCGAAGCCGAAACGCCAATTCGTGCGCTTGAACTTACCAGTGACGAGGAGCGCATGATACGCGGCTATCAGTTCCTGACTGCGAAGCCGTTGCTAATAGCGCTGAATATTGGTGAAACTGATCTGGCGCATCCGCCCCAGATCGTCTATCCTCATCGTCAGAGTGCGGTTGTGCCGCTGTGCGGCAAGATCGAAGCCGAGCTGGCGCAGCTTGATGATGCTGAAGCTAAAGTGTTTATGGATGATCTCGGTATCACAGCACCAGCACGCGATCGGGTGATCGCAACAAGTTATGAGCTTCTCGGTCTGATCAGTTTCCTGACCGCTGGTCAGGACGAGGTACGGGCCTGGCCGATTCCACGGGGAACACCGGCGGTAGAGGCCGCAGGTGTGATCCATTCCGACATTCAGCGCGGCTTCATCCGAGCTGAGATTGTTGCCTACCATGACCTCATTGCCGCTGGTGGCATGCACGAGGCGAAGAAGGCCGGACTAGTGCGTATGGAAGGCAAGCAGTATATCGTGCAAGATGGTGACATTTGCCACTTCCTCTTCAATGTCTGAACGGCTATTGACGGCGTCGCTACGCCGCTCTGCTTATGGTCGAGCGTTGACAACAGTGATGGCGGCAGCCTTGGCGGCGGTAGATCCGGCACAAGCCACAGCAGGAGTGCTGCGCCGCGATGGCGATTGGCTAGTCGTTGGTGACCGGCGCTACGATCTACGCAGCTTCGCACGGGTTTGGCTAGTTGGGGCAGGCAAGGCTGGTGCTGCAATGGCAACAGCAGTGATGTCGGTGCTGGCTGATCGGCTAAGCGGTGGGATCGTGGTAGTAAAGGATGATGGCGCGCCTCTACCAGACTTACCCGGCATTACGCTTTTACGCGCTGCTCATCCTACGCCGGATCAGCGGAGTGTGGCGGCGGGGCATCAGATCGCGACGCTGCTGGCTCAGGCCAGCGAGCACGATCTCGTAATCGGGGTGATTTCGGGCGGTGGCTCGGCTTTGCTCAATCTGCCGGTGCCTGGCGTGTCACTGGCTGATGTGCAGTCGCTGACTACGGCTCTGCTCGCTTGTGGTGCACCCATTGGCGCTATCAATACGTTGCGTAAGCATCTCGATCAACTCAAGGGCGGTGGATTAGCGCGCATTGCTGCCCCCGCCACACTAGTTACACTCATTCTCTCCGATGTTGTTGGCAGTCCGCTAGATGTGATTGCTTCTGGTCCTACGGTGGCTGATCCTACCACTTTTGCCGATGCATTGGCAATCCTCGATCAGTACAATTTGCGCCCTCAGTGTCCGTCAGCAATCGTTTCCTATCTCGAAGCCGGGGTACGCGGTGAGCGACCAGAGACGCCGAAGCCGGGTGATCCAGCATTGGCCACTGTCCAACATGTATTGATCGGCAGCAACGCACAGGCGGCACAGGCGGCGCTTACTGCCGCGCGTGCAGCTGGTTTCAACGCGCTGCTCTTAACAACGTATCTGGAAGGTGAAGCACGCGAGGTTGGACGGGTGCTGGCCAGTATTGCGCGTGAAATGGCCACAACCGGGCAGCCACTGGCCCCGCCCGCGTGTCTGATCGTCGGTGGTGAGACGACAGTAACCCTGCGCGGTACCGGACAGGGTGGGCGGAATCAAGAACTGGCTTTGAGTGCAGCGATCGCGCTCGATGGACTTACTGGGACTATGCTGGCAGCTCTGGCAACTGATGGCGGTGATGGCCCCACCGATGCGGCGGGGGCGGTCGCTACCGGTGAGACAGTGGCGCGCGCGCGGGCACTCGGTCTTGACCCGCTTGATCATCTCCGGCGCAACGATGCTTACCCCTTGTTCGCAGCGCTTGACGATCTATTGATGCCTGGTCCCACCGGTACGAATGTGAATGACCTTATGTTTGTGCTGGTAGAGCCGCTATTGGATAGTTGTCCCTGATTCAGGGGCCGGGCTTCCGTGCTGTCACCCTCACACTGGCGACACGGCCTTCCAGTTGTGTGGCCCATGTTCTGGCGAGATCATCAACTGTGCTGCCACAGCAATCGGTCGCTGTTCCCGTCGTCGTTGAACCAATCAGGGCAGCGATCTGCGTTGCATCATAGACCTGAACCTCACTAATTGCTACATCAACGAGGCCCGCTTGCTGCAATCCGGCCAGGTAGGCCTGGCTCGAGATTGCTCCAGCGAGGCATGAAGTGTAGAGCTGGCGATGTGAAGTAATGGCTGCAGGCAGATCCTCGGCGACAATATCTGCAATCGTTATCCGTCCGCCGGGCTTGAGTACGCGGGCAATTTCAGCAAATACCTTCTCTTTTTCCGGCGAAAGATTGATAACACAGTTTGAGATGACCCAGTCGATACTCGCATCTGCCACTGGCAATGCCTCGATCAAACCTTTACGTACTTCAACATTGCCTACACCTGCAGCAGCAATGTGTTCTTGCGCTTTGGCAATCATGGCATCAGTCATATCTACCCCGATCACCTGGCCGGTAGGCCCGACCTTCTGCGCGGCAAGCAAGAGATCGATCCCAGCTCCAGAACCGAGATCAAGTACTATATCGCCGGGTCGAACATCCGCGAGGGCAAGAGGATTCCCGCATCCGAACGAGTTACTTACTGCGCCAGGAGGTAGTAGCTCTAGTACATTGTCATCGTAATCGGCAAGCCGGGTTATGGTGCCAGTTGATGTTGGCGCGCAACAACGACGAGCAGTGGGGGAACTGACTGCCCGTGTGTAGTCTTCGGCTACAATTCGGCGCTGTTCGTCGTGATTTCCGCTGAGCATGGGCATGTCCTCCCTACGGTTATGCTTGTGTATGGGGGGCTATCAATCTGATGGCCCGTTGCAGGCTGGTCTCGCATCGTGAACGATCGTTCGGCAGATACCTTGGTACAGATGCGGATGGATTTACTACCATAATACTTCGCGTTGCTGTGTTGGCTGTACGCTGAAAGCAGCGCGCGAAATGTTCCTTCCTACAAACTAGAAAAACATGCCCGGCAAGACGGTAAGCTTCGGGTGCCCGGATAGCAAGTGTAGGTGCACCGATGCCCTCAGCTTGGATCATACCGCATGCACCTTGCCAATAGTGCGGATCTAGGCGCAACTGCTCGCTCAATTGACGATTGCCCAGCTTCCAAACTTGCTGACCGACAAGTGGATTTTACTGGCTGATCTTGCGCCGAACCGAGCATTGTTCAGGTTGACCGCACGTGCTAAGTAGGCTGGCACGACGGCTTATCAACCGAGGGGCTAGCGCGGCTAATCGGCTGCAGTCGGGGCGGACATTGGCGTGGGTGGCCGACCGTTGGTATACGACCGCAAGATTGGCACTTTAGCAACGACGATAGCTGTCATAACTACGCAAGCCAGGCCGCCGAGAGCGACTGATAGTTGAGTGCCAAGCAAACGCGCGGCCACCCCGGCTTCAATCTCGCCAAGTTGCGGTCCGCCGGCGAAGAAGAGCATATTAACAGCCACCATTCGCCCTCGCAGCTCGTCTGGTGTTTCGAGATTACGAATATTGCCGCGCACGATCATACTCAACGTATCAGTGGCTCCATTGATGGCCAGCATCAGTAGTGACAGCGCGAAATTAGTGCTGAGGCCAAATATCGCAGTGCTGAGGCCATAGATAGCAACTGACCAGATCAGAAGCGGCCCCTGCCAGTTGCCAGCACCCCAAATTGAGCAGATGATGCTGGCAATAACCGCTCCAACCGATGGCGCAGCGTACAGCAACCCCAAACCCTGGGGGCCCACCTGCAAAATCGATTGTGCATAGATGGGGAGCAGCGTAGTGGCGGCGCTGAAGAAAGTAGCAAGAAAATCCAGCAGCATTGTGCTCCAGATGAGCGGGGTGCGCCAAACAAACCGCAAGCCTTCGATCGCGGCCTGAAGATTAATAGCGCGCTTGTCACTTAGCAGTGGGTGTGGTTGCATTAGTAATAATGCTAGCAAGATCGCAGTGAAACTGACTGTATCGATCCAGTAAACGAGGCCCACGCCACCGTGTTCGATGAGTAGGCCGCCGATAGTAGGACCAACAATGGTTGACAGTTGCCAGGCAACGATATTGAGACTCAGTGCACCGGCAAGATGTTCGCGCGACACCAACGATGGAATGAGGGCCTGCCGAGCTGGTAAGCCTATGGTGTGAGCAGCAGCGGCTAGGGCTGTCACACCGTAAATCAGCCAGAGCCCCATCAGTCCGAGATTGGTAGTAAGGGCGAGGGTAAGTGAGCAGCACATCATCGCGATCTGCGCACCGATCATCAAGCGCCGGCGATCGATGGTATCGGCTAGAACACCACTACCGATAGCCAACAAAACCAGTGGTACGAGACGAGCCGCACCGATGGCACCAAGCGCCAGCGGATCGCCGTTGGAAAGTTCGAGGATGTGCCAACTGACAGCTGCGCGTGTCATCTCGGTGCCAGTGAGCGAGACGATATTCCCAAACCAGAGGAGACGAAAATCACGGGAATGAAGTGCGGCGAATGGGCGGCGGCTGGTCATAGTGGGTCGTGTTGATGGGCAAGTGCGTTGCCCATATGCTAGTGGCGGATACGATAGTACCGATCAGGTAGATATTGGACAACACAGATAAAGTATAACCGAAAATGGTGCAGTCACAGATCAGCGTTGCTTAGGCGAGTGGTCAATTGCTGTGCGTCGCACTGGTCGAGTGCGAGTGGTATTGCGAATCATTAACCTCAATTTCCTCATTCCTGCGCGTGCAGTAGGTCAGAGACTGTGTGGTTGTAGCTGGTTTGAGCTGTCCGATCAGGTTGGGTGATGCCTGCAATAAGGTGTGGTGGCGCAGAAGCTCGTTAGGCTAGTGGTGAGCTGTTGGGTACTCAATCACCACGTGTAGCCACTGTTAGTTGCCGCATCTTTACCGTATAGCTTGAGGTTCGCAATCCGTAATGCAAGTGTGCTGACCGGGTTACCTATTACTTCGGCGCGATACGTATATTGGCGAGGCCAGAGCAGTAGTGACGGGACAGGTATTGGTGGGGCGTTTGCGCTGCATAAGGTACGCGACGCAACTGAAGCGGCAATAACAGACGAGGCAACCTAGAGTAGTCATGCGCTAGCGGCAGGGGATTTAGATCAGTTAATTCAGGTATCGATTGTGATCGGTGCGCGTTGATAAGGCAATGGCACACAGTTCATCTCCGAATTCTATGACAACAGCGGCTGTAAAACGCAATAGCATACCGTCCCGCCCGTGGCCGGTATGCTGCCAGTTGCTTGGAGGGAGGAAGCTATCCCTCTACCGCTTACTCGTCAGCTTGCGGATAAGCTGCGGCGCCATCGCCTGCTACTACTGCTACACTGCTCAGCTCGAATGTGGGTGTTGTAATGACTAGGCTCGCCGCTACAGTGCAATCTTCTGGCTGAGTCGCGGCGGGAGCGGGGGGCTGGTCACCTGCCGATGTTTTGAGATAGCGCGGTAGCTGAGCGCATACCGGCCCATACGCCTTCATCCGCCTGACTGCCATGCGAGCTTTGCCACTACACCACCGGGGCGAAGCACCGATGTACCGCAATTGCAGGTTCTCCGTCTTCAGTGATTGCGATGATTGCAATGTGGCAATGAGTTACAGGGATGATTGTTCTCCCCCCACCTCCTTGAGCGCTTCTTCAACCGGAATGAGGTGCGCTGGACCACCAATTGGCGCTACGACAGTTTCGATCGATGGTGTCACTGCGGCGATGGTGGCCGTGACTGAAGGCACATGATAACGTTGAGTGATAAAGACCACCGTTGGGCCAGTATCGGTGCTGGCGTAGACCGGTATGCCGCGTGCACGCAGATCGTTGCACATGCGGAAGAGGGTAATATTTTCCGGTTCCCAGCCGATGATCTTCTGTTCGCGTGAGCCTGACATCGTAACACCGTGGAGGCGCATACTATCGAGCTCGGCCAATTGGCCAATAGTTTGCCAGTCACCGCGTTGTACAGCGGCGATGCATTCGCGAACCTCTTCGCCGCGAGCCAGCATCCAGGCCCGGAAGAAAATGCTGTTAGGTGCATCATGATGGGCCTGTTCGGTCTTCAACCCAATGCGCGAATCAATTGGCGCCGTGATCAGAGCTACATCCTCAAGTTCATGGTGTTGATCAAGCCGCACGGCATAGCTCTCTGCAGGTGGGATGCCGGGGTAGCTCAACCAAAGCGCAAGACCGCCCGCTGCGCTGCGGCAGCCGGATCCGGCCAGGAGCCGGGCCAGTGTCGAGACAAAACGGGTATTACTGGCTAGCTCTGGCCCAAAAAGCGCGCCAACTGCGGCACAAGCTAGCGCTGCCGCTGCCGAAGCGCTGGTTCCCAGCCCTTTACCAGCCACGCGCGTCCGTAGAACATTGCATGAACGCACATGCGCACGGCTGGAGACGCCCGCCAAATCGCGCACTGTATCCAGCACGCGCACAACGCGTTCACGTTCGCGCCCCTGCGCGGTCACACCACCAATGATCACAACGTCTTCCGGCAACGCCGGATCAAACTCTACGATGGTGGTAGTATGAGCTGCAGCGTTATTGAGAGAGATTGACGGCAAGAACGCAATCCGCTGCGCCCAATCGCTTAAACCGTGATATTTCAGCACACCCTGCATCGGATAAGCACGGGCAGCGGCGATCCCTTGTGTGCGAGCCGGTGGCGGCACCGGTACGGGCGGCGGTTCGAGCCGATAGCGCCGCAGATCGGCCAAAATCCGCTCGTGTGCGCTGCGCATCGGTGCGACGAGATCAGCGAAGCCTTTCGGAATCAACGACTCATTCACGGTGCGTCCCTCAGTAACAACAGAACTACTGGCGACCGCCATAATTTGGCGCTTGTTTGGTAATCACCACATCGTGCGGATGGCTCTCGATCTGACCAGCGGTAGTGATGCGAATGAAGCGCGCATCACGGCGCAATGCTTCGATGTTCGCTGCCCCCACATAGCCCATACCCGCCCGCAAACCGCCAACCAACTGATAGACGGTATCGCTGAGCGGGCCTTTGAATGGTACCATCCCTTCGATGCCTTCAGCTACCAGTTTACGCACTTCAGTAACGTTTGTCTGGAAGTAACGATCGCCGCCGCCGCGTTGCATGGCGCCGATACTGCCCATACCGCGATAGCTCTTGTAGCTGCGGCCTTCGTACAGAATCAATTCGCCCGGACTCTCTTCCGTGCCAGCAAAGATTGACCCAATCATCACACTATGGGCGCCAGCGGCAATCGCTTTGGGAATATCACCTGAATACTTGATCCCACCATCGGCAATGATGGGAATTCCGTAGGGTTCGGCAGCACGAGCACAGTCGAAGATTGCAGTAATCTGTGGCATCCCGGCGCCGGTCACGACGCGGGTGGTGCAGATCGAGCCAGGGCCTTGCCCTACTTTAACCCCATCGACGCCGCGCTCGATCAGCGCAATGGTCGCTGCGGCTGTTGAGACATTACCACCAATGATTTGTACGCGCGGGAACATCTCCCGGAGTTTTACCACTGCGTCAAGCACGCCGCGTGAATGACCATGGGCTGTGTCGATTACCAGCACGTCCACGCCAGCGCGGACCAGCTCGCTGGCCCGCTCGAGGTAGTCGCCGCTAACACCAACGGCTGCGCCGACGCGCAGCCGCCCCATGTCGTCTTTACAAGCGTTCGGATACTCGATCCGTTTCATGATATCCTTGACGGTAATCATACCGCTCAGTTTGCCACGCTCGTCAACGACCAGTACCTTCTCGATCCGATGGCGGTGGAGTACCTCTTTGGCCTCTTCGAGCGTGGTGCCTTCAGGTACGGTGACCAAGTTGCGTGAGGTCATCAATTCGCGGATCGGACGATTGCGATCGGTTTCGAAGCGCAAATCACGATTGGTAATGATACCAACCAGATCGCCATCGGCAGTTGTTATAGGAACGCCTGAGATTTTGTATTCAGCCATCAGATCCAGCGCATCGCCCACCGTGCGGTCAGGCGGTAGTGTGATAGGGTCAGTGATCATACCGCTCTCTGAGCGTTTGACTTTGCGTACCATATCGGCTTGATTGTCGATAGGCATATTTTTGTGAATAATGCCGATGCCACCTTCTCGGGCCAGCGCGATGGCTAGTCGATGTTCAGTGACGGTGTCCATAGCTGCGCTAACAATAGGGATATTGAGGCGAATATTGCGCGTAAGCCAGGTTGAGACATCGACTGTTGCCGGTAGGACACTGGACTCAGCTGGTATCAGCAACACATCATCGAACGTGAGTCCTTCGCGAGCAAATTTTTCTTCCCAGGCAATGCCCATAGCTTCCTCCATGCACTTGGTGATGTACAAAAAATCCCCCGCAGCCAGCGCAGGGGAATAGGCATAACTGCTGAGGCAGAACCAGCGCAGCATCATTGTGCATTCCAGCCATTTCTTTTGTACTATACTCTGACCTGTTCACCTCGTCAAACGTGTCAGGTGCGATGGTAGGCGAATTGGGCTAGGTTGCATATGGTGGCGCTTGATAGTGCAAATCTGACAACTTACCGTTGCTAGCGATGACAAGCTGTTTGCTCTGGTGCGCCGAGATGCTATGATAGAAATGACACGATGCGGCATTGTAAAGGAGCGTGATGTATGGGTAAGCGCCTGCTACGCGGACTAGGCTTTGTAGTTGCCAACATAATCGTGATGATCATCCTGCACGGTAATTCGCGTCAGTTTTGGCCCAAGATTCCTTACCTGAGCCTACGTGACGAAAGCACATTTGAGCACACACGGCTTCTGTTCAACACCCTTCTGGTGGTAACAATTGGGCAGGTGCTGATCGGCCAGTTACCGCGCGAGCGCTGGGTACCGCGAGGTATTGTGCTGGCGGCGTTACCAGCTTCGTTGCCAGCATTGATCTTCTTGGGGCAACGCGTGTTGCATTTGCAGGGCGATTCGGCAGAACGCTACAATCTCAGTCTAGTGCCATTGTTACCAATTGCCGCCACAGTATTGGAAGAAGTTCTGACTGATAAGCTGAATCCCTCATCGGCGGAGCCGCATGCCGATTACAGTCATCTGGTGTAATATGAACGCAGGCAAGGGCGGGAACATTTTCCCCGTCCTTGCGAGAACGAACAGTCACCGCCATTCAGCAAACATAACGTCGTTACCACGTGTAGGGATGCCGACGCCACCACGTACAGGCGCACCTAATTCGTCACGAACGGTGAATGTAACCTCCTGTCGTGGCCGTAGCCCGCAAATGCGTGCATCGCCGGAAGCGTCAAAGGTGTTACT
>JAINCM010000008.1:0-3532 GCA_036574065.1 Chloroflexus sp.
GCACGACGGCATCCGCAATGCGCCGCCCTGTGGCGCCGTCCCCCAGCGTGTGCCGGGTCCACGCGGTGGCGAGCACACGGCCGAACTGCGCCTGGGGTGTGGTCGTCGCCGCGTCGTCCAGCCAGATCGCCGGATCCAGCGGCACCTCAACCAGGTACCACAGCCCCAGGTCGGCGATGGCATCCAGCAGACCCGTATCGCGTCCAAACGCCTCATCGACCAGACACCAGCGGCAGCGCAACGCCTGACTGGCCCGCACGTCCTGCACCATCGCCCACGCGAGTGCGTTCTTGGTCTGGAACGTTCTGTCGGATGGGATGCAACCGTTTGCCCGTCGCGCGGCAAACGCAGCGTCCTCCACCCATTCATGCGGCAGATACAGGCGCCGGTCGAGCAACGTCGTGCCGTGCGGACGGGCATAGGCCAGAAAGACGCCGGCCTGACAGTTGGCGATCTTGCCCAATTGGCCGCAATACTGGCGCTTGACCCCGACCGAATGGATGCCTTGTTTTGGGGAAATCACTGCCATCCACGATGAGCATGCCCTCGGCATCGTCCAAATCGCTGGCGACCTCCTGCCAGTGGCGGCGCAGGATGGCTGCATCGTCCCACGTACTGTCGGTCAGAAACGGCTGCATGCCGCGCACGACCTTCGCGCTCGCACCAAGGTGGCGATGACGATGGGTGCAACCGATTTCCGTTCCAGCGGGCTGAGCAAGCCACGCAGGTAGCGTTCGGCCCATGCGCGCGACTCGCTGCGGCTGAAGAACACCCCGTGGATCGCGTGGGAGGGGCGCAGCGTATCCATCAGGTCAGCACATCAACAGTCATCAATTCCAGCAGGGGAACGGTCTCGGTGGTCATCGGTTCCTCCTGTTCCGCACCGGCTGAACAGATTATATCAGCTCTCGTTGTAGTACTAGGCCCATTTGTTTGCTGACCGACACAAGGTTCCCTTTGTCACCAGCCATCCCCGGCTGAGCCGGAATGCATGCCTGTCAGGCTATACCGATATGGTGACAGGAGCGATCGATCCGTGCAAGCGAATGCTCGCTACCAGCAATCAGGCGGGCGAATGGTGCAGTACCTGTCGCCCGCCTATGTGTTATGTGTTACCGGTTATCGGACGACGAGCGGCAAAAATAATGCTGTTTGCGATGCAGACACGATGGAGTCAGGGACTGGGACATTAGCCTCGATGATCGGCGAGGTGTTCCCCAGGGCATCGCGGAACTGCAAGAAGATGCGCTCATGCATTGGCACTTCGACATAGGGAGAGAATGGCTGCCAGTAATCACTCGATTGCACACTCGTCCACACGCGCATTTCCGTCACACTACTAGCGCTACTCTGCGCGGACAGCTCAAGGATTATGGTGTCACTGCCACTGCCAGCATCGTACAATGCGGCGGCGCCGCTGACCACCTCACCTGCCGCTGGTGCTGGTGCGTCTAGCGGCGGGAGTTCCGCCTGCAACTCACTGCTGAGGCTGGCCGGCGTAGGAATTCCGCTGTAGAGGCGCAGATCGTTTGGCTCAAGACCCATGCTGCGTTGCCAGTACCCGAGTACTTCACTCAGCGGTTTGTTCGCGCCATTGAGCCTACCCGGATCGTGCGCAACATAGTTGTCCGGATTGCTGCCGCTCCCGCTGAACACGACCACGAAATGCATATTTCTAGTGCTCCGATTCAACAACTCAAGAATTACCGGACCGTCACGCAGCGCTGACTCGAGCTTCGCATAGCTAAAGCTTGGCCATTCCTTGAAGGACACTCTGTTTCCGCTGCATGCCCGGACATTAGGGTGACCCCAGTAAAGAGGACAGGCAACCGTGCTGCCAAGGCACCTATTAAGTGTGCCGGGATCGGTTGACGCACCGTAGGAGTTGAGCAGCATCGCAAGCGAAGTTAAGGCGCATCCAATGTTAGCAATCGTGTCGTTGCAATTCGGCATGCGCTGACTTCCCCACCGCCAGTCGAGCTGCGTAAAGAAAGGCACACGCCAGCCGGTGCTAGGTGGAGGTGCAGGGGGCGGCGGCGGCACGGGTCGTCCAGGTTCGGCAGTGAAGTCCTGGTTGCTCAAATTCCCGTTCACGGTGACCGTGCGGTTACTCGGATTGAAACTGTATCCGTTCAGGGTCGGCGTCAGCGTATAGTTTCCCGCCGGCACGCCGCTGAGCGCGTAGTAGCCATTGCCATCTGTGATAGCGCTGCGCGTACCGATAGCAACAGTTACTCCTGCTAGCGGTGCGCCGCTGCCTGTGCGCACGTAGCCGCTGATGGCGTATGTTGGCGGCGGATCACACGCACCGGTCGTCACAATTAACCAGCCGCTGGATGGCGCTGGCGTTTCGCCATAGGCATTATAGGCGTTCACGTTGAAGTAATACTGGGTGTTGCATGTCAGTGACTCGTACGTGTAACTGGTGACATTCGCACCCACCGTACCGTGAACCACCCACGCGCTACCGTCCCAGCGATACAGTTTGAAGCCATCTTCATTGTCAGAATTATCCTGCCAGGTCACTGATACGCTATTCTTGGTTACCCCCGTCAATACCAGATTCCCTGGTGCCGCAGGTGGAACCCAGCCGACTGCGACAGGAGCGACAAACGCGCAGGCGATTCCTGCAGCCGTATCCCAGCGATACCGTGGATCGCGCACCAGCGGTGAGAGACTATCGGTCTGGACACTACACTGGTTGAGCAAGTTCGTTGGCGTTGGGTAGAGATCGAAGCGGGTGACGGTGGTCGCACTGCCGCGCGCGGTAATCGTCACATACAGATGCATACCATCGGTAACGCCTACAAAGAACAGAACCCCCATCTGACAGCCATTCAGCGCACCGTATTCACGATACATATTCCCCGTGATATTGCCGTTGCTATCGATCAACCCCCAATCGAGCGCGTAACTGCTTGCATCGTTGATACAATAGGTCGCGAAGACATTCCCCAGATCAGTACGCAGAAACCGCACATAGGCCGTTTGGGGTATGCCGGCAATACCCACCGATTGGGGATAGCCCAACAGATCCGGCGGTACGCTAACGGACGTGCTAGTTTCCGTTGGTGGATCGGGATCGGTTTCCCCTTCCGTAGCCTGAACACTCCCATTAGAAACCAGCATGAGAATGAGCATCATGACGGTTATCAGGCTGATGACCCATCGGTGACGGGAGTAGGTGAATGGATTAGCTGGCTTGTTCATAGTGCGCTCCTAGTGAAGGGGCCATTTTCCCGTTTTTGTCATGTTGGAAACCAGAGGTCGTGAAATTACCATCCGCGTCCTTGAGTGGAGCTAGAAGGGATTGTCGTTCTTACCTATTAATGCCTCCTTTTCACCTTATTGCGTTGGTCGTGCTTGCTGTAGTGATGGACACTCCTATCACCGTGGACTCCTATCACCGTGGATCGTGACGTGCTTCTCATACGTACTGCCCTGACCCACCTGGAAGATGCTCTTGAGGCCAGTAAGCTCGTTGGCCGGGTGGTAAATGTAGGTCTGACCACCATACCTAATGATGTCTGTG
>JAINCM010000009.1:0-11288 GCA_036574065.1 Chloroflexus sp.
GTCGTAACAAGGTAGCCGTACCGGAAGGTGCGGCTGGATCACCTCCTTTCTAGGGAGTTCGCTCCCGTGCTTATTCCTACTCTTGACTACGGCGCTCTCCATCACCACGCGTGCTTGGCCAGGTGCAATAAAAGACTGCACTCAGCAAACAGCTGAGTGCAGTTTTCGTTATTACCACCTATTCGACGTGCGTTCGACCGGTTCAGATCCGGCGAACTCAAGTCTAGTGTTGTCTCTGTATAGCTCTTCTCTGTGTAGCTATTCCTGATTGCAGATCAGACTTGCCTGCTCTAGGATCTGCTAACTCGTCCTTCACAGCGCCGGCTAAGTGCAGATTTGTTGCCGGTCAACCGATCGCTCGCGTGCGCAAAGGCCAGTAACGCCGTCCTAGATACGCGCGTGCCAGCCGGGCTGCATACGCGACGGCGCGCTCGGTTGCTGGACTGAGGGCCAAGCTCAGTGAAGTATCGTATGCAGGAATAGTAATCAGTATCGCACGTGGTGTATGCCTATATAGTAATTGTGTTAATCTCAGCAGCGCAGCCGGATCGCTCTGATGACTGGATGGTAGGGTTAGGGCTGGTTCAATCACGCGTACTTCGACATGGGTGCGATCAGTCGCTGCATCGAGAAAGATAACGCGTTGCACGCGTGCAATGGCTGCCGCCAGGTCGGGTGTGAGTTGGGTTTGCGTGATGACCCGTGCGCCAGCTACGCGCCATTGTCGTATTCGCTCAGCGGCTGCCTGCCCGGCATAGTCGTCGCCACGTACTGCACTGCCGTAGCCGATGATTAGTCCTGGTGGCGCTATCGCCGGACTCCGGTGCTGGCAGTTGTGCCTCATAGCCAACCCTTTCCACGACAAGTTACAAGCCGATGGCTACAATTATAACGCACAGAGCGCCAACTTTCACTTTCGCCGCTAGCCATTTTTGCAGATGCCACTATTTACCAGTCCCAGTCTCCATTCACATTGCATCGATAGCGATTGGCTGTTGACCGGGATCGTGAGCGTGGCAGACTGAAATTCTCATCTGCTAGCGACTCAGCCGGCCTACCAACACGCCGCGCGCATCGTATAGCTCCACTTCCATTGCCATCTGTCCAACGGCATGCGTTGAACAGCTTAGGCAGGGATCGTACGCGCGCACGCCAGCTTCGATCCGGTTGAGGATGCCTTCATCAAAGCGGCCAGCGCGAATGTAACTCTGGGCAATTTGGCCTACTGTACGGTTGATGGCCAGATTGTTCTGACCAGTAGCAATGATTAAGTTTACGTAAGTAATCAACCCTTTCTCATCAACCTTGTAATGGTGGAAGAGCGTGCCACGCGGCGCTTCGCTAACGCCAACCGCTTCGTGACGATTAACACCGGCATCCGCACGTAGCTCGGTGGAGAGCAGATCATCGTCTTCGATCAGCATTTCTATCCGTTCCAGCGCCGCGATAATCTCGATCAGGCGCGCGTGGTGGTAGTAAAAGCTGCCTTCGATCACCGGGCCCAGCTGAGCACGCAATTCACTAAGTTCGGCATCAGCTCGTGGTGCGCCCATAGTGGTGCAGACGTTGAGGCGGGCTAATGGTCCAACCCGGTACATCCCGGCAGGGTACCCCAACGCTCTAATATACGGGAACTTCAGGTAACTCCACGGTTCTACTGCTTCGCCGATAACATCGCGATAGTCCATTGGATCAAGTTCGCCGACTAAAATCTTACCGCTGTGATCAACGATGCGTAGTTTGCCACCATAATGCGTCCAGCGTCCACCCGGCCCAACCATCCCCATATACAGACTGGGAAAAACTCCAAAGGTCTGTATTTCTCGGCGATGGCGCTCGCTGTGGCGCTTGAGGTGTGCCAAAGCATCGAGAGCGATCGTGAGCATCTCCGGTAGCTTGGCCCGGATCTGGTCGCGTCCGCTTTGACTGAGACTGCTACGCACACCACCAGGCACGGCCCACGCCGGATGGATCTTCCGCCCGCCGAGCAATTCGATTACCTCCTGCCCGAATTGGCGCAGACGGATACCATTGCGGGCCAGTTGCGGATCGGCCTCGATTAAGCCGAAGATATTGCGGCGTGCCGGATCGCTATCAAAACCGAGCATGAGGTCAGGGCCGCTCAGGTGGAAAAAGCTGAGCGCGTGCGATTGAATGATTTGGCCAAGATTCATTAGCTGGCGCAACTTTTCGGCTGCTGGGGGAATGAGAACTGCCAGCAGTCCATCGCCAGCACGTGCTGAGGTGAGCAGGTGACTAACCGGACAGATACCACAGATGCGCGCGGTGATGCCGGGCATTTCCCAGAACGGTCGTCCGATACAGAAGCGTTCAAAGCCGCGAAACTCAGTCACGTGGAAGCGGGTCTCGGCAACATCACCCGCATCGTCGAGGTGAATGCTGATTTTGGCGTGACCCTCGATGCGTGTGACTGGATCGATCACGATACGTTGGCCCATCACACACTCCTTGCGTGAACTCTGCTAGGGCTAGTGGTGTGAGAACCTATCAGCGCCCGCAGCCAGGCTCTATGGAGCAAATCATCTGCTGACGCTCTGGCTTACCTGTCATTACTCTAACGTTGTCGCCATTTAGCCAAACCGTACATCGACTATGGGCTCCCGTCCTTCGATGAGGGCCTCTAGCAACGCACGAATTCGTGCTGCCGATGGTGGGCAGCCCGGCAGATAGTAGTCTACTGTGATGACCTGGTGCACCGGTACGACTTTATCGAGCAGCACCGGCACAATACCCGGATCGTGCGGAATCACCCCGCCCGGATCGCCGTGTTCGACATAGACCTGCTGCAACACGTTTTGGCTAGGGCCGAGGGGATTGCGCAGGGCTGTTACATTTCCGGTGACCGCGCAATCGCCAAATGAGACGATAATCTTACTGTGACGACGGGCAGTGCGGGCCAGCTCCAGATGTTCATCATTGGCAATCGCGCCTTCAATCAGAGTAATATCTACATCCGTGGGAAAACGCTTGGTATCGGCAATCGGGCTATACACTAGATCAGCACGTGCTGCAAGCTCGATCAACCATTCGTCGAGGTCGAGCAGCGACATGTGACAGCCTGAACAACCGCCTAACCAGATTGTAGCAATCCGCAATCGGCTCATGCATAGCTCCTTCATCGCTTGCTCAAGTTACGTGAGCCGCAGGATAGGGTGGGGTAATGGCACCTATTTAAGGCTGAGCGTCATACGCGATGGAACCGTGCCATACCCCTGCTGCGCTACCAGCGCTGTTTGCGCGCTTCCACAATCAACGCAATCCGTTCACTGGCGTGTGGCCGCTCACCCACCGTCACGCCGCGGGGGAAGATAGCACCGGTTGGGCAGGCCAACAAGCACTTCCCACAACTGGTACATGTCGTCGACGTGCCCCAGGGCTGGTTAAGATCGGTAATGACGCGTGAATTAATGCCGCGTCCGGCGACATCCCATGTGTGTACGCCTTCGATTTCATCGCAGGCGCGCACGCAGCGCGTGCAGAGGACACAACGGTTGTGATCGATACCAAACCGTGGATGCGAAATGTCAACCGGATAGGCAGGCATCATATACTCATAACGCACGTGATCCATGCCGAACAGCGCTGCCAACCGTTGCAGCTCACAATTGCCGCTCGCAACACACACTGCGCAGACATGGTTACGCTCGGCAAAGAGCAGTTCGACAATTTGTCGTCGGTACGAGCGTAGGCGCGGGGTATCGGTATGCACAATCATGCCTTCGTTCACGACCGTCATACACGCTGGTTGAAGTCGACGCTGACCCTCGATCTCAACCAGACATAGCCGGCATGCGCCAACGTCTGAAAGCCCATCGAGATGGCAGAGGGTTGGAATCGTAATGCCGGCCTCGCGGATGGTTTCCAACAAGGTTGCGCCTGGCCGAGCCGACACCATCTGCCCGTTTATGGTAAGCGTTTTAGCTGCCATGCTCGACCTCCGCACCAATTAGTCGCTCGTATTCATGCCGGAAGTAATGTAGTGTGCTAAGCACCGGGTTGGGGGCCGATTGACCCAACCCGCAGAGGCTTGTTTCACGCATCAGTTCGCACAAGGCTTCGATTTCGATCAGATCATTCCCGCTTCCCTGCCCATTGCGCAATCTGGTGAGCATGTTGAAGAGCTGCACTGTACCAACCCGGCAGGGAATGCATTTACCGCACGATTCATCCTTACAGAATTCCATGTAGAAGCGAGCGACATCTACCATGTTGGTATGTTCATCCATCACCACCATACCGCCCGAACCCATGATTGAGCCTACCGCCGCCAGTGACTCGTAGTCAACCGGCGTATCGAAGAGGCTGGCCGGGATACAGCCTCCCGACGGGCCGCCAGTTTGCACCGCTTTCACTGGCGTACCATCGGGTGTCCCGCCGCCGATCTCTGTCACAATTTCGCGGAGCGTGATACCCATTGGCACTTCGATCAAACCGGTGTTGCGAATCTTGCCGGTGAGTGCAAACACTTTCGTGCCTTTACTCTTTTCAGTGCCGATGCTCGCAAACCACTCTGGTCCCTTTTCAAGAATAGCGGTGATGTTGGCAAACGTTTCGACATTGTTAATCAGGGTGGGCATACCCCACAGGCCGCTCTCTGCCGGGTATGGTGGACGAGGGCGGGGTTGTCCGCGCCGACCTTCAATCGATGCAATCAAAGCCGTTTCTTCACCGCAGACAAACGCGCCTGCGCCAACTCGAATGTCGGTGCGGAAATTGAAACCGCTTTCAAAAATCTGCGCGCCAAGCAGACCGAGGCGACGGGCTTGCACGATAGCTTTCTGTAATCGATCGATTGCTAATGGGTATTCGCCGCGCACGTAGATGAAGCCTTGTTCGGCGCCGACCGCGTAAGCGGCGATAGCCATACCTTCAAGGACGAGATGGGGATCGCTCTCGAGGACACTGCGATCCATGAAGGCACCCGGATCGCCTTCATCAGCATTACAGATGACGAATTTGCGTTCGCCAGGGCTTTTGGCTACGGTTGCCCACTTGAGACCAGTGGGATAACCGGCGCCACCGCGTCCACGCAGACCGCTACGAGTGATAGCGTTGATCACTTCACTCGGGGTCATCTCATGGATAACATGGTACAGTGTTCGATACCCACCGGCGGCAATATAATCTTCGATCCGCTCTGGGTTAATCTGACCGCAATGGCGCAACACGATTGGTAACTGGCGGGTAAAGAAGGGATGATTGCGATCACACCGCGGCACTTGGCATGAACCGCCGTCGAGTGCAGCGACAATCTCTTCGGCATCAGCCGGCGTCACACGTTCAAACATCTCGCCTGACGGTTCAAGTCTCACCAATGGGCCGTGGCCGCATAGTCCCATGCATCCAACCGGAATGACGTCAACCTCGGCCAGTCTGCCAGCAGCTGTGAGCACCGTTTCTAGGCGCCGCTTGAGCTCAAGCGAGCCGGACGCCTGACAACCGGCAGCAGCGCAGCAGAGGATGCGCAGACGGACGCGTTGGGTCTGTTCACGTTCAGCAATGGCTTCGAGTTCGTGGAGATCCATACGCTACTCCTCACGGCCGAGCAGGGCCCGAATGCGCGCTGTTAGATCGGAACGGTCAGCATGACCAATGACCTCGCCGTCGAGTACTGCTGCGGGGGCAATACCACAGGCGCCGATGCAGCGAGCAGTCAGGAGTGAGAAGTGGCCATCGGCGCTGGTATGTCCAGCTTTGACGCCACTCAACGCTTCAAGTTCGCGCAGCAAGAGCGCCGCACCGCGCACATAGCAGGCGGTACCCAGACAGACCGTACAACTGTGTTCGCCCTGGGGGGCCAGCGAGAAGAAGTGGTAGAAGGTTGCTACACCGTAGACGCGGCTTGGCGGCAAGCGCAGCCGCTCCGCGACCTCGTTCAGTAGTTCCGGCGAGAGGAACCCGTAGAGCTCTTGCGCTTTGTGCAGGACCTCGATCAGTGCATCACCCTGATACTGGAAGCGCTTCATGGTAGCTTCGAGGATCTTGCGCCGGTTATCCCCAGCGGGGCGTGCACTTCGGTCAACATCGGCCTTCGTCGCGGGTGTCGTCATTGAACATCTCCCTGACTGATGAGCGGACGCTACGTTGATACTAATCGGTTGGCAACTGTTTTGGCGGAAAGAGTTGATTACCGAGCGTTAACGTGTTGATGCAACTGTGCCCGCGTCAGCTAGAGGATGCAGTGAGAAGATGACACGCAAGGGCAGGTTCATCCCTACCCTTGCGTTGTTGAGCTTGAGTCGATAGATGCGTAACAGGGAGTGACCGAGCTTCTAATCTGCTGAGGCCGGCGCCTGGGCGATCTCTTTCAGCGCTTCACTCTCACGCTTGCTCTGCCAGATCGCCCAAATCAGAGCACCCAGACAGATCACCATCGCGACAATGACGCCAGGGTTGCCGGGTTCGATGGTCACGATGATCGGGGCAATGATCAATGCCACCAGATTGATCACTTTGATCATCGGGTTGAGAGCTGGGCCTGACGTGTCCTTTAAGGGGTCGCCGACCGTATCACCAACAACGGCGGCCTTGTGCGGTTCACTATGCTTACCGCCAAAGTTACCCTCTTCGATATACTTCTTGGCATTGTCCCAGGCGCCGCCAGCGTTAGCCTGGAAGACGGCCATCAACTGTCCGGTGAGGATAATACCAGCGAGGAAGCCACCTAGCGCTTCAACACCAAGAGTGAAGCCAACCAGGATTGGGACCAGCACTGCGATCAAGCCAAGGCTAATCAGCTCCTTCTGAGCTGCCGTGGTGGAAATCTGCACGGCACGCGCGTAATCGGGCAACACCTTGCCCTCCATCAGGCCGGGGATACGGAACTGCCGGCGTACCTCGTTAACGATCTGTGCTGCTGCCCGCGATACGGCGCGAATGGTCAGGGCTGAGAAGAGGAACGGAACTGCACCACCGATCAGCAGGCCGATGAACACAGTAGGCGCAGCGACATTAATCGACGAGAGCAGCTCGATCCCTTGTGCGCCTTGATCCATCATCTGCTTCAGCACCTTGTTGACATCGGTAAAGTACGATCCGTAGAGTGCTACCGCTGCAATCACCGCCGAACCGATGGCTATACCCTTGGTAACAGCTTTGGTCGTATTGCCGACCGCGTCGAGGTCATCCATCACGTTACGAGCATTCTTGTCGAGGCCGGCCATTTCACCAATACCATTGGCATTGTCAGAAATAGGTCCGAAGCTGTCCATCGAAATGGTATTGCCAGTCAGCAACAGCATCCCAATACCGGTCAGCGAGACGCCATAAAGGATCGCGGTAAACTGGGTGGCAGCCGGCTCACCAGCATAGATCAAAACTGAGGTAAAGATCGAGGCCGAGATCACCAGGATAGCCCAGACACTGCTCTCCATACCCAGCGCCAGACCAGAGAGAATGTTGGTAGCCGAGCCGGTCTGGGACGCTTTCGAAGTTTCTTTAACCGGGCTGAAGTGGGTGCTGGTGAAATACTCGGTCAGTTTATCGAGGGCCAGCGCCAGGATCACGCCGGACAGGGTCGCAAAGAAGGGGCGCCAATCGACATTGCCAGCAGCATCGACCATAAAGACCGGAGTTGCTGCAGCGCTCGCCGCAATTGCCAGACCAGCGGCAATATAGAAACCGCGGTTCATGGCGGCCATAGCATTTCGTTTACGCTCATCAGTGGTGACGAACAGGTTCCCAATGACCGAGGCCAGCACACCGATTGCGCGCAACACTAGCGGGAAGATGATGAACCGCAGGTCGTATTGACCATCACCGATGGTGCCAACAACGGCATCGCCCAGCACAATGCCCAAGATCATTGCCGAGACCAGCGTCACTTCAAAGCTCTCGAAGACGTCGGCAGCCATACCAGCGCAGTCACCAACGTTGTCACCAACCAGGTCAGCGATCACTGCGGCATTGCGTGGATCGTCTTCGGGAATCCCAGCCTCGACTTTGCCCACCAGGTCAGCGCCCACATCAGCTGCCTTAGTGTAGATGCCGCCACCTACACGCATGAAGAGTGCAATCAGGGAACCGCCGAAGCCGAAGCCGAGCAAGGCATCGGGTGCAGCAATGCCGAAGACCATGAAGATCAAGGTGCCGCCCAACAAGCCAAGACCGACCGTCAGCATACCGGTTACTGAGCCAGATTTATAGGCTACTTGTAGCGCCGGATTGTACCCCTTTCGTGACGCTGCTGCGACTCGTACATTACCTTCGACGGCCACATTCATCCCAATGAAGCCCACCGCGTAGCTGAAGAGTGAGCCCATCAGGAAGGCAACGGCGCGCCCAATTGCTACCCAGAGCGTGGCTGCTTCTTCGCTGCCAAACCGTTCGACTGCTTCGGTCGTTGGTGGAATGATGAAGACGCTAGCTGCCAGGACGAAGGTTAAAATCACGATCAAGATGGATATGGTGCGAAATTGTTGGCTCAGATAGGCATTTGCGCCAGTCTTGATAAAGCCCCAGACCTCGCGCATCTTCGGTGTACCTGTATCTTGGGCGAGAATCTGGCTGCGAATGAAGAAGGCGTAGCCAATACCGAGCAGCGACACGACGAGTACGGCCCAGACCGCAAGACTTTGGACGGCGTTCAGATCCTGCATGACTCCAACTCCTTCGTTGCACGAATGCACGACCCGATCTGATGTGCCGGCGCGACGCGCATACTGGAGGGCTTGCGCGGGGCGCTGGTGTGTGGAAAAATCCTTGCTGTAGACGTGGATTATTCTAGCATAGCCGGGTTACGATTGCAACGGGCGGCACAAATCTGATGTTGGGCATAAACAGTGCGAAAACCGTGCAACTATCGCCGAATGATCTGTTTCCCGATCTGTCGGAAAGCCAGTTCAATGCCGCTTTGCAGATTAGCGCCAATTGCAATCCGGCTCAGATCAACGCCTAGCTGGACGATGGTCTGGGCAATTTCGGGGCCAATGCCGACCAAAATGACCTGCGCGCCGATCAATTGCGCTGCGCGTGCGGTTTGTAAGAGGTAGCTGGCGACAGCAGTATCAATCACCGGGACGCCCGTGATATCGATAATGACGATATCTGACTGGTGCTCAGCGATAACAGTGAGCAGACGTTCCATTATCTGATTGGCGCGGCGGCTGTCGATAGCCCCGATCAGTGGCAAGACCAGAATACCCTCGTAGAGCGGCAGGATCGGCGTGCTCAATTCGCGGATGGTTTGTTGTTGGGCTACAATCTGCGCGACCTGATCCCGCAGCTGATAGTGTATCTGCGTATAGGTAGCATTGAAGCTGGTAACCATTGCCCGCTTAAATTGCTCGATCATGTTTTCAATAAAGTGGGCATCGGCAATCGTACAATCAGGCCGCTCACGGGCGAACATTTCAAGCGCCTCCCAGATCAGTGTGCGAAAGGAATTGATTGCCACCAGCACATCGGTTAGCTCAAAGCCGAGTAGGGCGCGCATCTCGCCCAGCGCTTCGGCGTGAGCAATAAAGGGCAGCATGTCTTGCGTGCCGATTGCTTCGGCCAACGATTCGATAGTCGCGCCTATTGTGGCGCTTAGTTCTTCTTGTTCAGAACGCGCATAAGCTGGACTATGTTGCCGCACACGCTCAGCCAGTTCAGTCAGCATGGTGTCACGACGGTTGAGCAGGAAGTCTTGAAATGCGGTATAGATACTGTCCATGCGACCTCCTTGTCGCGCGCAGGTCAATTGGCGCCAGTCAATCACACAATAGGGCTATCAGCAGGTTAGGATTGCTATACCATCAATTTGGTTACCAGGATACGTTAGTATACCATTGATCGTAGCCTGCTTACTAGCGGTCGTTACTTACGCTAGTGATATATAGCTGAGGTTGGGTTACATTTACTACGATATACTCTCTGCATGGCCTGAAAGTGTTATCTACCAGTTTATACAGGTTAATATTCCTGAAGATAAATGGAAAGCCCTGCTCTTTGGGGAGGGGTAGTCATGAGCGAAACAGCAGAAGCGGGTATTGATATGCTTCGGATGACGCATTGCCGCAGTGATGAACCTTTTTGCTGAAAAACGTTTGCCTAAAATATAACATACTAATTCCGAGAGAAATAAGCCACTTTTTGATGTCTTTTGTTGAGAATTATAGTTATAGAAACTGATCATTGATTGCTGATGTGACTGTGTTATGCACCGTGTTGTTGGGGCAAATGATAGGCGCTAGCGCTGAGTGCATTGTCGCGCAGCGACAGTTGGCAGAGCGCAGTTCCTTGGATAGCGTGTTTGAGTTTCGCGCTTCCAACGAATTCTTGATCTCCCCTAAAACAAATATCATGTTCAATAATTTCCTGTGTTCAGTTGCGGCTATGAAGTTGTTATGCGATCGGTATTGGCAGAAATAAGAACCTGCTCCTGTTGCTGTACTTTGTGGGTAACAATGACTTTTGCAGGCGTTCGTCTCCTGCTAAGCCTCGATACCTGTCTTCAAACGTAGGGATAACATCCTACTTCTGAGGATGGATTGCGAACCGAATGGACGCTGACCAGTCATTGGCGGTACAATCCTTACCTCGCACAGTAGGCACCCAGTTGTACACTGGAACGTGATCATTCGATAGGAGTATTATGCTGAGCGCAGCGGGTTAGGGATGCCATTGTCAGGCTCTTGTAACAAGTGCCGCTGATGAAGAACTCGCTTTCAGAGGGAGTGGTCGCAGACCCGCTCAGCACAATGACCCGTGATTGGCACAATCATACGTGCATGTTCGGTCAGGCAGATGATCTAGCTGTGTTGACGTTAGCAGTACAGCATCAATCACTCTCTATGCCGATCGTCGATACTAGGATTTGTTATACCGGCCAGCCAGTCTTGGATCATGTTTCAGAGCTACTGGGTGCGCTGATGTCGTATTGATCGGCACAATTGCACGACCAATATGCCGGAGTGCCAACTCGATGCCTGCCTGTAAATTGGCGCTAATTGCAATCCGGCTCAGATCAACGCCTAGCTGAACGATGGTCTGGGCAATTTCGGGGCCAATGCCGACCAAAATGACCTGCGCGCCGATCAATTGCGCCGCACGTGCAGTTTGCAAGAGGTAATTGGCGACAGCGGCGTCGATCACAGGCACGCCGGTGATGTCGATGATAACGATATCCGATTGACGTTCGGCGATGGCGGTGAGTAGACGTTCCATAATCTGGCCGGCGCGGAGGCTATCGATAGCGCCGACCAGGGGCAAGACCAGAATACCCTCGTAGAGCGGCAGGATCGGCGTGCTCAACTCGCGGATGGTCTGTTGTTGGGCTTCGATCT
>JAINCM010000010.1:0-12560 GCA_036574065.1 Chloroflexus sp.
TGATTGCGCGGCTCGATGGGAAGCTGCTGCTACGCGCCAGCGACCCTGAGCCGCTCCCGGCGGGACGAGTGGGGGTGTACACCCGCGCGCTTGGTGGCATTCTGTTCGATGACTTTTTCGTTGCGCCGTAACTGGCTGATGCTGTTCACCTTCCTGACCGTAAAGCACTATTGTTGAACACATCAGGAGACATTCCGTATGTTCATCACCCGCATAACCTGGCTGATCCTCCTTACCATCTGCATAATCGCATTCCTCGCTGGTTTGCTCCCCTTGCCATCCCAAGCTCAAGAAGGAGCCGCTTTCGTCCTGGAAACTTTTCCGGAGGCTACCATCGCGAAATATCCCCAAGTCGCGGTTGATGCCAATGGCGTTTACATAACTGCTATCGATGGTATCACCGATACTAATGATGGCCTAGTCAAGCTTTGGCGTAAAGCCGAGGAGGATGGTGCGTTTCCTACTCCGCTAACCTTAGGCACGGTTGGAAAGGGCATCAAGGAAGACTGGGTGCAAACGGCGGTGACGACAGCTCCCACTGGTGAGGTATACGTATTGTGGATTGACCAGGCCGCTAAGACGATCAAGTTTCGGCGTCGCGAACCAGGTGGTGCCTGGCATCCGGCCACGTTTGAGATCATGCGTGGTCATACCTTTGCCGTAGAACCGGCGCTTGCTGTGCGCACCAATGGTCAGATTGTCGCCGCTTGGCGCGATGACAAGGCGATCAATTTCGCTTACTCGAACGATCGTGGCACTACGTGGTCAGCTGTTGGTACTGTACCGGGTTCGCAGGCTTACAAATCGCAGACTGCGCTCGCTGCTGGACCCAACGGCGAGCTGGTGGTGACGTATACGCGTGATAATCCGCGTCCTCTTCACATTATGGCAGCCTTATGGACCGGTACAGGGTTTAGCACTCCAGTCGATGTGACAGCTGGCTCGTCGCGTCCATTTGCGGACGCCAGCGTCTCATTTAGTCCTGATCCGGCGCCTAACACCCGTATTGTGGTAGCGTACCGTGATGTAGACAACGGTATTTTCTTCGCCGAAAAGCTGGTCAGCAACTTCAATGATCCTTGGCCCTCGACGTTACTGATCTTAGGCAAAGGTGATGGTCGGGTTTCGGCTGATTACGATCAGCGTGGGAATCTGCACATTACCTGGATCCGAACCGGTGTGAGTCGCAGTGATAATCGGCTCTTTTACACTGTGCGACCGGCCGGACAGGGCTTCCTCCCAGTGGTGAGCGCTCCTCCGGACTCGGCCCGTATCTTTAACGCCTGGAGTGATGCGCGGGTAGGGGCTCGTCCGTATATGCACGTTGTTCACGAATATTTCTCAGGTGATAAACCCATACCGCGCTACGTGCTTTTCCGGGCACCTGGTACCGGCTTTGGTTCACGGCCAGTCATAGAAGATGACGCTGTAGTCGTTGGCGGTGACGGAAAACTCTCGCTGAATGTAACTTTCCCTGACCTGTCGCCAACTAGTCTCCCTAATCAGGTGCGCTGGCGTTGGGGTGCGCCGCCGACCGATACCGAAAGTGACTCTGGTGGCTGGCAGCCTTTCACTCCCACTGGCCCAACTAGCATTCTTTCTGTGCCTATCCCGGCATCCCTGCGCACTGATGCTGGTTGTGTCGACCGCACGCTCTATACGCAGTTGCGGAATACCGATACTGGTCTGGTCGATCAGGTTCGCTCTGATACTGTGATAATCGATCTCGGCGTAGCAGGAAACGTCGTCGTAGCAAATCCCTTCTCTCGGTTCAAGGCAACGCCATTTACATCGATTGTCTTAACCGATCTGATCAGCGAGGGTGGCGCAAGCGACGGCCATCCTAATTACACCCGACTGCCAGCTGTGTTTGTTGAGATACGCAGTATCGGCGATTGCAGTGGGCTACGCAATTTTGTGCTGACTTCGAGTAGCGCGCTGCTCAGTAGTGCGAGTAGTCTGACTATTAGCGGCGGTTACTTTGCTAATGTGCTGTCTCCTAGCACAACTGCTGAAGGATTGATGCCAGTTGTAGTGCGGATTCGTGATGGGCTCGGCAATTTTATGCAGGTCGAACGGGCAATGATATACGATGCCACACCGCCGATCTTAAACGGTGGTAGCCTGCAAGTGCAACCGATCGCGAATGGCCCCTCGATCATTGTGTCGTTGCAATTCGCTGACTTGGCCGTAACCGATAATCTGTACCCCGGTCGCGGATTCTGGGGCGTCTGGTTGGCAAATAGCCGTGCACTTCTGCCGGATCCTGCAACGAATCCGAATCTGGTCTGGATACCAGTGGAAGCCCCTGGAAACGGCAATAGCTTCACAATTACCTGGAGTTTGGCTTCGGGTCTGCCGGAAAATCAGCTAACTCCAGGAACATACTACGTGTATGCTCGTGTGCTCGATGGGGCTGGTAATCCTAGCGCTGCCGTCTTGCCAGTAGCGACTATCTCGCTCGAGCAGGTCACTTTCCCGCAAATGTATCTGCCAATAACTAGTCGCTAGTCGGCTGGTCACAGTCCGCAGATCACTGGGTGGATGCTATTACGCACGGCATCTATCCAGTGGTCTGTTCTCGTTTGGTACTCGCGCTACTGTTGCGCCGATTCGTCGTACAATAGCCGCAGCAGTTGCGTATGCCGCTGCCGACAGGAGTCGCGAATCTGGTTTGCTGTGCTCACCCTGTGTCGGTAAGACCCTGTGCAAAGGCATTCTATGTCCACATTTGCTGTCAATCTGATGACCGGTGTCTATGAACGTATGCGGAGCTGGCTGGTCGATCGTGAATTGGGGCCGCTGGTTATTGTGCTGGTCTTTGCCACCCTGCTGCCGCTCAGCCTGCCGCGTATTGCTCTGAGCGACGAGGTGCAGTATTACGCTTATCTGCGTTCACTCTATTTTGATCACGACCTCGATTTTTACAATGAGTACCAGCACTTTGCTCAGATCGGGCAGCGCAATAATGATCCAGCCATATTCAACGCCCTATTGCGTCCCGATGCTGCCAATCCTAATCCAAACACTGGCAAGCTGCGCAATGTGGCCCCAATCGGTTCGGCGTTGCTTTGGGCTCCAGGATTCGTACTAGCCGATCTATGGGTACAGGTGGTAAATGCGCTCGGGGTTGCCATTCCGCGCGACGGCTATAGTCAGCCGTATATCGTAGCCGTATGTATGATGTCGGCGCTGTATAGTCTGCTTGGTTTATTACTGACGTACCGGCTGGCGCGGATTTATACCGGGCAGGTGTCTGCTCTGTTGGCAACCCTAACCATCTTTTTGGCCACGCCGCTAGTGTTCTATACCTATCTGGCGATGGCGTGGTCGCATGCTAACGGCTTCTTTCTATTTGCCCTGTTTCTGACCCTCTGGTTGCGAGGGCGAGAAGGGTGGCTCGGGCAGAGTGATGGTCGCCGACACGTGAGCGTCTGGCTGGCCTTGGGTGTTGTGGCCGGGTTGATGGTCATGACTCGTGAGCAGCTAGGCTTGTTGTTGTTGATCCCAGCGCTGGAAGCACTGGCCTCGTATATCAGAGCGCTGCGTCGTTGGCAATGGAATGTCGTGCGCGATCTTCTGATCGGTCACCTCGTGTTCGTTAGCGTCTTCGCGCTGGCTCTGACTCCGCAACTGGTTACCTACTGGGTGCTAAATGGACGGATCGGCCCTTCGACCACCGTGGGCAGTAAGCTAGCTTTTATTAATCTGGGGTTTTTGCCGGTACTGATCAGTCCGCGCTTTTTCGATACGCTGATTGATCCAGCTCATGGGGCATTTTTCTGGAGCCCCATTCTAGTCCTTGCGCTCGTTGGTCTGCTCTGGCTTTTCCGTCGTGATGGCCCACTGGCGCTCCTGTTATGGGTAGGCTTCCTGGGCCAAGTCTACATCAATGGTGCCTTCGGCACGACTTGGCATCTCAGCGGCTCGTTTGGCTTTCGCCGTCTGATTGAGTGTACACCTATCTTTGTGCTAGGATTGGCGATGCTGCTCGAATGGTTACAGCCGCGTCTGGGTTGGAAACCGCTCCTGGCCGGAGCGGGCCTGTTCGTGCTCTGGAACATTGGCCTGATTGCGCAATGGACGTTTGTACGACCAGCTTTGCGCAAGGGGCTGATCTGGGATGAAATGCTTTACTACCAGCTTCAGGTTCCGCTGCAAATACTCAGCCGTCTCGGCGATATTCTCTTTAATCGCTGTCGGCTGACCACTAACTGTTAATTCTTGTACGGGAAGCGCTACTGCACGCGTGCGCAGTAGCGCCAGACACTAGAGGGCGTGCTGTTGTTCGCGCGTGGTCGCTAGATGGCCGAGGTGGCAGGCTTCGCTCAGGCTGACTAGATACGGTAGATCCTCGTCATACTCGATCACGCTGATACTGGCGTTGGTCACCCAAATCCGATGGATCCGATCCATATCCATACCCAGGGCATCAGCTACCAGAATTTTGACAATCACATCATGCGTGCTGATGAGCACCGTTTGACCAGCGTGTTCGACACAGATCCGCTCGCGAAAATCAAGAACCCGCTTGAGCACGTTCGAGAAGCTCTCGCCGCCGGGCATCTGCGAGCGCGTCGGGTGTCGGCGCCACTCGCGCAGACCATCAGCGTAGCGTTCCATGATTTCGTGTAGGTATTTACCTTCCCAGTCACCGTGATTGATTTCAAGTAGTGCGTCATCGTAGGTAATCTCTAGACCGGGATGGTAGGCGACAATCGCCTGGGCTGTATGGGTAGCGCGTTGCAATCGGCTGCTGTAGACAACATCAATCTTCTCGTGACGCAATCGTTCGGCGAGGGCCGCAGCCTGCTTGCGCCCCAATTCCGATAGCGGCGCATCTTGTTGACCTTGATACCGGTTGATCCGGTTCCATTCGCTTTCACCGTGGCGCACAATGATCAATCGCATAGTTGGATACCCTTGAGTGCCGTTCAGGCTACTAATGCAGCGTCATTATAGCCGAAATGGTATCATTCGCGGAGACATGCAGAGCCCTGCCTGGAAAAGGAACTACCGCTATGGCGGAGCCAATTGAGCCAATTGATCGGAGCACCCGGCGTTTCATTGGCGCGTTTCGCTATGCCTTTGCTGGCATTGGTCATCTCATACGGACACAGCGCAATTTCCAGATCCACCTGTTGATCGGCGCGATTGCAATTGCTCTTGGCTTGTTGTTTCGCATTGCTCGCTGGGAATGGATTGCCCTGAGTCTGACGATCACCCTCGTGTTGGCCGTCGAGGGCGTGAACACAGCAATCGAAGCTACAGTTGATCTTGTCACACGCCAGCATCAACCGCTGGCCCGTATTGCCAAAGATGTGGCGGCCGGTGCTGTGTTGCTTTGCGCGCTCGGAGCTATCGTGGTCGGAGTGTTGATTTTTGGCCCTCGGTTGTGGCTGTTGTGGTTAATGTTGACGTAAAAATTTAATCCAGCCAGTCTTGCTGGCGCTCGAGCAGGTGACAACAATGATAATGGCGGGCATGCGAATCGAGTATACTGGACGCAGAACCGGGCTGGCCTGTCGCTGGCCGATAGATGGATAAACATCATATGTGGCCACTCGTCCGCCAAGCGCGTTATTTAGGGCGGTATCGCGAAATTGCCCAGGTATTGGTGCATCACGGCTTCGGCTATCTAGTTGATCAGCTTGGCCTGACCTCGTTGCTGTCATTGCCGCGGCGGGTGATTATGCGCGCACCCGCGCCGCCGCCGCTGGGAAATGCGGCCCGTCTTCGTGAGGCGTTAGTTGAGTTGGGGCCGGCCTTTGTCAAGCTGGGGCAGGCGCTGAGTACACGCCCTGATCTGCTCCCAATCGATATCGTTACCGAACTGAGCAAGCTGCAAGATACGGTACCGCCCTTTCCCAGTGCTCAGGCAGTCGCTGTAATCGAGACCACGTTTGGTCAGCCTATCGAGCGGTTGTTTAGCTCGTTCGAGCGCGAACCTTTCGCGGCCGCCTCGCTTGGTCAGGTACACGCCGCAACTTTGTCCGATGGCACGCCGGTTGTGGTGAAGGTGCAACGGCCCGACATCGCGAGTCGCATTCAGACCGATCTAGCCATTTTAGCTGACCTGGCAGCGTTAGCCCAGGAACGGCTGGCGGCGGCTGCACAGTACAATCTGAGCGAGATTGTATGGGAGTTTAGCGCTACGCTGCGCGCCGAGCTCGACTATGTGCGCGAAGGACGCAACGCCGAGCGGTTTCGGCAAATGTTCTGCAAGCATCCGCATATCTACATTCCGCGTGTCTATTGGGAGTATACCGATACCCGTGTCTTAACTACCGAGCGGATTTTTGGCATTAAGTTGAATGACATGGCAGCGTTGCGCGTTGCTGGCGTCGATTTGCCGCGTTTGGCGCGCACCAGCGTTGATATTACGCTCGAAGAGATCTTTACGCACGGCTTTTTTCACAGCGATCCGCATCCGGGTAACTTTTTTGTTCTCGATGGCGGTGTGTTGGGTGTGGTCGATTTCGGGCAGGTGGGCGTTCTTGATCGGGCAACCATGCAAGGGTTGCTGTGGATGATGGGGGCGTTAGTCAACCACGACAGTCAGGGACTGTTGCGTGCACTCGAGCACTTAGGTGTGATACCGCGTCGGGCAGCCACCGTGGCCTTACGGCGCGATCTGGAACGCTTCGTAGAGGGGTTTGTCGATCGACCGTTGGGGCAGATCTCGGCACGTGAGACCTTCGAAGGTTTGACAGCACTGTTACGGCGACACCGCCTGATCATTCCTGGCCCATTGGCGACCCTACTGAAAACGATTGTCATGATGGAAGGGCTAGGGATGCAGCTCGATCCTAAGCTTGATGTCTTTGATGCGGCTCGTCCTTACATTCAGCGGGCTTTGCGCGATCAGATGACTCCGGCTGCATTGAGTGCACAGGCGTTGACCAGTGGACGTGAGCTAGGAGAACTGGCACTCGAGATCCCTGCCCAGTTGAACCAAAGCCTACAACGTCTCAACGATGGTGAACTCCGTCTCCAGACGCGTGAGCTCGAATTGCGGCGGGTGTCAGCCGCTCTGATCGGCGCAGCTAACCGGCTGGCATTAGCGCTCGTGGTGTCGTCGTTCATTCTAGGGGTGGCGATTCTGGTAGTTGCTATGCGAGCGTTTGAATGGTATAGCCTGTTACCTTGGACGTTGTTGGTGGTGGGGGTAGGTGGAGTAATCACTGGCGGTGTGATGCTAACGTTAGCGCTGTTGCGCCGCGAGTGATATCACTGGCAGGATACGTTTGCTACCCCCCGCAACAACTGGTTGACCGTTGCCACTATCAGGCGGCGCTCAACGGCCTTGATCCGTTCGTGTAGCGTTTCCACTGTGTCATCGGGCAAGATCGGCACTTCAGCGCTAGCCAGTATCGGGCCGTCATCCACTCGCGGTGTTACTCGGTGAATGGTGCAACCAGTTACCGGCAGCCCCAACCGGAGTGCGTCGGCGACGACGTGTGCTCCGCGCAGCGCTGGAATGACAAGCCCGCTGCTAGTCGTGACTGTATCACCACCATCGGCTGGCAACAGGGCCGGATGCTGATTGATGACGCGATCGGGAAACCGTTCGAGAAACTCAGCTGAGAGTACGCGCATAAACCCGGCCAGGATGATCAGGTCAGGTTCAAAACTAGCAATCACGCCAGCGAGACGCTGTTCCCATTGCTGGCGTAGCGGGCCACGCGGTGCCGCCAGTGGCACGAAGGCTGCGGCGATGCCGGCCTTTAGTGCGCGTTGCAACCCATAAGCCTGAGCGCGATCGCTTACTACGAGGATCACTTCACCAGCCAGCTCGCCAGCAGCCTGCGCATCGAGCAGGGCCTGCAAATTGCTGCCGCTGCCGCTCAACAACACCGCAATGCCTGGCACAGTCTACTCCTGACCAATATCGCGGCGGAAGTGTTTGCCTTCGAACCTGATCTGGTCGGCCGCAGCGTAGGCGCGCTCGCGGGCTTGTCGTAAGCTTGAACCGAGGCCAGTTACGCCTAACACACGCCCACCTGCAGTGCAGAGCCCGTTGGGGCCAATTGCAGTACCAGCATGGAAAATGAGCACCTGGTCCTCGTCGAGCGCCTCTACACCGCGGATCAGATCACCCTTGCGTGGACGTCCTGGGTAGCCGGCTGCGCACAAGACGACACATACGGCATAACCTTTACGCCGGCGCAGCATATCAGGCTTGAGTTGACCAGTAGCGCAAGCATACAGTGCGCCCAGAAAATCGCCTTCTAGTAGAGGCAAGACGGTTTGAGCCTCGGGATCACCAAACCGGGCATTGAATTCCAGCACCTTTGGCCCCTCGTTCGTCAGAATGATACCGGCGTACAGCAGGCCCCGGAAAGGAGTGCCACGCTTGGCCAGTTCAGTAACGACCGGCTGCATACAGCGATTGACAATCTCGTCGAGCAAGGCCGGGGTCACTTCATCAACCGGGGCAATTACCCCCATACCGCCAGTATTAGGGCCGCGGTCACCTTCTTCGAGCCGTTTATGGTCGTGGGCTGGTGGTAGCGGCCAGAGGCGTTCACCATCGCACAACGCCTGCACCGATACTTCGCGTCCGTACAGTCGTTCTTCAAGCAAGAGATGATGACCAGCAGGAATGGCGCTCAGCTTAGCAATCGCATCGAGCGTCTCTTCTAGCGTCTCGGCGACAATCACACCTTTACCTAGGGCTAGACCATCAGCCTTTACTACCCACGCTTTACCACTTGCACGGGCAAAGTCGGCTGCCTCTGCCGCTGAGGCAAAGACGTAGCTTTGAGCGGTTGGCACCCCAGTGGCAGCCATGATCGTTTTCGCGAACGACTTACTACTTTCAATCCGAGCTGCCGCTGCCGTTGGGCCAAAAGCAGGGATTCCGGCCGCCTGAAAGGCATCGACGATACCATCGGCCAGTGGGTTGTCGGGTCCAACGACGAGCAAATCGATTTTCTCCTGGTGGGCAAGGTCGATCAACGCCGGGTAATCGTTGAGTGGAAAGGGAACATTTTTCCCATAACGACCAGTACCAGGATTCCCGGGAATCGTGAGAAGTCTGGTGAAGCCAGGTGAGCGGGCGATTTTCCATGCCAATGCATGCTCGCGTCCGCCCGAGCCAATCAGAAGTACATTCATAGAATTCGATCACTGCCCTACGCGGCGTCTTGTCTTATCATCGGTATCAAGTATAGCATGGTTGAGAGAAGTATTTGACAGCGATCGGAAGGTGTGATGACGGCAGTTATTAAAGTCGAGCCAGAGGCGATTACCCATATGCCAGCGCTAAAGCAAGCCGGCTCCTATCTCTTACACTTCTGGCTCGGTTACCCACTGCGCCAGATTGTGGTGGGGCGACTAGGCTGCTTCGATTTGGCCGTCGGGCACTACTACTACGTAGGCAGTGCGATCGGTGCTGGTGGGTTAGCAGCGCGGTTGCGACGTCATGTGACTATTGAGAAGCGACGTCATTGGCATATCGACTATCTGCGACCCTATTTCGATCTACACACAATATGGGTTGCCATCGATCCAGAACGGCGCGAATGCCGTTGGTGTCGAGCTCTGGCTGCGCAGGCAATGCTGAGCCGTCCGATCCCAGGCTTCGGTGCGTCGGATACCGGTTGTGGTGGTCATCTATTCTACGCGGTGACGGTACTCACCACGATTGCCGAGATTCTAGAGCAGGCATGAAACCATTGGGCATTGGGTGAATGGTTCGTCCTGCATGCCTGCATGGTAGTGATTTTAGCGGCAGGTACAGGTATGAAAAACACCGGGCGAAGATTACTCCGCCCGGTGCTAATCGATCGCAACTGCTGTCAATCGATAAAGAGCATCCTACTGCCGAACCGGCAGACCACGTTCGACAATGAGATCCATCGCCCGCTCGATTGGGATGTGCACCTTCCCTTCCATTGTGTAGCCGTAGCTACTGAGCAAGGTGCGATCTCCGGTTACATAGCTGCGGTACGTATTGCCGTTCACTGGAGCTGGCTGCGGTGTAAAGGGCAGACGTCCCGCCAGCAGTACCACCAGACTCAGGACAATGAAGACCATCAAGCCAGCTATCATCAAGCGGCTCAACGGTGGTTCAGACATCGTTCGTCTGACCGGTGTCGGCGGTGTTGGAGTATACCGCGGGGCAGAGTAATTCGGGCGATAGCTCATAATTGTCTCTCTCCTCGGCACTAGTGATGGCCGCTGTTCTGCAGCTGCTCCATATTCGGATCACGCAGCGGTAACAACGGCGCTTGCTGAACATTTGCCGCAAACAGTGCCACCACCAGACCAATCAGTCCGATAGGTGCAGCCACATCGGTAATAGTAATGTCCCACAGATGCTCACGAAATTCGGGCAGCACGATCCAGGCCATATCGACAAAGCGCATCACAATGATCCAGCCGGCGATCGTCGCCAACGTAGTTAGGTTGCGCTTCGTGCCACGGAACAGCAAGACAAAGAAGGGCAGGGCGAAGGCGAAGAGCATGAGAGCCAGTGCCACGAAGGCCCAGCCGTGTTGTGTACGATGGATGTACCACGGCGTGAACTCGGCCACATCTCCTGACCAGATGATGACTAGCTGACCGTAAGACATGTACGTCCACAGCACGGTGAAGGCAAACATAAGCTTGCCTATGTCGTGGATCGGCTTAACCGACACATACTCGCGGAACAGTGTCGCATCACGCACCCGACTCATCATCAGAGCCAGGAAGGCCAGGGTCATCAAGCCAGCGTTTGCCATGTAGTGGGCGCCGTAGATAGTCGAGAACCAGTGCGGATCGAGCGACATGGCAACATCGAACGAGAAGAAGGTAACACTAATCACAAATAGCGCTACACCAATGCCACTCAGCCGTCGCATCCGCCGGGCCAGCACTTTGGCATCGCCACCAGCATCTTGTTGGCGTGACCAAGCGCGTAACGTATAGGCCAGGACAGTCCAGAGCACGAAGAAGATTGCAATCCGGGCAGTAACCCAAACCGGGCTAAGCCATGGCACCTTGTGCGCGATAATCGGGTCAAATTCAGCACCGCCAGGTGTGACCACTTCTGGGTTGACCCACTCATAGAGCGGGTGATCAAGCCCGAGCGATTTATACGTATCGAAATAGCCCAGCGCGATAGGGATGAAGAGTAGCCCCATAATCGGCAGCGTCGCTGCGCCGGCTTCGAGCATGCGGCGCACTGTCACGCCCCAGGCACCACCGGTCAGGTGCTGTACCATAAGGAACCCGAGGCAGCCGAGGGGTATAGTCATGGCCACATAATAGCCGTAAATGTACGACTCGAAGAACGATGTTGGATTGAGAAAATAACCGGCAACCAGCACACCAATCCCGAGCACAGCAGCGCCAATGCCAAGCATCTGCACCTGCCCAAGCTGGGGGATACGGGTCTGTGAAAGACTTGTTGTCACCATGGGTCTTCAACCTTCTTACCTAGCTACCCAACCGCGCGCGTTCGGAGGGTGGAACATCTTCAATGGTTGCATTCTGACTCAACTGCAAAGCCCGAATGTAAGCGGCAATTGCCCAGCGATCTTCCGGCGTAATGCGCGATGCATAGCCGTACATCGACTGATAGCCACCGCTCTCTGGATCACCACGGTAGACACCATTGGTGATGATGACGAAGAAATGGCTGAGCGGAGCTTCACGCAGACGCTGCTGATGAAAATTCGCTGGCACAATACCACCGCGCTCTGCCACCATGCTAGCGCCGTAACCTGCTTCGCCGTGGCACACTGCGCAATAGATGTTGTACTTGAGCTGACCGCGGAGCAGCAAATCTTTGGTAACCGGGAAGGGCATAGCGTCCACTTCCTGACCATCGATCAGACCGGTGTATAGAAACTCATCGGTCTTCACCACCTCGTACGGAGTTGTGCCCGGTACATTCGGGCGTGACGACCTCCCATCGGCGAAGAAGCTGCTTGGCTCGTAGGTGGTGTACTTTTGCTGATCGTACATATCCTGGTGGCAAGCGGTAAGCAGCAATACCAGCAGGCCGATCCAACCGAAGCGAATCATGCGCGATGTCAAGCGAGGCGTCTGCATGGGCTTCCCTCAATATGCGACCTCAGAGACCTGCATCGGGTTGAGTGAGCGCAGGAACTGTGAAGTGCGCGAACGATCGAACAGCGGATCCGTTGACTCAATACACAGGAAGAAGGCGTCTTGTGACGCGTACTGGAACCGTGGTACGTTGAAAACCGGATGGTACGGAGCTGGTAAGCCATTCAGCACAATCATCCCCAGCGCTGAAGCAAACGCGGCGAGCAGAATCCCACTTTCAAACGTGATCGGGATCATTGCCGGCCAGTTGGTAATATCAAGCGGGCGACCACCAATATTGAGCGGATAATCGATCAGGTTGCCGATATACTGGAGTAGAAAACCGCTAGTTGCACCGATCAAACCAAACAGCAAGACCAGTCGCGGCACGCCAGTATCGCCATGAGCAATCTCTTCGATCACCTCTTCAATTGGGAAGGGTGAGAAGGCATCCATTTTGGTATAACCAGCCGCCTTGGCTTTGCGCGTAGCTTCGATCAAAGCCTCTGGCGTCGGGA
>JAINCM010000011.1:0-142012 GCA_036574065.1 Chloroflexus sp.
TCTGGAAGTATCACTTTCAATTACGATCACCTTCATTAGCAAACAGAGCAGGAATGGTTTCGTTTGTTAGATTCAAGCGAACCCAGGCATGATACGATATGAATGTAATGCCCCATACAATCACTCAAAGCGGGCAAAGAGGCTGGGATCCATGGGTGATAAAGCCGAACAACCATTATCCTTTGCGTAAACCATTGGGCACATGAGCCATCTGTGCGGCACATGTTAGCATCCGCTCCTAACCACCTGCAAACGCAACAGGGCAGGCGTTATGCCTGCCCCATTTTCCATCAATCAATATACGTAGCGATCAGTTCACAGTGTATTCACCTTCAACCACACCATCATCTTTGCGACCACTGCTGCCTGCACCAGGAGCAGCCCCGTCGCCGTAAGCGGCCTGCGAGATCTTGAACATCGCCTGCTGCAACTCATTCGAGAGTTGCTGGATGCGACTACGATCCTCTTTGGCGATAGCCTCGCGCAGATCCTTGATCAGACCTTCAATCCGGTTCCGCTCGATGCTGTCAACCTTATCGCCCAACTCTTTGAGCGATTTCTCGGTCTGATAGGCGAGGCTGTCGGCCTGGTTCTTCAGCTCAACCAGCTCACGGCGCGCTTTGTCTTCGGCAGCGTGGAGCTGGGCTTCACGCACCATCCGCTCCACCTCCTCCTTCGAGAGGTTGGTGCTAGCGGTAATCGTGATCCGCTGCTCTTTACCGGTCGCTTTGTCGCGTGCACTGACGTTCAAGATGCCGTTAGCGTCGATGTCGAACGTAACCTCAATCTGTGGCACACCACGCGGCGCTGGCGGGATGCCTTCAAGGCGGAAGCGGCCCAGCGTGATGTTGTCGGCAGCCATCTCACGCTCGCCCTGCAAGATGTGAATGTCAACCGCCGTCTGCCCGTCAGCCGCAGTCGAGAAGATCTCGGTCTTGCGGGTCGGGATGGTCGTATTACGCTCGATCAGTTTGGTCATTACGCCACCGAGCGTCTCTACACCGAGCGAGAGCGGCGTCACGTCGAGCAACAACACATCTTTGACTTCACCACCCAGCACAGCAGCTTGGATGGCCGCGCCAACTGCCACCACTTCATCCGGGTTGACGCTCTTGTTCGGCTCTTTGCCCAGCATCTTGCGTACCAGATCTTGCACGACCGGCATGCGGGTCGAACCACCTACCAGCACGACTTCATCGATCTGGCTCGGCTGCAAACCAGCGTCCTTCAGCGCGCGGAGCACCGGATCGCGCAGGCGCTCGGTCAGATGCGCAGTTAGTTGCTCGAACTTCGCCCGCGTCAGCTTCATCGCCAGGTGCTTCGGCCCACTGGCATCAGCGGTGATGAATGGCAGGTTGATCTCAGTCTCCATCATCGAGCTGAGCTCCATCTTGGCCTTCTCAGCCGCCTCTTTCAGCCGCTGCAAGGCTTGCCGATCCTTGCTCAGATCGATGCCCTGATCCTTGCGGAACTCATCGATGATCCAGTTGACGATTGCGGCATCGTAGTCGTCACCACCCAGGTGGGTATCGCCACTGGTCGCCTTGACTTCGATCACACCGTCGCCAACTTCCAGGATGCTCACGTCGAACGTACCGCCACCCAGGTCGAAGACAAGGATCGTCTCATCTTTCTTCTTGTCCAGACCATAAGCCAGTGCAGCCGCTGTCGGCTCGTTGATAATACGCAGTACTTCAAGACCGGCGATCTTGCCAGCGTCCTTGGTCGCCTGGCGCTGGCTGTCGTTGAAGTACGCTGGAACCGTAATCACAGCCTGCGTCACCGGCTCACCCAGGAAAGCCTCGGCATCCGCTTTCAGCTTTTGCAGCACCATCGCCGAGATCTCCTGTGGTGCGTACTCTTTGCCAGTCTGCGGCACGTAAATACGCACATCGTTACGCGGTCCCTTCACCACTCTGAAGGGCACACGCTCGCGCTCTTCCGCCACTTCATCGAAGGAACGCCCAATAAAGCGCTTGACAGAGTAGAGCGTATTTTCCGGGTTGATGGTCGCCTGGCGCTTTGCGGTCTGACCAACCAACCGCTCACCATTCTTAGCAAATGCGACCATTGAAGGCGTCGTGCGGTTACCCTCTGCGTTGGGAATGACAACCACATCACCGCCTTCCATAACAGCAATGCACGAGTTCGTCGTGCCAAGGTCAATTCCTACAATCTTGCCCATACTGATAGCCTCCGTTGCAATAGTGTGTACCCCTGCGGGCATTCTGTGTCTGTATGTAGTGTACCGATTCTATGGCAACGATACGCTAGCAAGATGTTAGAGGTATGTTTGAATTTACAATCTGGAGGCAACGAGGATCTCGCGCGCGGCCCGTCGCCCACTTTCAAATGCACCGTGCACGGTAGCAATTTCGGCACCAGTGACGGTTGCTTCACCGGCGAAATGCAGCGGTCCCAGGGGTTCGGCTAATGCAATGCGCCCATCCAGCGTTCCGGCAGCGCTGTAGGTGTAGGCACCACGACTCCATGGGTCACGTGACCAGTCGATCAGATGGCCGGACCGGAAGTACGCGGCAGCATTAACATCGAAGAGGGCACTCAGTTCGCGCAGTGCCACCGCGATTGCCGCTTCCTCGCCCAGATCGGCGACGGTTAGCGCTTGCAACCCACCTATATAGCCCATCAAAGTTGGTACACGCGCACTAGTCACCGGCCACCAGGTCGCAATCACGCCATCGGTACTGAGCACAGTGAACTCGGGCCAAAATGATTGCTCGAACCAGAGCACCAGTTTGGTGACGTGTCCCATCGGGATAGCGGCTAGTGCCACCTGTTTAGCAGCCGGTAACGGTGGATCAAAGGTAGGTAGTCCGGCTCGCAGGAGCGAGACTGGAACAGTAATGACTAAATGGCGCGCGCGGAACTGACGGCCATCAGTGAGAGTAACGACTGCCTGCTGGTCATCCCAACGAATGAGCGTAACGGCTGCCCCCAGCTCAATTGGCAGACCAGTGCTGAGGGGAGCTAACAGGTAGTGATAGCCACAATCAATGTGAAAGTTGTCTTCGCCAATTGTACTTAACCGGCGCTCGCGCGCCAACGCCGCCGCGCTAAGTCGCGTCAGATCGGCGCCTTCGATGTTTGCCAACCAGCGTTCAACCAGCGTGCGCACTGCCGGCCCAGGTGTAAGCTGGTCGAGGACGGTAGCCACGCTCAGGTCGGGGCCGCAGTAGTGACATATCTGCTGGTAGAGCGTAATCACTGCCGGACCGATCGGATCATCAGGAGCAAGAAGTTGTCCACCAATGGCAAATCGGCGATCGCGCCCCCACCGCGAAGTGGGTAAACCCGCGCGCTGCACCAGCTCCCAAGTGGCGGCACGCTGGCCATGGATAAACTCTGCCCCAAACTCAACCGGCCCGTAACGTTCGTCAGTCCAGATTCGGCCACCGATCCGCTGGCGAGCTTCCAACACTAGCACCGGGTAACCGGCAGCGTAGAGGGTATGAGCCGCTGCTAATCCAGCTATACCCGCCCCAATCACAATGACGCGATCCATAATCCCTCGATTGATGCCAACACAACAATGGCAACAACAGCAGCGTCTCAGGTGGTCAATCCCAGTTTTAGCAATGTGGCCCGGGCCTCGTCACTCAACCAGACTTCGGTGAGCAGATCGACCACGCGTGACGGTGAACGTTCGCGGAGACGAACCAGGTGCCATTCTTGCCCCAGGGGCTGGCCAGCCAGAGTAATGATACCGATGCGATCCATGCGGATTGGCAAGATACTAACGGGTAGAAAAGCGAGACCCAGACCAGCCTCAACGGCTGACCGTAGCAACAGCGGACTATCGGCTTCGAACACTACGCGGAGATCGGTTATGGCAACGCCACGTCGGCGTAAGCCATCTTCGATTACCCGCCGCAGCGGATGACCAATTCGCGGCAAGACCAGCGGATAATCACGTAAAACACCGGGAGGAACCTGCTCTTGCTGCAGCAGAGGATGACCAGCCGCCGCAGTGAGCGCCAACCGTTCCCCACCCAACAGACGCAGCTCTAGCCCGCGGCGACGCGGCGCGTCGCTAAGTAGAATAAGTTCAAAGCGCCGTTCGCTCAACCCTTCTAGCAACCGTTCTGCTGGTTGTATGTCTACATCAACGGTCACGGCTGGATACTGGCGCTGGACAATCGCCAGCAGGTGGGGTAAAAACACTTCAGCCCCACCAGCCAGACAACCGAGTGTGACCCGCCCACCAATCTGACCACGCAGCGCGCTTACTGTCTGCACGACCCGCTCGGCCATTGCTACCAGCTCGCGCGCGTTACTCAATAACTGCTCACCAGCTAGCGTCAAGACCATCTGTTGGCCGCTGCGGCGAAATAACCGCACGCCGCCTATCTGCTCTTCCAACGCCCGGATCTGTTGACTCACTGCTGGTTGTGACATGTGTAGACGCCTGGCTGCTGCCGAGAATGAGCCAGTCTCTACCACGGCAAGGAAGGTCTGCAAATAGACGGTGTTGAGCATAAAGGTCACGAACTAAGTCGGGTGGTATCGTACCGTTGGTGCAATTGCACCGGCTGGCGCGCTTTAGCCCTAGCTGCAGCCCGCAGGTTAAGCATTTCAACCATGACCGAGAAGCCCATTGCAAAGTAGATATAGCCCTTTGGAATGTGCAGCTCGAAGCCTTCAGCTACCAATGAAAAGCCGATCAACAGGAGAAAACTGAGGGCCAACATCTTGACCGTCGGGTGATCATTGACGAAGTGGGCGATCCCTTCAGCGAGGAAGAGCATGACTCCAATCGCAATGATGACGGCCAGCATCATCACCCACAGTTCATTGGCCATACCAACAGCAGTGATTACCGAATCAAGTGAAAAGACGATATCGAGCAGAATGATCTGAAACACGACAGCCTGCATTGTCACTACCGCGGTTGGGTGTGCACTGTGTTCGGCACCTTCTAGTTTTTCGTGAATCTCAGTGGTAGCTTTATAGATTAAGAAGAGACCACCGCCGAGCATGATCAGGCTGCGGCCAGTGACATGCCACGGACCGATTGCAAAGAGCGGCTGCGTCAGACTCGCAATCCAACTGATCGATAGCAGCAAGAGCAGACGGGTAATTAACGCTAGCGAGAGACCAATCTGGCGCGCTGGGCGTTGTTGCGCCATCGGTAGTTTACTTGCCAAGATACTGATGAAGATGATGTTGTCAACACCTAGCACAATCTCCATTACAGTCAGCGTGATCAGAGCCAGTAGATTTTCCACCGTGAAGATAGCTTCCATGACTGCCATTGCACCTTTCTACAGCTGTCGATCTGTTGTTAGATGTGACACGTCCAGCGGCAATCGGTACTCCTCAATGCCTTTTACAGCTGTCGATCCGTCGCTAGATGTGACATCTGCAATGCTAATGGTAGCACTCGCTCTCAGGTCGGTCAACGAGCAGGGATATGATAGGACTGGGTTGCTGTACGCCAGGGATACAACCAGCAGCTAGCGGCACCGTTTACAACAGCTCGCGTGATGACAGGGCTGCACTCAGTAGGGCTGAGGCGAACGCGGAGGCAAAGAACTGGTATAATGACCGCGGAACAACGTTTGCCGGTACTGTATCCTCGTGGTTTGTGCTATGACGTGGCAAGTAGCCCATAATGGCCCTGACCATTTTACCGTTCGCTTCATCCCTTGGCTAACCTGGAGCTTCGCCGCGCTGGTCATTTATGGTGTATCAACTATTGCCCAGCCGGTCATCACTGGTGTGCAAAGTATCACCACAGGCATGATCGTGTCGGTTGCACTCCTGGTCGGAATGATGATTTTTACCCTGATCACCGGTGGTCAGTTCAGTATTTGCCGGATCGATCGCCGACGTGGCATCATTACCGTCACCTCGTATGGACTACTTGGTCGTGCCCACCAGGAACGACCTCTGAGCGATGTGAAGGGGTTGGAAGTACGCATATTGCGCCGCGCCCAATATCGATTACTGCTAGCTCTCCGTTCCGGCGAACGGCTGCCGCTGGCTCCGTTTTACCTGATCAGTATCAATGACCGTGGCATTCGTCGTATCGCTGATGCACTCGGCGTCGAACCTGAGATTTTGCCCGAGCAGCGCTCATCGCGCTGAAATTTTCGTTCTGGAGCTGTCGCGCACTGTGCGCCTCAGGTGAGTTTCACCGCACCTCTCTATGATTCCACTACAACTTGCCTTGCGTAATTTTATGTGTTACCGCGCTGACGAAAGCGGCGCACCGCTCCGGCTCGATCTCGAAGGCATTCGCGTGCTGTGCCTGTCGGGCGAAAATGGAGCTGGGAAATCGACCCTGCTCGACGCAATCACGTGGGCTCTGTGGGGCGAGGCCCGCAGTGCCGACGATGACCTGATTACGCAAGGCGAGACCGAGATGATGGTTGAGTTGGTGTTTGCTCTTGAGGGTCGCAAATACCGCGTGATTCGCCAACGTCAACGTGGCCGCTCAACCAAACGCGGCACAGGCTCAGGCAGAACATGGCTCGATTTGCAAAGTTTTGATGGTAACCACTGGCGGCCGATCGGCGAGCATACCATCCGCGAGACGCAGGCCAAAATTAACAGCCTGCTACGTATGTCGTACCGCACGTTCATCAATGCATCGTTCCTCTTGCAGGGGCGCGCTGATGAATTTACTAGCAAAACGCCGGCTGAACGCAAGGAGGTACTAGCCGAGATTCTCGATCTGGCTGAATACGCTGCGCTCGAACAACGGGCCCGTGATCGGATGCGCACGCTTGAAGCCGAGGCCATCAGAGTACACGGCCAGCTTGAGTCGCTACAACCTATCGCCGCCAAGGTGCCTTTCTGGCAACAGGCAGTTGCCGAGGCCGAACAACGGCGCATCCAGTTGCAAGAAGCCCTCACTAACCTGGAAGCTGAATTCACGGCTTCCTACACTCGTCTGCGTGAGCTTGAAGCACTGGCCCAACGCCAACGCGAGGCACAGAAACGAATCACGGTGCTGAACAATGACCTCCAGCGCTATGAATACGAACTACAGGAACTGAGGCAGCGCATTGCGCACGAAGAGCAAGTGATGCGCCGTCGGCCGGACATTGAGGCTGGGATGGCTGAATTAGCCGCAGTGCGTGCTGAAATCGACCGGCTCGAACAGTTGCGCAATCAGTACGATGAACTGACCGCGCGGAAAAACGAATTGCAACAAGAATTGAAGAATGCTCTGCATCAACTAAGAGAGCAGTTGTGGCGTGCTGAACAAGAGTGTGACCGTCTCTATGAAAATGTAACGCGCCTAACGGAAGTACAACAGCAAGCAGATGCCCTGCGTGTCCGGTTGTGCGAACTGGCGCCATTGACCAATCGGCTAGCTCAGGTCCACGAGCAGCGGACTGCTTTGGAACATCAGCTAGCACAGATCCGCGATCTCACGTTACGCCAGAAGCTGGCTCAGACCCAACTCGATCAGCAACGCAATGCGCTCTATGCCGAATTGACCCGTTACCAGCAAGATGCCCGGCGACTTGATCAGCAACTCGCCGAAGTCGAATCCTGGCGCGAAGCCCTGCAGGCGGCCCAGGCTGCCCAAACAGCGGCCCAGATGTTGGAAGAGCAACAGCGAGCGCTTCGCCTCCAAGAGCAGGCAACGGTTGACGCCCTAAGCGCCGCGCGCCTAGCTGCCGAGCAGGCCGAAGCCACCATCGCCAAGCTGCGTGCCAATCAAGCACTACTAGCGGCAGGCGCCGGTGTCTGCCCAGTATGCCGTCAGCGGCTCGATCCCACCGAGACGCAGCACGTCTTCGCCCATTACGAGCAAGAGCTGGCTACGCTGCAGGCCCAAGCGGAACAAGCTGTAGCCAGTGCCCAGGCTGCCGAGCAGCGCCTTAGAGAATTGCGCGCCACCATCACTGCTGGTGAAACAGAGCTGATCGCCCTCCGTAAACAGGCCGCAGCCAGTGATACGCTGGCGCGCCAGCTCGCCCAGGCCGAGCAATGGCAGCTTGAACGGGAAACACTAGCCCAACGGATCGCGGTCCTGAGTGAGCGGTTAGCAACCAATGACATCGACCCGGCCCTTCAAGCAGAATTAGATCTGCTTAGTGCCCATCTAGCCGAATTGGGTGATGAAGCCGCCCTGCAACGCGATCTACAGATGGTGAAAGCAGAATTAGCAGCTCTAGAAAGTCAGCTCCGTGAACAGAGTAGGCTGGAAGGCGAACTCGATAGTTGTCAACGCGAACTGGAGCGTCTGCAACCCGCGCTGACCGCACTGCCTGCCGCTGAAGCGGTCGCGACCGAATTGCGGCGCCAGATCGCAGAGAATGACTTCGGCCACGAGATTCGGATTGCTGGTCGACAAGTCATGGCTGCGCTCGCCCAGCTCAATTACCAGCCAGAATTGCTCGAGGCAGCACGGGCAAAGGCCCGTGCGCTCGCCCATTGGGAACAGGAAGAGCGCGAGCTGCTGCTAGCCGAACAACGTTACCATAGCGATACCCGCCTCTACGCTCATACACAGGCACTGCGCGACCATGCCGAACGCGAACGACAGTTGCTCCAGGCCGAAATAGACGAGCTGGCGCAGAATCTGATCGACCTGCCGTCGATCCAAGCCTGCGTCACACAATTGGCACAGCAGCGCGAGGAGATGAATCACGCCTTGCAAGTGGCTGAACGCGATCTGATCGAGAAACAAGCGTACCTTAGGCAAGCCGAGACAGCAGCCGAGAATCTCACTGCCCTAGAGGCGCAAGAACAGCAGCTGCGCGAACGGATTGGCCTGTTTGCCGAGCTGGCCGAAGCCTTTGGTAAACGGGGTGTACAGGCAATGTTGATCGAAACAGCGATCCCACAGCTGGAAGATGAAGCAAATCGTCTGCTGGCCCGCCTCACCAACGGTCAGATGCACCTGCGCTTCGAGATGCAGCGCGATACAAAGAAAGGTGACACCGTCGAGACACTCGATGTGCAGATTGCTGATGCACTCGGTACGCGTAATTACGCTGCATTCAGCGGCGGTGAGGCAATGCGCGTCAACTTCGCCATCCGGATTGCGCTTTCGCGTCTGCTAGCCCATCGCGCGGGCGCGCGGTTGGAAACGCTGGTGATCGATGAAGGATTCGGTGTACTCGATGCCGAAGGTCGCGAGCGGATGGTAGAGGCGATTACGAACATCCAGCAAGATTTTGCCCGGATCATCGTGATTACTCATATCGATGATTTGAAAGATCGCTTCCCTGCCACGCTGGAAATTCGGAAGACGCCGACTGGGAGTCGCTGGGATTTGCGCGCTTAGCAGTTGTGGAACAACTGGCCTGAATGAGGACCAAGTCACCTCGTAGATCCTGCCCACACCAGAGAAAGGAGTATTTATGGAGATCATTCCAACCTTGCTCAAATACATTTTTGTCCTAGCTGTAGTGGTTGAAGCAGTGCTGATCGGGTACGCTATCTTTACCCTGGCGCGTGACAAAGCGCGTGCCGCTACCCCAACCGCTACCGAGGAGTAGGATCGTGACGTTTCGCATTCTCCATATCTCGGATGTGCATACCGGTCCGCCATTCAACCCAACCGCGGCCGAACGACTCATTAGTGATGCGCACAAGCTTCAGCCCGATTTGGTCGTCATTTCTGGTGATTTTGTGCAGCGAGCTGATTTTATTGCGCAATGGCACGCTGCACAAACACTGCGTGCTCGTTTGCCGCAACCGCAACTTGTCGTAGCTGGAAACCACGATGTGCCACTCTTTCACCTGCACGAACGTCTGTTTGCCCCCCTCCGTCGCTACCGTCTCTATATCTCAGCCGATCTCAATCCAGTTTTTACAGCTCCCGGCTTGGCAGTCGTAGGAGCCTGCACCGCCCACGGCTGGACAGTAGACGGCGGCAAGCTCTACCCTAACCAGATTGCAGCCCTTCGGGAACGGCTTGCCCATCTTGATGCCGACACGTACAAGATCGTGGTCTGGCATCATCCGGTGGCATTACCACCCACGTATCGGCGCAAACATACCACTATTACCAATGCGATCACCGCGATCCGTCTGCTCGACGAGCTGGAAGTAGATCTCCTTCTGTGTGGCCACCTGCATATCAGTTTCGTAGGCAATACCCGTGATCTGCTGCCCGAGGTACGCTACGGCACCTATATCGTGCAGAGCGGGACAACTACCTCGCGGCGTGGCTATGGCGAGGAGCGCGATGTCAATACGTGCAATCTGATCACTATCGAAGCTGACGGTGCGCGCGTGCAACATCTGCGGCTCGAACGAAACGGAGACCACTTTCATCCGGTTGCCGAGCATTGGCTGCCGCGACAACGAACGTCGGTGCAGACATGAGTCGCACTGGTAGTGGCCGAAGCGGTCGCAGGAAAGCAGAGACAGGGGCAAACGCATTGTTTGCCCCCGTTGCCAGTCGCAGCGCAATTGTCCCTTATCCGTTGGCCTACCAGGTTACGCCAGCAAACAAATCGTCTTCGCGCACATCATCTGTGGCGGGTGGGTAAGCGCGCATAAACGTATCGACGCTCCCCAGCCAACCTAATACGGTACCAAGCAGACCGCGGGTTAACGGTCCGCCTGCCCCCTGGCTAACGTGAGCCAACGCTGCCGCCCGTACCTGTTCACGCACTGGCATGGTATCGATACGGGCGTGGGTGGGGAATTCAACCTCGGCCAGACGGGTCAGATCCACATCACGATTACGACCGAAGGCACGCGGATCGCGCCCGAACAGAGGCATAACGCGCACCAATAAGCGCAACAACCGACGCGAGAAGGTTGTATAGTAAAGCTTCTGCGGTGTGTATGCCGGCCCGGCAGCAGGGAAAGCGTGTGGATCGCCGGCGGCGTGAAAGGCGGCAACCGTCGCTTCATGGATAGCAATATGATCCGGATGGCGATAACCGCCGATGGGGTCAAAGGTTATTACCACTTGTGGACGTAGTCGCCTAAGATGACGCACCAACTGTTCCACTACCTGTTCACGGGGCTGATTGATCAACGCCGCTGGGTGACGGTTAGCTGCGGTACCGGGCATACCCGAGTCACGGTAGCCCAGCAGGGTCACACTGCTCAACCCCAATGCTTCTGCGGCGCGCAACAACTCTGCCCGCCGTAAAGCTGCCACCGAGTCGTAGCCATTGAGCAGAGCCGGATCAACCGTTCCTTCCTCACCACCGGTCGCACAAATCAGATGCACTGCTACCCCCGACCAGGCATAGCGGGCCAGCGTACCGCCTGGCCCAAAGCTTTCGTCGTCAGGGTGGGCAAAAATTGCCAACAATGTCGGACGGACATCAGCCACAACTGTTGGCCGGAGAATGATCGTCTCTTCCTGGGTTACCATGGTTGCAATTCCTGACTAAGCGTTCGCCGGACGAGCGTTGGCGTGATCAGCAGCTTGCTCATATTACAGTACCACCGCAGCTGATAGCGTGAGCTGGTGGCTACACATAACCATGCCCTATGGTATCATAACCGCATGGAACAATTCTCGTCGCCGGTCGTGTGCTGGAAACAACGGCCGGCTCGTATCACAGGTGATTGTCCATGCTGTCTGATTTACCAATTGCCGTGATCGGCGCCGGCGCCATGGGTGAAGCGATTATTAGTGGCTTGTTGCGCAACGAGCTGGTGGCCGCCGAACAGATCTTGGCCAGCCACCCGCGTGAAGAGCGACGGCGCGACCTCAGCCATCGTTATCATATTCGCGTAACGCACGATAACCTCGATGCAGCCAGGTGGGGCCGAGTCGTGATCTTTGCTGTCAAGCCGCAGCAGCTACGGCGTGTGCTACCGCCATTGCGCGGCGCGATCCGTGATGAGGATCTGGTTATCTCAGTCATCGCCGGGACAACGATTGCATCGTTCGTCGAAGCCCTCGATCACCCGGCGGTTGTACGGAGTATGCCCAACACTCCGGCCCAAATCGGTTGCGGTATGACGGTGTGGACAGCCGCCCCCGCCGTGACTGAACGGCAACGCCAGTGGGCTGCTACCGTGCTAGGGGCCTTGGGGCGTGAGCTGTTTGTTGACAACGAGACCTATCTGGATATGGCGACCGCGATCAACGGCACTGGGCCGGCGTATGTCTTTTTGATGATGGAAGCGATGATCGATGCTGGCGTCCATCTGGGCCTATCGCGCCGAATAGCCGAAGAGCTGGTGCAACAGACAATGCTCGGCTCGGTGCAATACGCAATCCAGAGTGGCTTGCATCCGGCGCAGTTACGCAACGCTGTGACATCCCCTGGCGGCACTAGCGCTGCTGCGCTCAGCGAACTCGAACGCGGTGGTTTACGCACCGTGTTGGCCGATGCTATTTGGGCCGCTTATCGTCGCTCGGTTGAACTGGGAAGGCAGGGTTAGATGGCAACCCAATATGCGCGCGCGCGGTTGACCACCGAGGATGATCGGCGCTACCGCGCTTATGTCGAACAGTTTAAGTTGCAACGGAAAAATCAAAAGGCAATCCGTCCTCCACGCCAGCGCGATATCTTCGGTAGTCAGGCGGAAGCGGCGCTGCGCGATTGGCTAGCAACACAACTCCCCCTTGACGAGCGCCGCATCCTCGAATACGAAGAGCGGCGCAACCGCATCGCGCAAATTAAATATCGCGAACTGGATGCACTGGCTATTGTCGACGGGACGGCATGGGTCTTTGAGATTAAAGCCAGTCGCACAGCCAGCGCCATCCGGCGCGCTGTAGCCCAGCTCAACGAAACACGCCAGATCCTGCATCTTCTCTTTCACCGGGTTGGAGTGACGATCCTACTGGTAGATACCGGTATTCCGGCTGATACGGCCGCCGCTGACGCATTGATGGCAAGCGATCGTCCGCCGCCCCGCCGGCCCGAACCACTCTCCGAGGTCCTAGCGGCGCTGCCTCAATTACGCCAAATCGACGATCTGACTGTTCGTTCGTCGGCCAACGATCAGGTCAACCTGATGCTGTTTACTGTCGACGATATCATCACGCTGGTTGGAGCTGAGAATCTGGCCCTCAACTGGGAAGAAGATGATCTGGAAGAAGATGTTGATGGCGAGCCGCTGCCAGAAGCATCGCTTTTTGCCAGCAGCGGCGGTGATGATGAAAGTGACGATGATAGCGATAACCCGCTGGCCGCTGCCTTGCGTAAAGCCGGATTGCGGTAATTGCCTCACCGCATAACCAGTCTAACCGGTTTGGTCACGAATTACCAGGATGGATCGTCAAACCAACACCCGCTGGTCATCCCAAGCTCAACTGCCTCCAACGGGTCACTGTTGCGCGACGGTATCGGTCCAGTTACGTCCGATCACAACGATACGCCATGAACCTGCTTCGCACTACCGCTGCGCTAGCCCTAGCGCGTGCCGCTGGGACACTCTCGCGCCGCCTTCACTTGGGTGGCGGAACCAGTCTGCCCGGTCATCTGGCCCGGGTACTCGATCCGACAATCCTAACGACTATCTGCGCCGCCTTACCCGACGGTGTGATCCTGGTGGCAGGGACCAACGGTAAAACCACCACCAGCCGCATGCTAGCAACCATTCTTGAACACACTGGTGAGACCTTGCTGCATAATCGTGCTGGCGCAAACTTGCTGCCAGGATTGACTACAGTGGCGATTAGCGGCGCCGACTGGCGCGGACGTCCGCGCGCCCAGCGCGCGCTCTTCGAGACAGATGAAGCTGCTCTGCCACAAGCGATCAGTGAAACTTGTCCGCGCCTGGTGGTGTTACTGAACTTGTTTCGCGATCAGCTCGACCGTTATGGCGAGATCGATACTATTGCCGGTCACTGGCGTGCAGCACTGCAAACCTTGCCCGCTACCAGTACAGTAGTGTTCAACGCTGATGATCCTGCCCTGGCTGATATTACACGCAACCTGACCGCACGCACGCTCGCGTTTGGGCTCGAAGATGTGCGGCACGCGGTCGCCGTCGCTACCCATATCGCCGATTCGCAATTCTGCCCTCACTGCGGATCCCGCTACACTTATCAGCATCTCTTTTACGCCCACATTGGTCACTATGCCTGCCTGCAGTGCGGTCGTCGTCGGCCTCAGCCGGTCATTGCACTCACCAAGCTCGAACCAACTGGCTTAGACGGCAGTGGATTGCAGATCGACCACCCCGGCGGTCCAACGCTCGTACACTTACCACTGCCCGGTCTCTACAATGCACAAAACGCACTGGCTGCCACTGCAGCGGCACTAGCGCTTGGGGTTACGCCTGCCGCCATTAGCGCCGCACTGACTAGCTTCCAGGCCGCTTTTGGGCGGATCGAACGCATCACGGCCGGCCCCGACGGTCCGACGTTACTGATTGCCTTGATTAAAAATCCGGTTGGGGCTTCCGAGACAGTGCGGATGCTGACCTCGGCCACCTCGAGGCCGTTGCATCTGTTGATCGCCATCAATGATCGCTTCGCCGATGGCACTGACGTGTCGTGGCTGTGGGATGCCGATTTCGAGCCGCTGGCTGGGCGGGTGGCCCATATCACCGTTAGCGGTGATCGCGCCGCCGATATGGCGCTCCGTCTCGACTACGCTGGTGTCGCCGCCGATGCCATCACAGTCGTTGACAAGCTGCCTAAAGCGCTCGATACCGCCCTATCTGCTCTCCCCCCCGGTGAGACACTCGTCATCCTCCCCACTTACACCGCTATGCTCGATCTGCGCAATCACATTGCACAGCGGGGTTGGGCAAGACCGTTCTGGGAAACGTAAAGTGTACAAAGCTGCATGTAATGCCGCGCTACAGTATATGCCTCACTTATCTAACCGCCACTCACTCATATTCCAAGTGAATGGCGCAGTCGGGTCGAGCCGCCAACCTGACACGCCACGCCGGGCAATCAACAGATCGATCCGCTGAAAGAGTGGCAAGACTGGTAATTCCTGCGTAAACAGCTGCTGCTGGCGCAGATACGCCGCTTTCTGCTCTTCAGGATCGAGCGAGGTAGTAGCTGTATTGATGGCCTCATTCGCCTCGAAGAAGCACCAGCCAGCAAAATTGTTGCCCGTCCAGTTATTGGCTTCACTCGGCACACCAGCACAGCTCCACAACTCCCAGCCCCGCGGATGCGGCCCGGCAATCCAGCCAAACAGAGCGAGCTGGAACGTCCGCTGGTAGAGAGGGCCATCAGCACTGTACAGCTCGCTGGCTGGCAACGGTACCACTTCTACCTGCAAACCAACCTGCGCCAAATCCGCGGCAATCTGCTTGGCTACCGCTTCCCGCAGTGGTGAGTTGGCACTAGTCACGAGCGAAAGGAAGATCGGCAGGCCGTCATGCTCTCGCCATCCATCACCATCGGTATCAAGCAAGCCCGCTTCATCAAGGAGACGGCGTGCTTCATCAGGGTTGTAAGGGTAGCGCGTGATCTGATCGAGTGGTGGATACCCAATCTGACCGGGCAAAATCCAACTCTCTAAGACATTACTCTTGCCGGCCAACAACTGCTCAACTAATTGCGGTCGGTTAAGCGCGTGGGCAATTGCTCGCCGCACGCGAATATCTTGCAGTAAGGGCAGATCGAGATTGAAATCCAGATGTTCCCAAATGGCGTTTGGTGACACATCAAGCTGGACAGCGGGATCATCCCCACGAATCAGCTGCGTAAGCAGTTCGGGAGTTGGTTGTTCGATAAACGCGAGATCGAGACCACCGCCACGAACCAGCTCTATCAGCTGCTGCGGATCTTTGCGAAAAGCCACGATAATTCGATCAAACGGGGCTTCCGGTCCAGGATAGTGCGGATTGGGGACGAGTTCGAGCGATCCGCCATCAAAGCTACTGACCATATACGGGCCATAGCCGATTGGCCGACGAGCAAAATCACTTTGCGCCAGTCGTTGGGGATCAATGCCTGCCAACACATGGCGCGGCAGAGGCAGCCAGAAACTAGTCAGATAGGCGGGATCAGTTACGTCGGGGCGTAGTACCGTGCGTGTAGTATGTTCATCAACCTGCTCATAACGCTCGATCATCGCCAGTCGACTCTGAGCCGCCTGACCAAGATCTATCTGCTGAGCTAGCTCATACGCAAAGACCGAGTCTGCCGCCGTTACTGGCGTGCCATCCGACCAACGCAGGTCAGGATTCCAGCGGAAGGTAACGCTAACCTGGGTCACTTCGTCTGTCTTATCAGTGGGCGTATCGGTAATCTGGCCCAGCTCATCGCGGAAGACTGTCACCGTAGTAGTTACCACATCACCATTGGCAAAATCGGGCAAACGGGTGAGCACACCGGTCGTTTGCAAGGTAAAGTCAATCGGTATTAACGGCGAAGGGAAGATCAATTCGGTTAATGGACTAGTAATCCGCTCATCAGTGGGTGTCGTATGATACGGAAACAGATCAACTGGCTCATTGATCAGTCCAATCCGCATGACCTGTTCCAGAGTCGTTGTGGTAGGCGTTGGTGCGATCGCTGCTGGCGTAGCAGTTGAACTGGTGACAGACTGATCGAGTCGCAGTTCACAGCTCGCGAGCATGCTGAAAGCAAACAGGGCAAACCAGAAAAGAATGAGACGCTTCATGGCGTATACTTTGCTATCGAAATACCCAATGGAAAGGGGCGACGCCGGCAAAATCGCATCGTGCCGTTCAGTCAGGCAACCGCTGCCTACTGCTGATTGAGGTGGCTACGGCCGGCGTCTCATCATTGTACTAGCGATGCCGGTAAAACCAAGCGGTTTGACTACTACGGCATCGCCAGATCACGCGCAGCCGGCACACCAGCTGCAGATGTAGCCATCTGGACCGCGCGTGTAATAGCCACGGCCAACACATCAGCCGCTACTGCCCCCAATGTTACCAGTGGTGGCGACTCGTAGACACCAGTCGCCAGGGCAAATACCGTATCGCCATCGAACGGCGAATGAGCTGGACGAATAGCGCGTGCCAGACCATCTTGCGCCATGATCGCTAAGCGAGTAGCCGCCGCTTTATCGAGCCGCGCATCGGTAGCCACCACGGCGATCGTTGTATTCTGACCGGTTGGATCGGCAAAAGTTTGTCGGCCCAACCCGCTGCGCAGCAGAGCACCCGTCCCAACTAATTGCTGACCAGGGCCACGCGCACCAGCAATCAAGCGACCAAGCGGATCGACCACGTCACCAAAAGCGTTCACAACTGCCAACGCTCCGACTGTTACACCATCAGCCAGAGTTTCGCTCCACGTACCCACTCCGCCACGCATGGCCGTTGTCATACCACCAACTTTGCCAACAGTGGCGCCAATCCCAGCACCAACACTGCCCTCTGGAACGCTGGCTGCCGCTGCCATACAGGCAGCATATCCCATCGTAGCATCAGGCCACACATCCGGACGGCCAATGCCAAGGTCAAAGATTACTGCTGCCGGTACGATAGGCACTTTGGTCAAGCCAACATCGAAGCCATAACCGCGTTCATAGAGCCACGACACCACGCCAGTAGCAGCCGTCAAACCAAATGCACTCCCACCGGTCAATACCACCGCATGCACCTGCTGCACCAGATTTACCGGATCGAGGGTATCAGTTTCGCGCGTGCCGGGCGCGCCGCCACGCACATCAACACCGGCCGTTGCCCCATCAGGTGTCAGTACAACTGTCACCCCGGTAAGTGCCGTAGTATCTGCGGCGTGACCAACTAAAATGCCGCGTACATTGGTAATTGCAGGAACACTCATGTTCGACTAACCTCTGCTGGCGGTGCTACCGGGTAAGCTCCTGCACGCACGGTCGGTGCACTCCCAGTATGAGAATGACCGCAGTATGGACAAATACGCCATGTCAGATCAATCACTCTATGACATACATCGCAGCGTCGCCGCAATTGGGTATGACAGTGAGGGCAGAGAATGAAATCTGGTTCAATCGGACGCTGACACTCGGGGCAGACCATTTGCTCTTCGAGATCGCGGCGCAGGAATGCCTCTTCAAGTGCGCGCTCATACTTTTCGGCTAAGGTCTGCGGTGGGCGCAAGATGAGATGGAGGGGAATGCCTAGAAACGGCAACAACAACACGATACTCACTGCCAACACTTGCACTGAGATATCTTCGGTGCGACGGCGAATATCACGGTAGGCCCAGAGCACTGATGCCGCCCACAACAATACCGCATACGCCCCTAGAACGATCGCTCCCAGCCGCACAAGCGGCAAAATATTGGCTAAAAACTCCTGAATTGCTTCCATGTTGTTACAACTTACGCGTCTGCGCCCGCAAAACAAATACGGTAGCACCACCCACTTGCACCTCGAGCGGTGCTGGTGGGTAGAATTCGCCCGACTCGGCAATGGGTGGCATCGGTGAGACATAACGGGTGCGGGTCGAGCAGTGTTCGCGAATGATGTTGATTACCGGGTCAACCTGCTGATCTTCAACACTCAACAAGAGCGTAACGTTACCTTCCCGCAGAAATCCACCCTGGCTGCTCAGGCGCGTTACCCGATAACCGTGCTCGGTCAATGCTTCAACCAGACTGGTGGCATCTTGTGACTGAACGACCGCCATAACGAGGCGCATACGTTTACCCTGACGATGGCTACAAATCTTTTTACCGCGCCGCAATTGGCGATATCCCTACCAAACGCGGCATTACAGCCTTCCAGATCTGTTCGGCTAACTCATCAATTGGTTGCGCCGCATCGAGTGCGTACCAGCGTTCTGGTTCTTGCTTCATTAATTCAACAAAACCGTAGGCCACGCGCTGATGGTAAGCCAGATCACGTGCATCGAGCCGATTCCATTCCACTGGCTGACCACTAGTGCTATCTGACCGTTCGCGACCAGCCCGCTTACGTTGCAGACCAGCCTCAACATCAATCTGCAGATAGAAGGTTAAATCCGGCTTAAGCCCACCGGTTGCAATTTCAGTGATTGCGCGTAGCTCAGCCAGATCACGGCCTAGACCATACCCTTGGTATGCAAACGTCGAATCGGCGTACCGATCGCATACAACGATCCCACCCGTCGCTAGATACGGTCTGATTAACTCGCTCACCAGTTGCGCCCGTGCGGCTGAAAAGAGCAAAATCTCGGTCGTTGGCGCCATTTCGGTGTGCCGCAGATCAACTAGAATGCGGCGGATGAGCTCGCCAATACGAGTACCACCCGGCTCACGGGTGAGGATAACCGGGTAACCAGCAGCCTGCAGACGCTCGTACAAACGGCGCGCCTGCGTGCTTTTACCGGCACCCTCTGGCCCTTCAAATGTAATGAACAACCCAGCCTGCATGGTCGCCACCAGCAATCGCGATATATCCTCCCATAAGGATAGCCGATTTTTGCCAATCTGTCGATCTTCCGCTGATAACAGTCAGACGGCAGCGTTGTCTACTGCTTGAACAGCTATCAATCAAAACTCAGCGAAAGATCTTCACCCGCCGGTTTGGATCATCACCCCGGCTCTCCGAGCGCAGATTGTAACGACCGGCCATCTGATGCTGCAAGCGACGAATATAACTGCTACGCGGGGTCAACTCCACGGAATTGCACTCGCCATTCATGACCTGCGTAATCGCCTGTTCTGTCTCGAGCAGAGCCTCTTCGATCACCGAATTACTGCTGTCCGCCGACGATGGTTCGTCGTCTATCAGCTCGCGCAACTGGAAGAGTTGAGCCAATTGCCGTTCCATCTGGGTCACCGTGTTATTACGTAACACATAGACCGGAACGCCTTGATCTTCGGCCTGCCGCAACTGTTGTGAACTTTGGCGATAATAGTTCTTAAGCGTCATCACCAGGGTGGCATCTTTCAAATCGCGCACAATCACCGCTGGTACCCGCAAACGTTCAATGGCGTTTTGCAAGCGGTTGCGGCTTACGCCAAAGGGAAAGATCCGTTGTGGTGGCAAGAGCGAAGGCGAGAGTGCGCTACTGCTACCGTTGCGATCGCGCAGACGTGGACCGCTGGTGCCAACTTGGGCCTGGTCACGGCCGCCGCGCCCGCGACGGACACCAAAGGCTGGCACGTCCAGCGGTGCTCGCCGTACCGGTTCACGCCGCACTGTACCGTCCGGATTTCGGAAGCGGTGTTCACAGGGCGGCTCCTCACCGCGCAAGATAGCATCGACCGCTGCGGCCACATCAGGATAGACTGTCACGCTATCCCACGACTGAATTTCAACCAGAATATTAAAGGTTGGCGGCGCCTTGCGTTCCAGAACCGTCTTCTGCGTACCTCGCCGACGGGCTTCTTCATCACCCAGCGTTACCGCCTGAATCCCACCTACCAGATCAGACAGCGTCGGATTAATCATCAGATTATCGAGCGTATTACCATGCGCCGTACCAACCAGCTGCACACCGCGCTCGGCAATCGTGCGTGCCGCCGCCGCTTCCAGCTCGGTGCCGATCTCATCGATCACGATGACTTCGGGCATGTGATTTTCGACTGCCTCGATCATCACATTATGCTGCTCGGCCGGTCGCGGCACCTGCATACGGCGTGCGCGTCCAATCCCAGGATGGGGAATATCGCCATCGCCAGCGATCTCGTTAGAGGTATCGACAATCACCACTCGCTTGCGCAGCTCGTCCCCTAACACCCGCGCTGTCTCGCGCAACAAGGTCGTCTTACCAGTGCCCGGCTTACCTAGCAACAAGATGCTCTGCCCAGTCTCAACTAAATCACGAATAATATCAACCGTGCCAAATACCGCGCGCCCCACGCGACAGGTCAAGCCAATCACGACACCACGGCGATTGCGAATGCCAGAAATGCGGTGGAGAGTGCGGGGAATACCGGCACGATTATCTTCGCCAAATTCACCAATCCGCGCGATGACATAGTTAATATCCTCAGCTGTCACCTCGCGATCGCTCAAAAACAGCTCGTGACCACGATACCGCGCCTCGGGCAATCGACCCAGATCCATCACGATCTCGAGCAGATTATCTTGATCGTTAGCTCTTTGGATTGCCTCACTAATCGCTGGTGGTAGCGTTGCCAACAAAAGTTGAATATCGTTGCTCGTATCCGTCACAGCCATAACTGTTCAGCACTCCTCCCGCGCTGTTGGGGGCCACGCATACCGGCGCACCGACACTCGCGGCTCCAGACCAACTTCCAGTGACGGCGCTAGCACTGGACGCCGGATCGGCGCTACTGTATGCTTGACCAGTAATATTTGTTCACCAACCGGCTGGAAACCCAGGCGAACGGCTGGTTCAAACAACTCCTGCTGGTATTCGCGTAACAAGAGATATACCGGACGGGTATCACTCAGTTGGGCCAGACCGAAGCGCAAAACGTCGACTGCAAGGTCGCGCACGTCAGGCCGGATTAGCAACGAGAATACATGACCGCTTGGTCCGCTGAGCAAACGGAGATACGCAGCCAGATTATCATCGGGACCAAGCACCCAAGCCTGACGACGCACCAACGAATAGGGCTGATATAGCGTCCAGTAGCGAGCGTTACGCACCTCGGCCTGCTGCACTAGAGGCGGCGCTACCGCACCATACAGCTTGTGAATCGCCCAATGATCCCGCCGTGACTGTACCCGCATCGGCGCTAATCGCGTTCCCTGATCCCAATCAGGGCCAGAAAGATGCAACAAGTGCCGATGGGTATAGGACTGAAAACCGACCTGCCGGAAGATTTCGCGCAACTCATTATGCTGGCTTGGTAACGCCGCGTAGAGCCGTTGCACCGAATGCTGCGCCGCATCGGTGCAGAGCCGGTGCAACAAATGAAACCAGAGCTCGTAATCGCTGGGGGTATACTCACTACGCGTACCGTTGGTAGCCAGATAGATCACATCCTGTTCAGGACGACCTGGTCGTCCCATGGCTTGCACCAACGCAAACCCGCCGCGTTCGGCCAGCACTAGGGTCATACGTTCGCGATGGTTACCAGCCAGCAAACTTTGCAACGCGAACCAGAGCGGCCGATGGCTATACGCCAACAGTCGTTCCGTGTAGAGCACCTGTTGATAGCGAGGTTTACGCCGTAGCAACCATAGATCGCCCGGCGTGACTGTTCGTATCATAATTCCAAGAAGAGCCGGTGTACTCGATCATCACCGGTCAGTTCAGGATGGAACGTTGTCGCGAGTAAACGTCCCTGGCGGGCAGCTACAACACTGCCATCCTCTAGCCAACCGACTGCCTCGCACCCCTGCCCCAGTGCCATAATTCGTGGCGCACGAATGAAGACCCCAGGCAGTGGTGCTTCCCCAACGATTGGCATCGTAATTGGAGCCTCGAAGCTGTCAAGCTGACTACCATAGGCATTGCGTTGAATGGTTAGATTCATCACGCCGATGGTTGTCTGACCGCCTTGCTTCTGATCTACCACGTTGCTAGCCAGCAGAATGGCGCCAGCGCAGGTCCCCCAGATCGCCAAATCGTGACCAGCACGTGCCCGAATCGGTTCCAATAAGTGATAAACTGTCAACAGCCGGCCAATCGTCGTGCTCTCACCGCCAGGAATGATCAGCCGTTCCACCTGCTCAAGCTGGCGCGGCAAGCGCACTTCAATAGGTGTTACGCCGATCCGCTGCAACACCGCGCAATGTTCGCGAAAATCACCTTGCAGAGCCAAAACGCCAACTGTCATAGCGCTTGTCACGCGGACGGAGCGTCACTTCGTCCGCCTCCTCTCCCTCGTTACCAACCACGCCGAGCCATCAACTGCTCGGCAGGAATCTGATCGATGTTAATCCCAACCATCGCCTCGCCGAGACCTTTGCTCACCTCGGCGATAATCTCTGGATCGTTGTAATGAGTGGTTGCTTCGACAATTGCGCGCGCGCGCTTGACCGGATCGCCGCTCTTAAAGATACCCGAACCAACAAAGATACCATCGACACCTAGTTGCATCAACAGTGCCGCATCAGCTGGCGTCGCAATCCCACCCGCGGCGAAATTCACGACTGGCAGCTTGCCTTCCGCAGCGACCTGCTTCACCAACTCGTAAGGCGCCTGAATCTGCTTGGCATAGGTGAACAGCTCATCTTCGTTCATCGACTGCAAACGACGGATCTCGCTATACACTGCGCGGGCATGACGCACTGCCTCAACCACATTGCCAGTGCCAGCTTCGCCCTTGGTACGTAGCATTGCCGCCCCTTCGGCGATCCGGCGCAGTGCCTCACCTAGATTGCGGCAACCGCATACAAACGGCACCCGGAACTTATGTTTATTGATGTGGTGCTCTTCATCGGCCGGCGTCAACACTTCGCTCTCGTCGATGTAATCAACGCCAATCGCTTCAAGCACTTGCGCCTCGACGAAGTGGCCGATACGGGCTTTAGCCATAACCGGGATGGTTACCGCCTGCTTGATCGCCAGGATCAACTCAGGATCGCTCATGCGGGCAACGCCACCCTGGGCACGAATGTCAGCCGGCACACGCTCGAGTGCCATCACGGCCACGGCACCAGCCTCTTCAGCAATGCGGGCCTGCTCAGGAGTGACGACATCCATGATGACGCCACCCTTCAGCATCTGCGCCAGCCCAACCTTTGTCGTCCACGTCGATTTTTCCATACTGCCTCGCTCAATGTATGCATCTGTGACGTTATATTGGTCTCGTCAAATCATTGTACCACGCTGTGACAGGGCGGGCAATGCGTCGTATGGCCGAGCCTAATCTGCAGTGACAGCCTGTCTCAGAGCGTAGCGATGGCAAATGTGACGGTGACGGTATATGCGTGATCAACGTGCTTTGTGGAGCAGGCGAGATACACTTTGATATGCTCTCGATATCTTAGCTCCATTACGCTATCTGTTCATCAGGTAGCATCAACCGTGCTCAACGACTGCGCACGAGCCATGACTACCGTAGCCAGGATTTAGGAAGCAGCTCCTAGATACTACCTCACAGCGACGATGCGGATCATCATGCATTGACATTACATCCCCTCGACAACCACCCGCGTATGTGTGCACCAACGGGTGACAGGGAATGCGAATACCGCCGTCGTCAGTTTAGCCTTATGTGTGCGGTTATCCCACCCAATTTCTACATGAGACTAGCCCTGAGTGTAGCCAGCCTAGGATGCACATTTCTACTTGCCGCAAGCGTTTACTACCTTCCAGCAGCGGCAGCTTACGACCATCGACACTTATGACGCATCCACCATGAATAGCATACAGATTGTATCATCGCTCACACCAACGTCCAACATCGAACTAATCAAAGCTAGCAGCATCACGCGAAACAACAGGCCAGGCGCATCCAAAACGATCTGAATCGCCTGGCACACCTGTTCGCCAACCTTGAACAGAGCTCGCAAACCGTTTACGACACCCATCTGCGGCGCCCAGTACGCACAGCCTAACTGTTACGCAAGTAATTCTGGCGACCTAACCAGTTCGCTGACCAGCCAAGTCAGAGTCAGCGTACGATTGCACTACCCCAGTGAAGCTTGCCTAGGCGTCGCACCGTGATTGTTGTTATCGCTAGCTCGTGCTCGCGTCAGAATCGGCCAATCGCTTTAGCTACGGCACGCACCTTTGGCATCAGATTCATGAAATTTTCTGGGCTAAGCGATTGGGCCCCATCTGACTTAGCCCGATCGGGATCGGGATGCACCTCGATGATTACACCATCAGCACCCGATGCGATTGCGGCTAGCGTGAGTGGCGGCACCAGGTACCATTTGCCAGTGCCATGGCTCGGATCTACGATCACCGGCAAGTGAGAACGCTTCTTCGCCACTGCAACTGCATTCAAATCAAGCGTGTTCCTAGTAGCAGTCTCGAAGGTGCGAATACCGCGCTCACACAGAATCACGTTCGGATTACCCTGAGCGATGATGTACTCGGCAGAGAGCAGCCACTCTTCGATTGTCGCTGACAAACCGCGCTTGAGCAGCACCGGCATCCCACTCCGCCCGGCTTCTTCGAGGAGCTGATAATTTTGCATATTACGAGCACCGATCTGCAGTACATCGGCATAGCGTGCCACCAACTCGACATCCGCTGGCGTCATTACTTCGGTCACAACGGGCAGACCGGTCTCGGCACGAGCTTGGGCCAATAATTGCAAGCCGACTTCACCCAATCCACGGAAGCTATAAGGAGAGGTACGCGGCTTAAATGCGCCACCGCGCAGCATATTCGCGCCAGCTTCACGCACAGCACGAGCTGCAGCCATAATTTGTTCTTCGCTCTCTACCGAACAAGGACCAGCGATGATTGCCAGATGACCGCCACCAACCTTCACGTCGCCAACCTGGACAATGGTATCGTGTGGCCGCACCTCACGCGATACCAGCTTGTAGGGCTGGGTGATGCGGAGGGTCTCTTTGACACCTGCAAAATGCTCGAGCTCTTCACGAAGCGTCGGCGGAATGGTCGCTCCTACCACCGCAATTACGGTGCGCTCCTCACCGACAGTTAAATGGCCGCGCAAGTTATACTCGCGCAGCCGTTCCAATACCGCTTTGATCTGACTTTCGGTCGAGTCGGTTTGCATAACGACAATCATGGAACGATCCTCCTCAGGACTAACACAGGTAGTTGTAGAAACAAGCCTTGAAAGGGCGAGGCTAGACCCTGCCTGATCACCAGCCAGCAACGTTGTGCTATCAATCTGCCAGGTAGTCATCCCACCAATGTTGGCGTAGACCTGTCCCGATATCTGCTGGATGACCTGTTGGCTATTCATAGCCTTTCCTCCGGCGGCAGCGGCGTCGCCATGCGGAAGGCACTCAGCGGCGCTGCCCGTTCGGGTCGGAGGCCGCGGGCGCCCCGAATGTAGACATGCACAATTTCATCGGCGCGTTTAGTTGTATTCCAGTGGATCAAGACGCGAATGCAACGGGGCAGACTGCCTGGAACGGCCATTTCGTGACCACAAAGCAGGGCAGTGTCCAGCCAGCCAATTGCTCGGGCAGCCACTGCCGGAAACTCAGCGTTGAGATCGGGAGTGGTAGTAAAGATCGCGCTGGCAATATCGTCTGGATGAATACCGTTGGCTTCGATGAGTAACGTCAATAATTCGTGGGTCGCTTCCAGAATCGCATCGCGCGTATTCTCATCACAGGTTGTAGCACCTCGCACTCCGCGGCAACGAACTTCCATCGACTCTCCTCCGGGCAATAACAGAGGGGCGCGAGGTTTGTTCGCCTCGCGCCCCCTTGTGATTGCTCTCTACACTAGTACATCTGTCAGGAAATGCGAAGCGACCAGTCCGGTTTTCGGCTGGTAAAGTAGAAAAAGTAGGTGTAAAAGCGTGAACCAAGCATGGAGACGCTAACCTTACTATCTACCCGCTTCGACGGGGAGAATATACCATAGCTGTGACATCTCGTCAAGCGCATCACGAACCGAGTAACTCTTCGGCCTCGATGATCGCCTGGGCAATATCTTTCATCTTAGTGCGTTTATCACGCGCACGCTGGCGCAACCGCTCGTAGGCATCACGTTCGCTCAGGCCAAGACGTTGCATCAAAATGCCCTTTGCGCGTTCGATCAGCTTACGCGCCTCTAGTGCCTCTTGCAGTTCGAGGTTCTCGTTGCGCAGATTCTGCAATTCACGATGGCGCGCCAGTGCAATAGTAATTGCTGGTGGCAACTCTTGTTCATTAACTGGCTTGACCAGGTAGGCCAACGCGCCTGCAGCCTCAGCACGACGGATCGTCTCCTTATCAGCAAAAGCAGTCAGCATCACTACCGGGATGCCAGTTTGATCGCGAATGCGCGCCGTTGCCTCGGTGCCATCCATCTCTGGCATCCGAATATCCATAATCACCAGATCGGGTTTGAGACGTGATGCCAACATCACTGCCTCGGCTCCAGTACGAGCAATGCCAACCACCTCGTAGCCCAACCCTTTCAGCTGCTCCTCAAGTGTGAGCGACACGAGATCGTTGTCCTCGGCAATCAGGATACGAATCGCGGCCACGGCTGCCTCCCGCTGCAAGCTTGACGCATAAAGTGATGGTTTAGATCATACCACAAGATTGCCAGGGGTGTGATACAATTCATATCGAGATGAAGTGTTTGCGTATGCAACTGACGCCAATGGGGCGACAGCCGTACATACCGCCGCAAACATCGGGGTGAGGAGGCCGTGATGCGCTACGACATCACGAATATTGCAATCGAAGATTATCTGCACGATCTGATGCCACCGCGTGATGAGGTGCTGGCGAACCTCGAAGTGCGCGCTAAACAGCAGGGTTTGTCGCTGGTCGGTCCGGTGCAGGGGCAATTCCTCTACTTGCAAACGCTGATGATGAATGCCCGTAATGCGCTGGAAGTTGGTATTACCACCGGCTATGCCGCTACCTTTATTATGAAGGCGTTGCGCCAAACTGGCGGCAAGATGACCGCCATTGAACGCAACCCCGAACGGGTCAAGTTAGCCAATGAGGTGATTGAGGCCGCTGGGTTTCGCGATCTGATAACGATCCACATCGGCGATTGGCGCGAGGTTCTCCCCTCGCTCAATCAAGAATTTGATCTCATCTTCCTCGATGTCTTGCGTAGCTCGTCCAACGATGAGCAGGCCACTCAGGCCCTCGAGCTGTGCGTGCCTCTGCTCAGCCCCGGTGGTGTATTGATCGCCGATAATGTCCTCTGCAGCGCGCAAGTGCTTGAGGAAGACGTTTCGCCATTAGTGCGCGGCATTCAACGCTTCAACCGCGCCATTATGGAACATCCACAATTGGAATCGGTTATCATTCCACTGCGTGATGGCGTATCGATCAGCCGTAAGAAGCGCTGAGTACCTGCTAGACCCAGCTGAGCGAAGATAGGAACCATGGCCTGTGCTCTATGAGGTTCCTTGTCTTCGCTCAAGCATAGTTATCTCTGCTGTTTCCAGTCTTCGCTTAGGCGTTGTCATTATGCATCATCGCCTTGCCGAATGGCCTATTTTGCGCGCTCTGGCCCAAACCCTTAATCAAACTCTCGACCTACGGTCGGCTCTGGAAACAGCGTTGGGCCACGTCCTGACCCTCATGGGTCTTGAGGCGGGTTGGATTTACCTGCGCAACGAGGGTGATCAGTATGGTTTGATCGCGCGTTATCAGTTACCTCCGGCTCTCACCTATCCTGGCCTGGCCTGGCAAGGGGATTGCGTCTGCCAAGAGAGCTGTCACCAAGGCCGTCTGACTGAACCAGAACTTATGGTTTGCTCGCGGTTGCGTAGAGCAATTGGCGATAAACGCGGCCTATCCCATCATATCTCGATTGCTTTGCGTGACCAGACGCGCATCGTAGGAATTCTCAATCTGGCGACTAATCAATGGGCACGACTAGATGCGACTGATCAGCAGCTGGTGGCCGCTATTGGGGATCTGATTGGTACTGCAATCGCCCGTGCGCACCTCTATGAAGAGTTCAACGTGCGGCGTGTACAGGAACGGCGCGCACTGCTCTCGCTTTCCCAGGAATTGCTGGTCAGCGACGACCTTGAGCCCACCTTGCAACGCCTGACACGCATCGGCGCGCGGTTGCTTGATGCTGACGCCTGTGCGTTTATCGAAGCTGATGAAGAAGGTGGACGCGCGATCTTGCGCGCCTGTTACGGCTGGGCTTTGCCAGCCGCCAGTCTGTGGCCACTCACGCTTGACGATTCGCATCCGCATCTGTGGTATCTGCCCGAACGTAGTGCACAATTGGCTAACGATGCTCTCATGCGGTTACCGCCGCTCTTGGACCAACAGCACTTTCAGGGCCATTTGGCAGCACCTGTCGATCTAGGTGGCGCTCACTTAGGTTTATTGCTGGTCAATACGATCACGCCTCGGGAGTTTCTTGACAGTGAGGCCGAACTGCTTGGTCTGCTGGCTAGTCAGGTCGCGCAGATGATTGACCGCGAACGGCTTCATCAGGAGGCTCTTGCCCGTCAGCGCCTCGAGCGTGAACTCGATCTGGCCAGAGAGATACAGGCTAGCTTCCTGCCCGCTAGTTGCCCGCAAGTGCCCGGCCTCGCGATCAACGCCTTCTATCGAGCTGCTCGTCAGGTGGGTGGCGATTTCTATGATTTTATCGAGATGCCGCCAGCAATACCCAACGGTGCGCCCCGTCTCGGTGTGGTGATTGCTGATGTAACCGATAAGGGCGTACCAGCGGCGCTCTTTATGGCGTTGGCGCGTACTCTGCTTCGCGCTAGTGCCATCGATGGAAGCCCACCAGTGGCTGTTCTACAACGTGCGAACCGCCTCATCCTATCCGATTCGCGCGCCGGCCTGTTTGTAACCTGCTTCTATGCCCTCATCGATCCAGCTAGCGGCCACATAACTTACGCCAATGGCGGGCACAACTATCCGCTGCTCTACCGCCGCGCTACTGATCAGATAGTGCCGCTGGTTGCGCAGGGTATTGTGCTTGGTATTATGCCCGAACCGCACTTTGTACCAGGCGAGATTACGCTAGACACAGGTGATGTACTGCTCTTCTATACCGACGGCATCACTGAGGCGATGAATCAGCAGCACGAACTCTTCGGTGACGAACGATTGGCCACTGTCCTCCGCACCGCCAGCCAGCGGTCACCAACCGAGATCGTTGCTGCCGTTCTAGCCGCTGTGCAGCAGTTTGTCGGTGATGCACCCCAGGCTGATGACATGACGATGGTCGTGATCAAGCGCATCTGATCAAGACAAACCCAACTTGCACGGAAGAGAGCACCTCGCTATAATAGACGCTGACGCGGCACGGGGAGATGACGGAGTGGTTGAACGTGCCCGTCTCGAAAACGGGTAGGGCCTAATAAGCCCTCGTGAGTTCGAATCTCACTCTCCCCGCCAATATTTAGCGCCCGACCTGGCGGCAGGTTGGGCGCACCGATTCTTGAGGTGATGGATGACACCGGCTGAACAGCGGTTACGAGAACAGTTGGAAGAGCAACTACGGCTAAATGAGTGGCTCTATGAGCAGCTGGAACGCCAACGGGCAATGAATGCCGAGCTACGGCGCGCGGTAGCCGATCTGGCGCGGGCGTTTCAAGCATCTCTGGCTGCTGCCGTCGAGGCCGGAGAAGCTGGCGATATTGATGCTATCCGCCGCCTAACGCGGGCCAATCAGCAACATTGGCAACACTACCTGCAACAAATCGTGGCGGCCGCCACGCACCCATCTGGTTCCGAAAGTACCACTTAAACCGCTACTCAGAATGCCAGTGCTACGAGCGTAGCCGCCCCTGTTCCATATCGTACTTGCCAGCCAAATCATCTTGCACGGTCTGCGGCGCGCGCCGCACTCCGGTCAAATAGGCAGCGCGATCGAGCATATGCGCCGCTACCGGCGCCGTTAGCAGGAAGAAGGCGATCAGCGCGATCATCTTGGCCGCCGCGACTAGATCACCATGATGCACAGCCACTGCCAGCAAGACGCCGGTGATACCTAGCGTACCGGCTTTACCAGTTGCATGCACGCGGGTATAGAGATCAGGCAATTTCAGCATCCCAATCGCGGCCAGCAACATGAAAAATACGCCGACAGTGGCTAACACTAGAGTAATGATCTCGATTAGGCTCATCAACTGCGTCCCTCCTCAATGTAGCGGGCTATAGCCACTGTACCCAGAAAGCCTAGCACTGCAACCACCAGAATTGCATCTACCAGCGTCAGTAAATCAGTAATGATCACGTAGAGTGCTACCAGAGCCACGACATGGATCATTAACGTATCAAACGCCATCGCCCGATCGGGAATGCTTGGACCCATCAACAAACGAGCGGTGCAGAGCACCATCGATATAGCAACAATACCCATTAATCCTGCTACTAACATTTCGAAGAGTGTCATTACGATCTACCTCTAGGGCAATAGTTCCATAACTCGCCGCTCGAAATTCTGCTTGATATCATCCCGCACCGCAGCAGCATCTTGCACGTCGATGCAATGGATGTAGATGGTACGGCGATCGGTTGACACATCGAGTGAGACTGTGCCCGGCGTGAGCGTAATGAGATTGGCTAGCACAGTGATACCAGCGTCACTCTTGACATCAAGGGGAATAGCAATGATGCCAGGCCGAATATCTTCGGCCCGCCGGAAGAGCACGATGCGAGCCATATCCATATTTGCTTTCAGAATACTCCACAGAGCAAAGCCAATAAAAGCTAGCCACTTTACGGTGCGCCGAGCATAGTCACGACTATCCATACGCGGACGGCCTAAACCGCCATTGGTAAACGGTATACTTAGAAACCGACTGGATAGCGCCACAATCCCATAACTGACCACCAAACCAACGATCAGGTCAGGCAAGGTAAAACTGCTCTGTAACGCCATCCACGTGATGGTCAATACCAAAACCAGCACAATCATGGTCGCTCCCTTTACCTCACCGCTGCCCGGTACACTGCCTCACAGCCATCGGCGCCACAGACAGCAGCAATGTAGGCGTCACGGTCGAATGCCTGCTGCCCTGCGATCGTGTTATATTCAACCAGCGGCCCAGCTAGTAAACCTAACGCGACGCTCAGAATCACCAGCGCCGCACCCGGTGCCAATAAACCCAGGCTTACCCGCGGCAAGCGATTGACGTCCTCGTATGATTTTTTCCAGAAGACCTCATTCCAGATTTTAAGCATCGAGAAGAAGGTCAAGATACTGGTGCCAGCAGCTACTGCTGTGATCAAGTAGGCCTGCTGACTCACGCCCACCTGTAACAGAATGAGCTTCCCGATAAAGCCACTCAACGGTGGGATACCAGCCAGCGAAAGGATGCCGATGAACCAGAACAGCGCCAGCAACGGCTCGCGGCGCGCCAGCCCACCCATTCGCTTTAGATCGCCAGTGCCATTGATCTGCTCGGCAGCTCCGCCAATGAAAAACAGCGCCATTTTGACGATCATGACATGTGCAGTGAAAACCAGGCCCGCAGCCAGTCCGGCGACACTGGCTAAGCCTAGCCCCATAATGCTGTAGCCGATCTGACTGATGATATGGAAGCTGAGAATGCGCCGCACGTTCATCTGGGCCACTGCTCCCAACACCCCTATCACCATCGTCAAACCAGCCAGCAGCGTAATCCACGGCGCATAGATCGCTAGCTCATTTTGTAACAGAATACCAAACACACGGTACAGCGAATAGACCCCAACTTTAGTCATCAGACCACTGAAGATGGCCGTCACTGCCACTGGCGGCGTATGGTAGCTGGAAGGCAGCCAGAAGAAGAGTGGCACAATTGCCGCTTTACTGCCAAAGGCAAAGAGAAAGACACCGGCCAGCACCGTCTGCAAGCCAGGATTCGTCAGCGTTTTCATCCGTTCGGCAATATGAGCCATATTGAGCGTCCCGGCAAAACCGTACATTAGCCCACATCCAAACAGAAACGCAGTGCTACCTAGCAGATTGAGCACCACATACTTCAGGCCGCCTTCGAGCTGATCACGGCTGCCACCGAGTGTAATCAAGCCGAACGAGGCCACCAGCAACACTTCAAACCAGACGTAGAGATTGAATAGATCGCCGGTGAGAAAGGCCCCACTCACACCAAGTAACAGCAGCAGTAATAACGGATAGTAGAAATGACGTTCGCGCTCGCGATCGATCGAATAGAAGCTGTAAATGATCGTTGTGAGCATTAACAATGCCGCCAGCATCACCATGAGCGCGCTCATAGCATCGGCCACGAGTGAAATACCAAACGGCGCTAGCCAGCCCGATGCCTGTGCCACGAGCGGCCCGCTGGTCGGCACAGTACTTATCAGCCAAAGGCCGTAACCAAGGTTGATCAGCGTGCTGAGCAGCGTGATGATCCGCACTATCAAGGGTTGTCGGTTGAACAATACCGTCAGCGCTGCGCCGATCAACGGCGAAATGATCGGAACGAAGAGATGAAAGACCATATCACGATACCTTGTAACAGACGCCTCGAGTGGGTAGCTCTACAATGAAACAGCTCCACGCCTTTTGGCTTCCTACCCGCTTTTAACGCCAATCAACCAAAGCACATATGAGCGATGATCGGTTACTCCCCCGACCAGCCCTTGAGGAGCAGAGATCACTTACATAACCTCATCTGCCGACCGCAGATCACAACTGGTCGGTGGTAGAGAGATCATCAAGATCATCGCTGCCAACCGCCTGATTCGAGCGATAAGCTAGCGCCAACACAAACGCGGTAAACCCAAAACTAATCACGATGGCGGTCAAGATCAACGCCTGCACCAATGGATCAGCTGCTCCAGCCGGAGGTTGACCTTGGGGATCCACCAGCGGCGGTGCACCCCGTCGCACGCCATCACCCATCGTAAAGATGAGCAGGTTAACACCGTGACTCAGCATGATCAAACCCAGGATCAACTTGACAACCGAACGACGCAAGACGAGATAGGTTGCACCAGCGAAGAGCGAACCGATCGCGATTGCCAGCAGAATGATCATGCTCCCTCCTCGTGCTCAATCGGTGCTGACTTCATTTGTGGCAAAGGAAAAATTGTCGGTTCCTCGACCAACAACAGCGCAATCTTGGTAGTCACACCAACCACTGTGAAATAGACCCCAACATCGAATAGCACTGGTGTCCCAATCTTGCCTACACCAGGGATCGGTTCAGGTAACCAGAAAGCCTGCATATAAGGCAAACCGGCTAACAATGCGGGCAAGCCCCAGATGGCGGCGAAAAAGACACCAAACGCGGCCAGCAACAGATAATTGACTGGCAAAATCCGCTGGGCCGTTTTTGGTCCGAAAGCCACAATTTGCAGAATGATCGAGCTAGAGGCTAGCAACCCGCCAATAAAGCCGCCACCGGGCAGATTGTGGCCGCGCAACAGCATAAAGATCGACAACACCATCAGCAATGGCATCATCAAGCGGCTGACAGTGCGCAGAATTAGCGAGTCGTACAACGCGCTATCTCTGGGTATCGACTGGTTCTGCCGTTGGTTCGGCAGTGGTGACTCGTTTTGGAAGTACATCGCCTTTTCCTTGTCGCAAACGCAGCAATCCGTAGATGCCGAGCAAAGCGATAAACAAGACAGTAATCTCACCGAGCGTATCGAAGCCGCGGAAGTCAACCAGAATGACATTAACGACATTAGCGCCTTTGCCCTTTTCGAGGCTATTCTCGAGGAAGAAGGGCGCCAGCGGCGCGAATGTATCGTTAGTGGCGGTGGCGAGTACTAATCCGCCCATCAGCGTCCCCATAGCGATCGCAACGATCGCATCACGTCGCCGGACCCACGACGCTGAGAAACCTTCGAACCGCACTGGCATAACGGAAAAGACTAGCAGCAAGAAGACGGTCGAAAGCACTTCAATGAGCAACTGAGTCAAAGCCAGGTCAGGCGCCGAGAAGAGAACGAATAGCAACGCGACCATAGCCCCCACGACACCGACCGCAATGATAGCCTCCAGCCGAGTGCGCGCTTTGATCGTGGCAATAACCCCAATCGGGATGAGCGCTGCAGCCAGGATCTCATAGAATTGCAACTGCGGATCGAGATCGAGCCGGATAGAACCAAGTCCAAAGCTGACAAAAGGCACACCAACGAAGACCAATAGCGTGAGTGCGGTGATCAAAATATAGCGGCGCAAACGACCTTCCTGGATCGCGCGGGTCAAAGCTGTAGCGGTAGCCAGTGTACCTTCGATCAGGCGATCGAAGATCATATCGCCGCGCAACCAGGCTGGCCAACCTCGCAAATTGGCCAATTGCTCGCCGAAACGGGCCAATCCTAACCCGATTGCAATGGCGCTCAGACTAACCAACAACGCCGGATTAACGCCGTGCCACAACGCCAGTTCGACTTCAATCGACTTACCGTAGATGGCAGCACTGGCCGGTGCGATCAAACCGCTGATCGGCCCAAGGAAAGCCACTGGGATAAACAGCGATAACGCTGCTGGCACACCAGGTCCGATTAGCATCCCTAGCCCCGGATCGTTAACGTGCTGTTGCATCGCGGGCACGCTGCGCTGCCCAAGAAATACATTGCTGAACAATCGCCAGCCCGTCACAAGCGAGGCAATGGCTGTGATCGCAATCGCTGCCACCGCCAACTGGCTGAAGGCAGGGCCGAGTTTCGTCTCCAGCGCCGCTTCCAGCATCAACTCTTTGGCGACAAAACCGAACATCACCGGAATGCCACCAAACGAGAGCAATGCCAGTGCGGTAATGACCATCGTTTGCGGCATGTAGGCACGCAAACCACCCAGACGGCGTAAATCACGTGTACCACATTCATGATCAATCACACCAGCCAGCATAAACAGAGCCGACTTGTAGAGTGCATGGGCCAAAATGTTGGTTGCTACCCCTTCGGCACCATACTTGCCGCCCAACCCAATCTGCATTGTTAGCGCGCCGAGCACACTGATCGTGGTGTAGGCTAGCATCGCCTTGAGGTCAAACTGACGCATAGCTACAATGGCCGCGAAAGTCATAGTAGCACCGCCCACCACAGCCAGCGTCACATCCCACAGGGCCGTACCGCCAAGCGCCGGACTGAGCCGTGCCATAAGATACACGCCTGCCTTCACCATTGTGGCTGAGTGCAGGAAAGCGCTTGCCGGTGTCGGAGCTTGCATTGCGCCTGGGAGCCAGAAATGGAAGGGGATTTGGGCTGACTTTGTGAAGCAGCCGAGCAAGATCAGGATAACTGCCGCCGAATAGAGGGGATGAGCGCGTAGCAGATCACCGGCAGCCAAAATATCGCGTAATTCGTAACTCCCTGCCGCATAGCCGAGCAACAACAGACCCACCAGCAACGCCAGCCCCCCACCGCCAGTTACCAACAGTGAATGCAGCGCGCCACGCCGCGCATCAGCGTAGTCGTGTTTGTAACCAATCAGCAGGTATGACGTCACTGAGGTCAGTTCCCAGAAGACGAACATTGTCAGCACGTTGCCAGCCAAAACGAGGCCGAGCATCGCACCCATAAACAGCATCAGATAAGCCAAAAAGCGGCCAAGACCGCTGTCTGTGCCGAGATAATGACCGGCATAGCCAACGATCAGGGTACCGATGCCCGAGATAATGAGCGCAAATAGCAAACTGAGACCGTCAAGCGTGAAACTGAGATCGAGGCCGAGCGCTGAAACCCACGCAATCCGTTCACTGACCTGACCACCCTCCCAGATCGGACCGGCCTGGGCCAGCGTCAAACTGAAAATGGTCAACGGGATCAGGGCTAGCCCCCACGCAATGCGGTCGCGTCCGGGAAATCGCGCCAGTAGAGCTATTGGCGCAGCGACGAGCGCAATCAACACCAGCGGATAGAGCATGCTTCCCTCAGTACAACATCAATCAGAGATCGTAAAAAACAAAGCCACACAGCGCATCGTTGGCAAAACGACGCAGCGACACCTTACACAGGCTTCCCTTCCGAATCGCAGTGCGCTGCGGCCTGGCTTGTTCAAGCGTAAAACAACCTGAAACATTGGGTTTTCTGTAATTATAACCGAAAATAGTCAAATAGTCGATCTATCATCGAACACCTCCTGCACCCCAGGATTGCCCAGCAATCTGACTGCTGTCTGATCTAAAATCAGCGCAAATCCTTGACTTCGCTCCCGCACTGCGCATTTCTGGTACAGTAATGATGAGTTCGTGCTTCTGATCGGTTGATGATCTGTTGAGAGCTGTAGCATGATGCCAACATTCACCTTATCACGTTCAATCACGCTGGCCGTGAGCACCATCCTAATTACGCTAGCTATACTGGTTGCCTGTGGCGAACCGTTACGCGAGCGCTCCATTGAAATCACAGCCACCGAGATGCGCTTCGATCCGGACCGAGTGGAAGCCCGTACAGGCGAACAGATCTTCCTACGCTTACGTAACCGTGGTCAGGTTGCCCATAGCCTGACGATTGAACTCCCGACCGGAGATCGGACTGTCTCTGCTGATCCGGGTGTGGACGCAATTCTGGTCTTTCGCGCCCCAGCGCCCGGTGAATACCGTTTCTACTGCCGCATCCCCGGTCACGAGGAACAACAAGGAGTATTGGTAGTGACACCATAAACGCCCATGAACGGAGCGGACAAGTGGCGACATGCAACCCTGTTTGGATCATCGTGTCATTGTAATCGGAGAAGCACGACAGGCACGACGCGCAACTCACTGCCACCCTGTTCTAGCGGATCCTTGGCGTCGCCCAATCACGTCGGCGCACGGCATTGAGGCCCAAGATCACTAGGGTGATTGCGGTAATTGGTAGTACAAACAAACCCATCACGCCACTGAAAGCCGGCAGCGCGTCGTGCTGCGTTGCGGCCAGGATCAGATATGCTGTGTAAGCCACATAATAGCCAAGGAAGAGAGCCCCTTCCCAGCGATTAATACTGAGGCCAGTGACAGCTATCGGCAACACTGCAAAGGCAACAGCAATCATAACCGGTAGATCAAAGGTGATCACCGAAGAAGCGACAGTCAGGCCGCCAGGCGTGGCAAGCGCGGCCATGCCAACGATGCCCAGCAGATTAAAGATGTTACTACCGATTACATTACCAATGGCAATATCGCGCTCGCCCTTAATGGTAGCGACAATCGAGGCCACAACTTCGGGCAACGAAGTACCCGCCGCCACAATAGTCAGACCGATCAAAACGTCGCTCACACCAAAGGCACGCGCCAGCGTAGAGGCACTTTCAACCAGCCAGTTTGAGCCTAGGGCGAGCAACCCTAGACCAATAACCACAAAACTTATACTAACCAACCACACCGTCACTTTACTACCGGTCAGTAGTCGGTTAGGACCAAACTCCTGCACATATTCTGCCTGGGCTTCAGCAGTCTCTTTGCGGCTAGCGTAGATCGACCAGCTCGTATAGCCGACTAGTAGGGCAATCAGGAGCAAGCCTTCAGACCGGCTAATCCCTCCATCAAGCGCTAGTGCAGCGACCAACAGCGACACCCCGATCATAAATGGCACTTCACGCCGGATAAGCTGCACCGCCACTACGAGTGGACTAATTAGGGCACAAGCGCCGAGAATAAACAGAATATTGAAGATGTTGCTACCCACGACATTACCAACAGCAATATCACTCTTACCAACCAGACTAGATTGGACACTGACGGCCAGTTCGGGTGAACTGGTACCAAACGATACGACTGTCAATCCAATCACCAGTGGCGTAATACCGGCCAGTGCCGCAAGCTGGCTGGAACCACGTACCAACAATTCGCCGCCGATAGTTAATAGGGCTAAACCACCCACAAGCAAAGCTATTGTGATCACGTCTATACCTCATACCGGTAACTATGCAATCCAGCATACTGTCTACGACAGCTTACTCAGTATATCGTTGAAGAAAGCCGTTAGTGAGAGCGGTTCTTCGTTGATTAATGCTCCCGGCATCACATCGGCTCAGGGAAATATTCCCCTATCAGGAACGGCAAAAATACGCTATAGTGCAAACCGTTGGGGAGTAGCCGCCCGTCCGCACGGGTTGATGCAATCGTCAAGACGGAATTCTGCTATTCCCGGTTGCATCAAGGCTGGTAAGCCAGACTGGCGAGACCGACGCAGTGGTAAGCTGCGCTCGGCTCGCCTTTTTGTTGTGGTTGAATAATGTTCAGGAGCAGATCGTGATGGTAGAACCGTTGTGGATTTGGATTGGGTTTAACCTGTTGGTACTGGCCCTGTTGGCGATTGATCTGGGCGTATTTCACCGTGAAGCGCACGAAGTCTCATTACGTGAAGCTGTAATCTGGAGCGTAGTCTGGATTTCGCTGGCAATGGTCTTCAATGTCGGATTGTACCTCTTTTGGGATCAGATTATGCCAACCAGCACCCTCAGCGCCAGCGACGCAGGGTTAGCATTCCTGACCGGTTATTTGATTGAAAAGGCTCTGAGTGTCGATAACATCTTCGTCTTTGTGCTGATCTTTTCTTACTTTGCGGTGCCAGCGAAATATCAGCATCGTGTTCTATTCTGGGGCATCCTAGGCGCACTAATCATGCGCGGCACAATGATAGCGGCTGGCGCAGCGCTCATTAAGCAATTTCACTGGATCATCTGGATCTTCGGCGTATTCCTGATCTTCACTGGGATCCGGATGGCGATGGCTCAGGATGAGCAGGTCGAACCGGACAAGAACCCGGTTGTGCGCTTGTTCCGTCGCTTTATACCAATTAGTGACCGCTACGACGGCCAGAAGTTTCTGACGCGGCAGAACGGCGTTCTAATGGCCACACCTCTCTTGCTCGTGCTGGTGATGGTTGAAACCACTGACCTGATCTTCGCGATTGACTCGATTCCAGCTATCTTCGCTGTCACCCAAGACCCGTTTATCGTCTACACCTCAAATGTGTTTGCCATTTTGGGCCTGCGCGCGCTCTACTTCGTACTTGCTGGCGTTGTGCATCTCTTTCATTACCTCAAGCTGGGATTGTCGGTGGTTCTGGCCTTCGTGGGAATCAAAATGCTCTTGCCCGATCTAAGTGCAGCGTTGATAGGGGTGAGCTGGCATATACCAACTGGCGTCTCGTTGGGAGTGGTCGCCACTATCATCACGATTGCGATCGTGGCATCCTTGGTGCGAGCGCGCATCTTGGGCTCACACGAACACGCCCCCTCCTCATCATAACTCGTAAGTGCCTATGGGAAGCAACCGTACGGCGCGGAGAGATGGACTCTACCATCTCTCCGCAGCAGCGTTCGCTCAATACTTAGAAGGTCTTGCCTGTCCATCGCCATCAGCTGAATGCACCAGAGTAACCAGTCCAGTAATCAATTCACAGATCAGATCAGGCTGTTCTTGGTGCGGCATGTGCCCGCATTGCTCCAGATGAATGTATTGCCCGCGCTCGCCAAGCACTAGTTCAGTGGCCTCAATCAGCTCACCATCAACAATCAAATCATAATCGCCACTAACTAGCACAGTAGGCGTGGGGCATTCGCTCACCAGATCGAGGTATTGATGATGACGGAAACATCCGTCAATTGCCAGCCAACGCAACGCCGAAAGCGTTGCCCGGCGCTGCAGCGGATGATGGAGGCGGGTCCACACGCGCTGCCGTAAGAACCGTTGCTCGCGGACCGGCAATTGGTAGAGATTAGCGTAGAACGGGGCTAGACTCAGGAAAGCCCACTCACGCGACTGACGCAGACCAGCCAGCACTAGTTCGCCTAGGCCAGGAATAAGCAACGGCAACACGTTGGCCGTGGGGTAGCGAAACTTGACTGGCAAACACCCACAGATCAGAATTTGCTGTTGAATAAGGCCTGGCAAACCGATGCAAAGACGTTGTGCAATCATCGCCCCTAACGAATGGCCAACCAATGTGATCTGCTGCAAGCCGAGCGCAGCGATAAACTCGGCCATAACGCGGGCAAAAAAGGTGAGACTGTAACCGCCGCTGGGGCCAGAACTGCGACCGAAACCAGGCAAATCAGGTGCGATCAGGCGGTAGTCTCGGGCCAGCGGTGGAATGATTGCCCGCCATGTATCGGCTTCATCACTCAGACCGTGAATGAGTAGTATGGTGGGGGCAGTTGGTAATTCAGTATCGTAATAAAATAAGTCATGTTCGCGCAACGCAATTCGGCGAGCATACGGTACCAGGGCAGGGGGAATCTCCATCGTGCAATTGCGCATCATCGTTAACTCCTGTGGGCAGGCGATGCCGAAATATCCTAATCAATCTAGTTATTTTTGTCAAAATTTTTAATATGAAACAAATTTTCTTGTCGATTTTTAGATTATCATTTTATTCAGAATTTATTGCCATCTTCGATCATCTCCTGATCAATAGTATCAACCCTAGTTCTCGCTCGTTGCCAGTTGTACATCGCTGGGTCAGCTACCCAACACTGTTAATCTCCGTAGTTCACCCTAGCATCGCACCATTGTGCTACAATCGGGAATGCCGGAATGACCGGCAAGGCATACTAGTCAAGAGGAGCCGGTAATGCGCACTACCATTCGCGATATCCAGCAGATGCGCGATCGCGGCGAGCGGATCCCGATGGTTACCGCCTACGACTACACTTCGGCTCAAATCGCCGATCGCGCTGGAATTCCGCTGATTCTGGTCGGCGACTCGCTGGGCATGGTTGTGTTGGGGTACGAGTCGACCGTTCCAGTTACCCTCGAGGAGATGCTGCACCACACCCGCGCTGTTGCGCGGGGGGCGCGTAAGGCCTTAATCATTGGTGATTTGCCGTTCTTGACCTACGCTTCCCCCGAACAGGCGGTAATAAACGCTGGGCGGATGTTGCAGGAAGCCGGTGCGCAGGCCGTGAAATTAGAGGGCGGTGTGCAGATAGCACCGACAATCGCTCGGTTGGTTAGTCTTGGCATTCCAGTGATGGGCCATATCGGCTTCACACCGCAAGCTGTCAATCAGATCGGGTTGCGCGTACAGGGCCGGCGGGCGCATGAGGCCCGTCAGTTAATTGCTGATGCGCTAGCGGTGCAAGAGGCAGGTGCCTTTGCCATAGTATTGGAACTGGTGCCCGCCGAGCTCGCGCAGGCGATTACTGAACGGTTGCGTATCCCTACCATTGGCATCGGAGCCGGCGCTGGTTGCAGCGGCCAAGTACAGGTCTGGCACGATCTGCTGGGGCTCTACAGCGACTTTGTACCACGGCACGCCCGGCGCTATGCCGATCTGGCGACTATTATCAGCAACGCTCTCACCCAGTATGTCAACGAGGTGCGTAACGGGGTCTTCCCTGGTCCCGAACACAGTAGCCGCATGGATCCGGCCGAGCTGATTGCAGCACTGGCTGACACTGACAACGCTGGATGATAAGGCGCCGGCTTACAATTAGGGCCAATGCAGGCCGTTCATCTGGCCTAACTCACGTTGTGCAGATCAGGGTTGATCAACAGAGGGAAAGCTTATGGAAGTGTTGCGGACAATTGCCGATTTTCGGCGAGCCCGGGCTGCATTCGGCGCTTTGGGATTTGTGCCAACAATGGGATACCTCCATCAAGGTCATCTGGCACTAATCGAGCGCGCTCGGGCTGAATGCCCAGCAGTAGCAGTGAGCATCTTTGTTAATCCAACTCAGTTTGGCCCTAACGAAGATTATGCACGGTATCCGCGCGATACCGAACGCGATCTGGCCCTGCTTTCAGCAGCGGGGGTTGATCTGGTGTTCTTACCGTCGGTTGAAGAGATGTATCCAGCTGGTTTCGGCACTTATGTTATCCAACCAGCGGCTGATGAGGTATTGGAAGGGGCCGCGCGTCCTGGTCACTTCCGCGGCGTAGCCACGGTGGTGTGTAAGTTGCTGAATATCGTGCAGCCGACTAAGAGTTATTTTGGGCAGAAAGATGCCCAGCAAACAGTAGTAGTGCGTCAATTGGTACGTGACCTGAATCTACCGGTCGAAATTGTCGTGGTGCCGACTGTACGTGAACCAGATGGTCTAGCATTAAGTAGTCGTAATGTGTATCTCAATCCGGCCCAACGGGCTGCCGCACCAGTACTCTACCGGGCCTTACGGGCTGCGGCTGAACGTTATGCAGCTGGCGAACGCAACGCCGAAGCTCTACGCATGGTGATGCGCGAAGTCCTGGCGGGTGAACCGTTAGCCAAACCGGACTATGTTAGTGTAGCTCATCCACAGACACTGCGTGAGCTAGATCAGATCGGACCAGAGGGAGCGCTACTCTCATTAGCAGTGCGATTCGATCAGGTGCGGTTGATTGACAACTGGCCGTTGCATTCATAAGGACAGATGCGCCGTTCGATGCGGAACGGCGCACCACCAGAACCGCTGCCTAGCGAATAGTTGCTACCGTAGCTTCGATCGCTGCGGCCACGATCTGCACAATTTGGTCGATCTGCTCATACGTGGTTACCAGTGGCGGCGCTAGACAGATCGTATCACCGACAACGCGAGTAAAGAGACCACGTGCAGTCATCTCTTTTTGCACCTGCACGCCCACATTAGCGCTGGCAGGGAAGGGTTCTTTGGTAGCAGTATCGGCCACTAATTCAACCCCAGCCATCATACCTTTGCCGCGCACATTTCCGACGTGCGGCAGAGCATACAGCTCTTGCAGCCGGCGCTGGAGATAATCACCGACTTCAGCAGCGCGCTGCACCAAACCTTCACGCTCGATGATAGCGATATTGGCCAGCGCCACAGCGCAAGCCGTCGGATGTCCAGAATAGGTGAACGCATGCATCCAGCGCTTATCGGGTGGTACTGACTGGATCACTTCGAAGATCCGATCACTGACACCAATGCCACCAAGCGGGATGTACCCAGAGGTGATGCCCTTGGCAAACTGAACAATATCAGGCTCGATACCGTAGTGTTCTAGTCCGAACCAACGCCCTGTGCGCCCGAAACCAGTGATCACTTCGTCGCTGATCAGCAAGACCTCGTAGTAATCACAAATTTCGCGTATCCGTTGGAAATAGTCATCCTGCGGTGGAATGACGCCACCGGCCCCCTGGATCGGTTCGGCAATGAAGGCGGCCACAGTTTCTGGCCCTTCGCGCAAGATAGCTTCTTCGAGCAGATTGGCAGCGGCTACACCGTCGCTCAAGTGCGGGGTCGGGTTAACGAAGCGGTAGGGGTAGGGCGATTCGATATGAATAAAACCAGGCACTCGCGGCTCAAACATTGGCCAGTATGAGGGCAAGCCAGTGGCACTCATCGCAGCCATTGTCACCCCATGATAGCCCTTCATGCGTGAAATAAACTTGACTTTCTCCGGCTTACCCACAGCTTTCCAGTAGAAGCGAGCCGTTTTCAACGAGCTTTCTGTGCTCTCGGCGCCGCCTGAGGTGAAGAAAAAGTGGTTGATGCTTGGGTAAAAGAGTTCACTCAGTTTACGTGCCAACTGGATAGCTGGGAGGTTGGTAGAACCAACGTAGGATGAATAGTAAGCCAATTGTTTCATCTGGGCACAGGCAGCCTCAGCCAACTCTTCACGCCCGTGACCAACATTCACATTCCAGAGACCGCTCAGACCATCGATATACTCCCGTCCCTCGGCGTCAATCACAATTGCACCACGACCAGCAACCCAGATTTTGGGATTTTGATGGGCAGTAGGATGGGTGAGCGGATGGATGAGATAGTCGTGATCGGCCTGAATCTGTTCTTGCAGGTTGTACACGCGTGCCTCCTCATGGGGAATAATACGGTGCTGATGGATGGATTGTAGCGAAGAAGGGCGCAGGCGGCAAGCGGGTCTCGAATTAGCAGTACAATACAGGTGAAAGATGCCACCTCGGGAGACAGTTATGCGCTGGAGCAACCAGATTGATCGGATCCGGCAGGCCCTGGCCGGGCCGTCACCATCGTTCGACGAAATTTTCATTTTGCGCCGGCTCGACGGCACACCACTGCGTCCATTTACGCCACCGCCGGGCGTGCAGCCGCGCGCATCAGCCGCCCTTTTACTGCTCTTTCCCCAGCATAACGAATGGCACTTTCCACTGACTGTACGTTCAAGTCGAGTAACAATGCATCGCGGTGAAGTATCCCTCCCTGGCGGCGGCATCGATCCGGAAGATAACGGTGCTGTTGGAGCGGCACTACGCGAGGCTCAGGAAGAGATCGGTATTGATCCAACCAGGGTCGAAGTGTTGGGGTCTCTGACCACATTTTACATTCCACCCAGCAATAACTATTTGACACCCATCGTGGGGGTCTATCCAGCACCGTTTGAACCTAGACATGATCCAGCAGAAGTCGACTCGGTATTCACGGTTCCTTTAGCTGTGCTCTTCGATCCGACTATAACGCGGGAAGAGATCTGGGAACGTAATGGCACACGCATGCGTGTGCCATTCTTTGCGCTAAACGGCTATAAAGTTTGGGGCGCGACGGCACTTTTACTAAGCGAATTTGTTGCCCGACTACGACGGGTTGGGTGGCTAGAGGAGCGTCACAGCGGATCGTTATAAATAACTTGCTAGCGAGGCGAAACGCGCGTGTACGTGTTTCGCCCCGCTTGCACCTAACGCAGATTGTTCGGGCGCTCACCCAGCGTTACGGTTACTTTCTGCTCTTGCCCATTGCGGAGAATGGTTAACTCAACTGTATCACCGGGTCGATACTGCAGTAATACCTGACGCAACGAGGTATTGGCGTCGAGCCGCTGATCATTGACGGCAGTGATAATATCGCCCTCACGCAGACCGGCTTTGGCAGCGGCAGTATTGGGTAACACCGCCGATTGCCCATTTATGCCCGAGCTGATAAACGCGCCATTCTGCACTGGTAAATTGTATTGCGCTGCTACTTCGCCGTCGATCATTAGATAGGTAATACCCAGGAAGGGATAGCGCACCTGACCAGTACGAATAATCTGATCGGCTACATTAGAGAAGATGCTGCTCGGCACGGCAAAGCCGAGGCCCTCAACTGGAGCACTAGCACCGAACCCAAATTCATTGCGTACCACCATTGTGTTGATCCCAACCACTTCACCCTTCAGATTAATGAGGGGGCCACCACTATTACCACTGTTAATAGCTGCATCGGTTTGAATGAGGCCCTCCATACCACTGCCAGGCACCGAGCGATTAAGCGCACTGACCACACCGGCAGTCACTGTATTCCGAAAGTTGCCCAGCGGGCTACCAATTGCTAGCACGGTCTCACCCGGCTGCAACGCTGCCGAGTCACCGATGACAGCTACACCAGGCACTTCGCTATCAACTTTCAGTACGGCAATATCGTTGAGCGAATCAGAGCCAACAAGCTGCGCTTCACGACGCGATCCATCAGCAAACAGGATGTAGTAGCGCCGACCGTTTTCGACGACATGGTTGTTCGTGATGATATACCCCTGATCGCTGATAATGACACCACTACCACTGCCGCGACCAGAGCTGCCCTCCACCGTGACTGTGACCACTGCTGGCGCAACTCGCTTCACCGCTGCCACCATAGCATCAGAGAGACTGACGACCACTGTTTCAGGTAGAGTTTGAGCTGGTGCCGTGGTGGGCACAGTAGCATTCGTTCCCACAGGCTGTGCGCTCACTGCCGAAACTGTTGCTGAAAGTTGCGCCACTGTCTGCCGTGCGATGAGATAACCAGCTAAACCGCCAGCGGCACCGCCGCCGGCTACACCGATAACAATCCCTAACAGGAAGACAAAGGCTAATGCGAGGCGATTAATGCTCATAATACGACCTCCGGTTATATTGTTCTGCTACGGTCATGATGATGGGGAGATTTTAATGCTTGGTTAGAAGCATGTAAGAAGTTAATGAGATTCCAGGTAGAGCACGGGCTGCGCGTCAACTCTTCGCTCTACCCCACCGGGATGTGTTGCGTGACGACGACGCCGCAGACATGTAGAGCAGGGCTGCGCGTCAACTCTTCGCTCTACCCCACCACCAGCAGCTCCTCGCCGAACTCTCTAGGGCGTGAGCAAAGGATGATCACATCCCCAATGGCCCAAACAACGGCGGTTTTTGCTTAGCCCGCATTCACCATTGCAAGAGCAAAGGATGCACTTGATTGCTCGCAGGCAATGAGCTAGTCGGGGTTTTTGCTTAGCCCGCACTCGCCGTTGCAAGAGCAGTTGCAAGAGCAAAGGATGAACCGCACAAGCAGTCTATCACTATCAACCATTAGAGACGGTAGACCAGCAATGCAGAATTCACTGTAGGCCGCTGCCCCTGCTGGGATATATTCCATATCTGGCACATCTATGCAGCATAACAGTGCCCCCATTATGTTCGCTTGCTTTCCACAGTAGTGAGTCACTCGCATTTGCATTCCGATCTCATCTTTAGTACATTGTACATACAACTACCCCTTGGCTCCTGAGGAGTAACCATATGTCTGAACCGATCGTTCTGGCTTCGGAACAACCACCTATTCGTCGATCAGGTCTCTGGCTAGTGGGAATAGCTTTGTACATTCTCCTGATTAGTACCGGTGCGGTTCTGGGTGGCGAGATAGGCAACTTTACGACTGCCAGCTTCAATGTCTTGCCCTTCGTTGGACTAGCCATCCTGGCCTACTTTGCCGGATCGCAATTCAACTGGGCATGGATCGCAACCGGTCTCTGGCTAGCGCTGGTGATTGGTTTAACCGCTGTGTATGCGCTCGGTTTTGGCATCGTTGGGATCATCCTACCACTGGAAGGGTTTGATGCAAATCAGCCACCCAATATATCACCTGACGCTGTTGGCAGTATAGTGAGGCTTATGCTGGTGATCTTTGTCGCGATCGGCATTGGTCTGCTGACTATGCTGCCACCGTTACGGCAAGCACTGGCGCGTTTCATGCCTCTCGATCCAGCCTCGTTTGTCCATACAGTCGCGTTGATGGCAATTGTGACCATCAGCCTCATTATGTTTGCACCACTGCTAATCATTGGTGAACCACCACTGCTGATACTGATTAATTCGCTCGGCGGCGAGAATTTCATCGAATTGACCCCTGATGAACAGTTACGCAATCAGGTTTACGGTCTGGTCTGGACAATTCCAGCGGCCTTCCTTGCGGTGGGGTTTGGGATTCGGCGTAATTTTAGGGCAGCGTTGGAAAGGCTCGGTCTGGCACGACCGTCGTACCGTCAGCTCGCGATCGGTATCGGGCTTGGGCTGGGTCTGGCTGGATTGATGTCGATAGCCATTCCACTCTTGGATAGGCTGTGGCAGACGTTAGGCTGGCCAACTACTGACACAGAAGCGTTCGGTCAACTGATGGCTTTCGCCATCAGCCCAATTGGCGCGCTGATCATTGGGGTTACTGCTGGTCTCGGTGAAGAATTGGCAGTGCGCGGAGTGTTGCAGCCTCGGTTAGGCATTGTGCTCTCAAACATCTTCTTCACAAGCCTGCATGCATTTCAATACCATTGGGATGCACTGTTGGTCGTCTTTGTGATAGGGATAGTTTGCGGCCTCGTGCGGAAGTATACTAACACTACAACGGCAGCTATCGTGCACGGACTGTATAATTTTGTGATGGTCATGCTTGCAGTTACTTCCGAATCACTATGATACAACCGGCCAGAAAATCAAAACTGCGGCCACATGGAGCCGCAGTTTACAATTAACATCAAAATGTGGTGGGCGATAGTGGATTCGAACCACTGACCTCCACGATGTCAACGTGGCGCTCTAACCAACTGAGCTAATCGCCCGCGAGCTCTATCGTATCATTGAATGTTCGCTCTGTCAAGCGATGATAGATCGGGCACGCGCACAGGAGATTACCGGTCAAATCAGAAGAGCCAACCTGAGGCAGAGGGTAGCGTAGCGCATACCAATCCGTTGACCAGCGCCCTCTAGTCAGCTAAACCAATCGCCAGTGTGACATCTCTGCTAGTCATTGCAATTGGAAATGAACAAACTTAGCGGTGTTTTCAGATATTATGTTTGAGCCTGATCAACTGATCTTCCGTCTTGAGCCAGCCCTACAAGCACTCCTTGCACGCGCTGCTGAACTGGCTGCAACTGTCGATGCTAGCCTCTGGCTAGTGGGGGGCGTGGTGCGCGACTTGCTGCTAGAGCTACCCATTGGGCGTGACATCGATCTGGCTGTCGAGGGTGACGTTAACCAACTGGCGTCGCTATTAGCCACTGCATGGAGCGGCAACATCACAGCTCGCCATCCATCGTTCGGTACCGCGACAATCGAGGTTGAACAGTGGATAATTGATCTTGCCCAAACGCGCACAGAGAGCTATCCACGGCCAGCGATATTGCCAGTAGTCCAACCGGCACCGCTTGCATTTGATCTTTACCGTCGTGACTACAGCATCAATGCCATGGCCATCCGGCTGACTGCTGAGAATGGTCGCCTCCTGCCGATGCCAGTATTTGATCCGATTGGTGGTGTTGCCGACCTAGCCGCACGTCGTCTCCGGCTACTGCACGAGCACAGCTTGCGTGACGATCCAACCCGCATGCTACGCGGTGCACGACTGGCGGCCCGGCTCGCTCTTACGCCCGATCCGGCTACCGCAGAACAGATTAGTGCGGCCCTCACCGCCGGCTATCTGGGCTTGCTTACCCCTGAACGGATCCAGACTGAACTATGCCTGACCCTGACCGAACCTGACCCAGCAGCTGTTGTTGCGCTGGCCGACCAATGGGGGATAACGAGACAGATCATTGCTGGGCTCCACTGGACACCAGCGCTGGCCGAGCGTCTGAGCCGCTATCGGCGCGATGAGTTTGCCATTGCTGGATTAGTGCCAGCCGAACTCGTCCTTGCTGGCTTGATGCTCTACGATCTGAGCGATAGCGCATTGGTGGAATTTCAGCAACGCTACCATCTAGCCAACCCGGTCCGTCGCCTTATCGACGACTTGATCAGACTGCGCACACTACTACCAGCCATCACAGCAGCGATGCGGCCGAGTCAGATCGACACCTTATTGCACGAGTATAGCGCAGCTGCCATCGCTGTGCTACACTACGCAACAACATCGCCCATACCAGAGGTGACGGCACGCTACCTACGCGAATGGCGCTCGTTACGTCCACTCCTCAACGGCGATGATTTGCGCGGATTAGGTGTAGCACCAGGGCCGCACATCGGTCGATTGTTACGCGACTTGCGAGCCGCTACGCTTGATGGCATTGTCAGCGATCGCGCTACTGCCGAGCAATGGGTACGGCAACAATTGACTGGTGCTCTGGCGCCTGACAGAACGGATCCCGCCGCATTAAAGCGGCGCTAGCGTATAGGCACCAACCCGTAACCATACTGCACTGCATAACCGGCTTGCTCGCGCAATCGGCGGAAGATACAGAGGAAGGGAAAAGCTCGTGGATGCTATGCTGCAATTGTTCAAAGATTTGACAGAAGCTCCCGGCGCTTCGGGCTACGAAGGGCCAGTGCGTGAGGTGATGCGCCGTTACCTAGAACCGATTGGTGAGATTGAGATTGACCATTTAGGAGGGATCATTGCCCGCCGAATTGGTACGGACGGTGGTCCCCGTATTGCCCTGGCCGCTCATCTAGACGAGATTGGCCTAATGGTTACCCGCATCACCGATGATGGCTTTCTCAAGTTTCAACCGCTAGGCGGCTGGTGGGACCATGTCCTGTTAGGGATGCGGGTTGAAGTTATCACTCGTGGCGGTCCGCTGATTGGTGTGATTGGCGTCAAACCGCCACACATCCTGAGCACCGAAGAACGTGGTCGGCTGGTTGATAAGAAGACAATGTATATCGACATCGGTGCTACATCGCGCGACGAGGCGGTGGCGTGGGGTGTACGTCCTGGTGACCCGGTGGTGCCGTTTGGCCCATTGACACCAATGCGCAACCCCGATCTGCTGCTGGCTAAAGCCTGGGATAACCGCGTGGGTTGCGCAATAGTGATCGAAACACTACGTCGTCTAGTTGGGGAACGTCACCCCAATATCGTCTTCGGGATCGGCAATGCGCAGGAAGAAGTTGGTTTGCGCGGCGCTGCCACGACCACCTACATGATAAAACCTGATATCGGCATTGCCATCGATACCGCTATTGCCGGTGATATGCCTGGCGTCGGTGCTGATGATGCGATGAGTCGGCTTGGGCACGGACCTGCGCTGCTGCTCATAGACGGTTCCCTCATCGCCCACGCTGGCTTACGTCACCTGGTGATCGATACCGCCGCCGAAGAGGGGATTCCGCTTCAATTCGATCTCATGCCTGGCGGCGGCACTGACGGTGGTCGTATGCATCTTTTTGGTAATGGTGTGCCGACGGTCGTGCTCGGACCACCAGTCCGCTACATTCACTCAGCATCGGCAATCGTTCATCGCCGTGATGTTGAGCAAACGGTCCAACTACTGGTCGCACTGATCCGCCGGCTCGACGGTGCCACAGTGCAACGGTTGCAACAGGGAACGTAATCTGGTGTGCGTAACAGCACCATGCAGTCGTACCAGCACAGGCTCCAACCGCAACTAGAGAACTTCATTATGTCTGCGTTCTTTCGCTTCATTCAGATCCGCCTACCGCTGTGGATAGTTGGCACTCTCGTCCTCATCACGTTCATTGGGGGCCTAAGCAGCGGTATCTGGCTTAGTATCTGGATCGGTCGGCCACAAACAGTGAGTGCCTGCCCTGAGACGGAAGAAGTCTGCACCAATTTTGCCGTCTTTTGGGATGTGTGGCAACTAGCCCGTAAGCGCTATGTTGACCCAGCCGCAGCCGATCCCAACCGTATGCTCGAAGGAGCAATCGATGGCATGCTGGCGACGCTAGGTGATGAAGGTCACACCCGTTTCTTGACCGCCGCCGAAGCCGCCCAATGGCAAGAGTCGCTCAGCGGTGAGTTTGAAGGGATTGGCATCTACGTTGGGAAGCGTAATGGCGAGCTGCTCATTCTCGCTTTGATAGAGGGATCACCGGCGGCGGCGGCAGGTCTCCGGGCAGGTGATCGGATTATGGCCGTGGATGGCATGGACATCACCGGCTGGACGATCGATGAGTTGGTAGCGCGCGTGCGGGGCCCCGCTGGTACATCTGTGACACTCGAGGTGAATCGGCGCGATGCTGGCCTGTTGCGTTTCACCATTACCCGGGCCAGGATTAATGCACCGAGCGTGAGCTGGGCACTACTACCCGATCAGATCGCGCTGATTCGCATCACATCGTTTGACGAACAGGCGGCAAACCTGCTCCGTAAAGCATTGACGGAAGCAAAAGCTGCTAATGCACGCGGGATTGTTCTTGATCTTCGCAACAACCCGGGCGGCCTACTCAGCGCTCTGCTCACTATTGCGGGCGAGTTTTTACCAGCTGACACACCCGTTTTGATCGAACGGGGTCGTGATGGCACCCAACGGGTCAGCAAGACCCGCACTACCGGCATTGCACAGGATATACCGCTCGTAGTGTTAATTAACGGCGGCTCAGCTAGTGCTGCCGAGATTCTGGCTGGAGCCTTGCAAGATGCACAACGGGCAGTGTTGGTCGGTGAAACGACGGTTGGCACCGGCACTGTTTTGACACCGTTCCGACTAAGTGGCGGTGCGCGCCTCCTCCTTGGTACGCAAGAGTGGCGCACACCATCAGGGCGGCAGATTCGCAATAAGGGAATTGAGCCTGATCGGGTAGTACCCCAACCGCTAGACGCACCAATCTTGTTGCCAGCAGAAGCGCGCAACCTCAGCCCAGCCGAACTAGCTATGAGCGGCGACGTACAGCTACTCGCAGCACTGGCTGAGCTGCAAAAATAACCTCTGCACCACATTGCACTTAACTTTAGTTCAAAAAACAACACCAGCCACATGCTTGGCTGGTGTTGCTTCCGCCTTTTGGCGGGCCCGACGGGATTCGAACCCGCGACCTCCACCTTGACAGGGTGGCATCCTAACCGCTAGACGACGGGCCCAACTGGTGACCCCAGCGGGATTCGAACCCGCGATCTCCACCTTGAGAGGGTGGCGTCCTAGGCCGCTAGACGATGGGGCCAACCCGCTCAACACGCTAGCGAGTATACCACAGGTTCACCTAGAATGCAAATCGGTGAATCGGAGCCATGTCCCAAATAATCAACGGCTGACCGGGGCAGCCAACTGCTACCTTCACGACGACCGACACATCGGGCACAGAGAGCCATAGCGCTAGTAACACCCAGTGGGTGACTTTAGTCATCCCTGTACAGATGAAACTCGTGACTCCTGATTAGCCAGGCGCTACTTCTACGCGTACGCCAAGAGACGTAAGCTTGTGACAGAACGAACATATTTCACGACTGAAGGAGTGCTATCCTATGGCTCGCACCGTTCCTGCCCCCGAACCACGACTGGAAAAGACACCGCTCGAAAAATTTGTGGTCTTGTTGATCGTTGTTTTACCCTTCCTCGGCACTATCTACGCGATGGTAATGCTCTGGCAGCAGTACGTCGACTGGCTCGATGTAACGTTAATGCTGATCCTGTACGTCATTTCTGGTCTGGGCATTACTATCGGCTTTCACCGTATGCTCACCCACAAAAGCTTTGAGACTTCGCGGCCCATGAAGGCACTGTTTCTGATTATGGGTTGTATGGCCCTCGAAGGTGATCCGATATCGTGGGCGTCGACCCATATTCAACATCATGCCCATTCGGACGACGAGGAAGATCCACATAGCCCCCTCGAAGGGCTGTGGCATTCACACGTGGGCTGGCTGTTCACGCACAAGCACAACATCGAAATGTACGGCAAGTGGCTGACCAAAGATCCCACAATCGTATGGGTGAGCAAGACATGGTATTTGTGGGCAGCGCTTGGCATTCTCGTTCCAACTCTAATCGCAGGCTGGAGCGGTCTGATCTGGGGTGGTCTAGTGCGCATCTTCTTAACCCACCACATCACGTGGAGTGTTAATTCGATCTGCCACACCTTTGGTCGCCGTGACTACAACACCCGTGATGCCAGCCGCAACAACTTCATCGTCGGATTGCTCGCTTTTGGCGAAGGCTGGCACAACAACCACCACGCTTTCCCGCGTTCGGCCTTCCACGGTCTACGCTGGTGGCAGATTGATATTTCAGCGTACATCATTCGCGCTCTAGAAAAGCTAGGGCTGGTGTGGAACGTATACCGGGTGAAGCCGGAAGATCAGCTTAAGCGGCAGGTAATGCCAACAGTGAGCGAAGTGATGGGTGACTGAACCTACATTCCACTGGTTCATCACCGAACCATGCACATCATCCAGACACGGCAGGCTCCCTTCCTGCCGTGTGCTTATTGTAACCAAATAGGCCAACGACAGCACCAGGTTCTGGACAGGTGTGTATCTTGTTGAGATAACCGCTCCCCAGAAGTGGCAATCGCGATAGGTGAACACGCCATTGCCAACAGCAACGTGGAAATAGTGGTCTACTCTGAGCTATTGATCGTGAGCAACCTGACTGCTAATGCAAGGCAGGAGATTTCCTTTCACCAACCGCGAATAGTCCGCACAGGTTCAGCTAGATACCATTCAGCGTCCTGTACCGTCTGATTATCACTATACTGCTCACTTTGCAGTACAATATTAATCATGAACGTCTTACTTATCTCAACCTACGAACTCGGTCACCAGCCGCTCAGTCTGGCTTCACCGGCAGCCTGGCTCCGACGAGCCGGTGCTCAAGTCACCTGTGTTGATAGCAGTGTCACTCCGTTGACACCAGCGATGGTCGCAAACGCCGGTCTAATTGCGCTGTCAGTGCCGATGCACACCGCTACTCGGTTGGCGTTGAACCTATTGCCACAGTTGCGCAAGGCAGCGCCGGAAGCATTTATTGTCTGCTATGGCCTCTACGCACCACTCAACGCCGCCATACTGCGCGCTGCCGGTGCCGATTGTTGCCTCGGCGGTGAAGTGGAAGAGTTGTTGACGACCATTTGGCAGCGGCTAGCCAACGGTGAACGGCCACCAGCAATCGACGCGATTGCCCTGAATCGGATCGATTTAATCCCTCCGGACCGGCGGGGTTTACCGCCACTCGATCGCTACGCCAGGTTGATCACCGCAACTGATACTCGGATCGCTGGCTATACTGAAACCACGCGCGGATGTAAGCATCTCTGCCGTCACTGTCCGGTCGTACCGGTTTATAACGGTCGCTTTCGAGTTGTGCCACGCGAGACGGTGCTAGCCGATATTCGGGCCCAGGTCGCGGCTGGTGCGCGCCATATCACGTTTGGCGATCCCGATTTCTTCAACGGTCCTGGTCATGTGCTGCCGATTGTACGGGCCATGCATGCAGAATTCCCTCAACTCACCTACGATGTGACAATCAAGGTTGAGCATATCCTGCGCTATGCCCATTTGTTGCCAGAACTGCGCGCTACTGGTTGCGTGATGATTGTCAGTGCACTCGAAGCGCTCGATGATGAGATTCTGACCCGTTTCGCCAAGCGGCATACCCGCGCCGATATAGTGCGCGCGGTAGCTTTGCTGCGCGAACACGATCTCGCCCTCAATGCGACTTTTGTTGCATTCACACCTTGGACAACACGTGAGAAGTATCGCGAGCTGTTGTTGGGGATCGCCGAACTTAATCTGGTCGAGAGTGTCGCACCGGTACAATATGGTCTGCGCTTGCTCATCCCGGCCGGTTCACGCCTGCTCGAACTGCCCGAGGTGCGCACGCTGGTTAAGCCGTTTGATCCAGTCAGCCTGGTCTACCCGTGGCACCATCCCGATCCGGTGATGGATGAATTGCAACAGGCAGTGATCGAACTGGCGCAGTGCGGTGATCAGAGTCAGATGTCGCGCAGCACATTCTATCAGCGGGTGCTTAATCTATGCGACCAGATCATCGGACCAGGGCCACATCCGACTACTATACCGCAAGCTACGCCGACTCCGCGCCTGAGTGAACCCTGGTATTGTTGCGCCGAACCCACCGATACACAAGTGACTGCGTGCTATCTGTAGCGATGTCTACCATGCGTCCGCATCTCCTTTTACTAACTACGCCATCATCGTACCGGCTGCCAGCGTTCCTGGATGCTGCTCAGCGTATCGCAGCCCAGGTAACAGTGGCCGAGGATACACCACTACCACTGGCTCGTCCACTACCGGGCAGGTTACCCATTGATTTCAGCAACCAGACGGCAGCGCTGCGCGCCATCCACAATCTGCATACTTTGCAACCGCTCACTGCCATCGTACCGATTGATGACAGCGGTATCGAGCTGGCTGCGCTAGCCTGTGCCGCTTTGGGACTACCGTTCAACCGGCCTGAAGCCGCTGCCGCCGCCCGTGACAAGCATCTTATGCGGCAACTTTTTGCCCGCGCAGGCGTACCGTCACCGGCATTTCGTCTCTGCACCACAGCTGACGATCTTGCCGTCTTGGCGCAGTCAACCTCCTACCCCTGTGTGGTGAAACCACTACGCCTCAACGGTAGTCGTGGCGTTATCCGAGCTGATAACCCTGCTCAATTCATCGCTGCAGTTAAACGTCTGGCTGCACTGCTAGATCAGATAGAAGGTGAAGGGGTCCACGAATTTCTGGTTGAAGCGTTCATTCCTGGCATTGAAGTGGCGCTAGAAGGCCTGATACACAACGGGCAAGTACAGGTGCTGGCATTATTCGACAAACCAGATCCGCTCGATGGGCCATTTTTTGAAGAGACGATTTATGTAACTCCGTCGCGCCTACCAGCAGCAACGCAGACTGCAATTAGAGAGGTCACCGCGGCAGCGGCGCGAGCAATTGGTCTCGAACAGGGACCATTGCACGCCGAGTTGCGGATTAACGAACAGGGGCCATGGATGATTGAGCTGGCGAATCGCAGTATTGGTGGCCTCTGTTCACGCACATTACGGTTCGGCACTGATACGCCGTTGGAAGAATTGATTTTGCGCCAGGCTGCCGGTTTGCCGATCGAGTCGTTGAGCCGAGCCGGGCAGGCGGGGGGCGTGATGATGATACCGATCCCGCAGGCTGGCATCTTACGCGGCGTCGAGGGCATTGCGGCAGCGCAGGCAATTCCCGGCATTGAAGCGGTTGAGATTACAGCTCCGCTCAATTATCCGCTGATACCATTACCTGAGGGCAACAGCTATCTTGGGTTCATTTTCGCTCGCGGACCCGACCCGGCGACAGTAGAAGCAGCTTTGCGTGCCGCCCATGCCTGCCTGCGCTTTACCATTATGCCGGCAATTCCTTTAATGCCGACCACTACCTGAAAAAGATCACTTACGGCGCGGCCCGCCCTTCGCTGGCGCGGCAGGAGGCGGCGTCCAACCCTCGGGCATACGAGCGTTTTCACCAAAGAAAAACTCTTCCATCGCCTTCATCAGAATCTGCTGCGCGTTGGGATCGCCCAGACTCAAGCCGTAATGGTTAATGATAAGAGTCGCCTGCTGCGGCCACATCCGCCACGCTTGCGCCGAGACGTGCTCGTAGATACGCTGGCCAAGCGGGCCGGGGAAGGGAGGCCTGTCAAGACCGGGAAGTTCACGACCGAGCTTTACACAGTGCACCATGCGTGGCATAGATCCTTCTTTCGTTGCTACAATTTAGTGATATCATATCAAATTATACCCGAAAGAAAAGGAATGCCATGCGAATTGTCCTGTTTGCTCTGCCAGGGCCGATGGCGCTGCCAGTCTTGCAGGGTTTGCTGGAATTACCGGTGCAGGTGATTGGAGTAGTCCTACCTGCACCAGAGGGAATGCCAGCCCTCACCGTACTGCCACCGCCAGCATCAGCTCTTACATCAGCAATCCTGATGCCGCAGACCGTGACAACCCTCGCCGAACGAGCCGGTATGGTCCGCTTTGCGGTAAGCAAGAGCGGGATCGCAGAATTAACCGCTCGCTTGCACACTTATGACATCGATCTGGCGATTGTCGCCTGTTGGCCCTGGCGCATACCTCAGGAACTCCTGCTGACGCCGCGGCTAGGCTTTCTTAACTTGCATCCCTCACCCCTACCAGAACTACGTGGACCAGAGCCGCTCTTCTGGGCCTTGCGCTTGGGCTGGACGCGCACTGCAATGACATTGCACTTGATGGATGAAGAACTCGACCATGGTCCACTAGTACGCCAGGAGTGGTTCGATCTGCCATTGGGAGAACGGCTCAGCCGGATCGAGTTGCTGGCTGGCCAACAGGCAGCCCGTATGTTGCCAGCAGCGTTAACTGATCTGCAGACACCAGGCTGGCAGCCACAGGCCCAACCTGCGGGTGGAAGCGTCTACCATGCGCCACAGGCGGCAGATTTTACGCTATACGCAGACTGGCCGGTGCAGCGTGCTTACGCCTTCATACGTGCTGTTGCTGAGTGGGGGTATCCTTTCACATTTATTGCCGCCGATGGGCAGACAACGGTCATTATCGATGCCATTGGCTATAACTACGGTAAGCAACCGGCACCACTAGCAAACGGCACCCAGATTGCCTTACAATGCTGTGATGGTGTACTGGTGGCCCAATTACCGCCTCGGGTATAAGCGCAGTTTGTTAGGTAGTCGACACTGGTGATACGATGACTAACCACAATTTAGACTCATTAGGGAATAATATGCCCCCAAACCCTCCTCCTCTGACCCGGCCTCACCTTGCTACAGAGATTACGAATATGCCCAGCGCTCAAGCTGAGATTCAGACCGAATTAGCTGCTGATCAGATGATTGCGCACTGGCGACAGCAAATTCTCAATAACCTGTTATGGGTATTGGTTGGCCTAGGCGGCTTGGCAGTCATTGTTGGATCGTGGTCAGACTATACCGCAATGGGTGAGCAAGCATTGCCATATATCGGTATATACGTGCTCTCTTACGCGATGCTTGTTGCCACAGCCGCTCTGAAGCGGCTCAGTCTGTCGGTGCGCGCCCTTTTACTGATCATAATCCTGGGAACAACGGCCACCTTCTTGCTCATCATCTTTGGCTTGATTGGCAGTGGTCGACTGCTCTGGATCAGCGTTTGTATGCTGGCGCTGATTTATTTTGGGCAACGTGGCACCCTGATTTCATTGGGTTTATCGCTGATAACCCTCATCGTGGCTGCTGCCATCTATATTTCGGGCAACGCGAGCTTTGCCTCACCCGAATCGCTGGTCATTCAGGATACTGTTGCCGACTGGGCTGGTTCGATCGGAATATACATTGCCAGTGCCGCTCTAACCCTTGCACCAGCACTCCATCTGCTGCAACGCTTGGAAAGGCTAGCGCATCAGGCCGCTTTGGAAGCAGCGCGAGCACGTATGCATGCCCACAATGCCGAAGAGCACGCCAAGCAACTAGAGCAACAGACCTGCCAACTGCAAGCTACCGAACAGATGCTGCGCAATCTGGTACAGTCGCTGGAGACGCCAACAGTCGAAATTGCCCCCAATATCTTGCTGGCGCCGATTGTGGGACAAATCGACAATCACCGCGCTGAAGCGTTAACCCGTCGATTACTCGATACTGTCAGTGCGCGACGCGCCCGAATCGTGGTCATTGATGTAGCAGGAACACCAACTTTCGATACTGCAGCCATCAGACACCTTATGCACACGGTACAAGCACTGCGCTTGATCGGATGCGAGAAAGTGATAACGGGGATTGCACCGGCAATGGCCCAAACGATTACCGCATTGAACATCGATATGCAAGCGATTACTACTGCTCGATCACCCCAAGATGTTCTCCTACGATTTTCCAGATAAGCGCCTAGCGACTGCATCACTCACCAAAGCGCAACGTTTTGCCGACTCGTGCGGTTTACATGATGAAAGCTACACCGCGCGAGGAGATCGTTATGCGCCGTCATCCGCTCCTATTTCTGCTCATGATAAGCATCAGCTGGCTGACACTGGTAGCTGCTACCTTCCTTCCCCCCGCGCCATCTCCCGCTCTACTGCCCCTCATTCTTGGTGTAGAACGGATCTCAGCAACGACCTGGGCGCTGCTAGTGCGTTGTCACTACCAACCGCGCGACGTGCAAGTATGGGTTGAGGCCACCCACTCAGTGCGCCCTAAGGTCATCGAACCGCACGGAGCGAGGAGTTGGCGCGCACAGTTTGATGGGCATCTGCCATCGACAGCAACCGTGTATGGCTGTGGTCAAAGCGCTACCCTAGTCGTTACTACCCCAAATCAACCAGGATGGATCGCGGGCATGTTGGGATTGACACTGGCCGTAACCGGAATCCTTGCTGTCAGCCTGATTCGACGCCGTAGTCGCCAGATTCCTTCACCGGCTAGACCGCCGTCCACGATCGCATGGCGCGCCTTGATCCACGATGAGCAAGGAGAACGAAGCATCGCTTTACCAACCGGTATCGTAACAGTTGGTAGTGATCCAGCGTGCCAGCTAATCGTGTTGGCGCCTGATATTGCGCTGCGCCATGCCCAAATCATGGTGACTGAAGCAACCGCCCATATCGTTGATCTAGCCAGTCCATCAGGTATCTTCAGCGGCCCAGTACGACGACGGCTCCGCCCCCACACACCAATCCCGATTGGCGATGAAGATCTCTGGCTTGGCGCAACAGTACGTATGCGCCTGGCGAAAATGGAATTGCCACAGTGTCACCACTCCGCACTTGCGCAGCCGATCTGGCCGACATCCCTAAATAAATAGCAAGCGATCGCACAAGCCACTATCAAGATCCACACTTACGCCACTCGTCGGTTGGGGCCGAGAAAGACTGGCGGACGGACGCGCAACATCAACCCTAGATCAACCAAAATATGAATGAAGATGACGGTCCAGATATCCTGGTAGAGGTAGAAACAGAGGCTCCACCCCAATACCAGCGCCATCTCAGCTAGAGGCCGCAACTTCCGAATCCGCATTGAGCGCGGCGAATCATCGAGATGGGGCGGCAAATGCTGCAACCAAAACATTCCGTGGATCACACCACCATAGATCACAAATGCAGTAAATCCAACTGCAAACCCCAGGGTGCCCACCAAAGTTGGGAAAAATTGTGCCGCCAGACCGTCACCGATCCAGACGCCAATGCGGTAGACCACTGCAAACGCGAAGGTCTCAATTACACCATTGCCAATGCTAAAGATAATGGTGGGCATCCAGAGGAACGGACGGTTATCGTGCCGCGCTACCAGGACATACAAGACCTGACTGAAAGCAAAGCTGACCAGGAGAAAGAGCACAAACCAAGTATTTGCCCAGGTTGCCGGTACATTCCAGCTCTTCAACCAATCGCCTAGAAGAGGAATGCCAATTACCAGTGATATTAGCCAGTAGAGCAAAATATACTGATCCAGACGACTAAGGGTGCTTTGTTCGGTCAGCTCGTACTCCATAACAATAGTACTCCGTGTTGTTTTGATTACAGTGTACAAGTCTTGTTTATATGAAACAATTTTACCATGTCCAAAGCCGCTTGCCTAGGGGAAAAGGAAACAAGTTGTGGCATAGATGTGTGCATTTTTTCGACAAACTGCCCCGTGGATCCTAGCGCAGAGTGCCGGCGGAACCATGAGGATTGCTCCCAGCCAGGAAAAACATGGCAGGCTAGCATCACCACCATCTGCACCGAGACCAATATACGAAAATTCTTGAATAGCCACTTCTTTTTTTTTGCAGAGTATCACAGGCCTTGGCCGCTTCACTAGCAGAGGCTAAACGAAGACTTTTTTGCAGAGTATCGCAAGCCTTGGCCGCTTCACCGGCTACCGTTAGGCCAACCTGGGCGAGATTACGAACGTGCTAGCAAGCCCTACCGCTGGAAGCAATAGGGTTTGCTTTATGTACACTCAAGAGCCTATTCACATCTGAGAGACGGAACGGTAGCCCTCTACTACGCAACAGGTCAGCGATGAGACAGCACTTCGCCGACTGAGTAAGCACAGCGCGGAAGGCGATCAGCCTGATTACGTAGCAGTTTAGCGATAGGCAAGAACTACCCTGGATGAACCCTGCTATTATGGTCTCATGCTCATTCCCACTACAAGAGGTGAGAACAGCGGACTGGATCGAGGAGGTCCTCCACCGGATTATGGTCTCATGCTCATTCCCACTACAAGAGGTGAGAGCGACCATCCCACCGATACCATCTATGCCTCCAACTGATGCTATGGCAGCAATAGAACGGCGTATTGTAATCCTCAGGCGCGATTGAACTATGATGAGCGTACAATCAGTTCGTGGCAAAATCGCGGTAGACTGGATCGCGCACCGACTGTAGCTTCGACAGATCAGGAAGGAGACAGCCGTGTACCTGCTCAGTTTTATACCGCCGGCGGGCGGTGCACCGCGAGTAGGCACCTTGCTAGGAGATGTGATTATCGATCTAGCAGCAGCAGCACCGCTCATTAGCGAAGACGCTGCTGTTGCACCGTGGGATATGCTTACCCTGCTGCGCGGTGATTACCCCGACGTCAATCTAGCCGCCGCTGCTGACATCGTTCAGGCAGTGGTGAACGTCATGAGCGGCGCTGATCCGGATGAACCACCACCAGCAGACTTCGATTGGAGCGCCGGATTGACAATCGGCGAGACCATGCTGGCAGTGCCGCTATCGCAGGTGCGGCTGACGGCGCCATTACCGCAGGTGGTAGCGTTACGTGAGTTCGATGCGCTGAGTAGTGATCAGACGGCCAAACTACGCCAGGCTGCAGGTTATTGGGTTGGTCATCGGCAAGTTCCGGCCTTTCTCCTAGCTGGGCACACTACGATCTATGGCCCCGATGAGCCAGTAAGGTTACCGACCAGCGGCTCACTCGATTGCGGTATGGCGTTAGGATGCGTTATTGGTCGCAGTGGGCGCGATATATCCCCTGATGAAGCCGCAGACTACATTGCCAGCTATTTACTGATCAACGCCTGGACAATCCGCGATCCATGGCTGGCGGCGCTGCGTCCACGCGACTTTGCAACTTCGATCGGGCCATGGCTTGTCACGCCAGACGAGTTGGAACCATTCTGCGACGACGATGGCCGCCTGATGCTTACATTGCGGCTCACCATCAATGGACAAGAAATCGGTCGTTACAATACGGCCATGATGCGATTTTCGTTCCACGAGCTGATTGCCTTTGCCAGTCGCGATACCACTTTGTACCCGGGTGAAGTGATCACGAGCGGGGTGGCGGATAGTGGCTGCCTGCTCGACATCCACGGTGATAACGGGCCATGGTTACAACCCGGTGACGAAGTAATCATCGAGTGTACCGGCTTGGGCCGTCTGCGCTCACCAATCGGTTTGGCACTAGAATAGGCAGCATCGACCTATAGTGGGAAGTGCATGTTGGGTTGGGTGTAAACCTGAACATCACTACTTGCCAGCTTGGCCGCCATCTGGTATAGTCCGCCCGGTTATGGAAAAACACGAGTACACAACAATGGCAGCGGTCGAGCTGCGCCACTGGTGGTATGGCGGTATGCGTGCGATCAATATCGCCCTCCTCGACCGTGTCTTTGGTGGTCGTCGCAATCTGCGCATTCTCGATGCCGGATGTGGCACCGGTGGTGATGCGCTCTGCCTGCAGCGCTATGGCGAGGTAGTCGGTCTAGATCTAGCCACAGAAGCTCTCTGCCTCGCGCGTGAACGGATTCCAGGGCAGTTGGTGCGCGGCTCAGTGATGAGCCTGCCGTTTGCCGATCGGAGTTTCGATCTGGTGACCTCATTTGACGTGTTGTACCATCGCGCGGTGATTGATGAACAGCAAGCATTGGCCGAGGTACATCGAGTCTTGCGCCCCGATGGTCGGTTGTTGATTAGATTACCGGCCTACGAATGGCTGCGCTCGCACCACGACCGTCAGGTACATACCCGGCATCGGTACACTGCAGGCGAAGTAGACCGCCTATTACAGCAGAGCGGGTTTACTGTCGAACACCTGACCTATGCGCTAACATTGCTCTTCCCACTGTCAGCAGCATTGCGCCTGCTCGAACGTTGGCTGCCTGTGTCAAACACAGGTTCGGCAATGGAGTTACCAGCACCACCAATCAACGCTGCCCTGCGCCTGCCCATGATGCTGGAAGCTGCCCTGATTGCTCGCGGTGGAAGATTGCCATTTGGCCTGTCGGTCGTCGCGCTGGCCCGTGTCTAGACTTACGGTGACAGACTCCATGGCTTTATACTGAAAGGAAGAGCGCACAAACTGCGTGGTATACGGCACCCATCCAATTGCGATGGTGACCTGAGGCCAGGAACAGAACCCTTCAGGACAGCGAAGATAGCGAGTGGCAAGCACTTTTGGCAAGTATCGCTGGGACAAAAACAGGTGATGCACTGATCTAACAAAAGAACAATCCATCAGTTTGGCTTGGCACAATTTATCACATGACAATAAGGGTACATATTTCTATTTGGTTAACTGTATGCTCAACTCGATTCTCAACCGCATAAGCGACACCCCTGAAGTGTGGAACCGGTTGCGCTGGCTAGTGGAAGCCGGTTTTACTGGCGAACATCTGGCCATTGCGCGTGAGCTGCGGCCATGGCGTGGCGATCAGCGCCGCTTCCTCGATCTTGGATGCGGCACTGGCGAATTTGCTAGCGATTTTCCTCCACAACGCTACATCGGTGTTGACCCCTCACTCACGTATCTCCGCTTTGCAGTACGGCGGCGGCCCGGCACGTACTTGGCAGCACACGGCGAAGCATTGCCCTTCACGGCCCAAACCTTCGATGCTGGTCTGATTCTCGGCGTCTTACACCACCTACCCGACACCATTGCGCGTGCCGTAATGAACGAAGTGTATCGGGTCATGCGACCGGGCGCCACTGTGCTCGTTATGGAAGACACGCCACCACCGCCGGGACAAAATCCGCTCGGTCACCTTATGCATGCCCTTGACCGCGGCAGCTACATTCGGCGCGATGCTGATTATCAGTTAATCTTTAGCGATGGCTTCGATATCACGCGCAACTACCATCTCCGTTCGGGGATCTGTGATTATGCAGTCTATGTCTTACGCCGACGGCCATGATGAAACCGTTATTTGCTCTTTCACACAAAATACGTCCTATGTTACTGGTGTTTACCCTTTTGATCACGGCATGCGTCCTTACCGTGACAGGTGAAGTGCTGCTCAAAGTCGGCATCAACGCTGTAACGACCAAGGTAGGGGCATTTTCGCTCAATCCGCAGGTGCTCTGGGCCACTTTCACAGACTGGCGCATCATCCTCGGCTTCGCCCTCGTCTTCGGCGGTGCCATTTTTTGGCTAGGTGTTATCTCGCGGGTCGATCTGTCGTTTGCCTACCCGTTGCTGGCACTGAACTATGTAATCATTCTGATCCCATCGCGCGTACTGCTGAATGAGCCGATCACATTAATGCGTCTGATCGGCGCGCTCATCATTGTGGCAGGAGTGATTATCATTACCTGGGGTAGCGGGAAATCGTGAATACAGCAAAGATGGTAGCGCTTATCCGCTATGACTGGCTAGCCGCGCTACTTCTCCTGGGAGCGATTTTAATTAGTTGCGCCGCCACCTACCAACTTCCGCTGGCTGTGCAACTGGACATTGGTGGCGATCCGCTTACCCGTCGACGCGAAGACGATGCGCCATTTTTGTTCGGTGTGCATGCTGCAGAACCAGCTGATCCAGCTGTAGTGTGGTGGGAACTCTATGGTGCTAATGACCCTTACCGCTGGACAGAACCAGAGAGCGCAGTTCACCTACCTGGACTCGGGAGTGGACGCTGGTTGATCACCGTGCGCGCGCAGGGTGGACGACCAGACGGCGCTCCGACACCAACCGTGTGGCAAGTGGGGAACTTACCACCGCTTCAGTTCGCGTTGCCAGCTGCACCACCACGTCGATACACCATTCTTAGTCCATCTACAGGAACTATTCGGCTGACCATGCGCAGCGATCCGCTGCAAGTAGCGGATGATCCACGCGCGTTGGGTTTTGTGCTACGCAATGTGCGTGTGCAGGCAATCGATGACTGGCGCGCGCCCGACTGGGGACAATTGGGTTGGATTGGTCTGACGTTAGCAGCGGCCTGGATCTGGGGGCGAACAGTTGGACTGCCCCTGCCCTGGGGATTGGGATTGATCGGTATCGGCGGGGTAGCGGCGATAGCGGCAATCTGGGTGGCACGACTAGCTTTTGCGTTACTGATGCCGCTCGTGGCCGGACTGACCCTTGGCGCAACGGTAGTGAGCATCGTTTTGGCAAAAAGTTGGCCAGATCAGCTCGCATGGCGGCAGGCAATTGCTATCACGCTCCTAGCTGTGCTGACACGACTAGCTGGCTTACTGCATCCACACGCTATCAGCAGTGATGCTGGTTTTCATGCTAACAACCTGTTACGGGTAGGATTGGGACACCTTTTTCTCACGGCTGGTCTCCCCGCCGAAGCTGGTGGCGGCGTGGCACCCTATCCTGCTGGTTTTTACCTGCTTGTACTCCCCTTTCAACCCCTAGTTGGCGACGATTTTGCCACCCGCCGGCTACTGGTGACAGTAGCAGCGGCTACCCTTGACAGTCTGTGCTGCCTAGCAATCTGGTGGTTGATCCGACAAGGCGGTTTTGGACAGCGGGCCGCACTCGCAGGTGCAGCCTGCTATGTGTTGGCAACCCAACCACTCGAAGCCCTGGCAATCGGCGAATTGGCCAACGTTGGTGGTCAGGCACTCATCCTTCCAGCACTAATTGGGTTGAGCGCTGGCGCTGCAGCGCAGTCCAGTCAGCGTCTGCACATAGGTGGCCTGACGCTGGCTATCGCAGCCGGCCTGATGGCACACTCTGGGGTTACGCTAGGCTTCGGTCTCATTATTGGTTGGGCCTGGTTACTGGCTTGGTACCAGCAGTCGACGACGGTCTCGCCAGGGCGCTACTTCCTTGCCGCCAGCGGTGGGATCGGGCTGGCACTGTTAGTGATGTACACTGCACCAGTGTACCTCGATGTAATCGGGAATCGAAGTGGGCAAGGAGTCAGCGGCGGACAAGCACCAACACAGATCATCATTGATACTGCACTGGCATTGAGCGGCTTCCAGCCGCCCCACCGGCGCAGCCTACCCATCCCAATTGGGCTGGTCATCGCCAACGTTATCGGCCTCTGGCTACTCTGGCGTGCATCGCACGCAGCCGCTTATCGCTTACGCTGGCTGGTCAGCGCCTGGTGGGGTGGCACGCTCAGCAGCCTCGCGTTATTGCTGATCGCTGATCAGGGCCTACGCTGGGCGTTACTACTCTACCCAGCGTGGTGTATCACTGCAGGCATCGCCATTGACTGGATCGCCAAAAAAACCGGCTGGGGCCATCTGGCCGCAGCCGGCTGGCTCGCTGCGATCGTAGCCCAGGGAGCAGAGCTGTGGATTAGGCAGATCAGGGATTATCTACACTAGTTACAGCTCTATTCATTCGCAATATCGCGTACCACATCAGTTACTGAGAGAACACCGATCGGGCGCAGCCCCTTTTCACCCGGTTCTACTACAACAACGCGATGGATTCGGCGCTCCATCATTAGGCGACTGGCATGCTGAAGCGTATCTTGCGGCGTTACCGACACTACATCGGTGATCATAATATGGCCAGCAGTCAATCCACGCCAATGCTTCCAATACTGTTCGTACAAGCGCGCATTGACCAGATCGGTGCGCGAAACTAGCCCCACCATGTAGCCTTCATCGTCAACAACCACCAACGCGCTTACGTCCTGCTCTGACATCTGGCGCGCGACATCCTGGATGGGGGTCTCACGCCGGCAGGTCAAGACACCAACATGCATCACTTCGCCGACCGTCCGCTCCATAGAGTCTTCCTTTCACGACACAAAATCTTTACTGGACCACTTATGATTACCATAGTGTAATCACTCTGACACAGCGCGTCAATATGGTATACGATCAGTGTAGATTGGATCATATCAACTGCAGTCACAATCAAACGAGCTTGCCGAGGCAGGGCTGGGCGTTTGCAAGGGTCGATCATTCATGCTAGAATCCAGATACTACTTACCACGACCAGTGAATACTCTGTCGGGTAGCTGTATGCCAGAGCCGACCATCAACCAGCGCCAACCTGCTCTTCCCGGTTTTGACGCCGAAGCAACTGCCGTGTTCGGCATCGGCTTAGGACTTACCGGTCTTGCGCTTGGTCTACACCCTCGCCTGGCGCCTGCAACCCTAGCACTCACGGCGCTGGCTGCGGCGCTCTTCCGCAATCCACGTCGCATCCCCCCTAACGAACCACGGACTGTCTTCGCAATCGCCGACGGTCGTATTCAGGGTGTACGCGAAGTCTACGAACATCGTTTCGTGCACAGTGATTGTTGGCGCTTAACTACCATCATTAGCCCACTCGATGTCCCTATCTGCCGCGCACCAGTGGCTGGACGAGTAGCGTACCTCGAACAGATCAGCGGCGATCATCGTCCATTGCGTGATCCACAGGCACCTGAGCAGAATGAACGCCTCTACATCGGGATTGCAACTGCGTGGGGGCCGGTATTGCTCTCGATCATCGCTGCACCCTTGGGGCGCTGGTTACGCTGTGAGACGGAGCAAGGGGCAATGCTCACGCCAGGTATGCGCATTGCCAGCGTTCGCTTTGGCGGGCAGGTCGATCTCTATATTCAACGTGATATGATTGAGCCGATCGTTGTGCCGGGTGATCGCATCCTGGCAGCACAGAGTCGGCTGGGCGCAATTGTAGACTGATCTGGCGCATGATGCACCCTTTTACCCTCTTGTTTGAAGAGGAGCTGAACCAGGGACCAGGTTTGCCGGCTGATATCCGTGCTATCTACCAAGGTGACTGGCGGCTACCAACAATTCCAGATCAACGCCCAGCAATCTGGACAAACTTCGTCGTTTCACACGATGGTCGGATCGCGTTCAATCAGCCGGGCTGGAATGGCGGCAATGCTATTAGTCGCAACAACCGCTATGACCACTGGCTTCTAGAAGTTACACGCGCCCGCGCTGATGCCATTCTAGTTGGCACAGCGACCCTGCGTGTCGCGCGTCGCCATCAATGGGTACCGGGAGAGCTGTTCGACTGGTCAGCCTTTGCAAGGTTACGCGCTGCCGAACAGCGACCACCATTACCGGCGCTAGTTATCCTCTCAGCAACCGGTGAACTACCAGCAGCCGCTGCGCTAAATTTACCCCGATCACTGTTCCTCATCACTACTGCGGCCGGTGCAGCTGCGGCCCGAGCACGCTACCCCCAACTGGTATGTCTTGTTGGAGCCGATGGTCAGATCGATCTAGGGGCCGCTTTTGCCACCCTGCGCCAACGCTACGGCATTCGCACGATGTTGAGCGAGGGGGGTGGACGCACCTACGGTACGCTACTGTACACACGCCTCATCGACGAAATTTTCCTGACCATTAGTCCGATCATTGTCGGCAACCCAGCGCCGCCTGCACCACCACGCTCCGGCTTGGTGGAGGGCGTTGGCTTCCCCCCTGAACACCCGCCACATCTGCGCCTGATTAGCCTGCGGCGGGTCGAGGATATGCTTTTCCAGCGCGCGCGGCTGGTCTTTGCGCAAGTCGCATAGACGGTATAATAGAGCCCAGACTGGTCTAAAAGACGAGCGACTGCATGGCAAACGAAGAACAACGACTCATTAGCGCAGCGCAGGCAGGCGATCTCGATGCGTTTAACCAGATTGTGCGGCTGTACGAAACTCGGGTTTACAACCTGTGCTACCGCATGCTGGGCGATGCTGAGACTGCTGCAGATACCACTCAGGATGTGTTTATTGCCGCCTTCCGCAACTTGCGCAGCTTTCGCGGTGGCACGTTCAAGGCCTGGCTGCTACGAATCGCCACCAATGCCTGTTACGATGCGCTGCGTATGCGTCAGCGCCGACCATCCGTCTCGCTAGATCGCAATGATGATGACGAGGATAGCGGTCGGTCAGAAGTAGCCGATCCAGGTGAAAGTCTCGACGAATTTGTCTTGCGGCAAGAGCTAAGTACTGCGATTCAACGTGGATTAGCCGCTCTGCCAGAAGATCAACGCATTGTCATTGTGCTGAGTGACATTCAGGGGCTTTCCTACGAAGAGATCGCGCAGATTACCGGTGTACAGTTAGGTACAGTCAAATCGCGACTGAGTCGGGCACGAGCCAAGTTACGCGATATACTGCGTGCGGGGGAACTCTTACCATTAAGATTCCGTCTAAATGATGAGTCAGATAATGCATAATGATATCTGGCTGATAGCCAAATGAGAGATAAATGACAACGCCACCTGCTTCTCCATCAGAATTACCTGAGTGCGATCGTGAATTGCTCTCGGCTTACCTTGATAACGAACTCACCCTCGCTGAACGGGCCACGCTCGAGCAGCGTCTGGTCAGCGAGTCGGCACTGCGCCGAGAGCTGGCAGAGCTGCGCGCGACTCGCGATCTGCTGCGCGAGCAGCCATGGATCGCACCGCCACGCTCGTTTACGCTCATCCCTGAGATGGCTGGCATGCGTCAACGCCGGTTTGTGCTACGGGCCTGGTTGCAACCACTCAGCGGGTTAGTTGCGCTAGCGATTGTGATGCTGATTGGCTGGCAGGTGCTGAGTCTAGGCAGCAATGAAACGTTTGACAGTCAACCACAAGCGATGGCAGCACCGACCAGTTTACCAGCCGCACCTGCAGCGATCGCACCGCTCGCTGAACCAACCAGCACTGCCGATCAACCAATGGCCGCTGCGGCTGCATTAAACGAGCGTAACGGACAGGTAACCGCTGAAAGTGCAAGCGTCTTGACGGTACCAACCACCGCGCCGGGAACTGATCTCCAACTGCCAGGTGGTGCTGTCGGTAATGCTGGCCCACTGCTAGAACCACAACGACAGACGGCAGAGGCCCGACCTAGTCCACCTCCACTGCCAGTGATTCTTGGTCTGGCATTGCTCATCGTGCTTGCTGCCATCGTCTGGTGGCGACAACGCAACGCTGAATGAAACTGGCGGCAATTGCCCACAGAAAGCGTGCAGCTGTTTGAGAGTACAGGTCAACGCAAGTTACTGCTGGTCATCTCTAACATCTTAGGCGGGCAGCGCGCCTGACCCAGTGAGCCATGCTGCGCTGACCTGGTCACAACCATTCCGCACCAGCCAGAGGATCATCTGCTCGGTACCGACAACCAAGTGATATACTTGCCTTGTCACCAATTACCGATGATATGCTATACTTGAAGACCAAACTCACCCTTGTTGCTATGGCGATAGAGATCTGCCAGTATGAATTCAAAACATCTTGCCATTGCCGACGTGTTACGCGCTCGTTGTCCTACAGCACCCGACCACCATCGTGCACTTCTGGTGGCGCTGGCCGATGCTCTGAGTACTGGCAACGCTGATCACCTGCTTACTCTGGTTCGGAATGGGCAATCTATCGCCCACGGGTTTAGCCGCCTCGATGCTACCCGTCGATACGCAACACAATTACTTGCCGACGATCCAGCTGCGGCAGGACCAATTGCCGATATTATCGCAGCAGCTCAACAGGAGTTAATCAACGAAGAAGAGTCACTCCTTCGCCGCGAGCACATGCTTCACCAGCGCCTCGAGCAGAGCTTCCTCACCTCACCACTGGCTACATTGGAAGCCGACGAAAATGGCATTATCACCCGCTGGAATCCGGCAGCAGAGCGCATTTTCGGCTGGGAAGCAGATGAAGCGATTGGTAGAAATGCAATTGAGTTACTGGTCCCTGACATTGCCCGCGAACAAGTTGAGAAGGTTGTACGCGCGCTGCTCAGTGGTCAGGCGACAAATAGCCGCAACGCCAATGTGACCAAAGACGGTCGGATTATCATCTGTCAGTGGTACAACGCAGTACTGTACCATCCTGATGGACGGGTGGCCGGATGGTTGTCACAAACCGAAGATATTACTGACCAAATCCGCGCCGAGGAAGAACTACGGGAGAGCCAGCGACGGCTCGATAGCCTGATCCGCAATTTGCCCGGCATCGCGTACCGGGTGCGCCGCACGAAACAGGGCTGGGTCGCCGATTTTCTCAGTGCTGGTACACTTAATATTACCGGCTACCCGGCCAGTGATTTTATAGGTAATGCACAGCAACCACCACGGCGCCGCATACCTGATCTGATCCTGCCTGAAGACTTCCCGGCTGTACGCGAAAGCGTGTTAACGGCATTAGCCCAGCAGCGGCAATACGAGACAACCTACCGCATCCGTCACGCCGATGGTAGTATTCGTTGGTTGTGGGAGCGCGGTTCGGGCGTGTTTGATGAACACGGCCAGCTCTTGGCTATCGAAGGGTTCATTTCAGACGTAACGGCGGAAAAACAGGCTGCTGAAGAACAACAGGCCCTAAACGAGCGCATTATTGCAGCACAGCAGGCAGCCCTGCGGGAGTTGAGCACGCCCATCGTGCCGATCATGCAAGGGGTGATCGCTATGCCGTTGATCGGCAGCATCGACAGTATGCGTGCTCAGCAAGTGATCGAGACGTTGCTGGAAGGCGTAAACACGAGCGGAGCAGAGATAGTTATTCTCGATATTACCGGCGTACCAGTTGTCGATACCCAGGTTGCCAATACACTTCTGCGCTCAGCGCAGGCGGTTCGCTTGCTCGGCGCCCAGGTTGTTCTCACCGGGATCCGGCCCGAAGTGGCGCAGACCATCGTCGGTCTGGGGCTTGATTTGAGCGATATCCGCACTCTAGCTTCATTGCAAGACGGGATCAGCTATGCCCTAAAGCAACAAAACCAGAACAAGAGGCGTCGCGCATCATAACCGGGGTAGGATGTCTGGGGCTTGATTTGAGCGATATCCGCACTCTAGCTTCATTGCAAGACGGGATCAGCTATGCCCTAAAGCAACAAAACCAGAACCGCACCCAGGCCAAGCGCACAGCATAATGCTGTGTAGGTTGCGGCGTAGTGTGCGCGCAAGATCTACCCATCACCGTTACTTCTTCAAATCGCACGTTGTCCAGCTTGAGAGAAAGGAGACAGTTTCATGATGCTCGAACGCGCTCAGGCGCTAGCAGACGAGATTGTGCGCATCCGTCGCGATATTCATACCCACCCGGAACTGGGGTTTCAAGAACATCGCACAGCTGCACTCGTTGCCGATACGTTGCACGAGATCGGTGGGATCAAGGTTACGACTGGTATTGCCAAGACTGGCGTCATCGGTGAATTGGGTGATGGAAACGGGCCAGTGATTGCAATTCGGGCCGATATGGATGCCCTACCCATTCAGGAAGAGAATCAAGTTGCCTATGCCTCGGTGAATCCCGGGGTAATGCATGCCTGTGGTCACGATGCCCATACCGCTATGTTACTTGGCGTAGCCCACCTTTTACGTGAACGCTTTGCCACCGAACAGCTGCGTGGCCGGGTGCGCTTTATCTTTCAGCCATCTGAAGAGGGGTGGGATGATGAAATTAAGAGCGGCGGTTTGCGGATGGTGGAAGAGGGCGCGTTGCAAGGGGTTGACGCCATCATTGCGCTCCACGTTGACTCAACTCTGCCAGTTGGACAGGTGACGATTCGCGGTGGCTGGGCATCAGCGGCAGTCGATGATTTTAAAGGATACATTCGCGGTACTGGTGGTCACGGCGCCTATCCACACTTGGGCACTGATCCGGTCTTTATGCTGACGCATGTCCTCAATGCGCTCTTTGGGATTCGCTCTCGCCTGATCAACCCGATGGAGCCGGCGATTCTTAGTGTGGGCACAGTGCGCGGCGGTCAGGCTTCGAATGTCATTCCAAGTGAGATTTTCGTTCAGGGAACACTGCGCAGCTTTAGCGAAGAGGTGCGGACGAAACTGGCCCGCGAGGTTGAGAACGCGTTTGCTGTAGCGAAGGCGTTCGGCGGTAGCGCCGAAGTAACGATCACACGTGGTTACCCAGCAGGTTGGAACGACGAGCGTGTTGCGGGTTGGATGCGCAACGTTGCCAGTGAGTTTCTCGGCCCTGAGGCGATTGACACGTCACGTACTGGTATGGGTGCCGAGGATTTTGCATATATGACGAGACAGGTCCCTGGCGCGATGTTGATGCTGGGGGCAGCAATCGATGACGGGATTGTACGTGCTCATCATACCCCGATCTTCGATATCGACGAGCGTGCCTTGCCGATCGGCACTGCTATCTTGGCTGAAACTGCGCTGCGCTTCCTCCGCGGTGAGGTAAAGCTGTAGACAGCGTGGTAATACTGATTGGTACGCTGGTGCGGGCATGTTGATGGAGACGAACGGAAACCATTACAGCCCAGCACAGCGTCAGCGGATATAGAACAGTAGTACGGAGGAGACGACGTAGAACATTTCTCCTCTGCGGAGATGGGTGATTGATGGCGAACAAACACCACGGCAGACGATAACGCTGACTGCGCCTTTGGTTACGCCCTGCTCCCAAGATCACCAAGCTTCTGCCAATAACGTGCCAGACCACGCCAGCTCAGATTGAGAGGACCGGTCTGCTGTGTAATCGCAGCCTGCTCGGCTGGCGACAAGTTTGCTGCTTCACTAGCCAATGCTGCTTCGAGCATCGCCACTCCGGTTGCTTCATCGTGACCAGCCAGCAAACTTTGCCGCACAATCTCAGCCCACTGTTGCAAACGTAGCCGAGCATCGGCCAGATGAAAGGCAACGTCGTTATACGCGCCAAAGTGGGTGAGGCAGAGCCATTGCGGATGGAGCCGTTCGATCAGATCGTGTGTCTGGCGCCAGGCAGCCAGATCGACGTCGGGCGGTGGTGTCGCCGGACGAGTCATACGCACGCCTGGCAGGCGCACACCGGTGTTATCGCCCACAAATGCCGCGCCATTCGTCTCGTCAAACCAGACCAGATGGTGTTTGGCATGACCAGGGGCATCGAAAGCACGCAACGTATGACCGTCGAGGTGCACTGTTTCGCCGCCAGTATAGACTTTCACCTGACTTGGAGCGACTGGAAGCACATTGCCCCATAAAGCGGTCATGCGATCGCCGTACAGTTGACCAGCACTATTCAATAACCGCGACGGATCGATCAGGTGCGGTGCACCACGCTCATGGACGTGGACAACCAAATGAGGATTTTCGGATACTAACAATCCGGTCGCACCAGCGTGGTCGAGGTGAATATGCGTTAGTATCACAGCCCGCAGATCGGCCACAGTCAACCCATGGGCATCGAGACCAGCTTTCAGTGCAGGAAGTGTGCTAGCAGGCCCCGGATCAACCAGTGCTGGCGTGTCGCCAAGGAGCAAGAATGTGCAGATGATGTGCGGACGACCGAGATGATAGACATCAATCAGCGCAACATCACGGGGCGTGGGATAGATTTCCATAACGTTTAACAGACTACCTTTCAATCTAGAATGGCAGGCTTACGAAAGCTGCGTTACCGATCCTTTGTATTATATGCGCTCGAGAAGCATTGCCAACACAGGGAATTGGAATGTGAAGCAGGATGAGGGCGATACCGAGACAGTGCAACACCTTGGCCCTTATACTCTGCCCTACGCGAGCCGCAGAAAAATGCGCTCCTTGGCCCAGACCAAGATCACGTGCCTACCATATTCGATAACCCGATCGGTAGGAAAGGGGACACATTAAGTCAAAGTAAGCTATGATGCGAGTTCCCCTTTCCTCGCCTACCAAACAGCTCACGAGGATTGTCGTCCATACGGATACCACCACGGTTTCCGCGCCATGGTGAAATCCCAGTGGACGTGCTTAGTCTCCAGAAACTCTTCTAAACCCTCTTCACCCAACTCGCGTGCGCCGCCACTAAACTTCATACCGCCAAAAGGCCCGGCATCATTATCGGTGAGCGGATCGTTCACCCAGCAGGTACCGGCCTTGACCTCTTCGTAATACTGCTTAACCTTACGCGGATCGTTAGTATAGAGATTGGCACCCAAGCCGTAGTCACAGTCGTTGACCAGCTCGATAGCCTCGTCGAAGGTCCGATAGGTCATGATGGGAATGGTTGGGCCGAATGTCTCTTCTCGCATGATGCGAAAACTGTGATCGACATTTGTCAGCACGGTCGGCTCGTAGAAGAAGCCTCGCTCGAACTGGGGTGGACGACGACCACCAGTGAGGATAGTTGCACCGCGTGCCCGTGCCTCTTCGACATGGTCTTCGACCTTCGCCCGGTATTTTTCGCCAATCAGCGGACCGATGTCAGTATTGGGATCCATCCCCGGACCCAGCCGCAGCGAGCGAACGAATTCGACCAGCCGCTCGGTAAAGGGACGGGCAATCGACTCATGGACGTACACCCGTTCGGTGCTCGTGCATACCTGTCCAGCATTGAGCAAGGCAGCCCAAGCCACTCCAGGTACGGCCACATCGAGATCAGCGTCTTCGGCGACGATGAAAGCATCTTTGCCACCCAGCTCAAGATGGGTCTTCTTCACTCGCTCGGCAGCCAACCGGGCAATTTCACGTCCAGTCGCAAAGCTACCAGTAAAAGCAATCATCTGCGTGCGCGGACTCACGACCAGCTCACGACCAACATCGCCGAACCCAGTCAAGATATTGAGCACACCAGGTGGAAGATGGTCGCAACACAGCTCGGCAAAGCGGAGCGTGGCCAGCGGTGTCATCTCACTCGGCTTGAGCACAACTGTATTGCCGGCAGCTAGAGCTGGCGCCACTTTCCAAGACATGAGCAACAACGGATAATTCCATGGCACTATGGCGGCCACCACACCATACGGCTCTTTCAGCACCATTGCAAGCTGCGTTGGTTCGACCGATGGGATCACCCGGCCACGCGTGTTGCGCTGTAGCTCGGCGTAATAATCGAAACAGGCAGCACACCAGCCAATTTCATCACGGTTTTCGACCAGCGGCTTGCCGCCTTCCAGCGTCAACAACGTCGCCAGTTCCTCGGCATGGGTGCGCATTTTATGAGCGATCTCGTGCAGAGCATGGGCTTTGTCGTGGGCTGTCACACGGCGCCATTCGCGAAAGGCACGTTCAGCGGCGATCATCGCCTGTTCGGCATCGGCTGCGCTTGCCCGTGGCACATAATCGATCACCTCTTCAGTCGCTGGATTATGGACGGGAAATACTTCACCCTGCGCTGCCATCTGCCATTGACCGTTAATGAGCATTGCTGGCATGAAACCTCCTCGTTTCAACTCGCTGACTATCTAACCGGGTAGAGTGCCCTGCGGCTGAGCACCATAGATTCACCCTCGCTCGGCGGCATGACGAACAAAGGGGGTGTCACGCATGATCACAACTTTTGTCAATGAGATATCACCATTTACCGACTTGACGAAATGCATCGCACCCTCTATAGTAAAATTGTGAACGATAGCACAATTGGTGGAGACTTTAAATGATTACCCCGCTCTTTCCCACAAAATCAACCACCAGCGCGACCTGTGGCGGTCACCGACGCCGTTGTCGGCTCGTTCACGACTCACCACACGTCTATCGCCGCGCATTACTCTACCGCCTCGGTATTGCTGATGGACGCCGACCGGCGGTAGTTTTTAACACCATTGCTCAGGCATTACGCAATGCTCGCGTTTAGGCAGCCCCTGCCTGCTCTTGCTCGAGCAGGCGCATTGCTTGCCGTTTCATGTAGGCTAACAGCGCGCTAATCCCATGTAACCGTTGCGGGCTGAGCACCTGATGTAACCCCATTTGCAGGATAAAATCACCCGACACCGCTAACGCCTGAGCTGGTGTCAAGCCACTCATACCAGCGATTAGGATCGCTGCAAAACCGCGAATGGTCGGCGCCTCCGGCGGCACGTCGATATGATAGACAATCCGGTCGCCATCGCGCTGTGCGATAACAAAGGCTGGCGACATGCACTCATGCACCTGCTCCATACCGCGATGGTCACGCAACTCTGGTGGCAACGGCGGTAATTGATCGGCAAAATCCAGCAAGAGTTCCAGTTTTTCCTCACGGCTAGCAGTCCCGAATTGGGCGGCGATGTCGGCCAGACGAGGTGGGATGAAGGTATGTTCACTCATATTCACTACCAGGTTCAGATACGAATACGAGAAGGCAGATGATGACAGTGTTAACACTAAGTGCCTTCAAGCAGCCATGTGGATAACGCTAATGTCAGCCAGCAAATTCCACCCTTGAACAATCCTCTGGTCAGACCGCGCTGTTACCGACGCTGGAGCAGACCGAACAGAGCTGCCAGCACGCGCGCCCGGTACCCAGTCGCGGTAGCAACATTCACCTGATGGATCTCGAATAAGCCGCTATCCACCTCAAGCGTGCCACTCGGACCTTCGTGCATCGGCACTGTCACTTCGCAGTCGCCATCGAGCCGAATGACCGTGCGTGCCGTTGGACGGATAGGTTCGGGGTTAGCGGTTGTGCCAACCACGACATAAGACGTGGTAACTTCCATGACAGCAGCATCGGCGACATACTCTGCTACCTTGGCTACAGCACTGCGGATCGAGTTTTCCGGATCGCTAGGCATATCGTCGCTCCTTACATTCTAACTGGGGTATCCAGGCAATGGTACGATGACTAGCCCACCACCACCCCTAGTTCGATTTGGCGCGCCAGACAGTGCAAGCAAACGCGACATCGCCAGCCACGATAGCAGCGACTGCACCCTGCTGCAGTATACCACCCAACTACCGGTGAACAACCTCTTGCCCCTAGATAGCCACGCGTAACATCCGCTTACAGGCATCATACCACCGGTTGACGCACTTCAGCCAATACTTCTTGCATAAATTGCCAGACTGCCGGCACAGCCAGCACTGCACTGGCCGGTGACACCACCAGGTGCGCTGCAATCGCTGCGCCGCGACCCAGCAGGCCGATCAGACGTAGCCAGCTCGCCTGCGAACGCAGCGCTAGCACCAGTGTCTGTTGATGCAGCAGCGCTTGAGATAGATCGATATCTGTTATCAATAACGAGCGCGCATCACCGTGCCAGTTGATGCGCGTGCGACCGATCAATCTGCCCCCCTGGATCGTCTTAACTGTCGCATACCTGGTCAACGCTTCCCGCACCTGGGGGCTTAAGGCAACCACCTGCTCTTGCGCCGCCTGCCAGCGCGCATGCACCTCATCGCGCCAACCAAAACTAACAGGGCTTGCCATTCAGGCAGGCGTCGATAGCAACATACTCAACAAGACCTGATCGGCCTGTGGCATCTTCTCGCTAAAACTGACTGCTCCGTTCAACACCTGCCGCAACCGCGGTTCGACCTGCGCCAGCGCCACTTCGTGTGCAACGAGATGCACTTGGGCCGTATGCAAAGCTGCCTGCGCTGTCGCCAGATCGTCGGGCAGCCGCGCCTGCCAGATCACGTCTGGCAGTTCACCGGACGTAAAAGCGCTGCCAATTGCCTGCGGTTGCCACGGGCCTGGCAGCGTCACTGGTAGCGGTAATGGCTCAATTACCGTGAAGGCTGCGTTCATCGACCTTGTAGTGCCTTTAACAAATCGGCTACCGTTGCCGCAATCGTCCGTACCATCTCAACGCGATTGGCATGCGCTTGTTGCACCATGCTCACGTGAATCGCCCACAACCGCTCATCGACACCTTCATCGCTGAACGGTACCAGCACTTGGGTATCGCCGTCGAGACTCGTGCGTGTGACAGCGCGCAATGTCGCGCCACGAAAATCTCCCTGGCGGTAGTTAATCGTTTCCAGCGCGACAGCGACGTAAGTCTCCACTTCGAGGTGAGCGGCATCGGTGATCAACTGCTGCAAGGTTGTGGCTAGCCGTTCCCCGAATTGCTGTAGCGACTCAGTAAGCTTTTGCACCGCCTCTGCCGGTTTACTACCAAGAAAGCCAAAACTGGCTGCTGCATTGGGCAGCGCCACGGGAATGACCGACGTCTCTGGCGGCAAACTACCAGCCGAAACAGGAACTGCACACTGTACTGGCACCGTAGCCTGCAACGATGGGCCTGACTCTGCTGAAGATGTTCCAACCGGCATCGGCACAGTTACACTCTGCCCCTCACCAGCCGAATTGACACTGTCACCGGCACGGCCACTATCCGCTAAATCGCCACTGTCACCGGCACAGCCACTGTCCGCCACATTGGTATTGCCTACGGAACTGACACGGCCTATAGGATTGGCACCATCCGCTAGACTGGCACGCACGCGTAGTCGTATCGCCGGATCTCCGATGATGATGTAACTCCGCATATCATTATGTTCAGTCCAGCGTGTAGCCAGTTCGACTGGGTCCAGTGCCTGTCCCCAGCGGGCATTCTCGATATCTTCGGTCAACACCGTCGCCAGTTCGGCATACCGTTCGTTAAAAAACTCAAGCGCAACCGGTGCACCGGCGAAGAGCAATCGGCGCAACGTGCTGCTAAAGGTCTCGATCTGTTTGCCACCGTGCGTATCGCTGAACGAAAATGTCCAGGCCCGTTCGACATGGCCAATGAACGCTAGCGCTCCTCCACGCGGCAACGCAAGCAGGCGACGTGGCAAGCCAGCAACAAACGCCTGGGGGGCAATCGCCGAGCGTATGCCGCGCACATGAGGAAAATCGTCTTCACGCGGGCAGCCAGCCCCAAAACAGGCGAACTGAAAGATCATTGTGCCAGTTAATACAGCGTCGCTAGCAATATCATCACCGGCCAGATAAAATTGAGACGGCAACGGACGGTTACGCCAAGCCTGGGGACCGGGCCAATCAGCGCAGAGAACAGCACCTTGATGTGCCAACTGACGGGGATCAGAGGATTCAAATTCAACGCCGTGGCTAGCGGTAAAGAGCAAAGCCGGTGGTTCGTGATGCAACAGCTGCCATAGCCGTTCTTTGGTCGCTGCCAAACCAGGAATCGCCGCAACCGACCAATCACCGCGCTGGGGATGGCTAGTTAGTTCAGCAGTCAACGGCTGTATCAATCCGTGCAGACTCCAGCTGGTAGCCACATCATCGGGATTTTGGACACCGGCGAAGACCACCCGCCGTGGTAAAAAACTGCCATCGCGCTCGGCCTGCACGACACTGCGTGCATATGCGGCATACTCTGCGAGTGTATCAAAATAGATACGTCCAACGGCATACTGCACATCAAGTTGATATTGAAACCGGAAGGGTATTTCGGTGGGTGAGGCTACTAGTAAGAGATAGTAAGGGAAGCGGTCAGGATCGACGGGGCCACTGGTGGCCGCACCCTGTCGGCGCAGAAAGGCTGTCTTGCTCTCGTCCGGACGGTGGCCTCGTGGCCCCAAACATTCGCGATAGCGAGGACCAGCCTGCGCTCGTCGCCAGTTGAGCAACTCACTCAATGCTTCGCGCAATGGCGCTGCGTCTACCGTCGCTGGAAAGATCCCTCCCCAACCAGCCTGCGCCAGATCAGTCGCATCGATCCCTTCTTTAACGCGAAACGCACCGCTCGCATTGATCAGATACCGTTCACGCAGGGCGGTGCGTTGCTCTGGATCGGGTTCGATCTGGTCGGATGATGGGCGATCACCCATAATCAGACGTGCCAGTTCAGATACTGCGATTGGCTCATAAGCATACTCGCCACGGCTTGCATTGACGCCATTGAAGTAGAGCTGCTCATCAACCATGATGATATTCCTGTGGTAAAGAGAGCAAGCAGCGACGAGGAAGAACCGCTCAGATCATCCCACTCAAGACCAGCCTTCGCGCCTAAATTTGCAAAATATACCCTTTACCACGCACATTGAGCAGATAGCGCGGTGCGCTCGGCTCTGGCTCAATCTTCTGGCGTAGATGGTGAATGTGAGGTTTAATCAGCTCGCCAGCCTCGAGATCGGTCGTTTCATAGCCCTGTGCACACCGTACCAATTGGGTGTACGACAACATTTGACCGGCATGCTCAGCTAGGCAGAGCAACAAGCGAAACTCAGTTGGCGTCAGGTTGAGTGAGCGACCATTGAGTGTTGCCGTTTGATGCCAAGTATCGAGGGTCAGCGGACCGATGGTCAGGATGCGACCCGCTGTCTCGGGTGAAGACGGCTGTGGTGTAGTTGGTGGAGGAGGCGGGGATGACGGCGGATTTACCAACACCTTACCACCAGTCAGCTCTTGCACAGCAGCGCCAATCGTGCCTAGCAGATCGTTCTGGCGACGACGAGCTGCACGCTCTTCGAGACCAGCGGCTACTCGGGCCAAAATCTGATTAGGATCGCTGGTCTTCAACAGGTAATCGAAAATACCGAAACGAATGCCTTCGATTGCTGAGTCGAGCGAACCGTGGCCAGTCAGGACAATGATAATGGCGTCATTCCCGGCTTCACGTACCTTGGCAACGACTTCCATTCCCTTCATACCAGGCATCTGCAAATCGACCAGCATCAGGTCGAACTGCTCCCGCTCAAACAGAGCTACTGCCTCTTCACCGGAAGCCGCTGTTGTCACCGCACAGCCAGCTCGAGTAAGCAAGGCATTTAGTGTCAGGCGAATATTTTGTTCATCATCAACTACCAACACACGGGGCTGGTTGGTCATAAGCATTTGCGCTCCATCCCGATTACGACTATAGTGGGATTATTATTGGCATATCATAGCATGAGCTGGTAGCATGGTCAATGGTGTATAACCAAACGCGCAGCATTCCCTAGAGGAGAGCAAACGCTTATGATTGAACGCGAGGACGCAATCGCGTACATTACCAGACTAGAGCGGGAGTTGCAGGCAGCCCAGAATCGCATTGCAGCGCTAGAACGCGAGGTCGAACTCCATGCGCGATACACTCGCGATCTCGATCGACGACTGGCCGCTCTCGTGTCGGTGTCAGCAGCACTCTTGATCAACCACGACATCGCGGCGATCACGCGCTTGGTGGTGCAACATGCAGCTAAACTTTTCCCGGGTACAGCGACAGCTCACCTCTACCTCGCTGAGCACGAAGCAGAGGGTCGCCTCCGGCTTTACGCGTCCACGCCTGAGCAAGCATCCGGGTCGCTTATTATGCTGCTCGCTGAGATAGCGATCAAAGCCCCACGTGCCCTATTGTTAAGTGGGCCAGAGTTAGAGTATACCCTCCATCAGCAAGAACGGGCCCAGTTAGCCGAGGTGGATCCCGACACTTGGCCACAAAGCGCCTTGCTGGCGCCACTCCGCATTGAAAGCCAGCGCATTGGCGCGCTGGTTATCTGTAGCGAACGGTTATCGCACCTCTACCATCCGCGTGATTTACCGCTCGTCCAAGCCCTAGCAGACCTGACTGTGATCGCGATTGATGAAATTCAGCAACGCCAGCGTGCCGCCGCGCTGCAACGCGACTTGGTCCACACGCAATCGCTGCGTGCCGAAGCCGAAGCCCGCTTGAATGCAGCGCAAGCCCAACTCCTGCAGAGTGCCAAGCTGGCGGCCGTAGGTGAATTGTCGGCCTCAGTCGCTCATGAAATCAATAATCCGCTCTATGCTGCGCGCAATAGTCTGTATCTGATCGAACAAGATCTGCCACCTGATGCACCACAACGCACTTTTCTAACCATTGCCCAGCAAGAACTTGGCCGTATTGCGCGCATCATCACCCGGATGCGAGATTTTTACCGTCCCTCACGCGGTGAACTGACCAGCGCCAACATAAATGCGCTGCTGCGCGAAACGCTCGAACTAGTAACTACGCACCTCCGCCACAATCATGTGACAGTGCATACTCGTCTGACCAACGATCTGCCGCCCATTGTGGCCCATGCTGATCAATTGCGGCAAGTGTTTTTGAACATCATTCTCAACGCTTGCGATGCTATGCCGAGTGGCGGTGACTTGACGGTAAGTAGCCAATTAATTGCCGGGCACGCCGGATCGCCGGCCACGCTGGCGATCTCGATTACCGATACCGGGGTCGGGATTCCACCCGAGCATATTCCTCATCTTTTCGAGCCGTTCTACACCACCAAACCGCACGGCACCGGTCTCGGTCTTGCGATTAGCGCTCATATTGTGACCCAGCACGGTGGTCGCATTACGGTGGATAGTCAACCCGGTTTTGGCACAACCTTTACCATCCTGCTACCGCTCGAACCGCCAGCGACAACTAGCTGAAGGAGAAGAACGTCAATGATGGCTAGGTCCCACTAAACCCAGCACGGCTGCTGCCATGTTATGGCTGTCTGGATCAAAGCTGTAATTACGACCATGTCAGTTATTATTCATACGTAACGATGTTTTGAACGATCGATTCCCCCAGTTGGACCGAGACGGCCAACGCAATTATTTCGCAAATGATAATTAGCGCAACATATTACAAACTATTGGTTTTTGTTATCGCTTCACTACTGCACGTTGTTGCCTCAAGGCTCGCCGATGGTTCAGCTAGCGAGTAGCATTACAAACAGAACATGGCTTTCTGGCAACTATCTACCCAATTCCACATCTGGAAGCTGATACCATGGCAGCTTACCGTATTCAAATCTACGACGATGATCCCACCGCTGCGCTTGTCACCCAGCGAGGCTTGCAGGCATTGCTGGGCGATGAAGTTATTGTGCAGGCTACCACTAATGCTAACGAAGCCTGGCTAGCGTGCGCTAACGGTAACGTGGATCTGCTCATAGTTGATCCTAGTCCCTATGGCGCTGCGGCGGCTCTGATCCGAGCTGTGCGCACCTACCGGCCTTACCTGCCCATCCTCGCCCTTACCGCTTACGACACACCCGGCTTGCGGGCGCGGATGCAAGCGCTTGGCGTGGAACTGTATGCAGCCAAACCGATCGAGCTACGCGAATTGGCTCCCTTGGTTGCGCAGGCATTACATCAAACTGTATAGGGTGCGCCACTACCAGCCTCTGACCGGGGCGCACTAACGGCGAGCGCCGGTCGCTTGATCGCGCCCCGACTATGCTATCATGCTCCATATCGATAAAGGAGCATGGTATGTCGGCATTCCACTTCGACTGGCGTTGGATTGCGCTGTTTGTTTTCATCATCATTCTGGCAAATACCCATAGCGTGCCTTGGCCGCTCACTGCACTGGCACTGGCAGCGCCAGCAGGATGGCTGTTGTACCAAGCGGCGCAAACCTTGGGTATTTCACGACCCGGCGCCCGCTCTTCGACCCGGATCACCTACTGGCGTGGCCGCCGGATTGAGACGAGCGGCCCACCGCGGCGCAATGTGTGGTTGGATCGGGCAAATCTGGTCCCGGCCTTGCTGTATGGCGTGTTCGGACTAGCCCTAGCCCTTGCTGCACTGGCTGTGGTAGCGCGCAATCTCGGTGGGTAAGATGAAACCGATTGGATATCATACGAGGAACGCTTGTGATTACGCTGCCCTTTGGTCTTTTTCGCCGCCGCCGGCTGACAACTGAGCAGCAGGACACCCTGTTGGCTGAACTCGATGCATTATTACAGCGAGTAGAGGCGGCACTCGATCAGTTTGGCCCAGATGTTGATCCGGCTGATCGGAAGGCATTGGCCGGTAGTCGTGCCAGCCTGCGTGAGCTGTTTTTAATCGTGGTTGCTGGGGAATTCAACTCCGGTAAGTCCACCTTTCTCAATGCACTGCTTGGCGCGCAAGTGTTACCGGAAGGGGTAACGCCAACCACCGATGCTATTACACTCCTTAAGTATGGTGATGAGCCGTTCGACGAACTGATCGAACCAGGATTGCGTCTCCACCATTATCCGGCCGAAATGTTGCGCCAGCTCACTGTAGTCGATACGCCTGGCACTAATGCGGTCATCCGTCAACACGAGCGGTTGACACGCGATTACATTCCACGGGCCGACCTGGTGATCTTCCTCACCTCTGCCGACCGCCCATTCACTGAAAGCGAACGCGCCTTTCTGGAATTGATCAAGGAATGGGGGAAGAAGATTGTGGTCGTGATTAACAAGGCTGACATCCTGACTCCGGCTGAACAAGAGCAGGTGGCGCAGTTTGTCCGCGAACACGTCAACCGTGTGCTCGAACAATCGCCGGAATTGTTTATGGTCTCGGCCCGGCGCGCCCTACAAGCCCGTCAACAATCTGACGAGAGCGGCGCTGAACAATGGCAGACAAGCGGGATGGCGGCCATTGAGCATTTTGTTGTCAGTACACTTGACGAAGAGACCCGCTTCCGGCTCAAAGCACTGTCGCCGCTCGGCGTAGCTCGTCACATCACTACTAGGTATCTTGAGGCGACTGAAGCGCGTCTGGTGACGCTGCGCGATGACATTCAGGCGCTCGACCAGATCGAGCGCCAGCTTAACCTGTTTGGCGATGATTTGAAACAAGACGCCGAGTATCATCTCACCGAGATTGATCGGGTGTTGGTCGCTATGCAAGAGCGCGGCGACCGGTTTTGCGATGAGATGATCCGCATAGGTCGCGTTCGGGAATTGATAGACAGCAATCGTGTACGTGCGGCCTTTGAGCAGGAAGTCATTGGTGATGCCTATCAGCAGCTCGATCAGCGGGTGCAAAAGCTCATCGACTGGTTGGTAGAAAAAAATCTGCGGTTGCAGCAGAGCGTTGACGAGTTTATTCAGCAGCGAGCACTGGCACACCGCGATCAGATCCTGGGCAGCGTTGGCGGCAGTTTTGCCTATAACCGGCAGGCCTTACTAGAAAGTATTGGCCGGGCAGCACAAACAGCTATCACCAGCTACGACCGGCAGAACGAAGCCCAACAATTGGCGAGCGAAGTGCAATCATCAGTCGCGGCCACCGCAATTACCGGTGTCGGGGCATTGGGCTTGGGAGCCACGTTGGTGACGCTGTTCCCGACTATGTTGCTCGATATGACCGGCATCCTCGCAGCGTTGACAGTCGCTGGCCTCGGACTAGCCATCTTACCGGCGCGGCGCCGACAAGCCAAAGCGGCCATCCGCAGCAAGATCGATGAGGTGCGTAACCAGTTACGCGCCGAATTGCGCCAGCAGATCGAGCGCGAAAGTGAGCACACATTGCAGCAAATCCGCGAACGCAACGCACCGTTTATTCGTTTTGTGCGTTCCCAGCAGGCACATCTGCTCGAGTTGCAACGCACCTTCTCTGACCTCACCGTCGCTATCGAAAAGTTCAGCAAGCAGCTTGGTTAAGTACGAGCGAGGATCACACCAGCATCGTTTCATGGTAAGGCCATCAGCCAGTTATGCGCATTCTCTTTCCATCCGACGTCTTCCCGCCTGATGGACGCGGCGGCGCTGCCTGGAGCGCCTACACTCTAGCGAGCGGTTTGCAAATGCGAGGACATCAGGTGCAGGTGCTCGTACCCTGCCGTCAGCCATGTCAGCGGCCACTGGTTGATCGGGTTGCGGGACTGCCACTGCGGCGCGTACCCTACGCGGCGCCTGCTATTCCCTTTGTGCACAACTACTTTCGCCATGAACGCTTCTGGCCTCAGTTTGCCTACACTATGATTGCCACCAGCCAACGCCTCGGCGGCATCGATGTCATCCATGCCCAACATACCCAGGCTGCCGCCGCAGCCATACTGGCTCGCACCGCTCTGGACGCACCAGTGGTTGTCACAGTGCGCGATCACTGGCCATGGGATTACTTCGCCACCGGTCTGCACGGCAACCAAATTCCGCATCCAGGAGGCTCGTGGATGGCCCTAGCCACCGATCTACCAGCCCGCCTGGGGCCGCTACGCGGTGCGCTGGCTCTCCCCGCTATTCCCTATATGCTTGCCCACGTGCGCACCCGAGCGGCACTGCTGGCAGCTGCCGACGCAGTAATTGCCCCGAGCCACTACATTGCCCGTCGCCTTGCTGGGATCGTCGATCCGGCTCGGATTCACGTGTTGCCGAACATTGTGGATATTGCCACTAATGACGCTATTGCCGCCACTCCGCCTCAGATCGAGTGGGACGGTGCGCTGATACTCTTTGCGGGCAAGCTGGAAGTGAATAAGGGCGCTGGCTTGCTGATCGACCTCATTACAGCCCTCGCAGAGCACCGCGCTGAACTGCCGCCCTTCACCCTACTGATCGCGGGTGATGGTGCGCTCCGTCCGGCTGTTGCCGCTGCACTGGCAGCCAGCGGACTATCCGGACGAGTGCTGGCCTGGGTTGAGCATGATGAACTTCTGCGCCTAACGGCGCGCTGTGATCTACTGCTCTTCCCATCAAATTGGGGTGAACCACTGGCGCGTGCCTTGATCGAAGCAGCGGCACTTGGTGCACCGATCGTCGCTATGCCGACCGGCGGCACGCCGGACATCGTCAGCCATGGCGAAACAGGCATTCTCGCCCCCACCCTGTCAGCTATGGTAGAGTGGGTCAAGCGCCTGCTCAATGATCCGGCTACCCGCCAGCGTCTTGGTGCCGCCGCACGGGCTACTGCCCGTGACCGGTTTGCCGCCGACCGTTTGCTCCCTCGCTATGAAGCGCTCTACGAACAGGTCCGGCAGCAGCGTCTCGCCTCACTTCGCTGAGGGACTAGGCGTGCTACGGCAAGATACCGAACTCATTGAATGTACGGACCGCCGTGGCAAATAGTTCTGGTAACAGCAGGGTCAACGGCTCGCCCAGACGCAGCAACCATCCGGCTAACAGCGAACTACGCAGCCATCCACTCCAGGGATCAACCGGAAATACTACCAGTACAATCAATACTGCCGTGACTGCCAAGACACCCTGGAGCAGACCGAGGATAGCGCCAAAGAGATGATCAAGCCAGCCAAAAAACATTAAGCCGGCCAGCATATGCAACAACGACGCGAGCAAGCTGGCAGTACTACTCACTAACAACAACACGGCCACAAATCCCAGCGTCTGGGCCAGATTTGGCTCGGGAATGAATGAACCGAGCCAAACTGCCACATCTGTACCGTACTGTCCGGCCAGCATCAGCCCAACCACCAACCCAACGACTGCCAACACCTGGCGGATGAGCCCCCAGTAGAAACCTAGGATTACAAACAATCCCAACACTCCAACGATTACAAAATCAACGTTGGTCATTAGTGAACCTCCCTGAACAAATGATCAAGACGACATAAATTCCTTGACGGGTAATTGACACCTTGCTATAATACCTACACCTGAAAGATTCCTCGTTTCGCTTCCCAGAGCACGCAAAGCTGTCACTCACGGCGCGCGAGCTCACTGGCATGCGGCAACCCGCCGCGTTATCGCCAGCATGTACCCTGCACATTAGCATCCTGGTTGCACCAGCGCATCACCGAAGCGGTTGATGACTGCCAGCAACCCAGCAAACACTCAACTGGAACGTCAGTTGAGCCATCCCTCAGCAGGAGGACTTATGAACATGAGCCTATCCGGTTTCGAGCTGATGAAGATGATCGGCGAGCAGCAGGATCGCCGCCAATTTCAGCAGCTCAACTGGCGCGGCACCTTTGCCGACTATCTCGACATTGTCGTCCGTAAGCCACAAGTTGCCCGCAATGCCTTTCAACGGGTCTACGACATGATTATGTCGTATGGCACCGAGGAATTTATCGATGCTAAGAAGCGTCTCATCCGCTACAAATTCTTCTCTGACGAGTCGTTTGACGGTGACGACGCCATCTTCGGCCTCGAGATACCGTTGATGCGGCTAGTCAATTTCTTTAAAGGTGCAGCCCGCGGCTATGGAACCGAGAAACGCGTTCTCCTACTGCACGGACCAGTCGGTTCATCGAAATCGACGATCGTGCGTCGGCTCAAGCGTGGGCTTGAACACTATTCGCGCACCGATGATGGGGCATTGTACACCTACGACTGGTATCCTGGCGTCATCGAAAACCATGACACCTTTGATTGGCGACAGGTGCCGGAATCAGAATGGGAAAAATGCCCCATGCACGAAGAGCCGCTGCATCTCATCCCACGCGACATCCGCTCCACTTTCATCGAGCGGATCAACGAAAATATTGAACCTGACCGCCAGATTCGAATCGAAGGCGATCTCTGCCCAGTCTGCCGCTTCCACTTCCGCGAACTGATGCAGCGCTACAATGGCGACTGGATGAAGGTGATGAACCACATCCGGATCCGGCGCCTGGTCTTCAGTGAGCAAGATCGGATCGGAATTGGAACCTTCCAGCCCAAAGACGAGAAAAACCAGGACAGTACCGAACTGACTGGTGATATCAACTATCGCAAGATCGCGATCTATGGTTCTGACTCTGATCCACGCGCCTTCAACTTCGACGGCGAGTTCAATATCGCCAACCGCGGCATCATCGAGTTTGTCGAGATGCTTAAGCTCGATGTCGCCTTCCTCTACGACTTGCTTGGAGCCTCGCAGGAGCACCGGATCAAGTCGAAGAAGTTCGCCCAAACCGACATCGACGAGGTAATCATCGGGCACACCAACGAGCCGGAATACCGCCGGCTTGAGAACAACGAGTTCATGGAGGCGCTTAAAGACCGTACGGTGCGCATCGACATTCCTTACGTCACCCGCCTGCGCGACGAAGTGCGCATCTATGAGCGCGACTTCAACAAGAAGAAGGTACGCGTCCATATTGCACCCCATACCCTCGAGATGGCGGCCATGTGGGCCGTGCTGACCCGGCTCGAAGAACCCAAGAAGCCAAACCTGACGCTGTTGCAGAAACTGAAACTCTACAACGGTAAGACCCTGCCTGGCTTCACCGAGGATAACATCAAGGAGCTGCGCAAGGAAGCGGTACGCGAAGGTATGGAAGGCATCTCGCCACGCTACATTCAGGATAAGATCTCGAATGCGCTGGTGAGCAATCAGGAAGAGGGCTACATCAACCCCTTCATGGTGCTCAATGAGCTTGAGAGCGGCCTGAGGAATCACGCCCTGATCACCGATGAAGAGCAGCGCAAGCGCTACCGTGACCTGCTGGCCATCGTGCGTGAGGAGTATACTGAGATTGTGAAGAACGAAGTGCAACGCGCCATTTCGGCCGATGAAGAGGCGATCAAGCGGCTCTGCGCCAATTACATCGACAACATCAAGGCCTACACTCAGCGTGAGAAGGTGCGCAACCGCTATACTGGCCAGTACGAAGAGCCCGATGAGCGGCTGATGCGCAGCATTGAGGAAAAGATCGACATTCCCGAGTCGCGCAAAGATGACTTCCGCCGAGAAATTATGAACTATATCGGCGCCTTGGCGATCGAAGGCAAAACCTTCGATTACCGCACCAATGAACGCCTGCATAAGGCGCTAGAGCTGAAGCTGTTCGAGGACCAGAAGGACAGCATCAAACTCACATCGCTCGTCTCGCGAGTGATCGACAAAGACACTCAAGAGAAGATCGATGTTGTTAAGGCTCGACTGATCCGTGATTTTGGTTACAACGAGCAGTCGGCGACTGATGTGCTGAACTACGTCGCCTCAATCTTCGCTCGCGGCGATACACGTCGCTAATAGATGCACAGCGGCAGGTGCGGTAACGGATGTGGGATTGGTCAGATGGGCGACGCACGCGTCGCCCAATCTCGCCAGGAGAATACACAAGCCAGCGTCAGACCAATGCGTTCCCGAGTCGATCTGGCGTCCGCGCAGATTAGGCACGCACCCACCAACAGCGGCAGGCGATTATCAGCGCCGACAGTAACGCTATCCTTCCTGCCCGCAATAACATTCGGACGATGATCCATCATCTCGAAGGGGCGCAGAAGTCTACCCCAGCGAGAGGTTACGATCATTAACCCATCTCAGTGCACAGGTGCTCCTATGTCAATGTCAATGAAACGCGCTGAACGCGATCTGAGTCGCTTTCGAGAAATAGTGCGTGGTCGCATCAAAAAAGATCTGCGCAAGTATATGTCGCAGGGTGAGTTGATCGGACGGCAAGGCAAACGCTTCGTGAGCATTCCAATGCCGCAGATCGATATTCCCCAATTCCGCTACGGCGCCAAACAAGCTGGCGGTGTTGGGCAAGGCGACGGCGAGATAGGCGATCCGATCGCACAAGGTGATGGTCAAACAGGTCCAGGGCAGGCCGGCGCTGAACCCGGTCAGCATATCCTCGAGGTTGACATTACCATCGAGGAGCTGGCCCAGATTTTGGGTGAAGAGCTACAACTGCCAAATATTCAGCCCAAAGGCAAGAAAAATCTGATCAGCGAGAAGGACAAGTACAGTGGTATTCGTCGCACTGGCCCCAACTCGCTGCGACACTTCAAACGCACCTATCGGGAAGCGCTCCGGCGCCAGATCGCTTCAGGCGAGTACGACTTTAACAACCCAGTGGTGGTGCCCATCCCAGAAGATATGCGCTATCGGTCGTGGAAAGAGACCCTCATGCCCGAAAGCAACGCCGTCATCATCTACATGATGGACGTTTCGGGCTCGATGGGCACCGAACAAAAAGAGCTGGTGCGTATGACCGCCTTCTGGATCGAGACCTGGCTGCGCTCACAGTATAAGTCGATCGAGATTCGCTATATCGTGCACGACGCTGCCGCAAAAGAGGTCGATCAACAGACCTTCTACCATATCCGCGAAGGTGGTGGCACCAAGATTTCATCGGCGTACAAGTTATGCAATCGCTTGATTGACGAACGCTACCCAGCGACTGAATGGAACATCTACCCCTTCCACTTCTCTGATGGCGACAACTGGGGTGGAGGTGACACGCGCGAATGCGTCGAACTGCTTAAGCGCGAGCTATTACCTAAAGTTAATCTCTTCTGCTACGGGCAGGTGCGTTCGTTGTACGGGTCTGGTCGTTTTGCCCACGATCTCGAAGAGTATCTCCGCGGCGACGACCGGGTAGTAATCGCTGAAATTGCCGATCGTGACGATATCTACGACGCGATCCGCGCCTTCCTCGGCAAAGGCCGCTGATCGCCCTATGAACCATTAACCGGGTGTGCCTATGAAGAGTACCCGCCTTCCCGCTCATCTCGAACAAGCGCGTCAGGAGATCGAGCAGATTGCCCGTGAATACGGTCTCGATTTCTTTCCGATTATCTATGAAGTGCTCGACTACCGCACGCTCTATGAGACGGCGGCGTTCGGCGGCTTCCCGACGCGCTACCCACACTGGCGCTTCGGCATGGAATATGACCAGTTGTTGAAAGGCCATATCTGGGCCGGTAGCACCATCTACGAGATGGTAATCAATAACAATCCGGCTTACGCTTATCTGCTTGAAGGTAATGAAGACGTAACCCAGAAGATGGTGATGGCGCACGTCACCGGCCACGTCGATTTCTTCAAGAACAATATGTGGTTTGCCCATACTAATCGCAAGATGCTTGACACAATGGCAAACCACGCGGCCCGTATTCAGCGCATCATCGACCGGATCGGCTACGATAAGGTGGAAGAATTTATCGACACCTGTCTGTCGCTTGAAAACCTGATCGATTACCACGCGCCCTACATTCGCCGACCCGAAGCAATTACACCGCGCCCGATCGTCAGTGATGAGGAACCGCCAGTTGTTGAGGGCTTGCCGGTCGAACGCGAGTATATGCGGGATTATATCAACCCGCCCGAGTTTCTCGAAGCGCAACGCCGCAAACTTGAGGAGGAGCGCGCACGTCAGCGCCGCTTTCCCGAAAACCCACAGCGCGACGTGCTGCTGTTTCTAATGAACTTTGCTCCCCTTGAGAGCTGGCAGCATACTGTACTGGAAATTATCCGGGATGAAGCCTATTACTTCGCACCCCAGGGTATGACCAAGATTCTGAACGAGGGGTGGGCCTGCCTGGCTGGCGACAGTCTGATCCCAACGGATCGCGGCATGATCCCGCTGGCCGAGCTGGTGACGAAACGTGAGCAAGCCCAGGTAAGTGATGGTCAGCAGCGCCAGACGGTCTACGACTGGAATATCTTTACCGCCTATCCGTCCGTCACAATCCGGACTCGTGCAGGCTTTACGCTTACCGGTTCGCACAATCATCGCATTCTGCTAGCTAACGGCGAGTGGTGTCGGCTCGATGCGCTTCGGCCTGGCGATCAGGTGCGGATCGCAGGCGGTACTGAACTGTGGGCGACGACGCCGGCCAAATTGCCCCGTCGACCAGTGCCGGCGCGGGTACTGGTTACAACTGGCCATAACACTGCCTCGCGCCAGCTACGGCCCATTCGCCGCGGTTATCGCAGTGGACTGATCGACGAAGGGCTAGCTTGGCAACTGGGTGAGCGTTGCGTCACTAAGGCCGAGCGGAAGGTGCTTGATGCGATACGTCGCTCGCCGCGCTCGCACGTCGTGGCCTTTCTGCGCGCCTTCTGCACACGCGCTGCGCAGCCCGCTGGTCGTGGCCTAACCATCGCATGCGTTCATCCCGACCTAGCAACGACGGTGCAACTGCTGTTGCTCAACCTCGGTGTGCTAGCTCAGCGTGATCAAGCGACGTTACATATCACTGACGCTGCAGCCCTCGAGCGCGCCTTCAGTACACCAGCGACTGCAGTAGCTTGGGCTGATGAGGTGGTCGATATCGAACATGGTATGACCGATGTTTACGACATCTCAGTCAGCGTAACGCATCGATACGCTGCCCAGGGCTTCATCAATCACAACAGCTACTGGCACAGCACGATCATGACGCAGCGCGTCGCCTCAGCTGCCGAAATCATCTCTTTTGCTGACCTCCACTCGGGTGTTGTTGCCACCAGTGGTGGACGCCTCAATCCGTATAAACTGGGTTTGGAACTCCTGCGCGACATTGAAGACCGCTGGAATAAGGGCAAATTCGGTAAGGAATACGAAGAGTGCGATGATATTGCGCTGAAACGCTCGTGGGATAAACAGCTCGGTCTTGGTCGGCAGAAGATCTTCGAGGTACGTCGGCTCTATAATGACGTCACTTTCATCGACGAATTCCTTACCCCGGAATTCGTGATGGAACAGAAGCTCTTCACATTCCGGTATAATCGTGACACTGACCTCTACGAGATCGCTTCACGCGATTTCAAAGAGATTAAGGAGAAGTTGCTCTTCCGACTCACGAATTTTGGCCAACCGGTTATTCTGGTTGAAGACGGCAACTATGGCAACCGTGGTGAGCTCTACTTGCGCCATCGTCATGAAGGCGTTGATCTGAAGATGGACTACGCACGTGAAACGATGCGCAACCTCTACAAGATCTGGACACGCCCCGTCCATCTCGAGACGGTGATCGACGAGAAACGTCGGCTGTTGTCGTTCGATGGCCGCGACTTCAGCGAACGACGGTTAGATTGATGGATCGGGTCACTATTCAACATGCGCTGTGCAGCGCTAGCGCACAATTGCAGGCAATTAGCACGACCGCCCGCCTCGATGCCGAGTTGCTGTTGGCACACACACTGGGGTGGTCACGCGCTCGGGTTGTCGCCGAACGCGATCATCTGCTCACACCAGAGCAACAGGCAGCCTTTGCAGCACTCGTGCAGCGGCGGGCCAATCGCGAACCGGTGGCCTACTTAATCGGTCGCCGCGAATTTTTTGGCCTAGAGCTGCTAGTTGACCACCGCGTATTAATTCCCCGTCCTGAAACAGAACTCCTGGTTGAGCTGGCGCTAGCCGAAGCACACCGCTATCACCAGCAGCCAATCACTGTGGCTGATATTGGTGTGGGCAGCGGCGCGATTGTCATTGCGCTGGCGATGCATCTGCCGAATGCCGTGCTGTACGGAGTCGATCTGAGCGCTGATGCACTGGCCGTAGCCGCTGCTAACGTCGCACGTTTCGGGCTAAACGATCGGATCAGACTGCTGGCAGGCGATCTGCTGACACCATTGCCTGGCCCAGTTGATCTAATCGTCAGTAACCCACCTTACACCATCCTAAGCGACATTGCAGCAGATGTCTACCAGTACGAGCCACATCTGGCCCTCGATGGCGGACCGGATGGACTCGACTGTTATCGCCGGTTGATTGCGGCGGTACCATCGTACCTCAAGCGCGGTGGTAGCATTCTCCTTGAAATCGGCGCCTGGCAGGCGCAGGCTGTGGTAAACTTGCTTAGACAGGCGCTGCCGCAAGCTGAAATAGGAGTGCAGCGTGATCTAGCTGGGCATGATCGGGTTGTGTGGGCACGTAATCCAGATGTCATCAACTGATCTAGCTTGGTAGCGTTTTGCCACTCTATACTACAGGCTGAGATCAGGAGAATTGCTATGACTGCACTCTTCGTCGCCCTTGGAATTGCAATTATCACATTGCTCTTCATTCTGCTCTGGTACGTGCCACATTTGTTACAGCAACAGGCAAACCGGAACCAACAGGAAGCATCGCAGTTACGCCTGATGCTGCTCGACATGCTCAGCGAGCAAGAAGCGGTCATGCAACGACAGGCCCAGCTCAGCGCGGCAATGACCAATTTGCAACAGCAGCTTGCGCAACTCAGCTCTATTGCGACCAATCGTGTTGCTAGCGGGAACGATGCGACCGCGATCCAGCAATTGGAAGAGCGGATCACTGCGCTGCAACAACAGATTCAGCACTGGATTGAGTCACGGAATCAACATCAGCGTCAGCATGAAGTAAACGATAATGAAGCTTGGGCTAACCTGCTAAGCTTACTAGCGGTCACTCAGGAACGGATCGCCAATCTCTCGGCTGAACGTACTACTATCGCGGTTGGGTTACAGGCACGAACCCTGCTGGAAGAACTGGAACAGGAGATGGCCCATCTCCGGAGTATCTCTGAAGATATTGCGACCCTCCAATGGCGTTTGCGGCGATCGTTGCACGAACGTGAGAACAGCGTGGCGCAGTTGCGCGCGCGTGCAGTTAATTCATCCTCAACGGCGAGGCCAGCATGAGCATCATCGTTATCGACAATCAACGCGTACATTACGAGGTGTTTGGACGCGGACGACCTGTTGTTTTCCTACACGGCTGGCTTGGTAGCTGGCGGTACTGGTATACGACTATGGAAGTCGTCTCGCGTCACTTCCGCACCTACTCATTTGACTTTTGGGGCTTCGGCGAATCGCGTACGAACGATATGCCGACAATCCAGGGATACTCGAATCAGGTCATTCGCTTCCTCGATGCTATGGGGATCGAACGCGCCGCGCTGGTGGGGCATTCGATGGGAGGCATGGTTGCCCTGAAGACTGCCCTCGAGCATCCCGAACGAGTCACGCGCGTTGTCACAGTCGGCGCACCGATCAACGGCAATTCACTTTCGTGGATGCTCAAGCTGGTCGATCGTCCCTTTTTCGCCGAGTTCTTTGCTCGCCGCCCGTGGTTGCGGTGCTCATTGTTCCGCTTCTTCTTCGGCGACTCACTCGACCCGGAAGTTGATGAGGTATTAGAAGACAGCACCAAATCGACTGCCGATACTATTCGCGCTGCAATTCACTCGATGTGGCGCACTGATCTGACACCAATGCTGGGCCATTTGCGCGTGCCGGCGCTGATCGTGCATGGGGCACGTGACGATATCGTGAACCCCAATCAACTTCAGCTCTTCACCTATGTGACAATGGCTCAGGTGGTGCGAATGGAGCATAGCCGCCACTTTCCCTTTGTTGATGAGTCTGAACGCTTCCATCAAATCTTACTGACATTTCTCCAACAACCTGATCTGATCACGTCAACCCCTAAATCCGCCATCACCGCATCGGCGCCAACACCAACACCGCCGATACCACCTTCGGATACTCCCATACCTATCAGTAACGATCCTCCACTGCCACCAAGACCAACGGCTCCGGTGCGCCAGTCGACCACACCACCAGGCCAGCCGTAGGGTGACACGACTAAGAGCAAGAATTGCTATAATCTGCCAGAGCGCCAGACAGGCTGTACGGCGCTTGTTGGATCATCCTGGCTACTGCCAGCGGATAACGTATGCAATTGCACGTCTTGCAACTTAGCGCCAGATATGGGGCGCGTACCATCCTGCGTAGCATCAGTTTTGAGCTCCATCGCGGCGAAGTCTTGGTTGTAAGTGGTCCCAACGGCAGCGGTAAGAGCACCCTCTTGCGGATCCTGGCCGGATTGCAGGCGCCGTCAAGCGGTGCTGTCTACTACGAAGTGGGCCCACAGCGGTTTGACCCACGGGATGCCCGGCACCTGATCGGCTGGGTGGCACCCGATCTGGCGCTCTACCGTGAATTGAGCGGACTGGAAAATCTACGCTTTTTCGCGCGCGTGCGTGGTCTGACTATTTCTGATGCTGCGCTCAACGAGTTACTGACAATGGTTGGGCTCGGAGGACGCGGCGATGATCGACTGGCGGCGTATTCGTCTGGTATGACGCAGCGTCTACGTTACGCCTTCGCTCTACTCCATCGCCCACCAGTACTCTTGCTTGATGAACCAACCGTCACTCTCGATGAACGAGGAGCGGCGATCGTGGATCAAATCATTGCTAATCAGCGCCAACGTGGCTTGACTGTGATCGCGACTAATGATCCACGCGAGCTACGCTTCGCCGATCTGTTGTTACAATTAGGAAAATCATAGAAACAGCAAGTTGGTCAGCGTTGTCTTGCATACTATCTCTTGTGGCCAGTATACACAGTCTCATCCAGTCCACCATTACCGACAACGGCAATGCGACCGTCTGAAACGAGCCACCACAACACGGACGAAGCATGAATGTGATCGAACAAGAATCTGCCTCGCTCGAACTACCCGCACCGCCTCCAACTGGTATTGGCGCTACCTTACGCGCGGCGTGGGCCATTTTTCGGAAAGACATTGCCTGCGAACTGCGCACACGCTATGCAATCAATACGCTCCTTCTCTTTGCCATTAGCGCGACGACAGCAGTAAGTCTTGGCGTTGGCTTCCTCGGTCTGCGTCGCACTGAGGAGGCGTTGCTGATTCAATCAGCGCTGCTATGGGTCGCTTTGCTCTTCGCCGCACTTAACGGTCTGTCGCGAAGTTTTGTCTACGAAGAAGAGGCACGCACACTGGCTGCGCTACGTCTGACAGCTTCACCGAGCGCTGTCTTTCTCGGTAAGTTTATCTTCAACTTGACACTCGTGCTAGCGCTCGATGTGGTTACCAGCGTGCTCTTTATCGTGTTATTGCGCGTCCAGGTTGGGAGTCCGTTGGCCTTTAGCGCGATGCTGATAAGCGGTGGGCTAGCGTTGACGTCAGCAACAACGATTATTGCCGCAATAATTGCGCGTGCCAGCTTCAAAGGTGCACTCTTCGCTGTGCTTGCCTTTCCCCTGCTGGTGGCACCGCTGATCGTGGCAATTCAGGGCACTGCCCAAACGCTGGAAAATGTAGCGATAGAGGCGGTGTTCGGCCCAATTCGCTTTCTGCTGGCTTACGTCACTGTGACCTTTATCGCCTCGCTGATCCTGTTCCCATTCGTGTGGGAGGCGTAGAATGGTAAAGGAACAAGGGCACAAGCCTGCGTATCGATGAGAGATCAGCAATACGCACAGCAATCAGTAAGCGTTCTGATACGACTACTTACCGCTAGATAACTGAAGGGCAGACGGGTCAATAGCACACTAGCACATACGCGTATCTTACCCATCTGCCCATTCCGGTAGCGCACTATCCGAGAGCTCGCTTAAACAATTACCGTATCCGGTTGATAAACCCCAAACACTTCGCGCAGCACATCACACATTTCGCCCAGAGTACAATAGGCGCGCACACATTCCAAAATAGCCGGCATCAGATTCTCATTACCCTGAGCAGCAGCCCGCAGCTCGGCCAGTCGGCGCGCAACCAGGGCCTGATCACGCTCGCGGCGAACACGGTTGAGACGTTCAAGATGGCGTTTCTCACCTTCGGGATCCATCTGCAAAATCGGGATCGATAGTGGCTCATCATCTTGGAAAGCGTTAACTCCCACAATAATACGCTCACCGCGATCGATTTCTTGCTGGTAGCGATAGGCTGCATCCGCGATTTCGCGATGATAATAGCCGTTACGAATCGCTGCAATCACACCACCTTGCGCCTCGATCGCGTCGAAGATCGCCTGTGCTTCGCGCTCCATTCGATCGGTCAGCGCCTCGACAAAATAGCTGCCGCCGAGCGGATCGACGGTGTTCGCCACCCCACTTTCGTAGGCAATGATCTGCTGAGTGCGCAGGGCAATCGTAACCGCCTTTTCTGACGGCAATGCCAGCGCTTCGTCCATCGAATTGGTATGCAGACTCTGCGTACCACCCAACACAGCTGCCAAGGCCTGAATGGCTGTGCGCACAATGTTGATTTCGGGTTGCTGAGCGGTCAATGAGCAACCGGCGGTCTGGGTATGGAAACGCAACCACCACGAGCGCTCATTCTTGGCGCCATAGCGTTCGCGCATCGCCCGTGCCCAAATCCGGCGTGCCGCACGATACTTTGCGATCTCCTCGAAGAAGTCGTTATGCGCATTGAAGAAGAAGCTGATACGGGGCGCGAATTCGTCGATGTCCAACCCACGCGCCAGTGCCGATTCAACGTAGGCGAAGCCATCGGCTAGGGTGAAAGCCAGTTCTTGCACAGCTGTGCTACCCGCTTCGCGGATATGGTAGCCACTAACGCTGATCGGATTCCACTGCGGCACATGGCGCGCTGCAAACTCGATCGTATCTACCACCAGCCGCATACTCGGCTCGGGAGGGAAGATGTATTCATTCTGAGCGATATATTCTTTCAGGATGTCGTTCTGGATGGTGCCGCGCAACTGATTCCACGGAATCCCCCGCTTCTCGGCCACGACCAGATACATTGCCCAAATCATCGCCGCTGGCGAATTGATCGTCATCGAGGTGCTCACCTGATCGAGCGGCAGCCCATCGAGCAGAATCTCCATATCGGCTAGCGACGAGACAGCAACGCCACATTTGCCAAATTCACCCTCCACTAGTGGATGATCGGTATCACGCCCGTAGAGCGTAGGCATATCAAAAGCGATAGACAGCCCGGTCTGCCCCTGCTCTAGTAGATACTTGAAGCGCGCGTTGGTCTCTTCGGCGCTACCAAAACCGGCAAACATGCGCATCGTCCACAGCTTGCCGCGATAGCCAGTAGGGTGAATACCACGAGTGAAGGGGTATTGACCAGGATAGCCGATGTTACGCAAAAAATGCTCGGCCAGGCTTGCGCTGCCGTTGGTCAGATCGAGTGGGGTGTAGAGGCGTTCGATCGGCGCGCTGCTGGTGGTCATGAAGGGTCCAGGGCGTTCGGGGGCACGTTTAAGTGCAGGCCAAAGACATTGCTGTTCCCACTGCTCATGGGCGGCAGCGATCCGCTCGATGTCCGACATCATTGTCCCTCCTGACGAATGAAAAGTGGATAGCCACTATGCGCAACTAGAATACGCGGATAGTTCTATTGTACAACAGAGTCGGCAATCACAGAACGGGCTAAGGCTAAGCCCATCACTGATTGCGCGCCTGCAGCGCGCAGCGCGGCGGCACAAGCGACCAGGGTCGCGCCTGTGGTCAACACGTCGTCAATGACCACGATACGCGGCGGAGGTGGGTTTGCACTTACCCAGATAAACGCACCAGCTGTATTAGCAACACGTTCGGCAGCGGCCAAGCGAGCCTGACGATTGGTAGCCCGAACTCGCTCTAGACCGGTGATTAACGGCGGACTACCGGGCTGCCGTAGACGTGTGGCGAGTTCGGCGGCCTGATTGAAGCCTCGTTCGCGCAACCGGTCACGGTGCAACGGTACCGCAATCAAGGCGTCAGCAGCCAGTGGACCGACTGTGGCTGCTAGTAGGTCACCCAACGCCTGCGCCACTCGACGACGCCGACCATACTTGAGCTGATGAATAGCGGCTACTAGTCCGCCCTCGTACCGAAACGCGACGATTGCACCATCAAGCCCAGGCGGAGACGCAAATGGTGGGTATGGACGCAGCCGCGACTGACAGTCAGCACAGAAAAGAGTTCCGGTGAGTCGTCGACAGCCGGCACAGCGATCGGGAAAGAGCCAGTTGAGCATGCGTTCGATCATACGGTTGACAGCAGAGCCTACTTAGGCCACGATGATCATATCGGTATAGCGACGGACGACAGGCGCTGAATACAGCGCGCTCTGTTAGTAAAACCGTTTGTACGTACGAAAGGATACGCTCACATGGCGCGCACTAGAATGACAAACGCCACTCTTACGACACCACGGCGCAAAGGTCAGCTCCCAACCAAAATCTGCGCTACTTGCGGTCGCCCATTTGAATGGCGCAAAAAATGGGCCCACTGTTGGAATGAGGTGCGTTACTGTTCCGATCGCTGCCGACGTACCGCCCGCTGAGCATAAGAGCATAGCAGGTTGGATACGTCTCTTCGCTGTAGAAAGCCAGACCACAGGCTGACCGCTGATGAACGCCAGCCAAGCCGTGATATAATTGCACTATCCGGTACTCGCCGGCACACGATCACAAGGATGATGGCATGCCGCGATTCGGCGCACACATGTCTATTTCGGGTGGCGTCTCGAAGTCATTTGCCCGGGGCGAATCGATTGGGCTAGAGGCGATGCAGATTTTCGCCAAGAATGAACGGCAGTGGACGGCAAAGCCCATCTCGGCGGAAGAGGCGGCGGCGTTTCGTGCCGAACAACAGCGCACCGGCATTCATCCGGTTGTCGTTCACGATTCGTACCTCATTAACCTGGCTGCTCCGGCTGACGATCTCCGTGAGAAATCGATTGCTGCCTTTGCCGATGAACTAGAACGTTGCGCGCAGTTAGGCATTCCCTACCTAGTGACTCACCCCGGAGCGCACACTGGGATCGGTGAAGAGGCTGGATTGGTACGGGTAGCCGATGCCATTCGCCGGTTGCTGGCTGAAGGGGTCGGTGGCACCACGATGATCTTGCTAGAAACAACCGCTGGGCAGGGCACAGCGTTGGGTTATCGCTTTGAGCATCTGGCGCGCCTGTTTGAAATGATTCCGTATCACGATCGGCTCGGCGTCTGCGTCGACACCTGTCACATCTTTGCCGCTGGCTATGACATTCGCGATCCGGATAGCTACCAGAGGACGTTTGCCGAGCTCGACCGCCTGGTTGGCTTAGAACGGGTCAAATGTTTTCACCTCAATGACTCGCAGAAAGATGTCGGCAGCCGGGTTGATCGTCATGCCCATATCGGGCAGGGCTGCATCGGTATCGAAGCGTTTCGGTTCCTGGTTAACGATCCACGTTTCGCCAGTTTGCCAATGATTATCGAAACGCCCAAGGGTGAGGACATGGCCGAGGATCGCATGAATCTGACCCTGTTGCGTTCGCTAGTGCAAACAGCAGCACACTGAGACATACAGCAGATGGGCCGCTAGCGCGCTGGCACCGTACCACTCTACCGAGAACGAGCGCCAGGCCACATCAACGAACAACGAATGCAGTAGAATTCGCGTATACCAACCAGGGAGCAGATTGCTATGTGGCGGAAGTTGCTGTTGGTTGTCCTCCTGTTCGGGATCGGGTATCTGATTTGGCGGCGGATGCAGAGTACATCGGAAGCGTTGACTCCCGCCTCGCCCACGTCACCGACTAGCCAGCCGCCAATTGGCCAGCTGCCAACGGCGGTCAATCCCCCGACGGCACCGACGACACCCCCACCCACCGGCTCGACTGGCAGTGGTCCACGCCCGGTTATTACTAGGATTCATCGCGGTGAACCACCGAAACTGACGCCAGCTAGTGCAACCGATAGCAGCACATCTAGTGGGCCGCGACCAGTGGTGACACGCATTCACCGCGGTGCGCCGCCCGAGCGCCGCACGAGCAGCACTGACAAGCCGGCAGCAACCCACAACGGTACGAGCGCGCCTTCACAGTCGTCCACATCTGAAGCTGCGCAATCAGAAACACCGGCGGCACCGGCTGCTGCGTCAGAATCGGCCACGCCTACGCCAGATACGGGTACGTCAGATACAGGATCGATTGTGGCTGAGCAATCGGCGCCAGCCTCACCGACTGCCACTCCCGAGACAATGTCAGCCGCTACGCCAGCAGAGGCAATGGTTACAACACTGATGGCATCTACAGAAAACACCACTAGCAGTGAAGAGGAGATGGCAGCCGCTACGCTCACTGAGAAAGCGACCGCTGAAATCACCCCGATTGACATCAATCGCGCTGATCGTGAGGCGCTGATTGCGTTACCAGGCATCGGCCCGGTGTTAGCCGATCGGATTATCGCCTATCGCGAAGAGCACGGTCCCTTCAAGAGCGTTGATGATCTGATTGCCATTTCGGGTATCGGTGAACGCAATATCAATACCTTCCGCAAGCTGCTCTACGTTGCCAATGAATGAACCCTTCCTACTGCGACGTGGCGAGCATGCCTGTCTGTTGATCCATGGCTTTGTCGGCGATCCCGGCGAGATGCGCGAGCTTGGCGATTATCTCGCCGCAGCTAACTATACCGTGCTCGGTATCCGTCTGCCCGGTCACACTGGTCAGCCCGAAGACTTGGTGCCTGTGCGCTGGAACGATTGGCTTGCCGCGGTGGAGCATGCCTTCGATTGGCTGACCGCCCGTTACAGGCAAACCTCGGTGATCGGATTTTCGCTTGGTGGCGCGTTAGCTACCCTGCTGGCCGCCCGGCGATCAATTCATCGGCTAGTGCTACTGGCAACCCCGTACCAGCTCGGCGGCGACTGGCGAGTACATCTGCTCAGCGTAGCGCGTCATACAACCCCCTGGTTTTACCTACTGGCCCAGGCCGATTTCTCTAATCCCGATTTACGGGCCTCGATTTGGCGCCGTCAGCCAGACCTCCACCTCGACGATCCTGCGATCCAGCAGCTGTTGCGGCAGTCGGTTAAAGTCTCGGTTGCAGCAGCTGACGAGCTGCGTCTCACCTTGAATGCTGCCCGGCAGGTATTACCGCAGGTACGAGCTCCAACCTTAATTATGCATGGCCGCAACGATACAACCGCTGATCCGGCTGGCGCCGCTGCAATTGCGGCCCGGATCGGCAGCCCCTACTGTGAACTAACATATTGGGAAAACACTGGTCATCAATTATTGATCATTGGCCCGCATCGCCAGGCGATCTTTCACCGGATCGAGCGATTTTTGGCGCGCGCAGGCAAGGAATGCGTAGGTAGTAAGTAGGGAGTGGAGAGCCGGGCTTCGTGTACCTCACCTACATGCATCATCGCCAACCACCAGCTGCACAGACAGGTCATACGGACGCGGATCCAACTGCTGCAAACACTCAACCCTCCCCTACAAGCCCTTGATCAGCAGGATTGAACCCGTCACGCTTGATCACGATGAGGGTAATATCATCAAACGGCGGCTGACCATGGCTATGACGGGCAATCGCGGCTAAAATCGCCTGCACGATAGCACCAGCCGGAGCGGCGGCATAGGTTTTGATCACCGCACGTAACCCTTCGAGATCGAACGGGACACGCAGCTCATTCACGGTCTCGGTCACGCCATCGGTATAACACACCAACACATCACCGGACGCGAGAGTTGTAGTAGCTTCGTGCAGGTGTACTTCTGCTAACACACCTAGGGCAATACCGGGAGTGCGCAGCTCTTCGATCTGGCCAGTTGCGGACCGATACACCAGTGGCGGATTGTGACCGGCACAGGTGTAGCACAACCGGCCACTGGTCAGATCAAGGCGGGCGTAGAAGAGAGTAACGAACATCCCCGACTCTGAATCGCGGGCGAGCCAGCGATTGGCGCGTTGCATCGCCACGGCCGGTGATGAGCCATCGAGTGCAGCAGCGCGCACTAGCGATCGCGACATAGTCATGAACATAGCCGCGGGAACACCTTTGTCGCTGACATCAGCGATCACGAAGCCCAATTCGCGGATGGGATCAGCGCCGATTGGTAACGCCCAGAAATCGTAAAAATCACCACCAACCAGGCGGGCCGATTGCCAGGCCGCATCGATCTGCCAGCCAGGAACAGAGGGCAGGCGAGTAGGAAGGAGCGACTGCTGGATATCGCGCGCGACACGCAGCTCTTGTTCGAGGCGCGCGGCTTCAGCCGCTTCTGCTGCCAGCAGGAGACTTTCGAGCGCACCAGCGATTTGGGCGGCAGCGCCAGTGCAGAGATTTTGCTGCCGACTGCTGAGCGACACAAACGGATCGTTGTAGTCAAGTACTAATACACCTAATAACGAACTGCGTGCACTGATTGGCAAACCAACCAGGGATCCACTCTGCGCCACTGCGATCAATGTCGGCCATTGATCTGGGTTATCCTGCGCCTGCCAGAGTACTTCTAGGCGCGGTTGCTCCTTCTCGACCGCATGTTCGCGCAATCGCTCTAGAAAAGGCGATCGAGTCGGTTGATCGATAACTGCCGCGCGTGCCGCAGCAGACAGACCATAGGCAGCGCGCAGGACAAAATCGTGTTGTTCGCGATCCCAGAGCACAACATAGCAACGCGGGCATCCTAATAAGAGTGGTGGCAACCGCACAATCGTCGCTAGCAGATCGGGCAATGTCGTCGCCCGCCCGATATTCTCGGCAATCTGCAGGAGAGCGTTCAGGGTCCAGGCTTCTTCCTGTTGGGCCGTGTAGGCATTAGCGCTTTCGATGGCGATAGCAATCTGATCGGCTAGGGTCCGGATAACGAACAGATCATCGTCATCGAAATCATCGGGCTGGTCACTCTGCACATCGAGCACACCAATCACTGTGGCCCCAACCCGCAACGGTACAGCTAGTTCTGAACGGGTTTGCAACGCATCGCGGATCGCGCGGCGGTCATTAAGCACATCGCTAGACAGCACTGGCTCACCGCGTTGCGCTGCCTCGCCAACTAGCCCCTGCCCGACCCGCAATGAGAGAGCACGTAACCGTTCGCGATCGGCACCATCGGCAGTGGAAGCACGGAAATAGATCCGCCCATCATCAGGCGACACAGTGAAGATATGCACTGGATGATAGCCAAACCGTTCCCGGATCAGTCGCACAACTGACGGCAACAACTGATCGAGATTGAGGATGGCAGTAATCTGCTGACTGACCTCGCGAATCGCCTGCAGTTGATTCGCGCGCTGACGCGCTTCGTGGAAAGCACGGGCGCGGGCAATCGCGACCGCCGCTTGATCAGCGATGAGCGAAATAAGGCGCAGATCGTTAGCGTTAAAAGCCGCTGGTTCGTAACTCTGCACTGAAATCGAACCAATAACTGTTTCACCGGCAATCAAAGGCACGTAGATACCCGAACGTGGTGGACGTTCGCTCTGATACCGCGGACGTGCCGGCAATTGATCCATCTCGCGGGTAAAGTCTTCGACCAGGATGGCCCGACCTGTCTCACGGATCCAACCGATCAGACCGCTATTTTCTGACAGATCGACAGTTAGGCGCGGCAACCGCACCCGATCTTGCACCCGCACCATCAGCGTGTAGTGATTGCCATTGAACAGACCGAGATGGAACGACGAAGTATCAACAATCCGGCTTGCCTCGCGATAGATCAATTCGCACAGTGCATCAACATCGAGTTCACTGCGAATGATCGCGCGACTGACTTCATTGAGGCGGGCTAGCTCACGCACTGAGCGGCGTTGCGATTGCAAACTAAGTGCCGCTTGGCGCAAAATCGCTGCCGAGGCGATCAGTGCGGCACCTGCCAACGACAGATGGATCAGACCCAGATCGTGAGCAATCGCTGCTCCTAACCAGGCCAACGGTAATGGCAACAGTTCAGCCCCAACGATAGGCCGCCAAGCCGAACGCCACCACGTTACCAGACCGCTGTATCCTCCTTGCAACAGTTCGCGCAACACGCGCCCGGCCTGCGTCACAAGCGGAAAGGCCAGCAACGTCCAGCCAAATAACTGCGCTGGTGTGAGGGTCGTAAGCGGCTGCGCGTACACCATACTGGCCAGCCAGGCACCAGTCAACAACCCAAGCGCGCGTAGACCGCCGCGCAGCAGTGGTCTGCCCAACAGAGAAAAGGGTGTGCGCGGACGATGCGATAGCAAAACGATAGCGATACCTGAGATCAAGCCTTCGATAGCCGCTAGCCATGCACCGACAACTGGACCTAAGGCCAGACTAGCACTGACTAAGACTAATGGCGCCAGGCTATGGACATCAGCTGGAGGAACACGAAAGGCAAGCAGATCAACTGCAAATGCCATGACCGCAAACAGCGCTACCAGCGCTGGCGTCGCCGGGGTCAGCGGCAGCGAGAGCAGCCAGAGCAATGCCAACCCACCGACGAGCAGACCGTACCATGTCAGCAGGTATTCGCGAGACACTCAACGCCTCTGAGCACATGCAGCGCGCGCTTCAGCCACGGAGGGATGAATATTGAACACCTGGGTAAACCCGGTCAGAGTGAACACTTCATAGACTTGCGGTTGGAGCGCAGCCAGACGCAATTCACCACCGAGGGTCATTAACTCTTTGCGGATCAGCAGCAGCGCACGCAAGCCACTGCTCGACAAGAATGGCACGTTACTGAAATCGAGCACAATCTGACGCGCACCCTGGCTAATCTGCTCACTGACCATTTTCGTCAGGCGCGGTGCAGTCAGGGCATCAATGCGTTCATTGAGGGGAATGATCAAAACATCATCAGGAGAAGCAGGCTGATCGCGCGGCAGATATTTTACCATGGTCAGCAGATTCCCGCCCTGTGGCGAAAATTCAAAGCGGACTTCATCCATCAAGCGGGTGATTAGGTAGATACCCAACCCACCCACTTGACGTTCCTCGAGCGGAGAGGTAATGTCAGGTGGAGGCACCGTCGACGGATCAAACTGACGCCCATGGTCGCACACGGTCACAATAAATCGGTGATCATGGCACTGCCAGCTTAGCGTCAAATCACCGGGTTGGTCGGGATCGTAAGCGTGCTGAATAACGTTCGTGACAGCCTCATCCACAGCAAGTTGCACTTGCCATGTTGCACGCTCGTCGAGACCACAGCGTTCAGCCGCGGCAGTGATAAAGGCGCTAATTTTAGTCAGCGCGTCGAGATCGGCGGTAAGAGTAATGCTATTCTCCATGGCGATAATGAGAATTTCAGAGGCCGAGTGCCGGCTACGTGGCAGGGCTAAAATGAACCAACTGCTGCGACGGTATCGCCATAGATTTCAAACAATGAGCTAAAACCGGTCAAATCAAACACCTCTTTGATCCGAGGCGGCAAATTAGCAATCCGCACATCGCCACCCTCTAGATCAGTAAGTTTCCATTCACGGGCCTTCTTGCGCGCTTCGATCAGGACACGCAGACCAGGACTGCTGATATACTCAAGCCGCTGCAGATCCAGCACAATGCGGTAACGACCTTCGGCGAAGATTGATTCAATAAGCTGCTTAAGCTGCGGTGCAGTGGCTGCGTCAACGCGCCCAACAACCTCAATGAGGTCGACCCGATGTAATCGGCGGTGATTCAGTTCCATGCCTTTCCTCCCTATAACAGGTACCTGTGGCGCGTTGCGCGTACTGGCGATTATTATAGCACACTGTGACCAGACAAACGGAGCGGGGACGAGGCCATGCTATAATAACGCTGCCGACCTAGTTGCCGGCGCAAAAGAGGTGTAGAAATGGCCAGTTGGAACGATCTCGGCGTTGTTTTGAACACCCTGCGTGAAATCGATATTACAGCGATTCGCGCTGAAGCCGAGCGACCGCTTACTATTGTGTGCGTTGGTGTTCCCCATGTTTGCCAGGCGATTGCAACCCACCTAGAAAGCGGCCCCCAATTGTATGGCACTACTGGCCCGTCGCCTGTGCTGCATTCCAGCTTGCATACCCTCGTACCTGACGAGCTACGTGATGTAGATCTGATCATCGTTGGCCTGGATCGCAATACTCGGCTAACAGTGCGTGAACTGGCAGCGATTGACCGGCTGGCGCTGCTGGCACTACCAACAGTAGTGGTCGTCTGGGGTGCCACGTTACCTACCGACGCTGGCCCACTGCATCCGCGGGTCGCCCATGCACGCTTGCTAGTTGTGCCTGACCCAGAGGCACCCAATGTGGGCACGCAGCTGGCCGAGGCAGTGCTTGATCGACTGCCTTCCGAGCTTCATCTGGCTGCAGCCCGCCGGCTACCCGGACTACGCGCTGTGGTTGCCCGCAACCTGATCAACAACGTCTCGTTTATCAACGCCTCGTATGTGCTGGCGACTGCAGTGCCAGCACAGATTCCTCTCTTCAATCTTCCCTTTGCCGCTGCCGACATTCTGGTCTTGACCAAGAATCAGGCGATTCTGATCTACCGTCTCGGCTTGGCTTATGGTGCACCTCCCGACTTGCGCGAGCGATTGCGTGAATTGTTCCCGGTGATCGGGGGCGCATTCATCTGGCGGCAACTAGCCCGCACCTTGGTGGGGATGATTCCGATTTGGGGCATCGTGCCTAAAGTGGCAATTGCTTACGCTGGGACCTATACAACTGGGATGGTGGCCTGGCGTTGGTTTGCTGAAGGCGAGCTGATTGATCAAGCCCGTTTGCAGGAGCTAGGCCGCGAGGCATTGGAATTAGGAAAGGCACGGGCAAACGAACTGATCGCAGCTGCGCGCAAAACCAGTGGCCGCCAGATGAGTCGCTGGAAAAACGTTTGGACCAAACTACGCAACCGCAAGCAAGCGGAGTGATCCGGATGCGGCCGATCAGTCCTCCCGTGTCGTGTTAAAATAGAACCTGACTATGACTACAGCCACTGTACAGGCGAAATTCGCCTGCGAGTCACGTTCTACTGCATAGCTAGTGTGAGCCATGCGCCTCAGGTTGCTAGGATACGACTCACCACGCATAAGGTGTGAGCAATGCGCCCTAGACGTAACATTAGCAAGCGCGATGTCGTTCTTGATACGCGTGCTAACCGTCTGGTCGCGTTTAACCAGACACTGCTCACTACAGCGATCATCACGCGAATCATCATACCTGAGAGGAGTACCATGGATTATTTTGTCATTGAAGGCAGCCATCGACTGTCTGGATCAATTCGACCAGCCGGCAATAAAAATGCTGCTCTGCCCCTCCTTGCTGCCAGCCTGCTAACTGATCAACCAGTTACGCTGCGCAATATCCCCGACATTGGTGATGTGCACACCAAATTGGCCCTCTTGGCCCACCTCGGGGTACAGATTGACCGCCCCGAACCGAATGTTGTTCATCTACGTGCTAATTCCCTGGCACCAGTTGAACCAGACCCAACATTAGCCCGACGTATCCGCACTTCACCGCTACTAGCCGGTCCCTTGTTAGCCCGACGCGGTCACGTTACACTGCCTCGTCCTGGTGGTGACGCGATCGGTCGCCGTCGACTCGACACCCACCTGCTAGCGCTACAAGCGTTAGGTGTGCACGTCGAAGTGACCCCCACTAGCTACATTCTGACTGCAGATAGATTACGCGGCGCTGATATCTTCCTCGATGAGATGAGCGTCACTGGCACCGAACAGGCCATCATCGCAGCAACAGTGGCTGATGGTCATACGACGATTGGCAACGCCGCCTCTGAACCGCATGTGCAAGACCTATGCCATTTTCTCAACCGCATGGGTGCGCGTATTAGCGGTATCGGTACCAATCTGCTCGAAATCGAAGGGGTGAGCAGCCTACGGGGGGCCGACTACACAATCGGGCCCGATTTTATGGAGGTCGGGTCGCTCATTGGGTTGGCAGCGGTAACGCGCAGTGAGCTACGCATCGTTGATGCCCGGCCCCGTGAGCATCGGATGACCAAAATTATGTTTGGCCGCCTGGGCGTAACATGGCGTGAAGAAGGCAATGACATTATCGTACCTGCCGACCAGGAACTGGTGGTCCGTCATGACCTTCACGGTGCCATTCCGAAAATTGACTCGGCGCCGTGGCCGGGCTTTAACCCTGATTTGATGAGCACGGCGATCGTGATCGCAACTCAAGCGCGCGGTACGGTGCTGATTCATGAAAAGATGTTTGAAAGTCGCCTTTTCTTCGTTGACCGGCTGATCGGTATGGGCGCGCGGATCGTTCTTTGTGATCCGCACCGGGCAGTGGTAGTCGGGCCATCGCAACTTTACGGTGAACCAGACGGACTGCCTAGCCCCGATATTCGGGCCGGAATGGCGTTGGTCACAGCAGCGTTGTGTGCGAAAGGGCGTAGTGTGATCTACAACATAGGTCAGATCGACCGCGGTTACGAGCGGATCGACGAGCGGTTGGCCGCCCTGGGGGCTCGGATCGAACGCGTGCGGACTACACCATAAGACTAGCGAGAGGCGTGACGGTCTAATCCAAGCGGTACCACCTGCCCTGCTCCTCTGCCATGAGGGCGGCGAGAGGTCGAGGGCAGGTAACCTTCGCGAATCGGCCATTGCAGCTTTTGCTCCTATCGGGCTATTAGCCAAATGGTTGTATCGCTAGCATAACGGTGTACCATCGCTGGTACAGCGTGAAGTAGACTTTAGGACCATCCATCCTCGGGGTCGCTGATACGAACTTCGTTTCGCTGCTGACCCAACGACAACCCGATTACACGTTCCCTGCTCAGATCGCAGCTCCTAACCTATGCCAACCAGACGAACTGCTAGCGCATGCGAGGAGGCTACTTTCGCCAAGTAGCCGCTCGTTTTCGACAGTCATGCTGTGACGTATTGAGCCTGCTCAGCTTGGAGCAGTACATACACGTCATAGTATTGAAGCCCAAGCCCCAACCGGGCCTCAACCCCAACGAATAAGCATAGTAACGGATGTCTTCAAATATCGCGATCGCATAGGCCTGGGGTGACGGAAAGAAGGCGCAGGGCGTTTGCGGATGACAACCGTTGGCAGCATAGCACCCCTACGAATATGGGTTATGCAACCAAATGCCCCTCGCTTGGAAAAAGGTTGTTGGGCAATCGCGGGCTGCTTCGTAACGCCAGGATCAACGTTGACGATGTCGCGTCAGCGTAGCACCTGGGTGAATGTCGTACATTGCGCAGGCAGATCCTAGATCGTGATGAGATTCACGATAATAGCGGGCGGATCAACGCTTCACTATCGTTACGGACCTGATTGACAGCCTTGCTCACCGGATAGACGCCTAGGGCGACCGGCGGCGGGGCGAGGCACAGGTCATACAGTCGGGCGGCATCGGCCATTGGGTCGAGCCAGAGATCGGTGAGTTCAGGAGGCAGGATAACCGGCATACGATCATGGATAGGGGCTACAACCCCATTGGCAGCGGTGGTGAGAATCGCACAGCTCTCGATGAGGGTGCCATCAGGCGCCCGCCACTGGTCCCAAAGACCGGCAAACGTCATTACATCATCATCAAGCGGAGTAAAGTAGAATGGCTGCTTACCGGTCGGTGTCGTCTGCCACTCGTAGAAACCGGAGGCAGGCAGAAGACAACGGCGGCGGCGAAAAGCATTACGGAACGCCGGTTTATCGAGCACCGTTTCACTACGGGCATTGATCATACGTGCGCCAACCGAGGCCTCCTTGGCCCACGATGGGATCAACCCCCAGCGTAACCATGCCAGTTCACGCCCATGCTGTCCGTGGCGCACCGCGATCACTGGTTGCGTGGGCGCGATATTATACCGCGGTTGAAGCTCAAGCGGCGCAACTGCAAAACGTTTAGCCAGCTGGACAGACGAAACGGTAAGTGTATAGCGACCACACATAGAACCTCGCTCTACGATGCACCCTGATCACAAGCGCAGCATCCCTCGCTGGCATAGCAACAACAGGAGACACGTAAGGACAAAGCAGATATGAACCGTCAACACCTGCGATTGCGAGCCGAATCGATAGCGGAAACCCTGATGATCATCTCGGCGATTGCACGACCAAACAGCGGCTAGGCGTGCAGGAAAGCGCAGGCGTACAGGTATGACTGCTTGAATGACACATCAGCGTCTCCATGCAAATTGTAGTTCATCCTCAGGCTAAAGCAACTATCCACTGTGCGACAAGGGAGGATTGAACCGGACAGCACTATACATCATGCCAATGAGCAAAGATAGTCTCTGCTCCCAACGCAAACACGCAGTCAATCCCAGCCACCCAGAGAGCAGAAGAGCGGGTTAACGCTAGCGACGCTGGCGCTCAATAATTCCTGATTGAGTGGGGACGCGCTGGTAAGCAGGTCAACACCAACTGATGGTTGTACGTGTTAGATCGACCTTGACAACTGCTCCTCGTGCTGCGCGATCTGCGTTTGCGGAAAGTCTTGCTTTGACAAGCACTGCTGGATTTGAGACAACAGCTGTGGGCCATACTCAAGTCATCGTCTACACCCATGGATCAGCAGCAACCCTTTTCTGCCGGTGGTATCTGTTCTCCATTGCGTGTAAGCGAGCGACCCGTTCTTGCTCGAGCTGACGAGATGTTGACGATTATCACCCGCGCTATACTCCTCGATCGGCAAGGTGGTCATTCCACCACAAAATCAGCGATATCATCCAGGTGATTGTTGAAACTGGCTCAGCTATGCGCTCCTTGCCCCGTTATCGTAGACAAGGCCAAAAAGCAAAACAGATGCGCCGGCTCAGTCGAGAGCCAGCGCTGGCAGCGTCCCTACAAGTGATAGATGTTGTCCGCCAGCCAGAGCAGCGGACGCGTGATATGAGACCAGCCGAGGGAGGAGCTCGGATGCATACGCTTGGCCTGACGCAGGCACTGTCAAGCAGGCTCCATAGACAGCACTGAGCAGGCATTTAGCCAACCGCCAGGCGAGGAGCAGAGCAACTGTTAAGCTAACACACCCGCTTACCGTTCTCCCTGCCCGAGTAGCGCGCTACTGATCGTCCCGATCGAGGCGGGTCGTCTCGCCGATAGCCGGCTCACCGTCAGCAGCAGCCTGGAGTCGCTTAATAAACTCTGCCAAGCGATCGTTGAGCTGGGCGATTCCTTGGGCCAGCGCCTGTTGCAGATCGTGTGCGGCCTGGCTCTGCTGAATTTGATGTAATGTTTGCTGACCGCGTTCAGCTAGCTCTTGCACACGGGGATCATCGGCGATCATCTTCACGGCCGATTGCATCTGTTCACTCACGTGCCGTAAGCCGGTCACTAGCTCTTGTTTGAGCTGACGAGCACGCTCACTTTCAAGAGCGGTGCGGAGCGCCGCTTCGATCTGTTGACCCAATTCGAGCAGTTCCGCGCCAAGATTGGGCGTTTCATCGGGCCGTTGTCCGGGCTGTTGTTCAGGCTGACTCATTGGTTCCCTCCTTCACTCGTGATCCACCAACGGACACCGATAGGACGAGCGCATGGCCGCAAACGTTGCGCCAACCTAGAATGGCTAACGGCGCCGACGGAGCAAAAACCAAAGGCTGCCAGCGATCGCCAGTGCACCAAGGGCAGGGCGCGCACCACGTGCTGGACCTTGCGCTACTAGTGTAGCCACCTCGGCGATCCCTGACGGACGAGCAGGTACGCTGTGTGCTGGCAACGCCACCTGACCGATCACGTAGTTCCGGCGACGGGCAACTGCATAGAGGTGAGCCAGGGGCGGTGCCGGTTCACCGTCGCCAGGTAACAGTTCGATCAATTCGGCCCGAAACAGCGCCAACGGCAAGAGGGGATCAGCCTGATCACTGACCAGAATCTGACGCAACAACGCCGCGTGAGCCCGCTGCAACGGATGTGACAGTGCAGGCACTCGCATACCAACCAGCAGATCGTGCCCATTGTAGGCAGCTAACAGCCGTTCTATCGCCAACGCTGATGGCGGCACCGTAGCATCCAGGACTAATACTGTATCACCATTAATCAGCGTACAAGCATCACGGAGCAAGTAGGCAGGACGGCGCGGTTGAGTATGGTACGTTGCGTGTACGAATGGATAAGTGGCGGCGCTCCGCGCCGCGGCTGCCGCAGCAGCTGGACCAGCAGCGATCACCACTTCAGGTGCGGAACTATGCCGCATAGCCACAGTCGTGACAGCCTGCACCAGTGGTGCAAGTCGCGCACCATCGGTTGCGCAAATAACAATTGAGAGCGCATTGATCTGAGACACCAGGAACCTCCCCAATGAGACATACTGGTAGCAGTATAGCACAAAGCGCGAACCGTAACCGGCATTATCCGGAGTTATCTGGCTTAGAAACTGTCTGGTCTGCCACCCATCATGCCCTCGGCCCACCCTGGGGAATGAATCATTTTTCATTTAGCCGGACAAAAATATGAACGATTTGTAAATGTTTTTGATACGATTTTTGCTTGACAGATGCGTTTAATAAAATTAATCTTTTTTTGCCTCAGCTCATGCTGCTTACAACGTTGCTGCTGAGATTGCAGCGCACAGATTGCGCGCCAATCAGGCGACGCGCCTCGTTTCCGTCGCGACTCCTCACGCGCACGCCGCCATGGATCTATGGATGTGATCTGACTTCGGCAAAGCTTCACCAAATGTTGCGGATGGGTGCTCACGTGCTAGAGCAATGCTCGCGGGTAGATTAGGTCCTCGCCAGGTAGCCAGCACTGGCAGATCGACAGGAAGGCCATGTTACCAGTGCCGCGCGCACTGTCCGCAGCGAATTGGGAGAACGATTGTGCATCACAGAAAGGAGGGATGGGGGTTGTAGCAGGTTCGCTGACATAGCAACCGCATTTCTTCGTATCGCTGGTGCCGTTTTCGCTTGTGAGCTGAGGAGTATCATGAGCATGAGATCCAATACACGACAACTGGTTGCAATTGCAATCAGTATTGCTCTAACGGTAGCCCTGGTTGCGCCATCTGCTGCGCAACCGCCACGACCAATTCCCAACCTTCACGACCTGCGGATGGAAGCACCGCTCACCATTGATCGCACACCAACCAGACTATCGCCAAGCCTGATTGGCGTTAGTGGTCGGCAGGAGGTTGTCATTCGCCTGAGTGAAAAGCCGACGGCACTTGTCCCTGAAGGCGCAGCACAAGCTGCTCAACTCAATCGGGTTAATCAACAGCACGAGCGTGTACTAACGCGCTTGCGCGCCATCGATCCAAGTCTGGTCGAACTGGCCCGCTTACGCGTAGCCCTCAATGCTGTCGTCGTAGAAGTGGAAGGGGCAATGTTACCGGCACTGGCACTTGACGCAGAAGTAGTTCGTATCAATCCAGTTGTAAACTATGAGCGCGCGAGCCAGCCTCCAATGGAGACAGTGCCCTATATTGGTGCCACCCCGAGCGTGCAGGCAGCCGGCTACCGGGGCAAGGATGTCCGTGTAGCAGTGCTGGATAGCGGTATCGACTATACCCATGCCGCATTTGGTGGTCCGGGCACGTTGGAAGCGTATCAAGCCGCTTACGGAACGAGTCCTGCCGATCCACGCAACACGACCCTCGATGGGCTCTTCCCCACCGATCGGGTAAAGGGTGGGTACGATTTTGTAGGCGAGGTGTGGCCGAACGGTCCGCTAGCGCCTGATCCTGATCCGATTGACTGTGGGGTAGCAGGTCTAAGCAGCGGCACTTGCGCTGGTGGTCACGGCACACACGTTGCCGACATTATCGGCGGCGAACAGGGTGTAGCACCAGAAGTTGATCTGTTTGCAGTCAAGGTCTGCTCAGCAGTCTCATCGGCGTGCAGTGGGGTAGCGATCTTGCAAGGTCTGGACTGGTCTGCCGATCCAAACGGCGATGGTATGACCGACGACCGGATGCATATCATCAACATGTCGCTTGGCGCGTCGTATGGTCAGAACTACGATGACGACGCAGCGATCGCGGTCGACAACCTGCAACCACTTGGTATTTTGGTGGTTGCCTCTGCGGGTAACAGTGCCGACCGACCATACATCACTGGCACACCTGCTGGCGCACGGACAGCGCTCTCGGTTGCACAAACCGCCGTGCCGAGCGACGCTTCCTATCCGATCACGGTGCTTAGCACAACCGTGTATGGTATTGCGCAGCCCTGGGCGCCAATTCCCACAACTGCTGTCAGTGGCACTCTCATCTATGGTGCAGCGCTAGGCAATGCGCTGGGATGTGCTGCATATCCACCCGGTTCGCTTACTGGCCAGATTCTATTGGTGGATCGCGGTGCGTGCGCCATCAGTATCAAAGGTTCTAACGGTGCCGCAGCCGGAGCAGTGGCCGTAATCGTCGCTAATAATGTGGCCGGGGCGGTACCGCCAGTCTTCAGTTTTGGCGGTGGCAACCCCACTGTACCGGTTCTGTCGATCACTCAGGCTGGCGGCACTGTATTGAAAGCGCGGGTAGGGAATACAACTACGATCGACTTTGCTAACCCGGTCAGTAATGCTGGTAGTGTGGTAGGAACATCTTCGCGCGGGCCGACGATGGGCCATATGACCTATGGCAATCAGATCATGTATGGTCAGATCATTAAGCCTGAGATCGGCGCACCTGGGGCATCGCTTTCAGCTGTAGCCGGTAGTGGCACTGGGGTTGAACCATTTGGCGGTACCTCTGGAGCTGCGCCGATGGTGGCCGGCGCTGCCGCTCTGTTGTACAACGCGGTTGACTGGAGCATGTCACCGTGGGAATTGAAAGCGCGGCTGATCAACACTGCTGAAACCAACATCTACAACGGTTCACCGGTCTTCCTCGGCCCAGTACTAGCCCCGATCACCCGCATCGGTGGTGGTGAAGTGCGGGTGAACCGCGCTATCGCAGCGCAAGCCAGCGCATGGGAACTCTCGAACGGAACGGCGACCATCTCCTTTGGTCAAGTTGATGCTACCCGTAACCCGACAACCCTGCGTCGCACTATTGTGGTGCGCAATTACGGCAACACAGCAGTGACCTACACGATTACGCCGACATTCCGCTTCGCCGATGATGCAGCTAGCGGTGCGATCACCCTCAGTACGTCGGTGACTACTATCACTGTGCCACCGCGCAGCCGCCGCACCTTTACACTCACTCTCAGGGTTAATCCAACAAAACTACCAGCCTGGGTACTCAATTCGGGCAACAACGGTGGTAACGGGGCGACGTTGACGGCAGTTGAATACGATGGCTATCTCGTGCTTGACGCTCCCGGCACAACGAATGACCTGACCATGCCCTGGCATATTTTGCCGCGTGCAGCAGGCATTGTGCAGGCCCCAGCTTCTGTCCGGGCGACCACGACCACCCCAGCTGCAGCCCGCCTTACCAACACCGGTGCGAACCCAGTTGCGGTAGACGCTTTCACGCTCATCGGACAGAATGACACTGTGAATGCTTCGCCAGGGGCCGGAATGCAGATGCCGCCGATGGATTTGCGCTTTGTCGGCGTGCGTGCATTTGACTTCCCTGGATTCTGCCCTGGTAATACACCGATCATCCAGTTTGGCATTACCACCCATCAAACGATTACCCACTCGAACTATCCAGTGGAGATCGACCTGCTCTTTGATACCAACCGTGATGGGGTACCCGATTATGTCGGATATACCGCTGAGGTTGGCTCATTTGCCAGTGATGGGCGTAATGCCTTCTTTGTCGGACCGATTGGTGGACCCTACACGGCATTCTTCTTTACCGGTCATGCTACCAATAGCACTAATACTGTGCTAACCCTTTGCGGCAGTCAAATTGGCGTCACTGCCCTTGGTCAACAGATCAATGTCGATGCCTACACTTACGACAACTACTTCACCGGCTTTGAACTGAGCAAGATCGAGGGAATGAGCACAGTTCTCGGCGCCCCACGGTTCGACATCGATACAGGCAGTGGGGTCGTACCGGCTGGCGGTTCACTCAATACAACAGTGTACCGCTTCTCGGCTCCAGCTGATGTGACCGACTCCGGCATTCTGTTGCAGTACTCGTTCGCACCGGGTGGTCGCGAGGCGAGCGCAATCACTGTGCGCTAAGCTATCCTGTCACTCACCAAATGACGGCAGGCGATCACTGCCTGCCGTCATTGCATCTTGAGCTTGGGGATGAAGCTGGTTGTTATGCAGCAGTCCTCTAACGTGGTCAAACAATGTTACCGCGATCCTAACCTTGCCTGATCCAAGACAGACAGGACGGTCTGGTCTAGGCATTTTCACCGCGGAGAGTGTGTATCCGTTTAACCAAACTCATAGATTCAGATCAACATCTCTAGAGTATGATACTGGTGTCATTTATCGATGCAATGCTGCTCAACTCCCCGATCACACATAACCCACCCTCCTGCTGGATGTAGCGTAGGTCGGTAGGGAAGCACTTAACATTACATCTCATAGTAGCACTGCCGTATAGTATAGCCCTGATATCGAACAACAACCTCTAGCAGCACAACGCAATCGAGGAGTGATTAGCATCTATCAGCACTTAACCAGTAACAAAACCGTTCCCCCTACCTTTATTCAGGCCAGCACCGCGCGCCGGCAATAATACGGCGTAACAAAAACGTTCCCCCTGCCTATTCAGGCCAGCGGTACCGTACCCCTGGCGGCAAACGCAGCGTCTCAGCGCCAAGCCGTCCGAGACTGAATGTGCTACCATCAGTGCTACGCTCTAAACGAGCGTAGGTCGTCCATTGCACAATCCAACCGTTACGCACCAGTTCACCGCTGAGCGGTGAGCCGAGGCTAGGATGTAGCTCGTCTGGGACAGCGAAACCGGGGCAGATATCACTAGCCAGTACTCCATTGAGGCATTGTGCGCTGCGGATTGTTTCAGCCAGATAGAGTTCGTCACCAAGCGGACGCATCTGAACAACGCCATCACGCCACTCTAGACAAATGCGCTCAAAACATTGCAACCATCCCCAGGCAAATGGTACCGCTGGGGTCAGGGGCCAGCCCGCGCGCTCGACAGCGCCCAATTCGGCCCAGGCACGCATCATTGACGCCGGTACAAAGTAGCCGGTCTCGGCAACCAAAGTGCCACCTTGCGGTTCGACGGACAGCACGGCCACCGATTGTGGCGCAATCAGATCGCGGCCATCGCCATCACGTAAGCTGACAGCCAGATGATAGGTACCGGGCATCAGTTCCAGTGGCAGCGCAATTGTCTGAAGATGCTCGATAGGTGTTGCCAACGGCCACTGCGACGGCGGCAGCGCGCCGTAGAGCAATGGTAATTCGCTCTGAGCTACGGAGCGATCGCCAGCCACCAACACCTGCATGACGACTGTTAGATTATCCATTGGTAACGATTCGCGCCGCTGCCAGACAAGATTGAGGGTGACCAGTTCACCCGGCTCATAGGCAGCGCCCAATGGTGGCGCCAATTGCACAGCGATCAGTTGCACACCACCGGCAATAACTGGTTGCAGAGGTGGTTGCGGCGACCCAGTTGCTACCGGACGATAGCGATCAATCACACCGAGCGAACCATCCTGAGCGTAGCGGTGACGGATGATCGCGATCATCTCTGGCGTCAGCCAATTGCCAAGGTAATCGAGCAAAATGAGCGGTAACTCGCCATTCGCCAGCTCGCGCAGCACTGGAGTCTGATCGGCCAGCCCCTGATCGAGCAATTGACGGAATTCAAATACCGGTATGCGCGCTATAACACCTGCACCGCTGGCTAGACCAGGTATGTCAGTAAAGATCACCGATCCTGCGGTCTGCGCTTCGGCAGCCAAGACGGGATTGATCCGTTGTAGCGCAGCCAACACTGCTGCCTCACGCTGCACATCGGCCCATAACCCATACTGACCGAATGCCATTCGTGGTGGTACTGGCTCGATCAGGCCCGCTGGCCGGAGCCGATTGGCGTCCCACAACGGCGGGTAGTAGAGCAGACTCGCGATCAGCAGGACGACGATTCCGCTCATCAACCAAGCCGACTGCAGGTTGGGAATCGCTGACAACTGCTGCCCATCTGTCCGCCTACTGGTGAGCGTTGTCCAACCGATACCAGTTAGCCAGATCAATCCGGCATACCACTCGAAGAAATAGTTGGCATACGCGCCAACTTTACCTGAACCAACAGCTCCCAGCATACCGACTAGCAGGTAGACCAGTGCCGATCCGAGTACAAGTCTACGACCCGTTCGCCACACTATCACAGCCCCGATCAAGGCTGTCACCAGCAACGGCCAGCGTAAACCGATTTGCTGCCGCCAGAAACCGGCAGCCAGCTCGAACTCCCAGCGATTAGCATTAGCCGCCACCACGTGGAGCAAGAACCAGCCTTGCGTTGCCCAGACCATACTGGTCACAACCCCGCCCCCAACCACGATCGCAGTAACCACAAAAGCAATGACAGCTTCACGCCCATAGGTATCAGTGGCGGAGCGACGTGCCATCCACGTCGCTAGCAACAACCCACTTGCTGCCGATGGCCCGGCGAGCAACGACGGTTTAGTCAAGAGACAAGCCACCGCTAGCAGTCCGGCCAGTGCACCGCGCCAACGTGGCGCTAGGCGGTGATTGCCAGCCAGCCACACTGCCCACAATCCCAGCGCTACCCCCAACAGATCAACACGCATGAGTGGTAACCACTCGCGTGCGACCGGAATCGTCAGCCACAGGAGAGCCAACCACGCACCACGCCACCCGATCAGAGCCATCAGGGCAACCATGACCGCCAGGGCACCGATTAGCGCAATCAATCGTCCAGCCAGCAACGGTGAATCGGTTAACCACGACAACCCCGCACTGAGTAACAGATAGAGCGGTGGATAATTCACGATCAAAAAGGGTGGTTGCTCGGGATTAGCATACAGGTGCCAGATGGGCTCACCGCCAGCCAGCCGGCTCACCTGGGCTAGCAATGGCCCCTCGCCATAATCGAGGGGAAAGGGAAATGCCAATACGTAGCGGACATGCTCAACCGCATACCAGAGATAGAGCGTCAGCAAGCCGAATAGGCCGCCCAAACTAGACCACTGAAGTAGTCGTAAGCCAGAACGTCTCATGGTAAGATAGAACTCGCCGGGCAATGGTGCCCGGCAGAGACTACAAAGCGCTGCTCAAGCCAAAGAACGCCAGGACATACAATAGCGTACTAGCTGCGATCATCTAAATCTGACCCGCTGACGTCTGTGCGCGATTCGTTTGAACAGCGCGTCGAAGGAGAACCTCATGATGTCCAGCCAGTATATCGCGCGGCGTATCCGCGCTGTACCACCATCAGGTATTCGCCGTTTTTTTGACATCGCTGCCACGATGCCCGATGTGATCTCGCTCGGAGTCGGCGAGCCTGATTTTATCACACCAGCCCCTATTCGTGCCGCTGGTCAGGCCTCGATCGATCGCACAACTGCCTACACATCTAATTCCGGTCTGCTCGAACTGCGTGTGGCGCTGGCCGAACATCTCGCACGTCGTTACGGCGTGCAATACGATCCCGAAACTGAACTTCTGATCACTGTTGGTGTGAGCGAGGCTATGTTAGGCGCCGCGCTGTCGCTGCTGGACCCTGACGACGAAGTGCTGATCCCTGAACCGTGTTTTGTTGCTTATCCGGCCTGCGTTACCTTTGCCGATGCCCGCGTGGTGTATGTATCAACCAACGTCAATGATGGCTTTCAGGTAACCGGTGCGGCACTGGAGGCTGCCGTGACACCGCGCACCAAGGCCATCCTGATCGGCTATCCCAACAATCCAACCGGTGCGGTGCTCTGTCGTGAACGATTGCTGGAAGTGGCGGCAGTCGCCGAGCGTCACGACCTTATCGTCATTTCTGACGAGATCTACGATCGCCTTGTATACGGCGTTGAGCATACCTGTTTTGCCTCACTGCCTGGTATGCGTGAACGCACTGTGCTTCTTGGCGGCTTCTCGAAGGCCTATGCTATGACTGGCTGGCGACTAGGATGGCTGGCGGCGCCGGTTGAGATTACTGCCGCAGTACGTAAATTCCACCAATACGCCATTATGTCGGCGCCAACAATGAGCCAGTACGCCGGCCTGGAAGCAATCTTGCACGGTGAAGAAGCGGTGCAGGCTATGGTCCAGGAGTATGATCGCCGGCGCAAACTGATCGTCTCTGGGCTGAATAGTATCGGATTACCCACCTTTGAACCACAAGGCGCCTTTTACGCCTTCCCGCGCGTCAGCCATCTTGGCCTCAGTAGCGAGGAGTTCTGCGAACAGCTATTGCACAGCGAACAGGTTGCAGTTGTGCCCGGCGATGCGTTTGGGCCGAGCGGAGCTGGTTATGTACGTGCCTGCTATGCTACGGCACTAAACAAGATCGAAGAGGCGCTCGAGCGAATCGAGCGCTTTGTGCGCCGGATCAGTTGACACCACACTAACGCCAGCCGCAACCGGTGAAACAGTAGGCGATTGTTGTTGTGTACAGCTTATCAGTAGGGTGAACGAGGGGTAAACTATGGTACCGCACAATGAAGAAACAACGACTGAACTGCGCTGCTCACTAACCGGAAGACCCCTAACGCCCGAGGAGGCGTACTGGGCACCACCGCTTATCACAGCCCGCGACTTGATCACCGTCTTTTTCAAGACCCTCTTTACTAATCCGACTGCGTTGGGCGCGATCTTTCTCAGTGAACTGCCCGATGTTCCCTACGCGCCGGAAGCTCGTCCGCTACTAGCCCGCCGCCGCTCAATTGAACAAATCAAATTGCTCAGTCTCTTACTGGTGATTGCAGTCATCATAGTCGGCCTAATCTTTTGGCTGGTGCGGTGAGCGAGCAACAAGCTTCACAACCAATCCCAATGACTTCAACCCCATCCGCCAGACAGCCAACGCTCGGCCAACTCAGCCCTGGCCGGCGCTGGCTGCTGAATAGTCTGGTGATTGGGCTGTTGGTTGCATTTAACCCAGCTGGACGAACAGTGCTGACAACTGGACTCTGGCTAATCGCACCGGGGTATCTCCTGGAACGCATGTTACCTGGCCCCCGCCCTCACTGGCTCTTACGGCTCATCCTCTGGATCGGAACCAGTGGGAGTATCATTCCCCTGGTCTACCTCTGGCTCACTACTGTCGGTGGGCGTCTTACTACGGCGCTGTTGATCACTGGCGCTATTCTGCTGGCGACTGGTGCATTCGTAGCCGCATGGCGCGATCTTGCGGCGCAAGGTCAGCCATCAGCCACCGCATGGCTCCTGATGGTTATACTCGCCATGACCGCCTGGCTGCGCATTGAACAGATTGCTCCACTTGCTTTACCAGCATGGGTCGACTCGGTGCATCACGCACTGATGATACGGGTCGCCGCTGAGACTGGCCGCACGCCCTGGACGCTAACACCCTATCTACCTGTGGTTGAGATGCCCTATCACTGGGGTTACCACGTCGTGATCGCGGCTATATGGCAAACTGTGGGTGGTGAGCTGCCCGATGTGATGCTCTGGAGCGGACAGGTACTCAACTGGTTGCAAAGCCTGGCCGCCGCTGGGTTAGCTCTGCTGTGCTGGCGTCATCCGATCGCGGCGGTGGTCGCAGCTGCTGTTGTGGGCTGCATTTCGTGGATGCCAGCCTACTACGTCGCATGGGGACGCTATACTCAACTAAGTGGATTATTGTTGCTGGTGGCGTTAGCGATCGGCTGGCAACACTGGCTCACAGCGACAAACCAGCGCACGCAGATTGGCTGGTTAGGACTAGTTGCCGTGATCAGTGCCGGTTTGAGTCTCGTACACATGCGGATGTTTGTGTTCGGCAGCACGCTGATCGCTGCGCAGAGCATCGTCTGGTCCCTACGTCAGTCGCGCGCAGTCATCAGTGCGCGATTGCTGCAGGCCATAACCGCCGGTGTGATTGCAATCGCGCTGGCTGCACCCTGGTGGTTGCTCTTACTCCGGCGTATCTTATTGCCAGCCGCAACCGGTAGCCAAAGCCTCACCAGTGGCGGTTCGTATGTGCAACTAACGTATGAATTGATGTGGATCGGACCGAACGAGTGGCTGGTTGCGCTAGCCTTGATCGGTGGCTTCCTTGGCATAGCGTACCGCCAGCGTGTTACCGCCACGCTCCTGTTGTGGATTGGTGGATTAATTATCCTGACCAACCCATGGCTGGTGAGTTACCTAACCCCACCAATTGGCCTAGTGATATTATTGTTCGGCATTTACCGGCGAGCATGGCTGCTCAGCAGCGTTGGCCTGATCTGCCTTGCGATCAACCCAGTTACAGTGCGCTTACCGTTCCTCTGGCTGTTACCGGTCGATATCGCCGCGATTAGTCTCTTTCTGCCACTCAGCAGTTTGATCGGCGGTGGCGCTGCACTGATCTGGTCCGCTCGCCATCGCTTCTGGCACATCAGCGGTGTACTGACTTTGATAGGACTGTGCCTATGGGGTGCTACTCAACAACGTAGTATTGTCAACCCGATAACCATACTGGCGACTGCCGCTGACCGCACAGCTGTTACGTGGATCAAAGATCACACACCACCAACGGCCCGGTTTCTGATCAACGCGGCGCCATGGCTCCCTGGTGTCGCCCGAGGCAATGACGGCGGCTGGTGGATCATGCCACTGACAGGACGCTGGACGAGCACGCCGCCAGCACTGTTTGTGTATGGTGATGCTGATGCTGCGCAGGCGACCCGTCAGCGTAGTCAACAGATTATCGACTTAGGCAACGGGCAACCGATCAATCTCGACCATCTGATCAGCGTCGAACAGATTGATTATGTCTATACTTCACCAGCGGGACCGTTACGTCCAGAGCTATTTGCCAGCAAGCCCGGTTATACGGTGGTGTTTGCGCAAGACGGGATCGTGATCTATCAAACCCCATTATCAGCCAGTAGACAGCAGCCGTAAAGCACGATGAGACCGAGTAGCTAAGATAACGCAATCAACCACCACTCACGCCCCAACCACAACCCGATCAGGTAGAGCACCCCCAAACTGCTCATCAAGGTATCGAATCGATGCCAGCGCCGTGGCCGCGGACGTACTGCCACACCTGCTATGCCGATGAATAACAGAATCAATAGACCGCTACCAGCCACATAGAGTCGATACAGTGGCAGGGCTGGATCAATCGTCCCGTGGGTGAACTGCAACAACGTATCGAGATAAGCGGCAATGGGTCCAGTAGGAGGAAAGGCTGGTGCAAGCGTTGCCAGCAGTGAGGTAAAGGGATTGAACGCTACTATAATGATACTAGCTGGTGGCGACAGCCGCGCCGTAGCTACCAATACCGTTATCACTTCCCATAGGAAGAGAAAGCCATAAGCTGCAACCAAAGCGCTCGGTAGATTCCGCAACAACGTGATACAACAGATACTATACGCACCGCTCACCAACGCTGTTATCAGCACAACTGCCAGTGCCCAGCCGATTTCTAATAGTGTCAAACTGCCAAACAGCGGAAGAATGCTGAAAAAAGGTGCTGATACCATTCCGGCGGTGAGCAGTAGTCCCCAGATTGCCAGTAAGCGCGCCAGTAACCTTGTCGGCGACATATGTGCTGGCAACGGATCATCGGTATAGATGCCCATTGCCAGCAATGGCGCTGCAATCATCAGACATCCCTGTAACACCAGACAGAACACCACTGCGAAGAGGCGTCCAAGCTGGGCGCCAAGCAATGGTGTATCAAGAAAGGGTGAGGCTGTTAGATCGGCTAAGTTAGCCAGCTGTGCTACACCCTGCACTGCCAGTAACATTGCCAGCACTGTACCAATCAAAAACCTCGCCACGAGCCGCTGCCGAATGAAGCGTTGCCATACCATCCCAACTTCTCGCCTCATGGCAACACTCCCTGGACACTACCGATTACCACGACGCACCCCAGTTGGTCTAACTCGCCCCGTAGCTGCAGCCGTAATGTGCCAGCGTGCAGATAAGGTTCGGCATTTGGGATCGTGATATTCGAAAGATTGCTTACCGGTATGAGGTCCCACTCGTCAGTTGTCCAGTTATGAGCCCGGATAGTGAGCGAATCAGTGTTACTCTGCTCTGAGAGGGTCAATCGCACCTGCATTGTTCGCGCCTGAAGCGCCGAAAGCGCTGCTGGCAAACGCAGCCTCATCTCAACGACATCACCGCTTGCCTGTACACCCTGCCCGTTGAGACACGACACCAGTGCTGAGTCGGTGAGATCGAGACGTAACCAACCCATCGGCAGATTGAGCTCGCCTTGTCCGCGAATGGGCGGACGCGTCACCAACAAGGTTTCAACCCGTTCGATCGTGGCCAGCCTGGTCGTCGCTGGATCTGGATCGAGCCAGGCGATCATGTACGGACCCGGATCATAACGCTGGGGCAGAGTAGCGATCGCCGCATCGATCAAGGTGGACCGAATACGAGCTGTGGGGTCGCCCGGACGGTCAATCAGCCAACCATTGACGCGCAAATCGTTAACCACCAGCTGGCCGAGCGAGGTGCCAGTCAGTGTTGGCGTTGGATTCAGCGGCCAGCGCCCCACCGACCGTGCACCGGGGCGCAATGTGCCGAAGGAGAACAACTGATCACCATACACAACAAAAACATCACGTGCGTTCACCTGGCTGTCGTTTTGCACATCAACCCGCAGCCAACCTTGATCGACAATCATTGTTGCTCGCACTGGTGGTACTGGCCCTACTGCAGTTGCTAGTAAGCCCTGTATTTGCCAGGGAGCTAACGCTATCGTGACCTGAGTCGTGAGTTGCGACCATGCGCCGCTCGGCCCCACAATCTCGCGACCACCATCGGTTGTAACCGTCAACGGTCGCACAATCACTGGATTGCTAAAGGTCACTGTTTCAGTGCGCGGCATGGCTGATAACAGTACCATTGCCGTCTGCATCTGGGCCTGCTGATCATCGAGAGCTTCAATCAGTGTTAGACGTAACACACTATACGCCGGCGTGGCATTGGTAGTCGTCCACCACAAGCCAACGACAGAACTGATCACAGCGCCGCTCACCAGCACTGCTACTGGCACAAACCGTCGCCATCGCCAAAACCCACCGATCAACGCTATTAGCGCCAGGGCATACCAAGTCAGCGCTGTCAAACTCTGGGTAAAGGCTGGAATAGCAATTTGGGGCAAGGCGTCCAAGATCGGGGTAAGCATATCGGCCTGGTAGGATGCGAACGGCACACGCGTGCCATCCGATCTAAACGCCAACGCAACTGGCTGCGTAAGCTTCTGCCAGAACGACTCACGTCCCGGCCAAACTGCCAGCGCGGTGGGATCGAAGGCCAACTGCGTCACCCGGCCACGACCTACGGGAAACTCGATCCATGGCGGCGTGGTAGTACTGCCAGCCGGCAGGGCGCCGACAACCGGCTGTAGCTGCAAACCCAGTAAGGGCTGGCTTAAATCTGCACCACCGCGCGCAACCAACGGTTGCCGGTCAAGAACTGTGGCCCCAGTGATCGTTGCCGCCCGCAAAGACGGTGGCAATACCGTTTGCACCGCGATTGCCGCTGGGCCACCGCCAATAATCAGATGGCCGCCACTGTACACCCAGGCTAGAAGCGCGGTTTGCTGCGCGGATGAGAAAGGTGCATCAAGATCGAGCAGGACCAGTACGCTGAGGCTGCTTAAACCGAGCAGGTGATCCGGCAAATCTGCTCCGCGCAGATTAGTGGCTGCAAACACATCCCCCCCTGCCGGCGCTCCTCCCAATGCCACCCGCATCTGCTCTAAGGGACGCAACAGTAGTGGAAACTCTTGCCGGGCAACCACAACCGCATCGGCAATAAGCGTAATAACAATCGAGCGTACCGGCCGCGAAATGAACGTATAAAGCCAAAGCTGCTGCTGGGCGCCAGCGGCTAAACGCACGGTTCGTTCGTATTGCACCGGTTCATCGGCAGGATTTGCAGCAATGGTTACCGTAACGGCCACAGATGCTTGGTTCCGTAAGGTTACCCGTAACGGCAACCAAGCGTTTACCACATATTGACCGTCAAAAGGGGTAAATAGCTCAAACGTTACCGCTGGTTGTGCCATCGCTACGGGCAGTGAGGCACCCTGCATGGACAGACAGATGAGCGCAAAGCAGATTATTAGCAGTAGCACCCGCAAGCGACGTACAATCATAGAGATAGCATGTTGAGCAAAGCCTGATGATGATAGATATTATACGAGCATCGGCTGCACGCCGTGACCGTACACGTGGCATTGGAACCTGTTGATTGCGCGGAGCAACCTACTGACGTTCTATGTGATCACAAGCCAGAGTATGTGTTATGATCAACGTGGCATCGGCTCGCTCCTGACGCACGATTAATTATGACAAATGAAAACCCAATCAGTGAACGCGAGCGCGAAATCCTGCGCCTTGTTGCCACTGGCGCAACCAACCAGCAAATCGCGATCGCGTTGAATATTAGCGTCAATACAGTTAAGGTCCATCTACGCAATATTTTTGCCAAAATTGGCGTCGAGTCACGTACCGAAGCAACCGTCTACGCGATCCGGGCTGGGATTGTCACTATCGGCGAAACCAGCCTAGCCAGCACAACAGACACCGATGCGCCTTCCCAACCAACCGCAATTCCGGCGCTCGATATCAGTGCAGATGCTCCACCAATCCATCTCCCACTTGATGATCTGGCTAGCGCATCAACCGGCTCAACACCCGCACCTGAAGGTAGCGTACCCTCAACCTTCAATGGCGAACCCGCACCTGTGCCGATTACTCGACCAGCATCAGAGCTCCAACCCTCTGCCACCATCGCGCAATCGACGCCATCCGCACTAGTGCGCACGACCACCCACCCTCCCCTTTCAGCCCGTCTTATCACCTGGCTGATCGGTCTCTTGGTGCTGGCCGGACTCGCCATCGCGTTGGCCCTCAGCATCCGGACAAATAATGTATCGCCGCCGCCTGTCGATCCTACCCAACCTGCAGCAGTCAGCGCCGAGCAACGCTGGTTTACCCGGCAACCGCTCAGTGAGCCGCGCGATGACTTCGCCCTAACCGGCTATGATCTTGAACGTCGCCTCTACGTGATAGGCGGACGGAGTGAGGGACGCGTTACGGCTTCAGTTGACCGCTACGATCCGGAAACAAACCGCTGGGTAACTCTGACCGACAAGCCAACCGCAGTCAGCCACGCGCGCGCGATCACGCTGCGTGGTCTCATCTTCGTGCCAGGTGGCGAAGATAGTACTGGCACAGTCACAGACCGACTCGAAATCTACGATCCTCGTGAACAGCGCTGGTACAGTGGCGCGCCGCTACCAGCCCCTCGCAGTCGTTACGCCCTGGCAGCGTGGGAAGGACAAATCTATTTGATGGGCGGCTGGGATGGCAACACCATGCGAAGTGAGGTCTTCATCTACGATCCATTACGTGATCAGTGGGAGGAAGGACCACCGCTCCCACAGCCACGCCGATATGCCAGTGCCGCTGTGGTTGGTGGACGGCTCTATCTCATCGGCGGTGAGGGGATCAACGGCCCCTTGCGTGACAGTGCATGGCTCGAACCATCCGGTGATCGTAATCGCCGCTGGAACGCCACCGCACCGCTGCCGCTCCCCATCGCTCGACCTGCGGCCGTCGGACTGCCAAGCACGCTACTAGTCTTCGACAGCGAACGGCGGGAAGGTCTGAGCTACGACATAGCAGCTGATGCGTGGAGCCGCTCGCCACTTCCTCCGGAAGCCAATATTTTTCCTGCTGCAGTGCTGCTCGAATCCAGCGTCTATTTTGTTGGTGATTATCGCGCTCGGGGTATGCTCAGCGAGTATCGCGCACTGTACATCGTGTTCATTCCGGGGCAGTAGTGGTCAGCTGATGGTAGATACTAGCCCAACGTTCTGCCAACTTATCCCAATCGTGGCGATGAGCCTGCGCAACAGCCGCTTGAGCCATCGCTGCTCGCCGTGACGGATCGGCCAGCAGCTCGGCAATGGCCGCAGCCAATGCCGTCGGGTCACCGGCTCGCACTACCATCCCAGCAGCACCGAAGGCAAGCATCTCAGCCCGATCACCAACATCTCCGGTAACCACTGGTATGCCGAGGGCCAGACTTTCCATAAGCTTGAGCGGCGATCGTGCCCGTGCGACTGGATCGTCATACACGGGATCGACACTGAGATCGGCCAGCGATAGGAGGGCACGTACCGTAGCATGAGAAACGTGGCCAGTGAAGCGCACATGGTGGTACCAAGGTTGCTGTGCGACATAGCGCTGAAGGTGTGGCAGATCCTCACCGCCACCTATCATCAACAGCACTGCATCGGGACAATGTATCAGTACCTGTGCAAAAGCCTGCAAGAGGAGATCCACCGGATGACTGTGCAGAGCCAGCGTCCCGGCATACGCAATCACAGGGCGATTTTCGATCCCCAATGCACGGGCCAGCGCCAGCCGCACTGCAGGCGCCGGCGGCGTAAAATTGGCACAATCGACGCCATTGGGAACTACCACGTAGGGCTGCCCTGGCCGAACCAGACGTTGAGCGAGATAGCGGGTGTTGGTGGTTATCCCCGCGGCCATCCGTGGTAGTAACCATTGCCAGAAGGCAAACAGCGCCCGTTGCCACGCCGCAGTAAACCGATTCGCCATCGTTTCATCATCGTCACAGTCGACCAGAAATGGCTGACGACGCCAGAGGCGTGCCGCCAACAACGCTGCCATCCCGTTGATCGGCTGTGGCTTCCCCAGATGATAGTAATCAGCTGGTGAACAGATCACACCCCAGACCATAGCCAACGTCGATCGTGCGACCACCAAACTTAGTTGCAATGGATCAAATCGCACCGGCGTACTACCACTCTTTCGCGCATGCATCTGACCAACGTACCAGACTTCTACACCATCGAGGATGAAGCGACGTTGGCGGCAGGGTGACAGATCGGGGTGGAGAGCTAGCAGCCGCACCTGAAAACCCCGCCTTACCAAACCGCGCGCAATGTGAAAATATCGTCGGCCACTAGGGCGATCTAGCCCCATCGGCAAGAGAAAGACGATCCGCACTAAGTACTCGCTCCTTTCAACTCGCGTGCCAGTTGCGTAATAATCGCCACCAATCGCGGCCACGACTCCGCACGCTCATCTGCTGCGGCCCGAATATTAGCCGCCAAGGTCGCACCAAGATCGGACTGAAAGTAACAAACGATCGCCTCTGCTAGTGCCGCTGCATCCTGCGGCGGTACCACCAAACCATTCACCCCATCTTTAACTACTTCTGGTAACCCACCGACGTTGGTTGTGATCACTGGTTTGCCGAACCCGAACGCTAGTTGCACCACTGCGCTTTGGGTCGCCGTGACATACGGTAATACCACCACATCAGCCGCAGCAAAGATCGGCTGCAACTCTTCGTTCGGCACGTAGCGATCGATAAAGGTGATTAAATCTGTCACGCCAAATTCGGCCGCATACCGTTGGTAGTATGCTGGTGATCCCCAAATCTCACCTACCACTAACAGATGAACATCGATCTGTTCCCGAACCAAAGCCAAAGCCTGAATCAGATATTCAAGACCTTTGTACGGTCTAACAAAACCAAAGAAGAGCAGAATTCGCCTGCCATCAGGGACATTCCATTGGGAAGAAACTGGTTTGGCAGCTGCCATGGCTTCCGTAACGACCGGTTCATAGGTAGGCAAAAACGCTTTCACGATATGGGCCTTCGGCAATAGGGCCCGCGCACGATAACGATCGAGTTCACTGTGAACAATCAGCGCATCAGCACGACGTAAAACTGTCAATGCCAATCGCCGATCAAGCGCGCCACCGCCATCGTGAGGCAACACGTTATGACAAACCATGACGATTTTTACCGCCGATTGACGCTTCAACAGACTAGAAATGACGGTCAAACTTGGTGTCCAGTACGGCACCCACCACTGCAAAATCACTAGCTCGGGTCGATCGGCACGCACACGACGCACCAGTTTCCACCAAGTCAACGGATTAATAGGGTCGAGCAGATATTCACACTCAGCCCACAAGGGAACGCCGCTGGGATCGCGATCGCTACGACCAGGGAAGAGCCAGGCTGGATACTGCCGCGTAAAAGAGTAGAAAAAGGTCGTGTGACCAGCAGCACGCAGATGCCTGACCAATAAAGTAGTGTATTGCGCAATCCCACCGCGAAAGGGGTAGGTTGGACCAACAACTGCGATACGCACTAGCGAATTCTCCAGATACTCACACCATTCTGCCGGTAGATTAACTCGTAGAATGGTGCCGCATCGATCTGAACCGGATCGAGGTACTCATTAGGCGGATTTGCTGCCGGCCCATTGTACAGATACGCAAAACCGAATGAGCGCAAGGCAGCAGCGGCTTCAGCACTGCCGATTGGATATTGCTGAATTTCCTGATGCATACGGGCAATGGTACGCAAAAGATCGGGCGGATCGACCGCCTCAAAACCTACTGCCATCGGCAACAGATTTGTGCGGTGACCCGTCAGAAAGCTCAGCCACCACCCGCCATCATTACCGGCATACACATAGCCACCGTAGGCAGGGAAGCTATTGACAAAGATCGCAGCATCTGCCGGTAAATTGGCGCGAATCCATGCCGCGGCCTGTATATCAGCCGGCGTTCCTAATTGATAGGATGGATCGATTATGTCCGTTTGCATGCGAGCCCCCCAACCGATGAGGAGCAGTCCAAGCAGAAGCTGGAACCCGATCGCAACCGACCGCGTCCTCTGCAACAATTCAGTAGCAAACCGTACCAGTACCTGCACTCCAGCACCAGCAGCAGGAGCTATTACCAGATAGGCCCCAATGAGCACTGCGAACGCAGTGATCAGCCCCTGGCCATTGAGACCAAGCAACTGTGGATTGGCGGCCAACCAGACTAACGTAGCCCACAAGCTCAGCACCACCCCAGCCCAACGGCGTTGCCAAAGGAGAGCCCCCAGGCCAAGGGCAGCTAAGGGAAACAAACCCGCATGAAACGCTAGGCCGATCGTATCGAATGACATCGGATTGCGTGATTCAATGTTGGTACTGAGCACCGATGCAGCCATGCGGGTGATTTGTCCCTGCTGGACACGCCAGAGCCATGGCAAAGACAATAAGCCAGCACCAACCGCACCCGCCATCGCGGTCAATATCAACCGCAACCACTGCCGCCAGTTTTGAACGCGTAACTCAATGAGGCTTAGCACACCATAGGCAATGACAAAACAGATGGCGAACAGGGCAACCCGGTAATGGCTGACCGCCAGACCAGCACTGGCAATGATGGCCAGCAATAGGGGTCGCACCAAGGGTTGTTGGGGACGGGTAGCGGCATGAATCACCGCCATCCAAGCCACGGCCGCCACCGGTAACACTGTCTGCCCAGCGAGTTGGGTGTAGCGCCCCCAATTCACATAGTAGGCTGGATACCAGCTCAGAAAACCGACAATGACCGCAGCCCACACGCCAGTCAGCCGCGAACCAGTGAGCCGTGCGGTAAACAGGTAGAGCAACGGTGCCGCCAGGCCATTCATAACCTGACCAGTTAGAATCACTGCCTGAGGAGTAGGTAACCCGCTCAGCCAGTGCCACCAGGCCGCCATGGCATGAAAGGCGTAATGGTAGGTAAAGGTGACTGCTGGCGCATACGGCTGCCAGGAGGTAAATAGGCCACCGTGTTCGATGATCAGCTGCGTGATGACAGTATGATGGTACGAATCACCGAACAACCCGAGAGGTAGATCGCGCACTGGGAAGAAGCGCACAGCGAAACTAGCCAGTGTGATCAGACTCAGCGCCCATCCAATCAGGCGTCGATAGGGAGTCTGCACGCGCCACAGCGGCTGCGTCGGCCACAAGGCCAGCCCCGCCAGCAATACCAGCGCTATCCAGGCCAGAACGCTATTCCAGCGCCAGCCAACCAAATCGCTTGCGAGTAGCAAGAGTGGGATCACTGCCCAACTAAGCCCAGCAGCATAGATAAGTCGTTCAAACCAGGGCAAAGGGTCAGGATGCAGCCAGCGTAGTACAGCAAGGCCTGGAATAGTGCAGAGGAAGATACCGCTCAGAACCGTCAAAAAACTATTGGTCAGCGCTGTCAGCATCCACCAGAGCAACCCCGGCGTAGCTATACTGAGAACCGCCGCCAACCAAATGGTGGCTAGCCAGAAGGCCGATGATAGATTACGATGTCGGGCAGAAACGATCACGGCGCACCTTTTTGCCATCGCTCTATGCCAGCTGGCGCGGTCATATTGTAGCACGACTTGCCGCCCTACGGCCTGGGAGGGTACCGTTCGGCAACGAATGGCTCATTGTGAAGCACCTTGGCGACACTAGTCAGAAACCGATTTGCCATCACCTGCAGTGCTAACCACCGACTATGGGAGCTGTCTCTATGCGTTAGGTTCGCAGGGCCAGCTTCTTACCTCTGGTTAAGCGGCGATCACCAGGTGCAGCTTCTGTCAACCACTCCAGCTAGCAGCGCATCGCCATCCTAGCGATAACAAAAAGAGGGATGGTATTGTTAGGGTAAAATACAGCTGCTCCTGTTTCCGCAAAACGGATCGCGAACCCGCAGCATATGTGCACGGCACCAGCGACTATCGTGTTTGCAATCTGGACAATGTGCGTGGCAGGTTAAGCTACGTCAACTATGGGTTCCTAAAGTCTAATCAGCCGGCTAGCAAAGAGAATTCTCGAGCTCAAAACAGAACTCATTTTTCATCTCTTGAAAAGATTCAAAACCAGTCCTCAATCACTTGGTAGTATAGATCGACCGCTATGCCAGAAAAACCTCTCGATCATAACCAACCACACGAACACTGGCAAGCGTCCGTGGATTTAGATGGATCATTGTTATTGACCAGCTCATTGTATGCTCATAAATCCCCTAATCCCAACCAGCTAAGAAATAGATCGACCCTTTCTCAACTTTGACATATGCACAACTTTGTTATTTTCCTAACCGCATCTAGATATATACCATGCACACTTTGGGGTCAACTCAAACCCCGGATTGCCAGATTCGCGTCTCGGTTTGTTTTCAGCCACGATCGCTGCGCGTCAACTTCAAGCACATGCTGGGAACATAGCTTCCAAGGCGGTAGCAACCACCGCTAGGACAGAAACGTATCGAAATCTCCTGCGAATAGAACACCAGCTTATGAGAAATAGCGATGGTGGCGAGCCGCTGAGTGGATGCAAGAAGCGGATCACACACAGCGGCGATAGTGGCGAGTAGGTGGTGTATGCCGAGCGGGCAATCCATGCGAGCAGGGGATCGCGCATGGACCGGTACCGAGCTGCCTAAAACAGGAACGAGCAACGCTTTTACAGCGCAGCAGCTAAACTCATCAGTGAGAACTATTCCCTCTGCCCAAACGAGCTCAGTGTCTTAACCACCCATTGCTCGATGGCATCACGCACCTTGCGGAAATCATCCATCTGATCAGTTCCAGCTGGATCAGGGAAACTATGGTGCAGTCGCTCCCCCCTTCCCAACCAGACCGGACATTCTTCCGCCGCCGAGTCGCATACGGTCACTACCAGATCAAACTCGCGATCGCGCAACGCTTCCACACTCTTCGATGTCCCTTCATGGTGAATGCCAATCTCCGCCAACGCGCGGATTGCCTTGGGATGCACATAGCCAGTCGGCTTAACGCCAGCGCTAAAAGCGTGCCAGGTATCGCCTAGACGAGCATTGACAATCGCCTCCGCCATTTGAGAACGGCATGAATTACCAGTGCAGAGAAAGAGAACCGTACGTTTCTGGGTCATGGTCACATAACTCCTGCAACTGCTCGTTACCACGAAGCAGTTGTCACACTAGCACACCACGAGACGGCGCCGCATTCAATCTTGCCACCAGACGCTCAGTCAACAGATGACAGTTGCATTAGCTAGGCTTGGCTAGGGTTGATAGACGCGAAAGGAGGAAAGTTGCCGCTCAAGTAGAGTATATCACAGCTTACCCATCTGTGAGGCGAGAGTTGCATTTACGCCGATCCAGCCGACTGCACGTTTCTCCCCTGATGTTGGCTGCGAACATAATCTTAACACCCTGAAAACCGCACCTGGACAGCGATCTCTCAACAACGACGAACATGGATCGATCGTCAAGATGCGGTAGGGAGGGACAATCTGCCGATTTCCTCAAAGTACAGGTCGATTCGCCAACAAGGATCTACCTACAAACGTTGAAGATCTCTGTTGCTGGTGCCCACATGATCAGTGCGCCGGATGAGTCCATATACAAGCGCAGCATATGCTGAAGATCACGCATACATGTTACGATGATACGAGGTTGTCAAGGGGGATGTTAGTCAACCATACGAAGTTTACACGGCGTTGGGTCAATCGCTACCAGCAGCAGTCGTGTCATACTTGCCATCGAAACAATTGCCTGACCTGGCGCCAAACTCGGTAGTCAGCCAGCCCAACACCCCGCATTATTGCATTATTGCAGCAAATCGAGCCGACATGGCACTTGAGACCCCGGCTCAATTAGGCCGGTGTTGCACTGCGAGGTCCATCCGCTGCATTATCCACAGCCGCTGGTGAGAAATCTTTGGCTTCCGCGCTCAATACTATTGGCTCGCATTACTCGGGTAGTTGTGAACTGGTAATAAAGCTAGATTATCACGAGCCGATGGCTGAAGGTATGAAGGAATACTAGCCGAGCCAGAGATGCAAAACCCAACGCAGACGCCCTACTCACGACCTACGCATTAAACTGAGACCAGAAAAGACGTTCGTATTCGCGAGCCGCCTGCTCGACCTTTTCTTTCGACATTAGGTGCATCTTCACCAACAGCTCGCCAATACTCAGTCGCTTACCCTGCAAATCAAGCCGGATTTGTTCGGCCAATACTGCTTCTAACTGGGCAGCAGTGATGTACCCCTTCTCAACCAGATATTCCCCCAGCACTTGTGGTGCAGAGCGCGCTCGATTCCGCTCCTGCTGCTGAATGATCAGCGCCTTGGCTAGCTTCGCCGGCGTGATTAACCCGCGCTTCAGTAATAACTGCCCAATTCGTCGATCCGATTTCAACAGACTAGACCGTCGTTGCTCCGATAGCACGGCTTGGAGTTCAGCATCGCTGATCGCACCTATTGCAACCAGGATCTCACCAATCAGACGCGGTTCTGGTGGTTTGTGAAAATAGGGTGTCTTGACATCGGACAACAGCCGCATCGTACGGATCTCGTTCAGTCGCTGCTGGGCAAAAACATCCGTCGGATCTACTGCTAGCCGTGCTTCGAGGTACTCGATCAGCAATTCCTCATCGTCAGGCGCCAGTGCCGATGCACGCTCCAGGCAGTCTTTCCGTCGCTGTGGATCCTGCACCAGCTTGCTCATAGCCACCCAGGCATCTCGACACTGATACCCCTCGAGCAAGTGCTGACGAATACTGACAGCATCCTGACTGTGCTCGGCTACAAAATGACACGGAGACGGACACTGTTTCATCAATCAATCCTGGCTACTGTGAATGACCATTGGCGTTATAATCCGATGAATGTCTTGTTTAGATGTAGTCTTATATTATACATGTCTAGCGTTCATAGTGAGTAGGAACACAAATGCAATTCGTCGATACCATCCTAACAGGACTAGGCAACATCGGCCGTACCCTGCTTGAACATCTGGTAGCTCATTCGGAACACATTTCACGCCGTTACGGTTTCGCACTGCGCGTGGTCGGCGTTGCCGACTCGAGTGGCGTAGCGTTCGATGCGAACGGTCTTGATCTAGCAGCGATCATTGCCGCCAAACGACAGCAGCTGGGTGTGGCAACGTTACCAGCGTTTCGCCCTGATCTCGATGTCGTGACTTTGGCTGCTACCACTCCCTATGATCTTTTGCTGGAAGCTACCCCCACTAATCTGCGCGATGGACAACCAGGGCTCGCCATCGTGCGTACAGCGCTGCAACGCGGCAAACCTGTCGTGATGGCCAGCAAAGGGCCATTGGTGCTGGCCTTCGCCGAACTGGCTGCGCTAAGCGATTGGGCCGATGATCTATCCCCCCATAGCCATCGTCCAGCCTTACGCTTTTCCGGCGCAGTCGGTGGAGCGCTGCCTACAATCAATTTTGGCCGCCGCGATCTGGCTGGTGCCCACATCCAACGGGCTGAACTTGTGGTCAATAGTACGACACAAATCATCCTTGAGCAGATGGCCGCCGGTGCCAGTTTCACTGCTGCACTGTCGGAAGCGCAACGCCAGGGGATCGTCGAACCTGATCCATCGCTCGATGTCGATGGGTGGGATGCCGCTAGCAAGCTGGTGATCTTTGCCAATGCCGTACTGGAACAGCCTACCACCCTGGCTGACGTAGCAGTACGTGGTATTCGCGACGTCACGCCCGCCGAACTGGCAGCCGCCTGGAATGCTGGCGGTCGTGTATCGCTCGTCGCTCACGCCGAACGCCAGCCCGAGGGACACTATGCACTGACAGTCGCTCCGACAACCCTTGGCCCTGCTCATCCACTCGCCCGCTTGGCGCACGGCGAAATGGGCTTTGTCATCTACAGTGATAGCGCTGGCCGCTCGACGATCAGCAGTCTTGAAGACGGCCCATTGGGCACTGTGCAGGCAATGATCCGCGATGTCATCGACATCATACGGCGATCATCACTCACGTGATCAATCCGAGTCGCCGACCACGCGCCACTGCTTGCGTGCGTGAGGCAACGCCTAATTTGCTGAAGATGTTGTTGATATGTGACTTAACGGTGCTGAGTGCAATCATTAGTCGCTCGGCGATTTCGTGATTGCTGCACCCTTCAGCCATGAGCCGCAACACTTCGATCTCGCGCTGACTCAATGGTTCAGGCAAGAGGTCAGATGTTCGCGGCAAGTACGTCATCGTCGCCACCGGGATCTCTTCGTCGGTCAACAACGCAAGGACGTACTTACCGTAGGGCGGTAATTGCTGGCGCGCCGCCAGGTGGCGCAACATCATCTGCAATAGTTCACCGGCTTGGTGAAAGGGGGCAACGATCCGCTCGCTGCCCGCTGCATTGAGCGCGGTAACGATTGCAGGTGTAGGATCATCACCTGCGGCATCTAGTGCCAAACCCCGCAATACTGCTGCATCTATTGGCGACAGGGTCTGCCAGATTTCGCTCGGCTGTACCTCGGCCAGCTCAGTGGCAAGCGCCCGCAAAGCGGCGCTATCACCAGTGGCCCGCGCGCTGGCTAGGCGCCATTCGTACCGAGCGCGGGTGATGTGCTCTCGCGCGTAGAACGCAGCCACCGGTAAATGACGAAACTCAACCGGCTCCACCACCTGATCGTTGAGCAATTGAGCTGCTGCCTCCAACTCACCCTGCTCGATTAGCAATTGTGCCTCTAGACCATCGAGCACCGCTAACACCCAACGCACGTCACGTTGGCGAGCCAGAAAGCGTGCCTGCCGCGCGATCCGTAATGCGCCACTGCTATCACCGCGAGCACGAGCAATCCGCGCCGAAGCGATCAACAAGTGTAAATAACTAGTTGTAGAGCCTGATTTGATCAGACTCTCAGCTTCGGCTAAGGCGGGTAAAGCACCAGCAAATTCATGACGCAGGCTATGGAGATCGGTCAGCGCAATGAAAGGTAAACCCGCACCCGGTTGCACCGGCACACGTTGCCGCCATAGATAATCGAGAGTATTGCGGCACTCGTTGATCGCCTGATTGATAGCGCCACGTAACATCTGCGTGTAGACGCAATCAATCGTTGCCATCGCGACAATGTAAGGCAAACCAGCGTTGATCCCATTGGCCATTGCCTCTGAAAAAGCCTGTTCGGCCCGTGACAAATCGCGCTGAGCCAACCAGGCATAGCCCAAATCCTTTGCTACCCGTATGCGCAGTGCCTGATTATCGGCCTGTAACAACGCCAGCGCCTGACGTCCTGCCCGGATCACTTCCTCAGTATCACCCCGCAACGTTGCTAGTCGTACCCGCACTGCACTCAGCTCACCTTGCAGATTAGTAATCGCCCCTAGCGACGTCATTGCACCACTGGCAACTTCGGCTAGCGCCCGTTCAGCGACTGTAATCCAATGGGCTGCTTCATCCATCTGATAATCAGCTGTCGCCAGCCACGCGCGCAGCAACGCTAGCCGCGGATGGCGCTCGAACGTGGCGTCCGGAATCTCCGGCAACCAGCGTCGCAGCGTTGTCTCACCGACCTGCGAAATGAAGGACAGACCATTCGGTTCGAGGATAGCAACAACATCATCAATCGCGCGCGCACGCAATGCATGGTTGATCGCTTCTGTGAGCAACCCATGGGCGGCATACCATGCCCCTGCGCGCCGGTGCAACATCGCCACGTCTTCAGCACTACTTCCAGCGGCTAACCGGTCGCGCAACACCTCGGCGAACAGATGGTGATACCGATACCAGACTCGCTCGGCATCAAGTGGCACCAAAAACAAATTGTCCCGTTCCAACTGGTTCAGAATTAACTGACTGTACGACTGTCGACTTGAGGGGGAGACTGGCGACTCGACAACCCCTAGTACAGCATCGCACAATGGCCCACACAGACGGTCGAGAATCGATGTCTGGAGCAAAAACTGCTGTATGTGAACCGGGAGATGGATGAAAACATCTTCGATCAGATAATCTACGACATAACGATTGGTAGTTTTCGATACATCAATCAACCCGCTGCGATCAGTCCGATTCCGTAAAGCCAGTGCTACCAGATGTAACCCAGCTGGCCAGCCTTCGGTGCTCTCGATCAAGGCCACAATCTGTTCGCGACTCAGCGGTAACTCCATAGTTTCGAGCAAGAAGGCAGCGGCTTCTTCAGGGGTAAAGGCGAGATCGAAACTGCGCAGCTCGGTCATATAGCCACGTGCTCGCCAGCGCGCTAGTGGTAACGGCGGATCACTGCGCGTGGAAATAATCAACCGGCAGCGTGGTGGCAGATGATCTACTAAGAAGGTGATCGCACGGTGAATGAGACTGTCACTGATCGTCTGATAATCATCAAGTACGATCACTGTTGAACTGGCCTCTTCGGCTAGATCATTGAGCAACTCGGCAACCCACTGCTCGGCGTCCATCTCCTCGGCATCAATCATGGCTCGCAGACGGTCACGCCGCTCCACTGGGATGCCATCCAACGCAGCCAGCAGGTACATCAACAACCGGTGAATATCATTGTCTGATGGATCTAGGCTCAGCCAGGCAATATGTGACCACTCGCTGCGCGCCTCAGTTATCCATTCAATCAGCAGTGAAGTTTTGCCATAACCGGCAGGAGCGGCAATTAACACTAGCCGACTGTGAAGTGCGGTGCGCATGCGTTCATAGAGGCGGGCTCGCGGAAGGAACGTTCGTTGCACCTCTGGGGGGTGCAATTTGGTACGCACCAACGGCACCATCGGCGCTCTCCTTCTGGCATTGCGGTCGACTATGTTCAAATGGGAGACTCGCTTTGCATTATATAGTCTACCATGGGGCACCACTGTCGAGGAAGTTGAGCGATCAATTCTGGCTATGAGCTGAGTTTCCCCCTACTCCCGCATTGTTCCTCTGGTTACAAGTGGCAAGAGAGCGCATAGCTGACAATTCAATCGCTCACCGCCTGAGCCATCGGCAAACGCTGTTTGTCGGCAGCTATCGCTCGCGCAGCGCCAAGACAGAGCACACTGTCCCGT
>JAINCM010000012.1:0-2862 GCA_036574065.1 Chloroflexus sp.
TGAGTGATTGTATGGGGCATTACATTCATATCGTATCATGCCTGGGTTCGCTTGAATCTAACAAACGAAACCATTCCTGCTCTGTTTGCTAATGAAGGTGATCGTAATTGAAAGTGATACTTCCAGATAATTGCTGTGGCTAGTCATCTATTACTTGCGATCCGATCGAGAGCATAGGGAACGAATATGGTTTTTGCATCACTAAGAGGGGATGAACTTTAGAGTAGCGGGTATTGTCTATCAAGATTTCATGGAAATAACACCTTCACCTTGTTTTCGATGATCCTGACTTAGATTGAGACGCAATAGCAAATGATACTTTCTTGTCTTGAATAAATTGCAGTTGCTATTCATTACAGAATGTGTTATGCTATTGTCGGTCGTTCGCAAGCAATCTGTTTCTCCACTCATCACTTATGAGCCTGGCTAACCATCCTATTCCCGGCCCGCGCGGCCTACCTGTGATTGGGGTTGTACCACGTCTGCTCGGTGATCCACTCGAGTTCATGGTGCGCATTCATCGCCATTATGGTGACCTTGTCCGGCTATCACTGGGTAAGCACACCATGTATCTGGCAGTACATCCCGACATGATCAAGCGAATTACCCAGGAGAACTGGAAAAACTACATCAAGCGCTACACCACCATGGACGAAATCCTCGGTCAGGGCCTGGTCACGAGCAATGGTGAACTGTGGCTTCGTCAGCGTCGGCTGATGCAACCAGCGTTTCACCATCAGCGTATTGCGCGCAACGCTGAGATCATGGTAGAAGAGACGGAGCGCATGTTGACGCGCTGGGAAAGGTATGCGCGCAGTGGTCAGCCTTTCGATGTCCAGGAAGAATTGCTCTTAGTGGCGGAAAAGGTGATCGTGCGTGCGATGTTTAGTACATCGCTCAATGATCAAGAAGCGGCTGTACTCGGGAAAGCCTTCAACGACACCCTGAACTGGGCAGCTGGTCAGCAATTTCGGATCTGGCAACCGCCACGGAGCTGGCCCACGCCGGCGAATATCCGCTACCGGCACAGCCTCGCCCTGCTCGAACGGACAGTGTACCGCCTCATTGAGGAGCGACGACGTCAGCAGGGCGTCTACGAAGACTTGCTGGAGATGCTGGTCACGGCGCGTGATGCCGAGACGGGTGAACAGATGCCCGAAAAGCAGATCCGTGATGAGGTGATGACTATCTTCCTAGCCGGACACGAAACAACTGCCGGTACGCTGGCTTGGATCCTGCATCTACTGGCACATCACGGCGATGCCGAGCGCAAATTGCGTGCCGAGTATGCGGCTTGCCTGGGCGGTCGGGCACCGACCCTAGCTGATCTGCCGCAGCTGACCTATAACCGTATGGTGATCGACGAAACCTTGCGGCTCTATCCGCCTACCTGGATCCTCTCGCGGGTGCTAGTCGGCCCTGATACCTTGGGGGGCTACACATTGCCCGCCGGAGCTACTGTCGCGCTCAGTCCGTATGTGACCCATCGCCATCCCGCCTTCTGGTCGCACCCTGAGAGTTTTGACCCCGAACGCTTCCACCCTGCCGAAGCTGCAGGCCGGCACAAGTTCGCCTACATTCCGTTCTTGAGCGGGCCACGACAGTGCATCGGCAATCAATTTGCTCTGATGGAGCTTCAGATTATGCTCCCAATGATTTTGCAACGGTTCCGCGTTAGCGCTGTGCCTGGCTATCCAGTCCGGCCCACACCCCGTGCGACCCTGCGTCCTGGGCCGCGATTGTGGATGCACGTGTCGCGAATATGAACCTTCGCGTTAGGGTAGTGGTGTAACAGATGGTGGTCAAGCGACAACCGGCCCAACTTCACCGTCACAGCAAGGTCTGGCGCTCTATCAGCGGGAGCTTGCTAGTGATTGTCGGATTGGCCTGGTTCACGCTCCAGTCCGCCGCACACTATCAGGCATACGAACGGCTTGAAACGGCTCTCATTCAAGCCCTCCAGCTGGAGGGCCGCCCTGCTGCCTATGATCCGTGGCGTGATTTGGAGCCACTCACCGATGCCGCGGCCATCGCCCGTGCACGCCAGGCCTTGCAGGATGCTGGACGCTTGGTTGGCGACCAGCCGACCAGTATAGCGGCGCATCGATACCGCGGGCAGCTGGCCTTGCTGGTTGGAGAACCGGAAGTGGCGATTAGCGCCTTTTCCGAGGCGGTCAAGCTGCAACCCGATAGTATGCTGCTCTGGCTCGAGCTTGGCATGGCGTATGAACGCTTGGCCGGGCCTGATCTGCTCCATCCCGATCCGGTGTTGGTATGGTTGTCGTCGCCGCATCGTCGCGCGGCGTTGATGGTTTCTGAAGTGAAGCCGGATTGGCACATATGGACTGAACCAGTCAGGCGAACGCTCATTATTGGTGATGAGTTGCGCCTCAGAGCAATACTGCCTACGTTGCCGACGCTGCTCGTGTTTCGCATAGGCAATCCCCCTAGTAGCACAGTAACGTATCAGGTGGCTGTTAATGCTGAACCCATTGCTGTGTATCAGCATGGCGCTGGTGGTGACGAGCAGTGGCCGCTGGTTCGGGTCGATCTCAGCAAATGGGCTGGTCAGTCAATTGATCTGTACCTGACCGCCGATCACCCACAGGCCGTCTGGGGTGATGTGCAGATCATTGGGATGGGAACCTGGCCGTGTGTGCTCGTCGATTGTTGGCAACGGGCGGCAATGGCGTGGCATCAAGGAGGCAGTACAGCCACTCTGTTTGGGCAAAAGGGGATGCTGGCGTTGCGGCAGAAAGCTTATCCAGAAGCACTGGTATGGTTCAGGCGGGCTGCCGCATTGGGTTTGGATACGACAAGCATTATGTGGTATACGAATTATTTGATGACATCCGACCAGGC
>JAINCM010000013.1:0-171574 GCA_036574065.1 Chloroflexus sp.
GTCTTCCCGCCGTCACGGTCCCACAGACCGGACGGCTCCAGACGGTGGTGGACGATCCTTTGACGATCTTTTATCGTTGATGCCGCAGTTTGTTTACTTGCAATCGCGTGAGTTGTCAAGGTACGACAGGCCCGACGGCGAAAAAAAGCGGAGCAGGCAAGAATGCGCTGCGCCGGATAACGACGGGCCATTTGTTGCGGAGCGCGCCGTTATGGCCGTCCTCCGTGTCAACCGCGGTGCGATTGACGGTAGGGAGTATAGCAGGCCACGCCGAATTTGTCAAGTGGGGGATTTAGTCACGAGTGACAAGTAATTGTTACCCGATCTCAATCAGCAACATGACCGTTGATCCTCGATCCGATCAATCTCCTACAATGCAGGTCAGCATGATCTTTTCGTCTCTTTCTTTCCAACTCCTTTACGACTTTACGACCCATGTTATAATATAAGGCAAGCACGCGAATGTGAATTAAATCACCAGCAGACGCGCGCATGCGCGCCAAGAGAAAGCGCAGGAGACAGTGAAAGAGTTCTTTCGCCTCAGCCGAAAAGGGTTTACTGCACCCGATGATCAAGACAGCGCTCAGATCCCAGACGATCTGTGGGTGAAGTGCAGCGAGTGTCGTGAGCTGATCTACAAAAAGCAACTCAACGACAATCTCAAGGTTTGCCCCAAGTGCGGTCATCACATGCGCTTGAGCGCCCACGAGTGGCTGGGTCTACTCGATGTCGGATCGTTCCGGGAGATGGACGCAAACCTGTTGCCAACCGATCCACTCGGTTTCGTGGCTGCTGATGAAAGTTATGCGGCCAAATTGGCCAAAGCGCAGCAGCGTACCGGTATGGCCGACGCAGTCATTTCTGGCGTCGGTGCGATCAACGGTATTAAGCTGTGCATTGCTGTCGGTGATTTCTCATTCATGGGCGCATCGATGGGCAGCGTGTACGGCGAGAAGATGGCACGCGCTGCTGAGCGGGCTGCCGAGCTAGGGATCCCGCTGCTGACGATCAATACCTCCGGCGGTGCGCGCCAGCAAGAAGGCGTTATTGGCCTAATGCAGATGGCCAAAGTCACGATGGCGCTCACCCGTCTGGCAGAGGCGGGCCAGCCCCACATTGCCCTGCTGGTTGATCCATGCTACGGTGGTGTAACAGCCTCATACCCCTCCGTCGCCGACATTATCATTGCCGAACCCGGCGCCAATATTGGCTTCGCTGGCAAGCGGCTGATCGAGCAGATTATGCGCCAGAAGTTGCCGGCTGGTTTCCAGACGGCCGAATTCATGCTCGAACACGGAATGATCGACATGGTTGTTCCGCGCAGCGAGATGCGAAATACGCTGGCCCGCTTGCTTCGTCTGTATCAGCAACGGTCACCACTATCCACCAAAACCGATCTGTCAGCTCGACGGGCTACGTTACCCCAGACAATTATGTAATCTTACCTTAGATACAGCTATGGAAGAGACTCCGCCTCAAGAAACAATGACACCCTGGGATCGCGTGCAGTTAGCTCGCCATCCACAGCGACCACATACGCTCGATTATATTGCTGCACTCTGTGAAGATTTCGTCGAACTGCACGGTGATCGCCGCTTCGGTGATGATCCGGCGATGGTTGGGGGCATGGCTACGTTTGCCGGCCAGACGGTGATGGTGATCGGCCATCAGAAGGGCAATGACACCCGTGAAAATATGCGGCGCAACTTCGGGATGCCTCATCCTGAGGGTTACCGCAAGGCGCAACGGCTGATGCGGCACGCCGAGAAATTTGGTATGCCGGTAATCTGTTTTGTCGATACACCGGCTGCCGATCCGACCAAGAGTTCAGAAGAGCGCGGGCAAGCGAACGCGATCGCTGAAAGCATTATGCTTATGACGACGCTGCGCGTCCCGAGTATCGCTGTCGTTATTGGTGAAGGCGGAAGCGGTGGCGCGCTGGCAATTAGCGTCGCAGATCGTATCCTGATGCAAGAAAACTCGATCTATTCGGTAGCGCCGCCCGAGGCGGCAGCTTCGATCCTGTGGCGTGACGCCGCTAAAGCGCCTGAAGCAGCAAAGGCGCTCAAGCTTACTGCTGCCGATTTATACGAGTTGCGCATTATCGATGAGGTAATCCCGGAACCACCGGGCGGCGCTCATACTGACCGCCTGGCTGCAATCAGTATCGTTGGTGAGCGGATCCGCGCCCACCTTGTCGATCTTCAACAGCGTGATCTCGACACCTTGTTGCGCGAACGCTATCAAAAGTATCGGTCGATCGGCCAATTTCAAGAACAACAAATGGATTTCTTTGCTCGTCGATGATGACTGGAGTCAAGGTGATTGTTGATCCGCTCTCACCATAACCCTTAACGTTTTTTAAGTTTCGAGTTCCACAAGTTTCGACCATCGTGAGCTGGATTTAGCAGGGGCGCAAGTGTTGCGCCCCGCTTTCTTTTTTACAACCTGATAGCTTGGTCTTATGTTGTATCAAAGCATGCAAGCATCCAATCTCTTTCCTCTTCACAACCTGATGGTCATTCGTGCATCAAAATATGTTGTTGGATAGGTGAACATACGAACAATGTTTTTAGTACTATATACCTATTTTGCCACTAATGACTTTTTGTTCATCAAGTGCTATAGTAGCTCAGGATGTCAGAGCATGCCTACCAAGCCAGCATCGTCCGAGGTTCATTATGGTCAACATCTTACGCTTCTTTGCTCTTGCTCTGCTCCTGCCCCATCTGACCACTGCCACTCCGCAGACAATTGCGTTCGCTCCAGTCTGCCCCGCCGACCAATCACATCTCTTACCACGATTTGGCGGACGCTGGTTTACGCTCGGCGCGAATGTTCCATGGTTAAATGGAGGCTTCGGCGCTGATTTTGCAACGGTCGAAGAGTGGTCACAGCACACCTACAATGAAACCGATACCCGCGCCATGTTCCGTTCCCTGCGTCAGCAAGGAGCAAATACAATGCGCTGGTGGCTCTTTGCTGATGGTCGCGGCGTCCCCGAATTCGATGCGCAGAGCGGTGGAGCATTGACTGGTCTCGATGCCGGTTTTCTCCCTAGTCTAGCCAGTGCCATTCAGATTGCAGCCGAAGAAGATATCTACCTTGTACCTACGCTCTGGAGTTTTGATATGCTCTTCGCCGACTCGACCATCTTCGAGCGCGGTGAGCATGCCGGAGGACATCGTGATCTCATCGTTGATAGTGCCAAACGAGCCTCGTTTATCAATAACGCGCTCTTGCCGATGCTGCGCTATCCGGTGGGCACGAGCGGTTATACCATTGGTACCCATCCGCACGTGTTAGCTTGGGATATTTTCAACGAACCTGAATTTGGCATCTATGAACCGCCGCACTTCTTGCCCGCTAGCGAAGTCACCCAACCGGTGACCGTGGCCCAAATGCAACGGTTCATCGCTGAAATCGCTGGCGCCATTCACCGCAATTCCAATCAGTTGACAACCGTCGGCAGCGCCTCGATGAAATGGAACAGCACAGGAGCTCTCGGTGCTGCCGGAAATTTTTGGAGTGATGCAGCGCTGACAATGTACGATCCCCAGGGTTATCTCGATTTTTATCAGATTCACTATTATGGCTGGATGAACGGCGATGAGGTTTTTTGGAGCTACTCGCCTTTGTTCATCGACTGGTTCGAAGGTCGTTTCGACAAACCAGCTGTGATCGGCGAAGTCGCTGCCAATGCTGGCGGCAGCAATCTCACGCCAACTCAACTGCTATCTAGGCTGAAAGCCAACTGCTACGCTGGAATTTGGGTCTGGCCGTATTTTCAAATCAATGATGGCACTGGTCAATGGTCAGACGCAGCCACAGCTGTCGGGTCACTGGCTAGGAGCAACCCCGCCGAAGTCCGCATTCAGCAGACGACGCTGACTACGCGCGCTTACATTCCGTTGACCATTAAGGAAATACAGCGGTAATAAGTGGGAAAGCGTTATTCGTATGATGCACCTGATGCTCATAGTGAACGCTGCCTGAACTGGGGCAATGATATCTATAGGAGGAAACGCGCCCTAAAGGTCTGCTACCCACTGCACTTCCGAGGTAACTATGCGTTCAAAATTCTGGTTAGTTGTGATTAGTATCATTGGCTTTAGCAGTGCGCTATGGCTGATCGGGCAATCGACACCGCAGGCTGTGGCTAACGGCGGTCAGCGCATGTTTATACCGCTGGTGGTAAAACCAACGAATTTCCTTGAAACATTCACTGGAGCCCCCAGCCAACCTCAACCCTGGAATCCAGCCAATTGGGATGTGACTGTCCATTCACGCGATGTCAACACCTGGTATCAGCTCGAAGCGATGGCGGCCGATCACGGTCTTGACTGCACGCCAGCACCAGCCACGCATATAATTCAAGCCTATGAAGATGCGGTTTATCTCTGTCGCAATCACGTCATGACAGCGATCAAGGCAAGTGGCTACGGGCTCATCTATCTCACTCCTAACCATCTGGTGGATTTCAGCAGCGGTTCGGCAACTATCCGCTTCGATGTATCAACATTGCGAACTAGTCTGCGTGACTGGATCGATCTCTGGGTCAGTCCATATAACGATCATCTCCAACTGCCACTCGATATGGATGTAGATCTAAGCGGACCGCCACGGAATGCGGTGCAGGTGCGCATGGATCTCAGCGGTAATTTCTTCGATGTGGTAATCTATCGGAATTTTCAGCGGACTGTCATCGATGGCATTCCGATTCCCTACGAACGGTTTCTCGAACCTAGTGCAACCAGACGCGACACTTTTGAACTCCAAATTTCACGCACCAGCATCAAATTTGGCATGCCTGCCTACAATTTCTACTGGGTTGATGCCCGCATCCCCGACCTCGGTTGGGATCAAGGGGTGGTCCAATTCGGTCACCATTCCTACAACCCGCTCAAGGATTGTTGGACACCGTGCCGCCCAGGAACGTGGCATTGGGACAATGTGAGCATCAGTCCAGCCCGACCATTCACGATAATCAAGGCTAATAGGCGCTACGTTGATCGAGCCAATCCGATCGTCACGCTCGCCGCGCCTGCACCGGCGCAGGCTTATCTGCGGTTTGCCGGCATTGGACCAAATATTCAAGTACGGTTCAACAGTGGCCCCTGGCGGGCGGCACAAGTACAGACGCATGGCGTAGCATTCAAAGACGAGCATTTTCGAAGTTACTGGATGCCGATCCCAGCTGGGGTGACTCAGATCGAATTTCGTGGCGATTGGTGGTGGGGTGGCGACTGGCACGTGCGTGACATCAGTGTCTGGGCACTGCCCTAGGGCGATACGACATTGCCCACGCGCGACCCAGTACGAGTGCTGGACTAACGCTGTGCTGCCTCCATAACGCGGGCAGTGCTCAGCTGCATAGCGGCCTGCGCCATCAGCTCGGCAATGAGAGCGGCGTTGCGAATAGCGTCGAATCTGGCTTCAGCATAGCGACGCGCGGCTTGCGCCATTGCAAATCGAGCTGTAGGCTGCTCGATCAGAAATTGGATGCTAGCGGCCACTGCCACCGGATCGTTTGGCGGTACAATCAAACCATTGATACCGTCTTGAACAATGTCTGTTAATCCACCAACTGCAGTGGTGATAATCGGCACGCCACAAGCAATGGCTTCCACCGTTGCAATGCCGAAGGCTTCAGCTTGGGTAGGAAAGACGAACACATCGGCCTGCTGATATAACTCGATTAAGCGGGGCGAATTGGGAGTCAGATCATGGTACACATAGACTCCAGGCGCGGGCACAACAGCACTGCGCGTCACCAGGTGCGTTTCCACTGGCACCGTGAGGCGCTGCACTGCTTCGAGCAACACTGGGCCGCCCTTGCGCGCAAAATCACCGCCCACGAACAAGATGCGGAACGGGCCAGGGCGACGTTCACGGCGTGGTTGCCAGCGTGTCAAATCAACACCTGGCGGTATCACTCGGATCCGATGAGGCGCAACCCCATACTCGTGAATCAATGAGTCGCGCACCCAGTGTGACCAGGGTAACACCCACGCGGCACCTTGAAACAGACGGCGATTTAACCGGTCTTTGATTGTTGCGATCAGCCCTGGCCGGTCGGCACGGTGCTGGTAAAATGATGCCATTGCATCGTACTGCTGCGGCGTAATATCAGTTGCAATTAGATATGGTTGGCGCCATGACAGTCTTCCTGCCAGTGCCGCCGGTGTATGCGTGTTGAACAAGACTACGTCATAGGGAGTAGATCGTAATGCTCGCCGTACCTGCTGTCGACCTCGCCATGCCCCCGAATCCCGGCTGGCAGTGGTAGTCGCTCGAGCCAACCATCTGGTTCGTAATACGTAACTGCCGACCATTGGACTGCAATCTGCGACTGTTGAGCAAAACCGTAACGCAGATTCTCAGCATAGGTACGGTGGCCAAGATGTTGCTCAAGGATAAAGAGCGCTCGTATCATAGGCGTTCAGTACAACCTAGGGTAAATTAGCGCCGTTTTTAACCTTGATCATGATCTGCGTGCGACTGGCTGATCTCAGGATGCTTTGAGATCGACAACCTCCGTCGTGACCAACTCTGTTCCTGCGATCTTTACCACCCGCGCCGGAATCCCCACTACTGTTGCCCCTGCCGGTACGTCGCGCGTTACCACGGCATTCGCTCCAATTCGCGCCCGATCACCCACTGTGATTCCACCTAACACGCGCGCCCCTGCTCCGATAAACACCTCATCACCAATGACTGGAAATTCCCATTCGTTCCGCATGCCAATTGTGACTGCAGCGACGATTGTGCAGTTACGACCGATCCGTTGCGGTGCAATGACCGTTCCAATCGGATGAGCAATATAGAGACCACCGCCAATATCAGCCCCTACGACGATTTCCAGACCGTAACGACGATAGATTCGCCGCTGTACGTAACCAGGCAGGAAGGGGATGCCACGCTGCTTACACCACGACCCTAACCGAAACCAGAGCATTGCTCGTAATGGCAGATGACGCCAGAGCAAACCCAGCACCTGGCGCAGACTCAACGGCGCTGTGCTTACTTGCCCTGGTACAACCCATCGCCGCGCATCTTGCAGGAAGAGTTCGAGCATAGATTTCCCCTTCTTTCACGCCTGGGTAGCTTTAGCTGGATTCATCGGCGCAAAAAAAGCGATCGCGTCCACCTAATTCGTCCGCCACACCTTGGTAGTAGCGCAGATTAAAGATAGCGCTGTAGATTGGCCGGCTGCCCCGCTCACCTAGCACCTGGTGCGCCAGCAACGCCAGCCAGGGCATGACTGTCAACATAACGGCACTGGCCCACGGCCGATCTAGCAACATCCAGACTAACCAGCGCGTCAATCGATTACGCTGACTAAATTCGCGCCGGACAAAGCCGGACAAATCGATCTGATGTTCGCGCCCGAAGACAATGTCGTTGCGACCGTAGATGTAGGGCGTAGTCAGCCACGAAGTGAAACTGCGCTCTGCATAGTGATAACCAGCCGCCTGGGGGGCAAACACAAACTCGACCCCCAATTTATCAAGGCGGTAGGCGAGCTCGATATCTTCGGCACGGCGGAAGCGTTCATCAAACCCACCGGCAGCCAAAACCAATTGCCGACTCAACGAAGTATTGCCAGTGTAGAATTGACGTGCTGTCGCCGGCCAGATCCCGGCGGTCATTGCCCGATATTGCTTTTCAAGCATTGCCTGTTCCCATGCCACCCATGGCGATAACCGGGCATCCGGCGGGATAAGCATTGGTCCAAGCACGACCCGATTGGCACGTTCTGCGTGCAACCGCATATGTTCGGCAATGAGATTCGCGGCTGGAACCACATCATCATCGAGAAAGAGCACAATTGTGCCACGTGCTGCCGCGACTCCTCGATTACGCGCTGCCGCCGGGCCAGCATTTGCTTGCTGAATGAACGTTAGGTGAAACGGAGTCTGTACTTGCTCACAATAGGCTTCAGTCCCATCGGTCGAGCCGTCCGAGACAACCACGACTTCAAAGTCATCAAACGGATACTGCTGGGTGGTCAACGCCGCAAGCACGCGCTGAAGCCGCGCTAACCGGTTGTATGTCGGGATAATGACACTAACTGCAACTGGTTGCATCATTCTCTTACATTACAATTGCCGGATCACACGCGCTGGGACACCGGCAGCCAAGGAACGCGGTGGAATGCTCCTGGTCACAACGCTGCCTGCCCCAACGACACTTCCCGCGCCAATCGTTACTCCGCTTAATACCGTTACTCGCCCGCCCAACCAGACATTCTCTTCTAGAATAATGGGCGCTGAGGGTGGTCGTTCCTGGCGGCGCTCTGGTTCGAGCCGGTGAAAATCGTTGTCCATAATCATTGCATAAGTGCCGATATTGCAACGTGGCCCGATCTGCACCAGCTCCGTCGCCGCAATCGAACAACCATAATTAATGAATGTTCCTTCACCAATTTCCAACCGCGCACCCTTAGCGACTGCCAGCTCAAGCGGTACCACCGTTGATACCAACCGCGCCCGTTCACCAATAATCAACTGACCGTAGTTCTGCACCACTGGCTTACCCCACAGACGCACGCGCGGCCCCAATTCAGCATGACGCAAATGCCAGCGCGCCCGCAATACAGCTAGGATGTCACTGAGTACGCCAGTCAAAGAACGAGATGTCATCGGATCCTCTACGAACATTGTTCCATACGTACATTACCCAAATGGGATTAAAAGGCTATAAATCTATCCGCTGCGCCAGTTAACAGTTTCGTTGCCAACCGTCTATTGATACATCATTGGTCAATAACTGATGCATGAATCCAGGGCAAGTTGGTCAACCTGCCCTGGAGATCTCCGACCCGCTTATTGTTAAGCGCAGAAACCCGATGGCAACCACGTGGCCGGTACTTCAGCCGCCTGCGCTACGCTACGCAGCTGACGGAGCTGTTCGCCACTGACAAAGCCCTCCCGTGGCGACAACCAAAAACCATCCCAAAAACCGCGTAAGCGCTGACTGGCGTAGAACAGTTCACGGCGATCACCACGCCACACAGTAGGAACAGCCCGCAAGAGGCGATTGATTTCACGGGCAAAAAACCACGCTCCAGCAAAGAGATCGCCGCGGCGGGTAAAGCGGCCAAAATTACCACCGTTGCCGTACTGATAGCGCGCGACGAGCGCCTCTGCCTTTGCGCGTGGACGGAACCCGAAGGTGTGTACAACCTCTATATGTGGGCAGATTTTGTAACGAGCGCCACTCCGGACAATCCGCCAACACAGATCGGTATCATCTGAAGCCCGTAAGCGACTGCCAGGACCACAGAATTCATCATACCCTCCGATCCGGTCGAACAAGCGCCGGCGTGCGCTGAAATTGGCGCCTGAAGCATGCAATGGAAAATGCCAACGTGACAGATGCGGCCAGGCATCAAACGCTGGCGTAAAGCCGGTTGCCGGATCGTAAGGCGGCGCCGTCAGTCGGCCAGCAATAAATTCCAATTCTGGATCGGCACGAAACTCGGCTACAATCTGTTCTAACCAGTTAGGTTGCACTTCCACATCATCGTCAATTAAGGCAATCACCTCACCCCGACTGGCGGCAATCCCCAGATTACGCGAACTGGCGGCACCCACACCGGGCCGCCGGTTGCGCAGATAATGCAACCGTGGATCGGCACGCAATGGCGCCAGAATCATAGCGCTGCTGTCATCAGGGCTCTGATCAACCACAAACAGTTCAAATTGTTGGTATGTGCTACGAAATACACTCTGTACAGCATGGTAAAGAGCCTGCGGTCGTTGCTTGGTGGGAATCACGATGGAAACCAGCATACGGTTGATCCTTCACCTATAGCGATTGCTCGATCGACATCGATAGCGGTGTTGCCCCTTGATATACCAACCGCGTGCGATCGATGGGGTACACTAGCCCGCGCGCGCAGCCACGGAGAAAGGCGATCAAACGACCCAGGCCCCGTGGCCGTTGCAAACGCAGTAACCACGGTTCAAATAGCACGGGCATCAGCAGTTCATACAGCAACACAATACTGGCTGACCAGACGCCAGCTTTGAGCGGCTTGATATACGCTGCCCCCAAACCTTCCCAATCACGTGCGGCCAGTTTACGCGCCTCACGCCAGGTGCGAAAGCCGTCATGAATGACGTAAGTCGCTGGCGTCTCGACAACATACCAACCAGCCGCAATCGCGCGCAAAGCTATATCAGCGTCTTCTGCCGAAGGAAACCTTCCACCGGCACCTAACGCCTCATCGAAACCGCCCATATCTAACACCAGTTCACGCCGCACTGCCATACCCGCACCGATACCTCGCGCCCGACACTTATCCCAAAATGTGTGCAGTACTAGTCGCTGCTGCCGTTGATAGGATGGAATAAATCCAGCGCTGGCATCGTGGGGACCCGGCACCACATTGCAAAAGAGCACTGCCGCTTGTGGTTCACGCTCGAACTCAGACTCAATCACCCGCAACCATTCAGGCGGAACCCGGCAATCATCATCAGTAAAAGCTACCAGTGGTGCGCACGCTAGTTGCAAACCAATATTGCGCGCCACACCTAAACCTCTGGTCGCTGAAGCGATATAGTGGAAGCGCTTGTCATGATGAAACTGCTGCAGTGCTGCCGCAGTGACACCGTCAGTGCTCTGATCAACTACAATCAACTCAAAAGCTGGATGATCGTTTGCTAGAATGCTGGCTACTGCAGCCACCACACTCTCACCGCGATTCCTGGTGCAGATGATCGCGCTGATGGTCGGAGCCGTCATAACACCCTCCTTACCATAACCCTCTCCTGAATATGTGCTATGAATCGCTGTCACGTGCTCTGGTCGAAAGGGAGAGGGCTGGCATCATTCGGGTGTGCGTACGCTGGTAGGTGTAACAGCTCTGGCACTGTTACAATCTCGTAGCCTTCACTGCACAGCCAGGGCACAAGCATACGCACTGCCTGCGCGGTTTCAGTCTTCTCCCACCGAATCTGGTTTGACACCGAGTCATGCATCAGAATAATCGACCCCGGTTTGATCAACGGTTTGATTTGCGCGACCAGCTGCGCCGCTGGTACTTCCGGCACTTTCCAATCGTCAGGATAAATATCCCAGCCGATCACGGCATACCCACGTTGGTGTAGCCGCCACCCCTCCCACGGCGTCAACCATCCCCAAGGTGGACGGTACAGTCGTGGCCGCTGACCAATGACCTGGGTAATGGCCGCTGTTGCTGCATCAATATGATCACCACCGTGCAACCGTAACCCTGCCATCCGGCTGTGCATCATCGAATGATTGCCAATCACATGCCCTTCAGCAAAAGCCCGCTGCACTACGTCAGGATGCCATTGGACACTCAACCCGACGCAAAAGAAGGTCGCTTTAATCCCAAGTTCACCCAGCGTATCGAGTAGCAATTCAGTGCAAGGTTTGCTCGGCCCATCATCGAAGGTAAATGCTACCGCTCGTCGCGTGCGCGGCCCGTGATTATGATAGTAGCCAAATCCTCCATACGGCGGGCTGAGCAAGAGGTTACCGACATGATCAATCGCGCTGGTTAATAATGTACGCGCATTCATACATTGCCTCAACTATCACGTTGTTTCCCGGCTATCTACCTATGACCTCACTAGCCAGAGCAAGCACCAATGAAGGCGCTGCATGCATTCAAGGCAATGATGACGCTGCTATCCTACCATCAAGCATGGGCTGGGGACGACGAAACAACCAATCGTACAATTTGGCCCCCAACACTACCCGGAGCACCATCGCTGCTGTTCCTTTCTGCCAGATGGTCTCCCAGGGGCTTACTTCCAAACCTACCTGAAAGAAGCGCCAGCCTAACCGCAATTGACCGCTGAAGACAGCATCCGCTGCGAATGAAATCAGGGCCCGCTGGCGGGCTCTGCGATACAGCCACTGGTATTGTGCTCGTTCCGTCACCGGGATCATGCCAAACGTCCAGTCAAAAATGCGGAAGAGTTCTAGAATGGCATTCCGCAGCGCGGTTGGATCTTTTGACATGCTTGATGGATGACGACGATAGGCGTAGAGCATCTCATCGATGTAAATGACATCACCAAAATGGCACAACCCCAACCACATCTGCGCATCGAGCGACCAGCGAAGCGTCGGATCGTAGCCACCAATAGCTTCGTAGGCGCTCTTGCGGATCATTGTGCCACTGTGTTGTGGATATCCCTTTAGCAGAAAATCGGCAAACACTGAACGTCCATCGCGCACGTAACTGCTCGTCGCTGCACGACTGACGAAGCTGAGCGTCTGTTCATCAGCATAGAGACCGTAAGCGCTAAATGCCATCACAGCCTGCGGATGTTGCTCGAGCAGCTCAACCTGGCGGGCGAAGGCGCGTGGTGAAACCACCCAGTCATCTGCCGAGATCACGCTCAGGTATGTACCTCGCGATTCCTGCATGCCTTCGATCAACGAGGCCACAAAACCTCTGTTCTTAGTGTGATTGATCAGGCGCACACGTGGATCGCGCAAATAGGGCTGGATAACATCGAGCGAATTGTCAGTCGAGCAGTCATTAATGAGAATAACTTCAAAATCGCGAAAACTCTGCTGCAGGATCGAATCGAGGCACACCGGGAGAAAACGCGCATAGTTGTAGTTCAATACCGTGACTGAAAGCAATGGATGATCGTTCGCCGCTGGCATGGTCACCTTCCTTATTTCAACGAGCGCAGGCCGCCGCCAGAACAGTCGCGACATATTCCTGATCGTCACTCGTCATCTGCGGGTAGAGCGGCAGCAGGATACTGCGGTCTTGACCGTATTCCGAATGCGGCAGCTGATACCCCTCTGCGCGCCAGTAAGGTCGCTCACGGTGAGCGCACATAATCCCACGCCGGGTAGCTACCCCATGGTCAAACATGTATTGCATCACCGCTCGCTGCTCACACCATTCCGGCAGGTAGATCGGATAGCTTTGCCAGTTCGTGCGCGCATAGGGTGGCTCGACTGGCACACCGATCCCTGGAATTGCGCGCAATAACTCAGCGTACCGTTCTGCTAGTCGGCGCCGCGCAGCCACCATCTCGGGCAGCCGGCGTAGTTGCACTCGCCCAATCGCGGCCTGGATATCGGTCATGCGGTAGTTGTAACCAACCAGGTTGTACTCTTCAAAAATGACCTGATTAGCCCGATGACGGGCAAGATCATTCACACTCATCCCATGCTGACGCAAGAGACGAAACAGTTCAGCGTATTCAGGCCGATTCGTTGTCAGCATCCCGCCATCGCCCGTGCTAATCACTTTGCGTGGATGAAATGAAAAGCACGCTATCACACCATGCGATTTGCCAATCTTTTCCCAGCGACCCTGCCACCAGATTTCGCTGCCGATTGCGCAGGCGGCATCTTCAATCACGGGCAGGTCATACGCTGCTGCCACCGCCAGAATACGCTCCATATCAGCTGGCATTCCCATTTGATGCACGGTCAGTATCGCGCGGGTACGCGGCGTAATTGCGGCTTCAATGAGTGCCGGATCCATGTTGTGCGTCGCTGGATCAACGTCGACAAAGACCGGCTCAGCCCCACAGTAGCGCACACTATTTGCCGTAGCGATGTATGAATGGCTAACCGTTATCACTTCATCACCCGGTCCCACTCCTACCGCCAGCAACGCCAGATGGAGTGCCGTAGTGCAGTTTGCCACAGCTACTGCATGGGCAGCCCCCGTGTAGGCCGCAAACTCTTGCTCAAACGCTGCCACTTCTGGCCCCTGCGTGATCCATCCTGACAAAATCACACGCTGCGCGGCATCAGCCTCAGCCTGATCCATCAGCGGTTTGGTCAGCGGAATCTGGCGTTTCGCAATCGTTGTCATAGGCTCACGCTCTCCTCTGTTTTCCAGTTGTGTACGCGCTCTTCAGCCAACAAATCTTCGATGGCCACGCCTCGCGCCAGATACCATTCCTGCAGCCGCTGCAAACCCTCGTGTAACGAAACCGACGGCGCAAAACCCAACACCCGCTGCGCGCGTGTACTATCGGCATACAGCCGTAAGACATCACCAGGTCGCGGCGCATCATAGACGACCGGCGCATCTGGTTTGCCTACCACAGCGGCTACAGTCCGAGCCAGCTCATTGATTGAAATGTCCCGTCCCTGCCCCAGATTGAACGTACCGCCAATCGCCGCATCGTTCATGCCGGCCAGAATAATCCCACGCGCAGTATCACTGACATATGTAAAATCACGAGTCTGGGTGCCATCACCGAAGATGACCATGGGCCTACCAGCCATAGCCCGCAGCATAAATTTGGGGATGACTTCACCGCTGTCGCCTTCGTGATGACTACGCGGACCAAAGCTGTTAAATGGACGCACAACGACAGTTGGGTAACGGTAGCTTTCCCAAAATGCGCGAGCGTAGCACTCACCGGCCAGCTTGCTGCCACCATAGACGGTCATTGGAAACGTTGGATGCTCCTCAGTCATCGGCACCCAACGGGCGGTGCCATACACTTCCGAGCTCGATACGTACACAAAACGCGCCACGTCAGCTCGCCGAGCTACATCAAGCAGATGGAGTGTCGCGGTTGCGTTGACCTCATGATTCTCGTGGGGGTTGTGTAGACTGTGACGCACGCCTAAGCACGCCAGATGATAGACGATCTCGACACCACGCACCAGGCGGTTCATCGTCTCTCGATCGCGAATATCGGCCACCACCAGTTCGACATCGGCGTGGGCAAGATGAGCGAGATTTGCCCGCTTGCCATTCACCAAATTATCAACCACAATCACCCGATGACCAGCAGTAGCCAGTTGGGTCACTAGTTCACTACCGATAAATCCGGCTCCACCAGTGACCAGGATTCGCTTGGTTGTCATACATGTATCCTCATCATTACTGCATAGTCGCACCATCTGGGTGGCGCCATCAATCTCTCGCTATCAGAGCGCGTACCCACCCGCCACAACTTGCTGCATCCAGCCTTGCAAGGCATTGACGACCACCTGCTGTTGAGCAGCCGTCAATTCGGGAAACATCGGCAATGACAATACTTCAGCAGCTGCCGCTTCGGCCTGCGGAAAATCACCGGCCTGATAGCCCAGATCAGCAAAGGCCTTCTGCAAATGCACTGGAATCGGGTAATGGATCCCAGTGCCGATACCGTGATCGTGGAGATACGTCTGCAATTCGTCGCGTCGGGAATCACGGATTGCATAGATATGGTAGACATGTCGGCGATCAGGCAACGCTACCGGAGTATGGATACCGATCGGAGCCAGAAGCGCATCGTAGCGCGCAGCAGCGGCGCGCCGCAGCTCAGTCCATTGCTCGATATATGCCATCTTCACGCGTAAGATCGCCCCCTGAACGCCTTCCATCCGATAGTTAAATCCCTTCAGATCATGGTGGTAACGACGTTCAGCACCCCAATCGCGCAGCATGCGCACTGTACGCGCCAATTCGGGATTGTTGGTAGTAACAGCGCCACCTTCGCCATACGCGCCTAGATTCTTGCCGGGGTAAAAGCTGAAGCAACCCAGATCGCCAATACTACCGACGCGTCGACCCCTGTATTCAGCACCGTGAGCCTGAGCAGCATCTTCGATGACGACCAATCCGTGTTTACGCGCAATCGCCATAATCGGATCCATGTCTGCTGGCTGCCCGTACAGATGCACGGGAATGATTGCTTTGGTGCGCGGCGTGATAGCTGCTTCGATGTGAGCCGGATCGATGGTAAAGCTAACCGGATCAATATCAACCAAAACTGGACGCGCACCCGTATAATCAATCGCCGACACGGTTGCGATGAAGGTATGCGGCGTCGTAATCACTTCATCGCCACGTCCGACACCAGCAGCCAGTAGCGCCAAATGGAGCGCGCTAGTGCCCGAATTGACACCAATTGCATACTGACACTGCGTGTAGGCGGCAAACAGCTCTTCAAAGGCGGCTACTTCTTTACCCAAAACAAACTGCGTACTGGCCAGGGTATCAAGCACAGCCCGGTCAATCTCTTCTTTAATTGAGAGATACTGGGCTTTTAAGTCAACAAACGGGATCATCATAGGTTTTTTCCTTAGGCAAAGAGCGGGGGAAATGTCGCAAGTCTCATTATGACCACACGTGCTTACCCGATTGACCCAATTACAACCGGCTGACCATGATTGGCCATCGAGCGCGTCGCCGCCTCGAGCACGCGGATCACCCGCAAACCGGCGTAGCCATCCGAAAGTGGCCGTTGTCCATTCCGCACGCAATCGATAAAGTGCTCGGCTTCAGTCTTCAACGCCTCGATGTTATCGAGCCGCGGTGCCCACATATCTCCGGTGCGATAGCCAACATGACGCTGATAGACAGCATCTTCGCTCTCACTCACGATAATGCCTTTGTCGTAGACCTTCACCTTTTCGCTCATTTCAATGTCGTCATAGACGATCATCTTCTCTGAACCACCGATCAGCGTTTGCCGAATCTTGACTGGTGCCATCCAGTTGACATGGAAATGAGCGATCAGGCTGCCAGGAAAGTAGCACGTAAGGTAGGCCATATTCTCAGGTTTGCCTGGCACATGAGCCATACCAGTCGCCGCCACCATCGTCGGTTGCTGAGCCACCAGATAATCCATAATCGAGAGGTCGTGGACAGCTAGATCCCAGAGCACATTGACATCATTCTGGAACAGACCAAGGTTGACGCGCACCGAGTCGTAGTAGTAGAGCGTACCTAACGTACCTTTGTCGATCAATTCTTTAATCTTGCGCACCGCACTGGTGTAGATGAAAGTATGATCAACCATCAAAGTCAAACCCCGCCGCTCCGCTTCTTCGACTAGCCGCTCAGCCTGAGCCACTGTTGCAGTAAAGGGTTTCTCAACCAGCACATGCTTACCCGCTTGCAACGCCATCAAAGCGAGCTCAAAGTGTGAAGACACTGGCGTCGCCACTGCGACTGCATCTAGATAGGGATGGCGCAGCATCTCGGCGACATCAGCATAGGTCTTTACTGACGGGTAAACCTGTTCGACCAGCGCTCAGCGCTCGGCGCGCTGATCGCAAACCGCTACGACTCGTGTTCCGGCGACCTGAGCAAAATTACGAACCAGATTGGGGCCCCAGTACCCATACCCGATGACGCCAATTCCGATCATGATGACACCTGCTTTGCTTCATTCAGGATGCCGATAACGGGCATCGATTTATTGCATATGATGATAAACAGGTGTGATGATGAAAGGGTGAATCAGCACTGGAGCAGTATGAGAGGTTCGTTATAATTTCTGATCAGACAAATAATAAAATATAAAATATGGATAGTAGCTATATTGGGAGGAAGTAGCGAACCTTTAGATAGTGTCATCGTTCTACCTGAAGGCGCTTGAGTGTGTTAGGAGAAAAGCGAAGAACCTAGATTACATCAAATTGCCATCCTTCGCCCAACTAACAGGGGAGCATAGGAAGCAGAGTGACGAACACAGATAGCATCAAGCTTCCCTGTCTATCGCGCCGCAGTTATCAAACTCTATGAACAGTCTCGCGCAACCCAGCACATTACGTGAGGCGCTAAGTGTTTCCAGCTTTATCAACCCGCTTCACTCAGCAGCTCGTCAGCTGCAGCTAGCAATTGCGCAATGCGTTGGGGGGGCACATTCTTGCTCTTCAGATACAGTTCGAGTGCTTGGCGCGGTGTCAAACCATCGCGTAGCGCCTCTGCTACTCCGGCGAAACGTTGGCGAGTTGGACGCTCTACATCAAACACAATGGCCGCAATCACTGCGGCGCCCGCCTCACGCAGCCATTCACGTACCTGTTCCTCACGTAGCAGCGGGGCCTGTTCGCGGGTCAGCTGCACCTCTAACCGGACAACCGCGGTGCGCAGATCGTGGCGCGCGATAGCAGCCTGTAATGCCCCCACTGGATCGCTGCTCCGGCGCAGATCGCGTTCGATGCTGACAAAAGGGCGGGCCGACAACGGAACAAATTGCCAACGGGTCTGGCCTAGTGCCAAGTCCACCAGTACGCAACCCTTCGGTTCATCACGCTCGCCAAAATCGATTCGTTCGATACTACCGGGATAGACGATGGGCGGTTGTTCACTCAACACCTGATGACGGTGAATGTGACCGAGCGCTACATAGTCAACGCCAGGCTGTGCCAGCACCGAACGTGGCAGGCTCAGATCGCTGCCCAGGATCATTGCGCGCTCTGAGCCTAGTTGGGCTCCTTCAACCGTACCATGAAAGGCTAGCACAGTCGGGACTCCAGGCTCACGTCCAGCTACTGACTGTTCGATAAACTGTTCTAAGCGTCGTCGCAACTCATATTCAATAGTTGCGAAAGTCGCGCCAACCATTTCTTCACGCGTGAGCAGCATCTGGCGTGTGACCCAGGGTACTGCGATCAACTGCAGATCACCGCTGCGCGTGGTGATGCGATGACGGCGCGGGCGATCGGCTACGGTTACACCTTCTAGCGCCAACGTGGCAAAGATCTCAACCGAATGCGCACGGCCCTGAGCAGGTGAAATATCGTGGTTGCCAGTGAGAATGACGACGGCCACCCCTGCTTCACGCAGACGACGGATGCGCAGGGCAAATTCACGCTGCACCGTCGGATTAGGCGAGCGATTTTTATAGATATCACCGACGATAAGACAGAAATCAATCTCGTGTTCAAGCCCGATCGTTATCGCCTCATCAAGCCGATCGAGATAATCGATCAGGCGCGAATGCAGCCCACGTCGCGGATCGAGCGCGCCATAGTTTTCGATCCCCAAGTGCAGATCGGCCAGATGGAGCATACGGATCATTGATCGTTACCCCACAATGCAATCAGTAGGGTACGGCAATGCCGTACCCTAACGATTTCCAACCTTAGCAATCGCGCTGCTTAGAACTGCCCGGCAAAATGACAGGCCACCCAGTGCCCCTTACGCTTCTCTTCAAAGACTGGCTCTTGCTCTTTGCAGATAGGCTTGGCGATCCAGCAGCGTGGATGGAAGCGACACCCGCTAGGCGGATTGATCGGGCTTGGCACATCGCCCTGCAATACAATCCGCTCACGTTTAACAAATGGATTCGGGTGTGGAATAGCCGAGATCAGGGCTTTGGTGTAGGGATGCAGCGGTTCACGGAATAACTCGGTACTAGTGGTCAATTCGACCAGCTTTCCCAAATACATCACCCCAACACGGTCGGAAATATGTTCAACCACTGCTAGATTGTGGGCGATGAACAGATAGGTCAACCCAAACTCACGTTGGAGTGAGCGGAGCAAATTGAGAACTTGCGATTGGATCGACACATCAAGCGCCGAGACTGGCTCATCACACACGATCAGCTTTGGTTCCATAATCAGCGCCCGGGCAATTCCGATACGCTGACGCTGACCGCCCGAAAACTCGTGGGGAAACCGCGTCATATGCGCAGCGCTCAACCCAACCTTGGCCAGCACCTCACGCACCCGCTCGCGACGTTCAGCTGGTGTGCCAATACCGTGAATCACCAGTCCTTCAGCCACGCTCTCACCAATTGTAATCCGCGGATCGAGTGAAGCGTAAGGATCCTGGAAGATGATTTGCATATCGCGACGCAACGCCTTCATCGTGCGATTATTGGCGCGCATGACGTCCTGGCCTTCAAAAATCACCTCACCGGACGTCGCTCGTTCGAGGCGCAGCACGGTGCGACCCGTGGTCGTCTTTCCGCAACCGCTCTCACCTACCAGTCCCAACGTCTCACCACGTTTGACAGTAAAGCTAACATCATCAACTGCGCGCACCTGAGCCACAGTACGACGCAAGAATCCGCCCTTGATCGGGAAGTATTTTTTGAGGTTGCGCACCTCAAGCAGTGTATCGTTCGCCGGTTGTACCACCGGAGTAGCCATGTTCGCACCCCATCTATCGCTAAATCATCGACCGTCCTGCGCGCTAGCGTCAATCGGTATACAACCAGCAGCGCACACGCCGGTTCGCTCCCAATTCAACCATTGGTGGCGGTTGATCACACCTCTCGAAACGCTTGCTACAGCGCGACGCAAAACGACATCCTTTCGGCGGGTTGATCAGACTCGGCACTGTACCTGGGATGACCTCTAGCTCTTCCCGTTCGTCACCGAGCACTGGCATCGAATTAAGTAAGCCACGAGTGTACGGATGTTTCGGATCACTGAACAGCGATTGTACGTCCGCGTACTCTACTACTTGACCGGCATACATCACCACCACACTATCGGCCATCTCGGCAATCACACCCATATCATGAGTGATCAACATAATTGCCGTCTCGATCTTCTCGCGCAACTCACGCATGAGATCAAGAATCTGGGCCTGAATAGTCACGTCAAGCGCAGTGGTCGGCTCATCAGCAATCAACAATTCAGGGTTGCAGGCAAGTGCCATAGCAATCATGACCCGCTGACACTGCCCACCCGACAACTCGTGGGGGTACTGACGCATGCGGCGCTGTGGATCGGGCAATCCGACCATCGACAGCAACTCGATACAACGTTTCGTTGCCTCTTCGCCCTTGAGGCCCTGATGGATTTCGAGCGTTTCGATGATCTGATCGCCTACGCGGAAGACTGGATTGAGAGCGGTAGTCGGCTGCTGGAAAATCATTGCAATTCGATCACCGCGGATCTTCCGCATTGACTCGGAATCGAGACTGAGGAGATCGATCCCGTCAAAAATTATCTTCCCCTCAACGATCCGGCCTGGCGGACTAACCAGACGCATAATAGAGAGCGAGGTCACGCTCTTGCCTGAACCCGACTCACCAACAATACCAAGCGTCTCACCGCGGCGGAGGACGAAGTCCACCCCATCGACTGCTTGCACGACTCCATCTTCAGTGAAGAAGTAGGTTTTCAAACCCTCCACGCGCAGCAGTTCAGCGCCACGACGACCGGTTGGGCGCGCTGCGCCCGCTACAACACGAGACTCGGTTGCCACAGGAACTCCGTATACTTCTCATGAACACCGTTAGCCGCGCTGGCGAGGATCAAGCGCATCACGCAGGCCATCACCAATGTAGTTAATTGCAATTGATGCCACCAAAATCGGCAACGCTGGGATCAGAGGCATCCATGGGTACTGAAACATATAGCTCTGCGCATAGCCGAGCATGTTACCCCAGGTTGGCGTAGGATCCTGGATGCCAAAACCGAGAAAACTGAGTGCTGACTCAGCGACCAGTGTGCCATTAACGCCGAGGGTAAAGTCCACAATCATCGGGGGCAAGGCGTTGGGAAAAACGTGCCGAAACAGAATCCGGGTATTACTTGCGCCGAGCGCCCGCGCCGATTCGATATAGACATTCTCGCGTACTGAAAGCACCATACCGCGCATCAAGCGGGCCGTGCCCGTCCAACCAAAGAATGCAAGCACTAGAATCACGGCAAAGATAATCCGGGCCTCACGCTCGGAGACTGCAAAGATAAAAGCCAACCCCGAGGCCGCCCACGGTGGCAATGGTATCGCGTTGATATTTTGCACCAGAATAACTGACAAAATGAGAAGTAAAAGCAACGTGGGAAAAGTCGCAACAATTTCAAGCACGCGACTGATGATGGTATCAACCCAACCACTGAAGTAGCCAGCCAGCATCCCTAGCAAAATACCAATGGTGGATGCAATTAGCGTCGCAGTAAACGCTGTGCCGAGTGAAACGCGCGAAGCGTAAAGCAAGCGTGTCGCATAATCGCGACCCAGGTGATCGGTGCCCAACAAATGCCAACCGCCATCAGCATCGCGCCCCAATGGTGTGAGAAAGCGACCAGTAAGATTAGGTTCATCACGTTCGTAGGGTGCAATCAGGGGAGCAGCGGCCGAAAGTATTAACAAGACTGACAATAAACCTACGCAGAACATTGCCAGTCGGTGACGACGAAAGCGCCGGAAAACAATAGCCCACTGCCCTTCCGATCGCCGGGGGGCGACCTCTTCGAGCGGCGCGGCAGTCGTGCTAGTAGCCATTCAACTTCTCCTCGTAATCTTTGTCTGCTACCGGCAGCATCGCCGGTAGTAACGGGTATCATAACCCGAATTCATCGCTGACGCCAACTGATAATCCTCTGTCGCCAGCTTCATCATTAGTTACTCCCATCGTCAAGGCTAGCGACTGTCGACATCCTTTGTGCACAAGCAATGCCAATCTAGCGGCAAGCCATCTATACTTGACGTACAAACTGTTTCAAACCATCACGTCTCAGTGCAGGTGGCACATAAAGGATGGCGGGCTTGCCGCCACAATGATATTCATTGTTACCCACCATCCAATACGCACTCGCCCAGATGCAAGATCTGGAACGACATCGATTTCAGGTCAACCGGATCCGCGGATCAACCACGGTGTACAAAATATCGGTAATCAGGATACCGATTAGCAGCAGAACCACGTTAATGATCAGCAACGCCATCACTACATTGTAGTCGTTGCGGCTCAGCGCATCGATGAAGAGACGACCGATCCCTGGCCAGTTGAAGACAGTCTCGGTAATCAAAGCCCCACTGAAGAGAGCAACCAAAATGCCTGCGAGCAAGGTCACAAATGGGATCAGCGAATTACGCAGGGCATGTTTAAGGATGACCACCCGTTCAGCCACCCCTTTGGCACGGGCTGTACGCACGTAATCGAGACTCAGCACCTCGAGCATACTGCCACGCACGAAGCGGCTCCAGCCTGCAATGTTGATAAAGGTTAACACGCCACACGGCATCAGGAAACGCAAGAAACGGTCGAGGAACGAACCGGCCTGCACAGTACCGATCCAGGGGATAGTGTAATCACGCACACCAACTGCATCGCCAGGAGGCAAGTAAGGTAGACCGGCATTCTTGGCCAAGACCGAAAACAGCAAGATAGCGAAGATACCGAAAACGAAACTCGGCAACGATGCACCAATAAACGCCACCGTCGTCATAATGTAATCAAAGCGTGAGTATTGGCGCACTGCTGAGTAGACACCAATCGGCACCGCGATCAGGATCGAAAGAAAGATCGAAGCTCCCATGAGGTAGAGGGTATAGGGGAGGCGGGTCATAATCAGATCAACCACCGGACGCCCGCGGAGCATCACCTGTGACATGCCAAAGTCGCCGAAGACAATACCTCGGCTCACGCGCCGACCTTCGAGATCGGCCATTGTAACTGGCACTTCACACCCCTCTTCAATCACTTCAACCCGGCCATCAGGATAGCGCAGCCGCACCTGACCAGGTACGGAACACCCTACCTGCCAGTCAGCACCGATACCACCGGGCAACGGCCCAGCAGGCCAGCCGATCAGCCAGCGGGTAAACCGGAACGGCACATAGATGTCTAACTCAAACCGCTCGCGTACACGCCGAATATCGTCCTCGGAAATGCGATTTTGACCGGTATTTTGGCGCTCAGCCAATAATTGATCAATTGGCCCGCCAGGCACTAGGTACAGCATGCCATACGAGCAGATAGCAGCGACCAGTGCCACCAAAAACATCTGCACTAGACGGCGGGCAAGATAACCTACCATAACAATGCTCCTCAGAGACTAGGAATGATCAGTCGCTGCACGCTGCGAGTCGCCGAGTGACGTATATCGCAGTTGCCGCAAAGACGCAAAATCGCACAGATCAAAAAAACCAGTTGAACGGCTTGCAATCCCAAAAATCTATCCTGTACGACTTTGCGTCATGGCGCCAACCTGATGAGAGCAGGTACGGCGATGGGCAAAGATGAACCCATCGCCGTATCGTTCCGTCAGCTCAACCAATCACTTGGTGAAGAGGTTCATGTCGATGTGCTCCCAGGTCGGGCTGGCAACGACGAAGGCCTGGATTTCGCCACGGTTGCCGGCTTCGATCACGGTCTGCACTTCAGCACCAGCGCCCAGCGTTTCGCTGCCCAGCACATCAACCTCACCGGTCAACAACTGCGCTACCGCTTGATTGGTGTCGGCAATGAACTTGATGATGACCCGCTTGACCTTGACCTCACCCTTGTAGTAGTTGGGGTTCGCCTCGAAGGTCATGCTCTGACCTTTCACCCACTCCTTGAGGATGTAGGGGCCACTGCTCAGCGGGGTCTCGATAATCTCCGGCAGGTTCTGCCACTCGGCTGCCGGCACATCGGCCAGCTTGCGACCATCGCTCAGCACCTGGTGCGACGGATACGCGCCCAGGCCGGCACCAGCAAAGTAGGTCGGCCACTGCACGCCAGGGTGGAAGGTGACCGTGTACTCGGTGTCGCTCGTGAAGTCGATCTTGGCGATCGAGTTGCAGTAGGTCAGCGAGGTTGCGCCCGAAGCTGGATCGCAGTTGATCTTGTAAGCTAACTCGAAGTCAGCCTTCTTCAGCGGCTCGCCGTCCTGCCACTTGATGCCCGAGATCCACTTGTCAGTGACGGTCAGTTGCTTCATCTTGACCGTGCCGCCCTGATAGGTAATCGTCTCACCATCAGCGGTCGTGATCTCAACACCAGGCGCCAACGGCACTGCCTCACCGTCCGTATTCCAGACGGTATCGCCTTCCTTGACCTCAACATCGACATTGGTCGCGCGACCGCTTTCAATGGTGGAGAGACCATCGAGACCGACCGGCTGGTAGTCGTAGTCGTAGGAAGTTGTTGCCGGCACACCCAGCAGGTTCGAGGCAATCCGCTGCACAGCCGCGCTCTCGATCAGACTCCACATTGTCTGTGGTTCTTGGGTGAAGCCGAGCACCAAGGTGTCACCGCTCGTCAGCTCCCACTCGTCAGCATTCGCAGTGTAGTACTCAGTGGGATTCGGCTTGAAGTTCAACAGGCGCTTGCTTGCTGCATAGGCCTCTAGCCGGTTGAAGAGCGGCAGACTCACCATGTCCTTGGTGAACTCTTCCTGAACGATGGCGTACTGGCGGATGCGCTCATTGCGATCGAGCGTATTGTTAGCAGCGATAATCGCTCGGCTAGCCCGCTCGTTACACCAGCCCATGTAGTTCTGCCCTTCCCAGTTGTTGGAAGGCAGCGGAATCTGATTGCAGGCGTAGAGGGTCTGACCACCCGGATCGGCCTGACCAACCCACGCAAAGGCGCCCAGCTCAAAGTCACGGCGGCGGAGACCAGTGCTGCTCCCAAACCACCACGAGGCTGGAGCATAGGTCGGAATCACCTGAATGCCACATGCAGCCATCTGGCGGATAAACACAGCCGACCAAGTCTGGCGGAACTGAGCGTTGGTGGTGGTGAAGCTCAACGCCAGCGGTTCACCTTTAGCATTCGAGCGGATTGGGCTACCCGTCCAGCCAGCCTCTTCGAGCAACGCCTTGCCCTTCTCAGGATCGAACGGATAGACAGTGATGTTCTCCTTCGCCGCTGCCCAGTGCGCCTTCGGCAAGAAGGTGTCCATCAGCAGGTTCTGCTGCTGCTCGGGCGTCAGGTAGGGGTAGACTGACGCGATCAACTCGGGACGATTGGTGCAGTAAGCGATAGCTTGGCGAACGCGAATATCGCTCAGGATCGGGTGCGGTGTGGTGTATTGCTCGGCCTTGACCTCTTCAGTCACCACCACAGTTTCAACAACAGTCTCGCGCACCGGTTCAGCTGTCTGCACAACGACAACTGTCTCGCGAATTACCTGGGGCTGGGCCGCGCCACCGCCACAAGCCGCCAGCATGGGAATAATCATCGCCATCACCATCGCAACGGCAATGATGCGCTTGTTAAAGCTAGCCATCTGTCTGTGTCCTCCTTAGCAGCTGAGGGCAACGAATGAACGAATGCCAGTTGTAGTCAGCAACCAATCGATCGATCGCGCCTTTGCGTTCCTTGCATCACCTCCTTTCCCCTAATTCCTTCATGCTATGCCTTGGCCCCCATCGAGATGCATAGCTAATAAACGAAAGAAGGGCCTAGTAAGCCTGTATCGGTGGACTAAAGTAGCATGAGGCGATGTGCGGTGACGATCGATAGGTGCTAACACAAAACTGTACATCGTTAGGCGGGATTATAACGGTTCTGTTTGCGACTGTCAACTTTCGTAACGAAATTATGCACGTTTTTGGACAGGTTGACACGTGACTGATACGCCGTAAACCCCACGTCGTCACCGCTGCGATCTGCGTGGAGGCGGCGGACCGAGTCTAGAATTGCTGAAGCAATTTGCCTGAGCTTGATGAAATCCACTGGCTTAGGCACGCGACAACCCGCTTGAACCCACATTCCGCTTACCCTCGCTGCTAGGACTGGCAACGACCCACTACGAAGTGATACGTTGGGCTACGTTCTATGCCTTCGGTTTCTGTCCAACAACACACTAGTAGCCCCAGTCACACCTGCGCCCTACTTTCATCCCGCTCAATCGTTGCCTGTGCCGTAAGCCAGCACAGCCAATATCACAACCCGCACTGATGTGGCAACAACACACAGCAGTATCGTGATCGATCATAAGACGACAGGCAGTTATCTACTGTCACGCTGAGACAGCTGCGCCTTGCATCCTCGCTCGTTCATGACCAATGCTTGCCGTAGCACAGCGTGCATGATGTCCCGTTCACATCTACCTTGCGCACCATAGCCGGCCATGTTATGATCGATTCGCCGATATCAGGCTATCAGGAGTATTATGTTGCCGTTGCATTCACAACGACTCATTCTAGCTTCTGCCTCACCCCGGCGACGTGAATTACTCGCGCAGCTGGGAGTAGACTATACCTGCTTGGCAAGCCCTGCTGAAGATCACCCGGCTCCGCCGCCACCTAATTTGCTCGAACACTTGCCCGCATTACCAGTCGCTCTACCTATTGCCGCCCATCCGACCCTGGTCGCCTGGCGGAAAGCCGCTGATATTAGTCGCCAACACCCCGATGCTATCGTGTTGGCTGCTGATACCGAGGTTGTGATCGATGGCGAAGTATTGGGGAAGCCACGCGATGTCGATCATGCCTGCGCAATGATCCGTCGTCTAGCGGGGCGATCGCATACTGTCCTAACTGGTTTGTGCCTACTTTTACCTCCTACTGCAACGGCAGTCGGCGTATGGTACGATGGGCGGCGGGTACTGTTCGATCTTGTCGCTAGTCAGGTATCTTTCCGCCCGCTGACTGACGATGAGATCGCCGCTTATGTTGCCTTGGGCGAGTCGCTAGATAAAGCTGGCGGCTATGGTTTACAAAGCGGAGGGGCAGCGCTCATTGACAAGATCGAGGGCAGCTACACCAACGTGGTTGGCTTACCCCTACCAGCAGTGGCGCGCTTGCTCCGTGCCGCCGGCATCGAGCTGCCGGTCGATCCAGTCGCTGCATATCATGCATGGCTGCGCAGTCAGGGAAAGGAACCGGCGCCATGGCCAACCCAACCGTAAAGCTGTTGATAGTCGATGACCATCCCCTCTTCCGCCAGGGAGTGCGATGGGCGCTCTCGAATGAGCCAGGGTTTTCCATCGTCGGTGAAGCAGCCAATGGCGAAGAGGCGTTGCGCTGGTTATCTAAAGTGCAACCTGGTCTCGAACCAAATGTGATGTTGGTGGATCTCAATTTGCCAGGCATGAGCGGGATCGAGTTGACCCGGCAGGTACGCCGCCAATACGCTAGCATTGCTGTCGTGATGTTGAGTATGCATGAGAGCGATGAAGCGGCTTTCAACGCGCTTCGCGCCGGCGCAGCCGCCTATCGCTCGAAAGATATTAAGCCAGCAGCACTGGCCGATATCATCCGTCGAGTTGCACACGGAGAATATGTCATTAATGATGTATTGATGGAAGAACCACGGGTTGCTAGCCGCATTCTCTCTCAGTTCCGCAATTTGCCCAAAGTGCAGATGCTGGCTGATGATGTCGGTTTGCAGATTTTCACCCCATTGAGCGAACGCGAGATTGAGGTGTTGGAACAAATCGCCGCTGGCCACAGCAACAAAGAGATTGCTGACGCGCTTGGCATCAGCACGCAAACGGTGAAAAACCACATCTCATCCATTTTACGTAAACTGTCACTGAACGATCGCACCCAAGCTGTGATACTAGCCCTCCGTCGCGGTTGGATTGAAACGCCGCAGCAGATACAACCAGGTGAACCAGAAGACTGATCCGCCCGCTGACTTAGAACACGGATGTGCGTTCAGCCAGTTTCTGATTAATCGTCGTCTGGATCGTTTCCCGCACTTGCTCCGAGAGCGCGAGCACCGTAATTGGATCGTCGGCGGCTTCAGGGCCATACTCAGTGGTGTCAATCGGAGGACAGAAGGTGATCGACCAGCGGGTAGGCAGTGGAATCACACCGAGCGGACCCAGCCAGGGAAAAAATGGCGTCAACGGAAAGTAAGGAAAGCCTAGCAGTCGTGCAATCCCCTCTGCATTGGCAAGCATAGGGTAAATCTCTTCGGCACCAACCACGGCTACTGGCACGATCGGTGCTTGGGTTCGCAACGCCGCCTGCGCGAAGCCCCCACGCCCAAAGCGCGCCAGTTTGTAGCGGTCTTTGAAAAGCTTCCCCACCCCCTTCAAACCTTCAGGAAACACACAGACCAGTTCATCACGTTCGAGGAGTCGGATCGCATTTTCAGGCAACCCCGGCACCTGCCCAAGCGCAGCCAGCGTTGGTGCAATCACCGGCAAGGTCGTAAACCAGTGGAGGTGGAGTGATCGCACAATCCGTTCATTTTGCGCTGGATGCTCATTGAATACCGCGGTCGCAATCATTGCCCCGTCCCAGGGCAAGACGCCGCTATGGTTGGCGACAAGCAATCCGCGGCCTTCGGCAGGCACATGCTCGAGACCAGTCGCTGTCACTCGCCACCAGGTATAGTACATAAACGCCAAGAAAGGCCGCGCCACTTCGATGATTTCGCGATCCATTCCGAATGGATCGGTAGCATACTCACCACGCAACCGGCGTTGGATAAATTGGACCTGCTCATCGATCTGATAGCGCAAGACCATCCCGACACCTTTCCAGAAATCGGGATCGAGGTAATCGCGCAAGTCAACACCTTTGAGCATACTATTGACGCGCTCAACCTGCTCGTTGGTCATGCGCTGAAGGTTTTCTGCAATGAGTCGCACGATCCCGGCAGCGATCGTGCCCAGAGCTGCTTGCGAACCGGTCTGCTGGTCGCTCTGCTGACGGATGTCAATCTCAACTTCAAACAGTTGCGCTTCTGAACGGCGACTCGGCGGCGTATCGTCCCATTCTAGCGACACTGGCGCTGGCGATGAGGGATCTGGCGAGGCTGGCGGATTGGTATTATTGCCACCCGGCCCATTGGTCACTGGTTGTGCCTCGTGTGCTCCTTCGATCACCACTGCCTGAGCGCGGTTACGGCGCGGACGTCTCCGCTCAACCGGTTCACTAGTCCGCGGTGCTTCTGACTCGTCGTGACTCATGCCCTCCTCCTCCGGTTGAGAAACTCGCTCAACGCACGTGCCGCTGCCTGTTGTTCCTCTGCTGGCGACAATGGCTTAAGGGTGTCAAGCGCAGCATCCATGTTGTACTTCGCCGACCAGCCTAACACCTGGCAAGCGCGCTGCGGGTCGATGGTACAGCGATAACGCAAGTAATCAGTCTCGAAGGGCCACTCTGGCGGCGGTTGATTGTCGAACAGAGAGATAATTGACGGCACTGGCTGCCGTCCCAGCCGGCGAATGACCTGACTCATCGGCATAGGATGGTCGGGGGCAATGTTAAATGCGCCGCCGGCTGGCTGATTCACAGCAGTCAACACAGCCCAGGCGGCATCATCGATGTGTAATAACTGTATCATCGGATCGAAGCCAAATAGCATCTGCGGTGCCGGTGAACGAAGATAGCGGAGCACCGGATCATCAGACACCAAGAGCGGTACACTCCGTAAGACGGTCACGGTGATCTGCGGATGGCGTGCGGCAAAATCGGCTACGATCTGCTCTACTTCGGCCAAGGTACGCAACAAACCGCGACTATGGTGTAGCTTGATCGGACGATCTTCACTAATGAACAGCGGATTGAGTGGACTGGCGCCGTAGATCCAACCGTGACTACGCACCAAAATATGACGTACACCAGCAGCGCGACAAGCACCCAACAACTCCATTGTTCCAATCACGTTGTGTTGTACCGTTGTTTCGTGGTCAGGCAATGGCTCGTGAAAGCCGAGTAGATCGAAATGTACGACCGTTTCGATCTGCTCGGTGCGCAGCAATTCCAGCCATTGCTTACGATCGAGGTGCGCTGTCAACCAATCGGCATGCCCGATCGGTCCGGATGGTGGATACCGTCCAACCACGATCACCTCGTGCTGCTGGCTTAGTAACTGCGCCGCGCGAACACTCAACTGTCCGGTCGCGCCGTTGATCAACACTCGCGTCATGGCACTCTTTCCACGTTCTCGCGCAACCAGCGCTCAAGCTCGTCTCGATCCATATCACCGTGACTCAAGGCGCGAAAAACCCAGCCGATCTCGTCTGGCCCAACCTCAGGTCGCAAACTTGCCCCGTTAATAGCCAGAAAACGTAACAGACTGAAAAAAGCGGTTGCCTCATTGGCGGCGTTGAAGGGATGATGTTTCACTAGCATAAAGGTTAATACCGCCGCCTTGCTACACAGATCGGGGTAGAGTTCGGCCCCAAACAAAATCTGGCGTGGTGCTTGCAACGCCATATGGAGGCGATCCTGGCTCTTGATGCCCAACAATCCCCCGTATCGCTCGATCACAAAGGTATGCAGATCGAGCAAATCATCGCGGGACAGATAGACGATCGGGGTAGTTTCCTCGTCTAGCATAGACGTGCATCCCATTGACTTTTGTGCTCGTCTGTTGGCAGATTGCGCCACAGCCACGGAGGTGACAGCACCGGCAACAAGTCCGCAGCGATCAAATACCGACAATCTGCCGAAATGCCCGATCGTATTGATCACACATCGCTTCTGCCCATGCACGCAGATGCGGGCTCATTGGCCGGCGGATCAGCAATTCACGTTCGGTAAAGACCAGTTCGATTACCTCTTCATCACCCAGCCCGATCGCCTCGATCCAACGCTGCACAACCGCCGGCAAACTTTCGCGCTCGACAGTAAACGAGCGGGGCATAGGCGCCTCCTTTCCAATTTCGGTTTGCCAGCACCAATCTTCGAGCCAAACTAGCTGCATCTGTTGGCACTGGCGAGCCGTTGGTTAAACCTCGCCGTGCACATTTCCCGCAACCATTCCCGTACAACAGGGATGTAGAACAGGCTCCTAACGCTTGGCGGAGCAGATGAATCTGCTCCGGCCACAAGCAACCTTCTGGTTTCAATCCGTTCGTTCCCGTAGGTGTGGGAAGAGAATGACTTCGCGAATAGTCGGCTGGTCAGTCAGCACCATCACCAACCGATCGATACCAACTCCAAGCCCACCGGTCGGCGGCATACCGTAGCGCAGCGCATTGATGAAGTCTTCGTCCATCTGATGCGCCTCTTCATCACCAGCGGCAAAGGCACGCAATTGTTCGCGGAAGCGTTCTTCCTGATCGAAAGGATCATTCAGCTCGGTAAAGGCATTCCCGATCTCCATGCCGGCGATAAAGGCTTCAAACCGTTCGGTGAAATCAGGCCGGCCCGGAATCCGCTTGGCCAGGGGCGACATTGCCACCGGGTAATCGATGATAAACGTCGGACGCACCAGGTGGGGCTGCACAAACTCTGAGAACAGTTCATCAACCTGTTTGGCCCACGACGCCTTGCGATCGACGCGCAAGCCGCGATCAGCAATTGCCGCATGTAGCGACTGTAGATCGGTAAAGCGGGTAATATCGATCCCAGTGCGTTCGGCAATCGCATCGGCCATAGCGATCCGCGGCCACGGCGGGCGAAAATCAAGCTCACGTCCCTGATAGGTAATGGTCAGCGTGCCATGCACGGCCAGACAAATTTCGCCCAGCATCTCTTCGACCAGCGTCATCATGGCGTGATAATCAGCATACGCCTGATAGCACTCCATCATTGTAAACTCAGGGTTGTGCGAACGATCAACCCCTTCGTTGCGGAAGTTTTTGCCGATCTCATAGACACCAGGGAAGCCACCGACGATCAAGCGTTTGAGGTAGAGTTCCGTCGCAATCCGGAGGTAGAGATTTTGACCGAGCGCATTATGGTATGTTGTAAACGGTCGCGCCGCTGCCCCACCGTAGAGTGGTTGCAAGACAGGCGTCTCAACCTCGAGAAAGCCACGCTCATCGAGCACTCGTCGCATCGTCGTAATGATGCGGGCCCGGGCCCGGAAGATATCACGCCGCTCACGATTAACGATCAGGTCGAGGTAGCGCTGGCGATGGCGTTCTTCAACATCTTGCAGGCCAGCCCACTTTTCGGGTGGCGGATTGATCGCCTTGGCAAGTACCCGCAGTTCGCGCACAAATAGCGATCGCTCACCAGTCTTAGTACGGCGCAGGGTACCAGTCGCTTGGACAATATCAAATGTGTCGATCTGGTCACGGAAACGATCGAACCATTCATCACCAACATCAGCTCGGCTTAACCAGAGCTGAATCTCACCACTCCCATCTTCGATATGAGCAAAAGCAATTTTGCCCATTACCCGGCGCGCACCGATGATGCGTCCAGCCAGTGTGATGACGGTTTCGCGTGCAACCAGATCATCAAACACGGCCAGCACCTCGCCGATCGTATGGCTACGCTGACAGCGCGGCGGGAAGGGGTCAATACCAGCAGCGCGCAACTGTTCCAGCTTGGCGGCACGCTGAGCTTGTAAATCAGTTAATTCCATAGTCTAGTTATTGGATTGGGCGTGACTGGCCCATACGAACTGCTCCGGAGCTCTCTCCCCATTATACTGGAAAATATGATGCTGAAAAATGGGCACCGACTAGCTTGCGCTTGAAACAGAAAAAGGGCAACCCCATAGTCGCCCTTACCGTGATAGAGAGGCTATGTGGTGAGACAATCGCTAACGTACCTTAAGGATCGTCAACTTCATGACACCAGAAGGTGTATGAACGGTGACTTTGTTGCGCGCACGTTTGCCAAGCAGTGCGGAGCCTAGCGGTGACTCATTCGAGATGCGACCCTGACGAGGGTTGGCTTCGGCGCTCCCAACGATCGTCCAAGTCTCTTCAGTGCCATCATCTTCGAAGCGAACAGTTACGGACGAACCGACCCGTACCTCACCATTGCTCGCCTGGTCTTCATCTATTAATTCGGCACGTGAGAGCAGATGTTTCAGCTCGCGAATACGGCCTTCGAGCAAGGCTTGCGCCTTCTTGGCATCTTCGTATTCGCCGCTCTCTGAGATATCGCCCAATTCTTTGGCCGCGGCAATCCGCTCGGCGATCTGCTTCCGCTCTACGGTCATCAGATGCTCAAGCTCCGCTTCGAGACGGGCGCGACCTTCACGAGTCAGGTATGTCGGCTTGTCTGTCATCACTATTGCCTCTACTCTGCCCCGGCTGCACCAGTGATCCACCGGGAAACCTCGATATAAAAAGAAGAACTGAGAGCACATCTCTCAGTTGTGGTCGGGGCTACATTTGCCTGAACCGGACCCTGCCACAATTATATGTGGTCATGCGCATTTTGTAAAGACGGTTCGTACCTTCTCTCGATCGTACTCGCACAGATATGCTATAATTTCAGATGCAAATGGGATGCATCAGGCAAGTGAGGAGCAATGGCTTCACGTAGCGGCAACAAATCAGCTAGCAGTCGCCGCACTGCTGGTAATCAGAGCCGAAAGAGCAGCCATAGTCGCAAGAGCGGTGCGAAGACCGGGTGGACGATTGAACTGCGGCCTGAGCACCAGCGCGAGCTATTTGCGTTGGGCCTGATTGTCATTGCTGCCATTACGATCATCTTTGTGTTTACCGGTGAAGCCGGCGGGTTGGGAGGTCTCTATCTCAACGGGGTACGGGCCCTGCTTGGAGTAGGGGTCTTTTTTGTACCCTTCACCCTGTTTCTGATCGGGAGTGCCATCCTCTGGCAAGAACGAATGAACGATGCTAATCTCAGCGGTGCTAACGTGCTGGGCACTGTCCTCGTCCTGTTAGCGATGCTGGGCCTGCTCGAAACGCCAATTCACCATATCTCGATTGCCGATCGGGTGAACGAAGGCGGCGGTTGGATTGGGTATTGGCTCCTCGAAGGGTTACAACAGGCAATCGGGCCAATTGCCGCCGTGGTCGTCATCCTTGCGATGGGTCTGGCTGGGTTGTTACTCACTTTTAACCTTACGGTGCGTGAGCTGGTGCTGGGCATGGCCGAGCGCACAGCCGCATTCTGGCAGTTGCTCTGGAGTGGGCCGCGCCGACCGGTAACGTCAGCCAACCCCGACCGTCGCACCGATCTCGTCTTTACGCTGCCACCTCAAGCCGAAACCGATGACATTGTACCCACACCGATCGCTGCCCGGCCAACGCGGGCTAGTCTGTTCAAACGTCCTACGCCCGAATTGCCACCACCGGCCCCCGAACCGGCGACTTCAGCCCCGCCAGCCAGACAAACGACCAAACCTGAACCAGAACAGGAGCTGGTACAAGAGGCGCTTGACGGTTTCGAGATCTCGCCAGTACGTCGCGCCTGGCCGCTACCATCGCTCGATCTGTTGCTCGAGCGCTCAAGCGATAATGGCATCACTGATGAAGAACGACGGCTAAAGGCACGTGTGATAGAAGAGACACTCGCCAGCTTCAAAGTTGAAGCGCGCGTCGTTGGCGTCAATACCGGTCCAGCAGTGACCCAGTTCGAGTTGCAGCCAGCCGTTGGGGTGAAGGTTTCCAAAATCATGACCCTCGAACGCGATCTGGCCCTGGCGCTAGCCGCCCAGTCGATCCGGATCGAGGCCCCCATTCCGGGCAAGAACGTGGTGGGAATCGAAATTCCCAATAGCGCTATTGCTATGGTCTCACTGCGTGAAGTTCTTGATAGTGAAGAGTACGAACTTCACCGCGGACGGCTCAAGCTGCCGCTCGGCAAGGATGTCAGTGGGACGCCGATCATCGCCGATCTGACCAAAATGCCGCATCTGCTGGTCGCCGGCGCTACTGGATCAGGCAAATCGGTAGCAATTAACGCGTTTCTCTGCGGGTTGTTGCTGAAACATACGCCCGACGAACTGAAGCTCATCCTGATCGACCCCAAAATGGTCGAGATGATTGTCTACAATCATATTCCCCACTTACTCTCGCCAGTGATCACCGAAGTCGAGCGCGTGGTGCCGACGCTTAAATGGGCCACTCGCGAAATGGAGCGACGTTACAAGATTTTCGCCCGCAATGCCTGTCGTAACATCGACAGCTACCGCCAGCTGGCCCGGAAACGAGCCGATCTCGAACCAATGCCCTACATTTTGATCGTGATTGATGAGTTGGCCGACTTGATGATGATGGCTGCCGACGAGGTCGAGACCTATATTTGTCGTCTGGCCCAGATGGCCCGCGCTACTGGCATTCACCTGATTATTGCTACACAACGGCCATCAGTAGATGTCATCACCGGTCTGATCAAAGCCAACTTCCCCTCGCGGATCGCTTTTGCTGTAACCTCCCAGGTTGATAGCCGGGTAATTCTCGATGCGCCCGGAGCTGAGAATCTGCTCGGACGCGGTGACATGCTCTACATGGCCGCCGACTCGGCCAAGCTGATCCGGATTCAAGGTACGTTCGTTGCTGACCGCGAGGTCGAGCAAATTGTTGAATTCTGGCGCAAGGCATCGCCCCCTGAGCCTTCATCAGCCGATACTACCAAGGTAGGCGCCGAGACACAGGCTACCGAAAGCAGTGAAGGTTTTCAGCCGCCAGCTGAATTCCTCTCACCTGCCGAGCAAGACGAGTTACTGCCTCAGGCCATTTCGCTGATTTCGCAACACCAGCGTGCTTCGGCCTCGCTCTTGCAGCGTCGCTTACGGATTGGCTACTCCAAAGCACAACAGTTGATCGAGCTGCTTGAACAGCAGGGTTATGTTGGCCCAGCGGATGGCGGTCGCTCGCGTGAAGTGCTGCGCCGTGAAGGCTCGTCACCGTCTTGATCTGGCAGACGGCGATTCGCGGTTGAGTACCATCGTACCCGCTGACCGTTCCGTCGTTCTATTAGCAGAAGCCGATAGTTACCACTGCTGCAACGTTCTAGCGCAATAGCGCGTCTGAATAATAGCTCACTCCTCACCTCGTTCAGGAGGCAGTTTGCAATGGCGATTGAAGATTTTTACGTGAACGCGCGCCGTATTTTAGCTAATATGCTGGCCGAAACCCCCAAAGCCGACCGCGAGCAGTTGCTCGATGCCTATGCTGAGTTGCTCACCCGTCTACATGCCGAAGAAGCGCATCGCATGCTAACCGAGGTGATTGAAGATGCCCGTACTCGGCTCGATGCTCGCTTGTCGCCTGATCCGATTCGGCAAACCATCGCTGGTGTGCAAAGCACATTGCAAGATTTGTGGAATAGTCTCTGGCGGTAGGGCATCCGCTGACGCGAGCTGCCCGTTCTATGAAGTGGCCCGCTTGGCGAGCCCTGCATAGGTGCAGCAGTCAAGAACACCTGCTAATCATCTGGGGAGGTACTACCGCCCTCCAGTGAAAGCCTTGCGTAAGTGCAGCGTTCAGGAATCCATTGTCTGGAAGGTGGGGATAGGAAGCCGGAGGCAGCAGCGCATCAGCTGCGCGGCATCGCGCCTCACCAAGCCATAGCCTGAAATGCCGCGCACCCATTTCCGAGCGGCAAGAGAGCAGACCAGCAATAGCAAGGGAAGATACGCCGCAACACCTAGGCATTGCCCGCCTGCCTGCTATTGGTGATCAGGCGCGCTAGAAACACCCAACGCTTCAAACGTGTAGCTAAGACAAAGATTTGGTCTTGCCGGGCTCGCCGCTTTCTGCTACACTTACTCATGCTTTTATCGATGGTACCCCAACTTCATCGCGGCGACCTCATCCTTCCGGCCGCCGCCGGGAGAATGCGCGTGCGACACTTGATCAACACGTGGCGACAGCGTCTCAATCCCGTCCTGCTGTTCATCGGATATCGCTGGCTGGCGTGGTTGTGCGCTGGCGTTGGGTTAACTCTGCCCGGTCAAGATACGACCGGTCTGTTGAAACAGGTCAGCATTTTACTTCTGATGCTGATCGTCACCTTAGCGATTACCCGGCAGGCCACGAACTACCTGCGACTGATGCAGCACCGACCAGTGCTGCTCACGCTCGATATCTTTCTAGGATGGATTGTCGTCGCGCTGAGTGGTGGTGGATTCCTACCATTTGGCCCGTATGCGCTCGGCAGTCTCATTGCGCCAGCCCTATTATTTGGCTGGCGTGGCGCGCTCATCAGTGGTGTTGGTGCTGGTCTGCTGAACCTGATTCCTGTCTCCTCTACAGCCACCACTGATCCAGTCGGACTGAATGCTGGCTTGCCATTGATGTTTGCGCTTGGCTGGGCAGCGCTCGCAGCCTGGCGCCAGCCCCAGTTCGATCTACCGTCGCGGCAATGGATGCGCCTGCCTGGCGAAACTATGCCGGCAACCTCGACCCAGCGCACTTCCCTGCCAGGGAATGAGCATATTGGCTCTGCGGCTGATTGGTACCCTGCCGCAGCAGCAGGGAGTGGCGTTCGTCGGAGCGCTGAATTAGCACCTGCAGTCTCGCTCCGACCTGATCTACGGCTTGCAATCACACAACTAGTGGAAGGCGAACGGCAACGCGGTGGTTTACAAGTAGATTGCCAGATCGAAGGTTCTCTTCAGCGCCTGACAGCCGCGCAGCAGAGCGTCTTGTTGCGCACTGCCCAAGAAGCACTGGCGAATGTGCGTCGCCATGCGCACGCCTCGTCGTGTCACATTCAGCTTCGCGTCGACGAACGCACTGCGCTGTTACAGATTGATGATGATGGCGTTGGTCTGCTCGATGGTACCTACGAACGTCCCCACCTCCACGCGCTACGCGCTCTGCGCTATCGGATTGCGGAACTAGATGGCCAGCTTGCTGTCTTTGAAGGCGAACGCGGCGGCTTAACTGTGCGTGTCCAACTTCCGCTCGAACCATGAAGTTGCGGTATCATGCCAACGGGTGCTCACCACTTGACCCTTGAGCACAGGGTGAGGAGTCGGAAAGCATGAAACCGCGCCGCTTTTGGCATGGACCTGCATTAGTCATCGCACTAGTCTTACTCGGTTACGGGATATGGCTACCAGTTGAGCAAGAGCCGCGCTGGTTACTATTACTCTGGATCGGAGGGCCTTTAGCCGGCGTGGTATTGCTTAGCCGGCTGAGTGACGCACCACCATCCAGCGAGATGGCCCGTACCGTTTCCCGCCTCGGTGGCGTGATCATCATTGGCTTTCTGATGCTCGGTCTGCAACTGCTGCGCCATCAATTTGTGCAGGCTGAGGCTATTAGCAACCACATTGTCGTGAGCGCTGATGGCAACACAACTAGCAATGTGCGGCCAGTGTTGGCAACACAGCGCGTGATCCGGGGCGCGATCCGTGACCGACGTGGACGCGTTCTTGCTGAAAGCGTGATGACTAACGGCATTGCCTACCGTACGTATCCTATCGCCAGTCAGTATGATATGACTGCCTTCGGGCACATTCTGGGCTTTTTCAGCGCGCGTTACGGTCAGAGCGGTTTGGAAGCCATTTACAATGAGTATCTATCGGGTGAGCGTGGGAACGAGTGGCAGCTGTTGCTTAGTGAATGGACAGGGGAACCGCAACAGGGAAACTCGCTAACGTTGACGCTGGATGCCGATCTCCAAGCACGAGTGGCAGCCTTGCTTGGCAATCGTCGCGGTGCAGTTGTAGTACTTGATCCACGTACCGGCGCCATCCTAGCCCTAGTCAGTCGGCCCGGTTTTGATCCTAGTCAGCTAGTGGTAAATCCGGCAGCACCTGACCTGGCTGCCGAGCGACGACGGGTCAGCGATTACTGGTCACAGTTGATTCGCGATGATGCTGGTCAGCCGTTACTTAATCGAGCCACACAGGGACGCTATCCACCCGGTTCGACCTTCAAGACCGTCACTGCAGTTGCCGTGCTTGAGCATTCATTCCGGGGATCGTTCAACCAAATCACATGCCCCAACGAATACTCTCCCCAACCGGATGCCCCACCGATCGTGAACGCTGTCGCCAACCTCGGCGCCCAGATCGGTGAACCAGCGACACTAGAACGCGTTTATGCCTTCTCGTGTAATACGGCCTTTGCTCAATATGCAGTGCAACTCGGTGCTGATCGGCTGGCCGAAGTAGCACAACGTTTTGATATCTTTCTGCCGAATCGGTTACCGCCTCATTTTCGTCCACTGCGCGACTTGCCATCTGAGCCAAGTTTGCTAGCAGTTCAGGCTAATTTTCTGAACCAACCACGGGCACTTGCCGACACTGGTTACGGTCAAGGGCAATTGCTCGTCACACCATTGCAAATGGCTATCGTTGCAGCAACCATTGCCAATGATGGGGTGATGATGCGGCCCTACCTGGTGCAGCGCATCACCCGGCCTGATGGCAGTACAATCTGGCAGACATCGCCATCATCAATTCGCCGGGTAATGTCGAGCAACACAGCGCGTCTGATGCGCCAGAATATGGCAGCGGTCGCTCAGTACGGCTTTGGGAGCGTGATCTCACAGATGGTCAACCAATCGGTAGGTGGCAAGTCAGGTACTGCCGAGCACGTACCCGGCGCTCCACCGCATGCCTGGTTCATCGCCTTCGGCCCACTCGAGAATCCGCGCTACGCCGTTGCCGTTATTATCGAACAGGGTGGGGAGGGCAGTGGCGCTGCCGCTCGACTGGCCGGTGAAGTGCTGGCAGCAGCCTTTGCCCTCGAATAACTGAGAGCATAGCATTGAGGTAGGAACCATATCTGAGTGACGCTGTGACCTGTCAGTGCAGGCAGGTGGGTGATAGTCATCTGCTTTCTGATACAGCGCGACGAAGTTCTGCTAGGCAGGAATTATTGGAGTTGGCACGTTGCAATGCAATGTCAATGTCATTCACACCGGTGCAACCCAGCAGTAATGAAATGTTGTCAACAGCAGCTATTTGTGCGATCCAGTCAGCGGACCACTTCTTGAAGCACGAGCCACGCGTCCCAACACGCGTTGATACAGCATATGACGGTGCTACCAACTGGGGATAGTCAGCAACGATTAGTTTTACCATTACAGACAAGTGATCACGCACGCCTATCATCAATGGGCCAGTTACGCGCCGTAGTGGCAACCTTTGTGAGTCGCGCGTTACTCTGGCTATGGGCGATCGGGTTACTTGCCTGTGCCCCACCACCAGCGCTAACGCCAACCCCACCGCCATCCGAACCATCACCCACTGTTCAACCGACTATAGCAGCCAGCAACCTACCTACCCCACGCCCCGTGCTCGACGCAACACTACGGCAGCAGATCTTTACTGAAGTCTGGACGACAATCAATGAGCATTATCTCGATCCGACCTTCAACGGTGTTGATTGGGCGGCGGTGCGAGCCGAGTATGGTCCACGCGCGCTAGCAGCGCCAGACGACGTAACCTTCTTCGAGGTGATCAGCGCGATGGTGCGCCTGCTGCGCGACGATCATTCACGCTTTGTGCCGCCGCAGGCCGTCGAAGCCGAAGATCGACTGACCAGCGGGCGTGAAGAGCAGGTAGGGATCGGGGTCATCACCCTGCGTCTGGCCGACGGTCTCCTCATTCAGCATGTCTTTCCAGCCAGCCCGGCAGCACAAGCCGGTTTGCGTCCGCGAGATCGGATTGTAGCAATTGATGGGCGCACCTTCACGCTCGGCTCAATCGAAGGACCGATTGGCAGTCGGATCCGGCTGGTAGTTGTGCAGCCAGAAGGGGCTACGCGCGAGCTTGAACTGGTACGCGAGCGGATCGAAGGCCGAATCGAACCGCTCGTGTTCCGGTTGCCAGAAGACGTAGCCTACGTCGGCATCAGTACACTTTGGGCACAAGACATGCACGAGCAGGTGGCGGCGTTGTTGCAACAACTGGTCGCCGAGCGGCCTCTGCGCGGCGTAATACTAGATCTGCGTAGCAATCCAGGTGGATGGCGGAATGTGTTGAGTGGACTCCTTGGCCATTTCGTTAGCGGCGAAGTGGGTGCTTTTGTCAGTCGGAAGGGTGAAACTCCGTTGCAGGTGACAGTGCGCGAGCCTGATCTGCACGGTCTGCCACTGGCGATTCTGATCGATCGCGGTACCGCATCGTATGCCGAGCTGCTGGCCGCCATTCTCCAGCGTGAAGCGAGAGCAGTTGTGGTTGGAACACGATCGGCTGGCAATACTGAGACAATCTACGCCTATGAAATTACGGGTGGCGCACGGTTGTGGGTGGCCCAAGAGGGATTCAGACTAACTGATGGTTCAGATCTAGAAGGACGAGGCGTGCAGCCCGACATCCAACCCGGCAGTGATTGGACACGTTTCCGGCTAGAGGCCGATCCGTGGATCAATGCAGCACTGGAACTGATACGCTAAACTGGCCGCAAGCGGGGTAGCAGCCAGGTAGACGCCACCGCTATGGGCATAAAAACCCCGCTACTGCGGTCATATTGCATAATATTCATATGCTCCCTCACCTGTCAGAGCTGAGGGGGCATGTGATCTGGAACAAACCGTTACCGGTCAGATGATATTGCACGACGCTATGTAGTCTATCAACGCTGACATACCACCGCAGACCGCTCTGATTACTCTAGATAATCGCGTAGATGCTGCCCAATTTCCGGACTGCGCAAACGGCGTAGCGCCTCAGCCTCGATTTGGCGGGCACGCTCACGGGTCATACCAAGCACACGACCGACCTCTTCAAGTGTACGGCGCCGACCATCGAGCAGGCCATAGCGCAGATCGATAATCCGGCGTTCACGGTCATTGAGCTGATCGAGCGCCGCATTGAGGTCGCGACGCAGCAGCTTTTGCGCAGCTATCTCACTTGGCGTTGGCAGTTCCTCATCGGTGAGAAAATCTCCCAGCGTATGTTCGCCTTCATCGCCAACCGGGGTCTCAAGTGAAACAGGCCGCCGAGCTGCTTCGAGCACACGCTGAATGCGCTCCACTGGCTGGCCGAGTGCCATGGCAATCTCTTCGGCAGTGGGTTGACGTTCGAGCGATTGAGCCAGACGATCGGCAATCCGTTTCACCTGCCCAACCGACTCGCTCATATGCACTGGTAGTCGGATAGTGCGCCCTTGCTCAGCGATAGCGCGGGTCACTGCCTGTCGGATCCACCAGGTGGCATACGTACTAAACCGATTCCCTTTATGGTGATCGAACTTCTCAACGGCTCGCATCAAACCGATATTGCCCTCTTGGATCAGATCGAGGAGCGAGAGACCGCGGCCAACATACTTCTTGGCGATACTGACAACCAGTCGTAGATTGGCTTGGATCAGATGGCGACGAGCATCCTGACCCTGCTGCACTGCCTTCATTAACTCACAACGCTCGCGCGGGGTTAAATCAGTGGCGGTGGCCAAACGCTTTTCGGCAGCATTGCCACGCTCGATACGCTCGGCCAGCTCTACTTCTTCAGCAGCAGTGAGTAATGAGACGCGACCGATCTCTTGCAGGTAATGCTGAACAGCGTCGAGCGATGGCTCAACCCGCTCAACCTCACTGAGATCGGGCGAGAGTAACTCTTCCTCGTGCCCGAAATGGTCATCGTGCTCGCGCGTAGCGAGTGTTACATCTTCCAGATCCCAATTTGCAGGTCGACGCTTGAGCATTGGCGGGCACTCCTGCCTAACTACACAGTCATGACAAGACAAAACGCACATAACCTCCGCTGTAGCGGAGATGCCATCAGAGGCGCCCAGCACGTAACGAGACGGGGTAACGTGTGAGGTCAGAACCGTCGAGGATGTGACGGTGCATGCTGTTATACCTGATAACAGCGGATGTTAGTATACGAGCAATAATACAATTTGTCAAGCACTTTGCACACGATTTGTTCACATCCTGGACTCAACCCAATTCACAGACGCGCAGAGCCACTTCAGCTGCTACCCGGGTATTATTCCGCAGCAGAGCAATGTTGGTTTCGATACTCTCACCACTCGTCTCTTCAGCCATGACCGCCAGTAAGAAGGGAGTCACAGCTGGACCGCGCACGCCTTCCGCTTCAGCCCGGGCCAACGCCCGCGCGATTGCCATCTCAACAACATCGCGTTCAAGTGCGCTCCGTTCGGGTGGTGGCACACACAGCAGCATACCACCTGGAGCTGCAAAGCTGCGGTAGCGACGCTGGAGCCGCCACATACGGGCCGCTGCGAGAGCATCGGCAGCAACTGCCGAGACTGGCAAGCCGCTGTGCGGGGTATAGAAGGCGGGAAATTCGCTAGTTTGATATCCTACCACCGGTACCCCTTGGGTCTCTAGATATTCAAGCGTCGCTGGCAAATCGAGAATTGCTTTGGCACCAGCGCAAACAACCAGTACCCCCGTGCGGCTAAGCTCGGTCAGATCAGCGCTGACATCCCAGTTTTGCCTAGCACCACGGTGAACGCCGCCGATTCCACCAGTAGCAAAGACTTCAATTCCTGCCGCTGCGGCCAGCGCCATGGTAGCAGCCACGGTTGTGGCGCCATCGGCCCGATCAACAATAGCGGCACTGATATCACGGCGGCTCAGTTTGCGAACCCGTTCCGGACCAGTTGCTAATCGTTCCAATTCATTCCCATTGAGCCCGACAACTGGCACGCCTTCAATCAGACCGATCGTGGCTGGCACTGCTCCAACTGCCCGTACCTCAGCTTCCAACCCTTCGGCGACCGCCAGATTGTGAGGGTAGGGCAGGCCATGGCTGATAAGCGTACTTTCGAGCGCCACAACGGCCCGACCTTCCTCAAGTGCGGTTGCCACTTCTTCAGCAATGCGAAGCATGAGTTGTACCTCCTGCAATAGATGCTGCGCCAGTATAAACGAGGACGGTAGCGCTTTTCACATAGCCAACACGACAGCACCGTTACGGTCGATGCGGTAGGCCGCGATACCGTAGCTGCGAGCCAGTATTAAATCGGTCGGGCCAGGATCGGCTAGAGCCGCGGCAATGTGTAAACCACTCTGGGTCAACCTGGTCAGTGTCGTCAACCAGCGGTCATCGATTGCGCTCGTGATAACAACTAATGTACCACCCCAGGCCAGATTTAGATCGGCGGTCATCAGATCGTCCAGCATATCACCTGTAGGAGCCGGTTCGATCCGACCGAGTTGGCTTAGGATCTCACGGAGCTGATCCCGATCGGGTGCTGGTGGCAACGGCACCAGTGGTGCCGCGGTCAGCGGATCGTAGCCATTGCTGCGCAAGCCCACTGCTTGGCGCCGATTGATCAGCGCCGCCGCCAGTGAAGCAGCAGCGATTACTGCCCGTTCCCGATCATCACGGGCAAAACGACCACGATAGGCCGTATAACTAAACTCGAGCACGATCAGCGTCTCACGACCGATTGTTGGTGCCAGTTCGCGCACCTGCAGCGAACCAAGACGGGCACTCGTCTTCCAGTCGATCTGGCGCGGGGAATCGTCCGATCGATAAGGACGCACTCCAATCTTCTGTGCTGGATCGTCGAATAGACTCAACCGACGCTCTTGGCTAGCGGGCAGCCCTGTCGGTAGGTTGAGCACGGGTAGGGGAACAATGGTTGGAGTAATAATCAATGGGGTCTGCTGGTGGCTGATGATTGGCACTTCGGCTTGATCGAGCACCGATCCGACCACGATGTGTATCGGGCCGAGCCAATAGAGACCGCGTTGTCGCCCTTGTATAGTATAACGGAACACCCGTGACTGGCCGCGCCCAAGGCTGATCACCCAACGTAAGCGGGTGACAGCACTGAGCGCAGGAGGAATATCTTCTGATACGACCACATACGGCAGTGGGAAGCGCCCCTGATAGGTGATGGTGATCATCACCTCGCCCATTTCATGGGGAGCCAACACGATTGGTGTTTGCCGTCGCCATTCGATCTGACGACGCGCGATCCGCGGTCCCACCCAAGCGACAACCTGGAGTCCAATCAAGGCATACACTGCCAGACTGAGGGCCGGATGAGGATCGAAAAGCTGCCAAATCAGGGCGATGACTGTTATAGCGCGCAGAAACGTCATGGCCCGCCTACATACGGAAGACGCCGAAGCGGGTCGGCTGGATTGGTGCCTCAGCAGCTGCCGCCAGACCGAGTGCCAGCACGCGCCGGGTCTCAACTGGATCGATAACGCCATCATCCCATAAGCGGGCGCTAGCGTAATACGGATGCCCCTCCTGTTCGTATTTGGCCAGAATCGGTGCCATAAAACGTTCCTGCTCTTCAGGTGACATATCTTGACCACGGGCACGCAGGTTATCGCGGCGAATCGTGAGCAGGACATTCGCGGCTTGCGTGCCCCCCATTACGCTGATGCGGGCATTAGGCCACATCCAGAGCTGACGAGGTTGGTAGGCCCGGCCACACATGCCGTAGTTGCCAGCGCCGAAGCTCCCGCCAATGATGACGGTGAACTTTGGCACATTTGCACAACTGACTGCTGTCACCAGCTTGGCGCCATCTTTGGCAATCCCGCCGTTCTCGTATTGTTTGCCGACCATAAAGCCCGTAATGTTCTGTAAAAAGACCAACGGGATATTGCGGGCGCAGCACAACTCGATAAAGTGCGCGCCTTTGAGCGCACTTTCGCTGAACAGAATGCCATTATTGGCGAGAATACCGACTGGAAAACCCTCGATATGGGCAAAACCACAAACGAGGGTTGTGCCGTAACGAGCCTTGAACTCGTGCAGACGACTACCATCAACAATACGAGCGATGATTTCACGCACATCGTAGCTTTGACGAACATCGCGTGGGAGAATGCCGTAGATCTCGCGGGGGTCATAGCGCGGTGGTTCGGGATCGCGCAGTTCCCACTGGACGCGCTGGCGTGGCCCTAAATGGGCGACGATATCGCGCACAATTGCCAATGCTTCACGGTCGTCGTTGGCGAAGTAGTCGGCCACACCCGAAATACGGGTATGCACATCGGCACCACCCAGCTCTTCGGCGGTGACCTCTTCGCCAGTGGCTGCTTTAACGAGTGGCGGCCCACCGAGAAAAATAGTACCGTTGCCTTTGACGATCACCACTTCGTCACTCATAGCCGGTACATACGCTCCACCAGCGGTACAACTGCCCATCACGCAGGCAATCTGAGGAATACCTTCAGCCGACATTTGGGCCTGATTGTAGAAGATACGTCCAAAGTGATCACGGTCGGGAAAGACCTCGCTTTGCAGGGGCAGGTAGGCACCGCCGCTATCGACCAAATAGATACAAGGCAGGCGATTCTCACGGGCAATCTCCTGGGCACGCAGATGTTTCTTGACGGTCAGCGGGAAGTAGGTACCACCCTTGACCGTGGCATCATTGGCGATGATCATTACTGGTCGCCCAGCGACGCGTCCGATGCCGCAAACAATGCCAGCGGCAGGCACCTCTTCTTCGTAAACGTTATAGGCCGCAAGCGCGCCGATTTCAAGAAAAGCGCTGTCAGGGTCGATCAGCGTATCGATCCGATCACGCACAAACAGCTTGCCTCGCTCTTCGTGGCGGCGACGCTGTTCAGGACCACCACCCTGCCGGATTACTGCCAGACGTTCACGCAGATCGGCTGCCAACGCCTGATGGTAGGCAAAATTGGCTTGAAAATCAGGGCTGCTGGTTTGAATGTGGGAATGAATAATCGACATAGCTGTCTCCAGCGGCTAAAGCAGACTCTTCAATTCTTCGGCAGCTTTGCGGGTCATACCGGGCACGGCAGCAATTTCGTCAACACTAGCTTGACGAATACCATCGAGTGAACCAAACGCCTTAAGGAGCGCGCGCTTTCGTTTGGGGCCAATCCCGGGGATCTCTTCCAGTGGGGAACGTAGCACAGCCTTTTGGCGCAATTTGCGATGGTAAGCGAGAGCGAAACGATGGGCTTCTTCATCGATACGTTGCACCAGCGCCAGCGCCTTGCTGTCACGGGCTAGTACGATCGGCGGTTGGCCGACGCGCACCAGATCGAAACGGTTCCGATCTGGCCCCTTGGCCACACCAACCACCGGAATCTGGGTAAAACCCAACTCGTGGAGGACCGCCTGCGCTGCGGCGACTTGCGCTATTCCGCCATCAACCAGTAGCAGGTCTGGCAGATCGGCCCACCGTTCGAGCGCCTGTCGATCAGGTGCGTTCGCCTCTGCTGCGGCTACCTCGGCATCACCTTCAATCTCAACCGCAGACCCACCAGATTGGGTTTCGCCAAGCGCCTCGGCGGCACGGCGGAAGCGTCGGCTGATCACTTCGCGTAGTGAAGCCACATCGTTAGCGCCACTGACGCTCTTGATCTTGAAGCGGCGGTAATGGGCTGGTCGCGGTTCACCGTGCTCGAACACTACCATACTAGCGACCGATTGCTGCCCTTGCGTATTCGAGACATCAAAACACTCGATCCGGCGCGGCAACGCTGACAGCTCTAGGAGCTCGCGCAATTCGCTCAGTGCAGCCACAGCGCGTTGCTCGGAATTGAGCCACTGTTCACGGATCTCGCGGAGCTTTTGACGAGCGTTGGCCGCCGCCATCTCGACCAGTTGCTTCTTTTCGCCGCGGCGGGGGACGGTGATCTCAACGCGATGGCCACTCTTCTGTTGCAACCACGAGGCAATGATCAGTGGCTCTTCCACGTGTTCGGCTAGCAACAGGCTGGGCGGAATACTGGGCGCATGCTGATAGAACTGGGTCAAGAACGAGGTGAGCAGCGCTTCGTCACTCTCATCTTCTGTCCCTTGCAGCGTAAACGGCTCGGCATTGATCAGCTTCCCGCCACGAATGAAGAGCACCTGCACCACGGCACTGCCATCTTCACGGGCAAAGGCGATCACGTCCTGATCGGTATCTACTGTACGCAACACCTGCTGTCGCTCGGAGATCTTCTCGATGGCCTGAATCCGATCCCGTAGGTACGCGGCACGCTCAAATTCCAACCGCTCGGCAGCTTCTTCCATCTGGGCACGCAATTCGCGCACGATTTGATCACTCTTGCCCTCGAGAAAGCGACATACTGCGTCAATTGCCTGCCGGTACGCTTCTCTGGTCACCAATCCTGGAACACACGGACCCAAACACCGACGCATCTGGTAATAAAGGCAGGGTTTACCCTGTTTGCGATGGCGATTAAACTTATCGTCCTTACACTCGTAGGGTGGCCGAAAGGCAAACAGACGATTGAGAATGTCAAGCGCCTGATAGACCGAACCAGCGCTAGCATAGGGGCCGAAATAGCGTGCGCCATCCTGGAGCACCTGGCGAGTGGCAAAGACGCGCGGCCAATCTTCGTTGACCGTCACTTTGATATAAGGGTAGGTTTTATCGTCTTTGAGCAAAATGTTATACGGCGGACGATGCTGCTTAATCAGGTTCATTTCTAGTAGCAGGGCCTCTAGCTCGCTCTGGGTGACGATAATCTCAAAATCAGCGATATGACTAACGAGACGGCGTGTTTTACCGCTGAGGCTGCGAGGAGAACCAAAGTACGAACGCATGCGGTCACGGAGCCGCTTGCTCTTGCCAACGTAAAGCAAGCGACCATTGGCGTCCTTCCAAAGATAGACACCTGGCTGGTCGGGTACTAAACGGAGCCGCTCAAGAAAGGCGGCATGATCACGCACTGCTGTGTGACTCAGATCCATACAAAGTAGTATATCCTCTCTGCCTTCTATTCAGGTATTATTCATTTTAATGGTATATTGTCAACTGCGAGGGTGATAGAAAGCGCAGGACGGTCTGCCCAACGAGGTATGCCGCTCCTGCGCACACTATGATCGGCGCGCAAAAGAAGCCTGCGCCGTACCGTAATCTCGCCCTCCGCGCCATAATGAGACGCGCAGCGTACTGGTGGCGTAACCAAAACCACTCATAGGGAACACCGATATGAAAGCAACAATCTCGTCATCACAGACGACCACGAAACCACAGCCCCGCTTGCGCTACTCACCGCGCTGGATCGGCGCCGGTCTGGCTAGCAGCGTTTTGGCAGGCCTCGCCAGCGTGTACGGCGGACCAATCGTCACCGCAGCGATAGCCAGCGTTGGCGCTATAGGAGCAAGCTACGCGCTAGCCATCGAGCCCCGCCGGCTACATTTACAAGAATACACCTTGCGTCTGGCCGCACTACCCGATGGTCTAACCGGATTAACCATTGGTCAGTTAAGTGATTTGCATCTTGGTCATCGCTACAGTTTCGTCAATACCCAACGGGCAATTGATCATCTATTGGCAGCGCAGCCTGATCTGATCGTTCTCACTGGTGATCTGGTGCATACCCGTGCTGCCATTGCCCGTTTGCCAGAAATACTACAGCGGCTACGCGCACCGCTCGGCGTCTACGCAGTCCCTGGCAATCATGACTATTGGGAGGGGATGCCCCATATTGCCGCCATATTGCGTGAACACGGGATTCACCTGCTCATCAATCGGCATCGCCTGATCGAACGCAACGGTGCGCGGCTCTTGATTGTCGGTATCGATGATCACTGGGATGGTCAACCCAATTTGCGCCTAGCCCTTGGTGGTGCGCCAATGCACGACTTCCGGTTATTGCTAGCCCATTGCCCCGATATCGCCGACGAAGCAGCGGCGTTCGGTTTCCATCTGCAACTATCCGGACACACTCATGGGGGCCACGTGCGTATGCCCGGCCTGGGTCCGCTCTGTCTACCGCGACATGGCTGGCGGTACGATATGGGTCACTTCCGAGTTGGTGATATGCACCTTTTTGTCAGCCGCGGCGTTGGTGGGCTCCCATTACGATTTGGCTGCCCACCCGAAGTTAGTCTGCTCCGGTTGTATCGCGCCGACGGTTAAATTGGCGACGCACAAAGCGCCACATTGCTCGGACTCGCCGATCGCACCACAAGAGCAGCAACCCAATTGCCATCAGGGGAATGGCGGGCCAGAGGCTGATCAGTTCAGTGCCATGACGAAATACCGGCAAATTGGCCACGAGCCAGACGCAGAGCGCGCCGATGTAGCCAAAAAGACCGGCTTTGATACCAACCATCAGTGCTAGGGTTAGCAAGGCCAGTGGCCAGCCTGCCGGATGTTCGGGAATATGGCCGAAGAGCAGCGGTACGATCAGCCAAGCTACCCCGAGCACTGCCAACCCGATTGCAATCCGGCGCCGCAGCCCGGTCGGCTGCTCGAAGACCAGTTCGTCGCGCAGAGGTGGCGGTGGCGGCGGCAGCAACTCGATCAAATTGCCCGGTGGGGCAAAATCGTAACGCTGGGCCTGCCATGCCAACGTCAGGTCGGCCTGAGCGGCCTGATCCGCCAGTGCAGCCAGTTCGGGTAGCGCAGCTAGCGGTGGCGGAAGTGCCTCTAGGTCCGATGGTGCGGCCGGCAAATGAACGGCTAGTTCGGGCTGAACGGCTACCCGCTGCCGCACATGGATCGCGCAAAGAATGCCATACACCTGCCGACCGCGGTAGGGATCGATCAACATCGCATCACGCAGGGTCAATTGACCGAGTGCACGTTGAATCCAGGCTGTCAACAACTCATCGAGTAGCGCATGTCCGTCGGGGTCGAGTGCTGCATCGAAATCGCCAGCACGCAAACGGGCACGGATCGTTTCCGGTGATTGATAGCGGAAGATATCAATCACCCGGGCGCGATCGTAGCTGACAATCGCCGGTTGAATCATAGCTTTCATAGCAATGGCGCCGTTCTGGCAGCGAGCGCGTCATTCCACCCTGGCCCGCCAAGCGGGGCGCCATTACCGCACTGTCAGGCCTCACGCCAGCGGGCCAGCAATTCGGGCAGATCGGCCACGATCAGATCAGGACGAATTGGACTGGTCGCGGCCTCTGCAGCAGCCGTCACACCGGTCAGTACCAACACCGAGGGCATTCCAGCGGCAATCGCACCAGCAATATCGGTATCAAGACGATCACCAACCACCAGTGTTTGCGCTGGCGTCGCACCTAGCATTGCCGCGCCGATCAAAAACATAGCAGGTGCAGGCTTACCGATTACCAGTGGCGTCACATCGGTTGCGGCGCTCAGAGCGGCAGCGATTGCACCAGCGCCAGGGATTAAGCCCTCTTCACTGGGGAAGGTGCGGTCGGGATTGGTCGAAATGAAGCGGGCACCGCGCCGAATATGCAAGGTGGCCATCTTGAGACGATCGTACGTCAGAGTAAAATCAGCACCTTGTACGACCAATTCAGGTGATAGATCGTCTTCGATGAAATAGCCATCGGCAAAAAGCGCCTCGCGCAAGCCTTGCATACCAATGACAAAGACGCGCGTACCCGGCGGATAGTGATCGCGCAGATAGCGGGCCGTTGCCTGGGCCGAGGTGATCACGCGCTCAGTAGACAGCACGATCCCCATTGCTGCCAGTTTAGCGACGTACTGCTGCGGCGTCATTGAGGCGTTGTTAGTGGCACAGGCAAACCCGATCTGGCGCTCGGTGAGAAAACTGAACAGTTCAGACACACCAGAGAGCAGAGTCTGCCCTCGGTAGAGTACACCATCCATATCAAACAGTACGGCACGGATGGTGTTAAGCATGAGCACGACCCACCTCGTGCAAATTTCGACCGCACAAGCACTCTGTTGTGCAGCGACGGCACCGAGAGCCAAGCCAGTCGACCATCTATATACCCCGTTGCTAGTCGTGAGCACGCTGAATCACATACGTTCTGGGGCACGGATACCCAACAACGCCAACCCATTCCGCAATGCATTGGCCGTCGCTTCCACTAGGCGGAGGCGGGCTGCACGCAGGGCCGGCGTTTCGGCGCGCAGCACAGGACACTGCTCGAAGAAGATACCGAACTCACGCGCAGTGGTGTAACACCAGTCGGCAATTACAAATGGAGCGTAACGCGCACCGGCTTCACGCACTGCCTCGTGCAAGTGGGCCAGATGCCGGATCAGCCGCTGTTCACTGGGGTGAATCAGCAACGCCGGTTCGGCCTCATCTAGACGGATACCTTCTTCGGCGGCACGGCGCAAGATCGAGCGACAGCGGGCATGCGAATATTGCAAATACGCCGCACTGTTGCCCTCAATCGAAAGCATACGTTCCCAGTCAAGCGTGATATTGCGCCGGGGATCTTGGTAGAGATCGTTGTAAATCACAGCCCCGATCCCAACCGCTTCCGCAATCGCTTCCCGCTCTTCTGGAGAGAGATCAGGACTTTTGGCATCAACCAGCGCCCGCGCGCGCGCCACTGCATCATCGAGCAGCGCTTCGAGGTAGACCATATTCCCCTTCTTGGTCGAGAGGGGCTGACCATCAGGGGTCGTAATGACGCCAAAGGGCACATGTACCAATTCGACATCGTGGGTATAGCCCATCGCGCGCACAATCGCAAAGAGCTGGCGGAAATGCAGCTCCTGGCGGGCGTCGACCACATAGATGATGTGTGACGGATGGAACTCTTGCAAGCGGAACTTGATCGTTGCAATATCGCGAGTCATATAAACCGTTCCACCGTCGCTGCGCTGAATAATAAATTTGGGCAACTTGTCGAGCTCGGCCACTACAGCGCCATCCACATCACGGAAAGCGGCCTCTGAACGCAACGCTTCTTCGATCACACCGGGTAGCATCGGCTCGTAGAAACTCTCGCCGTAGGCATAATCAAACCTGACACCAAGGCGGTCATAATTGCGTTGCACAGCTCGTAGTGACAGATCGACGCACCACTGCCAAAGCGCGCGCGCCGTTGCATCACCCTGTTCGAGCGCCAGCGACCAGCGGCGAGCCTCATCCTCCAGGGCCGGATCATCTTTCATTTCGGCGTTGTAGCGCGCATAGATCGCTTCCAATTCAGCCATCGCCGCTTCACCTTTACTCTGCGGACGACCATAACGCTGAATGGCAGCCAGGATGATCCCAAATTGCGTACCCCAATCGCCTAGATGGTTGTCGCCGATCACGCGATAGCCGAGCGCGCGAAAGATATGTACCAACGCCTGCCCGATAATAGTCGAACGAATATGCCCGACATGCATACGTTTGGCGATATTGGGCGATGAGTAGTCAATCACAACGGTGCGACCAGCACCATCGGTGACGGCACCATAGCTCGCGCCGGCAGCTGCAATCTCGTCTAACACTGCGGCAGCCAACCGCTGCGGATGCAGCGAAAAATTGAGAAACGCGCCAGTAGCAGTCACTTCGCCGATGAGCGAATCGGACGGCAGCACAATGGATGCAGCCAGATCTGCAGCCAGCGTTGCCGGATTCACGCCAAGCGCCTTGGCAGCTTTGAAGGTGACAAACGTGCGATCAGCGGGAATATTTGGTTTGGGCGTCGTAATCTCGATCAACTCGACCGGCACCTTACCGGTCGCTGCAATAGCATCTTTTATATCGGTGATGAAGCGTTCTAGCGCGTAGCTCATAAATCTGCCCCTTTATGCAATGCCGGCCTTTAGTATACCGTATGTCGGGAAGATTGCGCGAACAAGCTACGCGCCTTGGCTATATTTACAGCTGGTCAATGTGCTTACGTCGGCAGGGGAGGCGGTAATCGAGGAGTGTATTGTTCGACAAAGAAACCGCAGAAACGGCCGCGAGCCGGGTTCGGACAGGTCTCGCTGGCAATCAGTTCGTGTCCATTCAAATCAAACGTAATCGTCTGCGCGTGTCCCGGACTATTCATATCGTATAGGCTCAGCACGCCAGTATTAGGGCCAGTCTCATCATAGCCAATGGCTAATACCTGATGGTTATCGAACGGAGACCGTGAACTGCCAACCAGACAAATCGGCCATGGTTCACCAGCATCGATCCTAGCTTTAAGTGCGCGCCATTCGGCCTTGGTACGCTCAAGCAGCCAGCGGGGACCGGCAAACGGTAACGGCAGATGAAGCATGACCATCCATGTCAGGAGTTGAGGCGCATTCATCATAAAACTCTCGACCTGCCGTTGCCAGAGATACTCACGCAAGGCGCGCGAACGAGGTGCATCGTCGAGTGGCAGATCATTGTAGTCACGGCCACGTGGCAATGGCACCCGAGCGTAGAAGTAGTCAGCCGCGACGAACGCCATGCCGCCGCACATACCATAATGCGTTGGCAAATGAGAATTGGCCCACATATCAGCAACTCGCTGCACCATACCACTTAGGTCGAGACCACCAATTGCAGCACGCACATCACGGGCTGCGGCCTGTGCCGATCGGCTCAACATCTGGCGCAGCGCGGACACTTGTTCGGGTATGAGCGGCCAGGCATTGACGAAGGCGAAACCATGTTCTTCGGGACGAAACGCGGTATGCGGCATAACGATCTCCTCGCTGAGGGGCTGGCACACACTACCGACACATCGGCCCAATCCACACATCAGTGTGACAGCGCTTATCGCCAAGTCACCGTCACCTCGACGTTGAGCCGATCGAGTGCGACCCCAGCATACCGACTCAAGCCGACGTTTTCGATCACCGGTGCCACTGGTTGGCCGGCTACCGTCATCATCACCTCATCGCCAGCTTCAGGCGGCAGCATCAAGCGCACATACGCCGTGCGACCACTGCCTGTCACATGCAAGCGCAAGGTTCGGCCAGCTCGTTGCCAGCGATAGGCGACATACCCATCAGAAGCAGGATAGCGAGCGACAACGTATGCCTCCATGATAGCAGATTCGACCGGCCAGCGTGGACTGATGATAACATCATCGTAGCAGCTGGCATCATCAGCAATGCCTGCCAGACCCTCAAACAAAGCGCCGAGCATTGCACTTGCCCCCCAGCCATCAGTGGCGATAGTATCGGGGCCGGAGATACCAGGCCGCCCATCGGGGTAGTACCACAGGTAAGAGGCATTGGTCAAACGCAAAAGATTGGCATAACGACGAAGAATATCAAGGCCGTAGGGCTCGAAACCGACCGCAAATGCACCGCGAGCCAATTCACCGCCAACTAGCGGCATAATGCCCCCGTTGACATACTCACCCGGTAATTCGCCTTTACCACCCGCCATACCGAAACTCCCCGGCGGGAACGGCGGATCAATACTGTACCATTCCGCAAAGGCACGACTAAAATCACGCCGCTGATAGTAGCTCTCTACGATGGCCTGTGCCTGGCCCAGCGAGAGTACCCGACGATTGAGCGCATAAGCATTGGAGAGGCTCAACTGTTCCGCTGCATTCACACCTACGGGTGCAAAGGTTGGATCCTCAGGAATGAAATGGGTAAAGAAACGACCATTCCAGGCCAACTCATTCAACCGCTGCATAATTTCATCAGAGAGCTGGAAATAGCGTTCGGCCCGTGCAGGATCGCCCACGCGCTGCTCGATACGTGCCAACAAGAAGAGCGCATAAGCTAAACCGGTATTATCACCGTGAAACGTTCCCCAAATCGTATCTGAGTCGATCCAATGGCGTGGCGCTGGCTTGCCATCAGGACTGATGGTCGTAGGACCGTAGGCAAAATCCCACATATCAATCGTATAGGGCCGGCGCACCAGACCCCGTTCAGCATTCCAGCGCAGCGGGTTAGTGGTAATGTATGCAACAGCCCGCCGCAACGACGGCAAATGGCTCCGGAGCCATTCGTCATCACCGGTCATCTGCCAGGCTTCGTATACTCCTTGTACGTAGAGAAACTCTACGTCTGCTTCAACCTCTTTGCGGAAGGCCTTAACATACCGGGCTGGATAGTCGATAACATCAGGCAGACTACCGTCAGGCAACTGCGCATCGCGAAAAGCATCGAGTAGGCTGGTTACATCAGGTTCGAAATAACGGAAGCCGCGGCCTTGATACACGTGATCACGTAGCCAGAGCAGGGGATTATCGGGGGAACGATAGCCGCTGATGCGATGACCGTTCAGTTCATAGCTTACCCGCGCTTCAGTCATTAGACGGTGAATGCGTGGGTAGAGGGAATCAATATCGCTCTGACCACTGATCAGGGTTGTTTGGGCATCGAGGGTCACAATATGACTCTGGGCACCAGCCAGCTGACCATCGATCAGCGCTACCACCCACATCGGGCCGAGCGCCCCTCCTGCAAGCAACGTTAGCTCACCATTGCCATCAGTAATCTGTGTCGCTCCCTCAGTAACCAGGTGACCAGCGCCATCGTAGAGTTGCACAGTCACTGGGCCATCATAACCAGGGATGCGTACCGCCACTGGTATCGGTTGCAGCGGCTGCACAACTGGCGACGACAACATTGCAATCAGCGTGGCCCGTTGTGATGCCGGTGGTGCTTCGATCACCGGCGCTGGCGTATGCGATCGCCACGCAGTGGGCAACTGTTCGGCTACTGCACCACCATTCTCGAGCGCCACAATTCTAATCTGCTCAAAATACTGGACCAGTGCACCATCGACCCACCGCGGCTCACTCAAGGGAGGGCCAATCCGCGCCCCACCTGCGGCCTGCCAAGCACTGCGGAACGGTTCATCGATCTGATCACGAGCCGGAGGGAGAAACCAACTGCAACCGACGAGTAAAACAATACCAGTGAGTAGAACGATAAGCTGCTTCATAATTGGCCATTATAGCTGGAATCATCGAACATTATTGCATCGAACAGCCTGCTCGCGGTATACTGGCGGTGTTATACCCCATTGAGCCGGGCAAGGTCATTGCAGTGCCACGAGCGCAAGTTTAGCCTGACACCAGCCGGACAGGCGCTATCAGTGAGATAGTGACGAGCACCTAACAGTGAACGTTCACATTCAACTGCGCTACCAGCCCACTTTCGTTTGCATTACGAGGAGACACTATGTCACAACTGCCTGTGATCTTCATTCCCGGCTTTACCGGTTCGTTCAATTTGCCTGTCCTGCTCGACTGGCGTGGCCCAACCTTGAATGGATGGAGTTTTCCGCCATTTGTCGATTATGGCAAAACCTTGTTGCAAACCTTCACGCAAGCCGGTTACCGGCACAATCGCGACCTCTTTGTCGCCTTCTATGACTGGCGCAAACCGGTCGAAGAGAGTGCACGCCGGTATCTTATCGGCTGGATTGACCGGGCAAAGAAGGCAGCCAATGCCAACAAGGTAATTCTTATTGGTCATAGTATGGGCGGACTGGTAGCGCGCAGCTATATTCAGTCACCAGAATACCTCCAGCGCAACGATGTCGCCCGCTTAATCACACTTGGCACCCCTCACCGCGGCTCGGCTGAAGCCTACACCGCCTGGGCAGGCGCCGAACCACACGCTGACGAAACACTACGCACTGTCTTTGCCGTCTATTTGTGGTACCTACGCCACATTCACCCCATCCAGACCGAACTGGACAAGGTGAAAACTATTCAGACTCAGGTGCCCGGCGTGCGTGATCTGCTGCCGATTGAAGACTATCTGCTCAGCGGCAACCCTCCGCAGCTTAAACCGATTGCCAGTATGAATAACCGCAATTTGTGGGGTGAGATGCTGAATCAAGCAGCAGCTGTCACCGCACTGAATCAGCGCGTTGCCGTGACAACAATCACCGGTACCGGTTTTAATACGCTCAGCACGATCCTGGTCGGTTCACCGCCCGGTGATCATCCGCTACGTTACAGTGACGGTATCCCAATCAGCCGTCACTACGATGCGCAGGGTGACGGCACTGTGCTGCAACGGATGGCAACAGTCGCTCAGGCCAACAATCTGCCGCCCCTACCGGTGAGTCACGGTGCGTTGCCCGATAGTCCACAGGTGTTGCGATTGATCTTTACCGAGTTAGGGTTAAGCCCTGCTGCGTTGGGGGCAGTGCCAGTGGCAACTCCATCACCAACACCGCGACTGGTGATTATGACAGCATCACCGGTCGCAATTGAAGTGGAAATGCCGAGTGGGCCACCACTCTTCCCAGCCGGGGTGTTGGGCACAGGCGCCAGTCGCGCAACCCGCCGGCGTCGGCGAGTACGCGGACGCAATTATGGTCATGCTGGCAAAGCGCTCAATCTGGTCGTGATTGATAATCCAACCGCTGGTGATTACCGGATTGTCGTTCACGGTGTCGATTACGGTCATTTTGCTATGGGGGCAATGCTGGTTGGGATCGGTGAACCACCCGTGTTAGGTGGGATCGGTGCCGCTGCGGCAGCAGAGCCAGCTATCACGACGATCGAAGGCGAAATAGGGCGCGAGAGCGACCTCTTCTACACCATTACTGTCAGTGGGACTGGTGAAGCGCCACAGGTAGACTTTGACGCCCGTACCACGATGGTGACAGCCGTCGAACGCTTAGGCGCAGCGATGCATGATCGCGGTGGCGTGTTAGGTGCGGCACCAGTCGGCGATGATCGCCTGCGCAGCTTACTTCGTGGTGATCCAACGGCCGTGAACGCTGTGATGTCAGCACCGCCAGAACAGCGTCTGCAGCTGATGAATAACATGATCGAGCTGTGTCAAGCTCTCATGGGCGATGACCGTGAACGAGCACTAGCAATTATTACTGCGCTGGAACAGGTACGATCTAGGTCATCAACAGGTTGACAAGGCTACGATGGCTCTGTGACTGTCGTGTGGTAATCAGTGCACTGGTTCAGCTGTTGCCTCAACGGTAATCTAGGCACCTCAACCGGCACTTCCCAAGCCATGTCAGAGAACATGACATACAGCAGTTGGCGCACTGCCGGCACATCGGTCAACACAAAACGCCCATCGGTCGCGACCGGCATTTCGGTTGGATTGGTCAGTGTGAAGACGGCGAAACCATCGGGAGGTACAGCAACATGGCCGACGATCAGGCCACGACCGCTAGGTAGAGCGAGCAGATTGCTGCGCCATAGCGCCACTGAGCTCATCAGATAACTGCTAGTGCGATGATCATGAACCACACTACTCGGTAACTCTTGTCCGAACGGGATCAAATGCGGCTGCCATTTCGCGTAGTAATCAGTGTCAATCTGGCTACCGGCAGGTGGTGGAAAAGATTGATCGAACTGATCATCGCGTATCTTCTTTCTTCCAGAGATTGACGGTCGCGTAACGCGCAGATTATCAAAACAGGCACTGGTTGCACCCAGCTGCGAAAACCGATGCCACCGCTGGTAAAACTACAATCACGAGCCTGAACCATCAGCTGCCCGTCGATATTTGCTGTAAAGGTATCACCTTTCACTCCCACGCACACCTGCCGATCAGCGCCGTGCCGATCGTACTTGGCTGGCGCATTCACTCGCGCAATCGGGGTTGACACCTCTTTGCCATTCACCCATTTGCGGAAGGTGAAGGCGCCGGTTCCATATCCTGGATCATATTGGAAGGAATGAATTGTATCCCGCCCGAGTCACGGAAGAAGATGCCATTGCCTTTGGTGATGCGAGCCAGTTCGAGATTAATCACATAGTCACTGCGATCAAGCGACCAGTGAATACGGCCAGCACCATCGATGCACAATTGGCCATTTGGATTCTGCCAGCGACCTGCAGGATTGACCATTTATCAAGCCGAGCAAAATGTTCATAGAATTGTCGTATTGCGTACCGAACCTCGCCGGTCAACAATAACCCTACTACCGCAACGGCCGCTACGAGGCTGATCAAGATCGCCAGCTCGGGTGCCGACTGATCTGATGTGCGGCAGGAGACCGTTCCATTGTGACGCATCCTTAGCTATTCCCCGAATGAAGGGAGACGCAGCAGTGTGCAGAGTTGTGGAGCCGTCAGAGATAGTACAGCTCAGCCTGCCTCAGCTCGCCAGACACGTACCCGATTACTGTGAAACGTGCTCTGACCACCCAGATCAGCTAATGCATCAGGCGTTGTCCAATTAACGTTGCGACCATCAGGTGACAGCACCGCCCAATGACCTTTGGCCGCGAAGACAACACCCGGCGGCACATCATCGCTGATAACTGCCCGCAACTGGCACTGACCACGGCGGTTGCCAATCACAACCGTATCCCCATCTTGAATACCGCGCACGACAGCATCGGCAGGATTGATCTCGAGCGTCGGTGATCCCTCTTTGGCACGCAGACTGGGCTGATTGGCCATACTAGACGAAACGAAGTGATGCGGGGCCGCAGAGATCAACGTCAACCAACCCTCAGTCAACGGATGGGCGACATACTCCGCTGGCGGTTCATAGTGGGGAAGAGGATCAAGCCCTTGCTTGGCTAATGCCGCACTCCATAATTCCACTTTTCCTGACGGGGTCGGAAAATGACCATCAGCGAAGGGCACTTCGGTTGCTGGCGTGAGTGTGATCCGCACGGTGCGCACTTGCTGCAGCCGTTCGTAGGTGATACCAGCCAGAAACGGGTTCCGTACCCGTGAGGCATCGAGCACGCCACGGATCGCAGCTTCGGCACTCTCGTGTAACCATGGCTCGGTGTAACCCAGTGCAGTTGCCAGCAAACGACTCACGTCCCAATTGCTCTTGGCTTCACCTAATGGCGCAATTGCCGGCTGGTTCAAAGTGAGATAGCGGTGGCCGTAAGCACGGTGCAGATCGAGATGCTCGAGCTGGCTCGTTGCAGGCAAAACAATGTCGGCATAACGTGCAGTATCGGTAAGAAACAGATCGTGTACTACCGTGAAGAGATCTTCGCGGCGCAAGCCTTGTTCGATCAGGCCGGCGTTGGGCGATGATGCCAATGGATTAGCGCAGTAGACAAAGAGTGACATGATTGGCGGATCATCCACTTCCCCCATCAGCGCAGCGCCCAGCCGATTCATATTTACGACGCGCGGTGGTGGCGGACATTCCGAGCGATGACCGACTGCCTCACTATCCCATACTGCGTAGCCGCCCGTAGAATAGGCCAGACCGCCGCCGCGCACACCATATTGACCAACCACCGCCGGCAGGCAAAGTAAAGCACGGAACGTTTGCCCACCATTTTGATGGCGCTGAATCCCATCAGCAGTCTTGATTATAGCTGGTTTGGTAGTAGCGTAACGGCGCGCGAGATCGATAATGGTTGCGGGTGACAAACCGGTGATCGCTGCGACGCGCTCGGGGTCATATTCGGTGGTGCGATCTCGTAATTCACGCCAACCAATCGTGTGCGCTTCCAACCACGCTTCATCGTGTAAGTTTTCGGCAAAGATCACGTGCATCATACCGAGCGCCAACGCACCATCAGTAGCCGGCTGAATGGGCAGATGCAGATTGGCCGAGCGGGCCGTAGCCGTACGGCGCGGATCGATGACAACGACATACGCCCCTGCGCGTTGCGCCTGGCGGATGAAAGGCATAGCGTGGGGACCAGTGCTGGCCGGGTTATGCCCCCAGAGGATGATCAGGCGGCTGTAGCGCAGATCTTCATAATCAGGACTGTACCGCGCACCGAGGGTAGCGTAGACGGCAGCGTGAGCAGCTGCACAGCAGATAGTGCGGTCGAGCGCACTAGCACCCATTCGATTCCACAGGCGGGCATCGACAATCGCAGTCTGTAGCAGACCCAGGGTGCCGCTATAAGAATACGGTAAGATTGCCGCTGCACCATACTGGGCCATAATATCTTTCCAGCGTGCTGCAATGGTGGCAATTGCCTCGTCCCAAGTGATCCGTTCCCATTGCCCTCCCCCTTTTGGCCCTACCCGGCGCAACGGGTAGAGCAGACGATCGGGACTGTAGACCCGCTCGAGGTACGGACGAACTTTTGCGCATAACCAACCCTGAGTGATTGGGTGATCAGGATCGGCGTAAAAGGCCTCTGCGCGACCATCGCGCACCTCTGTGATCGTGGCACAGGTATCGGGACAATCATGCGGACAACACCCACGAACAAACGTAGTAGTCATAGCGCTCTTCCTCGCCTTCACGTGCGTTCAGCGGTATTGTAGCACCGGCGTGAATAGACGAGCAGCCATTGTATAGACGCACCGTCAGACGGCAGGTCAGAAGAATGATAAGCTCGCGCCACTGCAGAAACTCTCGCCAAATTATCCCCAACATTTCCACGACCGACCATCGGAATGTGGATAACTGGCAGGAAATTGTGGACAATTTTTGCATATCGGTGGATTACAAATGAATAACAATATGGACACAACACCCGAACACTGCGAATGACCAGGAACATCGTCTGCGCACGGTGACTAGAGAATCCATGCTGATTGTAGCAATCACCTGTACCTAACGCGCAACTACCCTCTTGTGAGACCACCGCGCCGCATTGCTACCGTGGTACCAGTACACGTAGGCAACAATTTGTGCTATGCTTGGCAATGGGAACCAAACCATACTCACACCAGCGTGCCAGACTTTTATGACCCTTATCGTGTTTGAAGACGAACTCTGGCGCCATTTCGCCACCCTGGTGCAGGCTCGTCCCGTCTTCGAGTTACGCTGCGGCGCATTTACCACACGCGAGCGCGCTGCTGCTATTCTGAACCGACCGGCCCGGGGTCTAGCGCGGCCTCACCTGATGCCCCATTTTGGACCAGCTGGTGGTCTCGCTGAACTGCTTGCCACCAGCGATCCCATCCTGTTTGTCAATGGGCGCGCGCTCAATCTGGATTGGTTGCCAGCACTCGATTGCGAGCCGGTAAATACTGTCTATTTAGTTGGTGAGACTTTGTTGGGCGCGCGCGTATCACCTGGTCTTGCCAGTGCTATCATCTACTATTTACGTGAACAGTGCGCTGCCACTGCGCGCGATGAGTTATTGCGATTCGCGCGCGTAGTAGAGCCATCGGTGCCAGCAGCGTTACTATCCTATCCGTGGGATTTGATCACGCAGGCAGGTGAACAGCTCCTCCGTGATGAACCATTGCTGGCGCGGCGGTTACCACGATTCACTGCCGATATGCCGCATGTAATCACGCATGGCCAGCGTGTGTATGTTGATCCAGCAGCACAGCTCATCGGCCCAGTCGTGCTCGATAGCCGCGATGGGCCAGTCTTTATCGAAGCAGCTCAGGTCGAGCCATTCAGCTACATCCAGGGACCAGCTTACATCGGGCCGGGGACCTTGATTGCCAGCGCGCGGATTCGGGCCGAAACCTGTCTTGGCCCAGTCTGTCGGGTCGGCGGTGAAGTGGAAGCATCGATCATTCAGGGCTACTCCAACAAACATCACGATGGCTTTCTCGGTCACAGCTGGCTAGGGGAATGGGTCAATATCGGCGCTATGACCACCAACTCGGATCTCAAAAACAACTACGGCTCGGTACGCGTGATGCTGGAAGGAATTGGGCAAATCGACACTGGTCTGCTCAAACTTGGCTGCTTTCTGGCAGATCACGTCAAGCTCGGGATCGGCCTGCATCTAACCGGCGGCACGATGATTGGCACTGGTTCAAACGTCTTTGGCATGCATAGTGCCCCCAAAAACGTACCACATTTCACCTGGGGAGGAGAGGTCCTACGTGAATACCGGATCGACACGATGATCAGCGTGGCCCGAGTTGTAATGGCTCGCCGCAAACGTGAACTGACAACAAGTTACGAACAGGTGTTACGTAAAGCGTTTGAATTGACCCAAGCAAGCCGTGATGGGTTGGGGTAAGGAATGTCGTTTCGCCAATTGCCAAGCGTAGATGCGTTGATCCGTGCTGCCCGCACCGCACTCCCTGATGCGCCACACGAGCTGACACGCGACGCGGCACGCGCCGTGCTGACTCAGGCGCGCGCAGCAATCGCTGCTGGGGAGTCACCTCCTGATCTGGCAGCTTTGGTTGCAGCGGTGCAAGCCGAGCTGGCTACCACTCTGACGCCTGGTCTGCGTCCTTTGATCAATGCGACTGGCGTCGTGATTCAGACCAACCTTGGCCGTGCTCCGCTCAGCGCTGCGGCGCGTACCGCTATGCAGGCTGTTAGCGTCGGCTACAGCAACCTAGAATACGACCTGGTCAACGGAGAGCGTGGTTCACGGCATGTTCATCTCGAGCCGCTTTTGACGCGACTGACCGGAGCTGAAGCGGCACTGGTCGTGAACAACAACGCGGCAGCCGTGTATCTGGCCCTGATCGCACTCGCCGCCGGACGCGAGGTGATTGTCTCGCGCGGCCAGGCAGTGGAGATCGGCGGTGGCTTCCGCATTCCCGATGTTTTGCGAGCCAGTGGGGCAAAGCTTGTTGAAGTGGGCACAACCAATCGCACCTACGTGCGCGACTATGCAGCAGCAATTACTGAACATACCGCACTTGTCCTACGGGTGCATACCAGTAACTTTCGCCTTGTTGGGTTTGTGCACGAGCCACCACTAGCCGAATTGGCTGCACTTGCCCATAAACATGGGCTGCCCCTACTCGACGATCTTGGCAGCGGTACATTCATTGACACCCGTCAGTTTGGTCTGCTCGCCGAACCAACCGTGCAGGAGAGTGTGGCGGCTGGCGCCGATCTGGTCACCTTCTCTGGTGATAAGCTGCTGGGCGGTCCGCAGGCTGGGATTATCGTAGGCCGCCGCGATCTGGTAAGTATATTGCGCCGCCACCCGCTAGCTCGCGCGCTGCGGATCGACAAGAGCACGATCGCGGGTCTGGCTGCAACACTGCACAGCTATCTGCGTGGAACTGCGTTACGCGAGATTCCGGTTTGGCAACTGATCAGTACGCCGCTAACTACACTCCAACAACGAGCCGCAGCGCTTGCGGCCACCCTCACTGCCGCCGACATTCCGGCCCGTGTCGTAGACTGTGACAGCGCGGTTGGCGGCGGCTCACTACCTGGCGCCACGCAACCCAGCGCTGGCGTCGCTATCCCTGCCCCGGGAAGCCACGCTACAACGCTGGCTGCGCGACTGCGCGCTGGCAATCCACCAGTAGTCGTGCGTATCGTCGCTGAACAGGTATTGTGCGATTTGCGCAGTGTTTTTCCCGATGAAGACTCTACTCTGGCTGCTGCGTTGATCACCGCCTACCGAGGTCAATAGCCACGTCTGAAAATGACGGCGCTGTTGCCCAATAACCAATGACCCGAAAGGTTTGACAATGAAGATTGCCGGTCTGCTCTTGGCCGCTGGTCAATCATCGCGAATGGGTCAACCCAAGCAATTGCTCATCTGGCAAGGGCAGCCGCTTGTAGCGCGGATTGCCCAACAAGCGCTTGCCAGTCAACTTGTCGATCTGACCGTTGTAGTGGGTGCGCATGAAGAGCAGGTGCGGGAAGCGTTACGCGAATTGCCACTCACCATCGTTACCAACCCGGATTACCGCGCAGGTCTCGGCACATCGCTGGCTGCCGGCCTACGAGCATTGCCATCTGAACGGGATGCGGCAATGATCTTGCTCGTTGATCAACCACTTATCACCACCCGCCTCATTAACGAGCTGGTCGCTGCTTATCGAACGAGGCCTGACGCCGCCGCCCTGATACCGGTGTATCAAGGGCAACGCGGTAACCCGGTGATTATTGCGGCCGCTCTCTTTGCCGAACTGCAAACTCTGCGCAACGATACTGGTGCACGCGCTGTCTTCCACCGCTACACCGATCGGATCATCTGGTACGAAGTCAACGATCCGGCAGTCATTATCGATGTCGATACCCCAGAAGCTTGGCAGGCCCTTAACCATCAGGCATCCGAATAAACATCGGCTCTGACCCATTGCCTCACGTGCTACCGAATGTAGCCTTACGGTCTCCAGCTCGTTAGCTGGACCCTACCTTTACCCAAGCGCCGTCAAGGTGTGGTATAATCGCGTGATGTCATGTGGGAGTACAAATGGGAAGATGCTCCCGAATATCTTTCTGTTCCGCCGTTGCACCGGGAACGCGCCGCCAGGTGAGAGACGAGCGGAACGTCACCAGAGGAGGATTTTTGTGCGCGATCGTCGTCGAGAGTACGAGCTTGTCATTATTATCAGTCCGCTGTATGCCAACGAAGAGGGTATTACAGCCAATATCGACCGCATTAAGCAGACGGTCGAACAACTGGGCGGTCAAGTTAACACGGTGAGCCAGTCGTCGCCTTGGGGTCGCCGCAAACTAGCTTACCCGATTCGCGAGTATGTGACTGGTGAAGCGAGCCGCCGCAATTTCACCGAGGGTTATTACGTCTTCTTCACTCTAACGCTGAGCGCATCTAAGGTTGCCGAATTGGATCGAGCGATTCGGTTGAATGACAACATCCTGCGCCATCTGCTAGTATTGGTAGAATCCAAAGCGACTCCGCCACCCCTTGAGCCTGAGGTTGAGGTGGAAGAATAACCAGCGTTGAGTGACGAGGAAAGCAACCAACGGCGTGCCGGGAAGCAGAACTCTATACTGCAGCAATGTAAAGCTGCGCCAAGAGCACACGTATTTGGACCTAAGCAAGGTGCGGATGCTCAGCAATTGCTTATCTGCCATCCAGAGAGACTTCCGCGCCGCAAAACCAGGTCCACAGATACTACACGCGCGTTATACTGGAGGAAGCCATGGCGCGTGATTTGAACAAAGTGTTAATCATTGGCCGCCTTGGCGCCGATCCAGAGCTACGGTATACCGCTACCGGTACGCCAGTCGCCACCTTTCGGGTAGCCGCCAGTCGCCAGTGGCGCGATCCTGACGGCAATCTCCACGACGAAGCCGAATGGTTTTACGTGGTTGCATGGAACCGATTAGCTGAATTCTGTAGCCAATATCTGAGTCGAGGCACAAGGGTCTATGTTGAAGGACGCCTGCAAACGCGCGTGTGGGAAGACGCCCAAACTGGTCAATCACGTTCGCGAGTAGAAGTAGTGGCGCAAGACGTAATCTTGCTTGATCAGCGCGAGGCGCGTGAATCACGACCAGACGATACGTCTCACCCAAACCGTCGCGAACCGCCGCCAGATATTGGCGATGATGATATTCCGTTTTAGCCTATGTCACAAACACCAAAGCCGCCTCGGGGCGCACCGCCATCGACGCCTGCGCCGCGCCGTCCGTCACGCCGTCGTCTTGAAGAAGAGCAACGCCAGCGTCTCGTAATTATCGCTACTGCCAGCGCGCTGACAATTGCTTTAATTACGATTATCATTGGGTGGGCCTACGAACAACTCTGGATCCCTAGCCGACCGATAGCGCAGGTGGGGTCCGTAACGCTCACGCGCAGCGATTACTGGCGTGAGCGCCGTCTCGCTTATGCGCGTGAGATCTACCAAAACTTTCAGATCCTCGACTTGTTAGGCGCGAATAATCCGCAGATTACCCAGCAATTCCAGGGCCGTAGCATTGTCATCGATCAACAGATCCGAGCTTTACGGCGGGCTGATATTGAAGAGCGGGTTGTTTCTGAGTGGATCGACCGGCAGATCAAGCTGCGTGCTGCGAATGAATTCGGAATTGTAATCAATGATGATGCGGTTAAACAAGAAGCTGTTACCGATCTAGCTTTTGTCTTTCTTCCACCGTTGCCAGAACCAACGCCGACTCCCGATCCGAATACAACACCCGCACCAACCGTCGATCCAGCCGCAACGGCGACACCTGAACCAACGGCAACGCCCTCGCCCACGCCAGGAGGACCAACCCTTACACCTGAACCATCACCAACGCCCTTCCCGACCTTCACTCCCGTACCAACACCGATACCTGCTGAAGCACAGGTGCAGTTCGATCTAATAATCGATGAAATCTACCGTCGCTACGAGATCGAGCTGATTGTTACGCAATCTAGACCCGAGCTCAGCAAAGATGAATTCCGGGAAGCGCTGTTACAGCAATATCGCGAACGACTGCTCAACGAGCAGATTCAGGCGCAACTTGTGCCGGAAGAGGGCTTTACCGCCAGCACGGAAGCAGAACGGATCCGCGCTCGCCAGATTCTAGTGGCCGTTAATCCGCCAGCTGAAGCTACTGCAGAGCAGATCGAGGCAGCTTTTGCTGATGCCCTACCAGTGGCGCAAGAACTAGTCGCCCAATTGCGCGCAGGTGCCGATTTTGCCACCCTGGCGGCGGCGCGATCCGATGACCCCGGTTCGCGCGAAAATGGCGGTGATATCGGTTCATTTGACCGTAACGGCTTTGCCGATAACGGCGCTACCTACCCGCCGGAACTCGTCGAGGCTGCCTTTGCATTACCGGTCAACCAAATTAGCGATCCGATTCGCACCCAGTTTGGCTGGCATATTCTTGAAGTGACTAGCCAGACAATCCCGACAAAAGAAGATCAGTTGCGCCGGGCACGTACCGAAGCGTTTGATCGCTGGATCGCCGAACAACGAGCAGCGGCAAATGTGCGCCGCTTCCCTGAACCGACACCGACACCAACGTTATTCCCAACCGAACCGGTGCCAACGCCAGTGCCAACCTATTTGCCCGGCCCACCAACACCGTTCCCAACGCCGACTCCGGAACCAACCGTTGAGGTTACGCCAGAACCAACTCCAACGGCAATACCGTAAGCTTCGCGTGCGCCAGCACTTGTTGCTGCTGGCGCGCCACCTAGGCAGTGTGATAACGCTGCACTGTAATCGCCAACCCTCATCTTGACCTATGCAACGCTGGCATCCGATACCAACTGCCCGCACCTGGCTTAGTCTCGGCCTCGCACTCATTAGCTTGAGCGGAGCGAGCTGGCTATTGCTAAGACTCACCTCTGTCCTTGCGGTCCCCATAGAAGAGTGGCCAATCGATGGCTGGCTATTCGCGCAAGCAGTGATAGTGCTAATCCTGCTGACGCTAGCGGGCATACTGCTGTACCGCACCATTGCAGCACTGACACTCCGGTACAGCATTGATCGGAATGGTCTCTACATTCAGTGGCTAGGTAGCCGCGCAATCATTCCGCTCAACCAGATCGACCGTGTCGACCAGGGAGTATTGGCGCTCAGCGATTGGCGTGCTACACTCAATAGCATGGGCTATTACTATGGCCAGGTTAAGGCTCTAGATGGCACCATCATTCACCGCTTTACCACTCGGCCGCTGGCCGAAGCGTTGGTCGTGTACGCTAGTAACGCAGCCTATGCCATCTCACCAGCTGACCCATCCGCCTTTGTGCAAGAACTAGAACAACGTCGCCGCCTCGGTGCGATCCAACCACTTACTCCGGGGATCGAAGTCGCGCGGTTTCTAGTCTACGACTTCTGGGCCGACCCGATCATTCGCCAGTTATTGCTTGCCACCCTTGTCCTCAATCTTCTGCTATTTGGTGCCATCGCCGTCATCTACCCCTATCTCCCGCCTCATCTTGTATGGCGCGGCGATCAGATTGGCGCTGCGGCCGAACTAGCACCACGAGTACGAATCTTTTTCCTGCCAGTGGCTGCTGCGCTAACTGCGCTCTTTAATATCGTCGGCGGTTTAATTGTCTACCGGCGGAGCCCGCTTGCCGCCCGTCTCTGGCAGGGGTTTTCACCGGCAGTGCAAATCTTTTTTGCCATTGCCACGGTCGCTGTTCTCCGATCGTGAACTGTTTTCAGTCCACAGACGTAGGGCATTCTTTGCAAGCTCCTCCCTCGCCTCCGGACCCAGAGCGCGATAGTGTGTGGAGGAGCTTTAGGATTTTCTCCTACAGGAACAATTGGAAAAGGGGGATCCACAGCAGCAATGACAGACCATATCATTCGGATACGGAGCAAGGGGCATAGACGAGGGTTATCTTCAATGTTATTGGTTGTCTTGACAATTATCCTTGGTGCATGATACGATCTTCAACATCGAGCGGGGATTTTTCCACATATGCAGTTGGATACTGCGTGACACCTCTTGAAATCAAGCGTCTGAAACCTATAAGAAAGGGGGCCAACCAACGCAACTACATGTCCTAACTTACAGAGCAACGCAGCGCTTACTGCCCAGGAAATTTCCCAGTTCGATCGTGTCCTTCTTGTAACAAATGCTACCAAGGAGTGTCGCAATGAAACTGCTTCGCTGGCGTCACTCGATCGCTCTCGCCCTGCTCTTCGGTCTGCTGCTTCCCATCCTCACCGCCTGCGGTGGAGGCACTGCTCCGGCTCCACAGCCTACTGCCGCTCCGGAGCCCACCACTGCCCCAGCAGCGCAACCCACGGCAACCGAACAGCCAACCTCTGCCCAACCGACAGCGGCACCAGTCGTCGGCACAGCTCAACCCACGGCAACCGAACAGCCAACCTCTGCCCAACCGACAGCGGCACCAGTCGTTGGCACAGCTCAACCAGGAGTGCTACGCCTAGTAACTGGCTCTGAACCCGACAACATCGACCCGCAGAAGGCCAGCTTCGTGAACGAGATCCAGTTCATTATGATGGCTTATCAGGGGTTGATAACCTTCGATCTTGACATGAATCCCATTCCGGGTGCGGCCGAGAAGGTTGACGTCTCTGCCGATGGTACCGTCTACACCTTCACGCTGCGGCGCGACGGCAAATACAGCGATGGGACACCGTTGACCGCCCGTAACTTTGAATATGCCTGGAAGCGACTGGCCGATCCCGAGACAGCTGGCGAATATCAATCACTTCCTTGCGGCATTATCAAGGGGTACAGCGAGTATAGCGCCGCCGCCTGCCAGGGCCTCTCGATGGAAGAGGTGATGAAGCTCGATCTCGACAAACTCCGCGATGAGTTTGGTGTCAAGGCACTCGATGATTACACATTACAGATCGAGCTGGTGGCCCCAGCACCCTACTTCCTTAGCATGGCAGCGCTCTGGATCGGCGCACCAGTGCGCGAAGAGGACGTGGCAAAGGGTGATGACTGGTGGTATAACCCTGAGAACTATATTGGCAATGGCCCCTTCGTCCTGAAGGAGTGGGAGCACGACAGCAAGGCCATCTGGGAACCTAACCCCAATTATGTCGGACCACTAGGGCCAGTCAAACTCAAGCGCGTCGAATACTACATGATTAGCGACGGCCAGGTCGCATTCCAGGCTTACCGCAACGGTGAGATCGATATTCTGGGCGTCGGCGCTGAAGACCTGAGTACTGTGCGTTCGGACCCGGTGTTGAGCAAAGAAACCATTGACGTGCCCGGCTCCTGCACCTTCTACTTCGGCTTTAATCTCAATAAGCCGCCGTTCGACAACAAGCTGGTGCGACAGGCGTTTGCTCAGGCGCTTGATCGGGAAGCGTATGTACGCGATGTCTTCCAGGGTCTCGGAACACCAACCTACAGCTTCATCCCCCCCGGTTTCCCTGGCTACCAGCCAGACCTACGCCTATGGGAGTTCAATCCTGAAAAGGCACGGCAGACTCTGGCCGAGGCCGGTTATCCGAATGGGCAGGGCTTGCCTGAAATCCGGTTGACCTACTCGGGCACGGCCCGTAACAACGCTCGCTTCGAGTGGGTAGCCAATCAGTTCAAGCAGAACCTAGGCATTGACGTGATTCTCGATCCAATCGATCCCACCGCCTTTGCTGCAGCCACCAAGGATAATCCACCCCAGATGTTCTCGTTGGGCTGGTGCGCTGACTATCCCGATCCGCAGAACTGGATATCACTCTTCCAGACCAACGGTCTCCTCAGCACGCGCGTTAACTACTCGAATCCGCAGCTCGATGAATTGGTGCGCCAGGCTGACATCGAGCAAGATCCGGTGCGGCGTGCTGAACTGTATGCTCAGGCGCAGACGATTCTGGTAGAGGATGCGCCGGTTGTCTTCATGCTCAACAACGGTGGGCCGGTGTTAGTGAAGCCCTACGTGAAGGGGATTACCCCAGAGACAATTACCCCGCTCGACTACTGGTTGGGCTTCTTCAACCTGCCGAACCTTGATGTCCAACCCTAAACGGTATCGCTGATGATCCTAGCGGTACAACCCTGTTACGCCGCTAGGATCATTGCCAACCAACAGGTCGGGAACGCTATGCGTTCTCGGCCTGCCCCTCACGATACAACCAGGGATACATTCTTATGACTGCCTACATTCTCCGGCGCATTTTGTGGAACGTTCCAGTATTGATCATCGTTGGTTTTGTCACATTCGGGATTGCCAAGCTAACCCCTGGTGGACCGTTTGACACGCAACCAGAACGGCGCCAGCTCTCACCCAGGGTTGAAGCAATCCTGCGTGAGCGCTTCGGAATGGATCTGCCTTTCTGGCGCCAGTTTACCCGCTACATGTTTTTTGATATCGTAACCGATCCACGCACCGGCGAGACGAAGATCCAATGGGGCGCCATTGCCGGCAATCTCGGCCCAACTTACACTTCGCGCGGCGCGCGCACAGTGCAACAAGAATTATTTGAAGGAACACCATCGCGACCGAGTAAGTTTTATTATTCGGCCCGTCTCGGTCTACAAGCTTTGGCTTTTGCTGTCGTCTTTGGTATTCCACTCGGCATTCTGGCCGCTCTGCGGCAAAATACTTGGCTTGATTATCTACTCTCCTTCTCATCAACCATCTTTGTCGCCTTGGGCACACTTATCACCAGTCTCATCCTAGTGATAGTGTTTGCCGTCATTCTCAACTGGTTTACCGTCATTCCTGATTGGAGCGATCCGGTCAAACCATGGATCTTGCCGACCGTGGCCCTCGGCTCTACCAGTATGGCCTTTATCGCTCGTCTGACACGGGCAAGTGTGCTAGAAGTGAAGCGGCAGGACTATATCCGCACAGCTCAGGCCAAGGGTTTAGCCGGCCAGGTGATCGTGTGGCGGCATATGCTGAAAAACGCCCTGCTGCCGGTGGTGACTGTACTGGGACCAGCATTGGCAGGATTGATCACAGGTACCCTGTTTGTGGAGACCATTTTTCAGGTACCGGGAATGGGGCGAACGTTTGTCGATGCTATCGGCAAGCGGGACTATTCGATGATTATGGCGGGGTCGCTGATCTATGTCTTTTTTCTGGGTATTGCTAATCTGCTGGTTGACATCGCATATGGCGTGCTCGATCCGCGCATTACCTACAAGTAGTGAGGAACTGGCGTGACATCATCGGTAAAGCCGTTTACCAATCCCATCGACCTACAAACATTACATACGAAACCGCGGAGTTTGTGGTCAGATGCGATTCGGCGCCTACGCCGCAACTACGCCGCTATGGCCGGATTGGTCATCATCTGCCTATACATCGTGGTAGCCATTGCTGCTCCGCTCCTGGCACCGTTTAATCCGGTACAGCAAATCCCCAATAATAGCCTGCGACCACCAGCCTGGGTGACCGACAATCCGGCGCGTATGGGCGTGCCAGAGCACTTGCTTGGTACAGACACCTTGGGGCGCGATGTATTATCACGTCTGCTCTACGCTATTCGTGTTTCGCTGATTGTGGGCATCGTGCCACAGTTTGCCATCCTATTAATTGGAATTACGATCGGTTTAGTATCAGGTTTTGCTGGCGGCTGGCTCGATAACCTGCTGATGCGCTTTACCGAAATTGTGGCTGCCTTTCCCGACCTGCTCTTCATTATTGCTCTGTCTACCGCCTTTCGTGAGACATGGCTCGGCCGCACCTTCAACGGTTTGCTGCTCATCTTTGTTGCTGTATCGCTTGTAAGCTGGACAGGTATCGCACGCCTCGTGCGCGGGCAGGTGCTGTCACTAAAGGAAAAGGAGTTCATCGAGGCAGCACGCGCAATAGGGACACCAGCGCCAGCCATTCTCTGGCGGCATATCCTACCAAATACGCTGGCCCCGATCATCGTCTCCACTTCGTTCAGCATTCCAGCCCTGATCAGCACCGAAGCCGTGCTCACCATTTTGGGTGTCGGTATGCGGCCCTCGGTTGATCCGGACAATCCCTTTCCGACCAGTTTAGGGGTGATGTTGACCGAAGGTTATAACAATCTATCTTCAGGACCGTGGCTGCTCAGCTTTCCAGTCATTCTGATTGCCGGTCTGATGTTATCATTCACTTTTCTCGGCGATGGGCTACGTGACGCGCTTGATCCGCGTGAGCGGTAGCCATCGGTTGCCAGACTTCACTTCTCGCCGTACAACCAGCTCCGCCCTCTTCGTTGAGTGAAGAGGGCGGGGTTTCATTTCAAGAGAGAGCTGCTTGTTTCCCTCAGGACGTACCAATCTAGCCGACTGCCTCAGGTGCACGCTTAGTAGAGGCGAATCTTGTAGCCAACCTGCTTGAGAAGCTCACTGGCGATGACGTGCTTTTGAATCTCGTTGGTACCCTCAAAGATCCGCGTGACACGAGCATCGCGATACATTCGCTCAAGCGGCAACTCGCGCGAGAAGCCCATCCCACCATGAATCTGGATTGCCTCGTCGATGATCTGGCTAGCCATCTCGGTGCAGTAGAGCTTGACAATACTGCTCTCGAGCGTCGCCTGCTGACCAGCGTCAACCCGGCGAGCGCAGTCATAGACAATCTGCTCCATCGTGTAGAGTTTAACCGCCATTTCGGCCAGCTTAAACTGGAGGGCCTGAAATTCAGCAATGGGCCGACCAAACTGATGGCGGGTAATCATATATTTGCGGCTCAGCTCAAAAGCCTCTTTAGCCGAGCCAATACTACTGGCCCCCAAGCTGCAGCGCCCAATATCAAGGGTGCGCATAGCGAGCGGGAAACCCATCCCAACCTGCCCGAGCACGTTCTCGGCGGGCACCCGACAATCCTCAAAGTAGAGACTGGCGGTATGCGAAGCACGCAGGCCCATTTTGTCTTCGATCTTGCCAACGCGGAAACCAGGCATCGTCTTTTCAACGATGAAGGCCGTAATCCCACCTCGCGCCCCGAGATTCTTGTCGGTAACGGCGTATACGACGATTACATCGGCGAAGCTGCCGTTTGTAATCCACATCTTCTGGCCATTGAGGATCCACTCATCACCCCGGCGTTCAGCGGTAGTCTGAATGTGGGCAGCATCAGAACCGGCGTTGGGCTCAGTGAGTGCCCAAGCGCCCCACATACGCCCTTCGATCAGTGCGCGCAGATACGTCTCTTTTTGCTGTTCGTTGCCGCCAAGATAGATGCTCATTGCCGCCAGTTGCGAATGAGCGCCAATGATCGTGGCGTGACTAGCACAGGCGCGGTTGAGTTCTTCCATCAGCACGCAATAGCCGGTGATACCAAGTTCGAGGCCACCATAGCGTTCGGGGAATGGCACACCGAGGAGACCCAGATCAGCCGCTTTCTTAAGCGTCTCGAACGGGACACGCTCCTCTTCATCGATAGCACGAGCAATAGGCCTAATCTCTTTGTCAACGAACTCGCGCACCGTTTGCCGCAACATTTTGATCTCAGGGCTGTGTTCGTACTCCATTGTAAGTTGCTCCTTTGCTTGTCCAACCTAACACCGAAACAAACAAACGCCGCACTGGCGAGAAAGAAGTTCTACTTCACCACTATGTTCCCGCTGGCCCTGCAGACTGCTAGCCTTCACCGCAGTGGAGCGTTACCCCGCCACACTACGATCAACCACCGGCAGAATCAGTGCCGATGGATGAGTAGCATCGTGATAGATACGGTATTCAATCAGCGACCCACCTCGACGTTGTCCGTAAGGAGTATCATCACCGGGATGCGGTCCCCATCGCGGACTGCCGCCACCCGCAATTTGCACTCGAATCCGGTGACCGCGCCGAAACCGCTGAGCCGTTGCAGAGAGATCGATCTCGATCCGGTGCGTACCGTCCGGTTGCACCTCACCAATACCTGGGTGCACGCGAATAATGCCATCGCACACATTGATACTGCGACCATCCGGATAGACATCGCAGAGGCGACCAACTAGATCGAAGTAGGTGTGGTTGGTACAGACGTAGAGACAGAGCCGCACTGGTCCGATCACATCCAGATCGGCAGCCAACGGCGGCGTCGTGAAGGTCAGCACATCAGAGCGGGCTTCGAGCAAGCGCTGATCACGTGGACCGCCCATAGCGCTAAGTACCGCACCACCAATAGCAGGGGTTGGGTCGGTCGGATCGTATCGAAACCTCGTCGACAGCGCACCAGCTGGGGGCAAATCGCGGCTCAGACCACGATCAGGCTGCAAGAAGTAGCGGACGATCCTCGCCGGCGGCGGCCAGAAATCCATCTCGTGCCATTCGTAGCTTCCCATCAGTGCGATTCGCACTGGTCGACGCTGAGCAAGCAGATCGCGTCGCCCCTGGAGATGGGCATCGAACCACCACAGCCCCTCACGCAGCCCTTCAAAGACGAGGGCAAGATCGTTATGGGCGCGCGGGAGTACGGTCAGATACGGACGTTTGCCGGCAGCTACCAGCGCAGCATAGTCAGCTATCTGACCAGGCAAAAAAATGTCATACCAGCCAGCGACCAGATGCACAGCCGCATTGATACGATGGAGCTGACGGTGATAATCCACCCGCGACCAGTACTCACCGTGTGGATTGGGGTCGCGCAACCAGCGCTGGAAAAAGGCCACGGGTGTACCTATTGCCAGCGCATCAGCGTTAGCATATGGCTGATGATGCAAAGCGCGAGCCAGGATCCGCTCGCGGAGCACTAACAATCGCCATAGCATCCCTAGATGCAGTGTCGGACGACTAGTAGCGTGGATGAGAAAAACCCAACGGAGTGTTGACTCGAGCGCGAAGGCGCCGCCAGGGTAGAAAAGCGAGGAAAAGTGCGCACTGGTGACAATCGGTACGATCGCCTTGAGGTAGGGGGGCCCATCGATGGCCGGTCCCCATTGAGTGTAGCCGACATAGCTCGGCCCCCACAAACCGAGGTTGCCATCGAACCATGGCTGTTTCCCAATCCACGCAACAGTAGCCCGCCCATCAGCCGCTTCGTTGAGAAAAGGCTCAAAATTTCCTTCCGAGCGGTAACGACCGCGCACACTCTGCACAATCACGTTGTAGCCACGCTCGGCGAAGAGCAAACAACCAGTGTGTTCAAAGACACCTAACGGCCCCAGTTCGGTAGGACGACCGTAAGGAGTACGGATCAGAATAGTGGGAAAGAGGCGGTTGGCACGCGGCACATAGTGATCAGCGTACAGCACTACGCCATCGGGCATACGGATAGGCACATCGCGGACAACTGTCACGCGATATTCAGCAGGGCGCAAATCGAGCAAACGGGCCAGCAGCTGGCGTCGGGCGGCAAACCCTACCGCCGCTGCTACCCCGGCTCCAGCCAGAGACCATCCAATCCAGCGCATGTGCCACCCCGCCGTATGCTTCTCCTTTATAACACGCTGCGTCATTGATCATAACATGTGGCGGTTGAAGTGTCAAACATGACAGCATGCGTCATAAAGGAAGATTGGATCGCGCATCTTATGGAGATTATCAATCAGTGGCAGCTGGGGCCTGAACATGAGCGCCATTGCCTGCACGGTCAGGGTTTTGCGCTAACATCTAACATTGTTCTTATTGCGTATCCAGCAGCTCTGGAGTACAATACTGAATGTAAAATTATCCAAACAACCACGACATGGGAGGTAGGAAAAGGCTATGCCAACCTACGTGTACGCCTGTGATGCCTGCGGCAAGCAGTTTGAGCAATTCCAGAGCTTTAAAGACGAACCGCTGACCGTCTGCCTGTGTGGGCAAGCGGGGCGGGTGCGCCGGGTCATTCAGCCGGCAGGCATTGTCTTCAAAGGTTCAGGCTGGTATATTACCGATAGCCGAGGCTCGAGCAGCGGCTCGGTGGCAGGCAATGATGCGAGCAAAGGTGACTCCAGTGGCGCGAAGAGCGATTCTAGTGACGAATAGTTTGCTCGCCTCTTTTCCCCTCTTTTCCCCCGGACCCTACGCCGGATGCTACTGTCGCTAGGGGCGCTGCTTTACTGTTGGCGGCGCCCCGGTCTCATTGTTCACTGGTTGTGCCCTACAATGCGCTCAACCAGTCTTCCTCCCGTTGACGCTCGATCGACAGGCTCTTTCTTAATTATTTACTCGCCGGAGTAATCCGATGCGTATTTCACATGCTCTCTGTGTCTTGCGCGATGATATTCGCGCCATTTTTCGCAACGATCCTGCTGCACGTAATCTAGCCGAGGTGTTGCTCTACCCCGGCCTACACGCAATAATTCTTCATCGCCTCGCCCATGCCCTCTACCGGCGCAATATTCCGTTCATTCCGCGCCTGATCTCGCAGATCAGCCGCTTTCTCACCGGGATCGAAATTCACCCTGGTGCACGCATCGGGCGCGGCTTTTTCATCGATCATGGTATGGGCGTGGTCATCGGTGAAACTGCCGAAATTGGGGATTGGGTGATGCTCTACCAGGGGGTTACACTAGGTGGTACTGGTAAACAAACCGGCAAGCGTCATCCCACCGTTGAAGATGAAGTGGTCATCGGGGTTGGTGCGATCGTACTGGGTGCCATTACCATTGGGCGCGGCGCCCGCATCGGCGGTGGTGCCGTGGTGGTGAAAGATGTGCCACCTCATTCGACTGCAGTCGGTGTGCCAGCACGGATTGTTTCCCGACGCGACCCAGTTACTGGTCAGTCGCGCCGAGTTGAGCAGCTACCCGACCCAGAAGGCGAGATGCTACGCGGACTGCACGATAAAGTGCTCGAACTTGAACTGCGCATTGCTGACCTCGAAGCGGCAACCCATGTTCACCACGAAGAGCATCGTCTCAAGTACGATGCGTTACCCGATCAACTCTGGCAAACCTTGCTCAATGATTCGACACCGGTTGAAGAAGAGTATAATCAAGGCGCGGGCATTTGAGCGACACCGCCCGCCCCTGCTCCAGAACAGTGAGTTGCTATGGCGATTCAGCTCTATAACACGCTTACCCGACGACTCGAGCCGCTCGAAACGATTGAACCAGGTGTAGTGCGGATGTACGTCTGCGGCGTTACGCCGTATGACGAAGCCCACATTGGGCACGCAATGTCAGCTATTGTCTTTGACATGATTCGCCGCTATCTCGAATTTCGCGGCTATCAAGTGCGGCACATTGTCAACTTTACCGACATCGACGACAAGGTGATTGCGCGTGCCAAAGCTATGGGCCAGGATCCGCTGGCGCTATCAGGCCAGTACGCAGCAGAGTTCTTGGCCCAGCTCCAGGCAATGAACGTCTTGCCAGCCACTGCTTACCCGCGCGTTTCAACCACTATGCCGGCGATTATTGCCTTCGTACAGGGATTGATCGAGCGCGGCTATGCCTATGTAGTTGATGGTGATGTCTATTTTCGTGTACAGCGCGACGAAGACTACGGCAAACTGTCAGGTCGCTCGCTGGACGAGATGCTCAGCGGCACACGGTTCGAAGTCGATCCGCGCAAAGAGTCGCCAGCCGATTTTGCTCTCTGGAAAGCGGCGCGGCCTGGCGAACCAGCCTGGGATAGCCCATGGGGACCAGGTCGGCCTGGCTGGCATATTGAATGCTCGGCGATGGCGATGGAATATCTCGGACCACAGATTGACATTCACGGCGGCGGCACGGATCTGATCTTTCCTCACCACGAAAACGAGATCGCGCAAAGCGAAAGCCTGACCGGTCAACGCTTTGCCCGCTATTGGGTACACAACGGTATGCTGCAACTGGTCAATCCACAGACCCGGCAGGTCGAGAAGATGTCGAAGTCGCTGGGAAACGTAGTGACCATTGCCGATTTTCTCAGTCACTACGATGCCGACGTCTTCCGGTTGATCGTACTAAGCAGCTCGTACCGCAGCCCGCTCACGTACAATGACGAGATTGCCGCCGACAATCAACGCAAGCTCGAACGGTTACTCTCGGCGTTCATGCCGGCAACGGGTACAGTATGCGAGGGAACGGCGGTCACGGCATTGCGCGACGCGACTGCTATTGCCCGCGAGCGCTTCATTGCTGCTATGGACAACGACTTCAACAGCCCGGCGGCGTTAGCGGCATTATTCGACCTGGTGCGCGCGATCAATGCGGCGCGTAATGCCGGTCTCGCAGCTGAAGAACTGGCGATTGGTCAGCAGACACTACGTGAATTGGCAGGTGTGCTTGGCTTGCGGCTCCAACCGCGCGCAGCAGCGGCGAAAACTGAAGCGACACCGTTCATTGAGTTGTTGGTTGATGTGCGCAGCGAGCTGCGCAAAGCCAAACAGTACGTGCTGGCCGATCTGGTGCGCGATCGCCTGGCCAATCTTGGGGTCGTGCTTGAAGATGGGCCGCAAGGCACGCGCTGGAAGTGGCAAGGATAATCGCTATGCAAACTCCAGGGACGTGGCTTGAGATTGCAGTTGAAGTCGAACCAGAAGCAGTTGAGTCAGTGGCTGAGATCCTCTCCCGCTACGGCTACAATGGCGGGGTAGTGGTTGAGCAAGGCTGGATTGCAGGTGATGAAGGACCGGAGTTTGAGTACGATCCCAATCGACCAGTCTGGCTCCGCACCTATCTGCCAGTCGACGATCAAGTTGAAGAGATGCGCCAGCGCATCGAGCACGCGCTCTGGCACGTGAGCCAGATTCGGCCATTGGGACCGATCCAGACGCGTACCTTGGCCGAAGAGGATTGGTCGAACGCCTGGAAACAGTTCTATTCTGTACTGCGGATAGGCGAGCGCATTGTGATTGTACCGTCGTGGCTTGACTATCAGCCAATACCCAATGAAATCGTGCTCTTGCTCGATCCGGGTATGGCCTTTGGCACAGGTTTGCATCCCACCACGAGACTCTGCCTGCAACTACTAGAGCGCCTAGTGCAACCGGGTCAGCATGTGCTTGATCTGGGCACAGGATCGGGCATTCTTGCTATTGCAGCGGCCAAACTGGGCGCCGGCACGGTGTTAGCGCTCGACAATGATCCGGTAGCAGTGCAGGTCGCACAAGAGAATGTCGCGCGCAATCAAGTACAGGCGATTGTGCAGGTAGCCGAGGGGAGTCTAGGTGCAGGGCAGGCTATGGGACATTGGCTGTCGGGCGACTTTGGACCAGATCAGCCTGATCCGGCCCTAAGTGCCGATACCCCCCATGCAGCATTCGATCTGATCGTCGCTAATCTGATCGCCAAAGTGCTTGTAGTGCTTGCCCCCGATCTGGCTGCGGCGCTCAAACCCGGCGGTCGTCTGGTGAGTAGTGGTATCATTAATGTGAAAGAAGACGACGTAGCAACGGCATTTGCTGCTGTCGGCCTGCAACAGATCGAACGCTATGTCGAAGGTGAGTGGGTAGCACTGGTGCATACCCGCTGACAGGCATACCAGATCTGGCAGCGCTGCCACTTTATATAATGCGGAACAATGCGGCAAACCAGAAGCTTATAGTTTGGTATGAGCACACTCTACCCCATCCTTTGTGAACCACGCCTGATTGAACCACTCTGGGGCGGGCAACGACTAGCACCGTGGCTAAATTTGACACCACCACACCCTGAACGGATCGGCGAGATCTGGCTGATTTTTGACAGCAATCGTGTCTACAACGGCCCGCTAGCTGGAGCCACAATCGGTGAACTGGCCCGTATCTATGGTGCTGCGCTAGTTGGCACACGCCCCTTTGCTCGTTATGGTGGCGATCTCCCGTTACTAGCCAAGTTTATCGATGCCGCCGATCGGCTCTCAGTGCAGGTCCATCCTGATGACGAATACGCACACACCTTCGAGGCCCACACCGGTTTTCATGGCAAAACTGAAGCCTGGTACATTCTGGCGGCAGAGCCGGGAGCAACCGTAACTCTCGGCACCCGCACCCCGATCGCGCGTGACCGCTTGGCCGCAGCCATTGCCAATGGCACAGTGGAAGAGCTGCTTGCCCAGCAACCAGTGCGCGCTGGCGATCTCATTTTTGTGCCGGCAGGCACTATCCACGCGATCAATGCCGGGATCATGTTGTTTGAAATCCAGCAAAAATCGGATCTGACCTACCGTATCTATGACTACAATCGGCGCGATGGCCGCACTGGTCAGCTCCGTGAATTACACATCGCACAGGCGCTGGCAGTCAGCCGACTCGAACCAGCGACCACAGCGCGCGTCCCATCGCTAGCGCTCGACGACTACCGGCATCTCCTAGTGGCTTGTTCATCGTTCGCGCTGGAACGCTGGCAGATACAGGGCAGTCTCGCTGCTGCTACCGATCCTGGCTCGCTCGAAATCTTGACAGTTATCGCGGGCACTGCTTACCTCGAGTGGAGCGATCACCCTCTTGAACTCAGACGCGGTGCGGCAGTACTACTACCAGCCACGCTCGGCGCGTATCGCATCACAGCGACTGACGCCACGGTACTGCGATCGTACATTCCTGATCTCCCTGCGCTGATCGCTGCGGTTGGCGCCAATGCTGGCGCAGCCCCCATTTTTTCGTAACACTGCCGTGACCGACGAACTGTCGATTCCTAATACTCGGCGCTTTTTCGTCGACCCCTCCTGGCTGCGGGCAGATCAGATTGTGATTGATGATCCCGCGCTGGTGCATCAGTGGGGGCGAGTATTGCGACTCAGTCCTGGCGAGCGCATCATGTTACTCGATGGTCAGGGATTGGCGGCGATTATTGAACTAGAAGCGATTGACCGCAAACGCGCTCTTGGTCAGATTATCGCTCGCTGTCAGGCAGGAGGCGAGCTAAATAGCGCGGTCGACCTCTATCTGGCCCTCATTCGACCAGAACGATTTGAATGGGCACTTCAAAAAGCGGTTGAACTGGGGGCACGCCGCATTGTGCCAGTTGTGTTCGCTCGTTCATTGCCCGGAGACAGAGCAGATGCACACCGGCTGGCACGTTGGCAGCGGATCGCTACCGAAGCTGCCGAACAATCCGGCCGCGGCCGTCTACCAGCAGTCACAGCACCACTCTCATTTGTAGCAGCCCTGGCAGACAGTAGCAGTGCTGATCTGGCGTTGCTGCTCGACGAACGGGCGACTGATCACCTACGCGAAGTCCTGCGTGGGCAAACCCTTCCACGCCAAATTGCAATCTTTTCGGGGCCGGAAGGCGGGATCGATCCGACCGAGCGCACGGCGGCGCTAAATCACGGCATCCAGGCCGTCTCGCTAGGGCCACGCATCTTGCGCGCCGAAACCGCGCCGCTAACGGCACTCGCAATGCTTCAGTATGCGCTCCCCATTTAGGAAAGGCCGTTCCATGAACCGGGTATGGATCATCATTGGCAAAATGATGCAATGGGTGGCAGTGATCGCCGTCGCCTTCCTGGGGGGCTGGATCACTGGACGCATCGTTGGCGTCTCACCCATCGATGTCTTTATCACTGGTATTTCCAACGCTGATGCACGCCTGCTCACCCCAGGCGACCGCCGTCAACAGTTCGCCATCTTCTGGGATGTATGGGATCTCGTGGAGGGGAATTTCTACCGACCAGAAGCTATCGATCGCCAGCGTATGGTCTACGGCGCCATTCGCGGGATGCTAGCGACGCTCGACGATCCGTACACCTTTTTCCAGGAACCAGAAGAGGCCCGCCAACATCGCGAATCGATGGAAGGGCGGTTCGAGGGTATCGGTGCCTACCTGCGGGTTGAGAACGGCATGATCGTGATTGATCGTCCCATCCGCAATTCGCCAGCCGCGCAGGCCGGTCTGCAAGCGGGCGATATTATTCTGGCCGTTGATGATCAACCACTAGCAGAATTGATTGCCGGCCTAAGTGATACGGATGCTAGTGCCCGTGCTGTTAGCCTGATTCGCGGGCCGGCCGGAACCGTGGTACGATTAACTATCCGCCGACCGGCCGAAGACCGTGTCTTCACTGTCGCCATTACGCGGGCAGCCATTCCGCTGATCACTGTCAATAGCGCTATGTTGCCCGACGGAATCGCCTATATACAGATCACGGAATTTAAGACCACTACAACCGAGCTGCTCGATCAAGCGATTGCTGAATTGCGCCCACAGCAACCGCGCGCGATTGTGCTCGACCTGCGCAACAATTCTGGTGGCTTTCTAACCACAGCGCAGGAAGTGCTCGGACGGTTTTACGATGGTGTGGCACTGTATGAAGAAGAACGCGGCGGCGTTAACAAGGAATTGCGCGCAATCACGCCACCATCCAACCGGAGACTATACAACATCCCAATGGTCGTGATCGTTAATGGCGGTTCAGCTAGCGCTGCTGAAGTAGTGGCGGGAGCGCTGCGCGACGAACGCCCAAACACGATCCTGATAGGTGAGAAGACCTTTGGGAAAGGTTCGGTGCAGAACATCTATACATTACGGGATGGCAGTAGTGTACGGATTACGATTGCGCGTTGGCTGACGCCAGATGGCGAAGCAATCAACGGAGTCGGGATTACACCAGAGCACATCGTCCCTGCCTCTAACGATCCGGTATATCAGACACCGTGTGTACCTGACCAGCCGGAAAATAATGGTTGCGCCGATGCACAACTCTACTGGGCACTGAAGCTGTTACGGGAAGGCGTAACCCCGCCCGCTGTCAGTACCACAGAAACAGCCCCTTGAGCAGGGGCTGTACACCGAGCGGCGGGCTAAGGGGCAAGCGCGAGGAAGCGGCCACGTTCGTGCCGCATGGGGCAGAATAGGGGAGGCAGAGATCCTGACTGGCAGGGAAGGCATGGGTGGTCGTCATCGCATGCCTGATCTCCATTTTAGAAGCCCGCCGCCTATCGGCACAGTTTCAGTATAGCAATAACGCAGTGCAGAAAAAGGAAATGACTGGCTACCCCGCGTAGCGATTCAGTCACAGAAGACGTTCATGCCACGTCGCCGTACACCAACGAGTCGCCACTAATTGACAGGCGCGCTACAATAGAAGCTGAACAAAAGTTCGAAATATGACTTTAACACAGTTATAGGGAGCAGCACCTAACTAGAAAAGTCAGAAACTACCTAGGCTTGTTAGAGGGCATCAGACTGAAGCGCAGAATGCTTGTTGCTGACGACACTTTTCCTTTGGGAAGCACCCGTATCGTTAAGAGGTGGCTATGAGCAATTCGCAATTCACTGTTAGAGGCGAACGGCGCGACAACATTGAACACGACCTCGAATTGCGCGATTACCGGCTGCATGAACAGGTAGGGCAAGACGACCTCTCGCTCATTTATCGCGCTACGCATCAAACCCTCAACCGACCGGTCTATGTGGCGATCCTGCGCCGATCGGACTGGATTTCGAATAGCCGCTTCCAACTAGCAGCCCGCCTTGCAGCCAGCCTCAGCCACCCCCATCTGTTACCAGTGATCGATGCTGGTCACGATGACCGCTTCGGCGACTATATGGTTATGCCGTATGTCAACGCACGCCGGCTAAGCGATATTCTAGAACAAGAGAAGCTCGATCTGGCGCGAGCTATGCGGATCATCAACCAGATCGCTATGGCGCTCGACTATTTACATGCCCATCAGATTGTTCACCGCGATGTGCAACCAGAAAACATTTTGGTTACGCCGGAGGGCAATGCCTATCTGTGCAACCTCGGTCTGGCCGCAGCCCCTGATGCGCCCAACTTGAGCCAGATCGACGAGGTAGACTACATTAACAAACACTACTCGGCACCCGAACTACGGTTATCGCAACAAACTGCCCACCCATCACTTGACATTTACAGTTTGGGGGCAGTAGCGTACCATCTACTCAGCGGCGAACTTCCTCCCACTGGCATGATCGTTGAGCTTGACCTGGCTGGCAAACCCGAAGCGTTGGCACTAGCGCAGCGGGTTCTGTTGCGCATGCTGTCGCCAGAACCTCATCTGCGCTACGCAACGGCAGGTGCAGCAGCCAATGCGCTTCGCCTGGCACTGCGCACCTTGCTCGATCAGACAACGACTGACATGGAGGAATCGCGCTGGGAAACGTGTGCGGAATGGTACGAAAACCCGTTAGAACTGGCGCTGACCTCTGAATTGTCGGATCTGGCTGAGCAGTTCAACGATTTTCTGAGCGAGTCACGCACCCGCGCCGACCAATTGCACCGGCGCGATGCTTTACGCAAGTGGCTGAATCGCTGGAGCCGGGCTAATCTGTTTCGTCGGCAATTGCTTGGGCGACTGGTCGAATTCGAGACGATCGCCAGCTTCAACATCTACTTCTACGAACTGAATGTGCTATACGAGCAGCGCACCAAACCAAACAAACGCACACGACCGATGAAACTCGACGAACGACCGCGCGCAGAAGCGGCCCTCGATGTGTGGACAATGCCGCTCCCGGCACCGCAGGATTTCGTTCCCGAACAGGGTGGCGAAGTGGTCCTGTCGGGATCACGGCGGTTCTTTACCTGCACTGACTGTCAGGGTTCCGGTCAAGTGATATGCCCGGAATGCCAGGGAAAAGGCGTGATTAAACCGCGAGCGCGACGTGGTGAGCCCGATCCGGTTGAGCAACCATGCCACAAATGTAAAGGATATCAGAAAATTCAGTGCAGTCGGTGTGAAGGCAACGGTAATTTAGTCGAAGAACAGGTCTTTCGATGGTCACGGAGAGTTATTACCTATCACAATGATGACGATAGCGAAGGCCTGCCAGAGAAAGCACGAAAATTGCTTAAGCAGCACGCACGGAAGGTGTACGAAGCAGAAATTGATGTGTACGATAGTCGCTGGCGAAGCGTCAGCTCATTGAGTACGTTGATTGACGAGGCTATTAACAAAGCCAGACCGGACGAACGATTGATTCGGACTCAATTGAGCATCGCTGGCACAATGATGACACAGGTCGATGGTGTACTTGACGAACAAGAGTGTGAATTGTACCTCATCAGAGCTAATAACGAAGAGATACTAGTTAGCACGCTGTCACTCTGGAATGGTGAACGAATTGCGCTAGCAGTACTGGCAGCACTGATAGTCATTATGGCGATCGTCATCCTGACACTGTTTTAGGAATAGCTGCCTAACATGACGTCAGATCTTCGCTCCACTGCGAGTCCTGACTTTACACTTTGTGCACCGGACGGCACATGATGGCGGGTCATTGTCCGCTACGCAGACCTGATCGCCCGCCAAGCTATAACCTGTTTATCGCCCAACATCTTTCGCCCGTTCACGCCCGAACGCTATAATCTCTTCGAGAAATCGTGACGGCTTGAGGCGCTGACCGCGATTACGATTCGGCGTCCATGAGAGATAAAGCCGTTCGGCCGCCCGCGTTAGCGCAACGTAACATAACCGACGCTCCTCTTCGATACCGGCAGGATCGCCGAGACTGCGCTCATGCGGTAGTGTTCCCTCTTCCAATCCAATTACAAATACGAATGGCCATTCCAACCCTTTGGCTGCGTGAATGGTCAACAACTGTACCCGATCTCGCTCATCGTCATCATCGTCAACGGCGGTCATAAGCGCCACTTCCTGCAAAAAGGAGCTCAGATCAGCGTGCTCTTCAGCGGCATGGATAAGCTCTTGCAAATGGGCACGCGCTTCAGCCAGCTCTTCAACCGCGAGTCGCTCGCTTAAAGCCGCCATGTAGCCGCTCTGTTCCAGCACATCAGCCAGCAGATAATCGAGCGGCATTGTGCTAGCAGCCAATCGACGCCAGCGTTGCAACAGCACAAAGAGACGACGCGCGCCTTCTACCGCACGCGGGCCGAGTCCAGGAATGACAGCGGCATGCCCCAGTGCATCACCGATAGGCAAGTTCTGCGTCGCGGCATAGGCAGCTATCGTCGCCAAGGTCTGGCCGCCCAAGCCACGTGCGGGTACATTTGCAATCCGGGTCAGACTGAGGTTGTCAGCGGGATTAGCGATGCAACGCAGATAGGCTAGCACATCACGCACCACTGCCCGATCGAAAAAGCTGATGCCACCGCGGACCTGATAGGGCAGACGCGCATGCCGCAACGCCTGTTCGAGTAGACGACTCATATGGCGGGTGCGGTACAAAACGGCAATCTCACGTAACTGCCGCCCCTGCCGCTGGAGATCGTGAATTGTGCGCGCGATCTGCTCAGCCTCATCGCGGCCATCTTTAGCCTCATTGATCAACACACAGCGCTCGGCTGCTACGGTAGCCGCAGCTCGCAGTTCCATTGGTGCAACACTGCGGCTATGGCGAATGATAGCGTAGGCGGCATCGAGAATCGGCTGACGAGACCGATAATTGGTGGTCAGTTCGATCACTTGCGCTTCGGGAAAATCGGTGGCAAACCGGCTGATAATGCTGTGATCGGCATTACGAAAGCCGTAGATGCTTTGCATCGCATCACCTACCACGAACAGCGAGCGCGGCCGCTGCCCTACTGGCCGAGTCAGCAGTTCGATCAGAGCGTGCTGACTGGGATCAGTATCCTGGTACTCATCAACCAGCACGTGGGGCCAACGCTGCTGATAATGGGCCAGCAGATCGGGATCGTCGCTTAGCAAACGGTACGTTGTCAGGATTAGATCATCGAAATCGAGCGCATTCGATTGCATCAACGCACGCTGATAGTGACGATAACATACGGCGATGAAACGATCGAGCGGATCAGCAGCGAAGCGGGCCAACAGACGCGGAGTCAACATACGGCTCTTAGCGCGCGAAATCAGGCGTAAGACTTCATCGGCCTCGAGCAAGCGTGGCGGCGGTTCGGTAACGGTAGCCAGCGCGGTAGCAGCCAGTTGCAGTTGCTCATCGCCGGCGTAGATCGAGAATGAGGAAGTGTAGCCCTTGATCCGGCCTTCAATCGATTCGCGTAGGATCCGGGTGCAGACAGCGTGGAAGGTGCCACTGACCAGGCCGCGGATACGCGCACCGAGCTGCTGACGAAGCCGTTCACGCATTTCACGCGCCGCTTTATTGGTAAAGGTGACAGCTAGAATCTGACTGGGCGGCACATCGTAATGAGTGATCAAATAGGCGATGCGCAAGGTCAATACCCGGGTTTTGCCGCTGCCTGCGCCAGCTTTGACCAGCACGGGTCCAATGGGAGCTGTCACAGCGGCGCGTTGCGCCGGGTTAAGATGGTTGAGCAGATCCATAACCTTACGAGCAAAGTTCAAGCAGGCAATGACACTGAAGGGTAATGATAGCAGGATCGTCGTGCTACGTCTACTGCTCGTTACCACATATCTATGTTGAGCACAAATCCTGGTGCAAGATAATAGCTTCCCACCTGCGCCTCCTTCTCATTGCCTCTTAGTCGGTATCCAGCCGTCCATCTCAGTGCACCATTTCAGCATTTCATGGTGCACAGTGATGCTAGTCCCAACGTGTTGGCAACAACTTGAGTCAGGGCAGTAATGCGAAAGGCATTCGCGTAGTGAAGAGCTTGAAGGTGACACCCTGCCAACCCAGTTGCAATGACACATGGAACTGGTTAAATCTCACCGCAAATATTTAGCCGCGCTGTGGAAGCAATTTCGTAACACAGCTCAACCATTGTAGCGTCCACTTGTCGCACCGACACCAGACGCAAAACTGGATGGAGTAATCGACGCGGCAACAGCGGCTTACCACTACCAAGGATGACAGCACCAATATGTACGATCAACTCGTGAAGTAAACCGGCATCATAGAATTGACCAGCAAGATCACCACCGCCAACAAGCCAGATATTCTTATCGCCAGCAGCAGCTCGTATGTCAGGATAGAAACGTCGCACCTCACCGTTGACAAAGCGCACATCTGCGCCCGCAATGACTGGTAATGCGCGCCTAGAAAACACCCAAGCCGGTTGTATATATGGCCAACGTGAGCCAGTTTCGGCCACAATCCCGGTTGCATGACGTAAGATCTACTCATAAGTTGCCGCCCCCCTCACCAATGCCCCCACATTCGCAATAAACGCTGGGTAGCCAACTTCATTCGCATCACCGAGCGGGGTGAGCCAGTCTAGATTGTCATCTGTAGTAGCAATAAAGCCATCCAGGCTAGCAGCAACGTAGTACTGCGTTTTCATCTGCTATTGACCTTTCGTACTGCCCGTTGGTTATAACGTGAGCAATCGGAGCAGCGGGTACGACATGACTCGTTCATCGTATAGAACACAGTTACAACGCGAGTGAAGGAGGCACTTTTTTATACTTCAGCACTAAGAAAAAGTAAATTTACCATTACGACGTAATTATCACACCATCATTTATCCATAAAATAAGTAGCAGCAATAGCGCATCCAGTATCTAGAAATTTAGCCTTTCCACTTAACTTTTGAAACGTTATCGCTTCGATAAATTGCAGAATAAATGCGGTAAGATCGGTATTGACACCTAGAACAGAAATATTATCGCTATGATGAACACTACCAAATCAGCTGTAACTAGATACAATTATCTCAGCATGGGTTATATTTCTGGGCAGTAAATATTTTTCTTTACTCGAATTAATATCTGTATGTCAGATATGCCCTCTTCTATCTACGCTCGTCTGCAGCACAACTCACGCCAACGTCATAGCCAAGACTGAGACTATGGATGCCTACGCCAATTATGTTCCATTTAATGCTTGTGTTTCTATGCACACTCCCGTCAATTGCACACGTATGGCGGTAGCTCCGCAGCATGCAGTATCATAAGCTGACGTTTAGTTCCTGCTAGGCTCCATCGTTTAGTATCAGTATAGGAGCAGATTATGCGCGCAGTCTATTACGAAGCTTTTGGTCAAATGCCATGGATTGCCACGCTCCCCGATCCCACCCCGTCACCCAATGGCGTAGTATTAGCCGTGCGTGCAACCGGTCTCTGCCGGAGTGATTGGCATGGCTGGATGGGACACGACCCTGACATTCGCCTGCCGCATGTACCAGGCCACGAACTGGCTGGCGAGGTAGTGGCCGTTGGTGCTCAGGTGACACGTTGGCAGGTAGGCGATCGGGTGACGGTACCGTTCGTTTGCGCATGTGGCGTCTGCCCCCCATGCCAGGCCGGACAGCAACAGGTCTGCGATCAGCAGTTCCAGCCCGGTTTTACGCACTGGGGATCATTCGCCGAGTATGTGGCGATCGATCGCGCTGATCTCAACCTGGTGCGCCTACCCGATGAAATGAGTTTTACTACTGCAGCCAGTCTGGGTTGTCGCTTTGCTACCGCGTTTCGGGCCGTAGTCGATCTGGGACGGGTAACTGCTGGTGAATGGGTTGCAGTCTACGGTTGTGGCGGAGTCGGGTTGTCGGCAATCATGCTAGCCAGCGCACTAGGCGCTCAGGTGATCGGGATCGACATCAATCCAGCACGGTTAGAGCTGGCCCGCGCGGTAGGCGCGGTCGCTGCTATTGATGCCACGGTAGAACCCGATGTCGTAAACGCAGTGCGTGATCTGAGCGGCGGCGGTGCCCATCTTGCACTCGATGCTCTCGGCAGCCCAACCACGTGCGCCAACGCCATTGCGAGCCTGCGCAAAAGAGGCCGTCACGTACAGGTTGGGTTATTGTTGGCCGACCAGCGTATGCCACCACTGCCGATGGATATTGTTGTAGCCCGGGAACTGACAATTATGGGCAGCCACGGAATGCAGTCCCATCGCTACGATGCTATGCTCGCCCTCATCCAAGCCGGGAAAGTGCAACCCCAGCAGCTGATTGGACGCACCATCAGCCTGTCCGAAGCACCAGCGGCGCTCGTTGATCTTGATAGCTTTCGCGGTGCTGGTGTAACTGTGATTACCGAGTTCTGTTGATTTACCTGTGGTAACAACGCTCTGCTATGCTGATAGGGCGTTGTTGGACAGATCGAAGGAGGCATCATGGCAATGACCGAAACAGTCGCTGGCAAGCAGTGGACTGACTGGCACAAAGGACTGACTGCTCTCATCTGGGCAATTATCTTTATCTTCGGGCTGCGCTCACATACTGATCCCGATCTCTGGGGACACCTCCGCTACGGTCTCGACGCAATCGAAGCGGGTACCCTGATTCGTACCGATCCCTATTCCTACCTGAACGAGGGATACCCCTGGATCAACCACGAGTGGCTCATGGAGGTGTTGATGGGAGTGGCATGGCTAGCTGGCGGCGAAGCAGGCTTGATCATTCTGCGTGTGCTTGTCTACTCCCTAACGCTGACCCTCATCTTCTGGCGCCTAGTGACCGCCACTAAGATGAGTTTTGTTCCGGCAATTGTGATTTGGCTCGGTGTTGTAATGACAACCATCGGGTTCAATGTACAGGTTCGTCCTCAGATCTTTACCTTTCTTCTCTTTACCTGCACACTTATCATCATTGATGAAGCCGAACAGGGGAATTATCACTGGCTTTGGCTAATGCCGCTGATTGTCGCCGTCTGGGTCAATCTGCACGGAGGCGTTCTAGCTGGGTGCGGCATCCTAGGGATTTGGACGGTCGCCCACTTAGCAATGAATCCACGTCAATGGCGCCAGATTGTGCCGCCGGTAGCATTGAGTGCACTGGCCACTCTAGCCAATCCCTACGGCTGGGATCTGCTACGATTCCTATTGGAGACAGCAACTGGCGATCGCCCAGAAATTGCTGACTGGCAACCACTTCCGATACGCAGTGGACTGGGAGGGATTTACTTATTTGTTACCGCACTGGCCCTGTTCAGCCTGTATCGCTCAACCTTGCCCAAACAACCAATTTTGATCGGATTATTCTTGTTGCTGCTCATTCTTCCACTCATCGCCATTCGCCATCTACCGCTCATGGGCATAGGCTTTGCAATATTCATGGGCAAGCACGTTGCTTCAGCATGGCAAACGTTACCAATTCACTCAAAAGACATTGCAGTGCCACGCTGGTTGCAACCAGTGCCATCGTTTTTGGCAGCAGGTGTAGTGATCATTGGATTGCTGAGTTTCAATTGGCAATTTATTCCTTCTTTCAAAGTTCCTTTTAACGCGATGACACTCCTGCACGAAAGTGGTTTCCGCGGACGGCTAATGTGTGATTTTGGGTGGGGTCAATATCTGCTGTGGCATTTAGGGCCGGAAGTGCAAATTGGTATGGATGGGAGACGGGAAACAGTGTATAGTCCTGAGGTATATAATCAATATATCAATTTTCACTTCGGAATGAACGATTGGGACGCTATTTTGAACCGAAAGCTGCCCGACGCTGTGCTCGTGGGTCGCAATAGTAACCCAGCGAATCTACTGGCCCTAAAACCAGAATGGAAGCAAGTGTTCGCCGATGAAGAGAGCGTGTTGTTCATCTATGAACATTCAGAAGCTGCCCGAGTGATCGAGCTGGCTGCGCGCTCGTTTCAACCACGCTCGCCAACTATGACTTTTCCGTGATCATCACCCTCCTTGCAGGCGACCCAACGTCTGCAATACCTCGCGCGCGCCACGCAATCGATAACCCAGCTGGCGTGCCAGACTGGTATCGAGCGCACAGTTGCGAGGACGACGGCTAGGATGTTCGGCGCTAAGCGCGCTAGGGATGCGATCGGGATTGAAGCCATATGCCTGCGCCAGCAACCTTCCCCACTCGTACCGACTGAGTGTCTCGGCGCCGGCAAAGTGAATGACACCGCAGTAGTCGCTCTGGGCTAGATCGAGTAACGCTGTGGCCAGGTCATTGACAAAGACAGGACAACGCAGCTCGTCACGAAAGAGCTTCTCTGATCGTTCACCACGCGCTATAGCTAGGGCAAACGCGCTGTGGCGATCGATCGGATCGAACCCGTAGATAAGCGAGGTGCGGACAATGGCCGCTGCTGGATGCGCCGCTTGTACTAGCACTTCAGCACGCGCCTTGGCCTCGCCGTAACTGGTGATCGGTGAGGGGCGATCGGTTTCAGTGTAAGCGCCGTTCTTCTCGCCGTCAAAAATCACATCACTGGACATGTGGATCAGTCGCGCTCCAATCTGAGCTGCCGCTGCTGCAACATGACCGGCACCGTCGCCAGTAATGGTCATCAAATCGGGTTCGTACTGACGAAACGCGGTATGAATGATTACTGCTGGCCGCAATTCACTGATGAGAGTCTGAATAGCGACCGGATTGCGTAGATCGAGCTGATACCAGCGCACACCAGGTTGCTGCGGTACTTGCGAATGAAAGGTGGCCGCTACCGGTAATCCACGTGCACGGGCATGACGGATCAATGCACTCCCCAGATAACCGGTGCCCCCAGTAATAAGGTAGAGACTCTGCGTCATTACGACACCCGTCTCAGGTTGCGTTCTCTAATTCTGTCAGCGCTGCCCGTGCCGCCGCTTTCCGCGCCTCTTTCTTGCTGGGACCAATACCGGTGAACTCTCTCCCTTCCACCTGCACGGCCATTACATACTCGCGCTGATGTGCAGGACCGCGGGCTTCGACCAATCGGTAGACGGGCAACTGTTTATAACGAGCCTGTATTTTCTCTTGCAGACGCGTGGTTGGATCAGTTACGATTTGCTGGACCGTCTCAATCCGGTCACGTAGGAACGGTTCCACAAAATTCCGTGCCGCTTCTAGACCCTGATCCAGATAGATCGCACCAATCAGTGCCTCGAATAGATCAGCCAGTAGCGACGGTCGCTTGCGTCCAGTCGGTGTATCTTCGCCGCGCGAGAGATAGGCATACTGGCCTAAATCGAGCCGGGCTGCAATTGCAGCCAGCCCTTTCGTGCTGACCAGCGCCGATCGCCAGGAGGTTAAGGTTGCTTCACTTCGATCCGCGTAGTTCGCAAACAACCAGGTGGTAGTAATAAACTGCAAGACCGCATCGCCCAAAAACTCTAGGCGCTCGTTATCAGTTAAATCGCGCAGCAGGTGGGGTTGCTCGTTGAAAAGCGAGCGATGCATAAAGGCCGTTTGTAACAACTTACGGTCGCGAAACATTATCCCGATCTGTTGCTCGAGGAATGCTAACTGGTCGACCATAGCTGCTACTCACGATACTTGCGGAACGCCAGACAAACATTATGACCGCCAAACCCGAATGAATTGCTCAACGCCACTTCGATCGAAGCCGGTCGCGGCTGATTGGGTACAAAATCCAGATCACAAGCTGGATCGGGTTGTTGTAGATTGATAGTGGCCGGCAAAAGGTTGTGTTGCATTGCCAGTACAGTAACCACTGCTTCGATGGCTCCAGCCGCACCGAGTAGATGACCGAACTGCGACTTACTTGCGCTAATTGGCGGTGCCTGTTCACGTCCGCCAAAGACCTGCTTAATGGCGGCGGTTTCGACCGGATCACCAGCCGGAGTCGACGTGGCGTGAGCGTTGATATAATCGACTTCGTCAGGAGCTATCCGGCCACGTTGCAACGCCAGCCGGATAGCACGCGCAACTCCTTCGCCATCCTCGGCCAGATTCGAGATATGGTATGCATCAGAGGTAGCACCATAACCAACCACTTCGGCCAGGATACGCGCACCACGCGCGCGGGCAAATTCCAGATCTTCGAGGATGAGGACTGCTGCACCTTCACCCATCACAAACCCGTCACGCTCGGCGTCAAAGGGACGTGAGGCATGAGCATAATCGTCGTTGCGGGTAGAAAGGGCACGCATTGCATTGAAGCCGGCTACACCGATTGGCGTAATGCTGGCTTCACTGCCACCTACAATGATCGCTTTGGCCCAACCGCGGCGGATTGTTTCAGCGGCTTCACCGATGGCGTGCGCGGAACTAGCGCAGGCCGATGTCACGCAGTAACTCGGCCCACGCGCACCGGTCATAATCGATACTTGGCCAGCAGCTAGGTTAGTGATCATCGCTGGAATGAGAAAGGGACTGATCCGACCTGGCCCACGGCTGCGCAGCACCTCAAGCTGTTCTGAGAGGGTAGCAATACCACCAATCCCACTGGCAATAAAAACACCAATCTCATCACGATTGGCGGGAGTAATCTCTAGTTCAGCGTTACGCAACGCCTCGCGCGTTGCAGCAACAGCAAACTGTACGAATCGATCGGTACGACGCGCCTCTTTGCGATCCATATAGTTGGTCGGATCGAACCCCTTCACCTCTGCTGCAAAGCGAGTATCAAAACCAGTTGGATCGAACAGCGTGATCGGACCGACACCACTCCGCGCTGCAACAATCCCTTGCCAGAGTTCGGCTACGCTGAGGCCAAGCGGGCTAATCGCCCCCATTCCGGTCACTACCACCCGTCGATCCATGGTCACTCCTCTGCATTGCTCGTCATACCTGTATTATCCAGACACATCGGCGGGCATTATAGCACTTTTCGCCACCAGTGATGATACAGGTACCTATCAGGTTGATTAGCGGGTGACATGTACGACCCACAACGGGAGGAATGGAGGAGCACGAAGTCGTTGCGCTCCTGCATGCAACACAGATATGTCACCCGCACACCGCTTACTCCGATCAGGCCACGACGACATTGCGCAGCACGCCGATCCCGTCGATCTCTGCCTCCATCACATCACCTTCCTTGAGCCAGCGTTGCGGTGTCATTCCCATACCCACACCCGCTGGGGTGCCGGTAGCAATGATATCGCCTGGCTCGAGGGTCACACCGCGGCTGAAGGTAGCGATACAGGTAGGAATGTCGAAGATCATATCACGGGTAACTGAATCCTGCACCAGTTCGCCATTGAGACGGAGACGAATGCCAAGCGCGTGCGGATCAGGAATTTCGTCGGCGGTGACGATCCATGGCCCCATAGGTGCGCTGCCATCGAGACTCTTGCTGTAAAAGAACTGTTGATGGCGCGACTGCAAATCACGGGCACTGACATCATTCATAATAGTATAGCCAAAGACATAATCGAGAGCCTCTTGCACTGGAATGTTACGCCCGCGCCGCCAAATTACTAACGCTAGCTCAACTTCCCAGTCACGTTCGGACGAAATATCGGCCATCAAGGGCACTGGTGCGTTGGGATGATTAACGGCAGTCGGCATCTTGCTGAAAAAAACCGGATGTTCGGGTAGCTTCGGCGGTCGCCCCTTGGCCCGCAACGACTCAATTGCGTGGGCGGCATAGTTCATACCAAGACAGATGATGTTCTTGCGTGGACGTGGAATCGGCGCACGCAATTCGACCTCGGATAACGCTGGCCCACCAGCAGCCTCGGCCACTAGTTTACGCGCCTCTGCAAGCCGCTCGGGGCCACCGTCAATCAAATCCAGCATAGAGGCGGCCACGGGTGATAGATCGATCACCTCATCACCACGCAATGCTCCAACCCGTTCAACACCTTGGTAGCGGTAGGTTAACAGCTTCATACTTCCTCCATTGATCTCAAGACTCACGGTGACATCACCGTGATCGGGATAGGCGTAAACACAAGGATGAATGTAACAATACCAAGATAGGCTAACCAGCGCCACGGCCCTTCGAGTGGTGAAATCTCATTCCGCAACAGGCTCCGCTGTTGCCCGATCAGCGCTATCATCACTGCCCAAATGAACCAGCCCGACCACAGAAAGCCCAGGCCGAGCAAGGCAACTGCGACTACCATACTCATGATGCGTGCCGCACGCGGACCGAAGAGGGCAAAAAAGACGTGCCCACCATCGAGCTGGCCGGCTGGCAACAGATTCAGCCCAGTCACCAACAGGCCAGCCCAGCCAGCCAGCGCCATCGGGTGCAGATATACATCCTCGCCGCCACTGGGCAAAAACCGACCGAAGATGAGGATTTTCATGGCTGCGTAGAGCAGCGAATTTCCTTCGGTAAATGTATTTGGCGAGGGTACAACCTGCTTCACTTCCGAGATGCTGAGACCGATAGCTAAGACTGGAATGGCCACAACTAGACCAGCCAGCGGTCCAGCAATGCCAATCGCCAGTAGGGCGCGCCGGTTTGGGACCAGGTCTTTGATAGCAATGAACGCTCCCATCGTACCAAGCAGAAAGAAGGGCATCGGGATAAAAAATGGGTAGCTTACTGCCACCTTTTCCCGGCGGGCAACGATGAAATGCCCCAATTCGTGGGCTAGTAAAATTGCCAGCAACGAACCACTAAAGCTTAAGGCGTACCCTAAGTTGAAGACAACCTGCCCGGTAGCTTCGATATACTCCATCCCCTCAACCCACATCGTTGACGCAATCGTCAGGAGGAAGAGTAGCACCGCTAGCCAGAGCCGAGATGGTGGCGCCTTGGGTGGCGTCGGCACAAACAAGATCGCTGCCCCCACCGGATCGTGTTGGAAGAGCGGCGTATAGCCGAGTGCTTCCGCACGAGCGACAATTGCATCATAAGCGGCCTGTGCTTCCTGCAACAACTGACCGCGATAGCGCACTGCCCGCTGATTGCCATTCATCAACTCCTCGCTGGCACTTATGCGCATGACTTCAGCTGCGAGTCCGTACAGTGCATCGGTTGGGTTAAAATCGAACATAGGAGATATCCTTCGCAGCAAGATCATCGTAGCTCATCATACCACAGGAACCGTTGGGCTTACATCCAACGTGCGGTATAGCCAGCGGCAACGCCTAAGCCTGCGCTGCGCAGCAACGATAGGGTGTGTAAAACCATTTGACTAGCAGCTATGCTATGATGTACTTGACCAACAACCAATGCAGCTAGATCCACGGCGCTAACCAGGTAGACAGCCACCTACAAGGAACTGTCCGGCTTGCTTCCTAATCGGAGTATGCGTATGCATCCATTTCCTGCTTTACTCCACCGTGACCCTAACACAGGCGCCGAGAACCTGCTTGCGTTCGCCGAATGGCTGGCCCAAGCTACCACACCATCGACTTTGATCGATATCCAGTTCCAACAGCCGCTCGTACCGACAACATCGCGCTGGATGGTCATTATCTTACGTGAAGAGTTAGGTGGTACCGTCTATCAGCTCGGTACAACCCAGTTGGTCGTCTCAGTACGCCCCATCATCCAACAACTCGACCGATCCACATTGAACGTCTGCGCCAACTGCTGGAACGCCAGGCGCAACGACTCAATCTAGCTGAATTGCCAGTAATTCAACGGCACGATATCCCTGCTGGCAGCCATCCAGCCACCGTGCTGCAACGTCTTACCCTCAACGCAACCGATCCAGGGACGTTACTTGACCGGCTCATTACGCAAGTGGCCGCACTCGGCACGATGCTTGTCAACCAGGAGCAATTTATCCTCGACCCCGTCACTGGGTTACCCAACAGCTTTGCCGCCCGTCAGCAGCTGATTGAGCTGGTCAATCTTGCTCTCAGCCAGGGTGAAGTTTGTAGCATTTTGCGCATCAATGGAGATCATCTCCGCCGTTACAACGAATTGAGTTTTAGCGCTGGCGACCAGATGATCCACGATCTGGCAGTGACGTTGCGCGAACAATTACGCCCTAGCGACGTGCTGGCACGTTGGGAAACTGGTGATCAGTTTCTCGTTGTGTTGCCTAAGACGGGGGTCAGTGGTGCAGCAGCCTTAGCTGAACGACTGCGCCAGCGCGTGATCGAGCGTTCACAGTTCTGGCCCTTGCCGGTAACCATCTCGATTGGGATCGCATCAGCACCGCAACACGGTCGTGATGCGGAAACCTTGTTACATTTGGCTGCTACTGCTCTGGCTCAAGCCAAGGCTGGCGGTAAGAATCGGGTGGTGGTGTGCCGGGTCGAGCAGTGAGTGTCCACGCAGCACTGGCTGATATTCAATCATCGCTCCTATACCGCGCTATAAGGCAATAGTTGTTCACGACCGATGGAGTATAGCGACGCTGCTTATGAGCAAGCCCTCTCGTTTCCAATCAGCAGCACGTGAGCCGAGAATGGCACTATCACCGTGCAACTTCCACTGCAATAGCGTTGGCCAGGTGTACCAGCGGCAGGTGTCGTTAATGGTACTATCACCGCGCAACTTCCACTGCGATAGTACCTTGCGCTTGGCACAGGAATGACTTCAGAGTTGCGAGCTCATGCTCTCGGCCATGCTTGCGAAAAGGCGTGCCGCTTCAGCCATCACCTTCAGAGCGCGCCTTCCAAGGCTGACCAACACGCATTTATGCATTCGGTTTGTCAATGGTATCGACTGATAAGGGCATCGAAAGTCTGGAGAAGCAACACTTTACTCAGCTGCTTCCATTTCAGCCGGGCTTCAGCCAACTATGCCTAGAACATGATACAATACAGATCCGGCTAGGTAACCTTTTCGTACATCAGGCACCAGTATGGCAATGATCTTTTATCGAGATATGGAATTAACCTGTCGCAGTTGTGGCGCAACCTTCATTTTCACAGCTGGCGAGCAGGAGTTTTATGCCGATAAAGGGTTCCTCAACGAGCCTACTCGCTGCCCTAAATGTCGTAACCGCCGCGAGTCGCCGTCACCACGTCGCCGCACTGAACCACAGCCTACCGAAGATGACGAGTGATTGCGCACCACTGGCAACAGTTTGCAATTCGGATGGCTTTGGCCCTCATAGCAGGATCCACAGCCTTTTTGATCCTGCGTCCTGATCCTTACGATGACCTGCGGCAGGCCGATACCCGCTTTGTTCGCGGTCAGTACCGTGCCGCCCTGGCCGCGTATGCGGCGATCACATCACCCTTCGGCGAGGCGGCGCTGCGTCGCGGGATTGTTCACACTGTGCGCGGCGAAGTCGATCTGGCGCGACGTGCTTTAGTATCCGCAATCAAAGCTGGCTTACATCCGCGCGAATATCAACTCGCTGTGCTATACCTCGGTCATCTAGCCGCTCTGGAAGGGGACCGGGCCGCCGCCCGGTTTACCTGGCAGACGCTCACTCGTTGTGATCGCGCCCATTGTGCAGTGCGCGATCTGTTACTGGCCGATGAGGATTTGCGCTCCGGACAGTTAGACAGTGCATGGGCAACGTATCAGACCATACCGATAGCCGAACTACCTGCCGATTGGGCTAGGTTCGCCAGCGATCGCAGGGCATTGCTCACTGCTGTGCGCGATCCTGCCAACCTAGTGTCTCCTACCACACCATCGCCAACTATCCCTCCCGATCCATTTCTACGCCCACTGATGCCGCCGACTCCTGATTCAGCAGCACTGGCCACCATTCTGATGACCGATCCGACGGCACGACCACAACTACTCGGCCAGCTCACCCTCGATCTAGGCTACGACCGATTAGCACTCGCCTTTTTTGACCAAGTTGATCCAGCTGGTCCCCATAGTCTAGCTAATGCCATCTACCGCGCCTATGTCCATCTCCGCCTGGGCAACCAACAGCAGGGCATCGTGCAACTTGAGCAACTGGCAGCCGCGTATCCTACCGATCCACGCCTTGGCTCGCTGCTAACGATGGCCTACCTCAATACAGGCGATCTAGAGGCTGCTGCTAAGCGGTTACAACGACTACGCGCCGCTGGCAATAGCGGACCAGTCCTAGCTCTGGCACAGGCCAGCTTGGCCCTGGCACAAAGTGATTTTGTCGCTGCTGCCGATGCTTTCGAACAAGCTGTTATTGCTGCTCCTGCCGCCGAACGTGTGCGTTACGTTACTATGGCTGCCCGCTTTCACTTGGATAGCGGTTTCGAGCGTTGTACTAGCGGTTTGCAGGCGGCACAGGCCGCAGCCAGTATGGCACCCCGCGATCCAGCAGTGTTAACAATTCTGGCTGGCGTGCGCTACTTCTGCAGCGATTTCAACGGCGCGCGTACTGCCGCTGCCGATGCGCTCGCTGCAGGCGCCGATGTTGAGGCACGCTTCTACTATGGCCTAGCACTAAGTGCTAGTGGCGATCCGGCACATGGACGAACGGAGCTTGAACTAGTCGCTGATCAGGCTCCGGCCAGCACTTGGCGCCAACGAGCAGAGACTGCGCTGGCATTGCTAGAAGGCAGATAGCGACTACGCAACTCTCACATCATGCGTTATCATGCATGAGCATAGATTTCCTTCCAAATAACGATACTGGTGGACCTGTCTGCGTGGTCAGACGGCTATTTCAACCGGAAAACGAAGCACACTGCGCGCCGCAAGCTACCTCTACACCAGGGCAACCTGGTGGCTCGTGATTGTGAACACTGCCTTATGCGTAAATCTCTGGCAATGATGCACCGTTCGCGACGTCCAACGGTGGGCGTTATCGCTGGCTGGCAGTTCTACGGCACCGCGCTTACACTGAGTTACCTTAGTCCAATCTACCACGGTATTCGCCACGCAGCGCGAGTATTAGACTGCAATCTCCTGCTTGCCTGTGGTATGGGTCCGTCAGGCCATATTACCGATCCACCTCGTCCAGCCTGGGTGGAAGTGGCGGATGATGCCGATTTTGTGCCGGTCGGGCCTTGGAATACGCAGGGGTTGATTGTGATCAACCCACTCCAACGCCCAGAGCGTTCACAACTGATCCAGTCACTCCGCGCTGCTGGGCACCCCATCCTTTTTGTCGGCTCGGGAGAGATCGGCCCTACAATTATGGCCGACAATGCCGGTGGCATTTACGCCGCTCTACACCATCTGGTTGAACACGGTCACCGCCAGATTGCATTTATCGCCGGCAGTATCACGGATCTCAATGGTGATTCGGGTGAACGGTTACGCGCTTTCGAAGCTGGGATGGCTAGCTTTGGTCTACCAGTTGAACCACGACTGATCGTGTTTGGCCGCCACGTTTTCGTTGGCGGTTATGAAGCAATGCAACAGCTCTTGGCCACGGGCCTACCCTTCACTGCTGTGCTAGCTAGCAACGATGAATCGGCGCTAGGCGCGATCGCGGCGTTGCGCGAAGCTGGTCGGCGCGTACCTGATGATGTCGCAGTGATCGGCTTTGATGACCGACCAGAAGGACTGCTCCACGATCCGGCCCTGACCACGATTCAGATCCCACTCTTTAAACTGGGGTATCAGGCTATCGAATTGATGGTGCATCATCTGCGTGAGCGAACGCCGTTGCCTGATGCAGTGCAAGCGCCAACTCGCCTCGTGATCCGCGAGTCGTGTGGGTGTAGTCAGAGCGCAGTCCTGGCTGATGCACTGGAGAGCGCAGCCCATCACACGACCGATCCAAGCACCTCTGATATGCAGGCACAAACTGCGCAGTTAATCAGCGATCTGCTCGCACCAAAATCGCGCGGTCTCAGCCGCGAACAGATTCGTCGGCTAAGCCTCCGCCTGCTGAACGTCTTTGTACAGAGTGTCGAAACCGACAATCCGGACCAATTTCGCACATTCCTGACCCAAACTCTGAAACAGGTGACTGAAGTAGGCGATGATGCCCACGACTGGCAGGTAGCCATCTCGTTTATTCGCGATGCATTACCTGGTCTCCTCAATCCTAGCTACCACGCGCAAGCCTACGATCTGATTGATGAAGCACGGGTCACTATCAGTGCCGCCATGCGTTTCCAGCACTGGCACTATGTCAATGCTCAACAACAAATAAACAATCGAATTGGGAGGTTGACAGCGCGATTGTTAAACGCCCTGGCTGAAGAAGACATCTACGAGATTCTGGCCCGTCATTTACCCGAACTGAAAGTCTCACTGTTGTGGATTGGGTTCTTCGAAGCCGAAGCGCATGATGCCGCAGCGTGGTGTCGCTTGCGAGCGGTGACTGCGCCCCAACAGCCGGTCATTCGCATCCGTAGTCGCGCTTTTCCCCCAACGCAATGGCTGCCCGCTCACCAGCCATTTCAACTCACGCTCATCCCACTGATCGGCACAGGTAGTGAAGCCGGGTTTGTTGCCTTCGACACAGCCCACCTTGATCTCTATGGCACAATCACACAACAGATCAGCGCTGCCCTCAACACTGCCCGCCTGTACCGCGCCGCTAGTGAAGGCCGCCAGCTGGCTGAAGAAGCTAATCAGCTCAAAAGCCGTTTCCTCTCGATGGTCAGCCATGAATTACAGACACCATTGAACCTGATCGTGGGCATGAGCGATCTCCTGCTGCGCGAAAGTGCCGCCAACAACCATCAGCTGCCAGTGTCGGTGCGCGATGATCTTAGACGCATTTATGCTAACGCCCGCCATCTAGGGCGCCTGATTAGCGATGTGCTTGATCTGGCCAGCAGCGATGCCGGACAGTTGCGGCTGACGTATGAGGTGGTTGATCTGGGACAAGTCATGCGTGCCGTAGCCGCAGTCGGTCAGCAGATGGCTGCCGAGAAACACCTGACTTGGCACGATGCCATCCCTGCTGAAGGCCCATGGGTGTGGGGTGATCGGACACGCTTGCACCAGATTGGCTTGAATCTGGTGGTCAATGCGATCAAATTTACCGCTCGCGGCAGCGTCAGTCTGATTGTCACGCCCGAGCCCGATGCTGTGACGGTTACCGTCCGTGACACCGGCATCGGACTACCACCGGAAGAACAGGTGCGCATCTTCGCCGAATTCCAACGCTCAGAGCGGAGCATGAGTCGCGGGTATAGCGGTATCGGCTTGGGTCTGGCCATTTGCAAACGGCTGGTAGCGCTGCACGGTGGTGAGATTGGAGTGCATTCAAGCGGGATCGAAGGTGAGGGTTCAGCCTTCTTTTTCCGCTTGCCAACCATCGTTGCACCTACGGATACACGACCACGTAGCGCACCGGCTCCGTTACCAGCCCGGCCAGGCGTGTTGCTCTTGTCTGCAACTGTAGACGAGCGGCTTCAGCGCCATCTCGAACAGCGCGGCTTCACGGTGACGGCCTTCTCGATTGAAGAAACCAACGCTTGGCTCAATGAGCTGTTGCACAAACCGTACAGCGCGATTGTACTCAATGCTACCCAGGGTGAACGAGCTTGGTGGCAAACAATCCAGGTTTTGAAAGCCAACCCGGCCACCCGCGATCTACCCCTCTTTTGTTACGCCATGACCGAGCAGCACGGCGCTGTGATGGAGTTCAACTACCTTACCAAGCCTATCGAGCTGGCCGATCTTACCCGCGCGCTCAACCAGTACTGGATGACTACTGGCGTGAGCAACGCCCCGCAGACGATCCTTGTGGTTGATGACGACCCTGATACGCTTGATCTGCATGCCCGTATGATCCAGATGCAAGGCATAGCAGGTCGCGTCCTACGCGCCTGTTCAGGACGTGAGGCACTTGCAATCCTCAGTGAGCAGCGGGTCGATCTCGTGTTGCTCGATCTAATGATGCCAGAGATGGATGGTTTCACGGTCCTGGAAACGATGCGCAGCAATAAGCAGATGCGCGAGATTCCGGTGATCGTCATCACCGGTCGCATACTGAGCGAGGAGGACATGGCCCGGCTTAGCCAAGGCGTCACTGTTGTGTTGAGCAAAGGCATGTTTAGCGCTAGTGAGACCCTCTCTCATCTCCAAGCAGCGCTCGAGCGACGCCGTCGGCTGAGCGATCAGGCCCAGATTCTGGTGCGCAAGGCAATGGCCTACATCCACAGCCACTATACCCACCCGCTCACCCGACAAGACATTGCGCACTACGTGGGTATGAGTGAAGATTATCTTACCCACTGTTTTCGGCAAGAACTTGGCACCACGCCGATGGAGTATCTGAATCGCTACCGCGTGTTGCAAGCACGCCGCTTGCTCGTCGAGAGTGACAAGAGCATCACCAACATTGCTCTGGAGGTCGGCTTTTCCAGTAGTAGTTACTTTAGTCGGGTGTTTCGAAAAGAGGTTGGGCAGACTCCGGAAGAATACCGTCGCAAAGGACGTAGATGACATCAGGGGCAGTGCGATGCACTCCCCCTGGGCACCACCTGTACTGCCAGTACACCAATGACTAACGGTTCAACGCTTCCAGCGCACGTTTGACACTATCTGCTGGGCTGACTTTCACTTCGGCCTGCGTAATCCGCCCCTCTTCGTCGATCACAAAGTGGGAACGAATGATACCCATATACTTCTTGCCCATCATCGACTTCTCACCCCATACGCCATAGGCCTCTGCGACACTATGTTGTTCATCGGCAAGCAGGATGAAAGGCAGGTTGTGCTTGGTTTTAAATTTGGCGTGCGATTTTGTGCTATCCGGACTAATTCCGATTACCACGGCGTTCTTCTCGGTAATCACCGGGTAGGAATCACGAAAACCACACGCCTGTGAGGTACAACCAGGTGTATCATCCTTCGGGTAGAAATACAGAATGACGCGCTTACCACGAAACTGGCTCAAGGAAACCATCTCACCAGCCTCGTTTGGAAGGGTGAAATCAGGTGCCAAATCACCAACCTGGGGTGGAGTAGCCATACATCTCCTCATTCAACTTGAATTCCGCATATGTATGCTATCACGAATTGGTCAGTTCGTGTGCACCGTATTTGAAGCAGCCATCTCGCAACTGGATCCTGTTCACGATATTTTCCGCTATACTACACCGTTGTTTAGACGTTCTGGCATCCGCAGACGCTGCGGTAGACAGCGTTTCCCGCTCTGGCTAATCAGAGTAGCTGAGCCGCGCAATGTTGCGTCTGGCCTGATTTGGAGGCACCCACATGACGATTGTCATTATCGGCGGCGGCGCAATTGGACTCCTCGTCCTCTCACGGCTTACCCAGGCCGCCAATATCCCCCCAGTCGCCTTGCTGACTCGACCTGCTGGTGCGGCTGCGTTGCGGGCCAGCCCGCTGGTTGTCAATGGTATTGGTGCGGTTGAATTGACTAATCTGACTGTTGCTGGTGCAGTTACCGACCTGCCACCCGCATTTCAACAGCCAGCTCTCGCTATCGTATGCGTAAAAGGCTACGATACTGCTGGCGCCATCCCCAGCCTGCGGGCGCTCAATCCGGCAACTATTCTAACCCTGCAAAATGGCATCGGTAACGAAGAGACGTTGGCCACCAGCTTCGGTGCTGATCGGATTGTTGCCGGTGCAATCACCACTTCAGTCGATGCGACCGGCTCAACGACGATCACGGTCACCAAAGAGGGTGGCATCGGCCTCGCGCCGGTTGGCACAGCCAGCAATCTAACCCTAGCCGAAACGGCGCTCCGCACCGCTGGCTTTACAGTGCAACGCTACCCAGATTATCGGGCTATGAAGTGGTCGAAGGCACTACTGAATATGCTCGGCAATGCGACAGCCGCCATTCTCGACTGGTCAGTCACGCAGGTGTATGCCGATCGCCGATTAATTGCGCTTGAACGAGCAGCGGTACGCGAAGCGCTGGCCGTGATGCGGGCAATGGGGATCAGACCAGTCAATCTTCCCCGTTACCCAGCAGCACTGCTGGCATTTGGCATTCGCTGGCTGCCTCCATTCGTACTCGATCCGATCCTACGTCAACGGGTAGCAGGTGGGCGTGGCGGTAAAGAACCATCACTGTTGCGCGATCTACGCGCTGGCCGCTCACGTTCTGAAGGCGAGTTTCTATACGGAGCGGTTGCAGCTGCAGCAACTGCGCACGGAATAAATGCCCCCGTCAATGCTGGGCTGTGGAGAGTACTCGGCGGCATTGCGCGGGGAGAACTGCCCTGGGATGAATACCGCGGCCAACCTGAACGGCTCTTAGCCGCGTGCAACATGCGCTAAACAGACGCTGTCAGATTTAGGGAGCCGGCGCGTCAACGGCACTGATCCGACGCGCGCCGGGAAAATCAACAAACCGATAACCAACCCCACGTTCAGTCAAAATATACCGCGGATTGGCCGGATCTTCTTCGATCTTTTGGCGCAGATACGTTATGTACAAACGCAAATAATGACTCTCGTCGCGATACTCCGGCCCCCACACTTTGCTGAGCAGCATCTCGTGAGTCAACACATACCCAGCATTCTGCACCAGATGATAGAGCAGGCGATACTCGGTCGGGCGCAGATTGACACGCTTACCATCGACCAACACTTCACGCCGCGCAAAATCGATGCTCAGCCGATCATCGACTTTCACCAACGTCTGTGGAATTGGAGGCTGGGTATAATGTCGGCGCAATACTGCTCGGATGCGACTAACTAGCTCGCGCTGACTGAATGGCTTACCGACATAATCATCAGCGCCGAGCTCTAGACCACGAACGCGATCTTCTTCTTCATCTTTGGCGGTGAGAATGATGACTGGTACTTGGGAAAAGCTGCGAATACGACGTAACGCCTCGAAGCCGTCCATCACCGGCATCATCACATCGAGCAGGACGATGTCGGGCATTTCTTCGCGCACTTTCTCAACCGCTTCGCGACCATTCGTAGCGGTTGTCACCCGCATCCCTTCCAGCTCTAAATTCATGCGCATGAAGGTAATCATGCGCGGCTCGTCGTCAACAACGAGCACCAGTTTATCTTTTAGTTCACTCATAGCACTATTATAGCACACCCTACCCAGTTTATGCGTTCATCCGTCCGGGCATAGTGAGGGAGTGCCTTCCGTGTGGCTACGCTTGCTTCTTCGGGAACGCATTCGATGGCGCGCGCCATCGACCTGGGCGCCACCGGGCTAGCAATAATCCACAGAGCACACCGCCAGCGATGAGCGCCGGACGCGGATCTTTGCTTAACCAGAGGTAATGAGCTACAGCACAGATGGCGGCTACGTAGACGAGCCGGTGGAGTCGTTTCCACCAGTGCCGTAACCGTCGTTGCCAGCTCGTAGTCGAGGTGAGCGCCAGCGGTATGAGCAAGAGAAAGGCAGCCAGGCCAGCAATGATGTACCGCTTTTCTAATATAGCTTGAGCAATCAGATTCAGGTCGAGGCCATAGTCGAGGACGACAAAGATCGCCAGATGCAGAGAGGCGTAGGCAAAACTGTACAAGCCCAGCGGTTTACGCCAGCGTATGCATTGTTTCCACCCCAACCAGCGACTAAGCGGTGTGCAAGCCAATGTCGCTAACAACAACACCAATGCAAACCAGCCGGTGCGCAATGTTAGGTATTGGATTGGGTTGACCGTGAGCCGATTACCTAGCACGTCACTGCCAAGCAAAACGAGCGGGAAAATACCGGCTACATGTGGGAAAAAGCGCAACGCGATGGTCTTCATAATAGCTTGACAACCTGCGTGGCAAGCGACATTTCCTAGTCGGCGCTGAACTTAATAGTATTGACGCAGATCCATGCCAGCGTAGAGCGCTGCTACCTGTTCGGCATACCCATTAAACGGTAGCGTCTTCCGCCGACCCATTTCGCCAATCCGACGCTCGGTAGCCTGCGACCAGCGCGGATGTGGTACTTCCGGGTTGACATTGGCGTAGAAACCGTATTCGTGCGGCGCTACTGCCATCCACAGTGAGACAGGCATTGTATCGGTCAGCTCAATCTTGACGATCGATTTGATGCTTTTAAAGCCGTACTTCCACGGTACCACCAGCCGCAACGGCGCGCCATTCTGCGGCAAAAGCGTTCGACCATATAGGCCAGTGCTGAGAATCGTCAAATCGTGCATCGCTTCGTCAAGGCGCAATCCCTCGACATACGGCCAGGGAAAGTAGCGGTCACGCTGTCCTGGCATCTGGTCAGGATCGTAGAGCGTTTCAAACCGGACATATTGCGCCTGCGCCGTTGGTTCGACCAGGGAGAGCAATTTGTGCAGTGGAAAGCCCTGCCAAGGGATAACCATCGACCAACCTTCAACGCACCGCAGACGGTAGATCCGCTCCTCCTGATCGAACATGGTCAGAATATCTTCGATCGCGAATATCCGTGGCTGACGCACCATTCCCGTAACTTCAACCGTCCAGGGACGGGTTACAAAACCAGCAGCGCGGCGAGCAACATCTTCTTTATTGGTGGTGAACTCGTAGAAATTGTTGTACGTGGTGATCTGCGCGAAGGTGTTGACCGGATCACCGAGTTCATCACGCTGCTCGATATCGCCAACAGTCGGAGATTGGGGGGCATCTACCGCTGACGTAGTTACACCGCAGGCGCCGAGTGCTATCCCGGCCCCCAGACTCGCTAGTCCACGTAAAAATGCACGACGGTGTATGTAGACAGACTCTGGGGTTATATCGGACGATCGGATCGTTGGATCACGGTACATACATAGCCTTCCCGTGGTGAGTAACGACACAGGTCTCCGTTGTATTATACGGTGTTTGAAGGGAAACGGATGGCGAGCGCCACCGATAACTTATTCCACTAGGGCCAGAATGAGACGCCGTACCTGCCACAATCGACGATCGGCACCTTCGGGGCGCACACCAAGGTCGTCGCGGATCTGACTGATCTGTAACCGAATGGCATCAATCGGCCCTTTCTGTGGCTCCGCACTCAGTTGATAGGCGCGATCAAGCGCACGGCGAGCTGTCATCAACGCGCGATCAGCTTCAGCGAAGTCGTTGCGTTGCAACACCTGAATTGCTTCATCAATTGTGATGGCAGCGCGCAGCAGATGAGTGGTAGCACGGAGCTGTGTATTTTCCGCTTGTAGATCGAGGATCGCCAGCCGCACCAGCCCGTCAGCGAGAGGCGCCGCCGTAATGACCGGCACTGGTGAAGGGATAGGAGTGGGGGGGACAGTTGGAACTGGCGTTACCGTCGCGATTGATGGCGTTACTGGTGCAGAGGTCGGCAGCAACCAGTTGTGCAGAGCAGTGAAGAGTGATAAACTCACCACGATCGTGATCAGATGTGGCCCAATTGCACGCCCATATCGCCGCCAGCGTGTTGGTAGCGATCGTGGGGCAGGTTGCGAGGCATCAGGTGCTGACATAGCACGCGCGGAGTCATTCTCCGTCCTGAGTAGAGATAGAAACCGATGGCCGCCAACCGCCTATGCGCTTGCCCTGCATGGCCCCGAGCGATGCATTGCTTATCATCACCAGAGCTGATTCTCGACACTCGGGTTGAAGTTGAGCTGAGCCAGTCCCTGTTGATGCATTCTTCAGCGATCAAGATCCTTGGCGCTCAGTAGAACTGTAACCGACACAAAGCCCTCGCTCTAGGCTTACCAATACAGATCGCTCATCACAACCCTAGCCACAGCGCCGACGTCGGCGCGCGGCGGCAGCCATTGCCGCGTAGTGCGTCGCTGTCACCTATCAAATCTCGTGTGCCAACAAGATCGCTTGGGCGATCTCTTTCATCGACTTCCGGGTATTCATCGACAATTGTTGAATCTTGCGGAAGGCTTCGGCCTCTTTCAGGCCTTGCGTGTCCATCAAGATACCCTTTGCCCGCTCAACCAACTTACGCGTCTCGAGCGTCTCTTTTAGATCAGCCACCTGCCGATCCATCTCCAGAAACTCTTGATAGCGGGCAATCGCGATTTCAATTGCCGGCAACAACTCCGCTTCGCGGAACGGCTTCACGATGTAGTTCACGACACCGGCCTCTTTCGCCCGCTCAACCAGATCACGATCGGAGTAGGCCGTCAGCAGCAAAACAGGCGCGATCTTTTCTTCGGTCAAGATGCGAGCGGCCTGAATCCCATCGAGCTTCGGCATCTTGATGTCCATCAAAACGAGATCGGGGCGCAGTTCACGCGCGAGATTGATCACGCTTACGCCATCGCCCGCCTCGCCGACCACCAAATAGCCGAGACTAACGAGCGTCTCTTTTAAATTCATGCGGATGATCGATTCATCGTCGGCGATCACCAGTCGCGTTTGCGGCATACGCTCTTCTCCTCTATCGTGATTGGCAACCTGCGGCAAGCTGCGCATTACTGACCTTGATTCGGTTTACGCAGGTAGTATAGCATTCAAACATTCGTCAATCAACCGTCGCACGAATGATTTTGTGCCTGCATGACACTATCAACTATACCACACATTATATGCCAAGTAGTTTCCTTAAGAGATCGTCATCATCGCGGCCGCGCTGGCTTGTTTCCTGATCGGGAAGCGATTCTCCGTCATCGAGACGACGCGTGGCTCGTTCATCCGCTGCCGGTGACTTTGTCGCACGATACCAATTCGGATCAAACTCCGGTTGCGGTGCAGCCAGCTCAGCCTGCCAACGTTCACGTTCCGCGGGTGGCAGATCGGATAATGACTCATCGTCCAATGGCCCGATTTCCTGCATCCAACGTTCACGCTCCGCCGGAGGCAGATCGTTCCAATCGATCGGACGATCACCGACCAGGTTATTGCGCTCAATCGCGTCTTCATCCCGCAGCGGCGGCGTAGTCGGTTCGTCGAACCACGCTGCGACCGCTTCGTTATAGTACTGCGGATCAGCAGCGACCGGTGACGGAGTTATGGGCTGCCCAGCCCGACTTTCCGATGCTGATCGCAGATGAGTTGGCGGCGGCGTTTCGGCAACGGACGATGGCGATCCAGCTGAAGGAGCAGCACTCCGATTCGTCCGCAAAGGTGAACGCCATATCGGCCCATTGCGCGCAACGCGACCAACATCAGCACTGCGTTTCAACACCCAGCCCCATAAGGAATCACTCGCTTTGGACGACGATGGAGGAGTAGTCTCCGTTTCAGCATTCGACACTGGAGATGATTGACGGCGACGGGCAAAGTTTAACATATAATCCTGCCACTTTGCATGTCGCCTGATGGCAGCATCAACTGTAGTCGTCGTGTCAGTCGTCCGACGATACCCGCTCCGGCTGTAGGCATGCAGTCCTAGAGGCTGATACTGTTCAGCGAAGTGGTACAAGTCGTAGATTGCCGCTATTGCCACGCCCACAAACACTATCACCAACCCAATGATCGCCCACCACATCCAGGTTGCTCCATCACTTACACTCTGCGCAGACTCACTCATCCTAGTCGACACAGCTACTGGGGTTTCCGTCGTGACATTGGTCACATCTGTTATCACTGCCGGACAGAGGTTCCTGATCGCTTGTTCACCTACTTCACGGCCCAACAGACCTAGTCGAATCTGCCAAAGCGGATCAGCAGGAGGAGGGACAGCCGGATCAATTTCAAAGCGTGCTCGTTCGAAATATTGCACGATCAGATCACGCCCTGTTGCAGGATCGCGTTCGGTCAGACCCGCACTAATCGGATAACCAAACACCCGCAGGCCACCGTACCGTTCGTAGAAAGTACGGAAGCGTTGATGGGCAAACACTGATGGATCACTCAGATCGGTACGTAGCGTAAAAGGTTGATCAGGATAAGCTAGCCGAAACGACACCACACCCAGATGCGAGCCCTGCACCCGATTGGGCCAGTCATTGTCGGTGTGCAATTCCAGCCGCTGGCGCTCGGTGTAGAGCACTGGCACCTCTCGCTGACAATCACCGGACAGTTCACGCCGTACTGGACCGAGCGGCAGACCGAGCAAGGCGATCGCTTCCAGTAACGAGTGAGGCCGCTCTTCACCGAAGGTCTGGTAGAAGCGAGCAAAATCACCGGTAATCGGAACCGTTGGCATTTCGGGCAATACTAGCGGTGGACACACCTCGATCTTGCCGCTTGGCGGCAACGGCGCAATCACGTGCAATTGACCAGGATCGCCAAACAGGCGCGACAGTTCGGCCGGAGCCGGCGACAGGGGAGTTGGTCCGCGACTGCCATTGCCAGGATTGACTGGCAAATACCGAAACCCCGTAATCGAGGCAGCGCCATCAGCATCACGAGTGATGCCAACGTATATCAGTCCCGCCGGCATGTCGGCTGTTCCAACCAGATCACCAGCCGAGAAGATGACCAGTCCAGCCCGCTCGCCAACCCGAACCCAATCAACGGTTGACGTGACCCCTGGAATACTGCCAATTACGAGATCAGCACCGGCAGCAATGAGATTACGGGCAGCATTCATGCGGGCCTTGGTTGGATCGGGATCAATTGGATTACCCCATGCCGCCATCACGACCACCAGCTCGGTCTCGCGCCGCGCCTGTTCGATAGCCTTATTGATCGAAGGCAAGATTCCGGCCGCATCAGCGAGCAGATTGACCTGACCATTCCGATCGGCATTACCATCAAGCCCCCAGGTAGCGCTCAGGAAAGCCAGCGTCAATGGTGAATCGGGATGCGGCACGGTCACTTTGAGAAACGGCGGCAGTGGCTGACCACTGGGTGCAAGGCCATGTTGGAAGATTCCATAGCGACTTAGTGTCTGCAAAGTCGCATCGACCCCAGCCGGACCGCGATCAAGCACGCGCGGATGTGCAGCGCCTAACAAGCGGAGATTGTTCTCGGCCAACGACGCAGCTAGCGCTGGTGACAATCCACCCGCCAGTGGTCCAGCCAGCGTTGCGATCCCCAGATCTGCAGCTAGCAAAAATGGACGCAGCAAGGTAAACGCTTCGGTAAAACTTGGCGTCTCGATACCGCCAGGCGTCAGTGTATCAGGCGTGATTGCGCCAGCTAATGCCAGCGTATACTGCACCGAGTCACCCCCGCCGCAACGGTTGAGCGCCCATTGGGTCGCTGCAACCGGCTGCGCTTGGGCAACCGGCGGTACGAAGAGCAGTATCAAGCTGGTAAGAATGAGTAAGAGCCGGCCTGCTACCATACTTTGCCGCACTATCCGCAATACTGCTTGCCAGAACGGTTACGGATGCGCGTTGATCACAGGTGGTGACGTTATCTCTGAAATGCAACGCTTCGCTACCTGTTTCCTGGCAATCAGCCCCTAGACGCTTCACAGTTGCCAGCCTGCCACCAGCATTGGCTAGCAATCAATAACCTCACATCGGCGCTAGGTCACACAGGAAAGCAGTACTGGCAGGCCGCAAGCGCCAATTGCAACAATTGTACTACATTCTCAACCACTGCGTCGATGCAGCCGTGAACCGGCCCAAACGAGCGCAAAGATGAGTGTGCTCGTCAGTACAATGGCAGCGCCCGAAGCGATACCGAGGTAGTACGAACTGTAGAGACCGACCACGCCGGCTAGTACGGCCAGTATGGCGGCAACTATCATCATTGTATGCATACGGTGGGTGAAAAACGCGGCAGTCGCTGGCGGCGTGACCAGAATTGCTAGCGTCAAGGCGACCCCAACAGTCTGTATCGCGACCACAATGGCCACCGCCAGCATAGATAACAGGAGTAGATCAAGAAATCGCACGGGCAGGCGCAGGGTTGCAGCCAGAACCGGATCAAAGGTAATCAGCATCAACTCTTTGTAGAACAAGAAGATTACCGCCAGTACCACTGCGCCAAAGGTAGCAATGCGCCAGATATCACCTTCACTTACCCCCAGAATATTGCCAAAGAGGAAGTGGGAGAGATCAACCGCGGAATTGCGCACAGTCGAAATCAATGCTACCCCAAGCGCAAACATAGCGGCAAAGACGATCCCGATCGCGGTATCTTCGCGTATACGACCTGAACGAACGATAGACCCAATGGAAAACGAGCTAATCAGTGCCGCCCCCAGTGCCCACCAAAAGAGAGCGCCGCGATCAGCACCATTAATCAGATAACCAAGAGCAATGCCTGGCAAAATCGTATGAGCCAGCGCATCACCGAGAAACGCCATGCCGCGTAACACGACATACACGCCAACCACGGCACAAACGACACCTACCAGGAGCGCCGCGATCAACCCACGCTGCATAAAAGGGTAGGCCAGCGGAGCAGTGAGAAAGTCGATCATAGGGTTCCATCCGGTGTAGGATTGCAACATGTATCAGCGACTGTTAACAAGCCGTCACCGTCGCTCAGCAGATGGAGATGGCCGCCGTAAGTTGCAACCAAATTGGCGGCAGTAAAGGCGATTCGTGCAGGTGCACAAGCGATCAAACGCCGATTCAACAACATAACCCGGTCGAAGTAACGCGCTGCCTGTTGCAAATCATGCAATGCGGTTAATACGGTCACACCCTCAGCGCGCAAAGAGGTCAACGCACGAAAGATCTCGTCTTGTGAAGGAATATCCAATCCGACCAGCGGTTCATCCATCAGCAAGATCTGCGCTTCCTGAGCCAACGCCCGGGCCAGAAACACCCGCTGCTGCTGCCCACCTGACAACTGCCCGAGCTGTCGATCGGCAAAAGCAGCCAAGCCTACCCGTTCCAACGCTCGCTGTACCAACTCGCGATCGCGGCGCGTAGGCCAGCGGAATAGACCTATCCGCCCGACCCGTCCCATCAAAACCACATCTCTCACCGAGACCGGAAATCGCCAGTCAATCTGCAATCGCTGCGGTACATAGGCAATCGTGTTCGGTTCAGCCCGTTCCGCGCCAAAAACACGAATCTCACCAGACGTGATCGGTTGTAGACCGGCTATCGCTTTCAGTAACGTGCTCTTGCCTGCACCATTAGGGCCAACGACCGCCACCTGTTCACCAGTCTGAATTTCGACTGAAATATTACTCAGGGCTTCAGTCTGGCGATAACGCACGGTAAGCTGGTGAATGGTAAGCGCCGGCAGGGATCGATGTTCCGACATCGTTGTCGGCGCCGCCACAGGTGAAACTGGCATACCTGTTTCCTTTCTCACCCAATGCTGTCAGCAACGCAAGGGCGACGCAATGCGTCGCCCCTTCATTGTAAATGAGAAACTGGCTTAACCACGCAGCGCAGCCACTATTTGCTGCACGTTGTAGCGCATGTAATCAATGTAGGTTGCGCCTGGCCCATTTTCATCGGTAAGCGACTCGGTCAACACTGGCACGATCTTGACGCCCGTGTCACGTGCAATCTGCTCGGCTAGTTGCTGGTTGGCGATATCGCCTACAAAGATGACCTTCACATCGTAATTGGCGATCAGATCCTGCAATGCCGCTAACTCTTGCGCCGAAGGTGTAGCACTTGTGCTTACACCAGGGATAATCGCACCTATTTGTCGCAGGCCATAGCGATCAGCCATGTACCCGAAAATGATGTGATCGGCGACAATAAGTCGTCGCTCAGGTGGGATGGTAGCAACCTGTTCAGCAATCCAGCGATCAAGTTCATCGAGCTGACGTTGATAATCCGCGGCACGCGTTGTGTACATATCTGCACCCGCGGGGTCGATTCGACTCAGGGTCGAGGCGATCAGGTTAGCCCATACCTTCACATTGTTCGGATCAGTCCAGGTATGACCATCGATCGCACCCGCACCGTGCGCGTGCTCGTCCGCGTGCGTGTCGCCGTGCTCGTCCGCGTGTGTGTCGCCGTGCTCGTCCGCGTGCGTGTCGCCGTGCTCGTCCGCGTGCGTGTCGCCGTGCTCGTCCGCGTGTGTGTCGCCGTGCTCGTCCACGTGTGTGTCGCCGTGCTCGTCCGCGTGCGTGTCGCCGTGCTCGTCCGCGTGTGTGTCGCCGTGCTCGTCCGCGTGCGAGTGAATGCTAGCTTCCTCTTTAGCCAAGACACGTAGATTCAGCCCCTCGGACAGTGCTATCACCTCAGCCTGGGTACCAGAACTAGCAATAAGCCGTTCGATAAACTCCTCATAGCCAGCACCAACGGTAAAGATGACCTGTGCCGCATTAAGCCGAGCTAGATCTTGTGGCAAAGGCTCGTAGTTGTGACCATCGGCGCCAACCGGCACAATTGTCTCTACCCGCACCCGCTCGCCGCCAATCTGGCGCACAACATCGGCAACGATACTGGTGCTAACAATAACGGTCAAGGGTGTGGGCTCAGGTGTGGGTTGACTCGCTGGGGCCTGGCCACAGGCGGTAACCAGGAAAGATGCGAGTACGAGGATGATAGCAATCCGTTGTATCACCTGTAAGAACATTGGGCGTTCCTCCTTAATGAAACATTGTTTCAATTTAAGATTATGACTCACCCCAACCCGACTGTCAAATACCTGCTGTTGTTGACTTGCACTTGCGACCCAATAATGATGCGCTTGCAAGCCAACTGCCTCCGCCATCAACCATCAACTTGACGGTCACGGCACGATAGTTGATGCGGTCGACGGGGCCCACACTTTACGCCAGCCCTACCTCCAATAGGCAGATAAGCGCTGGACTTGAACGTGGTATGATAAGCGGCAATACACATAGCGGAGGTACTATGCGGGTCTTCATCACCGGCATTACTGGTCCGGTTGGCAGCTTTCTGGCTGATTACCTATTGACCATTCCCGGTCTAGAGATTCACGCCTTCAAGCGTTGGCGTAGCGATCCGCGCCCAATCGCTCACTTGACAGGAAAAATCACTATTCATGAGGGGGATATCGAAGATGCCTTCTCGTTGGATCGCGCTATCGCTGCTGCCCGACCTGATCGCATCTTTCACCTCGCGGCCCAGAGCTACCCCAGCGCATCATGGGATGCGCCGATCTTGACTATGCGAGCTAACGTGGAAGGCACGATAAACTTGCTTGAAGCAGCTCGGCGGCACGTACCCCAAGCACGGATTCACATCGCTGGTACGAGCGCCGAGTATGGGCCAGTGCGCCCTGAGGAAGTGCCCATTCGCGAAGATCATCCCCTGCGCCCGACCAGCCCGTATGGGGTCAGCAAGGTAGCTGCTGAGCTGAGTGGATTACAGTACCACGCCAGCTACGGCATGCACGTGGTGGTGACGCGCTCGTTTAACCATGTTGGGCCACGGCAGGGTGATCGCTGTTCGATCCAGACCTTCTGCCGCCAGATGGCCCAAATTGAGGCCGGTCAGCAGCCACCGGTGATCTATGTTGGCAATCTTGCCCCCAAACGCGACTTTACCCACACCCGTGATGTCGCGCGTGCCCTCTGGCTCCTGCTCGAACACGGAACACCTGGAGAGGTCTACAATCTCTGCTCCGGTCAGGCAGTGCGAATTGGCGACATTGTTGATCTGGTGGTTACCCTAGGCCGCGTACCAGTAACGGTCCAACTCGATCCTAGCCGCTTGCGCCCGGTTGACGAGCCGATCTTGCAGGGCGACAATCGCAAACTGCGTGCGGCCACCGGCTGGCAGCCCGAAATTGGGATCGAACAAATCGTCACCGAGGTGCTGAATTACTGGCGCGAGCAATTGGGTGTGCCGGCACATGAATCTCACCGCACTGTTACCTAATCAATCGCAACGAACGCTGGTGAAAAATCGGACGATGATTCTTTCAACCTATACCCAACTAATGTTTCATCAGCTTCACGGTTGCGATGCGGCAATAACCTGAATATATGGGCACACTGTATCTAGTTGCGACGCCGATTGGCAATCTCGAGGATATCACCCTGCGCGCGCTGCGGGTTCTGCGCGAAGCACGTTTGATCGCCGCCGAAGACACCCGCCACACCCGGATCCTGCTCGATCACTACCAAATCACGACGCCGTGTATCTCGTACCACGAGCACAACAAACTGGTACGACGTGATGAGATTCTGGCCGCTTTGCAGGCAGGTGATGTAGCGCTAGTCTCTGATGCTGGTACACCAGCGATTGCCGATCCCGGCCAAGAGTTGGTACAGGCTTGTCTGGCAGCAGGCCACATGGTTGTTCCGATCCCTGGGCCAAGTGCACCGCTAGCCGCACTCGTAGTGTCAGGTATGGACACTAGTCGGTTTGCGTTCCTTGGCTTTCTGCCCCGCCAACCACGTGAGCGCCGCGATCTGCTGCACGAGATTGCTGACTTAACCATCACGGTGATCTGTTTTGAGACACCACATCGGCTACTTGACACCTTGCACGACATTGACGTAGTGCTTGGCCCCCGCCAGCTTGCCATAGCTAATGATCTCACCAAGCGCTTTGAGGCGGTGTTGCGAGGTACCGCTCACGAATTAATCGAGTACTTCACGCAGCACGCGCCACGGGGTGAATTTACGCTGGTGATCGCTGGGGCTAAACCGACCAGTGAGCGCAAACGCGATCGCCATCGCTTGCGCGCACAAACCAACTCTGTCAGCCCCGAAACGATCGTCGCCTGTTTACGTCGTCTTCACGACCAAGGCTTGAGTGGCAGTACCGCTGTACGGCGTGCCGCTCAAGAGTTGGGTGTGCCTAAGAATACAGTCTATGACATCTGGCATGATCTCTTCGGACGTAGTTAAGGAATGCGGTGAGAATAATTAATAATGACTGACACTGGCGTGTATCCGCACCCTATCAGCTACTGCCCGGATCAGCGTTGGTTATCCGAGTAGTCCTATCGACGATCGTTCATTACCCAAGTCTTGGACACTACCGCCCGGATAAGTGTTGGTTATCAGAGTAGACGGCCAAGGCTTAGACTAAAGCCAACGATGGAGGTGATTACTCAAGCGTTGTATACCAACTCCTGGCTATCACTAATCATCAGGGAGAGATAAGCAGATCGCGTTCACCAGCACATTCTCACCTTTGACCGATACCTCCCCCCGTCTGCGCGCAGAGCCAAAGTTCATTATCGGGCTAACATCACAGCACACCAACCGAGCTATTATCACCCAGCATAAACCGATACGCCTTCGGACGCAGCGGACTCCGACCAATCTCGACATTACGCCCGATCAGACTATCTTCCAACCGGTACGGTAAACCGCGGATCGTACAATACTCCAACACAATGCTATGTTCGATTTCACATTCTTCGATATGACAGTGGTGATAGATTGATGTAAACGGGCCGACATATGCATTGACAATCCGTGTATGCTCACCGATAATTGCCGGTCCCCGGATCGTACTGTTAATAATCTCGGCACCCTGCTCGATAATTACCTTACCAATCAACTGCGAGTCGCGATCGACGTAGCCTTGTATCGACGGTTCCAACTCATCGAGCACTAATCGGTTCGCCTCGAGCATGTCATCTTTCTTACCAGTATCAATCCACCATCCCTCGTGAATGTAGGGGTAGACATTGTAACCGTTACTTACCAGCCACTGGATAGCATCAGTAATCTCTAATTCACCGCGCGCTGACGGTCGAATCGCCTCAACCGCTTCGAATACGTGGTGATCGAACATGTAGATACCCACCAACGCCAGATCCGATTTCGGCTCCCGTGGCTTCTCAACCAGACGCACAATGCGCCCATCTTCATCAAGTTCGGCAACCCCGAATGAACGGGGATCATTTACCTTCTTCAATACGATTTGCGCATGGTAATCGCTACGTCCAAACTGCTCAATCAGCGGACTAATCCCGCCCTGAATGCAGTTATCACCCAGAAACATGACAAATCGCTCGTCGCCGAGAAAATCACGACTGATCTTCACCGCGTGAGCCAATCCTAACGGCGCCTCTTGCGGAATGTAGGTAATCTTGACACCCCACCGCCGGCCGTTGCCGACAGCGGCCCGAATTTCGTCACCGGTATCACCAATCACAATCCCGATATCAGTAATGCCGGCATCGCGAATTGCCTCGATGACGCGAAAGAGCACTGGCTTGTTCGCTACCGGCACCAATTGCTTGGCGCTCGTATACGTGATCGGACGCAGTCGGGTTCCTTTACCGCCACTTAATACAAGCCCTTTCATAATCCCCTTCTTCGCTGCAGAGATCGGCTACCGCCAGTTGATTCTACACCATGTGGCGCAGACGGCAACTTATGGTAGAGTTAACAAAATCAGAGTTTTTGTGAGGAGGAGCTGCCATGGCTGAGATTCGCGGCATTATTAGCGCCATGCTCACGCCGTTTACCAGTGACGTTGGGCCAGTCGATTACGAATGGTTACCAGGCTACCTGCAATTTCTGGCTGCTGGCGGGCTGCATGGCGTACTGGCACTCGGCACCACCGGCGAAGGTCCATCGATGAGCGTCGCTGAACGGACGCGAGTGCTCGAAATTATTATGCAATATCGTGGTGAGTTAAGTGTCATCGCTGGCACTGGCTGCGCGGCACTCACCGATACGATTGCACTGAGCCGGGTAGCCATCGATCTTGGGGTCGATGCGATTCTAGTGATGCCGCCATTCTACATCAAAAACCCGGGCGATACCGGCGTTTTGGCCTATTTCCGCGCCCTTTGCGATGCGCTCCCTGCCGAAGCACGGGTGATGCTCTACCACATCCCTCAAGTCACCGGTGTGCCAATCACCACGACGATCATTGATGGGCTCCTCGAAAGTCATCCTGGTCAGTTTTTCGGCCTCAAAGATAGCAGTGGTGATTGGGAACATTCCAGAATGCTGATTGATCGTTATCCCCAACTGCGCATCTTCACCGGTAGTGATCGGCTTATTGCTCGCGCGCTGGCTGGCGGCGCTGCCGGTGCCATTACCGCCCTCTCTAGCGCATTTCCGCATCTAGCCCGCGCCGTCTTTGATGCCTTCACCAACGGCGGTGATGTATCAGCTGCGCAAGCCCGCCTCAGCGCGGTCCGGGATTTGATAGATCCTATTAATACACCGCCAGCGTTAAAAGCAGCCCTAGCCTGGACAAGCAACCTACCCGAGACGACAGTGCGGCTGCCGTTGCTACCGCTAAGTAACGAGGCAGCTAAAGAGCTGCGCATCGCCTACGAACGTATTGTAGGTGAGGGAAATGGGTAGCGAGCAGATGACCGATAGCAGCTAGCACCTGGCGAAAGCTATCTATCAGCTAACAGCTATATCATGGCGCGCAGGGAGAGACGGAATACGGTGTAGGCGCATGCGTGTATCAGCTGCCAAGAGACGTTGCATTCTGTCATATGCTGAGCATCCTCTCTCCCGTATTGACAGCTCAAACGATGATTCAGAGTATACTGTTATCGGGTGTTACGCGAGCGCACTGCGCTGGCTCACCTGCAGATGCCTACATCGCTAGTGCTCGTCTGCGCACGTTGGTGCCGACGATAATGCAGACCCTATGAACCAGACTCCGTTAGCAAACCTGCATGTCCGCGAACTCACACCACTTCAATCACCGCGGGCGCTTAAAGCCGAGCTACCCATCAGTTCTACAGCGGCCCACACCGTCGCTGAAACTCGTACCGCGATCCGCCGCATCCTGCGCGGCGACGATCCACGGCGGATCATGGTCGTTGGTCCATGTTCGATCCACGATCCCGAAGCGGCGCTAGATTACGCCCGTCGCCTACAGCGTCTGCAAAAGCTGCTTGGCGATCAGTTATTGATTGTCATGCGCGCCTATCTTGAAAAACCACGCACTACGGTTGGCTGGCGTGGTTTGATCAACGATCCCCATCTCGATGGCTCTTTTGACATGGCTGCCGGTTTGCGTATCGCGCGTCAGCTCTTGCTAGCGATCAATGATCTTGGTGTTCCAGTAGCCACCGAAATGCTCGACCCAATCAGTCCGCAGTATCTCGATGACCAGATCAGCCTAGCGACCATTGGTGCCCGCACTAGCGAAGCCCAAACCCATCGCGCTTTAGCCAGCGGTGTCTCGATGCCGGTCGGCTTCAAAAATGGCACCGATGGCGGCATCCAGGTTGCCGTCAATGCCTGCGTCTCAGCCTCAGTACCGCACAGTTTTCTCGGCATTGATGAAGATGGCCGCAGCAGTGTGGTGCGCACCACTGGCAACCCCGATAGTTTTGTGATCCTCCGTGGCGGACGCTATGGCCCCAACTATCACCTCGAGTATATTGTCCAAGCCACCCGCCTGATGCGTGAGGCCGAGCGCACACCTGCTGTCATGATCGATTGCAGCCACGCCAATTCTGGAGGGGATTTTCGCCGCCAAGAAGCTGTCTGGCAGACTGTGCTCGGTTACATGGTTGAAGAGGAGTTGCCGATTATCGGCATGATGCTCGAGAGCAACCTGTTTGAGGGCAAACAGCCCTTCATCGCTGACCGCAGCGCTTTACAATATGGTGTTTCGCTGACCGATGGCTGCGTCGGTTGGGATACGACCGAACGCCTGTTACACGAAGCGCATCTGGCATTAAGCAGACGGTAGTCAGACGCGCAGACGCTGCCACCAATGTGTCTGCGCGCCTGACTCATTGTTAGCCAACAAATGCAGCGTGAACAGCGCGTACGGCTGCATCAGCGTCAGCGTCGGCTACAACCAGCGAGATGTTGTTTTCAGTGCTGCCCTGGGCAATGGCAATGACATTGACCCTCGCGGCACCCAACGCGCCAAACACACGCCCAGCAATGCCCGGAGTACCGCGCATCCCCGAACCGACGACTGCCACAATTACGACAGGAGCAATTATTCCGATGTGCTCAACATCATGCGCAGCGAATTCGCGATCGAGTTCACAGCGCAGTTCATTCACCACTTTCGCCGCCTCATCGCTCGGTACCGCAAAGCAGACACTCTGCTCGCTACTGGCCTGCGAAATGAGCAGGATGTTAGCGCCAACGCGGGCTACAGCACCAAAGATGCGCGCCGCTACTCCAGTGAGGCCCAACATACCCGGTCCCCCGACCGTAATGAGACTCAGCCCCTTGATCGCGGTAATCGCGCGCACACTCTCGCCATCACCTTCAGCATCGATCAGTGTCCCCGGATGATCCGGATTAAAGGTGTTGCGGATCCGAATAGGGATGCGTCGATGCACGAGCGGCTGCACCGTCTTGGGATGCAATACATTCGCACCATAATAAGCCATCTCGCTCATCTCAGCATACGACAGATGCGGCAGGGTTCGTGCTTCCGGAACCACCTTCGGGTTCGCCGATAATACCCCATCTACCTCTTTCCAAAACCATACTTCATCGGCATCGAGATCGGCGCCCAAGATTGCACACGTGTAGTCAGAACCACCGCGCCCTAGTGTAGTCGGCACACCAGCCCGAGTCGCGCCGATAAAGCCAGTCACGACCGGCACGCGCCCGGCGGCTAGCAACGGCAACAACCGCGCTCGGCTCCGCTCACGGGTGTCAGGCTCCAACGGCGAAGCATTCCCATAACGATCATCGGTCACAATCAGCTCGGTAGCATCGATAGCTTCGGCATCAATTCCGGCACTCCGCAGGGCAGCGGCGATCAGGCGTGCATTGAGACGCTCGCCCAAGCCGCTGAACAGATCGAGCGCGCGAGGCGTCAGCTCACCAAGCACGGCAATACTACGCGAAAGATCACTTAGGTAGTCGAGCATTGCCCGGATCTGCGGTTCCAGCGCAGTTAGCTCGGCAGGCGACACCAATTCAGCGGCGACTCGCATATGCAGATCTAACAATCGCGGCGCTACTTGGGCTGTAGCATCGCCATTGCCCGCTGCTGCAGCCTTGGCCGCGGCAATCAGGGTATCGGTTGTACGCAGATCAGGCGCATTCATTGCCGAAACGACCACAACTACTTCATGATCGCGGGCATGGGTCCCCACAATCTCAACTACCCGCCGAATGGCATCGGCGCTCCCGACCGAGGTGCCACCAAATTTCATCACCAGACGCATGTCCAAACTCCTTATTGATGGCGAGACACAATAAACGTCGCGGTGCGCCCAGTTGCGCAGCGCCGCGACGTAGACTCCATTGCTCCGGCGTAGGGCAGGTTCGCCCTCACCGTTCATCAGCCTACCCTCCTACGGGATTAGTAACAGTTTGCCGCTTGTCGCCCGACTGGCTAGCGCTATCTGCGCCGTTGCTGCCTCGGCCAGTGGATAACGGCGATCGATCCGCACCTGCAATTCGCCAGCCCCGATCCAGGCGAAGAGATCATTCGCACGCCAACGCAATTCGTCTGGCGTAGCAATGTAGTGAAACAGAGTAGGCCGGGTCATAAACAGCGAACCCTTGCTGCTAAGTGTCAACGGCGAGATCGGGGGCACAGGTCCACTGGCGTTGCCAAAGGTCACAAACATGCCACGAGGACGTAAACTGTCCAGACTGCCTTCGACTGTGCTCGCCCCCACTGAGTCGTACACCACATCAACACCACGACCATCGGTAAAGGCACGCGCCCGTTCGACAAACGACTCACGGGTGTAAATGACCACTTCGTCGGCACCAGCTGCCCGCGCCAGTGCCGCTTTTTCGTCGGTCGAGACAGTGCCAATGACGCGTGCGCCCAGACGTTTGGCAATCTGGATCAGCAGCAAGCCAACACCACCCGCTGCAGCATGCACAAGACAGGTATCACCCGCTTTCAAGGGAAACGTGCTGAAGGCTAAGTAGTGAGCTGTCATACCCTGAAGCAACACCGCCGCGGCAATCTCCAGATCGACATTGTCAGGGATGCGCACCAGCTTATCAGCTGAAGCCAAGGCATACTCAGCATAACCACCAATTGCGGTCACACAGCCGACGCGATCACCAGGTGCCCATTCTGTCACGCCTACGCCAACAGCATCAACCGTGCCGGCGACCTCAAGCCCCAACGTAAATGGTAACGGTTGTGGGTAAAGACCGCTGCGATGGTAAATGTCGATAAAATTGACTCCGGCAGCAGCTACCTTCACCCGCACCTGGCCGGGCCCTGGCTCTGGTAACGGGAGCTCGACCAATTGCAACTGCTCTGGCCCGCCAGTCTGGTGGATTTGGATCGCCCGCATCGTTGCACCTCACCCTTGCGCTTACATCAAAAACCGACCTATACTATAACATAGCGTCACCAAGTTCGTGTTAGCGACGCCATCATAACGCCAGCAATCGCTCCAGACCGCTGTTCAGCGACTGGGAAAAAGGCTTATCCGTCGCTCACATCCGGAGCGGCTATTGTGTCACCTGCGCTCAATAATGACAGGTAGATGGGGGCAATAGTGCGTCAAAGTGGTCTTCCACCCGAATATTTCGAACGGTACGATGAAAGCGATGATCGCCTTTTTTATCTTTACCCTCGTCTAACAGCTCACATTGACGAACTGGCGCGTGGTGCCGTCACTCAATTAATCCGCGAAGAACTGCCCAATGGTGGATGTATACTTGATCTGATGAGCAGTTACGTTAGCCATCTGCCCACTGATATTCCTCTGCACCACGTAGTTGGGCTGGGTCTCAATGAAGAAGAGATGCGTCTGAACCCGCAACTGCACGAGTATGTTATCCACGATCTGAACGCCAATCCACAATTGCCGTTCTCTGATCAGACATTCGACGGCGTCGTTTGTACAGTTTCAGTGCAGTACATGACCCGTCCGATCGAGGTTTTCGCTGAAGTGGCACGAATCCTCAAACCAGGTGGCCCCTTCATCGTCACCTTTTCCAACCGCTGTTTCCCCAGTAAAGCGGTACGCATCTGGCTCGCCACCAACGACCGCCAACACCTCGAACTGGTGCGCTACTACTTCGAGCTAGCCGGTGGCTTTGACCAGATCCGGTGTCTCGATCGATCACCCCATCACTGGCTGAGCGATCCCCTTTACGCCGTAGTTGGGCGACGAGTGGTATAATCAGCGGCTAGTGAAAGGGATAGACACTGGAGAAGATCAATGCCTGCGGCACCTCCTCAACCGGTACAACTCACCTGTCCATCGTGTGGCACCCGTTTTCGCTCGCTGGTCTATACTTTGGTCGATGGTGGTGAACAACCTGAATTGAAAGCCGCCCTGCTCACCGGCCAGCTCAATGTGGCTGTTTGCCCGGCTTGCGGACTGGCCAGTATACTCAGCGCGCCCATCATTTACCACGATGCCGGTAAACAACTCTTTCTGGTCCACGTGCCGAAAGAACTGGATAGTCAGCCACAAGAAATCGATCGCTTTATCGGCGATGCTTCGGCGTTTATAATGCGCACGCTACCTAACGAAGCGCCACGCGGTTACCTGCTGGCACCGCGCCGTTTTCTTACTCTCCAATCGCTGATCGAAGCTATCTACGAAGCCGATGGCGTCTCAGCCGAAGACTTACGTCGCCAGAACCGCTACGTGGAAATCTTGACCGACCTCGTCAACCTAATTGGTGACGAAGAGCAATTTAACGCTGCTGCCCAACGCTACCACACAGAGCTCACCCCAGAATTTTTTGCCACGCTCGATGCATTTATCAACGCTACCAATGATGCGCAAGCCCAGATGCGCTCGATGTTGATCAAAGTGCGCGAAAAATTGATGGCGTATACCGCTCGTGCTGCAGCGCTAGCCGCTGCTGCCGAAGTAAAAGCAGCCATTGAACGTCTCCGCACCGTCAACGACGACGAGTTGCCCGCAGCAGTGCAGGAATTGCGATCGTTCATTGATTACGGCTTTTTTGAACTGTGGACCGAACAGATCGAGGCTGCCGAGGCTGCCGGAGACACAGCCACTGCTCAGATGTTAACAGCCCGGAGAGCCCGCATTCTCGAACTGGTTGAAGAGTTCGACCGTGCGGCGCAAGAATTATTCGAGCGCGGGAGCGCGCTGATCGATGCAGTACTGACCGCGCCCAACCCCGCAGCTGCACTCCGCGCCCGTGCAGCTGAAGTTGATGAGGGATTATTAACGGTTATCTCTGCCAGTATTGCTGCTGCACAACATGCTGGTAGCACCGAGCTGGTTGAGCAGCTCGAGACCCTGGCTGCCACAGTCCGCGAGATTCTTGACTCGCGACTCTCGCCAGAAGATCGCTTTATTAACGAATTGCTCGCTCAAGAGACAACGCTCGAGGCAACGCGCCTACTGCGCAAGAATATGACCAAGATTACGCCCGAACTAGCGCGTCGGCTCAATGAGCGCGCTGAAGCTGAAGAGAAACGCGCTAACCAGTCCGATGCTGAACGCTTGCGCCAACTCGCGCGCGAAGCCAGTGCATTACTCTTCTAACCGGAACTGCTAGGTGATCTTCGTTACTGTATCACCTACGCCTGTCTGTCCCTGCTATGCGCGCCATACTGCTGCACGCTCTGGCCACGATAGCCCGTCCGTGGGTACGCCGCGCACCGGCGCATCCACCACGCCGTGTGCTAATCATCAAGCCCGACCATCTCGGTGATCTATTGCTGGCTACCCCAGCGTTAGCGGCGCTACGTGCAGCGCTGCCCTCGGCTCTGATCACTGCTCTGGTCGGACCCTGGGCAGCACCCATGTGGCAGCGTCTCCCTGAACTCGACGTCATTATGACCTTACCCTTTCCCGCCTTTGACCGCAACGCTGCCAAACCAGCCCCTTTCGCGCCATATGCGCTCTTGGTACGCGAAGCCTGGCGGTTGCGTCAACATCGCTATGATGTAGCCCTCGTGTTGCGTGATGACCACTGGTGGGGCGCTGCATTAGCTATGCTTGCGGGTATTCCCCAACGTATCGGCTTTGCTCATCCTCTTTGTCGCCCCTTCCTAAGCCAAGCATTGCCTTACGATCCTCGCCAACACGTCACTCGCCAGGCCCTCGACCTCGTAGCCGCACTCACTGGCCAGCCACTCACACTCACTCCGCTCCGTTTTTCCCCCGCCACCGACGCGCGTGCTTGGGCTGCTGCGTGGGAGCAACACCACCTAAGACCACACGAACAGCTGATAATCATCCATCCTGGCACCGGTGGCCCAACCAAGCACTGGCTAGATTCCTACTGGATTGATTTAATTGCCACTATCAAACGCCCGCACCGACGGATCGTGCTCACTGGCAGTCCTGCCGAGCGCACCAGGCTAGCGCCGATAGCCGCTGCACAACCAGACACCCTTGTCCTCTGCACCGATCTCACGATTGACCGCCTCGCCGCTCTGCTTGGTCGCGCCACGCTAGTAATAGGGGTGGATAGTGGTCCGCTCCACATCGCTGTTAGTCAGGGCGTGCCAACAATCCATCTCTTTGGCCCCAGCGATCCACGCCGTTTTCGTCCTTGGGGCGATCCGCAACGCCAGCGTGTGATTAGCGCCGGATTGGCCTGTAGCCCGTGTGGTGTCTTTGCGGCCTGCCCACGTGGAACCGATCCACCCGAATGTATGGCTGCTATTCAGCCAGCCCAGGTGGCGACACTTGTTGAACAGATGCTGCAAGAAGGGAGTGATCCAACCTAATCAGCTGCCGCACGTTGACACCCAACAACGCGCCTGCTACAATTATCCGCTGTGGTTGGGTACCATTTTGTCAAGGGGAAAGGCCTGTGATTCGACGCTGGTGGATTGGCTCCATCTGGCTCATGATTAGCTGCGCTAGCCTCGTCCTCGCAGCCTGTCTACCCGAACCACCTCCGCGGAACCTACCCACCATGCCGGCCATTCTCGATATTACTCCTGCGCCCACAATCGACATTGATGCCACGGCTACCGCCTATGCCAGTGCCCCCCGTCCAACACCCACAATAGCCGCGCTCTATGTCGTGCAACCTGGCGACACCCTCAGTGCCATCGCCGAACGATTCGGCTTCACTGTCGACGAGATCGTGGCCGCCAACAATCTAACCGATCCCAACTTTATTCAACCTGGTCAAACGCTGCTCCTGCCATCATTGATCGGTACGCCACGACCAGCACTTACACCGACACCATAATCAAGTATCAAGCTGGTTTTGGTTTCGACAACAACACCAATCGCCAACAATTCACATTGCCAAAGCGACGGTATTGCAGAGTATCGAGAAACCCTCTGGCAATCGCCAACCCGCGTCCGCTCTCCTCCCACATATCTGGAAGCGTCACGAGCTCTGCTGGCATCTGCCAGGCCTTTCCGCGATCAACCAATCGCGCTTCTAACCGGTGCGGCGAACAGCGCAGGCGTAGCTGAATCGGAGCATCACTAGGTACCACCGCGTATTGTAAGATATTCGCTACCACCTCAGCCAGCGCCGTGCCAAACCGAATCCGCACCTCAGGCGTCACTTCTGCGTCAGCCCAAAAAGCATCTAGTGCCGCATGCAGCTGGTTAATCCCCTCAAATGGCGCAGGGCTCAATTCGTAGTAGCGCTCGATCCAGTGCATAGCGTTTCTCACAATGGCTATTCTGCCTGTAACGCTGTAGTGACATTGGGGTATGGCTTCAATACCCGATTGAGCGTGGTCAGTGCCAGCATCGCCTGCGCCTGATCAGTCACACTGGCCAGCCGCAAATCACCACCGGCTAACCGTGCCACTTTCAGGCCGCCAATGAGCGCACCCAACCCAGAACTATCAACAAAGCTCACCTCACTCATATCAATCACGATCAATCGAAAACCCTCATTCACTATCTGCGCCAAGCGTTGCTTGACCTCTGCGGCGACCAGGAGATCAAGTCGTCCGCGTAATTTCACCACTACTGCCCGTTGTTCCACCGGATTGACTGTGATCTCCATGTTGGCTCCTTTAACGAACCCATCCATAGCGTATTAGTGCTCCTCTGCAGGCTGGTACATTGCAGCATCGATGACCACACTGAGCATAACCAGATCGTACACTGCCCAGAAGACATTGACAAGCACTGGCAAACCATCATTACGCCAACCTAACGCCAATTGACCCAGACCGATCACGATCGAAACGGCCAGCAATGCCATCATCGCAATCTGCCAGCGTACCAATCCAAAATGGCGACCAGCCTGCCGCGTTTTAGGTGTAACAATGAAACCGAGCTTCTTGCCAAACCACACATTCCCTGCTGCTGTCACGACTGCCTTGATCCAGAGCGGAAAGAGCGCCAGACTGTACTGTTGCCCCCGCCAAGTCGGTCGTCCCCAACTAATTACAGCGAAGAGCAGCTGATTGATCACAAGGTAGGGTATTAAACGCCAGAAAAACTCGTCTGACAACGCATTAACTGGTAGTAAACCAAATATCAGGTATAGCGGTGGTGAAATCAAGTAGATCACCGTTGGGACACCTGATAGATAGCTCCACATTGTATCAAAATAGGCAAGCCTCTGCCCCAAAGTCAAGCCCGGCAAGGTTAGCGGATTCTCCCGCAACATCACCTGAATAGTACCCTGTGCCCATCGCAGTCGTTGCTGCAACGCGCTCCGGAGATCTTCCGGAGCCAACCCGTGGGCCAAAATCTCGTCGTGGTACACCGATCGCCAGCCCGTCGCGTGCAGCCGCATCGATGTAGACATATCTTCCGTAACCGAAATCGTAGAAATTGGCAAATAATCCATTGCCTCGTTCACAAGCAGTGGGATGAGTTGCCGCACCGTCTCGATTGCCGCTAGTGGCGAGCGATCGCGCGTAGCCAGCTCGGCCAGCAATACCTCGTCGTTCAACGAACGCATAATCTCGACGGCTTCAACCGCTTGAATTTCAGCCAGATCAGCCATAATTTGCTGCAAATCAGCCGCAACCACTAGCCGTGCCGCCTCTTCTGCCCGCCGCTGGAACCGTTCAGTCAATTCCTGAAAGGTATCGCCCCGATCTAACTCGCGCTGAGCTTGCATAACCGCCTTGCGCAGGGCACGTAACGCTGGCGCGATCCGTTGCCGATCAGCTTTTGTCAATCGTCGCTCCGCTCGCCGGATCACTGAATCTGCTTCACGCAGCGCCCGCCGGATCCGCCGCTCAACATCGCGCACAAAGAAATATACTCCCGTGCGGGCTAACGCCTCGCGTCGTAGCACAGCGTTTGATCCGCAAAAAAAAGCAGCGTTCCAGCCATCTTTGCCCTGCTGGATCGGTCCATAAAACAGTGGTGCATGGCTGCCAAACGGATCACCGGCTGGAACATTGATGAAATGTTGCGGCGTTTGTACCAGTGCTACCAACGGATCGGTAAAATAACCCAGTGTCCGATCGAGGATGTGAGGTAACGGTACCTGATCAGCGTCGAGAATCAATATAAAATCGCCCGTGGTCTGCTCAAGCGCATTGATCAGATTGCCGGCCTTGGCATGCCGATCAAATCCCCGCCACGCGACCGAACGGGTGATATATCCACACCCCTCTTCGGCTGCCATCGCTCGCATCGCCGGACTCGCGCCATCGTCGAGTAGATAGGTCTGATGCGGATAGCGAATCGCAACTGCCGCTCGCACTGTCTTTCGCACCAGTTCAACTGGTTCGTTGTAACAAGTGATGAAGACATCGACCCGCAATCCTGGTGGTGCGGGCGGCGGTTCACCTCGTTCACGTAATCGAAAGACGGTGAGGCCAAAGAGAAAACTGCCAATGTAGCTGTAGAGTTCAGCACCAAACAACGCCAATGCGAAGAGCCAGGCGTTCCAGTTGAGCGAGACTAGCCCCCGCCAGAGCAGGTAGTAAGCACCAAGTATCAGGTTAGTAATAACAAGAATCTTGATGAGTCCACGCCGAAATGCGGCCCACTCCGCCGGCCCCCAACCGACGCGCATCAAGATTGTGTGGCTCAGCAATTGCTGCATCATCGTGCCATAAGCGGTACGCTTAGGAGCGCCATCATTCGCTGATCAGCTTAAGTCTTTCGCAACCACCGAATACGAATGACTAGCACTGCAGTGGCTATTAATGCCAGCAACAGAATTGCGCTAACGATCTGCCAGCCCGGAATACGTTCCAGTAGCACTACTTCAACCTTTGGAGTGAGAGTTTGTGGTGGTGATGCTAGTGGTGGTGTCAAGGGAATTACAGTGGGGTCCGGATCACTGGCGATTTGGGCCTGTGTGCCCCGCAACACTTCCAGTAGCGCTCGTTCACGAAAAGCACGCACGCCTAACCGCAAACCAAGCTCGTCAGTAGCATCGATCACCAACACCCGTTCGCCCACCTGCCAAGGAGACGACACAATGTGCAGGATTGCCTGTGCGCCCCGACCGGGTTGGTACACGAAGGGTGTCCTTGCATTCACATTGAGCCCCAGCATACGACGGCTGCGATCGCCCAGAATGGCTAGCGGCCCATTGCCCGTTTTACCCAGCGTGTCGGTTGTCACCAAAAGCGGCGGTGGCGCGTCAGGCTTCACATTCCAGCGCCCAATCGCTGCAGCCAACTCGAGCCCAGCCTGTACTTCTGCTAGTGTAGGTTGAGAGGGTATCACCAGCCGCGCTTCACTATCCCCCTCCAAGACGGCGGGAAAGCGGCCGAGGTCATTTGCTGCGGCCGGATCATGGGGCAACCGCCACGCTGACGATGGCATAATAGTCGCCCATGCTGCCGCTGGATCCACCTCTTCACAGCCGATGTTAGGCAAATCAAGATAAAGACGTACCTGAAGATCAATCCGGCGCAGAGGTCTGCCTTCCAGATCGCTATTCAGCAGATCAGCTGGCAATTCGAACCGGTATCGTTCTATTGCCTGCGTTTCTACCCGTAGTCGCTGCGAGCCAAGCGTGATGCCATTTACCTTTACTGCTAGCCAAGAAGATTCAGGCCTTAGACCAGCTGCGGTGACGACGTGCAACTCGAGCGTGGCCCCTACTCGTAAATCCCAACCTGGTGGACGCTCGAAGGCATAATCAATTTGATGTTCACCAGCTCCGACTACCTGTCGCTGACCCGCACCCAATTGTGCAAAGCTGGCCGCACTATCCCGCCATGCTACGGCAGGCGCCATCGGTGGCGGCTGAGTGACGGCCAGGAGCGACACTGCCGGCAACGAAGTCGTTAACGCACGCGCAGCGTAGTCTAGCGCCGCTGGTGTAGCCCCAGCCACTAATAAGCGTGGTGGCGCGGCAGATGCCAAAGCCAGGATACCATGCTCAGCCGGAATCAACTGCCCGTCAACTTCATAGTTTTGCCCATTCCAACGCAACGCGCCCCAATCACCTTTCGGTAACATCCCTAATGCAATCGCAATCACCGGTGCCTGATCAGGCATCGTAGCCGCTACTGTCAGCGCTGGATCTTGTCCAGTCAGGGCCGTCCAGCGTCCAACGGCAAAGGCTGCCACACCAGCAGCAGTCAGTGTTCCTGGATCATTAGCCGGTGACAAGACTAGCGTCGGCGGCTGTCGCACCACCGGCGCGCTAATTGGCAATGGCGCAAAGAGCGCTGCCAGGTCGGCTAGTGTGCCGCTAGTGACTGGCTGGAGATCGATCTGGAGGGTAGAATTGCCGCTAATCACCGTCCACAATGCCGGATTTTGGATCTCCTCACAGATGTCATCTGTCAGGCGCATATGGATTTGTACTTGTAAGAACAACCCTGGCCCGCTAAAACCAGCTATTGGGAGCGGCGTAGTTAACAGACCTCCGTTAGCATTATCTGGCGTCAACCGCACACTCTGCAACGACTGCCCATTTAGTGCAACCGAGATCGTCGATCGATCGGAGCGCAGCAGCGGTGAATGGGTGAAACGTAGCGTTAAAAAACCATCACTGGCAGGACGCAATCCGGTTGGGATAGGAAAGTAATAATCGAGGATCGCATCGATTCCACGTGCTGTGCGGTCACCATAACCCAACTCAGTAAAACGCATCACCGCCCCTTGCGCAACCACCGGCGTAGGCATCACGATTGTGGGCAATCCTAATAGCAACGCCAGCCACCAGCGTATCCATACACTCATGCCGAAACCTCGCCTGCTAGGTCACGAGACAGCACCACCACGGTCAGATCATCAGTAGTTGGTCCAATCAACGCTGGCAATGCCAGGAGCCGGTCAACGATCGCTGTTGCCGACATTCCATCGGTCAACAAATCGTTGAGCAAGAGCGGATCGCGTGCCAGCGCCGGCCATGGGTCAAGCAAGCCATCGCTAAACAAAATCAACGCGTCACCCGGATTAAGCGTCGTCTCCCCTTGTCGGTAGGGCTCGCCAACAGAGATTCCCAATGGTGCGCCCCGCGGCTCAAGCCGATCACAGTGACCACCATGACGCCGAATGAAACCCAACCCATGGCCGGCATCAACGAAGGCGAGCGTATGGGTTTGCAGATTCAACTGCAAATGACAGAGAGTAACAAAACTATTTGTGCGTTCAAGATCGGCATACAGGGCACTCACTGCATAACGCATATTCACTTCTGGCGACGTCTCACGTGCTACCGAACGGATCACGGCTCGTGTAGTAGTCATTAGTAAGGCAGCCGACATGCCTTTACCCATCACGTCGCCAAAAGTAAGGTTGAGCAGATGCGGTGCAGCAAAGTTCCAGTCGTAGAAATCACCGCCAACTTCACGTGCGGGAATACAACGCGCTGCAATGGTATAGCCGGGCAGGCGCGGCATCTGTTGCGGCAGCATCTCAGCCTGGATCTGTGCCGCGTGCTTGATCTCGGCCTCAAGCTCACGTCGCTTTTCATCCAACCGACGTTGCAAAGCCGAATTCTCACGCCGCAACCGCAGATTTGACATCGTGCGGTCGAGCACAATGAGCAATTCTTGGCGATCGATCGGTTTACGCAGGTAATCATCAGCACCGTGTCGAATCGCATTCACCGCAATCTGCTCCGAGCCAAAAGCTGTCGTCATAATAACTGCTGGCTCTGACCCTATGCGTCGCACCTGATCTAGCACATCGATCCCACTAATTTCCGGCATCAGAATGTCGATCAGGGCAATATCAACACCGCCTTGGGCGATCCGTTGCAACGCTTCAAAACCATTAGAGGTCAGCTCCACCTGATAGCCAGCATCGGTCAACCAGAGTCGCAAAAGCCGGCTAACATCAGGATCGTCATCAACTACCAACACGACCGGAGCCTGGTTCAATCGGCTCGTTGAAATTGGCAAGGCACGACGTTGCGGCGGCTGCCCAGTATGCAGATCGGCGATCAACACCTGATTACGTCCGCCACGCTTGGCTTGGTAGAGCGCGGCATCAGCTTTCTCAATGAGTGTACTAGCGTCAAGACCCGAGCTCCACTCGGCAATACCAGCCGAAAACGTCACCCGCAACGACTCCCCCTCACGTTGATGTTCAATCTGGGCAAACCGCTCGCGCAAACTGTCAATCACCATCGCCGCACTTGCTGCCCGTGTTTCTGGCATCACGATCAAGAACTCTTCGCCACCGTAACGCCCAATCACGTCGGTTGCACGCAGACGCTGGCGCAATAGCCGTCCCAGACTCTTCAAAACTCGATCCCCAACTCGATGACCATAGCGGTCATTCACCTGCTTGAAGTGATCAATATCGAGCAGCGCAACTGATAATGATTGACCGGTGCGGCGCGCCCGTGCCACCTCCCGCATAAGCAAATCTTGAGTAACGCTATGGTTGAACAAGCCGGTCAGCCCATCGCGCACCATCAGGCTGCGCATTGATCGTGCTCGCTGAATCCGCGACCTAACCGCTGCCACCAGATGTTCAAGATTGATCGGCTTGGTTAGAAAATCATCACCGCCCCGAGCTAGTGCTGCCAGTTGTGCAGAACGATCAGTTTCACCTGATAAAAAAACGATGGGAATGCTATGATACTCCTGCTGCTGCCGAATCACCGCAGCTAACTCTTGACCACTACAAACTGGCATGTAGACATCGAGCAAAATCAGATCAGGTTGTTGCTCAGCTAATAACAGCGGGGCTTCCAATGGATCAGTTGTAGAAACCACACGCATCCCGGCTGCTCGTAACGCTAGCGCATATACCTCCGCCATAAGCGGCGAATCGTCAACGATTAGCACTGTGTACGGTTCCACACTGGCTCGCTGCGTTAGTTGATCGATCAGATCGATCAATAACCCAACATCAACTGGGCGCGTAAAGTACCCTTGACCTCCGGCTCGTACCGCTGCCAGCCGAAGGGTAAAATCCGCTGAACTGGCGGTAAAGATGATCGGGAGCGCAGAACCGTAACGATTGTGCAGCATCGCAGCTGTAGCAATACCGCTCTGCTCGCCTTCCTGAAGGTCAAGATCGATGATCAGTACATGCGGCGGCTGCTGTTCAACCGCTGTCAGCAACTCGGCACTGCTGAGAAAACTGCGCGTAGCGTAGCCAAAGTAAGCGATTTGGCGCGTTAATTCAGCTATCTCTTCGCTGTTGTGCCCAGCAATATAAATCAGCGTGGCTGAGGCTACTGATTGCTCACGAGAGATTGGCGCAAGCAGTGTTACCGTCTGTTCGTGCAGCACAGCAAACAGACGTTCCATCAAAGGGGTTAAGTTAGTTATGTCTATCACTGATTCGGCGCCTTGCACCGCTGTTTGTAGAGCTACGTCCGACGCACGCGCAGCCTCGCTCACCGCTGCCAGCCCAAAGGTCGCCCCCGAACCAGCTAGATTATGAACAATGCGTTGCAACTCGCGGATATCGTCGGCCTGCGGCGGACCAACGTGCAGCCGCGACCAGATCGCTTCGAGTTGTGCGATCTTGTTCCCAAGTTGGGACAAATATTGTTGTTGCAGTTCTGAAAAGAGGGAGTGAGCCTCGTCAAGATTGGCGTTCATAACTTTTCTCACGCTCCCTCAGCCGCTAGCGCCCTCATGTATGCGCCCATATGGCACTCTGATCACCAATATCATACCCGATTGAACGCAATTTCATATCAGCTATCGTGTGGCGCAGCAGCGATTCAGGTTAAGAAATGCTGACAAGCCTAGTTGGGCAAGCAAGTGCAGCGCATCTACCTGTTCTCAACGTTGACCTGCCGACAGTGGTGTCGCGACGACCAACGCTACGCCAAGCGACGCGATGATTAAACCACCAATCGCCAACAGCCCCAGCCTTTCACCAAACAGAATCCAGGCTTCGATGGCGGTCGCTGGTGGCACCAGGTAGAAAAGACTGGACACCCGCGCCGCTGACCGCGCTCGAATCAAGAGCATTAAGAGCAAGATCGCTCCAATCGAAAGAGCCAGTGTTAACCAGAGCATCGCACCGATGAGCGCTGGTTGCCAGTCGATCACGCGTGTCTCGTAAAGGAATGCCAATGGCGCCGTCACTACTAACGCACCTAAATATTGCATCCAGGTACTGCTCAACAACGGCAATCCAGTTCCAAATCGTTTCTGGTAGAGCGTACCAGCAGTGGTAGCCAGTAAGGCTACGATAGCCGCCGTTAGTGTCACCGGAGTCATGAGCAGTGGGCCAGTGATCAGCAGTTTGTCGCTAACAACCGCCGCTACGCCTCCCAACCCTAATCCTAAGCCTAACCACTGACGCCAAGCGATCTGTTCGCCCAGCGTCCATTGACTGATGAGCGCGGTCAAAATAGGTTGCAGGCTAACAATCAGTGCTGTCAATCCCGCTGGCATACCACCATCAATCGCCAAAAAGACACCGCCTAGATACCCACTGTGCAGCAGCATTCCAACCACTGCGCTATGGACATACGCCGTGGGTTTGGTTAGCCATGGCTGCCGAAACGCCATCGTTAGCCCACCTAACAAGATTAAGACCAGGACAAAGCGAATACTCAAGAAGGTGAACGGTTCAATGTACGGTAATCCAAAACGCGCTCCAATAAAGCCAGTACTCCAGAGTAATACGAAGAGCAACGGCGCGATGCTTGCTAACTGAAACGAACCTATGGCCTGTTTTTTCATGCAACGTTCTTTTCTCTCCTGCAAATTGCGGTGTATCTCCAGATTTCATTTTATGCTACACTATGGTCTGTGCCGAATATCACGATATCAGGCAAAGAGGAGGTCACTCATGAGCTGGCGAGGTTCTGGTAGCAGTTTCCGTTCGCGCAGTAGCAGCAGTAGTCGCAGCAGCAATGGCGGTTCCAGCTTTTCCGGCGGCAGTGCTGGTGGACCGCCGCTGGTCGTAATGATCGGTCTGGCATTCGGAGCCGGTCTGATTATGCTGATTGTGATGATTGCGGCCGCCAATGCCAATCAGGCTGGGTTCGTCGCTTCTGCGCCGCGCCCCACCGCCACTCCCCGTCCGACTGCCACTCCCCGCCCAACCGCCGCGCCGGCTGCCACCCAGCCGACCAGCGCACCTACCACGAGTGGCGGCAATGAGCCTGGCGGTTTGAATGTCGTGAATGAACCTCCAGCGCAAACGATCGAGATCCGCGCCGCGCCAGATGCTCTGGCCTTCGCCCAAACTTCCCTAACTCTTCCTGCTAATACTGTCGTGCGGCTCGATTTCGTTAATCAGAACAATCTCGGTGTGCAACACAACTGGGTGCTAGTCAATGGTGGCGATGATGTAGCTGCAGCCGTAAACAACGCTGCCCAAAATAATGCCGATGCTCTCTTTGTGCCGCCACCCGATACGCCCAACGCCTTGGCCTGGACAGCAATGCTTAACGTTGGTCAAACCGGTAGCGTTACCTTCCGCACGCCGCCGCCTGGTACCTATCTCTACATTTGTACCTTCCCCGGCCACTACCTAGCTGGTATGAAGGGCACGCTGACCGTGCAACCGTAACACATCGTGCATTATGTGCGGCGCGCAGGCGTTCCTCACTCGGTCTAACGCCTGCGCGTCAGACTATATCCCTGACCTTCGTTCGAGTACAGCAATCACTTCAACATGGGGTGTATGCGGAAACATGTCATACCCGCGCAAGCTGATGAGGTGATAGGCCGATTGCAACAGTCGCAGATCGCTCACCTGCGTCAGCGGATTGCACGAGACATACACGATGCGCTGGGGTGCGATCCGTAGCAGCTCACCACAAACCTGCGGCCCCAAGCCAGTACGCGGCGGATCGGCCACGATGATCGGCAAACTACCGGCAGGTTGCGCGCGCAGATACGTCAGCGCATCGGCACAGACCGGATTGAGATGAGCAACCTTATTGGCGGCAGCATTGTATCTCGCCAAGGCCACACTCTCTGCAACCGATTCTACGCAATCAACCTGCGCTGCCATCGCCGCCAGATGCAACCCAATAGTACCTACCCCACCATAGAGATCGGCTACGCGCATGGTCGGATCAGGTGCTGCCGCTGTGACCGCATCGCTGATCAGCCGCTCGGCCAGGTAGACATTATTTTGAAAAAAGGTGTTTGGTCCAATCCAGCACGTAACGGCACCAATCCGCATCGCCAGCGTCGCAGCACCCCAATGATGGCGCGGTTCACCAAATGAGAGATCGGTCAGCGTCGCATTGACCAGCCAGTGAAAACCAATGACACCCGGCTGGGCTAGCGCCGTTGCAGCCAGTTCAGCCATTACCGTTTCGTCGCCACCATCTGCGGTCACAACGGCAAGCAAGAATTCGTTATCAGGACTCCGTCGTACCACCACGTAGCGCAAAAAACCAGTGTGTGAGCGGATGTCATAATCGGGCAAGCCTACAGCGATCGCGCGCTGCCAGACTGCTCGGGCAGCGGCAAAGGCTGCCGGCGGGATGAGATGGCAGGTGGTCAGTTCAATAATGTAATTGAACTTACCACGCGCTCGCAGCCCGAATCGCCCCTTTGTTGTGACATAATCCATGCGTGTGCGGTATGCAAATGGCTGCGGCGATGGCTCGACTATCAGATTATCCACGGTTATGCCACTCGCAGCGTAGAGATCGCGCAATGCTTCAGCTTTAGCTGCTACTTGAACGGTGTAAATCCGATCTTGAAATGCGCAGCCCCCGCAATCGCGCGCATGCGGGCATACAGCTGGCATGTTCTGACCAGCCAGCACGCGATCTACAATCGCTTTCCGCAGCGTTTTTGTAGTGTATATCGTCATCGCCCTTTCGCCCAGACGCAGGCCATTGCGGGAATAGCTCTTTCAATCACTGGTAGCGTACCTAGATCACGAAGAGCAGACTTCCAGACGAAACGCCGGTAGCAGCACCAACCTCAATCTCCACTCTGCAGAGAAACTTCTGCACTACCTGCTTCCTACAGCAACGAGGATGGTGCGTCTATCCCTTATACTCTCAATTCACTGAGCCATTGCTTGGATTGCGCGCCACTATCTGTTCGCTCATCCAGCGTTGCAGCGCCTCTTGCGGTGAGGCCGCAACGTCCAGTTCGCGTAACTCAATACCGATATGAGTCAACGTGAGCGCCACCTGAGCGGCAATACCGGTCAAAATCACTTTGCACCCCAGCAGGCGTAGCGCACGCACTGTTTGCGTCAGCGCATTCGCTACAGCAGTATCGACTATTGGTACACCGGCCACATCGATTATCACCAAATTCACCCGCCGTTCGTGCACTACCTCTAGCAAACGACTGGTAATGCGGCTGGCCCGACGGCTATCAATACTGCCCACCAGTGGCGCTAACAACACTCCATCAGCGATCCGCACTGCTGGCGTCTCTAATTGTCCAACCAGTTCCAGTAATTCTTGCTGTTGCCGGTTCTGTTCGGCCAGTTCCTGACGTTGCCGTTCAATTGCCTGGACCCGCTCAGCAATCTCATTCCGGGCCGCCTCAGCCTGCGCCGCATTACGCTCGGCTTCCATCCGCGCTCTGTCGAGCGCGAACCGAGCAGCGGCAAAAGCTGCCACCTGGACAACATAGCTGGCTAATACGGCAGGATCGGCATACACGCTGTTTAGCATACCATCATTGAGAGCATCCCGCCCCAACAAAACTGTAATGATGGCAATTCCCACTCCTGCCACCCACTGCACATTCGTCAGTGCTACCGCAAAGGCTATGGGTGTAAACAGAACAATGTTCTGCTGGCTGATGGGCATACCACCCGCTACTACTAGTGATACCCCAGCAGTGGCAAAAAAGCGCGCATCATCCCAGCCACGCCAGTACAGCCAGGTTGCAATACCGAAGACACCTGAGACGATCAGAGTCAGCACAATCACTCGCAGCGGATCGCCGAAGACAATATTCAGTAAACCGCGTACCAGCGTGTATGCCGCCATCCCACCCATGAGAATGAAAGCTAGTCTGTGTTGATCAACCCGCACACGCCCTCCTCAGATATTCTAGCCCTGGTCATCCTGCTACCCAAAACGCTGCTCGATCACGCGACGGACAGCGTCAACATCAGGTGGTAGCTCGATGGGCGGATTGGTGTATTGACCGACAACATCGCGCAATGTACCCTCGTGATATTCGATTTTAAACCGGCTAAATTTTAAGCCATGCGCTGTAGAAATAACCACCACTCGGTCGCTGCGCTTAATTTCGCCGCGCTGCACCAGTTTGATCAGCGCCGCTAGGGCTACACCGGTATGCGGACAGGCATAAGCCCCAGTTCGATCGGCTCGGGCAGCAGCATCGGCCAGCTCTTGCTCGGTGGCTTGTTCGACGATGCCGTTGAAGCGGCGCAAGATACTAATTGCACGGTTGATACTCACCGGATCGCCAATCTGAATCGCACTAGCCGCGGTGGGCTTCGCTTTGATCGGCTCGTACTCGCGGAAGCCGGTCAGATATGAGCGGTAGAGCGGATTAGCGTTAGCAGCCTGAGCAGTAACGATGCGAGGCAGGCGATTGATCAAACCTAATTCATACATCATCAACAATCCCTTGCCCAAGGCAAAGGTGTTGCCGAGATTACCACCAGGAATGATGATCCAGTCTGGCACCTCCCAATCGAACTGCTGTACGATTTCGATCCCGACGGTCTTTTGCCCTTCGATCCGCAAGGAATTGAGTGAGTTCGCCAGATAAATCCCATTGTCGGGGTTGGCGGTGATCTCGCGCACGATTCGCATGCATCCATCAAAATCAGTGTCGAGCGCCAATACCAGTGCACCGTGCGCTACTGGCTGCACCAGTTGGGCAATACTGACTTTGCCCTTTGGCAAGAAGACTATTGTCGGGATCCCAGCTGCTGCGCCATACGCAGCCAATGCCGCCGAGGTGTCCCCAGTCGAGGCACAGGCAATCGCCCGGATCGGCTTGCCCTCGCTGATCATCTGTTTGACTACGCTAACCAGCACAGTCATACCTAGGTCTTTGAATGAACCAGTGTGCGAATTGCCGCACATCTTGATCCACAAATCTTCCAGACCTAGTTCGCGTCCCAATCGCTCGGCCCAGAAGAGATTGGTGCCGCCCTCAAACATGCTGACGACGTTATCGTCGGAGACAATCGGACAAACCCACTCTTTTTTGCCCCAGACACCACTGCCATACGGCCACGTTGTGCGCATCCAGCGTTCATCGAACAGCCGCTTCCATTCTTCCGGACTACGCTGCGCCAACGCATTCATATCGTGCTGGACTTCGAGCAATCCGCCTGAACGACTGTAGTAAACTACTTCGGTCAGGGGATACCGCTCATTGGGGTCATCTTGCGCGGCAAACCATGCGTGATACATCGTCTATAGCTCCTGCCAACAATGCTCGCTCATCCTGCGCGCGGAGCAGTGCGCGGTTGGATCGGGGCTATCACCGTACCCGTACCGAACAACTCGTATTGTACCGCATCATGCCCGCCCCTGTGATTGTGACACCGCTCACCGTTTCGCCCACTTCCTGTTACCACGCTTGCGCAATCCTGCCTATATTCGGTGTACAATGGCAGCGGATAGAAACCTAGGTTTGGACCTCAATTTGATGCACTGCGCTGCTGTTGGCGCAAGGGAGGTTAGCACAATGCGGCACGTCCGCGCACTCTTGCTTGGCCTGTCACTGATTGCTCTAGTAGTATCGTGCGCTGGCTACATCTTTCTGAACGAATTGCGTGCTACCCCAGCCACTGCCGGCGATCCTGTCGAGTTTATCGTCGCTCCAGGTGAAACAGCTAACGACATCGCAACCCGGCTAGGCGAAGCGGGTTTAATCCGTCAGCCGGCACTTTTTCGAGCATTAGTGCGCTGGCGCGGACTCGATCAGCAAATCCAGGCTGGGCGCTATGTCCTGAGTCCGACGATGACGATGAGCGAGATTTTGATCGTCTTGCAGAGCGGGCGCGTTGTCAATGATGTGCAGGTGACAATTCCCGAAGGGCTGCGGCTGGAAGAGATTGCCGCTATCATAGCCGCCGCCGGACTGGTGAGCGAGAGCGAATTTCTGGCTGTTGCCCGTGATGGTGATCGCTTCCGGGCCGACTACTTCCTACTTAGTTCTCTGCCACCCGGTGCAACGCTGGAAGGGTATCTCTTCCCCGACACTTACCGCTTCGCACCCTCGGCCACTGCCGAGACGATTGTCCGCAAGTTGCTTGATCGCTTTGTCGAACAATACAGCACTATCGAACGTTCGGTTCGCGTGCCAGGCGTGACCGTGCATCAAATTGTGACGATGGCCTCGATCATTCAGCGTGAAGCGGCTCTCCTCAGCGAAATGCCCCGCATCAGTGCCGTGTTCTGGAACCGCCTCAAACCGCAATACGCTCCGATTTTTGGTGGCGGCCTGCTCGGTGCCGACGCTACTGTACAATATGCTCTAGGCTTCGATCCGGTGGAAGGCACCTGGTGGCAGCGTGAATTAACCATCGATGAACTGGCTATTCAGAGTCCCTACAACACGCGGATCACACCGGGGTTGCCGCCTGGGCCGATTGCCGCTCCCGGGCTGGCGGCACTGACGGCGGCAGCCCAACCTGACGAGTCGGTACCATACCTCTTCTTTGTGGCCAGTTGTGAACGAGATGGTTCACACAAATTTGCAACCACGATTGAAGAATTTCGCATATATGAAGCAGAGTGGCTGGCATGCCAGAAACAACCGTAACGACTGAGATTATCTTGATCGGCGACCCAGTTACCCATTCACGCTCGCCAGCAATGCATAATGCAGCGCTGGCCGCACTCGGTATTGCGGCCCGTTACCGCGCTGTGCAGACCTCTGCCGCTGAGTTGCCTGACCGTATCGCCGCACTACGTCAACCAACATTTCTAGGCGCAAATGTGACCCTCCCTCACAAACAAGCAGTCATCCCCCTGCTTGATGTCATCGAACCAACCGCGGCCCGCATTGGGGCCGTTAATACTATCACGCGCATGCCTGATGGGCGACTAGTAGGCGACAATACCGATGCGCCGGGGTTGTTGGCCGATCTCATCGCGGCTGGATGGTCAGCAACTGATCAAGAAGTAGTCATCCTCGGTGCATCGGGGGCTGCACGTGCTGCGGCCTTTGCACTAGCTGACGCTGGAGTCGCTAGTCTTTGGATTGTCAACCGCAACCTGATCCGAGCTGTTGATTTGGCGGCAGCGGTTGTCTCGAGCCGACCGGGGTTGCGCGCACGAGCACTGGCGTTAACTGATCCAGCGGTAATGATGGCAGTCGCTACCTGTACCCTGCTGATCAACGCTACGGCACTAGGCTGGCGCGACGGTGAAACTCCATTACCTGATCCACCAGTCGGCCCCCATTGTCTAGTCTATGATATGGTTTACCGCGAGACAACCCTGCTCCGCGCTGCTGCAGCGCGAGGTGCACGAACGCGCGATGGACGTGGAATGTTAGTGGAACAAGGCGCTCTGGCCTTCGAACGCTGGACGGGTCGTCCGGCACCCCGCACGTTGATGTGGCAGGCGGCATTTGGCGGAGAACTAAAGCCATGATCGATCTGGTTGTAGTTATAGTTGGCTTGCTACTGGGCAGCTTGCTCAATATTCTAATTATCCGACTGCCCCGTGAAGAGCGATTGCTGGGTTGGCCGTGCTGCATTCGCACTGGTCAGCCGTTGCAATGGTGGCAGATACTGCCAGTGTTAGGCTGGCTCTTGCAACGTGGCCGGGCCGCGAATGGTCAACCACTGCCGTTGATCTACCCGCTAGTGGAACTGGCCAGCGCCTTTTGGCTCTGGCGGCTCTACCAACTTTACGGCCTCAGTCCACTCTTCGCCTATTTGGCCTTTGTCGGTGCTGTCTTAATCGTTACCGGCGTCATCGACTGGCTGTACCGCTGGATCTATACCTTCGTCATTCTCGGCAGTGCTTTGATCGCGTTCGTCTGGGGATCACTGGTGGGCGCCGGCTGGCGTGATCTGCTCCTGGGAGGGCTGGTCGGTGGAGTGAGTTTCCTTTTTCTCTACCTGCTCGCTCTGATTCTCTTTCCAAGCAAATCAGCACCGTTCGGATTGGGTGACGTCTACCTCGCGATCTTTATCGGTGCAGCTATCGGCCTAAATCATCTCGGTCCAGCCTTGGTCATCGGTATCTTTATGGCCGGCTTTGTGGCTGCCGGTATCCTGATTGCGCGTCGTTTTGGACGCGAAACGCCGGAATATCTACCTTACGGTGCGTATCTCTGTCTGGGGGTCTTGCTGTATGTGGCGATCGGTGCGTATCAAGTGTAGGTAATACGCTCGGCCATGACGGGCTGTTCCCTTTGATCACGATTGTTCAGTCGTATCTGCGCGGTGTTAGCAGGGTGATCACCTGTACACCCTTCTTATGAGAGTGATACACAGATTGGCAGACACGCATTACAGAGAGATCCAGTAATGATCGGTCTCATTCCAGCTGGTGGCATGGCGACCCGGCTTGGCCCGCTACCGTGCAGCAAAGAACTGCTACCTGTGGGGGCTTTTCCTTCGCCAGACGGCTTACGACCCCGCCCAGTCATCACTTACCTACTTGCCCAATGGCGCCGCGCCGGCATCGAACGCGCTCTGGTTGTGGTGCGGCCAGGAAAATGGGATCTTATTAATTACCTGGGTGATGGGCGAGCATTCGGACCACACCTGGCCTACCTGACCGTTCACGAGCCGTATGGTGCAGCCTATACTCTGGCCGCCGCCGCGCCATTTCTGGCTGATCAGACCGTGGCTCTCGGCTTGCCTGATGTGATCCTCAGTCCTGATAATGTCTTCGCCACTCTGGTCACGCACCACACTACCCGCCAGCCCGACCTGACTCTTGGCCTCTTCCCGTGTGAACGACCACACACTGCCGATATGGTTGCCCTCACAGCCGAGCACCAGGTCACAGCCATCGAAATCAAGCCGATCCATACTACCTTACGCTGGACGTGGATGGCCGCCATCTGGTCACCACCAATTACCGCTATTCTGATGGATGTGGTGCAGGCTGACCGTATTGCCCGTCAATATGATGAAAACTGCGCCGAACTGCATATCGGCGCAGTCTTTCAAGCGGCGATTGCGCGCGGGTTACGCGTGGAAGGCGTCACGTTTCCCGCTGGACGCGCGCTCGACATCGGCACACCAGCGGGCTGGGCAGCAGCCTGCGCCAGCACCTTTCAGTCATTATCCTGATCTGGCTTTCTACGTACACCACCATGGTCGCCAGGCTGCTGCATTGACATCGATGCCTTGCCAAATGGACCACGGTCTGTGCCTTTAGAACACATCCGCAACTATAATAGTCTGATCGCGCTCTGGTCCTACCGAGACGATCCCCAGGCGGGCACCGACAAGCTGGCAAATCCGAGCTACATACGTCTGCGCTGCCTCCGGCAGGTCGGCAAACCGCCGCACGTGACGGGTTGATTCTGACCATCCCGGCATCTCCTCATAGATCGGTTCAACTTGGGCTAGGATGGCGGACGTCATAGGCGGATACTCTAGCACCGCATCATTAAGCCTGTAGCCGGTGCAAATTTTTATTGTCTCTAAACCGTCTAACACATCAAGCTTAGTGATCGCCAACGTATCAATTCCATTCACCTGCGCCGCGTACCGGGTCATCACAGCATCAAACCACCCTACCCGACGCAGGCGACCTGTAGTCGTACCTACTTCTGCCCACGGTGTGCCAATTTGGCGCAGGGCATCAGCCACTGGTCCATCAACTTCAGTCGGAAATGGCCCTTCCCCCACTCGCGTCGTGTATGCCTTCACAACGCCAATCACTGAATTGAGTCGGGTCGGGCCAATCCCGCTGCCCTGGCAGGCCCCAGCAGCGCCGGGCGGCGATGACGTAACAAACGGATAGGTCCCATGATCAATGTCCAGCAATACTCCCTGCGCCCCTTCGAGCAACACTGGCAGATCTTTATCCAACGCCCGCTGGATGATCGGATGTACATCGGAAATGTGGTTAGCCAAACGACGGCCATATTCTAAATAGGCCATATAGGTATCGTGCAGCGAGAGCGCTGGCGCACCGTAAAGCTTGGTCAAGACCCGATTCTTCTCTTCCAATACAATCCGCAAGCGATTAAGCAAGGTCTCTTCATGCAGCAGATCACCCATGCGAATGCCCGAACGACTCATCTTGTCTGCATACGCGGGACCAATACCGCGACCGGTTGTTCCGATCCGCGCCTCGCCCCGTGCCTGTTCTTGCAACTGATCCAGCTGAATGTGATAGGGCATGATCACATGGGCACGATCACTGATAAACAGCTTGGCAGTCGAGACTCCGCAGGACTCAAGGTCTTCAATCTCTTTGATCAATGCTTCTGGATTGATCACGACACCCGGGCCAATAACATTGACAATCCCTGGGTCAAAGATTCCCGAAGGTACTAAATGCAGTTTGAAGGTACCAAGATGGTTGACGACGGTATGACCGGCATTATTACCGCCGTTGTAGCGAATCACCAGACGAGCGCGAGCCGCCAGCAGATCAACCAGATGACCTTTGCCTTCATCGCCCCATTGCGCGCCAATTAATGCAACAACTGGCATCGTCTTTCTCCCTACAGATGGCGTTTATTGCGAGCGCTGCGGTCTGACATTGGTTCGGCCTCGCCGCAGGCTGCCCAATAACGCTCCCGACTTCACGATACGTAACCGTCACTCCTGGAACCGGGTAGCTTGAACTAGGCCGCTGCAGGTGCCGGAGCGACAGCATTATCTCTGATACGAGCAGGGAAAGACACTGGCGTAGCAATCTGCGCTCTGACGCACGCTGTAAACACCACTTACCAGCCACCGTGCTGCACTTGTCAACCGCAGCGCACCATCAACACGAGCGCGCTACCCAGCAGTGCCACTCTCCCCGCGCTGGCCGCTCACCTGCGTAACGCTGCGCGTAGACTAGCCATCGCTTCATCAACATGGCATGGCTCGATAATCAACGGTGGCAAGAGTCGGATCACGTCTTCCCCCGCGGTGGCCACCAGCAAGCCGTAGCGATGGGCAGTTTCCCGCACCGCTCCTGCAGAGCCAGCGATGCGTACACCACGCATCAAACCACGGCCACGTAACTCAAGCACTAGATCAGGCAATTCAGCGGCCAGATCGTGTAGGGCCTCATCAAGATAATTGCTTACTTGCTGTACATGGTGCAAAAAGGCCGGATCGCTGATTTTACGAAAGACCACTGCCCCAACAGCGGTTGCCAACGGGTTGCCACCAAAGGTGGTGCCGTGATCGCCCGGCTGAATTGCATCAGCAACGTGCTGCCCCATTAAAACGGCTCCTATCGGCAAGCCACCCGCCAACGGCTTGGCAACCGTCATGATGTCAGGTAAGACGCCAAGCTGCTCGTGTGCCCAGAGAGTACCGGTACGACCAACACCACACTGGATTTCATCAAAGATCAGTAGCGCACCGTAGCGCTGGCACAGCGCCCGCACGCCCTGCACGAACGCCGGATCAGCAGCCCGCAACCCACCTTCGCCCTGCACTGGTTCGAGCACCACCGCACAGATATCGTCACCCATTGCTGCCTCAAGCGAGGCCAGATCATTGTAACGGGCAAACCGCACCCCGGGCATCACCGGCATAAACGGTTCGCGATACTTTTCGCGAGCAGTGATCGCGACTGCCCCCATTGTGCGCCCGTGAAAACTGCCATCAAAGGCTACGAACGTTGTCTTCCCGTCACCGAAGTGAGCACGGGCGTAGCGACGCGCAAACTTGATCGCCCCTTCGATCGCTTCGGCACCACTATTGCAGAAGAATGCTTTACTGAACGCCGGACTGCTCTGCACCAGCAATGCCGCCAACTCGATAGCCGGGCGGGTATGATAGAGGTTCGACACGTGGATCAGGCGTGCTGCTTGCTCGTTAATTGCATGCAGCACATCGCGATCACCGTAGCCGAGCGCATTGACAGCAATACCGGCGACAAAATCGAGGTAACGCCGCCCTTCACTGTCGTATAGATAGACCCCTTCGCCGCGCTCAATGACAAAATCGGCGCGCACATAGCTCTGTAACAGATAGTCGTGATCGGCCTGGATCAAGTCTGCGGCGTGCTCGCCGGTCATAGTGTATCCTTTCCCTCACGATTGCCAACCTTCTCTCGCGCAATTATACCATTGCCAGGGAAGTATATATAACACCGCATCAGAACGCGGCGGTCGCCGATTGTGTGGTATAAAGATAGCAGCACATGTTCACTCGCGGAACCCTAACGCTCTAGTTGTAACGACAGGACGCCACCTGTGCACGTCGCGCTCCGACTCTACCAACAGATTATTCGTTGGCTGTTCCACCGTCTTTACCATGAATTGGCCTGGAGTTACGATCTGATCGCCTGGCTCGTTTCTGCTGGTCACTGGCAACGTTGGGTCACAGCGGCAGTGCCAATGCTACACGGGCGGGTGCTAGAATTGGGCTGCGGTCCTGGCTATCTGCAACGAGCCTTAGCCCAACGTCCCGATGTCGTTGGTATTGACCGTTCACCAGCAATGGTGCGACGCGCCATCCGTTTCTCCAAACGAATCGTCCAGGCTGATGCTCGTCAACTACCTTTTGCAGATGCCAGCTTCGATACAGTCTGTGCCACCTTTCCGGCAGAATATATTCTCGATCCGGCAACGCAAGCGGAAATTCAGCGCGTGCTGGCCCCTAATGGTCAGCTAGTGATTGTTGATGGTGGGCAACTCGAGGGCGGCTATGGCCGCTTAATTGACGCTATCTACCGCTTAGTCTGGTTGGGACGCAATGCGCGCGATCTCCCACCTGAGATAACGTTAGGCTCATTTCGACTGCGTGTCCAGCGCGTACCGGTTGGTTCGAGCAGTGTGCTTATTATGGTCGGGAGGCGGCATGAAACCGGATCTGAGTGTTGAACGCGCGCTACGTGCTCGTGGCTACACCACGCTGGCAGGAATCGATGAGGCTGGACGTGGTTGCTGGGCTGGACCAGTGGTGGCGGCAGCGGTCGTACTAGCCCCGGTGGTGTACGAACAGCCGGATATGCTGGCTATAGTCAACGACTCGAAGCAATTGAGCGCCGCCGCTCGTGAACGTGCTTACCCGATTGTCCAATCGTGCGCCAAGGGCATAGGTGTAGGTATTGTACCAGCTTTTCTCATCGATGCCTACGGAATTCTACCGGCTACTCGTTTAGCTATGACCCTGGCGCTATTATCGCTACCCTGTGCAGTTGATGCTCTCCTTATCGATGCTGAACGCCTGCCAGGCCTTAGTCTACCGCAAGAATCGATCATTCGCGGCGATGCGCGCTCACTCTCAATTGCCGCCGCATCGATCATTGCCAAAGTAACCCGCGACCACTTGATGCAAACTGCTGACCGTTGCTACCCGCACTACGGTTTTGCCCTGCACAAAGGCTATGGCACGGCGAGCCATCGGCGCGCACTTGCCCATTACGGACCATCACCGATCCATCGCCAGACCTTCCAACCGGTGCTGGAAGCAATCCTTACCACTGAGACCTTATGAATCTGCGTGAACATCTCTTTGCCTCAACTGTACTGGCAGTCAGTATGTACCCGCGACACCCCTTGGCCGCAGCGTTACTCATCGTCGGCGGGGTAGTTATCGATCTGGATCACCTCGTCTTGTACATCTGTCGCACTGGTGATTGGAGTATTAGCGGCGCTTTACATTACAACCGTTATCGCAATCGCCTACCCTGGCCTGGCGATAATCGACCGCGCTACGGTTCGTTGCGTTCGTGGCTTCACCAGCCGCTATTGGCGCTGCCACCATTATGGGCGTTGGTGCGCCGCTGGCCACAGCTGCGACCCTTCGCAATCGGAGTTACGTTCCATCTCATCCTTGATCACATCCCATTGCCGTTCATCTGGTTAGCCTACCTACGCAGTGGTGGACACTGTAGCAATTGTGGCAGCTCCCAACGCATTGCTGTGTATCGCCGTCCCCGCCGCCACGATGGTCGCATGGCATGGATCGCCCTCTGTCAACGGTGTGCAGAGAAAAGACTGTGGTACACTACTTATGACACATCTGTGACTGCAACTAATGGACCACCTGGCGGCTCTACTGGAAGGAGTGCATAACATGGACCCTGATGATGATTTGCTCCCGGAAGATCCGCTTAACGAACTCAACCGTCTCGCGAGTGAAGCAATTGACGGTCAAAGTAAAGGTGCTACTTCTGCTGAACGCCGTCAACGCTGTAACCGGGTGTTAGAACTAGAAGCGCAAGGCTTGATCAACGATGCCCGCACCTGTTTTCTGGCCGGACTGGTTATGATTTGTGGTGAATCGGTGGCTGATTTCCATCACGCCCATCGCTTCGCCAAACGCGCAACGGAGCTCGGCGATGAACGAGCTTGGACTCTGCGTGCAATGGCCTGGGATCGGTTGCTCATCGAGTTGGGACGTCCACAACATTTCGGTACGCAGATCATCCGCATCGGTGGACGCTGGTCGCTTGGTGAAGTTGATCCAAACGTGACCGATTGGGAGCGGGCGTTGTTCGGTGTACCGCCGCTTTATGTGCAGCTCCAACGGGTCGAAGAAATGCAGCGTGCAGAGTAGCCTGCAACAGCGTTGCTTCATTTGTAAATCTTACTCAATGACGGACTTATCCCCGGCTTGACGATCGGGAGGAGAGACTCGCATTATACCCTCCCCTCTATCCTCGCTCCGAGAGTTGATCTACGCTTCACCCCTACCCGACATCTCTGCCCATGAGAGCCAGACCTCGTCCGCGCAGCAGGAGAGGTGGGTAAGGGTGATATGAATTCCCGATCACCCCAAGCGAGCATACCTCCGCTGCCTCCCTGTCCATCTAGCGGTAGAGAACCCAAAGTCTGAAATTCATATCTTTTACCGGCAATTGAGGAGTTCATAACCGATCGCAGGGTAAAGACTCGCAACTGTCTCTACTCATTTCCTACCGTACACCCAATTATCCACACTTATCGCGTTGATCTGGACAGTTTCACGACAACGCTCGATATGCCTGCCATTTAATTAAAGAAATAATTAATAAAAACCTCTATCCTATCACTGCGACTTCTCCCGTAACAAGAGTGTAATCTATGCAGCTTGTTCGTTTTCAATCGCAAGTGATAGATTTTCATTACAATATCAGGTTACCTTCAGGTACATAGGGGGGGGTACAATGAAACGTCTTTCACCGCGTTTACTCTTTACCATCGGCTTTAGTACAGTGCTAGCACTGACCCTGGCATGGTTTGTGTCTGGCACAGCTGCCTCGCGAGCACGCGTCGAGATCTTCACTCCGCAAGGATTAGCGCCGTGCACCGCGACCGGTGCGCCGGCTCCAGCTATCTTCCAGACCCAAACCCTGTTGGCCCGTTTCGACTATTATCGTGTGCTTGAGCCACCCTTTGGTCCCGAACCGATCGAAGTTGACCTTACCTTCCCTGACGGGCGTATTTTTACCATTGGCGCGGCCCAACTGCTCGATGGTGTTATCGATATGCCAACCAACGTGCAATTTGCCCGTTTTTCGAATAACGCCGGTCAGCTCTCGCTTAACATTACCGTTCCAGGCACATGGCCCTATGGCTGCTACCGCTTGACCGGACGCGGATTGAGTAGCGGTGGCGCTAACACGGCTTCTGCTTTCTTTGTAGTCATTCCCGGTGGCAGACCAGGGCCAACCGGAACGGCCACACTGCGCGCCACTCTGAATGGACAGGATATCAACGTCATTCAGCAAGGGCAGATCCTAGAAGTTGATGGACGCGGCTTCATCGGCGGCGAGTTAGTTTCGTTCTGGCTAACCGCACCTGATGGTACCGTTATCGATTTCCCGCCCGGACAGGCCGTCGTGCAAGCAACACCTAGTGGTGCTGTCTCAACCTCATTCCAGTTTGAAGGCAAAAATCCAGTCGGGCGTTACACCATAACAGCTCTCGGCAATACCAGTGGCTTCCGGGTCTTTGCTCACGTCAATCTTGTCTCGCGACCTGTAACGCAGCGCGGTCCAGCGCAACTGTCGGTGGTCGTACCCCAAGGAGCCATCGCACCGCAACGCACCACATTCTATGCCACTGGTGATCTCTTTTTCCCTGGCGAGCGCGTGGATCTATGGCTAACCCTGCCCGATGGCGCAGTGCGTGGTTTCCCCTCGACTTTCGCTGATCCTGTATCCGGACAGTTTATGGTTGAGCTCTTCCTCGATGAGCGTTTGCCGATTGGTTTTTACCAGCTTACTGCGCAAGGCGCCGTTAGCCAGCAGCTGGTTATTGCGACCTTTACCCTAACCCAAACCACCGATACTATTGTCAATCCGCAGCCAGTACCGCAAATTGGGCTAGACAACAATCCGGCAACGCCACCTAACCTGAGCTTCACCGATCCTAACCCCGCAGACATCAACGAGTACGGCAACCCCGACGAATAAAAGAGCTGGGGGTCCGGCGACACCGGACCCCCCATCGATTTTAAGAGCGGACCTCATCAATTACGCAGCACTCGTCTATCACTAGTCAGACTGCTCTTCTGCTGTAAAAGCGACGCTCAAGGCCAGCGCTTGTTGCAACTCACGCAAACGGATGAGCTCTTGCTCCAGTTTGGCAAAGGCCTGCGCATCACCAGTGCGGGCTGCAGCCAGTACTGCCCTTATGTTAGCCTCAATCTCGCTGAGGCGTTTCGCATTTTGCTTGCGGCGCGTTTCCAAATCAGCCGCGTAGATAGCGAGCGAGATATGACAAGCCACTAGTTCCAGAAGATTAAGGTGCGAACTATTAAATCGGCGACTCTGCGTGGTTGTCACCGTCAACGCACCTAGCAACCGCTGCCCCCAGCGCAACGGCGCCGCCATAGCGCATCGAGTCGGCGCATCGACTTCGCGGACGCGCAGCGATAGCCACCTGCGATCGGCTTCAGTCTCATCGATGATCAGTGGGTGCCCTTCACGCAGCACCAGACCAGCAAACCCATGTTCACGCACCTCGCGCGCGCGCTCTGGCGTCGACACATGGCCGTTGCTGAGCAAAAGCATCGGCGCTTGTTCATTATCCAATGGAATAAGGAGTAATGACGCGCGCTCACCACCAACCATCGCTGGCACTTGCGTCGCTAGTTGCAACCCCAGATGGAACGGATCAGTTGTTGCACTGATTACCAACCGACCAAACTGGAGTAATTGGTCAAGCGTATCAGCATGAGCACGCGCCTGATTCAGGTACTGTTCAAGCTGCCCTTGCAGCGATGCCTGTTCGAGTACCGTCCCAATAATCTGACCTAACGCAGTGAGCAACTCACGGTCGTCGCTATCGAACGGCGGCGTTGTACGTGTGACTTCAATGCGGCCAATCATCCGCTGTCCAATGGTAATTGGGCCAACCAGCATGGTTGGAGCGTGAGACTGCAAACTGCCGGTACCAGCTGGAATGATAATATCAACCTTATCGGCTAACAACCACTCGCTACACAGATCACGTAGCATCGGCAGTGGATCAGGCTGGCGGGCAGTCGCAAAGAAGGAACCTACCATCATTAAGGCGTTACGCAGACGAGCAGCACGCCGCTGAGCAGCAACAAGTTGGGTGGCGACATCAGATGCAGTCACAACTACTCCTGAACGTAGAGCAGAGCGACAGATGCTCTTCTGGCAAGATCATACCACGACGCCGGTGATTGCAAGATGACAAACCCGGCGTCGTAGATTACAGTTCAGGCATCGAGTGGCTCAGCCGGTCGACGTTCTTCCATCGTAAGCACACTGCAGCGATGGAAAACCAATTGGCCATCCTCGACATCGACTTCGATCTGATCACCAGCCGTGAACGTTCCTCGCAGTAGTTCGCGCGAGATTGGCGTCTCTAGCAAGCGCTGAATAGTGCGGCGCAACGGTCGAGCGCCGAAGACAGGGTTGTAACCTTCATTGACCAGATACTCTTTGGCGGCCTGTGTCAGTGTCAGCCCGATCTGTTGTTCGCGCAGCCGGTTAACCAGTTCAGCCACTTGCAATTCCACAATCCGGGTTAGATCCTCCATCGAGAGCGGATGGAAGAGAATTATCTCGTCGATCCGGTTGAGGAATTCGGGCCGGAAGGTTTGCTTCAGCGCTTCATCGACCTTCTTGCGCGCCTCGCGCATATCAATCGTCTTAGGGGCCTTACCAGCGACGCTAAAGCCGATCCCACCACCTTGCAAATGCTCTGTGCCAGCATTGCTGGTCATGATGATGATCGTATTGCGGAAGTCGACGGTACGCCCCTGACCATCAGTCAACCGACCATCATCGAGCACCTGCAGCAAGGCGTTGAATACATCGCGATGAGCCTTTTCGATCTCATCGAAAAGCACTACCTGATACGGTCGACGACGCACGCTTTCGGTCAACTGTCCCCCTTCATCGTACCCCACATAGCCGGGCGGCGCGCCGATCAGACGACTGACAGTGTGCTTTTCTTGATATTCGCTCATATCGACGCGCGTCATAGCCTCTTCGCTATCGAACATGAATTCGGCCAAAGCGCGGGCCAGCTCGGTCTTGCCCACGCCCGTAGGACCAACGAAGAGGAATGAACCGATTGGACGGCGTGGATCGCGCAGGCCAGAGCGAGCGCGACGAATTGCGTCACTCAAGGCGACGACCGCTTCATGCTGACCGATCACGCGCTCGTGCAACCGTTCTTCCATGTGAATCAGCTTCTCGCGTTCAGTCTCGAGCATGCGGCTGACCGGCACCCCCGTCCAGCTGGCGACGATCTGAGCAACATCTTCATCATCAACTACCTCATCGAGGTTGTTGCGTGCAAGCCATTCGCTCCGCTCAGCCTCAAACTGCTGCTGCAACGCCAAATAACGCGATCTGAGCATCGCAGCACGCTCGTAATCGCGGCGTGCGCCGGCTTCTTCTTCCTCCGCCTGCAAGCGCTTGAGCTCTTCTTCCTTGGCCTTAAGTTCAGGCGGCATCGAGAAGATATCGATGCGCAGTTTGGCACTGGCTTCATCGATGAGATCGATCGCCTTGTCAGGCAAGAAGCGGTCATTGATATAGCGGCTCGAAAGCTGCACCGCGGCGCGCAATGCCTCGTCACTAATCGTTAACTGGTGATGCTCTTCGTAGCGCTTGCGCAAACCGCGCAGCATCTCGATGGTGGTTTCGGGATCAGGCTCTTCGACGAAGACCGGTGAGAAGCGCCGTTCGAGTGCGGCATCTTTCTCAATATGTTTACGATATTCATCGATCGTCGTCGCCCCAATCACCTGGATTTCACCGCGCGACAGCGCTGGTTTGAGCATATTTGAGGCATCGATACTTCCGGTTGCGGCACCGGCACCAACCACCGTGTGCAGCTCGTCGATGAACAGAATGATGCGCCCCTTCGCGTTGCGCACCTCGTCCATCACCGCTTTCAACCGCTCTTCAAACTCACCACGAAACTTCGAGCCAGCCACCATGCCAGCCAGGTCAAGCGCCAGCAACTTCCGGTCGCGCAAGGTCGGCGGCACATCACCACGCGCAATGCGTTGCGCCAACCCTTCGACGATCGCCGTCTTGCCGACACCGGTTTCACCCACAAGTACCGGATTATTCTTCGTGCGGCGCGAGAGGATCCGGATGACCCGGGCAATTTCAGCTTCACGACCAATTACGGGATCAAGCCGATCTTCGCGCGCCAGCTCAGTCAGATCAGTGCTGTACTTCGTCAAGATCTCGTAGCGGCTTTCCGCCGACGGATCATCGCTACGCTGACTGCCACGAATCTCCATTAACACCTGATACATCCGCTCCTGGTCAATCTGATAACTCTGCAAAATCCGCGCCGATGAGCCATCGCGCTCACCAGTTAGCCCGATCAGCAGATGGTCAAGGCCAACATACTGATCACCTAACCGGTTGGCTTCATCCTCAGCCCGCTTGACTAACCGCTGCGTGCGCGGCGTAATGTATACTTGACCACCAATGCCATGTGAGCTTAACATTCGAGGGAGCTTTTCCAGCTCGCGCTCGATGCGTCGTTCCACCTCATGGGGATCGACGTTCAAGCGGGAAAGCGCACGAACCGCCAGACCGTCGCGCTGGCGGAGCATCGCCAGAAAGAGGTGCTCAACATCGAGCTGCGAATGCTGATGCTCCTGCATAATTTCTTGCGCAATATGGAAGGCGTTCTGCGCTCTTTCAGTGAATCGCTCCAGTTTCATCGCTGTTCCTCTAGCGTATCCGCCCTAAGGCGGGTAAGCAGATCGCAACTCTGATCTGCATTGGGATAGCAGATCGTAACACTGACCTGCATTGATAGTATAGCACAGCGAGCGAGCAAAAACGGACTTCCGCTGTTGGATTTATCGAGCAAGGTGTTGAAATGAAAACCTGGCAGGAAAAATTAACACGTGATCCGTTCATCACCATCTGGATCGCTGTTATGGGAATGGTCTGCGCCGCACTCGCCGGTTTGGTTCCTCCTCAGGGCGTTATCGATATTGGAACAACGTATGCCCAGCCGTATATCAGTGGGTTTCACGGATTGGAACGGAATCCGGCTTTCACATATTCATTTACCCAAGCCAACGCGAGCGTCGAATTTCCCGGCATAGGTTCAAATTGGACTACACTTGTTATTCGTGCGAACGGTTATCGTCCAGCCGGAACACCACCAGCTGAATTGACAATCGCGACTGACGAATTAGAGCCGGTACGTATCAATCTGCGCAGCGACACTGGACGCTACTATCTACTTCTACCGCCCGGAGACGATCATCTGCGGTTGTCCCTGACTAGTTCCACCTTTAGCACCGCCTCCGATCCGCGTCAGCTCGGAGTAGCAATCGATTGGATAGCAGCCTATCAGGTAGAGTATGGTTGGCCATTCTGGCAGGGTCTACATCTGGCATTGATCGGCGTGCTAGGGTATTGGCTGGCCCGGCGAGTTGCGGTCGCGCCACTATCAGCGGCACTCTTGATTGGCACAGTCTTAATTACGCTAGGTAGCTTGCTGGCCGTCTACCGGATCTGGTGGGCCATTTTCACGCCTATTCTCGGCGGGCTCCTGATCGGGCTTCACCTAGCTCTGGGGCCGCTCCGCGCATTCACCCGTTTTGCTTTTGCCCGTGGTGGCGAGCATCTACCGCAATGGCATGAAACTTGGCTGTGGCGGATCGCGCTCCTGGGGGCACTGATCAAAATTGGCGGCGTCATCTATCCACAGAGTATTGTCTACGACGAACGCTGGCACGTTCCACGCACCCAGATGGTGTTAGACGGAAAGTTTATTGAGCTAGTCGTGCCAAGCCGAGTGACACTGCTCGGGGATACCGTCGGCTTCGAAGGCGGTCATTTTCCTTACTCGCCACTCTGGTATCTGATCACAGCGCCCTTTGGACTGGTCGGGATTGATCTGGGGCTAGCTTCAAATGTGCTCAACACCACACTTGACGTTTCGCGCGGACTCCTGATTGCCTATATTACACTGCGGCTCTTCGGACAACCAGGGATGGCCGTGGTGGCGTCAGGTTGTTATCATCTGCTGTTGATGCCGTACTTTCTGATTCAATGGGGCAACTGGCCAACCCAGCTCGGTCTCTGGGGGACCTTAGTGCTGATTGCAGTGACGCTGGCCTACCATGATCATCCAGACGCGCGCGGGGCGCTGTGGGGAGTGGTCGCTGCCGCCACACTCGCCATGTTGACCTACACGGTAGTCGGCATCATGGCTTTTACGATGATGGGGCTCTACGCCTGCCTCGAGCTCTTCCGTCGTGAGACGAAAGCACGGCAACGTGGATGGCTGATCATAGCCGGGTTGGTGCTCGCTGAAGCGATAGCCTTCATGATCTACCATGTCTGGTATATACCGGTGATTGTAAATGAAACGCTGCCAGTGATCGGATCAGCACTGAGCCAACGGGTGACGCAAGGCCGAGCCTTACCCTTACCCACACCAGCCATCGACTTCGCCTTCATGGTAAATCATCTCACATGGCCTGGCATCTTCTTGATCCTGGGTGGGTCTATCCTAGCTTGGACGACAACCCAGCGTGCCCATGGCTTACTCATCGGCTGGTGGGTGATCTTGATCCTGTACTCGATTGTCAACTGGACGATCGCTGATATGATTCTCAAACACGTCTTTTTTATGCTGCCATTGGCAGCAATTTGTGTAGCGCTGGCTCTTGACTGGCTTTGGCGACAGGGTGTCCCCGGACGTATGCTCGTTGGCTTGTCTGTCATCTACCTAGGGTCGAGTGTCGCAGCGCGCTGGTATTATTTTATTATGGAGAAGCGGCACATTGGGTGATACGAGGATAACGACGAACCAAATACCACTGCCCAACAGATATGATCAGCATAGCATGGCGATCTCACTGCACTAGGATGAGTCGCCGACAATTATGACAGATAGTCATGATACAATGGGGAAAGAATGGTTAACGATATACCGGTTGGCAGGCAACCGGTATATTTGTGGTATTGCAACCAACGTTTCTTGCTTTCAGAGCAACAACGTTGTATGATGCGTCAAAGTAGGGGAAGTTACCACCCAGCGGGCTAGAAAGCAGGTTGCTATGACGCAACGATTGGCACAAGCGGCAAAAATCGGCATCGGCCTGTGGATGGCCGGCGTCACGATTGCAACATTTCTTGTTGTGCCGCAGTATGAAGGGTTGGGTGAGGCAGGTCGCATTGTCATCTTTCACGTACCAACAGCCTGGGTCAGTGTCATAGCGTTCACTGCCTCGGCGATTTTCAGTGGTCTGTATCTCTGGCGACGGCGTGAAAGCGACGATCACCTGGCGACCGCGGCAGCTGAAGCTGGCTTGCTCTTCACCATTCTTGCCACCGTCACCGGCATGATCTTCTCACAAGTAGCATGGGGTATCTTCTGGAACTGGGACCCGCGCCAGACCTCCATCTTTGTACTCTTGCTCATCTACGCCGCACTCTTTGCACTACGCGCAGCTATCGACGATGTTGATCGGCGCCGGCAGCTGAGCGCTGTTTATTCGCTCTTTGCCTTTGTCACGATGCCGTTCCTCCTCTTCGTTGCCCCGCGCATTGCCGACAGTACCCTGCATCCCAATTGCGCGTTTATTCAGGGCAGCAATTGTGATGGGGTCGTGCTTGAAGTAGGCAAAGTTGGCTTGATCGGCGATCAAAAAGTGCAACTACTCGGTCTCGAGCGGCAGGGCAACCTGATTGTCGCAGAAGTCAAGGTAAGTACGCCAGGCCTGCAACAAGAAGCAATCCTCTATCCTAGCCTTGATTTGGTTGACGGTGGCATGGCGAGTCGACCAGAGTTTCCTGGTTCCCGCTTCCAGTTGGGTCTGGAGGAATACGATGAAGTGACTCAAACAGTGCGCTTAAATATGGAAGCTCCGGGCACCAACTTGCTGGACAACCGGCGTACCCTTTACGTCTTTCTAGCCGCCAACCTGGGTTTTACCGCACTCTTCTTTTGGATGTGGCAAGTTCGTTCACTAGTGTTAAATTTACAGTGGGCAGTTGCACAGCGCGGGAGGGCATAGTCAATGGATAACGCAGCGATCTTGGTGGCAACAGCCGCAGTTCTGGCGGTCTGGATTACGATCTTCATCTACCTATGGCGGATCGATGCCGCAGCGCAGGCGTTGCGCCACGAACTAGAACGTGAACACAACGAGACTTTACCACCATCTGCTGAAGTAAGCCGGGTACGCGATGCTGGTGAACCGATTGAGCGCCGCTAATGCGTATCCTGATCGAAGAGTATGATTACTCCGGCGAAGTGCTAGCTCTAGACACCTAAATCTACACTAGCAAGGATAAAGTGTATGGCAGTTGCAACTACCCCTGTTCGCCGCAGTTTGAACATCAAGCCACTCCATGTAGTAGGGCTGGGAATTATTCTGCTAACTATAGTGTACGGCTTTTTCGGTTTCCAAGACGGTTTTCGCGCCTACACGACCAGCATCGATGAAGCCGTAACCAGCACGCGTAGCGTGCAACTGGCAGGCTTTCTCGGCAGCACTGGAGAGATCGATGCCCAGGGCCGATTCACCTTTATGTTGCAAGATGAAAACGGCAAGATGATCAAGGTTATTTCGGACGATCCTCGTCCGGCTAACTTCGAGCAAGCGATTAGCATTGTTGCAATTGGCCGCTACGATCCGACTGAGCAGGCATTCATGGCCGACGACTTGCTGGTCAAGTGTCCGTCGAAGTATCAAGAGATTAATCAGGCTCGGCCATAGGTAGCGAGAAAGATTGCTACGATCTAACTACCCAAAGTACGGTCCAAAGTACGGTCGATAGACTCGACCGCTGGAAAGAGTTGCCATGTATCTCTTTGGCACATTCCTTTTAATGGCCAGCCTTGGTATGACCCTGCTGGCAGCGATCAGTTACGGGCTAGTGATCGGAGGAAAACGGACTGCATTGAGCTATGCTCGGTTTGGTGTCTATGCCGCGCTGGCTGGCGTGCTTATGTCGTGGACACTGCTCGTCACTGTCTTCCTAGCCCGTCGCTTTGATCTTGATTATGTCTACAATTATAGCTCCCGTGATCTTGAATTCTTCTTTACCATCGCTGCAACTTGGGCTGGACAGCCGGGCAGCTTCATGATTTGGCTACTGTGGGGCGCTCTTGCCAGCGTCCTACTTGTACGCCGTACCAAACACTTCGAGCCGTATGTTCTGATGGTGGTAATGACCATTCAGGCCGCCATTATCGGCTTCACCTTGGTGCTCAACCCGTTCCAACCTCTTATCGATCCTACCACGGGTGTAGCATTGACGCCCGGTGATGGCCGTGGTCTCAATCCGCTCTTGCATAACTTTTGGATGATCATTCATCCGCCGGTGCTCTTCATTGGCTATGCCTTGTCAACGATACCTTTCGCCTTTGCGCTGGCAGCCCTGTGGCGGCGCGATTATGATACGTGGGTTAAGCGAGCCCTACCCTGGACGTTGGCAGCTTGGGCCTTTCTGGGTCTAGCGTTATTGTTAGGTGGCTACTGGGCCTACGAGACCTTGGGCTGGGGTGGTTATTGGGGCTGGGATCCGGTCGAAAATTCGTCGCTAGTGCCCTGGCTCATCCTTACCGCCCTCATCCACGGTATGCTGGTGCAGCGCACACACGGTAGCCTACGGAAGACAAACCTGATATTGGGCATCGCCATTTACATTACTGTCTTCTATGCCACTTTCATGACGCGCAGCGGCGTCTACGCCAACTTCTCGGTGCATTCATTCGTTGCTGAAGGCATCTTCGAGGGGCTGGTCGGATTCCAAATCTTCTTGCTCGCGGTTGCCACCTTGTCGTTGATTATGCGTTGGAATGATATTCCAGCGCGCCCACTCAGCGAGAAATTCTTCTCTCGTGATAGCTTTTTCGTTCTAGCAATCATTACCATTGTGATGGTGGCGCTGGTGGTTGGGATCGGTACCTCGATGCCAGTCATTTCTGCTATTCCTGGGGTTGGTCACACGCTACAAGGATGGATGGGGCGCTACTTCGAGTTAGATGACGGAACGCTTATGAACCCACAGGCGCAGCCGTTCGAAGATGGCCGGTTTTCACTGGCGCCCTCATTCTACCAACGCACGGTGCCACCCTTAGGTGTTGTGGCGATTATACTGCTCATTGTTGGTCCATTGCTCGGCTGGCGTGATACCAACCTGAGCCATCTGCTGCGGAGCTTACGCTGGCCAGCAGTTCTGGCAGTGATCGCCACTATTGTAGCGATGTTGATCAATGTACACGATGTCCTGGCGCTATCGTATGTAGCTGGCAGTACCTTTGCCTTCGGCACCAATCTCGTTATGCTGGTGCGCACCCTTCGCGGCGGCTGGCTGCGGATCGGTGGCTACCTGGCTCATCTGGGCTTTACCGTCATGGTCATCGGCATGGTCGCATCATCAGCCTATGCGACGCCTGATACACGCCTGACGTTGGCCCCTGGCGAGTCGGCCCGCTTGTTTGGGTACGAATTCATCTTTAACGGTTATCAGCTTGACGATCAGCAACGCGGCGTGCTCGATCTGACAGTCAGCAACGGATCGAACACGTTTTCTGCCAAGCCCTACCTCTACTTCAATCAGCGTATGGGCGCCACGATGCAGACGCCCTCCATCCATAGCTATCTCTGGCACGATCTCTACATCTCACCGGCAGGTTACGACCCAGAGCGCGATCCGGCTCGCCCGGTGCTTGGTGTTGACCAGAGCGCACAGATGGGACCGTATACGATCACCTTCCGCGGCTTCAACATCGACCGTGAGGCAATGATGCGCGGTGAAGCAAAAGTCGGTGCACGTGTGGAAGTGATCTATGAAGGACAGCAGGTAGAAGTTGAACCGCGGGTCGAAGTGGTGATCAACCCGACTACCAACGAGAGTGAATTGCAGTTTATCCCCGCAATCCTACCTGGTGGTCACGAGCTTCGCTTGCGCGAACTCGATCCGACCAACCGTATGGTGTTGCTGGAAGGGAGTGGGCCTGGTCTTGATAACCTACCGGTAGTGCCTGCCAAGGCGGTGATCGCGGTAAGCGTCAAACCGCTCGTGATCCTGGTTTGGACGGGGGTTATTCTAATGGTCATCGGCGGCGCGATTGCGCTGGTGCGACGATACCTGGAAGGCAGCTTGGCACTGGCAGGTGCTCGTGTACGACTGCCCAAAGCCCTGCCAGAATTGGCCGCACACCTGGGCTGGCGCGGTATCGGGCGCTAGTAACAAAGCATAGCTGGTTGCCAAAGGGTAGTACGTCCGGATCATGCGCCCCGCGTGACCCGTAGGGGCGCATGATCATGTATTGTAGTTGGGTGATATTCCCCGACATGTGACTGGCAGAGCAATGAACGACTACTACGAAATCCTGCAGGTTCACCCCAAAGCAGATGCTGATGCAATTCGGGCAGCATACGAGCGTCTGCGTGAACGTTATGCGCCCGAGCGATTAGAGGGTGCAGCTGATGAACTAGTTGAGCTGGCGCGACGACGACGCGATGAAATCGAACGCGCTTACAGTGTCTTGAGTGATCCCCAGCGGCGGGCCGAGTATGATCGTCGGTTGCAGGAAACTCTGCGCCCTGCCCCACCCACCCTACCTACCGACACTGAGCCTACCGACCCCACAGTGGTTGACGACGACGATTTGATCGATTTTCGGCCTCTTCCACCAGCACGCCGTCAGGAACGACCACCGGGATTTAATCCGCAGCCATACCTTAGTTCGCGTCCAGTTGGTACGGTGTCACGACGCGCGCGAGCTGCACCTTCGCGGCAACTACCGGCATGGCTCTTGCCTTCGTTGGTCGTAGCAGTAGCCACTTTTGGCATTGTGCTAGGCACCTTGATCAGCACGGTAGCGCTTGCGCCGGCACCAGCGCCGGTGGAAACACCTGTGGTGGCACAACCGACCCCGACCCTGCGTGACATCCTTAGTCAGTTTGATGGGCAAGTGATCGCAGCCCAACAAGTTGTCCAGCAAGTACCTGATAATCCGAATGCCTGGATCAACCTTGGCAATGCCTTATTCGATAGTGTTGTCTTCGTGCGCGAACAGCTCGCCAACGGTGACGCCGAAACCCAGCGTATTTATGAGGAACGATTACCGCGCTGGCTCGAAGCAGTCGACGCTTATCGCAAAGCCCTTGAGCTACAACCAGGCAACGATGTTGTGCGGGCCGACATTGCCGCCAGCCTCTGCTACTACGGTCTCGACACTGGCGATCCGCAACGTGCTCAGGAAGGACTCGTTGAAGCTGAAAAGGCGTTACAGGCCGCACCCCAAGATGCTCGCGTGCTTCTCTCGCACGGTATCTGCCTGATTGCAGTAGAACCGCCCCAAACTGAGCGCGCAATCCAGCAATGGCAACTGGTGCTAGCCATTCCCGGCATTAACCCGGGATTGCAACTCCAAGCCCAATTGCTAATTAACGAGCATAGTCGGTAAAGGTATCAACAAATCATTAAGGATATGCTAGAATGTCAGAAATGACTGAGCACACGTATTATAGCTTGCTTGGGATTAGCACAGATGCTGATCAGGCGACAATCGCCGCAGCCTATGAACAACAACGGCAACGTTACGCACCCGAGCGCCTAGCTGAGCTTGATGACGAGTTGCAGGCAATTGCACGTCAGCGGTTGATGGCATTGGAGCGTGCATTCCAAGTGCTGAGTGATCCAGAGCGGCGACGCCAATATGATATTAGTCAAGGCCTGATCAAGCCAGCGGCCCGACCAGTTCAGCGTGGGTTGAGCCGACAAGAGGCGTTGCGGGCCTTTGTATTTGCTTTCGTCGCCGTAGCCCTGATCGCTACGGTCTGGATCTTCACCAATCGTGACACCCTCGGCGGACAGGCGATGGGTGAGGTCAATCGCCCAGCACCCAACTTCAGCGCACCTGAGCTACGCGGCGGATTTGTTGAGCTCGATCAGTATCGCGGTAAGGTGGTGTTAATCAATTTTTGGGGCACATGGTGTGAGCCGTGTAAACGCGAACTACCCGCTTTACAACAGGCTTACGAACAGTTTTCCGATCAGGGTTTAATGATCATTGGCGTCAACCTGACAGATGATGAACAGATACAGGGGAAAAGCATTGCCGATATTGCCGCTTTCTTAGGGCAGTATAGCGTAACATATCCGATTGCACTTGATCTCGATGGGAAAATCACCGAAGCATACCGAGTTTTTCCCCTGCCAACTAGCTTTTTCATTACAACTGATGGTCTGATTCGCTATGTTCATATCGGTGAGCTCACTTTAACTGATATTGCTGCCCGCTTTACCGAACTCCGACCGACGAACGGTGCGCAACCATAGAAAGACTTCATACCTGGGGGAAGACACCCATGGAGCAGCAAACCATCCTGGTCGTTGATGACGATACCGGCTTGCAAGAATTGTTGCGAGTTCGCTTCGAACAAGAAGGTTATCATGTGCTCCAGACTCTAAGCGGCGTAGAGGCCATCAACCTGGTTCGGCAACAGCGGCCCGATCTCGTTATACTCGATATTATGCTGCCTGATCTCGACGGTTTGACTGTCTGCCGACGTGTGCGCGAATTTTCTACTACACCAATCTTAATGCTCACTGCCAAATCGTTGCCGAACGATGTGATCACTGGACTAGACCAGGGTGCCGATGATTACATCATTAAACCGTTCAATTTCGAAGAATTGCTGGCTCGGATTCGCGCGCTGCTCCGACGAGTACCAGCAGTCAATCGCATCCTCACTGCTGGCAACGGTATGATCATCATCGATCCGCGACAGCGTGAAGTACGTGTGCGCGGTGAGCTAGTCGATCTGACCCCTACCGAGTATCAGTTGCTCCTCGTGATGGCCGAACAGGCTGGCGCCGTTGCAAGCCACGAACAGTTGCTGCGCACCGTTTGGGGCGATCAGCAGGGACGAGACAACGACTATCTGAAAGTCTATATCTGGCATTTACGTCGCAAAATCGAGCTTGATCCGCGCAATCCCCAACTTTTGCTCACCGAATGGGGCGTTGGCTACCGTCTGCTACCCTGATTGACAGCTAACGGTAAGCGTGCTATACTACCGATCGCAAATGAGCGGGAGTAACTCAGTTGGTAGAGTGTGTGCTTCCCAAGCACAATGTCGCGGGTTCGAGTCCCGTCTCCCGCTCCAAAGATAATCCCCTGACTAGTTAGTCAGGGGATTTTACTTCGTGTTCTGTTATCGCTCTAATACAGACGAGCAGCGTATGACGTTAATCTAACCCCAGATAGGCCTTCTGCACCATCTCGTTGTTACGCAAATTAGCGGCGGTATCTTCCAACACGATTTCACCACTCTGCAACACATAGCCACGATGAGCAATTGAAAGAGCCTGCAACGCATTTTGCTCTACCAAGAGTACCGTTGTACCCTGCTGATTGATAGTCTGAATAATTTCAAAGATCTGCTCAACCAGCACTGGTGCCAAGCCCATCGACGGTTCATCAAGTAACAACACCTGGGGACGCGTCATAAGCGCACGTCCAATTGCCAGCATCTGTTGCTCACCGCCTGACAATGTCCCACCCTTCTGGCTTACCCGCTCACGCAAGCGGGGAAACAAGGTCAACACCCGGTCAAGATCAGCCCGATACTCTAGACTACGCGTATTGTGGATGAAGGCGCCCATCTCGAGGTTTTCCAACACAGTTAAGCGTGGAAAGATTCGGCGTCCTTCAGGAGCTTGCGCAATGCCCAATTTGACAATCTCGTGTGGCGGTAGAGTGTCGATCCGCTGACCTTTGAACAGAATCTGGCCCTGCCGCGGCTTAAGGAGACCGGAAATCGTGCGCAAGGTGGTACTTTTACCGGCACCATTCGACCCGATCAGGGTCACAATTTCTCCTTTCTCAACTGATATAGAAATACCCTTGAGAGCATGGATCTTACCGTAATAGGTATGCACATTCTGCAATTCGAGCAGCGCCATGGGATCCTCTAGCTTTCATGCAACCAGCCGTAGCCAGCGCAACAACGCCATCAGGCCGGAAATAGACGACCATCGCCCCTGTGATACCCTAGGCTGCGTGACCGGCAGCACCCTTACCCAGGTAGGCTTCGATCACACGCGGATTGGTGCGGATTGCCTGTACATCGCCCTCGGCAATCGTGCTACCGTAATCCAGCACTGAGATCCGCTCCGAGATCGACATCACTAGTCGCATATCGTGCTCGATCAGGATCACAGTGATGTCACGCTCATCGCGCAGCCGCCGAATCAGTTGGGTCGCCTCAGCGGTTTCCTGGGGATTCATTCCGGCAGTCGGTTCGTCGAGCAGAATTATTTTAGGTTCACCAGCCATTGCACGTGCAATCTCGAGGCGCCGCTGATCACCATAGGGCAGATTCTTGGCAAGCTCATCACGCTTATCAGCAATGCCAACGAAGCTGAGCAGTTCCATCGCCTTATTACGCGCTCTGGCCTCTTCGCGCAACATGTTGCGGCTACGGAAGATAATGCTCCAGATCGACGACTGCAAATGAACATGCATTCCTATTAGGACGTTTTCCAGGACCGTCATGTTACCAAAGAGACGGATATTTTGGAATGTACGTCGCATGCCCAGCGCCGCAATCTGATCCGATCGCCAGCCAGTAATATCCTGCCCAGCAAAAATGACACGCCCTTTATCGGGTTTGTAAATGCCGGTCAGTACGTTAAAGAAAGTCGTTTTGCCAGCGCCATTCGGGCCGATCACACTCACAATACTGCCCGGCTCGACGGTGAAGGTGACATCGTTCACGGCCACCAGACCGCCGAAAATCTTGGTAATATTGATAGCTTCTAAAAGCGCCATAATCATCTCCCCGTATTGGCGCTGGTCGACGTCGTCACCTTATCGGCTTCTAGATCTTCATCAGAGATCTCGACTTCGTGCTGCTCTTCGCGTCGCCGCTCGTCAGGCCATAATCCCTCTGGTCGGAAGATCATCATAAGCACAAGCAACAGACCAAAGAAGAGGCGCTGGTATTGCGTGGGATCGAACTGACGCGGAATTGGTGCGCCAGTCGCCTGAGCTTCGCGCAGCACTGATGCCAAGCGCGGCAAAATTTGCAGATCAAGCATTGTAACAATAATTGCACCCAGCATAGCACCTGGGATAGACCCCATGCCGCCCAGGATCACCATCGCCAGAATATTGATCGAGCGCAGCAAATCGAAGGTCGGCGGATTAATAAAAAGCTGCTTGGAGGCAAACACAACCCCCATAACGCCTGCAAACGATGCGCCAATTGCAAAGGCGAGCAGTTTCATACGTACCCGTGGGATTCCTTGAGCTACCGCTGCCACCTCATCTTCACGAATAGCTTCCCATGCTCGGCCAATACGTGAATTCTTGAGGCGCGCCACAACGATCACCGTCAGTAATACGATAATTAACACGAGATAATAGAAAAAGAGTTGGTATAGTCGGTTATCGTCGGCCACCACCCCCAGATTGCGCACTAAATCAACAATCACGATGGGCGGACGCTCAATATCGCGAATGCCCTGTGAACCATTGGTAATATTGATTGGACGGTCGAGATTATTCGCCACCACTCGGATCACTTCGCCAAAACCAAGGGTCACGATGGCCAAATAGTCACCGCGCAATCGCAGCACCGGCAGACCGAGCAAGACACCAGTAATCAAACCGAGGATCAGGCCAACAATGAGAAAGGGATAGAACATTACTGGATCAACTGGTCCCCAGGCAGGATTAATATTTGAGATTCGAGTGGTGCTGAAAATACCCCAAGCATATGCGCCTACGGCAAAGAAGGCGACATAACCAAGATCAAGCAAACCAGCAAAACCTACCACCACATTCAAGCCCAGCGCCAGGGTGGTAAAGATACCGGCCTGAGTTGCCACATCGATGTAAAATGGGTTCAGCGTGCCAAAATAGGGCAGCACGATCCCCAGCGCTACTACCCCTAACACCACCTTGAACCAAGTTGCGACCCGCGAACGGTACACCGCCAACATGGACAGCATGAAGAGTACAAAGACAATATCGGTACTCAATTCAGTGCGTGGATTTGTGAGCAGTAGCGCAGAGCAGATCAAGACATAAAGAGCCAGAAATGCGTATGCCGTCGGCCCGCTACTGAGTGGAGCGGTCACCCGTTGCCAGAGGCTTTGCGACGAAGTGCTCGTAGTCATAGGCTACACCTTCTGTGTGGTTGCCTCACCGAGTAGACCAGAGGGCCGGAAGATCAGCAGCAGGATGAGAATACTGAAGGCTGCAATATCGGCGTAGGCTGCACCCGAAAAGTTCCCACCAGTAAAAATGGACAAATAAGCAGCGACAAACGCTTCGAGGAATCCCAACACCACGCCGCCAACCATGGCACCGGTGATATTACCAATTCCACCTAACACAGCAGCGGTAAATGCTTTTAAACCAGGGATAAGCCCCATGTATGGATTGACAGTACCAATGCGCAGACCGAACAACGCTCCAGCAGCACCACCAAGTGCACCACCGATGAGGAAGGTCAGCGCAATGATCCGATTAACATCAATCCCCATGAGACTAGCGGTCGGCATATCTTGTGCCGTCGCTCGAATTGCTTTGCCCAGTTTAGTAGCATTAACAATATAGTTCAAGGCGATCAACATCAAGGTAGCGGCCACAATAAAGATCAGATCGCGCGGGCTTAAAACTACTGGCACGCTACGTTCATCGACCTGCATAGTAAACAATTGAATTGGCTGACCAAAATTGGGGGTCTGGTAACGGGCGTTGAACCCCAGCGGGCTGTTGGTCATCACTAGCCGGGCAAGATCCTGCAATATTAACGACATACCGATCGCTGAAATCAGCGGCACGAGGCGCGGAGCATTACGCAGCGGACGATAAGCAATGCGTTCCACCGTTACGGCTAGCGTGCCACAGAAAGCCATGGCAATCAGAACCACCAGTAGCACAAACACCAGCGGCGGAACACTCTCCATAGCGCCAGCACTCACGAGGAGAAAGCTGACAGTGGCCCCAACAACACCGCCGATCATAAAGACTTCGCCGTGGGCAAAGTTGATGAACTCGAGCACACCGTAGACCATCGTATAGCCAAGTGCGATGGTGGCAAAGAGGAAACCGCGGACCAGCCCGTCGATAATCACCTGTGGTAGGATAATCACCACCCGCTGCATAATATCGGGTTGACTAGGGGAGAGGGCAAGGGCGAGCAAAATAACGATCAGCGCCAGACTAGTAGCACTACCGACGATAAATGCTAGCAACTGACCGACCGGACCAAAGACAACCCCTAGTAATTCACCAATTGACTGGCGAGCAGGTGTAGGGGCAACCGTTGTATCGACAGCCATGCAAGCTCCCGAACGAATGGGACAGGAATGCGAGAGTACAGCACTCTCGCATCCTGTCGCGACGAACGACTAAATGCCTATTGCGGTGGTGCAATTTCGAGACGGCTAATCAGCTCGTTCTTGTTCCAATCAGCCGCATTCACCTTCAACACGAAGTAGGTTGCGACCTTGGGGTCACCTTTCTCATTGAAATCGAAAGTACCAGTAATCCCAGGGAAGGGCGGCAGATTGCGAATTGCTTCCACAACCTGAGCCCGAGTCGGTTTGCCACCAGCAGCGATAGCCGCCGACAGGATACCAGCAGCGCAGATGTTGGTCGCATCGAAGGCCTGAGCCGAGAACGCTGGCGCAACATCACCGAAGGCTGCCTGATAGTCTTGTGCATACTTGGCCGCCTTGGGGAACTGGCTCACCGGAGCGGCCACTGTGGTGTAGTGCATCCCATCAACCGCATCGCCAGCCAGATCGACCAGTTCAGCCGACTCCAGACCGTCGGGACCCATGAACTTCGCGGTAATTCCGCGGTCGCGGGCCTGGCGGAAGAAGGGACCTGCTTGGTCGTAGATCCCGCCGAAGAAGACCAGATCCGGGTTCGCAGCCAGGAT
>JAINCM010000014.1:0-13397 GCA_036574065.1 Chloroflexus sp.
CTCTTCACGCAACCACGCCGGCACGTCGCTGCTCGCTGGCGCCTCTTCACGCGACCACGCCGGCACGTCGCTGCTTGGCGCTTCAGCTTCCTGCAACCAGGCCGGGGCTTCGCCGCTCGCTGGCGCCTCCTCACGCAACCACGCCGGCACGTCGCTGCTTGGCGCTTCAGCTTCCTGCAACCAGGCCGGGGCTTCGCCGCTCGCCGGCGCCTCTTCACGCAACCACGCCGGCACGTCGCTGCTTGGCGCTTCAGCTTCCTGCAACCACGCCGGAGCTTCGCCGCTCGCCGGCGCCTCTTCACGCGACCAAGCCGGCACGTCACTGCTTGCTGGCGCCTCTTCACGCAGCCCCGTCATCAACTCCTGATCGGAGGTGGAGGTTTCCCAGGCGCTCAAATCGCTGGCGTCCGCCTCACGCAACCAAGTCGGAATATCGCCAATAGCAGTGGGCTCGGTTGAAGCTGGCGGTTCTACAACCGACTTAGCCGATTGCAACTGCTGCTCAGCTTCCAGCAACCAATCCGGAATGGGCTCAGCTTCACTTGCCTGAGGTTGCTCAGTCGGTTCATCATTTGCAATCAACCAATCAGGGACACTGACCTCAGGGACGTCACTGCCGCGGAGTGCAAAATTGCTGTCGGCCAACATAGTTGGCGCATCAGGTGCCACCGGCGGCGTGGTAGTAGATGGCGGCTCAATCAGCTTATCATCAAGCAACCATGTTGGGAGATCGAGGCGCACAGAACCGGACGCAGCCGATGGTTCATCACCGGCTACGTTTTGCAACCAAGCCGGCAGATCGGCTTGTCCAGCCTGGTCAGCCCGCGGCTGATCAGAACTCATCCACTCTGGCAGATTGGTGGCCAGCACCGTCTCGTCGTTAGCGGCGATACCCGTAGCCCAATCAGATGGCGTAGCCGCTACCGTCGGCGCGATAGCGTCCAGCTCTTGCAACCAGCTCTCAAGTGCTGATTCTGCTGTTGTTGCTGCTGGTGCCTGCTCAGATGAAACTGACGGTTCGGATGAGGACGTTGCAAAGGCTTCCGTAATCTCTTCTTCGCTCAATTCGCGCAACCAGTCAGGCACACCAGCCGCTGGATCAACCGGCTCTGGCTCAGGCTTTACCGTTGCCTGTGGCGGCTCACTCTCTTCTTCATGCCCAATACTGCGCAGCCAGTCAGTTGGACCAATCGGCTTCCGAACCCGTGAACTCGTTGTCGGCGGTTCAACTGGCTGTGCTTCAGACGCTGGCGAACCAGTCAGGCTCTGTAGCCAACTGGTGGCCCCAAAGGATGCAGGGCGGTCAGGCAATGATTCCGGTGTTTCATCGCCGAGCCAGGCCATCGGAGTCGCGTTAGCGAGCGGGTCGTTCACCTCCTCCTGGAGTTCGGCCAGCCAATCAGGGATTTCAGAAGTCGTAGCCGCCGGGTCGGACGCAGTCAGCCAAGCCGGCGGCGCTGCCGCCGAGGGAGGCGGTGGCGACGGCGTCAAACTATCGATACCGCGCAGCCATTCCGGGGTATCATCATCGGCTGGAGGCGGCGGTAACGGTACATTGCGAAGCCATGGTGGTAAGTGTTCCATAGGGGCATCGTCAAACGCCGGCGCAGATCTTCTCAGCGATCGGCATACGGTATATCAAAGCCAATGAGTAGACGCACACCGGCCACCAGTGCGCCAATAGAGGAGCCAAGCAACAGCCCGCGCGCGCCTGCAGCAACCAGATAATCATTCAGCCATTGCACCGTCTGCCCAATAAGCGGAATGAGGGTCAGCGGCGGCAACTGAATGACCAAGGCCAACAACGCAACTACAACAACGATCACTGCTTCGATGCGGCCGCTGCGTAAAGCGCGCAACATTGTACTCAGAGCGAAGAAGGCCAGCAGCGCCAGCAGACTAGCGGCCAGTGGCTCGTAGATCTGGCGAAAGACTACGCGGATCGGTGGTGCCGCCAGCGTAGCCGGTAGCGACAAGCCGGTTGCTGTGCGGGTTGGATACAAGATGCCGGCGACAATCACTATCATCATCCCCGCAATCAGAACAATGCTATATATAGCATCAGGTGCGCGCGAGCGCACGCGCTGCACGTTAGCGCGCAAGACACTGATACTACCAATCACCACAGCGACAGCCGTGATGAGAGCAGCCCATTGCACCAGAATTGCCGCCAGGACAGCAACAGCCGGACCAGCATCGACAAAATCGAGCAGGACAATCAAGCCGCTCACACTGGCAATCAACACTGCAATTAACTGACGAGGATTGCGCAACGGCGACGACATGCAATCACCATCCTGGCAAGGCCGGCAATCCAAACACCGCTTGGATCAACCCATATCCAAAAGCTAACACCAGCAACCAGATCACTGCCACGCGCAGAGCATCGTGGGTCAGCAAGCGAGCTTGCGGCCCTGGTGCAGAAGACAGGTATGCTTCAGCAGCAAAGATCTCTTCACCAATTAACAAATGTGGTGTGGTCACTGCCATTACAGCCAGCGCCGACGGATGAGTACTGCCTAAAACTTGAGGCAGCTGGAGGTCAGCACCAACTTCGGCAGCCAGCAGTACCTCTTGACCGAACGCACCCGTCATCAGACTAGCTTCAAGTGGTTCGCGACGATACTGAGCCGCAACTGCCGCTGCGTAGGCCATCGAGTCAGCGTGGGCCCATAACTCGATCCGTTGCGGATCGAATGCCTGCGGCTGACCGACGGTGCGATACGCCTGCCGCACTGCTCCCCGCAAAGCCAGATGGGCGACTGCATCAGCCGAGCTGACAATAACTGCTGATCCGCTCGCTGCAGCCTGTTCACTGGCTTGACGCACCACGCTCAAACCAGCCAACAACTCAGCGGTGCTTGCTCGCTGCCCTTCACCGGCGCCAATCGTGCTGGCTCCTGGGGAAAGATGGACTGCCCGACCGGTTTCGGCGCTACGGGCGAGCGCGGTCTGTAATGCGGTCAATGCCGGCAAGGGTCGTCGCTCGGGCAAACGGCCGGCAATCACCCGCGCGTGATGCAACCAGACCAGCGCAATAACTATGGCGAGGGCAACGATGAAGAAGATTGCTGAAAGTGTCACAGACGGTACACCCTTCGTGCTGGCAGCGAGCAATCTTTTGACTGCTAATTTCTCCCTGAAGTGTAACCTACCAGATCAGCTTTGTCAATTGTTTGAGCTGAAAAAAAGCATTCAGACGCGCTAAAACCGCGCCGAAGACGACACGTACCGAAACAGCAACCTGAGGCCGTCAATCTTGCGTCAAGAGTGGGCGGATTGGTGATCAACCACGCTCACGTAAGCGCAAGAGTAACAAATCACGCAAGGCCGGCCAGTGTGCCGGTGTAGTCAGGGCCTCGACCATACTCGCCCAGCGGGTACCACGCGTGAGCGGGGCTAGGGCCTGCGCACTCTGGCTGCAAATGACGTCGAGGGGAGCGATGATTTGTAACACAATCGCAACCGGCACACTCAAACCAGCCTGCTCGATCTGATCAGCTAATTGGTGCAGGGGGTGAGATGGCTCCATTGGGGGTCTGCTCAACTACACGACGTAAAGCATGCAAAAACTCCAAAGCCAGCTTTTCGAACCGCTGACGTTGGGTAGCATCGATGAAATGCGCTACCAGATCAGGTAACTCGAGCTGGTCGAGACGCTCGATCCGGTAGCGCCCATCTTCTAGCGGGACCAACTGACAACGGTTGATCCCCTGAAACGGTGGAAAACTGATCCGAAAGCGTGTGGCTCGACTCAGAGGGGTGTAATCAATCACCTCCATTTCGGCGTGCACAAACCTTCCATGCAACTTGAAACGATAGCCAGGCCGTGGTCGATCATTTGGCGGCAGCTCGATCCGCACTCGTTCCAGCGATGGCATCCAGCGCGGCCAGTTGCTAAAATCATCAAGCACAGCTAATACCCGCTCCGGCGGCGCTGTGGTCACCGTCGTTGCGGCAATCTCGTACCGGATCATGAGCTTGTCACCTCTGCTCTGCTGCCGCGCACCACCACGGCATCAGAGTTCATCACCAAACACGATTCCCAAACTGCGTGCGCAGAGCACTAAATCACTGTGCGGTCGCACCCGGTTAAGATGCCCGCATGCTTCGGCCAGCGGCACCGTCACGATGTCCTGGCCACGCAGTGCTACCATTTCACCATAGATTCCACGGGCCGCCGCTTGTACCGCCGCGGCACCGTAACGGGTAGAGAGTAAGCGATCATACGGTGAGGGCGAACCTCCACGCTGCAAGTGGCCCAACACCACTACCCGCACCTCTTTGCCCGTCAACTGTTCGAGCTGCTCACCCACCCAGTGCCCAATACCACCCAAGCGGCCATCGGCAATATACATTTCCTGACCGCCGCGCGGTCGGGCACCTTCAGCCACGACAATGATGCTGAAGGCGCTGCCCTGGGCATCACGAGCCTGGACCTTGGCCGCAACGCGCTCGATGGAAAACGGAATTTCTGGGATCAGAATAACATCAGCCCCACCCGACAAACCGGCGTGCAGCGCAATCCACCCCGTATGCCGACCCATGACCTCAAGCACCATCACCCGATTGTGACTGGCTGCGGTCGTGTGTAAGCGATCGATAGCGTCAGTTGCTACCTGCAGCGCGGTATCAAAGCCGAAAGTACGGTCGGTGCCGGCCAGATCGTTATCGATCGTCTTGGGCACGCCAATGACTGGTGCACCCAATTTATACAGTTCGAGCGCGATCCGTTGCGTACCTTCGCCGCCAATCGTAATCAGCGCGCGCAACCCCATCTCTTCGATCGATTTTACGGCGCGCACATACGGATCGGCTTCGGACAGCTCATCACTACGCCGCGGGCCAAAATGACCTTTGTTCGTGGTGCGCAGAATGGTGCCGCCACGCGGCAGCAAGCCCTGCACATCAGCATTGGTTAGCACCCGATAGCTCTTGGTGCCGAGCAACCCCTCAAACCCGTCATGAATCCCGATGACTTCCCAACCGAGACTGGACGCCGACTTGACGACTGCACGGATGACAGCGTTGAGACCCGGCGCATCACCACCGCTGGTAAGCACGCCGATCCGTTGCTTTCTGCCCGCCATGGCTTACCCCCTCGGGTTTGTTGCCGTTCTAACAGTTGGCCTGCCTGACAACCAGATTATACCATCGGCAACTATAGCCTGGTGGTAAAATCGGGCGGTTTTTTGTAGCCGAGAGGCAACTATTTGGGGACGGATGGTTGCGATCCTGCGCTACGTATCACCCTGGCGTGCACCGTAGATGGTCACTCCCAACCGACGACAGAGAGCGTTGAGAAAGACCATTGCCGTTGGATGATCGAGAATGCGCGCATCGTAACACAGGCTAAGCTGGGCGATGGCCCCTGCAACCAGGGTTGTCTCATCGAGTGCGACAGGCTGCGGATGGATGGCGCTCAGGCTCAATGCGGCGGCAGTCCCTGGCAGCGGCGGCACAATTTGCCACCACCCGGAGGTAGTAGCAATCACACAGGTGGCAGCGCTGAGATCACTGCATTCACGCGTGAGCGCTCGGGCCACACCGCGCTCGGTCAGATCGCCGGCGTCAGTGACCAGCACCCAACGGCCATTGGGCAGACCGGCAGCTACGTGGTAGCGATGTCGCACGAGAATGGCAGTGTCGGTCCAAGCCGCATTGAGCAACGGATGCATTGGGAAGAGGGCTGCCGCTGCCGCAATCAAGATGCTGAGTGGCGTGGACTGGAGACCACGTGCGGCAAATTCAGCAGCCTGCGCTGCAGTATGGTGCAGAAGCGGTCTGGCATCGATTGCGATCGTCACGCTAGCAAGAGGGAGCAGATCGGTCGTTGGTATTGGTGGTAGGACGGTGGTTACCGTTACCGACTCAGACTGGTGACCATTAGGGAGCGGTTCAGCCAACGCCGCTGTTGACCGGCCCTGATTATCTGCTGAGAGCGCTAGAGCAGCGAACTCTCCCGCTGGCTCTGGCGCAGGTGATGAGATAACCAATGTCGGCTCTGGCGCCAGCGTAGATGACCCACTACTACCAACGACAGTTGCTGCGACTGCCGCCAAGACATCAGCGCGCTCTATCCGTCCCCCAGGACCATGACCGGTCAGCTTGGTGAGATCGACCCCCAATACCATCGCTATACGTCGCGCCAGCGGAGTTGCGCGCAAGCGGCGCGGAGGCGCGCAATGGGCCAGAATCGCCCCACTCTTGACGCATGCCCCAGGCTCTGCCAGCGGCCCAATAAGCACCCCTGCACACTGCGCTGGCAAGACCCATTCGGCCTCACCGGCCAGGATACGGACCACGGGCGTGGTTGGGGTCACCACCTGACCAACGGCAACCAACCATTCCAGGACTGTGGCCTCGCCGAACGCTGGAGGAAGCACGATCGTCTGTGTCGGCATGCAAATAGCTCCGTCGCTTGAGATTCAGTTCAATACCGTGTCCTATGGAAAGAATGAACAGCCAATGAATACCGAAACGGCACCATCCTGCGCGCCGACACAGCCTCAACTAGCTGGCATCGCTGCAGCCCAGAACTCCGCAACTTTTTGGCACAACAGTGCGTGTTCGGGCCGCGATAGTGTTGGGTCATCGTCTAAAATGGCTTCAGCCAATCGACGCGCTTCGACCAACAACCGGGTATCGCCGTATTGAGCTATCTTTAGGTCAGGGGTGCCGCTCTGGCGCGTACCAAAAAACTCACCAGGTCCCCGCATTTGCAAGTCGATCTCAGCCAGCTTAAACCCGTCGGTCGTTTGTTCCAACGCCGCTAGCCGTTCTTGCGATTGCTGGTTATCACTATCGCTAATCAGAATGCAGTAGCTCTGATGACTGCCACGACCCACGCGTCCTCGAAACTGGTGCAATTGGGCCAACCCAAATCGTTCCGCACCTTCAATGACAATGGTAGTAGCGTTCGGGACATCGATTCCGACCTCAATCACTGCTGTCGCCACCAAGATATCGTACTGGTGGTCGCGGAAAGCACGCATCACCTCATCTTTTTCGCGGGCGGACATTTTGCCATGCAGCAGCGCTACGCGCAAATCGGGAAAGACCTCGTGCTGCAAGTACTCGTACATTTCCTCTGCCGATGGCAAAGCGACCCGCTCACTCTCTTCGACCAGCGGGCAAATGACGTAAACCTGACGACCTGCCTCCACCTGCTTGCGAATATGGCGATAGGCTTTATCACGCTCGGCCCGACTAATCCGCCGGGTGCGAATCTCTTGCCGGCCCGGCGGTCGCTCATCAAGCACCGAAACATCGAGATCGCCGTAGATCGTCAGCGTCAGAGTCCGCGGGATGGGAGTCGCGGTCATCACTAGCATGTGCGGATTGCGGCCTTTGTGTTTCAGCCGCAGGCGCTGCTCAACGCCGAAACGATGCTGTTCATCAACCACAACCAGCCCCAAATTGGCAAACTGCACTGTTTCGGTAATCAGCGCATGGGTACCCACAACCAAATCGATCTCGCCACGCGCGATGCCTTCCAGCACCCGCCGTCGCTCACGTACTCCCAGGCTACCGGTGAGCAGCGCCACTCGTACCCCCTGCCCACCCATATCTTCTTCAGGAGTCATTCCGAGAATCTGAGTAATCTCAGCTAATCGGGCTGCTTCTTCGGGATCGAGCAAGGATCGCCAGTCGGATTGCTGATACTGGCCTGCTGGTGACACCGCTGCGGAACGTGGTACCGACACCCGACTCAGCAATTGCTTGAGATTTTTAGCGTGCTGTTCAGCCAAAATTTCGGTGGGTGCCATTAATGCGCCCTGCAAACCATTGGCGACCGCCTGCAGCAAAGCTGCTGCCGCGACAACCGTTTTGCCACTGCCAACATCACCCTGGAGCAAGCGCGACATCGGCGATGGACGCTGCATATCGGCAAAGATCTCATCGATTGCTCGCTGCTGAGCCGCAGTCAATTGAAACGGCAACAGCTGCTGCAATGCAGCGTGTACTTGATGATTGATGATCAGTGGCCAACCTTGCTCGCGCTGCCAGAGCCGTTTGCGCTGCAACACGCCGAGTTGAATAAACAGAAACTCATCGAAGCCGAGACGGCGCCGGGCAGCTGCCAACTGATCGTGACTAGCAGGAAAATGGATCTGGGTCAACGCTTCGCCAAGAGGTACCAATTGCGCCTGCGCTCGTCGTTCAGGCGGTAGATGATCAGGCACCCGCGCGGCCATCGCATCGACCACCTGCTTGATCAAGCGGCGGGTCTGGTTTTCGTGCAGCCCCTGCGTCAAAGGATAAATCGGTACCAGCCGACCAGTGTGTAAGAGCGCATCGGGATCGGGCGTATAACGTTCCCAGCGTGGGCTACTGAACTGACGCCGCCCGCCAAAAACCGTCACCTTACCACTGAGCGCAATGGTCTGACCAACTCGGATCTGCTGAGCAATCCAGCGCTGATTAAAGAAGATCGCCTCGATCGAGCCCGTCTCGTCGCTGACTTCAACGCACACCCGTAACTTAGAACCAGTGCCTACCGTGCGCACATTGGTGACCTCACCGATGACTGTTTCTTCGGCGCCCACCTGCAGCTCACAGATCGAACGACGGCTGCTCACATCATCGTAGCGCCGTGGAAAGTGATAGAGCAGATCGCGAATGGTAACGACACCAAGGCGACGAAAGCCGCTGACCAGCCGCCAGTCAACCCCGGCAATCTGCTCGAGACGGGCATCGAGATCGAGTTCGGTCAGCGGCTGTTTCGGTAACGAAGCCGTTCGGGCACGGAGCGACCGCGGGGTACTGCGCTGCGGTGCTGGCGTAGGTACCACGGACGTAGTGGCTGGCGCAGGCATGGCGTGCGATCGAAACAGTGATCGCAATTCAGTAATTGCCCTGTCAAGCGCCTGATCACGTTCGGTGACGGACATACCATCATAGCCGATGAGCGCGCCAATCGCTCGTTGTACTGCTGGCAACTGAGTAGCGCTGCCAGCGTTCGTCTGCCACTGGTGCAGGAACGCCATTAGGCCTTCGGCAGCCACCCGATCGGCACACCCATCGTGACGCTCGGCAGCCAACAGTTTGCCGAGCGCTATCACTTGCTGTCGCTCAGCCTCGGTCATGCCTCATCGAAGCCTTCAAAGACGGTCACTGCCATCGCACCGGGGCCAAGACACGACGCAATTGCCGGCCCCATCCGCGACACCTGCACGCGATCGCGGGGGAAGATGGGGTCAAGCTTTTCAAGCAGCTTTTCAACATCTTCCAGGGTGGTGGCGTAATGGATGATAACTTCTTCGACGTGCGGAAAATCCTCGACGAAGGTGAACAAGCCTTCAATCGCCTTAGCGCGAGTACGGGTACGCTCATAAGGCACAATCTCACCTTCGTCGAGAATCATCAGCGGTTTGATCCGCTGCATCGAACCGATCAGCGAATGACTAAAGGTAAGCAAGCCGCTCTGCTCGAGATACTCCATTGTATCGACGAAAAAGGCGGTATGCGTGTGGCGGATGGTCTGAGCGATCAGTTCACTAACCGCCGCCGGTGGCATACCATCGCGAATCGCGCGTGCAGCAGCAATCGCCACCGAACCCAACCCCATCCCGGCCAACTTGCTGTCGATCACTTCAATCCGGGTATTCGAGGCGGGTAGACGGGCACAAGCGGCCTGCACTTCACTCAGGATTGAGCCGAGACGATGGCTGAGATGGATCGAGTATACGTAATCGTACCGACCCAGCAAGGTACGGTAGAGTTGCTCGAACATCGTCGCCGTCGGCTTGACAATCTCAACCCGATTGTGACCATCGAAGAGCAAATCGTAGACTTGATCGTCGCTGATGTCAACCCCAATCCGATACAGGCGATCCTCGATCCGCGCCATTAGCGGTACGACCTCAATACCAAGATCGCGCGCTACCTCAAAGGGGAGGTCGCTGGCTCCGTCGGTAATCACTTTCATCAGTGCCATAGGTTTGCCCTACAATATTAGGAGCGGTTTGCCAAAGCGAATACAATATGGTATAGTCTCGCAAAGTATGACTATGAATATGTGACAGCTTTTGGAGCATGATCTATGGCAAAATGTGAACTCTGTGGTAAAAAACCTTCATTTGGTCACAATGTCAGCTTCTCGAAGCGCCGAACAAACCGAATGTGGCGGCCTAACATTCAGAAGACAACCTTGATGTCGCCTAGCGGTCAACCGGTTCAGGTGAAGATCTGCACCCGCTGCATGCGCACACTAGTCAAAACGCGCTAGTGGAACGTCTCTGCTGCCATTAGGAGAGGCCAGTGTCCGGCAGGGACGCTGGCCTCTGCGCTTTGTTCCATTATAGCCGATACGATCAGAGCGTGCAAACTAATCAGCAGACAATGAAAGCAGCGGATACGATCCACTGCTTTCATGCCCATACATATAAGCGCTCTGCCACCCAGAGCAGGGATATCACCCGAAGCGCCCTGAGATATACTGTTCAGTGCGCTCGTCTTTGGGATTCTGGAAGATCTGGGACGTCGGGCCGTACTCGATCAACTCACCAGCCCGATCGCTATCCATCAAGAAAAAGGCGGTGTAGTCAGAGGCTCGGGAGGCCTGCTGCATGTTGTGGGTAACAATGATGATGGTATAGTTCTTACGCAGCTCGAACATCAACTCCTCAATCTTGAGCGTTGAGATTGGATCGAGCGCCGAGCACGGTTCGTCCATTAAAATCACTTCTGGTTCGACTGCTAGTGCCCGAGCGATGCAGAGGCGCTGTTGCTGACCACCCGACAGCGAGAGCCCATTCTGGTTGAGCTTATCTTTGACCTCATCCCACAGCGCCGCACCGCGCAGCGAACGCTCGACCAGCTCGTCCATCTCGCGCTTTGAGAGCTTCCACCCATTGATCCGCGGGCCGTATGCTACATTCTCATAAATGCTCTTCGGGAAGGGGTTTGGTTTTTGGAAGACCATTCCAATCCGGCGGCGCACATTGACCGGGTCAACCTCCGGCGCGTATATGTTCTCACCGTGAAAGAGGACTTCACCCTCAACACGGGCTGACGGAACCAAATCGTTCATGCGGTTGAACGATCGCAGCACTGTACTCTTACCGCATCCAGAGGGGCCAATCAGCGCAGTGATCCGGTTCTTTTCGATAGCCAGATTGACATGCTTTACCGCTCGAAACGAACCGTAATACACGCTCATATTACGCGCTTCGAGTGCATTCGGGTTTTCACGTACCATATCATGTATTATTGTCATATCAGCCTTCTGGTGAATTTAGTACCGTTTCTGATAACGATTACGTAGATAGATTGCTAGCGCGTTAATCGTTAGCAGGATTGCCAGCAGCACCAGGATACCGGCGGCGGCCAGAGAACGGAAGTCATCTTGCGGGCGAGACGTCCAGTTAAAGATTTGAATTGGCAGCACGGTGAAGATATCCATGATGCCACGCGGCAGGAAGGGCACAAACGTTAAAGCACCGATGGTAATAAGCGGCGCCGTCTCCCCGATTGCGCGCGATACCGCTAGAATGCTACCGGTAAGGATACCGCCAATCGACTGTGGCAAAACCACATTCCACACCGTTTGCCAACGCGTTGCGCCGAGTGCGTAGCTAGCCTGACGCAGACTGAGGGGCACGGCCCGGATCGATTCGCGCGAAGCAACAATAATAATCGGCATCACTAGCAAAGTTAGCGTCAGTGCACCGGTCAAGATACTGCGGCCAAAGAGGAGCCAGCGTGCGAATACTTGCAAGCCGAGCAGGCCATAGATGATAGATGGCACGGCAGCCAGGTTGCTGATATTAATTTCGATGAGACGGGTAAACCAGTTGTCGCTCGCGTACTCTTCGAGGTAGATAGCCGCAGCTACACTGATTGGGAAGGAAAACAGGATTGTAAGGGAGATGGTGTAGAGCGTGCCAAATATTGCAGCTTCAGCACCGGCTCGTTGCGCAAATCGCGAGTCAAAGTTGTTGAAGAAATCCCACGTCAGCCAGTTTGGTCCACCAGAGAAAATACCAGTAGCCCGATTGATCACATCGAGGATGAGCACTAGTAACATGCCCAATCCAAAGATGATACTAAACCAGCCAAAGACAGCAAGAAGCCTACCCTTAAAATGACGCCAGCGCAGATTTCCCGCGCCTCGATCCACTCTTTCCGCTGCAGACTGGATACTAACACGAGCCTGTTCTTGTGTTGACATTAATCGTAGACCTCCCGGAATTTCCGTACCATCCAGTAGCTAAAGACGTTCAGCACGAAGGTGAAGAGGAAGAGCGTAAAGCCAACTGCGTACAAGGTGTAATATTCCAGCGATCCGTAGGGCGTATCACCCAGGCTGACCTGAACAATGTACGATGTCATCGTCATAACTGGCACTGTCGGATCGAGGGTCAGACGCGGGTTCTGACCAGCGGCAATCGCCACGATCATTGTTTCACCGACGGCACGCGAGAAGGCCAGCACAATCGACGCCACAATCCCTGAAATAGCCGCTGGCGTCACCACCAAGGTCGCTACCTCAAACTTTGTCGAGCCAAGGCCGTAAGCCGCTTCACGCAACGAGTTCGGTACTGCTGAAAGGGCATCCTCGCTCAGCGAAGTGACGAACGGGATCAGCATCACGCCCATCACGATCCCAGCGCTTAACGAATTGAAAATGCTCAGACCAGGAATGAAATTACGCAATAGCGGAGTAAGGAAGGTAAGTGCAAAGTAGCCATACACGACGGTGGGGATACCAGCCAGAATTTCCAACAGCGGCTTAACAGTGCGACGGATCCGATCAGAGGCAAACTCACTCAGGAATATCGCTGCAACCAAGCCCAGCGGCACAGCAACCAGCATAGCGATTGCTGAAGTCAGGAAGGTTGCCGATACGAGGGGCCAGATTCCAAATTTTTTTGTAGCAAAGAGCGGGGTCCACTCAGTTTCAGTTAAAAATTCAACTATTGAAACTTCACGAAAGAAAGAAATTGTTTCAAAGAGCAGTGAAAGGACTATCCCACCTGTAGTTAATATCGAGATGGAAGCAGCAACTAAAGCAATAAATTGAATAATCCCTTCACTTATTGCGCGTAAGCGATTTGGCGGGCGCCTGAGATCAGAAACAGCCACACATTCCTCCTTAACTGTGATCGTCCGTTCTTCTCTAGCCTATCATAGAGACGCAGGATGAGCAAGTGGAGCAACCACTTGCCCACCCTACGCCAGCGTTCGTTACTTGCCGAGGTAGCGATCGAGGGTCAAACCAACCTCTTCGCCTTCCTTCACAAGTGTACCCAGCACGCGATCGTTAAAGCGCTTGAGAATTGCCTTGTACAGCTCTGGCGACAGGCTGACGTAGCCAATCTCCGGCGTCTGGATCTCGCGGGTGAACTCCTCGCTGTAGATGTAGTTCACAAACGCCTGCACCTCAGGTCGTT
>JAINCM010000015.1:0-2924 GCA_036574065.1 Chloroflexus sp.
TGATTGCGCGGCTCGATGGGAAGCTGCTGCTACGCGCCAGCGACCCTGAGCCGCTCCCGGCGGGACGAGTGGGGGTGTACACCCGCGCGCTTGGTGGCATTCTGTTCGATGACTTTTTCGTTGCGCCATAGTCTGGAGGAGTAATTCCATGGTGATGTTCTTCCGCACCACGCTTGTGCTTGGGATCGTGCTGATACTCTGTGGTGTCTTACTTCCCGTCAACACTCCAGTTGTAGCTCAAAGCGGTCCCCAGATCGTCGTTGAAACCTTATTACCAAACAGTTATCGATCCAAACATCCCCAGGTTGCCACGTTTGGGGATCAGGTGTATATCACGGCGATTGCTGAACTCACCAGTTCCTCGCCGGGTAAGGCACGTCTCTGGTCGAAAGCCGAAACGGTGGGTGTGTTCCCGTCTCCGTTCCAGCTTGGCACTATATCCATTTCGGGGACCGACATTAACTACGTGAATGCTGCCATTGCCACTGCTCCTGATGGCGCTGTGCTTACGCTTTGGTTCGATAACGCAGCGCGTCGGGTGTATTTCCGTCGCCGCGATAGTGCCGGAAATTGGGGTCCAATCTTCACTGTAACGACAAGCGTGGTATTTCCAGTCCGGCCATCGCTAACAGTTGTACGCGGCGGTCCTCAGGCTGGTCGGATCATTGCTGTCTGGCGCGACGACTCAGCGCCAGGTGCTAGTAATGAAGGTATCTATTACACCTTCTCTGACAATAACGGCGCTTCTTGGGCATCGGTGACGCGGGCGTTTAGTATGAAACCCTACCTCGCTCCCACGCACCTAGCCACTGATGAGAATGGGGAAGTCATCCTGACGTTCACCCGCGATGAGCCCCGTCCGTTGCACATTATGGTTGCCCGCTGGATGGGTAGCGGTTTTAGCACACCGATTGATGTTAATGTTGGTAGCGGCGAGCAATTTGCCGACAGTAGCGTCACAATCTTCGATGGTCGGGTTTATGTTGGTTATCGCCACACCGAGGATGGGATTTTCTATGCCGAAAAACCGATCAATAACCTGTTTGACAATCAGCCTTGGCCGCGCGCGCGTCTGAGTGGTGGCAAGGGCGATGGCCGAGTGACCGTCGAAGCCGATCAGTTTGGCAATCTCCACTTTGCCTGGATACGCACACCTGCTGCCGGTCGCAATCAGAATCGGCTTGGCTATGCAGCACGGTTGAACGATGGCACCTTCTTGGGTCCAATCGAATCAGCTCCTAATGGGCCGCTATTTAATGCCTGGGGAGCCAGCAGTGCAGCGACTGGTTTCTTCTTGCATGTTGCTCACGAGCAGTTTGATGGCGGCCAACCATCGATCCGTTATGCTCTTTTCCGAGTGCCTGGCTCACCGTTTGGTTCACCACCTTTGATTGAGGGTGGCGCGAGTCGGGTTGGTGGCGATGGCCGCACAACTGTGATCGTAACCTTCCCCGGCCTGGGTAACAAACCGCAGGATGTTCGCGTGCGCTGGCGTTGGGGTGCGCCGCCGACCGATACCGAAAGTGACTCTGGTGGTTGGGTGCCGTTGGCGCCCAATGCTACCAGCACCACTCCATTGACAGTGCCGATCCCAATCGCATTTTTGAATGCCAACGATTGCTCGCCACGTGAGTTGTTTACACAGCTGCGACGCAACGGTAGCAACCCGATTATTGAGTCAACGGCGCGGAGCGCAGCTATATCAATCGACACCACGGTGGTTGCTGAAGTCGATGTTGTCAATCCATTGCTTTACGATATCTCGAGTTGGTATCCCAGTAATTATCAGATCCGCGATCTCGATCCCGGCAGTACCCCGCTCACTCAAGTAATGTTATCCGTTGTAGATAGCGGTGATTGTTCAGGCATTTCGCGAGTGAAAGTTGCCGACAGTTCTGCTTCACTGGCAGTAGTTAGTGATCTCCCCGTGGATGGGAGGCTGCAGGCGATCATTCCTCTGCCTGGAGTAACCTTCTCTCCACCTGCTGCCGATGGTGTCTATCCGGTTGTGCTGCGCGTGTTCGATCGCTTGGGCAATTCGCGGATCATCACCCGCACCATTCGCCTCGATCGCACACCGCCACAGTTGACCCTCAGCGGCAGCGAGGTGATTACTACAACTGACTCGCCGGCGGGTGACATTTTGCAGGATCTGCATTTTGACCTCTCGGGGGCGACACTGACTGAAGCGAACGGTATTCTTGGTATGTTGATCGCGGTGAGTCCGACAGCGGTAACCAATCCGGCTTCTGCAACCGGCTTGCGCTGGATCTCATATCCGATCAATGTCCATACTGGCCAGTTTACCGTGCAGTCGTGGAGTCTGGCTGAGTCTGGAGTCTCGCTATCAACCAGTTCTACCGAGCAAACGTTCTATATCTATATCCGGTTGATTGATCGAGCGGGTAATATTGGTGATACAATCTTGTCTACTACCGCAACTAGCACGCTAACTCGGGCGCGTACCTTTTTACCAATCGTAGAGAAGTAACATTTGTAATGGTTCATCATCAAAGCTGCTCTGGAACAACCGGAGCAGCTTTGTGACTTTTTGGTACCTTGGTACCAAAATTTTGCAGAATGGTTACTATTTTCGAGCCAGTTTTTGTTGTATCCTGTACCTGTCAACCTGATCGGCGGTGTTATACGATCCGGATGTTGCGATGGCAAGGGGAGGTTTGCGATGCAGTCTCGACGCTGGTACCTGTGGCTTGTGGTTATTCTGGTGACACTTGTTCCCATTCTCGCCTTTATGACACTCCGTCGTGGGCAGGCGGAAGAGGGGGGACCCATCCTACAATACCCACCCGAACCACCCGCACCAACCATTGGCCCCAATCCGACCGTTCCCGCGCATCTGGCTACGGGCCCGCTCTTCGTGGCCGACTTTGCCACCGCCGATAGCCTGCGTGATTGGCAGCTGG
>JAINCM010000016.1:0-93630 GCA_036574065.1 Chloroflexus sp.
AACGGCTGGTGGTAGGGTTCACGAAGGGGGTATTGCCGGATGACGGTGCGCGCCTGACGCTCTGGTGGCGGGAGACGCCGATGAGCGAGCCAGTGCATTACCCAGCGCTGACGGCCACCACGGTCTATGCGCGGGTGGTGGATGGGAGCGCAGCGTGGGTGGTTAGCCCGGTGTCCACGCCGAATGCGCCGAACCTGGTGCCAGAACTAGAGGTAACTCGAACCCCGGTTTTATCTCTTCCTACCGCGATAGCTACGGTAACAAGAACGTCTACAGCGACGCGCACACCAACTGAGACCCGTACACCAACTGAGACCCGTACACCAACGGCGACCCGTACACCAACTGAGACCCGTACACCAACTGAGACCCGTACACCAACGGCGACGCGCACACCAACTGAGACCCGTACACCAACGGCGACCCGTACACCAACTGTGACGCGCACACCAACGGCGACCCGTACACCGACGGTGACGCGTACACCGACTGCGACGAAAACGTCAGATTCACTGCCTGTCGCTTGGCCTGTAGGTAGTATCGTAATAAACGCTCTCTTGCCGGCTCCGGCAACTGGACAAAGTGAGTGGATTGAGCTAACCAGTCGCTATCCCTCAGTTATCTATCTGGATGGTTGGTTTGTGGCTGATGCGAGCAATCAGCGTCGCCTATTGCCAGCACAGGAACTGGGGCCGGGAATGACAACGCGGATTCCATTGTCACGCTCGTTGCTGAACAATAACGGTGACACCGTCACATTGCGCGATCCTACTGGCACGGTTATCGACACCTTTACCTACACTGCAGCTGCAGCAGCTATAGGACAGGTGATCTGGCGTCAAACTGAGCTGACAGTTGCAGGAGATGTTGAGGATGCAATGATCCCGTCAGGCAGTCCGGCAGAGGTGGCACTGGTGAGAACTGAAACTCCATCAGTGGATCTTTCTGGGCATAGTGCGGGTGCTATCGCTTTGCCCACTGACCATCTTCGAGCTGAACGCTGGCCGGCTTCCTTGTTGCCTCGTTCGCCAGCGCCGGAATCATTACGGGTAACGTTACCAGTAGTGACGCCCACGGCAGTCACCGTGCCGACTCCGAGCAGTACTTGCGTTGAGTGCGTGCAACCGGTTTGGCCATGGTCGCGGATTGCAGCGGCAATCTTTGGCGTTATTGCCTTGCTGCTCTTTGTTGCCGAGCCCAAACCAGCGCGCGCGGTGCACTGCGATGAGGATGTGCTATAATCTCACAACACCGGTAACAAAATCCGCTGAAGCGATTATCCAGAGAGGAACCCCCTATGAAAGATCTGCCCACCCTGATCAGTGAACGGTTGACGCAGAACCTGTGGGGTGTTCTCGGCAATCAGGGCTACATCCTTGGCATCGATCTAGGTAGCTATGGTCTGCGCGCAGCTCTGGTCGATCTGCAACACCATACTTATCAGAACACAGCTATCGAATCGTTCGATCATCATGAAGATCCAGAAACGACGGTAACGCGTGTCATTGATCTGGCGCGCAGTTTGATGGCGCGTGAAGGAGTGACGGTCGATCGGCTCGTGCGGGTTGGGGTTGGTTTCAGCGGGCCGGTTGATCTGCGTCATGGCACCGTGCGTCTGGCACCACGACGTCCTGGCTGGGAGAATTATCCCTTGCAGGAACGGTTCGAGCAAGCCTTTGATGCCGTTACGTTGATCGACAATGATGCCAATTTAATTGCGCTGGGTGAGGCGACATTTGGTGTTGGTAAGGGATGTCAACACCTCTTCTACTTTCATCTGAGCACCGGGGTTGGCGGTGGCGCAGTTTTGAATGGCCGTCTCTACCATGGTGCTCATTCGATGGCCGGCGAAATCGGACACGCCGTAGTTGGGCATGGCTGGAATGGTGATGGTCGCCCAGAGACTCTAGAAGAATTGGTCTCAATCAGTGGATTGCTGCGGCGCGCAGTGGCTGGCGGTATGGCTGCCGAACGTCTGGAGGACATCTTTAGCAATCATCCGGTGGCACGACGGGTAGTGCAGCATACGGTTGATCTGATGGCTACCCGTATTGCGCAAGTGATAGCGTTGCTCGATCCTGAAATGGTCGTTTTGGGTGGGATCGTGGTGCGCATTGGTGGGGATCAATTTGTTGAGGCAATTGCTGCACGCGTCAACGATTTCATCGCGCCACAGTTTGCACGTCCGGTGCCAATAATGGCTTCGGTACTCGGCCCTGATAGCGTTGCAATCGGCGCCGTGGCGATGGCGCTTGATAGTCTATCAGATTGACAACTTTTGTGAACACGGGCTCCGACATCGACTGTTGACGGAAGAGATTGGTGCTAGGGTAATGGCTGGCAAGCTCTGTGGTATGAGTTGCACATCGTGCTGGGTAATGCTATAATGTGATGAGCTATATCGTACACTTTACGGATAGCAGGGAGGCAGTAGCGCCTCTCTGTTTCCTGTTGTCTATAAGCGTATAGCGGGGGCTGAATGGACGCGAAGACGATCATCTTTGGCGATACGGCAGTCGATCAATTGCTCCAGTGGCTGCGAGCAAGTAATGAGCCGAAGGATGTGCGTGATTTGTTGCTAAAATACCTTGAGATCCTGAGCAAGTTGGTGACGGAGGAGAGCGAATGACCGCCACAACAGGAACGTTGGCCGATGAAGTATGGCGGCTGATGACCGCACAAGGGATCCTCTTCGCCGTTGATGCCCCTATTCGTCAGACGCTGAATAACCTGGTCGAGTTTTTTGCGACGCGGCTTCAACGCGATCCAGAGAGTATTCGCGCCGAGCTGGAAGCAGCGCTGGCAGCTGATGAACGATTCACTCGCGAGGAGGTCAATGGTCAGGTAGTATTTGTGACCTCTCGGCAGGGAAGGTACGTGCCGCGTGATACAACTGATATTCACACTTTCAAGCAGCGGCTGTACGATCCCGAGAAACCGTTGCCGATTGATGATCTGAGTGTCGTTGTTTCGACGACCCGGCCAGCGATTACTACAGCCGAGCCGGTTTACATATCTGATTACTGGATCGAGCAGGCTCGCTTGGTAGCTGCGGCGAGAGCGTCAGAACAGCCGCCGGCTGAAGAGACTCCAGTGGATGCTGCTGCCGAATCGGCTCCAGCGCCGGTTGTTGTAGAGCCACCAGTGGTGGAAACTGAGGTGCCGGCTGTCGTCGAAGTTGAATCGACAGTGCCATTTGCCGCTGAACCAGCTATGGTCGCTAATAAGGAGCCGGAGGCACCAGCTGAATTGGTTGAGGTTACGCCAGCTGCCGCTGCTGAACGACGTACCGTGCTGATCGTTGAAGATATGCAGATCGATCTGCGTCGCTCGCCCGCTGAGATTGTCGCTGAATACGGTCCGGCTCTCGAGCGGATTCTGGCAGCGCGGCTCGAGCAGGATCCGCTGCGCCGAATCGTGAGCTTTGGCCGGCTGCATTACCCCGAAGCCAGTCTGGTGAGCTTTGGTAAGAACGATCTGCGTAAAATCCGCGATTATATTCTCGAACGCAACGAGCCGCTGCTCGATACCGAGATAATTGCTGATCTCTACTATCATAATCCACGTCAATCAGACTACGAAGGTTTCCGCTTCTCTCTCAACTATCGCCTCTTGCGCGAAAAGGACTTTGAGTTTGTTGGTGTGGAAGGGGCGAACATCTGGTCAACCAAGGGTTTACAAGCTATCGGCTCGAAGCGCGTCAAAGCGGCAGAGATGGGGCAGTTGACTTCGTACCTGGTTGACGGGTTTGACGATAGTCTCGCTGAACAGAGCGCCGAATCAATTGTGAGTAGCGGCGCTGTTACGCACTTACTGACTTTCTTTGAATGGGAGTATGGCGTCTTACCGTTAGATGCGGCATTAGCGACCCTGTTGCCGGCCCCGGTCTTCCCTGATCAGCGTAGCGCTGTGTTGCGCTTTGAGTCGCCGCAGCACTTCAGCACCCATCTAGTCGAAGTCCGCTATCCGACAGGTAACCGCGGCGGTTGGCTGCAGGGTTTGGAAGATTTCTTCCATGAACATCTGGTGCCGGGGGCGCTTATTACCATTAGCCGTGGTGAAGCAGTTAATGTCTTTACCATTAGCTATGAAGAAGCCAGTGAGACTACTGAGCGTCTGCTCACGTTCGATGAAAAGAAGAACAAGTTCGCATTCGCAAATCTGACTTTCTACTGCGCCGTCGATACTGATCTCTTGCCTGATCAGAATCGTTACGGTAAACTGCGCAATCTCAAGGCGTTCCCAATGAGTGAACGGCGCAAGGCCGAGATGATCCTTGAGCACGTCTGCGAGACGATGGGTGAGCGGGGCGGTACCCGTGATCAGCCGATTTATCGCGTGTCCTTTGACGACATCTTTGTTGCCTACAATGTGTTGCGTCCGGCGTCGCGCGTGTTCTTGCAGACGTTGCTTGAACATAATCCGGCGATAACTGCTGACCCGTCAGCTCCTGGCTTCTATCTGTTTACCCCGCCCCAATCCGAGGTCGGGATTGCAGAACCCGAAGAGGAAGAAGAGTTGCCCACGCAGCCGACATTGCGCCGGCGCAGTGGTCGTTACATTGAAGAGGATGAGTAATGTGTTGGGCGGCGATGCTGCACGCATGGCCGCCCTCTACGCACGCTCTGTCAGAGGAATTTCCCCATGACGCTGAGTTTTGCTGAGCGCGTTGCCCAACTGGATGCCACTGAAGCAGCGCCGAAGCGAGTTGATCTAAAGTTACTGGCCAATTTGGGGCCTGAAAGCGTCTATATCTTTTGGGAGCAGTGGCAGCGGTTTAGTCTCGAGCGACGGCGCCATATTATGCGTCTGTTGGCCGAGATGGCCGAGGAGCAGATCCAGCTCGATTATCGGCCCGTCTTCCGAGCTTGCCTGGCCGATCAAGATCCACAAATTCGGGTCTTGGCGATCGAAGGGCTGTGGGAAGATGACCACGAGCAGATGATGGATCGTCTTATTCAGATGATCCACGATCCGTCTGGTGAAGTTCGGGCTGCTGCTTTACTGAGTCTAGCTCGGTTTGCCTATCGGGCCGAAATTGGCGAGCTGGCTCATAGTGCTAGTCAACGTCTGCATGCGGCTCTGCTTGATGCTGCCGACGACCCCGAACAGCCGCTTGAAGTGCGCAGGCGGGCGATCGAGGCCCTGGGCTACTTTGCCGGTTCGCGCGAGGCCCAGGCGGCGATCGGGCGTGCTTACAGCATGGACGACATTCTGATGCGTGAAAGCGCAGTCTTGGCGATGGGTCGCTCGATGCGCCCAAGTTGGTTCCCTTACATCGAGCGTGAGCTGAAAAGTCTGTCACCAGCCCTACGCTATGAAGCAGCACGCGCTGTCGGTGAACTGGGTGAAGATGGTCGTCCCTTGCTTCCGTCTCTGTTGCCGCTGGTCGACGATGAAGATACAGAGATCGCCCTCGCCGCAATTTGGGCGCTCGGTCAGGTTGGCGGCCCTGATGCACGCCGGATCCTCAATCGCCTAGTCCGCTCACGAGATGAAGCGCGCGCACAGGCAGCTCAGGATGCCCTCGCTGAACTCGATCTTGATACGCTCTGAGGAAATATGCCCTTTGTTACCGAACAGGCCTCGGCTTTGCCTGGCGGCTATCGCCATATCGTATTGTCGCCGCATCTCGACGATGCGGCGCTTTCCTGTGGCGGTTTAATTGCGCGTGCTACTGCTACCGGCGAACCGGTGCTGGTGGTAAACGTTTGTAGTGGTAGTCCACCGCCTGACGCTCAATTCAGCCCGTTTGCTCAAGCACTACACGAGCGCTGGAACTTGCCTCCAGGAATGGCGGTTACCCATCGGCGCGCTGAAGATACGGCGGCGCTGAGCATGTTAGGCGCTGATGCGCTGCTAATGACAGCGCTCGACGCTATTTATCGCCTACCTACCGTCTACGCTGATGAATTAAGCCTATTCACTACTCCAGCTGCTGATGATTTCTTGTTCGATACTGTCGCCGATCAGGTTGCCCTTCTGAGCCGGCAGTATCCACGTGCTGTCTTTTATGTGCCACTGGCAGTGGGTATGCACGTTGATCATCAGATCGTCTTTGCGGCAGCTTCTACCACTCTGACTGATGTTGGCGCGCCGATAGCGTACTACGAAGATTTTCCCTACGCGTACAAGGCTGAAGCAGTCGAGCAACGTCTGGCAATGATCGGGCGGGAACACCATGCGCCGCGTTATATTCCACTCGATGAATCGTTGCTGGCGACCAAAATCTCGGCAATCGCCGCCTATGTTAGTCAGATGAGCACGCTGTTTGGCGATGCGGCCGCGATGCCGGCAACGGTGATCGAGTATGCAACGCGGGTAGCTTTGCCAACCATGCGCTATGCTGAACGTCTCTGGGTGCGGGTATGAGCAATCCCTGGCGTGTCATGGAGCCTGATCCAGGCCAGTGGGATGCATTTGTTGCAGCTCATCCGCAAGGGAATCTGTTACAGGCCAGCCCATGGGGAACGCTCAAAGCGCAGTTTGGCTGGCGCTGCAGGCGTCTGGCTGTGGTTGATGCTGCCGGCACGATGGTGGCGGGAGCGCAGGTGCTCTTTCGGCGCTTGTATGGTTTGGCTTTTGGCTATGCGCCGCGTGGTCCGCTCTGGTCCGGTCAGCCGGCTATTGATGAGGTGTTGTTGCGCGCGCTGCGTCTGCTGGGCTGGCGCATGGCCGCTGTGCTGATCCGGTTGGAACCGAATCTGCTCACCAGTGACCCCACCGCTGAGGATTTGATCGCATGGCTGCGCCGCCACCGATTGCCAATGGCCGAAACGATTCAACCACGTAGTACCATTCTCGTCGATCTCCAGCTGGATGAAGAAGCGCTGTTTGCCGCTTGCTCAAAGGGGCATCGCGCTGATATTCGGCGCGCTGAGCGAATAGGAGTATCAGTGCGCGTTGGCAGTGCAGCCGATCTACCGACGTTTTACGCTATCATGCAGGAGACAGGAGCCCGGGCGGCGTTTGGTATCCACAGCGCTGACTACTATGCCACGGCTTGGCGCTTACACCAACCGCGGGCGCGTCTATTGCTAGCTGAACTGCATGGTGTGCCGGTAGCTGCGCATCTCGTCTTTGCTGATGCCCGCTATGGCCGCTATCTATACAGTGGCGCGACCGAAGACGGGTTACGCAGCGGTGCCAACCATCTGCTTGAATGGCACGCGCTACGTTGGGCGCGCGCGTTGGGGTGCATTGGGTACGATCTATGGGGGATCCCTGATGCCCTGGGTCGTGCAGCATTGACTACTGATGAAGTGTTGCGCGCCGAGTTGGAACAGGCAGCGCAGCGCGATCCGTTAATTGGTGTATATCGCTTCAAAAAGGGGTTTGGTGGGCGCGTAGTGCGCTTTGTGCCCGCTTTCGATCTGGTGCTGCTGCCACTACTCTACCCGCTTGCTAGGCGCAGGCTGGCTGGTTAAGCACCAACGTCTGATGGTATCTCACCCCGGCCAACGGTATGACTACTCTCGTCTCTGGTAGAGCGATGCTATGACCAAAACTCTTGCTGAACTCCTCGCTGGTGTGCATGTCTGTGATCTGATTGGTGATGCCACTGTTCCCATTCATTCACTTGTCTACGACTCTCGTCGGGTTGCGCCGGGTAGTCTGTTCGTGGCCATTCGTGGTCAACATGCTGATGGTCACCAGTTTATTCCTCAAGTGCTTGCGCGCGGTGCCGTGGCGTTGGTGGTCGATCAACGCTACTGGCAGGGTGTCGTGCCGGCTGGCGTGCCAGTCGTAGTCACGGCTGACAGTCGGGTGGCTCTCGCTCCGTTGGCTGCCGCTTTTTACGACTATCCAGGGCGCGATCTAGTGACAATTGGAATTACTGGCACTAAAGGTAAGAGCACCACTACAGATCTGATAACTCAACTGCTGACTGCTGCCGGCCGTAATGTCGGTATGATCAGCACAGTCGATTTTCAGATCGGAACGCGCCGCTGGGCGAATGATACGCGCCAAAGCACCCCAGAAGCGCCTGAGGTGCAAGCGTTGTTGCGCGAGATGGTGAGTGTTGGTTGTGATACAGCGGTGATTGAAGCAACATCGCACGCACTCTCACCGCGTTGGGGGCGCCTGGTTGGTTGTGCATTTGCAGTAGCAGTGATGCTCAATATCGGTCACGAACATCTCGACTATCACGGTTCATTCGAGCAATACCGGGCCGATAAATGCCAGCTTTTCGCCCTCCTCGCTGAGCGTGATGGGCCTACGTGGGCGATTGTAAACGCTGACGATCCCAATCATTCACACTTTTTCGAGGTGGCACCGGCAACGGCGACACGCTTGCGCTATGGGTTGCAAGCGCCGGCTGAGGTCCGCGGTCAGTTGTTGCGTAGTGGGCCTACCGGCAGTCTTATGCATGTCGATACACCTTGGGGGGCTACGGACGTTGTTGTGCCTTTGCCGGGCCGCTTTAATGCCAGCAATGCACTGGCCGCTTTGACAGTGGCTCTCGCCCAGGGTATCGGACTGGAAACCGCTACGGCTGCTATGGCTGGGGTGCGCGCCCCGCGTGGTCGGATGGTTCCAATCAAGGCAGGTCAGCCTTTTGATGTAATTGTCGATTATGCCCACAACCCCGACTCATTCGAACAGATCTTCACGATGCTCCGCCCGCAGGTGAAAGGTCGAATGATTGCCGTTTTTGGCAGTGCCGGCGAGCGTGATGTGGCCAAGCGTGCTATTCAGGGCGAAATTGCCGGTCGGATGTGCGATCTGTTGCTGTTGACCGATGAGGATCCCCGGGGTGAAGATCGGGAAGCGATTATCGCCCAGATTGCCATTGGCGCCGAGCGAGCGGGTAAACAACCTGGCAGCGGCTATCTCTGCATTCCCGACCGAGCGCAGGCGATCAGGGCGGCGTTTGCCGTTGCCCAGCCTGGTGATCTGGTACTGTTATTGGGCAAAGGTCACGAAGGCAGTATTATCTACGCCGACTATTCGTTGCCGTGGGACGAAGAGAGCGAAGCGCGACGAGCGCTGGCTGAGATGGGGTATGACTCTGGGGAGGCACGGGTCTGAGCCATTGCCAAGCGTGGTCTGTAGTGTCGCAGTCTTTTCGGTGATCTGATGATTGATCTCGCTCCGCACAACCCTCATACTCTGACGATTGCTAGTCCAGTTATTGCCGCTGCTGGCAGCCTGGGCGATGTCGTCAGTGTGGCCCGCTGGTTGGGTCTGGCCCAGCCAGCTGCCGATCACGGTCTGGGTGCCATCATCAGTGCCACCGTCACAGTGACCAGGCGGCGCGGTCAACCGCAGTTGCTGTCTACCCCGGCCGGGGTATTGTACCATCACGGCGGTGCTAGTTTGGGGGTGAAGCAAGTGCGTGAACAGTTAGCCTCGCGTTGGGCAACGTATCATGTGCCAGTGCTGGTGAGTATTGCTGGTGCAGATGCGCCTGCCGTGGCTGCTGCCCTCGCCGATACACCGGGGATTGCCGGCTTTGAACTGGCCTTGCCCGCCCTTGCTGCTGCCGAAGCGGCCCAGCAGGTCGCAGCAGTGCGGCGGGCAACGCTCCTCCCTCTAATTGTCCGTTTGCCAGGAGAACTGCCCGATCCGATCGCTGTGGCTCAGGCCACTCTGGCCGCCGGAGCAGATGCACTGGCGCTCATAAGTGGCCTGCCTGCGTGTATGCCGCAGACCACCGGTGGTCTCATATATGGCCGGCTTGGCGGTCCGGCTATCTTCCCAATAGCATTACGACTAGTAGCTGCTGTTGCAGCCGCAGTCGAGGCCCCGGTCATTGGAATGGGCGGCGTGGCAACATCAGAGCAGGCACGAGCTATGCTTGCGGCTGGGGCACAGGCAGTGGCATTAGCTAGCGCTCTGGTCGCCGACCTCCGGCGCGCAAAGGTGATCGCTGCCGATCTGCGCGCCAGAGCAACAGAACACTGACCAGTGCCCAACTAGCTGGTTGCGACTCCGTAGAGTTTATCGCCACGTTACCTCACGTACATGGATATGTGCTGGCTCGCCGACACCAATCTGCTTGATCTCTAATCGTAGACGCGTGGCTGGCACCGTCAACGGTAAACTGATGGTAACGGTAGGATCAGGGGGGAGGCCACGGTATTGCTGAAAGAATACCGGCTCGGCTCCGTCAGGCGTCGTTACGGTAACGGTTAGGTCGAAGTCCATCGAACCGACAGTTAATTCGACGGTTGCCACCGGTTGTGGGGTCGCGAAGCGCATCTCGATGATGAGAGGGTTGGCTTCAAAGCCGCGTGCCAACGTGGTTGGGTTATTGTCAAACAAATCGGCAATGCGGCCAATATCGAACTGTGAATGTGCCACTATAAGCTCTTGGCCGTCTATCGTCACCAGTTCTTCGATAAGCTTAGCACGGGCCACACGCTCGGCAGCCAGCACCTCATCGATGTTGGCGATGTATTCCAGCCGCACGACATAAAAGCCGGGCTGACCATCTGGGTACCAGATGATCTGTTCCGGCGGCGCAATCAGAAATTTGTTGCTCTGCCTAGCGCGTTCGTATTCAGCGGCAGTCATAATGAAGACGTCGCGTTGACGGTCGAGATCGCGACGGGTGTACTGATAGGCATCAATATTGATAAATTCGATCCGACGACGTTGCACCGGGTTGAGGAAAAAATCAGCGAAGCTGTTGGGGTTATTCGCCCAGGTTGGGGAAACGCGCAGAATGATGTGCGGGTCGCGGTCGAGCAAGGCTGGAATAACTCGTTCGAAGAGCGTCTGCGCGCCATATTGCATACCGTACAAACCGTAATCACGGAACCACAGTGGCCCGTTAAGCAGAGCGGTTTGCATCGTAATCAAACTGTTAATCGCCAGCACGCTGCCAACCAGGAGAGTCAGCAAACGTTGCCAATTCTGATTGAATCGTTCGATCAGGAGACGCCATCCAATCGCAGCCAGCAGGGCAACTGGAATGACCATCACCAGCGCGCGCGTGATTGCCAACCCAACCAAGGCGCTGCTAAAAGGAGCAGCCAACAGGGCGACAATCGGTAGCCGATAGATCGGGTCGCGCCAGCGCCAGAGGCAGACACCCAGGCCGATCAGTGTAAATGGCAGCAGAAACAGCGGTAAATGGCCGCTGTCGCCAAATCGGTGGCGGTCGAGATCAATGGTATTGGGCCAGAACCAATAGCGTGGATCCAGGCCCTGCGCGTAGATGCTAAAGAAACGCTGGATTTTCTCACTTAGCGGCAGGGGGTGTAGCCAGTAGGAATTGAGTATACGGAGATGCTCAACGGTAGCGTCCGGATAGAGCCAGCGAAAGCGCAGGAACGGTAGTACAACAACGATCAGTAGTGCCAGCGCCATCCATAACCGGCGCGGTGGACGACTTAGATGGTAACGTGCATCACTCACTAGCAGCAGTAAGCCGCTCACTAGCATCACGCCCTGACCGTTGGTATAACTGTAAAAGGTAGCCGCGCCAAACAAGATAACCGCCGCAATCCAGCGGTCGTCATAGCGCCGATAAGCCATGTACGAAGCCAAAAAACCAGCATAACAGGCTACCATCACTACCGTTTCAAACGCAGTGCGTGAGTGAATAAACCATGCTGGCATGGTGCAGAGGGCCAGAATGCCCAGCCACCAACGACGGTCATCGTAGCCAAAACGCAGCAATGCAGCGATGCCGAGTGGCGCGGCTAAGCCAGCAATTACTGAAGTAGCGCGGATCTGCCAGACTGAGTGATCAAAGCCGAACAAGAGCATAGCAACAGCGTGGACATACACGCTTAAGCTGAGACTCCACTTTTCGACATTGCGAAAGTAGGGTGGCAGCCAAACGCCATAGCTATCCCGAAAACCATTGGCAACCAGATCGCGGGCCAGGACGCCGTGGATGGCTTCATCACAAAAGAAGTAGATAGGAAAAACGCTCAACCCGTTACAGCGCGTATAGAGGTACAATCCTAAACTAACGAGGAGAAGCAAAATTTCGCTGCGCTGCCAGCGCCTCAACCAGCCTGAATCTGCAAGGGGCTTGTCAAGCCAAGACATAAAGGTTGGTCTCAGTTAGAGATAGGGGGCCAAGGCTTTCATAAGAGTTAAAGTGTTCTCAAGCCTTTCGCGAAAAGGAATGACGACCCTGCTCACATACCGTTTTACTTGGCGTGCGTCTTGATCGTGCTGGATAAATATGCAACTCTACTTTGGCACATTGATCCCGTGGCGCCGTTACCAACGCCTGTTGCAACACCGGGATAAATATGCAACTCTACTATAGCACATTGATCCGCGAACGTCGCTATGTTGACCATCTTGTCTGGCTCGTGCTGGCGGCGCCGGAACTGGCCCGTGCGGTACGGCCCGGACAGTTTGTCCTGATTCGTCCGTCACTCGGTCTTGATCCGCTTTTATGGCCATCTGTATTTCTAGCTGGTGCTGATCCCATTGCGGGCGTGGTCGAATTGCTCGTCGATCCACGTGATATGGCTGGCAAGTGGCTGATCGATCGACCAGCAGGGAGCTCAATTGATTTATGTCTGCCTTCGTGTACAACCTTTACCCCTGCCCCGACCACCCAAACTCTCTTGCTGGCAGGCACCGGGGCAGCGCTACCGGCATTGATTTTCCTAGCCCGGCGCCTGGCCAATCGACTCAGCGTGACATTAGTACTAGCCGGTGATGCTGGCTATTTACCGCCACCGTTCCTCTTACCGGCGATGGTGGAAGTGCAGACGAGCCCCCATGGTGAGGCCACTCTATTTGAACTCATCGCTGCCCAGCCTCCTCCGCGCCATCCGCTCCAGTGGGCCGATCAGGTGGTTTTTGCGTTGCCCTTGCCGCTGATCGGTCAAGCGGTAACGGCTGTGCGTGCAGCGCGTTTGCGTTGGGAGGCAGGGTTTGCCCATGTGATCGTGACGGGGTCAATGCCGTGCGGGTTAGGAATTTGTCAAGCGTGCCAGATCGAAACGCGCCAGGGCTGGCAACGTCGGTGCATCGATGGTCCGCTATTCGATCTCCGCGATCTGCGCTGAATCACAATAGATCATTTTCTATGGTAGATCGCCTTCGATCCGGCGGAAGCTGTTGACAAACCAGCGATTGACATCGCGAAAGCGATCCTCAGCGCCGAAGAGCGTTTGATTGGCAAAGTCGGGATTGGCAAATGCACGCCCCTGAACATTACCTGTGCTGACAATCATATACAGCGGCTGATAAAGCGTAATCGCTGGTGATAGCTCTAGCCAGCGTTGCTGAAATGCATAGTATATTTCAGCCCGCGCCACTAGCTCTGACTCGGCCCGTGCCTGCTCAAGTAGGGTGTCGATCCGACTATCGTTCAGACCAGCGTAATTCAGGCCACCATTAGCCTGGCTTGAATGCCACAGGCTATAAGGATCAGGATCGGGGCCAATGCGGGTCCAGGTATGGATAGCGGCCATAAATTCGCCCTGACGCAAGCGTTCAGCCAGAGTTGCACTATCGACCGACTCGATGGTCACTTCAACCCCAATCGCTTGCCACTGTTGTGCAATTGCGTTAGCTACTGCCAGACGCCGCTCATTTTGATCAACGAGGAGAGACAGACTCAGGCGTTGCGTTCCCCGTTGGCGGATGCCGTCGCTACCCGGTTCAAAGTCCAGCTCGGCTAGCCGTTCAGTGGCAGCGGCTGGATCGGCAGGCAAGCGGCGGATATCTGGATTGTCAGCCCAGGTACCGGGCAAAAGCGGAGTATCAATTGGCTGGGCCAGCCCATTAAGCACTGTTTCAATAATCGCATCGCGATCAAGTCCAAGCGCCAGCGCACGGCGCAGTGGGATCTCTTGCAAGAGCGGCAGACGCAAATTAAATGTGAGTAAAGTATATTCGTCAAGCGGCAAAATAATACGCTGTTCCTCACCCGGCAGATCGAGTGAACGCAGATTACTACCCCATCGTTCGGCAAAGCCCATCACTTCACCGCGTGATAATGCGGCAATAGCTGCTTCGGGAGTAGCGAAAAACCGCAATTCAATTTGATCGAGAAACGGTCGGCCATTATAGTACGCCGGATTTGCAGCCAGGATTGCCGCATCAGTACGTAATTCAGCCAATCGAAATGGCCCGCTACCAATCAATTGATTGGCAAAGGCGCTCGTTGCCCATTCGGCTGGCGATAGATTGCGTAATAGGTGGGCCGGTAGAATGGGTACACGGGCCAGAGCGGGGAATGGTGCAAATGGCCCAGCCAGGGTAAAGCGTACCGTGCGATTATCTACCCGTTCGATCAGCGTAGTGCGCCAGAAACTGGCAACCGCCGGTTCGCCGGCGTTATCTAGTTCTTGTAGCGTGCGCAAAGTAAAGACCACATCATCGGCGGTCAACGGTGCACCATCGTGCCAGCGCAGACCAGACCGCAATGTGAAAGTATAAATCTCGCCGCTGCGATCAACGGTATAACCCTCAGCCAGAGCCGGTTCGATCAGTCCATCAATGCCGATACGGGTGAGACCTTCGAACAACAAACTGATCAGAGTACGACCGGCTGGATCGGCAATCGGATCGTTGAGCAAGGGAATAGGCAGCGTTGGGGTGCCAACGATAGCTTCGCGGTACACGCCGCCACTAGCCGGATTATTGGTTGAAGCGCTGAGTGCGGCCAGCCGACCAAACAGGACAACGATGACCCCAATTCCCATCAGGGCAATGGCAATCTGCCAGCGAATCCGTCGTGCCATATCTTAGTCAAAAATAGGCAGGCTCGTGATCAGCGCTAGTAACAGGAAGCTAACTCCCAGCACGATGGTGGCCTGGTGGAGCGTCTTTTCAATGCCGCGGCGCGTGCGATACATAGAGCTGCTATCGCGGTTGATACCACCGCCCCGTGATTGTAAAATCACCAGTACACTCATCACGACGCTTATAACCAGAATGGCGATGTATAGCGCGGTTTCCATAATTGCAATTGCTCCTTGTGTCGATATCATTCGCTGCGCGATACAGGCACATCAGTATACCACAAGCCACGGACTGGCAGGTAAAAATCAGCCGGGGTTGCCAATGGCTGTCTGACAGGACCAGCTGTTACGCTGATTTGGTTGTGCAACTGTTTTTGAAATGCTACAATTTCATATCTGCATGAAATTTCACCTTGTGCTATGATCAGCCTTGTTAAAACCATCACAGCAATCATCCCCGGTGGTGGTGTTTGCAAAAGAGGGAGGCTCCCATGCAGTTTCCTGCATACCTTCGGCATCAGCGGCTACGCGAGTGGATTAAGGAAATTGTCGAACTCTGCGAGCCGGAACGGGTGTTCTTCTGCGATGGATCGCAGGCCGAATATGACCAGCTTTGTAACTTGATGGTTGAAGCTGGAACGTTTATCCGCCTCAACCCCGAGCTTCGCCCTAATAGCTTTCTCGCTCGTTCTGACCCCTCTGATGTGGCTCGAGTTGAAGATCGAACATTCATCTGTAGCATCTCGAAAGACGATGCCGGCCCAACCAATAACTGGATGGCGCCGAAAGAGATGAAAGAGACTTTGTTGAAACTATTCAGAGGCTCCATGCGCGGGCGCGTATTGTACGTCATTCCCTTCAGTATGGGGCCGATCGGTTCACCTATTGCCCACATTGGCATTCAACTCACCGACTCACCCTACGTTGTGGTCAATATGCATATCATGACCCGGGTTTCAACCCGAGTCTACGATGTTCTAGGTGAAGACGGCGAATACATTCCGTGCCTGCACAGCGTCGGTGCTCCACTCGCTCCTGGTCAGTCTGATGTACCTTGGCCGTGCAATCCGGTCAAATACATTGTGCACTTCCCCGAAGAGCGATCGATCTGGAGCTTCGGTTCGGGCTATGGTGGTAATGCTTTGCTTGGCAAGAAATGTTTTGCCCTGCGGATCGCTTCGGTGATGGCCCGTCAGGAAGGCTGGTTGGCCGAGCACATGTTGATTCTGGGAGTCAAGGAACCATCGGGCCGAAAAACATACGTTGCTGCGGCCTTTCCCTCAGCCTGTGGCAAAACGAATTTCGCTATGCTGATTCCTCCCGAGCCCTTCAAGCGTGAGGGTTGGGAAGTAACGACAGTCGGCGATGATATCGCATGGATCAAACCTGGCGCTGATGGAAAGTTGTATGCCATAAATCCCGAGTCTGGCTATTTTGGTGTTGCTCCAGGCACATCATTCAAGACCAATCCTAATGCAATGATCAGTTGCCAGGCAAATAGCATCTTCACTAATGTAGCGCTAACTGATGATGGTGATGTCTGGTGGGAGGGCATGACTGATGAGCCACCAGCGCATCTGATCGACTGGCAGGGCCGTGATTGGACACCTGGCTGTGGTCGACTGGCTGCGCACCCCAACGCTCGTTTTACTGCTCCGGCTCGTCAAAATCCGGCCATCGATCCTGAATGGGAAAATCCGAATGGTGTGCCAATTGAAGCCTTCATCTTTGGCGGTCGGCGTAGTCGCACCGTGCCACTAGTCTATCAGGCCTTCAACTGGACTTATGGCGTCTATCTTGCAGCTACGATGGGTTCCGAAACGACAGCAGCGGCAATGGGTCAGCAAGGGGTAGTTCGTCGCGATCCGTTCGCAATGTTGCCGTTCATTGGCTACCATATGGCCGATTACTTTAACCACTGGCTCAGCTTTGGCCGACGGCTCAAGAATCCGCCCCGTATCTTCAGTGTCAACTGGTTTCGCAAAGATGGTAACGGTAAGTTTATCTGGCCCGGGTTTGGCGATAATCTGCGCGTGTTGAAATGGATCATCGAACGTGCCCATGGTCAGGCAGTAAGCGTTAAAACACCGATCGGTTGGGTGCCCCGCTATGAAGATCTCGATTGGCGTGGGATCGATTTCAGTCCCGAACAATTCGATCAGGTCATGGAGTGTGACGTGTCCGAATGGCAACAAGAGATCCTGATGCACGAAGAACTGTTCATCAAGCTCTACGATCGCCTGCCAAAAGAGTTGTTGTCAGTGCGTGACCTGATCTTGTCGAGTCTCTGGCGAGCGCCTGAAAAATGGGGGGCGACACACGAATAGCTGATTTATGAGGAGATAAGGGTAGGCACGAGTACTATACCGCGGTTGTTCCAGTTCGATTAGATGGTCAGCGGGGTGATGCATAGCGTCATCCCGCTTGGCATATCTTGTAGTTTGCCATACTGTAGACAATCCAAATCGCACCACTATATTTGACAAGTTGCGTGATTCCGTGTACCATTGAAGCTATAAAGTTGTATAATTCCATAATATTGATATCTCATACATCTCTCATTGCATATCAATGCCAGCGGTTGTGTTTTTCAACTGCTGTGGGGTGTTCATTGTGTTTGTCGCTGGATTGGGGAAAGGAAGGAAGGTGGTCACGTGCAATTGTTGTTACGAATTTCCCGGGCAATCGACACCTTCACTGAGTGGGTTGGACGGCTTGCCTACTTTCTTGTGCCGATAGTGGTAGCGGTTGGGGTCTGGAATGTAGCCAATCGCTATGTTGGGCGCGCAATCGGACGCACCTTAGGCTCTAATTTCTACATTGAAGCCCAATGGTATATCTTCTCGCTCATTTTTCTCCTTGGGGCTGCCTATGCACTAAAACACAATGAACACGTGCGCATTGATGTCTTCTACAGTAATTACCCAGAGAAGCGCAAGGCGCTAGTCAATTTATTGGGGACAATCTTCTTCCTGATACCCTTCTGTGGGTTGCTAATCTACTTTGCTCTGCCGTATGTGGAACAATCGTGGCGTATTCGCGAAGGTTCACCCGATCCTGACGGCTTGCCACGCTATATCATTAAGACATTTCTGATCGTTAGTCCAACTCTGCTTATCATTCAGGGTATTTCCGAAGCGATCAAGTACTACGCTGCTTTTCGCGGTGTACTTGATGTTGCACAGGTTGAAGGATCGCAAGAGACGAAATTATAAACATCTGGAGGCTCCATGTACGAGTGGCTCGGACCCGCGATGTTTCTGGGGGCGCTGGTCATCCTTGGTATTGGCTACCCGGTTGCGTTCTCGCTCGGTGCGACAGCAATTGTCTTTGGCATCATCGGTGTTTCGCTTGGTATCTTCGATCCGATTATCATCCGCGCACTTCCATCACGTATCTTCAACGTGATGTCCAATTACACGCTGCTGGCTATCCCCTACTTTATCTTCCTCGGTTCGATGCTGGAAAAGTCTGGTCTGGCTGAAGACCTGCTCGACACGATGGGAGTGCTTTTCGGCCCGGTGCGTGGAGGGTTAGCGATCGCAGTGGTGTTCGTTGGGGCATTACTGGCCGCGACAACGGGGGTGGTGGCCGCAACCGTGGTGGCGATGGGTTTGATCTCATTGCCGATTATGCTTCGCTATGGCTACAACAAAGAGCTGGCCTGTGGTGTGATCTGCGCAGCGGGGACACTCGGTCAGATCATTCCTCCCTCGGTGGTGCTGGTAGTATTAGGTGATCAGATTGGTGTTTCAGTTGGTCGACTTTTCCTCGGTTCACTGATTCCGGGTTTACTGCTCGCCGCTGCGCTGGCCTTCTATTGTTGGGTGGTGGCGCTGTTGAAGCCAGAGATGGCACCGGCATTGCCGCTCTCAGCGCGTTCGATCACGGGTCCGGCACTAGCGCTGCGTGTGGTTAAGGTCATGGTACCGCCCCTCGTCCTGATTCTGGCCGTGCTCGGTTCGATCTTCTTCGGTATTGCCACCGCAACTGAAGCTGGTGCCGTAGGTGCGCTCGGGGCAACCCTGCTAGCGCTGGCGAATCGTCGCCTCACCTGGAAAAATTTTATTGCCGTTTGTGACGCTACGATGCGCGCCACCACCATGGTGCTCTTCATCCTGATCGGATCGACAGCATTTGCGCTCGTCTTCCGGGCCCTTAGCGGCGATAAATTTGTCTTTGAGCTGATGACCAATCTCCCTAGCGGGGCTTGGGGCTTTCTGATTATCAGCATGTTGATCGTGTTTCTGCTCGGCTTTTTCATTGACTTTTTCGAGATTTGTTTTATCGTTATCCCGCTCTTTGTGCCCGTGGCAAAGGCGCTCGGCTTTGATCTAATCTGGTTTGGTGTGCTGTTGGGTGCCAACCTGCAAACCTCGTTCCTCACACCGCCGTTCGGTTTTGCCCTCTTCTATCTGCGCGGTGTCGCACCGCCTGGTATCACCACCGGTGATATTTATCGTGGTGTCGTGCCTTTTATTGCGATTCAGTTGATGATTGTCGTCATTTTGATCTTCTTCCCCCAACTGGCTCTCTATCTTCCTGCAATTTCATTCGGCTCATAACGATCTATCGTTTCCCGATCGGGCCTCTCGCCAAACAACGGCGAGAGGCTTATCGTGTTGGCCTAGGTTTCTAGCATAAATAGCAATAGCGTAAAAGGGCCCAAAATAGAACCGGGCAGCGAAGCAGTACTACTTCGCTGCCCGGCACGACCTGGTTGGTAGGATCAGATCGGGTTGTTCTTGACAAAGAGGTTGAAAGGCAGCTCGTTCGTCTGGTGCCAGCGCTGGATCTTCTGACGGAAGCTGTTCCAGCCGGGGAAGATCTCTTTAAATTCAGGCGACTGGTTTTCGTATTCAGCGAACAGTTCAAAGGCCGCCTTCTGCGCAACGTTCAAAATTTCGTCGCTGTAAGATCGCAGTTTCTTGCCCTTAGCGATAATCCGATCGAGCGCGTCGTTATTGAGCGCGTCGTACTTGGCGAGCATGTTCATGTTCGACTCCCAGGCCGCGACGCGGAGGAAGTTCTGATACTCCTTGGGCAGCTTATTCCAGGCGTCGAGGTTGAACACTGCATGTAGCGAGGGGCCTGGCTCCCACCAACCCGGCGTATAGTAGAAATCGGCAGCATCCGGCAGGCCAAGCTTTTCGTCATCATACGCACCGACCCACTCGGCGGCATCGATGGCACCGGTTGAGAGCGCCTGGAAAATTTCGCCACCGGGCAGCGTCTGCGTCACCACGCCAATGCGCTTCAATACCTGCGCTCCCAGGCCCGGAATGCGCATCTTGAGGCCCTGTAGGTCTGCCACCGTGTTGATCTCGCGGCGGAACCAGCCACCCATCTGGGTACCAGTGTTGCCAGCTGCGAAGCAGATCACGCCGAAGTTTGCACCGAGTTTGTTGATGGCCTGCTCACCACCGCCATGGTAGAGCCAGGCGTTCTGTTGCTGCGCTGTCAAACCAAAGGGCAGCGCGGTGGCAAAGGCCCACGCCGGATTGAGACCGACGTAGTAGTAGAGGGCTGTATGTCCTGACTCAACAGTGCCCTGCGATACATTCTGCAATACTTCTAGCCCCGGGAAGAGTTCGCCAGCAGGGAAGGTCGTAATCTTGAACATGCCGTTTGATAATTCGGCCACCCGCTCGGCAATGACCGTCGCGCCGCCGTAAATCGTGTCGAGCGAGATCGACCAGCTCGTGCCCATCCGCCACTCGATCGCTGGCATTGAGGAACCTTGCGCTGGAGCCTGGGCGGTAGGTGCTGAGGCCGCAGTGGCGGCAGCAGTCGGCTGTTCGCCGCCAGCCGCAGTCGGTTGGGCTGGGGCGCTGGTGGGTGGATTGGTGACAGCGGGGGGTTGGCCACACGCGGCCAGGGTCAGACCGAGGCCGCCAAGAACGCCTGCGGCGGCGCCACGAAGAAACTCCCGTCGTTTCATGTTCTGCTCCTGGGCAATCTGAACTAATTAAGGATCGGTAATTTAATTATAAACGATCTAGTAAAATGATGCAAATTGTGAAAAACCAGACAATCGCGGAAGCTGATTCTGGTAAAAAACCTGTCATGTCTTGTTTGAATCGGCCAGTTTGACATACTGGTTGGCCACGTAACCAAGTAGTTCTGGATACAAGGCTGGTTGATTGTTATTGGTTATCGAACATTTGCTACACCAGTATTTTGCTAGCAAGAAGGTAACTAGAGGAACACCAGCACGATTGCTAGCGTGACAATGCTGGCCAGATTTGAGAATAAGACGGTTGCGGTAATGAATTCGGGTAAGAGGTCGTTTTCCATCGCGATAATACTCACCAGTACTGCTGTTGGCATGCTGGCCTGTAAGATACCGACATTGCGCTCGAGCGGTGGCAACGCAAACCAGCTAACCGTACTGAAGGCCAGTACTGGCCCACTGATTAGTCGAATTGCGCTGGCAATCAAGAGATCGCCATTGATCCGCGGTATCCCAGCTGCTGCCAGTTGGGCTCCCAGTACGATCAGCATGGTTGGGATCAATGCCCCAGATAGCAGCTCTAGCGGGCGCATCATCACTGGTGGCAACGTGATATCGAGCCAGTTGAACAGCAGCGCTGGCGGTAACGCTAGTAGTGCTGGTGTGCGGAAGACCTGAATGGCCATACCGATACTGAACCCGCGGCTGAAATTGGCAGCCCCCACACAGACAATAAAGGCCAAAACGAGGTTGGCCAGGAAGTAGACTGTCGCTACACCTAGCGCCGCCGGGCCTTCGGCAAACTGGATGATCGGCAAGCCAAAATTACCGACATTGCCGAAAGCAGCAATCATCACATATGCCGCTGTCATCGCGGCGCTGCGTTTCAGCACACGTGCGGTCAGCCAGGCAATGATAATCGAGCCGATGTAGACGAGGGTGATAAACCCGATCATACGTCCAGCTAACCCCACTTCAATCCGAGTTTGACTGAGCACGTAAAAGACGAACGCTGGCGTCAGGATGAAGTAAGCGAACCTTGAAAGGGTGCGGGCTTCGAGTTGCAGTCGGGGCCCGGTTAGATAGCCAAGTAAAACCAGCAAAAAAACGGGGGCAAGAACATTAAGAAAAATGCCGGGTAGCTGGCTCATATGGTTTGGTTCTTCTTCAGATAACCCCGTTGCGGGGTTAGGCGCGAGCAGTGGATGATTACTGCCTCTATAATACCATTACTGCTTGCCCGTCATGCCAGCCTGTGATACAATACCGCTACCTTTGCAAAAGCATCAAACAATGCTTTTAGCGGGCATCAGCAATTGCTGACGGTTAAGGAGTTTTTCTTATGTCCGACTTATCCGGTCGCAATCCAGCCATCATTCTGGTTGAGGATGAGCCTGATATTCTCATCATTTTGCACCGCTTAATGCGAGATTTGACCGGTGGCTACGATATTATTACCGTCAATAGTGGTGCTGATGCACTCGCTCAAATTGCGTTGCGTCGGGTACCGCTCGTCATTACTGATTACAATATGCCCGGAATGAATGGCTTGCAGCTCGCTGCGGCGGTAAAAGAAACATCTCCCAATACGATCGTTGTCATGATTACAGCTTATGCGACGCCGGAGTTGGAACGGCGTGCGCGTGAGCAGCGCATCGATTACTATCTACCCAAACCGTTCCCGCTCGATCGGCTCGAACAGATTGTTCGTGATGCGTTACGCCAGTGATCCTTCAGTCAAACATCAGATCTTTTTCATTCTCTCGGCCCAACCCTCCCGTTACGATGATACCGTCTGTCATTGTTGATACCATCGTAACCGGAGGCTTATTATGGCTGATATGCTGCCATTGTTGCCGGCAACCCTGTTGTTCGTAATGATTGTGCTCACCCTAGCGTTGCTGCCCTTACTCGAAGATGATCGCACTGCAGCTGGCGAGCGTCAGCAAACGGATCAGATCCGCTTGCCACGTCGACCACGCTAGTGTAACGAGTCTACGATGGCCTGTCTGCCCACAATGTGCGGGCAAGGGCCAGCGCTTCTTCAGGACTGTGGATCTCTCCTGCTTGTTGTGCCTCGTGAATTAACCGTAACAACCGGCCCACCTCCGGGCCAGGCCCAATCTGTAGCGCGGCCATCAGTTCGTGACCGCGAATGAGCGGTGGAGGTGGTGGTGCTGGCGGGTTCCAGTAATGTTCCAGCATCGCGCCTAACCATGCGAGATGTTGCCCCCATGCCGTTGGATCAATCCACGGCCCGCGGGTCGCCAGATGATCGGCCAGTTCGTGTAGTAAAATGTCTGGCCCGGCATCACCAGTGTCACGGAAGAAACGGTGAATCCCGCGCTCGCTCAGTTGCCCGCTATCACGCATTTGTCCCGGACGCATGTGCTCTTTGACGATGCAGACCAGATAGGCGATGTCGGCGCGGCTGAGCCGTAGTCGACGTCCAATCTGGGCCGCGATTTCCGCACCCAGACTCTGATGCCCATAGAATGTGACGGTGCCGTCGGGATGATCAACTCTGGTATGCGGTTTGGCAATGTCGTGCAGGAGTGCTGCCAGTTTGAGCAGGGCTGCCCGGCGCACGCTCCCGCGCCGCTGGTTAAGCAGGTCGTGGTACTGTTTGGCAAAGGGTAGATCACGGCTCAAATGGGGATGCGTCTGGACTGCGACTGGCGGTTCGCCATTGTCGATCAGCCAGTCAATAGCAGCCACAGTTTCTAGCATATGCGCCAGCACTGGGAGAAAGTGTATGCGGGGTTGATCGCAATCACGCGCCGGTTCGAGTTCTGGGAAGATGATGGTGAGAGCTCCTAATTCATCAAGGAGCCGGAGCCCAGCTGCTGCCGCGGAACCGTCGCACAGCTTGAGCAATTCATCCCGAATGCGCTCGCTGGCAGTATTCGGCAAGAGTGGCGCCGCAGCGCGACCGGCGGCAAGTACCTCGGCTGTTGGCTGCAAACGATGAGTAGACCGAAACCGGCCGGCGCGTACAATCCGCAACGGATCGTCGCGTAGGCTATGCGGTGCGCATAAGCGTAGCCGCCCAGCAGCTAGATCAGCACGTCCGCCCAACGGATCGATCAGCGAATGCCAATCGCCTGTCAGTGCTGCAGCCAGGGGCAGGGCCAGCGCATTGATCGTAAAGTCGCGCTGGTGCAGATCCGCAATGAGATCCGCGGCACGCAAGGCGGCGCAGTCGATAGTGATGTGTCCGGGGAGTACGGCGCGACCGGTATCATGCTCCTGGTCGAGCGCAACAAACGCACCGCCACTGGCATCAGCGATAGCTTTGGCTAGCTTGAGACCGCTGCCGTCGACGGCCAGATCGATGTCGGTAGGCGTTTGCCCATTCAGCAGTTCACGGACTGCGCCGCCAACTAGCCATATCGGCCGGTCTGCGATACTAGCGATCAGTTGGAAGAGAGTGTTCATTCACTGGTTAACGTTAATATATCAGTGGTATGTCGCTCGACTGCTGGTCGGGTCCAGAGTACTGGATGATATGCCCCCGCACGCCAGGCTGAAGTCATATCGGCATAATGCGGACTGGCTGGGTGGCCGCTCTGTCCGGCGGGTAAGATGGCACGTGTGGCATCCCAATCGTTCAGATCGAAAATGAAACGTATCGATGGCGCATTGTAGATGCTCATACCGGCAATATCACGTGAAATGTAGCAATGATTGACTGTATCGATATCGCCGCCCATCGGCCATGGTCCGCGGTTAAAGAGCGGTGTTAGCGCTGGAACACTGCCTAGGGGGTGCCGTAAGGTCAGGGTATTGAGCCGTCCGTACTGCCAGCGTGTTGGATCAGAGCCAAGGCGCTCGGTCAATTCAGCCGTAGTGCGAGCCAGCGCCGCTCGTAAAACACCACCCCAGGTACGGTTGCCACCCAGCCATGCATCGGGTTGTTCCAGTGGCTGCGTCGCCATACGCTCTAGGATCATTGGTAAGGCGCATTCGAGATAGATATTACCTGGCAAGACGCTGAACGATCCTGTCGCCGCCGGCGTGTGAAAGAGATCGGCGAGTTCCTGATAGACAATCCGCAGCAGATGGTAGCGCAACCCAGCATAGATCGCGCCGCCAACGCTCTCAGCGTGCAGCTGTCCGTTCCAATTCATAAATATGTCACGCACGCGCTGCTCCATTCCTGGTTCGAGGCTCAGGCGAGCGATCTGTTCCACGAGAGCCTTACCAGGTATTGAGAGTACATCGTTCTGTATACGAGCGAAGCTGCGCACATCGTGTTGTCTCGTTGTATCGAGCAGCTCCTGGATGCGTTGCGCGCGATACGGATTAAGCCAGAAGCCTCGAATCGGAGCGCTCGTTGGCTGATCTTCGGCGATGATCCGGTGATTAGCGGTAACGATCGCTCCGCCCGGCGGATCCAATTGGTTGGGCAGTTCAGCGAAGGGGATCGTGCCCTCCCATTCATAGTCGCCACTCCAGCCGGGTACTGGCAACATTCCGTCGCTCTTACGGCGGATCGGCAGGCGACCAGCTAGACAATAACCAATATGACCATCGATGTCGGCGTACACGAAATTCTGTGGTGGTGTATCCCAATCGCTGAGCGCAGCGCGGAACTCGTCCCAGCTGCGGGCACGGTTGAGTTTAAGCACTGCCCGGGTCAGCGTGGGTGATGGCTCAAGTGCTGTCCATTGCAGGGCCAGCGCTGTGCTTTCGCCGTCGGCCGCTTCAGCTTCGCCGCGCAACGGACCGGCAACTGGGTCGATGATTGGGCCGTGACGAGTGATGCGAACATCGATGACCACTGGTTCAGCCTGTCCTTTGACGTGAATCGTCTCTTGCACCAGTTCAGCTGTCAGCCACTCATCGCGCCAGCGGTAGCGTAGGGGATCAGTTGGGTCAAACCGCTCGATGAAAAGGTCTTGATTATCGGTACGGGCATTGGTTACGCCCCAAGCGATACGTTGATTGTGCCCAATGATGACGCCACAGGTAGCAGGAATGGTCGCGCCAGCCACATGGAAATCGCCGCCCTCGAGGTGCACCTGATACCAGAGGTTTGGTATTGCAACATTTAGATGAGGATCGTTGGCCAGTAAGGGGCGTCCGCTAGTACTGCGCTTGCCAGCCACGACCCAGGCATTGGAACCCTGTGGTGTCTCGTTTTCGCCTGTAAAAAATGCGGCTTCGCTGGCCAGTTGCAGTGCAGCGGCACCCAGATCGGACGTGTAGTGTGCGCCAGCCGGAATCGTCAGCGGGCCATCCTCAGGATAGCGAGGACGAATTGCGCTGGCCCGTTCCACACCTACCGTCGCGACGATCTGGGCCTGCAATAGCTCTTGCATCCAGTTAGTCGAGAGTGTTAGTGACATCATTTTTGGCCACACCAGGAGATCAACCAGCTCCCACGGTTGTGGCTGGATGCCGAGAATCGTAAACTCCAGCGGTAAGCGACTCCTTACTTGCTCGATCAAGGCATTGACACCGCGCAGATAGGCGTTCATCAAAGTTGCGGTCTCGTCGTCAAGCATAGCGGCTTCACGGCGGGCAATCCGGCTAAAGCCTAGCGTGCGGATGAAGCGGTCAGAGTCAATTGCAACTGGTCCAAAAATTTCTGCCAGTCGCCCATGGCCGATCCGACGATGCAATTCCATCTGCCAGAGCCGATCCTGCCCATGCACATACCCTAGGGCGCAGAAGAGGTCTTCATTGTTATCAGCGTAGATGTGGGGAATTCCCCAGCGATCGCGGCGCACTTCGACTGTGCCGCGCAGACCGGGCAATTTGATCTGTCCCTTGGTGCGCGGCAATGGACGACGCAGAGCAACCAGCGCGCCGACGCCGGCAAGAGCGGTAACCGCGCCAACACTGATACCGATGACCCGTCCAAGGCGAGAGGGGTTGAATGTCACGCTCCACCTCCGTTTCCGGCTGAACAGATGATACTTGTATTGTTAACCGGAGCCGTCGAAGTGTCAACCGGTCGATAGCCATCTCTTGTATTGCCTGACTTTGTTTCCTCCTGCTCCCTTGAATCTTGAGTTGATCGGTTGACAGTGACGCAGGGATAGCGTATCTTTCCCAACAGTGGATCAACCGTATCAATGATCATAATGCCCTATGAATCTGACCATCCCGCCGGAATTACAACCTGATCTCTTGCAAGTTGAACATCTGTTACGTGAGCGGATGCACGCACGGCTTGGGATAATTTCGCTGGTTGATCCGCATCTGATCGCTGATCCGTCTGATCGTCTGCGGGCCCTCATTGTGCTGGCTATTGCGCGACTCGGTTCCGGAGTCGGTGAGCAGGTGGCGCATGCTGCGGCAGCCGTTGAGTTGATTGAGGCTGCTACTCGTGCTCACGACAATCTCATCGATGAACACGCCCGTCGCGTTGGACGGGTAGCCAATGGTGCTTGGGATCATGGGGTGGCGTTGATGGTCGGTGATTACCTCTTCGCCCTAGCCGCTGGCGAAATGGCACGCAGTCCCGATCCGCGCATCATTGGTCTTTACTCGCAGGCCGTAATGCGGATCTGTGAAGGCCAGTTGACGACGGTGACCTCTCTTACGCCACGCGAGGCGGCGCTAGCGGCCTACTGGCAACGGGCCGAAGCTTTGGCTGGCGCGTTACTGGCTGCAGCAGCTCAGGCCGGTGTGTTGTGTGGTGGACTTGCGGAGACATTGCTGGAACCGGCAGCTCGTTTTGGGATGCATCTTGGTTTGGCTCGCCAGTTAGCTGCCGAGATCCGCGATCTGAGCTCCGAAGGCGCTATGTTACAGACTGGCCATGTACCGTTGGCGCTACTCTTAGCAGCAGGTGAAGCACCTGATCCGGCGCTTCAGGCAGTCTTGAGCCTGCCCACCCCAGCCACTATTGCCGCAGCATTGCCTTTAATCCGTGCCACTGGCTTGCCTGCGGCGCAGGCGGCCTTGGCCGAACAACAATCTGCTGCCCAGTCGGCGTTACGCCTGTTGCCGACCGGTGTCACGACGCCATGGCTGTTTGAACTGGTTAGGCTTCCCGATATGATAAATCCGGCGTAAGGCCTGTGTTATAATGCGACGGCCAGAAAAAACTTTGCCGCTGTCGATTCGGCAGGAGAGTCTATGTACCGTTCACATACCTGTGGTGAATTGCGCCCCGCTAACGCTGGTCAAGAAGTGACGTTAGCTGGTTGGGTGCATCGCCGGCGCGATCATGGTGATCTCATCTTCATCGACCTGCGCGATCGTTATGGAATTACGCAGGTAGTGTTTAGCAGTGCATATGCTGCAGCGCATGCAGTGGCCGAAACGGTGCGTTCAGAATATGTGGTGCAGGTGCGCGGACAGGTGCGGATTCGCCCAGCCGAGGCTGTTAACCCTGATCTGGCCACTGGCGAGATTGAAGTAGTGGCGAGCGAAGCGCAGGTGTTGAATCCGGCGCGCACGACGCCGATTTACATTGCCAAAGAAGGTGGTGAAGACGAGGCAGTACGTCTGAAATATCGCTACCTCGACTTGCGGCGTGAACGGATGCAGCGTAATTTGATTCTGCGTCATCGCGTGGTCAAGTTTATCCGTGATTTTCTCGATGCAGAAGGCTTTCTTGAGATCGAGACACCTATCTTGATCAAATCAACCCCGGAAGGTGCGCGTGATTATCTGGTGCCATCACGGTTGCATCCTGGCAAGTTTTATGCCTTACCGCAAAGCCCACAGCAACTCAAACAATTACTGATGGTGGCTGGCTACGATAAATATTTTCAGATTGCCCGCTGCTTCCGGGATGAAGATCAACGCGCCGATCGCCAGCCGGAGTTCACTCAGCTCGATATGGAGATGAGCTTTGTCGACCAAGAAGACGTGCTCAATCTCATCGAGCGACTCTTCACGGCGCTTTGTCGTACTGTGACACCGCACAAACGTCTGCTGACACCGTTCCGCCGTTTAACCTATGCCGAAGCTATCGAGCGCTACGGTTCAGATAAACCAGATCTGCGGTACGATCTGGAACTGGTCAATTTAAGTGATCTGCTGGCAGAAACGCCGTTTCAGGTCTTCCGCAGTGTTCTAGCTGCCGGTGGGCAGGTGAAAGGGATCCGGGCTCCAGGATGTGCCACGTTCTCACGTAAACAGATCGATGAGCTGACCGATGTGGTGCGGGCCGGTGGCGCAAAGGGTCTGGCCTGGGCCGCATTGCCTGCCGATGGCGGTGAGGTGCGCTCGAGCTTCGCGCGAAATCTGGCCTCCGGTGAGTTTGCTGCTCTAGCTGAACGGATGGCGGCCCAGCCTGGCGATCTGCTCTTGCTGGTTGCTGATCAGCCGGCGGTTGTTGCGGCCTCGCTTGATAAACTGCGCCGCAAACTGGCTGAGTTGCTCAATTTAGCCGATCCCAACACCCTTTGCTTTGCGTGGGTGATTGATTTTCCGCTGGTGGAGTGGAACGAGGATGAGCAGCGTTGGGATGCAGTCCATCATCCGTTTACTGCTCCCAGAGATGAAGACCTACATCTGCTTGCGACTGACCCTGGTAAGGTGCGCGCCAAAGCCTATGACCTCATTCTCAATGGCTATGAGGCGGGTGGCGGTAGCATCCGTATCCACCGGCGGGATGTACAACAACAGATTTTCTCGTTGCTCGGCATTAGTGAGGAGCAGGCGCAGGCCCAGTTCGGGCACATGCTTGAAGCCTTTGAGTATGGTGCACCTCCCCATGGTGGTATCGCACCTGGTATTGATCGCCTCGTAATGATCCTAGCTGGCGAGCCAACGATCCGTGAGGTAATGGCCTTCCCCAAGACCCAGCAGGCCGTTGATCTGATGACCAACGCGCCGTCGCCAGTGGATGAGCGCCAGTTGAAAGAGTTACACATCCGGATTGTGACCGAGCCTGATGCCTGATCGGTCGAGTGCTAATTGTCGAAGCATCCTCATCTGAATCCAAAAAATAGTACTACTAACTAAGCGACAAAACCGCCTGAAACCGGCTATACTATAGTTGCACGACGTCCATGCCGCCGCCGCGCCCATCCGGCGCGGTGTTGCGTTCGCCGGAGCGGTTATGCCTAAGCGCATCTTAATTGTGGATGATGACCCGAATATTCGTCGACTGGTCTCCCTGGCTCTGACTGATGACACGCCCTACGAAGTGAGTGATGTCTCATCGGCGGAAGCAGCATTGCTGCACATCTCGCGTCAACCTGTCGATCTGTTGCTCACCGATATCCAAATGCCAGGCATGAGCGGGATTGAATTGATCCAGCGCGTGCGTCAGCTCGATCCTAGTACTGCAGTAGTGGTGTTGACCATCAGTCCAGAATCATTATCCCCGCAGCTCAAAGCTGAATTACAGATCGACTATGTGCTGAGCAAACCGACTACCGCTGAGCAGTTGCGTCTAGCTGCCACCACGCTGCTCGATCCCATCAAACCTGCAGTCCATACCAGTCGACCCGAAGCACCGCCAGCTGAGTCGGTCGGTGGGAGTCGGTTTAGCCAGCGCCTGGCGATGTTGCGCGCGCGGCAGTCAGCCCAATCGTCGTCAGTATCTTCCTCGGTTGCAATGCGTCTGACACCCAATCAGAGCGGTGGTGTTGGTCGCAGCTACTCGGAAGCGCAGCTGGAACGGATGCGCCAGGCTCTCAAAGACTTGGCCCTGGCTCCCGATGTGCAGTGTGCAATTCTGGCCGATATGAGCGGGCTCGTCTTAAGCCATTGGAGTCGACGACGTGACATTAATGTGACCGTGGTGGCGGCGCTGGCAGCTGGCAACACCCTCGCGCTGGCCGAGATCGGGCGCCATTTGGGGCAGCAGCGGCCTGGGCATCTGGTGATTCACGAAGGTCAGGATCAAAACATTATTATGGCATCGATTGACGATCTGATCCTGTTGCTAGCGATTGGCGCCAACGCGTCACTGGGGTGGGCACGGATTGCCGCGCTGCGTGCTTGCGAAGAGATGGCCCGGATTGCGCGTAGTAGCTGATCGTCGTTTGACATCATGCCCGGCCTTTGCTATACTGCACAAGGCAAAGGGCGGTTCAACCGCTCTGTTTTCATGTTGTCTCGACGCAGTCTGAGCGTCGCCCCAAGGAGAAGAAGACCGTGTATGCGATTATCCGTGACCGTGGCATGCAATACCGTGTCGAGCCAGGTCAGGTTCTGACCATCGACCTGATTAGCGCCGAGCCAGGTAGCCAGATTGAGTTAGGTGAGGTGCTTCTGGTGAGCGATGCGGAACAGGTAAAGGTTGGCTCACCGCTGGTTGAAGGTGCAGTGGTGCGAGCAGAGGTATTGGGCGAGAAAAAAGGCGACAAGATCGTTGTCTTCCGTTATCGCAATAAGACGCGCTATCGCCGTCGCACCGGCCATCGCCAGCGCTATACACAGATCCGCATTAGCGAGATTGTCGCCTAGAGGAGCTTGAACTATGGCACACAAAAAAGGTGTAGGTAGCTCGCGCAATGGCCGCGATAGCAATCCAAAAATGCGCGGTGTCAAGCGCTTTGGCGGCGAGCGGGTTCGCGCCGGCAATATTATCGTGCGTCAGTGTGGCACCAAGATTAAGCCGGGCGCAAATGTTGGCGTGGGGCGCGATTGGACACTCTACGCCCTAGTGGATGGCATTGTGCAGTTCGGTCACTATTCGCGTACCCAGAAGATGGTGAGCGTGATCCCTGTGGCAGCGACCGAAGCTGCGGCCAGTTAGAGAGGACACGACGGTGAAAAAGGGTATTCATCCCAAATACTACACTGATGGCATTGTTTGCGGTACCTGCGGCACTGTGTGGAAGATCGGCTCGACGCGACCTAATCTGCGCGTTGAAATCTGCGCCAATTGCCACCCGTTCTACACCGGTGAACAGCGTATTGTCGATACCGCTGGTCAGGTTGATCGCTTTATGCGCCGACTCAACATCGCGCAAGAGCGCCAGAACGAACGTGAGTTGCGCCGTGCCAGCCGTGAACAGCCGAAAAAGAAGAGCCTCCTTAAAGAGATTTACGGTGAGGAGACCGAGTAGAGTAATCGTCGGAGTAGGTAGCGCTGCTGCCCCAACGCATGCGTTGCTTTCTAATGGCAATTGCATGCGTTGCTTTTTGTCATGAGGATGAGTTTTGATACCGCTCTAGCATACGGCAGGCGTGGTTGATCACTTCTGCTCGTAACTCCGCCGGCGCTAATACCTCGACCTCCGCCCCCCAGCTTAAGACCCAGCTTAAAATTTCGCGAATGCCGGCCACCGTAAGAAAGAGGTCACACCCGCCATCGGCGTTCTCAACCAGCTGCTGACTTTGATGCCAGCGGGCTTCACGTACCCGTGGTGCTACGTTGGGGCTAAACCGTAGATGGACTGTCACGGTAGCCTCATTCACCACTTCCCACGAGTCGGCTAAGCGCTGGTAGGGGTCAAAATCTGCTGGAATACTAAACTGCTCTTCCAGCAGTTCGGCGTGTTCGATCCGTTCCACTTTAAATGTGCGCAGATCGTTACGCAAACGATCGTAACCGATTACATATACCCCTGGGGTAGTGCGCACTACTTCGAGAAAGTATGGTGCAATTTCCCGTTCAGTTGGTGGACGGTTGGGTGCGCGGTAACGGATGCGGACCATGCGGCGATCGGCCCAGGCTCGGGTTAATAGTTCGAGAGTCTGGACATAGTGTGGATTGGGCGGCCGGGCGCTAACAATCTCGGCCAGCCGGGCAATTTGGGTGGCAATAGTTTGATCGGGTAGTCCGGCGGCTAGTTGATTCAGTGCCGAGACAATGTGCGGGTTGTGTTCGTCGCTGTGATGGCTGAGCAAGCGCGCAGCAAAAAATAGCGTAATGGCCTCGTTTAGGTTGAGCCGGATGGTAGCGAGGTAGGCGTCGCGGTTGATGCCGTACCTGTGATTGTGCTGCCAGATCGGGACCCCAGCCTCACTCAGCGTATAGAGATCACGATAGATCGTGCGCCGGTTAACGCCGCATAAGCGGGCAAGTTCTATCACACTGTAACCGCTTGGGGGTGCATTGTACAGTTTGTGCTCGAGACTGCGCAATCGGATCGATTTGCTCCGCAAGCGATCATCCCCAGTCGTCATAGCTTGTCCCGCTCTCAGGCAGTCAATCGTTCGGTTGGCAGCGATCTTAAAGTATGAATGAGGCGACAATCATTCCGATTGTCAATATTCCACCTAGAATAGCAATCCAGATCAAATCCTGGCGGACATCGGCGTATTCACGACTGTAGTCTGGCGGCTCGACGGTGCGTGCAACCGGGCGGCGTACCTGGCTCGGGCGTTGAGTTGTACGGCGACGATTGCTTCGGGAAGATATCGACATAAAGTACACACTCCTTGCATTTGTGGTTGTTACCGCATGTATTATAGCGGAAGTCGCCTGTTGGTAATGCTGGTGAGTGTTGTCTCGGCCTGAATCCAGTCTGATTCACTCACCCTTCATCTTGGTCGGTACTAGGTGTTATGCAGCATTCACTGGATACGAATAAACCGTGCGTCAGGGCACAAGCACCGACGGCTTGCACATCTGCTGCTCTGACGGTACTATATCCTCGGCGGTAATAGGTTCGTATATTGGGAAACGTATGCGGGTTGGTATCTTCGGTGGCGGTCAGTTGGCGCAAATGCTTGTCCAGGCTGCTATCAGTCTGGGTATTGAGATTGTCATCTGTGCGCAGGATTCTGATAGTCCGGCAGCACGTTATACCCAGCATGCGGTGGTCGGGTCGTGGGAAGATGAGACAGTGCTGACTACCTTTGCCCGTCAATGTGATTTGATCACGCTCGAAAATGAGTTTATTGATGCCAGTTTACTCGAGCGGGTCGTAGCTTTAGGGACACCTGTCTGGCCGACTCCAGCGACAGTAGCAGTGGTGCAAGACAAATTGTGGCAGAAAGAGCGGCTCGCTGCAGCAGGGCTGGCCGTACCGCCATTTCGATCGGTTACCACACCAGCTGAAGTGTTGGCGGCTGCGCAGGAGTTGGGCTGGCCGCTGGTACTCAAGGCACGGCGCAATGGCTACGATGGTTATGGCAATGCCATGCTGCGCGGTCTGGCTGATGTGGAGCCTGCCTGGGAACGGCTTACCCGGGGTGGCAGTCCGCTTTTGGTTGAGGCATGGGTGCCATTCACGCGTGAACTGGCTGTTATGGTCACGCGCCGACGTGATGGTGCAACTGCAGTCTATCCAGTAGTCGAGACAGTCCAGCATAACCATATCTGCCATGTTGTGTATGCCCCAGCCGCTATCGATCCCGAGATGACCGAGCGTGCTACTCGTCTGGCGGTAGCTGCAATCCAAGCGGTTGAAGGAGTAGGTATCTTTGGGGTTGAAATGTTTGCGCTTGCTGATGGGCAAGTATTGATCAATGAACTCGCACCGCGACCACATAACTCTGGCCACTATACTATCGAAGCCTGTGTTACGTCACAATTTGAAAATCATTTGCGTGCAGTGTTAGACTGGCCGCTGGGTTCAACGGAGATGCGTGCGCCAGCTGCAGTGATGGTGAATCTGCTCGGCCAGCGTCAAGGCCCGATCGATGCGCGAGCAATTACTGCTGCTCTGGCTGTGCCGGGCGCACATCTCCATTTTTATGGCAAGCGTGAAGAGCGGGTAGGGCGTAAGATGGGGCATGTGACCGCGTTAGGCGCAACATTGGCGGAAGCAGCCATGATTGCCCGTCGTGCTGCCGAGTTGGTAGCGATGCCTGTTCAGGATGCAGCGCAGGTAACAGTCTCTGATGATACCCCAGCGCGCTGACCAGGGCCACCAGTTGTGGAGCGATAAGGAACTGCTATGTCCGATCAGCCGCTTGTTGGCATTATTATGGGTAGTGATAGCGATCTGCCGGTTATGCAAGGCGCGATCGATGTTTGTCGTGAGTTTGATATTCCCTACGAAGCGCGGGTGGTCTCGGCCCACCGCACGCCACTCGATATGGCCGAGTACGGCTTAACTGCCCACCAGCGTGGTCTGCGTGTCATTATTGCTGGTGCTGGCGGCGCAGCTCACTTGCCGGGTATGATTGCGGCCCATTCACCGTTGCCGGTCATCGGTGTCCCCGTACCGGGCAAGGCGCTCAATGGCCTCGACTCATTGCTGTCAATAGTGCAGATGCCGGCGGGTGTACCAGTCGCCACTGTGGCTATCGGTAATGGTCGTAACGCCGGTTTGCTGGCTGTGCAAATCTTGGCTAGTGCCGATCCAGTACTGCTGGCACGGGTGTTAGCCTATAAAGAGCAGATGGCTGCCGAGTCGCGAGCCAAAAATCGTATCTTTACCGAGTCAGAGGAATAGTCATCGCGGCACGAGGCTATGCGGCGTCGCAGTCTCGTGCCGTGGCTGCATGCTCATGCTTGCATCTCTTAGTGAAAGGGTTGCCCATCACCATGCGTAATTTGCTCGTTACCGGCGGGGCTGGGTTTATTGGCAGCAATTTTGTTCATTACATGCTGGCCAAATACACCGATTACCGGATTGTTGTCTTCGATAAACTGACCTACGCCGGTAATTTGGCCAATCTGGCGCCGGTTGCCAATAATCCGCGTTTTGCGTTTGTGCGCGGTGATATCTGTGATATTGATGCAGTACGTACCGCTGTGCGGCAATATGACATCGACACGATCATTAACTTCGCGGCTGAAACTCACGTTGATCGCTCGATTATGGCTCCTGATGCCGTAGTGCGCACGAATGTGAACGGAACCTGGGCCCTACTTGAAGTGGCGCGTGAGTTGAAGCTGGAACGGTTCCACCAGATCAGCACTGACGAAGTGTATGGAGCGATTCCGGCACCGCATCGGTCGCGCGAGGGCGATGCACTTGCACCACGCAGCCCCTATTCGGCTAGCAAGGCGGGTGCCGAGCATCTGGTGTATGCGTACTACATTACCTATGGCGTGCCAATAACGATTACTCGCGGTTCGAACAATATCGGACCTTACCACTACCCCGAAAAGGCCGTGCCGCTGTTTACTACCAATGCTATCGATAATTTGCCGTTACCGATCTACGGCGATGGCTTGCAGGTGCGCGATTACCAGTATGTGCTCGATCACTGTGAGGCGATCGACATTGTCCTGCACAAAGGCCAGATCGGTGAGGTGTACAATGTCGGTACTGAAGTCGAGACGCCCAATATCGAGATGGCGCGCAAGATCCTAGACATCCTGGGTAAACCGTACAGTTTGATCCAACACGTCGCTGATCGCGCTGGGCATGATCGACGGTATGCACTCGATTGCTCGAAGCTGCGGGCACTGGGTTGGCGTTCACGACATACCTTCGATGAAGCCCTGGAGAAAACGGTGCGCTGGTTCGTCGAGAATGAGTCGTGGTGGCGACCAATCAAATCAGGCGAATATCTGGAATATTATCGCCGTCAATACCTCGAACGCAGCGGGTATTCCGCAATGTAGTTGGGTCTGTTCGTGATAGCGCTGGTCTGCCAAATGGCGCTATCACGCTGGACTAATTTCCACGATGTAGCCATTGCCAGTGCGACGAAAGCGCGCGTGGCGGGGTGCCGGTGGTAACTGTCGTACCTGCAACTCACGCTCAATACAGCGCAAAATTTCCGGCCAGAGGCCCGCTTCGCCCTGGTAGTAGCGGCGCAACAAATCGCAAAGCCTATCGTCGGCTGGCCAGCTTATCGTGTCCATGGAGTGGTTCCTTTCTGGCGCAGGTGTTGCTGGTATGATTGTACGATCAGCGCGCAAATTTGGTGCGGATCATCGCAGACCTGCAACCGGTCAAGGTCAGATTGGGCAATGGTGCCATTAGCGAGCAAGGTATTGCGCGCCCAATCGATCATCCCTTGCCAGAATGTCGAGTCGTACAATACGATCGGAAAATCGTGAATTTTGCCAGTTTGAATCAGGGTCAGTGCCTCAAACAGTTCATCGAGGGTGCCAAATCCGCCGGGGAAGATGACAAAGGCATGAGCGTATTTTACAAACATGATTTTGCGAACGAAGAAGTAGCGAAAGCGTACTTCAAGATCGACAAAAGGATTAGCCCCGGCTTCAAAAGGTAATTCGATAGTGCAGCCAACGGAACGACCACCGCCAGCGCGAGCACCTTTGTTAGCAGCTTCCATCAAACCTGGACCGCCGCCAGTGATGATGGTAAAACCAGCTTCAGCCAACAGACGTGCCGTTTCCGTTGCCGCAGCATAGATCGGCGAAGTAGGTGGAATACGGGCCGAGCCAAAGATCGAGACTGCCGGGCCGAGACCAGCCATGTTCTCAAAACCTTCGACAAATTCACCCATAATCCGTAAAACCCGCCAGGTATCAGTGTGGGTAAAATCGTGGGCTTGGCGGAATGGATCAGTGCGTAGCAGACGTTCATCTTCGGTTTGACGCGACATAGTATGGTATACTCCGCTGGTTAATTGGGCGACATTGCCAATAGCATACTACATTTTTCAGGGAGGAACGATGACCCGTCCAGGTGATGGTGGCCGCATCGAGGTCATTTGCGGCTGCATGTACAGCGGTAAAACTGAAGAGTTGATCCGCCGCATGCGCCAGGTACGAATTGCGCGCCAATCGTATCGAATCTTCACGCCACGCATGGATACGCGCTACGCCGAGGGCCAGGTAGCGAGCCATAGCGGTAGTCGCCTGGAAGCAATAACCGTAGCGACCATGCGCGACATTCTGGCGTTGGCCCAAGATGTACAGGTTGTAGCAATCGATGAGTTGCACCTGTTTGATGATGACCCGCTCGAGATGGTACGCGGCTGTCAATGGCTGGCTGATCACGGTGTGCGCGTCATTGTGGCCGGTCTCGATCTCAACTATCGCGCCGAACCGTTTCCAGCGATGATGCACCTACTGGCTCTGGCCGAACAGGTTGACAAACTGTATGCCATCTGTGTTAAGTGCGGTGCTTACGCCACTCGATCACAGCGACTGATTGATGGCAAACCAGCGCCAGCCAATGCGCCGACCATTGTCGTTGGCGGCCTCGATATGTACGAAGCTCGTTGTCGCGCCTGTTACGAGCCAGCATTATAGAAGCCAATTGCCGGCCAGTACACGCAACCGCTAAGGGCTGTTCTGGTCATCGAATTCGAATAGATTGATGTAAATGACAACGGGCGGGGTTGCCCCGCCCGTCAACAATTTCGTCTTTATGTATTGCGTGTTGATCGGGCGGCAGATCAGCTCAGGCCCAGCTTGCGTTTCAGTTCCGCCAGCTCGCTTTCGACCTCAGTCTCTTTCTCGAGATTACGGAAACGCGCTTCCAGCGAATCACCTTCGAGTTTCGCCATAGCTTCGGCGCGGGCTAGCCGATCATCGACTTTCTCTTCTAGTTGATCGAGTTTGTCGAGTGCGCTAACGCGGCCAATCGATGCTGCCGTGCGTTGCAACGCCTCCTGAGTTTGTGCCCGGTTCTTCTTGGCGATGATCAGTTCTTTCCGGGCCTTAACTTCAGCGATGCGGGTTTCAAGATCGATCAGAGCCTGTTGTAAGGCTTCTACCTGCTCTTCTTGGGCCTTCTCTTGTGCCCGGTATTGTTCAGCTAGTTTCTGAGCCTGCACTTTGCGAGCCAGCGCCGCTTTTGCGAGCGCCTCATCGCCAGCGCGCAGTGCGCGTTCGGCCTTGATCTGCCACTGCTCGGCCTCACCTTCAGCCGCAATTCTCCGCTGCTCGAGCCGAGTTTCATCGGCCATAGCCTGAGCAACACCGGTCCGGGCTTCGTAAAGCTCGTTGGTGAGCTGGCGCAAATATTCGTTTGCCATTTTTTCCGGATCCTCCGCCTTGTCGAGCATTGCGTTGATATTCGCGCTGATCAGATCTTTGATACGACCGAGAATGGACATTGGGCTCCTCCTTTAAGTGCCTGATCGATTAGCTTCGCGAGCGGTAGGTTGCGGCGGGAACACTGCTGGCATTGTAGCATATTGGTCTCGCCTTCTACAACCGTTATCAGTACGAGTTGTCGGGCAGAAAAGTTGCATCTACAATGGGTGATGTGCTGAAAATGGGTTGCTAGAGTTGATACGTGTTATAAAGGTCGGTGTGCCGGTATCCCGATCCGGCGTGGGAACCGGTCGGGGGTGGGTGCGACTTTCCCAATGATGACCAGACTCCGGGTTTCTTCGCCGGGAATATGGACGGGCTGGCAATCGATCAATTCGCCACCCAGGAGGCGCAAAGCCCGACTAGCAGCAGCAATTTCCGCTTCCGGATCACGCCCTTTTGGTGCCAGCAGCCGTCCACCGATCCGCAGTAAAGGGAGTGCATACTCAACCAGGACCCGCAATTCGGCGACAGCGCGGGCCGTCACCACCTCGTATTGTTCGCGTTCAGCAGGGTTACGTCCAACCGCTTCGATCCGCTCGTTCAACACGCGGACATTGCTCAGTTTCAGGCAATCGATCATAAAGCGGAGGAACTCCGCCTTTTTGCCAGTGGCTTCGACCAGGGTGATCGGTAGGGTTGGATATACTATTTTGATTGGTAGTCCAGGAAATCCAGCTCCACTGCCGATGTCGAGCAGATTGGCCGGCAATTGCTGCCAATTGCGCACTAGCCAGAGCGAGTCGAGCAGGTGCCGACGAATCATCGTCGCCCGATCGCGCACGGCGGTCAAATTGAAACGGTCATTCCAGGCTAGCAGCTCATCGAGGTAGCGACGAAATTGGTCGAGTTGGTGATCGCTCAACGACAGACCCCAGGCAGCGGCCGTTTCACTGAGGAGGCGATCGGCGGGATCAGACATGCGGTTCAAACCTCGGCATGATACAACTGGTGGCGGATTAAATACTCAAGTACGGTGTCGGGTAGCTGGTAGCGCACTGGCCGACCACTTGCTAGGCGCTGGCGTAGGTCAGTGCTGGAAATGGCGAGTTGTGGCCCCTCGAGCATAATGATCCGATCGCGTAATGCTGGTATCGCTGTGTACAAAGCCGCTTGATCGAGTGTATACCCCGGCCGACCCACCACTACCAAGCGCGCGAGATGGGCAATCTGATCGGGATCGCGCCAGCGTGGTAGATCAGCAGCTGTATCAGCACCGACAATTAGAAAGAGTTCTACTTCTGGCCCATAGCGTTCCTGGCAGATACGCACTGTGTCAATAGTGTATGAAGGCGGAGGTCGTTCAAGTTCAAGCGCAGATGGGATCAGAGCCGGGTTACCAGCGCACGCCAACTTAACCATCTCGAGGCGATGATGTCCAGGAGCAAGATGGCTTGATTTGAGAGGTTGTGCCGCGGCAGGAATAATCAAGACCTGGTCGAGGCTACAAAACCAGCGTGCCTCTTCGACAATGGCTAAATGCCCGAAGTGGATCGGGTCAAACGTGCCGCCGTAGATCCCCAGACGACGAACCATGGCCGACAGTGCCAGCTCAGTCTTCATCCAGCTCTTGGGCCTCCTGGAAGAGGTGCCAGACTAGCCAGACCAGGTCGTTCTGATCATCAGGATGGAGATCATCGATGTAGGGCCAGATCAGCTCGGCCACATCGCTCCGCGGTAAGACGAACACCCGCTCGCCCAACGCATAATGCAGTTGGATGGCCAGTTCATCGGCCAGTTCTTGCAGATCGCGTTCAGGGAGACGGTCATCGGTTGTAAAGCGATATCCGCGCATATGACAATCTGACTAGCGTTGCCGCAAGGCCCGGGTGCGTTTATCATCTTCGTAGTCATAGTACTCATCATTATCGTTATCGTGATCGTGATGAGATAATTGGCGAGTGGATGACTCGAGTTGACTGGTGTGAGATGACGAACGGCGCGGCAGCAGTGAGTTTTTAGTCAGCGTCTCGGCGACAAAGTCGAGGTATTGGCGGATATCTTCGTTATCTTCTAAGCTGTTGAAAGGGATTGTAGCTCCACTCACCGTCTTTACACTCTCACCGATATCGCGCAACGTGGCATCGATACCCTTCACCAATCCGCGCATCACGGCGGCTAACTCTTCCCGCTCTTGCACGGTCAGATTTGCGAAGCCAATCAATGCCTTTTCTTGGGCTCGCAGCAGCGTTGCGCGCAAGATGGCAATATCAGCTTGGGTTTGTAGTTCGTAACGACGAACAAGGTGAGCTTGCCGGACCTGCTCAACCAGCTCTTCTGAGGTTACGGGTGTCCATAGGAGTGCGGGAATAATGATAAAGCCGATGATGCCAATCAAGACTTGTTGAATAACGAGGCCAGTGCTTTGGACCACTGGTTGCGAAGCCCACCACGTCCATTGAATCTCAAATGAATAATAGACGAGGTAAAGAGCAGCGATCATCACTGCAACATAACCCCAAGTGCGCGCATTAATCTTTTGTAGTAACATTCCACCTGGCGACCAAGGTATCAGGAACGACATCAGGCTGGGTGGCGCCAACACGAGAATCGCAGTATAAGCAGCGGCGATGATCCAGTTACCGGTTAGTTGGCTCTGAACTCCCCACCAGTAGACCGCAGAGCCAATCATGGCAATGAAGGCGAGAATGGTGAGCAACGATTTCGAAGTAAATTGCCACCCACTGCGACGGCGTTGCCCACGAACCATTTCTAGATAGCGACTACTCACGGCAGTTCCTTTACTTTCAAAGCCTGTTTAGCCAAAACCGAAGCCCATGATACCGAAAAATCAAAACCATTTTGTAACGATCCCAGCCTTCAAGCTATCCTTTGGGTTGGACAGCTGGTGTAAAAAGCACAAAGGTCTCGATCCAATCAGAGAATCCTGCAGCATGAAATCGGTTGATAAGGGCTGGGGAGAGCGCGGAAAGACCGTAGGAGCGGTTAATTTGATAGGGAACTTCGAGGGCGGGCTGACCAGTTTCACGCCATGTGAAAGTCGCTTGAGCCATAAATTCACCACTTATCGTGCCAACGAGGACAGATTGTTGATTAATTGGATCATACCAGTATAAATCGCTACGCTTTGTAGTGTATATGCGTGGCTCTGGAAAAACTTGACGATCAAGTTGCTGCAAGCGCCAGCGTTCTTCATGAGAAAGAACGGGTAACGTTGGCAAGATTAAGGTAGGCGCAGGAGCCAGCGTAGGCGTAGGAGGAGAGATAGTGGCTGGTTGAGGAGTAGCAACAATAATATCTACTGTCGCTGTTGCTGTAATGACTGGCGTAGAAGGATGCTGCGCCAGTGTCGTTCCTGTTGGCGCAATGGTAGCTCGCAAGGTTTGCGCTAATGGCGGTAAGGTTGCCGGCAATGGCCCGTTCACTTCCACATTTGTTGGTAGTGTTGACAGACAACCACTGAGCGCGACGACCACGCCAGCCAGAAATATCCAGCAGTAACAGTGGCGCATCGCTTGAGACCAGACACTTTCTTGAATACGAAAAAGCCGGGCTTCGAAGGCGAAGCCCTATACCCAATCTTAACATAGACATTTTTTATAGTCAAGGTGTATTCTTTACACTAGATGATACTGCCAATGCAGCCAATCCTCATCAAGGCTGGCATTGCACAGGCGCGCTCGCGTTGGAAGTGAGTACGTGGCTAGCTCTGCATATGACGTCGGTGGTTGCGATGGCTGTATGCTATATGGCTACGCTCGGCTGGTAATGGTTACCGGTGGGAGTGCTACCACTGATGCATAAGCATGTGTTGATGAATAACTGTCTAGTCACTGCTTGCTCACGCTAATCGTCGTCGATAGAGATGGTCTAGGTAAGTCAGCACCTCACTTACCGCTACCACATCACCATATTTGCCATCGATGTCGAATAGATTGGCAAGATGTGGTTCAGGAGCGCGGTCACCAACGCATTCGCGTGGCACAATCACGCGAAATCCGTGTTGCATACCATCAACTGCGCTTGCCCGGATGCAACCACTGGTTGAGCATCCAATCATGATCAAAGTGTCAATCCGTAGTGCGACTAGCGTGGCGGCCAGATGGGTACCAAAAAAGGCGCTCGCATACTTCTTTTCGATCACCAGCTCGTCTGGTTGTGGGCGCAGCTCATCGACGATTTCGATCAGTGGCGATGTGTGGGTAAGTTGACGCAAAGCCGGCACTTTCTGCACGAATATCCCGCCGTCGCGACCATCGGTTGCGTAGGCGACGGTTGTGTAAATGATCGGAATAGCCGCAGCTCGTGCAGCGGCCAACACAGGCTGACTAGCGTTTATGGCATCAGGGACGCCCGGAGCGGCATACAGTGGCGAACCAGGCGTTGTGTAGGCCTTGATAAAGTCGATAACCAATAGAGCTGGTCGTTCGCCAAACCCTACTCGTCCGGCTAGTCCGTGTCGACGGTAATCGTCGCTTAGATGATCGAACGTGTTCATATAACCCTGGATGATACACAGGTACGGTGGGGTGACTACGACGCCACCCCACCGTCATCACGGTTAATCGGCGGTCACTGTTCGCTGTTCGGCAGCCTGACCCATACGTTCGCGGCGGGCAGCACGAGCCATTGCCCAGCGTACTGGCTGTGGTTTACGTGGCGCTGGCAGTCCAGTCTCGGCTTCAGCATTGGCAAGGAGCTCTTCCAGAGGCGGCCCGAAGTCGAAGCCTTTAATCTCGCCGCGCGCAGCCGCTAGTTCGGCGCGTTTGGCCTCAGTGGCGGCGTGATCGATTTCTAGGGTGTCGGTTAATACGACACCGTAGTCACGCAATGCCTTCTCGCGGCTCACCAGGCCGTAGCGCACATCGCGTTGCACCGCCTCTGCCGGTCGGGTGAGTGGGTCTTTCCAGCCTCCGCCACCTGCGGTGCGGTAGATCAGTTGGTCACCCGGTTCAACTGCGATCTGGTCGCACTTACTAGGCAATACCTGCCGGCTCCCGTCGGTGCGCACCAGGAGTTTGCTTGACCGGCTGCCCGGTTTGCCGCCCACGTTACCCCACGGCGGCGTCAGCCAGCGATCATCGTGGATTGAGATCTCGCCCGGCTCGAGGAAGGTATAGATCTTCTCAATCCCGTTACCACCACGGTGAAAACCGGCACCACCCGAGTCGATGATGCTAGTGTAGCGTTCGATCCGAATCGGATAGTAGCTTTCGAGATACTCGGTCGGAATGTTCGTGAAGAGCGGCCACCATGAGTGCCCGTCCATCCCATCGCCGATCGGTCGCCCTGGGATGCCGCCGTAGTTGATCTCCATCAGATAGAAGAACTCGCCGTCTTTGTCGTAGCCAGAGTAGAGCAGGTACGGCGATGTGCCATACCCAGCAGCAGTAGTGAATTCCGGCGCTCGTTTGGCCAATGCACCTCCGAGCACGTCGAACAGACGGGTGAGGGCATGAGTACGGCAACCTAGGGCTGCCGGAAATTCGGGTTGGATGAGGCTGCCTTTGGGCATCGTGACGTGGAGCAATGGGTAGAAGCCATCGTTGAATAGGATCTGCGGGTCAAAGACCATAATCAGGTAGACGCCGATGAACATCTTGAACATCGACTCGTTGAGATAGAAGTTAATTGGTCCCATTGCTTGCGGATCGGTGCCTGTCCAGTCGAAGTAGGCTTCATGCCCCACCCGCCAGATCGTCAGCTTCATCTTGAATGGGCCGTTACCCAGGCCGTCATCATCAACATAATCTTCAAACGATTGCGGCTCTTCGGGTAAGTTGCGCACGATAAGCTCTTTCATTGCCCGGTACGTGCGATCGAGCAAGGCCTGAGTCGCTGCTAGGTAGACGTCTTTGCCAAAGCGGTTGCATAGCTCGATGACACGCTTCTCGGCGGTGCGGCAACTGGCAATGATCGCCATCAGATCGGCGCGATTCATCTCTGGTTGACGCACGTTGTTGAGCATAATGTCGAGCACGGCTCGGTTGAGTTTGCCGCGCTCATAAATTTTGACCGGCGGTAGCCGCAGGCCCTCGCCAAAGATGGTGGTAGCCGTGGTTGGTAACGATCCCGGTAGTGGTCCACCCACATCTTGAGCATGGCCAAACATGCTGGCCCAGCCGATCAGTTCGCGATCCTCCCCCTCGCCGTAGAAGATGGGTAACATAACCAGCAGATCATTGATATGGCTAATCGCACCGCCGCAGAGGTACGGATCTGACAGTAAAATAACGTCGCCCGGTTCGATAGTCTGATCCCAGTTGTCGAGGAGACCAGCGATGTATGAACCGAATTGACCGACGATCATGCGCCCATGCGGATCGGTGATCATGGGAAACTGATCGTGCTGTTCGCGAATCACCGGACTCATTGCGGTGCGGTAGAGCACTGCGTCCATCTCATAACGGGTATTCTTCAGCGCATTTTCGATAATATCGAGTGTCACCGGATCGATCTCGATCTGGGGAATAGCGGCGATTTTGAGGTTTGTAGCCATTGCTGCTCCTCACTTTAGTTATGCTGGTCGCGGTAGTCTGCACAGCGCCACAGCGCGGGTTTAGCTCCGATTGATCAATAGGTTGAAATAGCGGTCAACGGTTGCAGTGTGGCCGGGCAACACGACCGTGGTGCTATCAACTTCGGTGATGATCGCCGGTCCCTTGACTTGCATCCCTGGTCGCAATTGATTGCGGTCGTACAGTTTGGCGGTGATCCATTCCCCGTGGCGATAGATCTGGTGATCACCAGTGTAAGCGCTGCTCGCGTCGGGATCACCCGGTTCAGCTTCTGGGAGTTCCACCCGCTTCACCCGACCAATACCAACCGCGCGCAAGTTCACAATCTCGACGTTGCTATCAAGCATAAAACCGTAGGTACGATCGTGCAGTTCGTTGAATCGTTGCACCAGCAACGGGATCAAGTCTTGCTCGAATTCGGCTTCACTGACTGCAATGGGCATTTCGTAGCCCTGCCGGTAGTAGCGCATATCGACGAAGTAGCGGATCTCTTGGCGCGTCGGCGGAATCGCTTCTGCGGTCAGCATTGCTCTGGCTTCATGACCTAGCTCGCGCAGCATCTGAACCATCTCTGCTTGCTCGACACGATCGACAGTGCGGATGTAAGTGCGGGCAAACTCATCGCGATAGTCGGCGCTGAGATCGCCGAGCGCACAGAGTAATCCGGGGGCAGGTGGCACGATCACTGGGTAACAGCCCAACAGTTCAGCGAGCGCGTTGCCATGGAGCGGACCAGCGCCACCAAACGCTATCAACGCAAACTGGCGCGGATCGAAGCCACGTTGTACGCTTACCAGGCGCAGTGCGCCAAACATATTCTCGTTGACAATGCGCAGAATGCCTTCAGCAGCATCCATCAGGCTCAAACCTGTTGCGTCGGCGATCTTCTGTACCGCCGCTTTGGCCGCAGCTACGTCGAGTTTCATTGCGCCGCCCAGAATGCTGGGGGGGAGGTAGCCACAAACGAGGTTGGCATCGGTGACGGTTGGTTCAACACCACCTTTACCGTAGCATGCTGGTCCAGGTACGGCACCGGCGCTCTGGGGACCAACGCGGAGGGCGCGGGTGAGGGCAGGAACGTGGGCAATCGATCCGCCACCAGCACCAACGGAGCGCACATCAACGGATGGGACTTTGACTGGGAAGTAACCTAGCACGGTCTCGCGGGCAATGTTGGGCTCTCCCATGCAGAGCGATACGTCAGTCGAGGTACCACCCATATCAAAAGTCAGGATGTTGGGATAGCCGGCCCGGATCGCGATGTGCAACGCGCCAGCCACGCCACTCGACGGTCCGGAAAGTAGCGTGTAGACCGGGTTCTCTTCGGTTGTCTCGGCAGTCATCAGGCCGGCATCCGAACGGAGGATGTTGAGGCGAGCGTTTACTCCGCGCTGGCGCAAGTTGTGATCGAGATTGTGGACATAGCTCTTGACTTTGGGTTTGACATAAGCATTCATGGTTGCGGTGAGCGTGCGCTCATACTCGCGGAACTCTGGCAACACGTCATACGAAATTGTTACTGGCAGATGGGGTGCGATCCGTTGCGCGATTGCCTTTAGACGGCGCTCGTGGTCAGGATTGGCATACGAATTGATGAGCGATATTGTTAACGATTCAATCCCCGAATCGACCAGGTCACGAATCACTGCTTCGGCTTGAATTTCATCAAGAGGACGTACCACTTCACCACGTGCGCTCATTCGCTCGTAGACTTCGCGAGTGTCGGCGAGCGTAGCTGGTGGCTCCGGCTTGATCATTATCATCCAGCCAGCCAGTGGTCCGGGTGTTTGCGAACGAGCGAGGTGCAAGATCTGTTTAAACCCCTCAGTCGTGATTAGGCCAACGCGTGCTCCTTTACCCTCTAGAATGACATTGGTGGCGACGGTGGTGCCGTGCATAATCTGGGCGACCTGCGATGGTTCAATGCCTGCCTGCCGACAAATCGTCGTGATCCCGTCGAGCACCGCTTCTGAAGGATCGTGGGGGGTCGAAGGTGTCTTGTGGCGCCAGTAACGGCCACTCTCCTCGTCGAAGAGCATGAGGTCGGTAAATGTCCCGCCGACGTCGACTCCAATTCGATAGCTCATGTCTCCATTCCTCTCAATGAAACTGTTAGTGTCCTGACCAAAACCTTAGTGTAGGTAGTTCGCTGTTGTGACCACCTGTCGGTAAACCGGACCAGCCTTGCCAGTAAGAGCTGGTAAAGAGCGACCCAGCATTGTGCTCAGCCAATCGGAGGCCGTTAGCAGCATCGCTAGATCGATACCAGTTGGGGCACCAATGCCATTAAACATGTGGGTCAGATCCTCGGTCGCAATGTTGCCAACAGCGCGCGGTGCAAATGGGCAACCACCGATCCCGCCCAGCGCGGCATCAAATGAACGAATCCCCGCTTGCCAGGCCGCGAAAGCGTTGGCATAGCCGGTATTACGCGTATTATGAAGATGAATGGTAAGGGTTACGTGCGGTAGCCGGCGTTGCGCCAGTTGACAGAGGGTTGCAACCTGGGTCGGCACTGCCATACCGGTGGTGTCAGCAAAGATAATTTCGGTTGCGCCCAGATCAGCGGCATGCTCGGCAATCGCGAGCACTCGTTCAGAGGAGACGTGTCCATCGAAGGGGCACCCAAATGCTGCACCAATAGCGACGCCAAAGGCCATGCCATCGTGGTGGATGCGCAAGGCGAGACGACTAAACTCGGCCAGCGACTCAGCGGTGGTGCGCTTGAAATTGGCCTGATTGAGGCCATCGCTGGCGGCCAGCACGAAGTGCACGTGTCGCATACCGGCGGCGATTGCCAGTTCATAGCCGCGCTGATTAGGAGCCAGAGCGGTAAAGCGAAAGGTGTCGTTACTGGTGCGAGTAGCCAGATCGTGACCACGCGCCGTCAGGGTCCGAGCGATCTCATCGGTGCCAGCCATTTGCGGTACCTGACGCGGATTAACGAACGATCCGATCTCAATTCGGGGAACACCAGCGGCAAGCAGGCGTTCGATCAATTCCACCCGTGTGGCAACACCCAGCGTTTCTGGTTCATTCTGCAATCCATCACGTGGGGCGACATCGATAATCGTCACGGCTTCCATTCAGATCACCCGTTGCGCTTGTAACGCCGCCAACTCAGCTTCACTCAAACCGAGCAATTCCACAAACACTTCGCGGTTGTGTTGCCCAAGCGCTGGCCCAGTCCAATCAATTCCACCAGGAGTTTCCGATAGCCGCGGCGTCACGTTTTGCATCTTCACCTCACCTAATTCGGGATCGTGCACGCCGATGATCGATTGGCGGGCTAGAAAATGTGGATCGCTCAGCATCTCTTTCGCGGTATAGATACGGCCAGCTGGAACACCATACTCGTCCATGATGGCTTGCAACTGATCAGCGGTGTAGTTCACTGTCCAAGCGGCAATCAGCTCATCGAGCTCAGTCTGGTTGGCACCGCGCGCTTGATGGGTAGCGTAGCGCGGGTCAGTCGCCAGATCAGCGCGCCCCATCGCTTGGGCCAAACGGGCGAAAATTGTGTCAGCATTAGCACCAATTACAAACCAGCTGCCATCGGCAGTTGGGTAGATATTCGAAGGAGCGACATTGGGCAAGACATTGCCAGTTCGTTCCCGAATGTAGCCAGTGAGCTGATACTCAGGGATCATGCTCTCCATGAGAGCGAGTACAGCTTCGTAAATGCCAATATCGACAACCTGTCCCTTCCCGCTACGTTGCCGCTGATGGAGGGCAACTAGGGCCCCGAGCGCAGCGAAGGTGGCTGCTAGCGAATCACCAATGCTAATCCCGATGCGGGTTGGTGGACGGTCAGGGAAGCCGGTAATGGCGCGAATACCGCCCATCGCCTCGCCGATTGAGCCAAAACCGGCTTTGTCACGGTAGGGGCCAGTCTGGCCGAAACCGCTGACCCTAATCATGATCAGGCCGGGATTAAGTGCATGTAGCTCTTCCCAACCCAGCCCCCAGGCTTCAAGCGTGCCAGGGCGAAAATTTTCAAGCACCATATCGACGTGTGGCACTAGGCGCTTGACGAGTGCCTGACCTTCGGAGGTGCGTAAGTCAATAGTGATCGACTTCTTGTTCCGGGCCAACACCGTCCACCAAAGTGTGCGTCCTTTGTAGCGATGACGGCCCCATTCGCGCATCGGATCGCCTTTGCCCGGTGGTTCAACCTTGATCACTTCCGCGCCGAAATCGGCTAATAACTGACCACAGAAAGGGCCGGCGAGAAACGCGCCCAATTCCAGTACTCGAATATCATCGAGCGGTCGTGGTGGACGTTGACGGTTCACTGTCGCTTACTCCTCGCCGGGCGCAGCAGATGACTCTGCACGTCGGCTTTGCAATAGCACATCTCGACCGTAAAAAATGTGTTCGCGCATCATGGCGCGAGCGCGATCGCCATCACCAAGACGGAGAGCGTTGAGAATGCTGCGGTGAAAAAAGTTGGAAATCTGGCGTTCCTCTGTCCGATACCAGTAGAACGAGCGAAACTGAAGTGGCACTGCGACGATCTGGTTCAACATTGCAACCAGCCGTTGATTGCCGGCAGCTTCGGCGATAGTCTGGTGAAACACGGCATTGTGCTCAACCAGAAAATGCACCTCGTCCTCGCGCCGTTCGAAGGTGTAAGACAGCGACTCTTCTAGAGCGGTAGCTGCCGCCTCCATCCGGTCTAGTTGGGCAGACGTAATGCGGCTGGCAGCCAGATAGGCGGCATGCCCCTCAAGTAGCGCGCGCAGGTCATACATCTCAAGCAGATCAGCAACCGAAAAACTACGGGCTACCGCGCCACGATTGGGAAAAATCTGTACCAGTCCTTCGGCAGCGGCGCGAACCAATGCCTGCCGTACTGGAGTACGGCTGACGCCGAGATCGTTTGCCAGACGTTCTTCTACCAACCGTGATCCCGGCGGATAGAAGCCTTCGATGAGCAGCCGTCGTAGACGCTGGTAGACGTGGTCGGCAGATGATGATTCTTCTTTTGTATACAAATCTTCCATTACAAACCGTCGTAGGGATTGGTAGCGAATGGTTGCTTTTCCAGAAAGAAAGACATCTTAGGCTTCTGGAAAGCGTAACGAGAAATCGTATCCAGAAGTGATATATTTTATTCTTTCGGAATATTGTATACAATATACCAGGATCGGCGCTGGTTGTCAAGGACTTTGGTGAACGTATGGCGGAGTTCAACGCTGGCTGCTGGCTCCCAGAGCTGAAGAGGGGCATGCCCTACACGCCCGAGATAAACCTCGCTCTTGGATTATAGAAACCGGTGGGATACTCGGGCCATGCGGTTTATGTACTGGCGTTGCGCTACAATAGCGCTAGTAACGAGCATACTGTGAGCATGCTATGGCTAACCGTCCACCGATTTCAGTCGTCATTCCCACCTATCATGCTCTGCGCTTCCTACCAGCCTGTCTGAGCACAATCCAACAGCAACTCACTCCAAATGATGAAATCGTGCTGGTAGATAACCGCTCTCGTGATCAGGCAGGAGCGTGGGTTCGTACCGCGATGCCAACTGTGCGTGTGATTGAGCTGCCGTACAACGCTGGTTTTGCTGGCGGTGTCAACGCTGGGATAGCTGCCGCACGCGGCGAACTAATCTGGTTAATCAACGATGATGCCCTGGCCGAACCTGGTTGTCTGGAGGCCCTGTGGCAAGCGCTGCGTGCTCAACCTGCCGCCGGCTGGGCAGCAGGGGTGCTCACTTTCAGTCGCCGTCCCCAGCTTGTCGCCAGTGCAGGCATTCGTTTTCAGGCCGATGGTGTCGCAACCGATCGCTCTATCGGCTGGCCAGTCGCTGCGTTGCCCACGCAACCGTTCCCAGTGTTTGGCGCCAGCGGCGGCCTTGCGTTACTTCGTCGGGAGATGCTTGATGATATTGGCGGCTTCGCTGATTTTTTTAGCTATCTGGAAGATGTTGATCTGGCCTGGCGTGCGCAGTTGCGGGGTTGGGCTTGCGTACTGGCACCTCAAGCGCGCGCGCGCCACGTCTACTCAGCAACTGCTGGGGTGTTTAGCCCGTTCAAGCAACGACTCCTCGGCCGCAACCGTATTCGCATGTTGCTGCGCTGTCTGCCGACGCCGTTGCTGCTTGCCTGTTTACCAACTATTCTAGCCTACGATAGCATGGCGCTGATGTATGCTACCTTACGTCGGCAGCCGGCGATCGTTGCTGGTCGGCTGATGGCGCTGGCTGAATGGCCAAAGTTGTTGTCCCAACGGCGGATGATTCAGGCTCGCCGTTTGGCCTCGATCACCGCGCTGGCGCGCTGGGTTGAGCCGCCTGCCAGTCCCTGGACGGTGTTGCGCCGACAGCGCCAGCTTGCGGCAGCTGTGGCATGAGCTGACATAAAATAAAAAGGTGAGGCAGTTGTGAGCAACTGCCCCACTGCTATCGGCTATCGCGTACTGCCTCACTCAGTCGTGATCCTATTTGCTAACTAGTTGGATATTCAGCAGGCGTTGCCATAATCGATACCACCACGATTGAGCTCGGCGGAGGCGACGTGCTTCGCGCACCAGTCGCTCGTATTCAGCATTGCGGATCAGATCGTGCTGATGCACTTCAGCAGCCTTCAGCTCGAGCCACGTGTTATACATAATTGACCTCCTCTACCATTGAGTAACACTGTGACAACGCTGTCTTGTATTGATGCGTGCAACTTTTCTCTATCACTCTTCGTAGTATATAAGAGATACTTGTAATTGTGCAGAAAGTAACAATCACCGCTCGTTATCACTCGACTACCGTCCTGTCAACTGCTTGAAGTGGGTGGACGAGCGTGCTACAATAAAAGGTAAGAATGAAGACGATGTTTTTGCAGTCAAAGGAGACACCTATTAACGAGATTCGCACTCACGACGGCAAACGCCTCTACCCAACTGCAGCACCGCGTCGGCGAGCATTGCTGGTTGGTGCCGAAATTGCCTGTTGGCGCAATTCATGGCCTGTTGAAGACTCTCTTGATGAACTGGCACTGCTTGCGAAGACTGCTGACCTGGAAGTGGTCGGTCGAATTTTTCAGCGCTTGTCTGAACCTCAACCCAAATTTTTCATCGGTCCTGGTAAAGTGAAAGAGGTTGCTGCCCTGCTCGAGCAGACGCAGGCTGACCTCGTAGTGTTTGATGATGAGCTGAGTCCGGCGCAGACGCGCAATCTCGAAGAGGAGTTGCAGACGCAGGTTATCGATCGCACAACCCTGATCCTCGATATTTTTGCGCGCCACGCCCGGACTCACGAGGGGCGCTTGCAAGTAGAATTAGCCCAATACCAGTACTTGTTGCCGCGTTTGCGTCGACAATGGACGCACCTTGAACGACAGGCTGGCACCAGCGGTGGTACATCGGCAGGTGGGGTCGTTGGTCTGCGTGGTCCGGGTGAGACTCAGCTCGAGATTGACCGCCGCTTGATCGAGCGCCGTATTGCTTGGTTGAAAGAGCAACTAGCCGATGTTCATCGTCACCGTGAGTTGTACCGGCAACGGCGCCGCCAGAATGGGGTGCCGATTATCGCTTTGGTTGGGTATACGAACGCAGGAAAGAGTACGTTACTCAATGCGATGACTGGCGCTGAAGTGTTGGCCGAGGATAAGCTGTTTGCTACCCTCGACCCAACTACGCGGCAGGTGTTGTTGCCCGGCAATATTATGGCGCTGATGACCGATACGGTCGGATTTATCCAAAAACTGCCCCCGAAACTGATTGCGGCGTTCCGCGCTACGCTGGAAGAGATCGAAGAAGCCGATCTGCTGCTGCACGTGGTTGATGTGACCCACCGTAACGCTCAAGAGCATGCCCAAACAGTTGAGCAGACGCTACGTGAGTTGGGGGTGGATCACAAGCCGATTTTAACTGTGCTCAACAAGATCGATCTGCTCGAAGGTGCAACTGTGGAAGGTATCGAGCAGATTGCTGCTGAAATGGGCTTGCCGGGTGATATTGTCGCCGTCTCGGCGCAGCAGGGCTGGGGTTTGCAGACGCTGGGCGAGCGTATCGTGGCCACGCTGGCGCAACGAATGGTGCGTGTAGAGGCGTTTATTCCTTACCAGCGCAACGATCTAGTCGCACTTTGGCGGCAGCGGGGAGTGATTGAGCTGGAAGAGTTTGTTAACGAAGGTGCACATATTGTTGGCCGGCTACCATCCAATCTAGCACCGCAGTTTGCCCGCTTTGCCAGAACCTAAAGTGGTGATACTGGCGTGCTGTGGTAGTGGCCGATGATGATTGGGAAACGGGCGAGGGTAACGGCATGGTCAACGTTGCCTTTGCCCGTTATCTTGTAGCCTGAATAGACAGGTCGGTAACCCATCTGCAGCAGTGTGCTATCGCAAGCGCCTGCGGCAGACACTAGAGCTCTCACCGTTGCTGCCACACTGCGCCGCAATTGGCAGTGATATGGAGCGGTGATACACGATCGCTCGATGCTGCGCTGTATGGTGGGTGATACAACTGGTAGTGAAGCCATGACACACTCTGCGTGCGTCAGGCATCGTTCATAAAGTTTCCTTTTGCGGTATACTTTACTCCTGACTTTGTGGTTTCGCCTACTTTTTACCCTGAACATACTGTATGTTGCGGTATCTCCGCCTCTTTGCGCTCTTTGCCTACAATAGCTTCCTGATTGCGCTCGAATATCGGGTTAATTTTCTCACCTCTCTCTTGCAAAGTGCTCTTTGGCTCTTGTGGGGCGTGCTCGGCACCCTGGTCTTCTTTCAATTTAGTGGCACGCTGGGTGGTTGGACACTACCGCAGGCGCTGTTGGTCGTCGGTCTATTTCGGATCTTCGAAGGTTTGATCGACGGTGTCATGCGACCGAACATTACTCGTATCGTTGAACATATCCAGAAGGGGACGCTCGATTTTGTACTGGTGAAGCCGGTTGATAGTCAGTTTATGGCTTCGTTACGCCAGATCAATCTGCTAATGATCACCGATCTGCTGGTGGGGTTTGGTTTAATCGGCTATGGTCTCTGGATGGGGCAGATGTGGCCCACGCCGTGGCAGGTATTGGCGTTTCTTTTTTTGCTGCTCTGTGGGATGGTTACGGCTTACGCCATCTGGATGTTGGTCGTGACAACGGCTTTTTGGTTGGTTCAGGTTGAGAATGTAACTGAGCTGCTTACCGCTATTTACGAGACGGGGCGTTTTCCAGTGTCGGCCTACAGTCCGGCAATCAGGATGGTGCTCACGTTTGTGATTCCCATTGCGTTTCTCACCACATTTCCAGCGGCGGCACTAATTGGGCTACTCGATCCAGTCTATCTTGCGCTCGCTCCGCTGATTGCCGGTGTAGCCTTGCTGGCTGCACGAGGCTTTTGGCGTATAGGTCTGCGCGCCTATACCAGTGCCTCATCATAAGCTAAGTTGTTGGCGGACCGCAGATGGCTGCCATTACGCATGATGGCTGGCGATTAATCGGCCACTGCCAGACCAAGTGCCTCGCGCGCTGCGCCAGCCACAAACAGCGAACCAGTTACGCAAATCAGGTCATCGGGTTCGGCTACGGCACGCGCGACAGCTAATGCGTCAGCCACTACTGGCACGATCTGGATCGGTGCTGTAGTGAACGGTTCGACTTCGGCAGCAATGCGGTCGAGATCCATTGCTTTGGGATGATTGGATCGAGTAATAATCATCTGGTCTGCATGTGGGGCGAGTGCAGCCGCAATCGCGGCGATGTCTTTATCGCGTGAGGTACCGAGCACGAGAATCAACCGACGATATGGCAATTCGGTGGTGATAGCCTGCCAAAGCTTTTCAGCCGAGTCGCCGTTGTGGGCGCCATCGATCAAGATCCGCGGCGGGCCATCGATCAGCTCGAAACGACCTGGCCACCAAGCTTCAGCCAACCCGCGACGGATCGCCTCATCATCGATCGCTAACCCTTGTTCGCGTAACAAGAGAGCCGTACCAATAGCCAGGCGCGCATTTTCACGCTGAAATGCGCCTCGTAACTTGCCCGGTTGGGGTGGTACCGGGTAGTTCAATGGCTGCCCAGGTGCCAGCCAGGGTTCGACAGCCGTTTCAGCCGCCAGCCAGAGCGGTGCGCCGACCGTCTGTGCTTCAGTGGCAAAGACTTGTGCCGCTTCGGCCCGCTGCGGAACGGTAATTGCTGGTCGGCCAGCACGTATGATTCCAGCTTTGTTGAAGGCAATGTCGCGCAAGGTGGGGCCCAGGATCGCCATGTGATCAAAGCTGATCGATGAGATCACGGCTACCAGTGGCGTAATCGTTGCTGCGGCATCGTACCGCCCGCCTAGACCGACTTCAACGACCGCCAGATCAACTTGCGCCTCGACAAAGTGTCGCATCGCCATCACAAAGCCGATGTCGAACGTACTGGGTCGGCCATACGTGACCACATTGAACGCTTCGACAATTGGTCGTACTGCGTTGACCAGTTCGATCAGGGTTTGTTGTGAGATTGGTTCGCGATCGATCTGGATACGTTCGCGGTACGAGCTAAGGTGGGGCGATGTCCATAGTCCCACTTTTAACCCAGCGGCGCGCGCCATAGCTTCGACCATAGCGCAGGTGCTGCCTTTGCCTTTGGTCCCGGCGACAACGACAGCGCGGAGGAAGTAGTGGGGGTTACCGGCTGCCGCCAGCAAGGCCGTAATCCGGCTCAGGCCACGCGCGGCAATTGCTGGATCGGGCGATCCCTGACGTGTCGGGTCGATAAAACTGTAGATGTAGTCGAGTGCTTCCTGGTAGGTTGTTATATGCATAGCAAACTCTTCGTGTTATTTACCAGCCATCGGGGCCGGACATCTGGCGGCTGTGGTCACTCCATCATACCATTGCTGTCTGTCGGTACAATACGTCTACTAATACGTTTTGTGGTATGCAGTCGCCGATCATTGACAGTCGTTGCCGAATCGTCTATGCTGAACGACACGAACAGGTGAGCGAAGGAGTCGACATGGGTCTCGATCTCGTAGCCTTAGGCAAACAGGTACGGAAGATGAGCTTAGCAGTTGCGAAAGCAATTCCGCAACGCAACGAGCGAATTGCCACTGTGCGCCGGAGGTATTTGGACGAGCAGGGACAGGAAGATCACTGGATCGAAGCTGTTAGGCTGAGCGCAAAGACTGCCAACTGGTTACTAGCTGTGCCAGTTGAGCCACTGGGTACCGTGAAGGCGTTACCCCCTATTCCGAGCGATTATGCAATTGCGGCGACGGATGGATCACACATTGATGTCGATCGCCATGGCGACGTCCTTTGCTATCTGATCAATATTGGCCAGGTTTACATTCGCTACGGTGCGCAGGCTGAGGCACAGCTTACCTCGGTGCCGATGCTCCACTACGAAGAAGAAGATCTGTTTCTAGAAGATGGTACTCGGCGAATTCCGATAGAAGGGGCTGTATTGAGTGTGCGGCGTGATGTAGCAGAAGGGATTGCGCTACAGCAGCTGGCAGAAAAGTATCTGGAAACGCTCGACCTGCCACGACTGGCTCTGCAAGACGGCACATTGATGCGTTGGGCGCTGGCTAACGTTGATGCCAAAGTGCGTGATACCTTTTTGCAACCGTACCTCCAGTATCTTGAACGTATGCGCCAGGCTCGCATCCCGGTCGCTTCGTATATCAGTCGCAGTCGTTCACCGGAAGTGATGGGGCTGGTGCGGTTGATGTTTTGTCCAGACGTAAACGTTGCGCAACAAATTGGCGCCAATTGTGCCCAGTGCAGTGATGTCAAGCACGGTCGGACACCGTCGTGTATGATCTGCCAGGATTTAATCGATGCCGATATCTTTGCACCACAGCTCGCCGAGGGGCAGCGCAGCCCTGTCTTTCGCTCGCTCAGCCGGATCAGTGTCGTGGGCTACGAACATCACCAGATCCACTTCTTCTTTATGCGCATTGGCCGCGAGCTGGTCCGGATCGAAATTCCGGCTTGGGTTGCCGAACAACCGGCATGGCTTGATCAGGTCCATGCGCTGGTCTACGATCAGGCGGCGCGTGGTCAGGGTTACCCGGTCGCTTTGCAGCGCGCTCATGAACAGGCAGTTATCCGCAACGCCGAACGACGGGCTTTTGAGCAGATAGTGGCTGGCGCATTACGGCGAGCTGGGGCGCCTGCCGGTGTCTCAGCCAAGCGTGAGAGTAAACAGTTTGTGCAGGAATAAACGATGATCACCACAGCGTCCAATGGTCGTATCGGTGAAGTAATCGAGTCCTCGACGACGCAATTTGTGGCAGCCACCTACGAGTTGCTAGTGTCGCCACCGTTTGGGGCATTGGTGCGGGCAACGACGCGCGATCCGACGTTACAAGTCTACGGTCTGGTGTACGACATTCATACCGGTAGTCGCGAACCGTGGGGACGGGCAATTGTGCGTGGACGCACGTATAGCGGGCGCGAGCTGTACGATGACCAGATCTATCGTGAATATCCTGATCTCGGCGAGGTATTGCAAACTGAGTTTGCTGCGCTGACGGTTGGCTATGTTCACAATGGGCGTCTCCTGCAACGATTGCCGCCGCAGCCGCCACCTGTTCACTACTCGGTCTATCTGTGCCAGCCGCAAGAGCTGATAACATTTAGTGAGCAGCTCGAGTTTTTGCGGGCGGTTTTGTTTGCATCCAGTGTACCCACTGATGAATTACTAGCAGCGAGTGTGCGTGCGCTGGCTGCGGCCCGTCGTGATGGTCCGGCCTATACGGTGCGCGTGGGGCGGGAATTGGCGCGCTTGCTGAAAGACGATTACGAGCGCTTAACGGCGCTACTACAACGGATTCGTCCGTCATAGGGTCAAATAGTGTCACGTTGCGTCACGCCGTGCAATGGAGAATCTATTATGCTGCTGCTCGATGCCGCCTTTCAGGTCAATGCCAATCCGCTGGCAAATGCCGCCACCGTGGCCGCTGCTGCCGAGGCAATCGGATTTGCCGCTCTCTGGGCCCCCGAAACGGCTCATAACCCGTTTTTGGCTCTGACGATCGCCGCAGAACACACTAGTCGCCTCACTTTAGGAACTGCGGTCGCTATCGCCTTTCCGCGCAGCCCGATGGTGATGGCGCAAATCGCTTGGGATCTAGCCAGTTTTAGCGGTGGCCGGTTTGTGCTTGGCCTGGGGACGCAGGTCAAGGCCCATATCGAGCGCCGTTTTAGCAGCGTCTGGGATGCGCCAGTAGCTCGGCTACGTGATTATATTGGCGCGCTGCGCGCAATCTGGCAGTGCTGGCAAACGGGCGGTAAGCTCGATTATCGTGGTCAGTATTATCAACATACGCTGATGACGCCCTTCTTCAGTCCAGGTCCAATCGCGCATCCAACTATTCCAATCTACATTGCTGGGGTAAATACCGGTCTGGCTCATTTGGCCGGCGAAGTATGCGATGGCTTCCATGCCCATCCGTTAACCAGTGCACGCTACCTGCGCGACGTGTTACGCCCCCAGATTGCCGCTGGCGCGCAAGCAGCTGGACGGGATCCGGCAGCCTGTGTGATTGCTGGCAGCGCACTGGTCATTACTGGTGCTAATTCGACTGAGCGGGAACAGATGCGGGCGTTCGTTCGTCAGCAAATCGCATTTTACGCTTCCACGCCAACTTACCGCACTGTGCTGAGTTGCCATGGTTGGGATGAAGTAGGTGACGCTTTGTCACGCCTTGCAGCGCAACAACAGTGGGCAGCGATGCCTGGTCTGATTGATGAGACGATGGTGGCAACTTTTGCAGTAGAGGCCGACCCGGCCGATCTACCGGATGCGTTGCGTGAGCGTTATGAAGGCTTACTTGATCGTGTTGCCCTGTATATGCCCTTTGTGCCAGGTGAACGCGACGCCTTCTGGCGTCATCTCACGACATCGCTCAATGGGTGATTGATGATGGCTGGTGTCTTTACTGATCTGGATCTGACCCCTAACCGGCTAGAACAGATGCGACAGGTACGGGCTGCGCAGGGCGATCTGATCGACCTGACCAGCAGCAACCCCACCACACAGGGTCTGCTCTTTCCGCCAGCAATTTTGGCGGCAGCAACTACAGCTTACTGGCCGCAGCGTTGTTATCAACCCGACCCGCGTGGTGATGTAGCAGCGCGCGCGGCAATCGTCGATTACTATCGTCGCCGTTCACCGCCGTTGGATCTCGCACTGGATGATGTCTTTTTAACAGCAAGCACGAGCGAAGCTTACAGTCTCCTCTTTGCTTTGTTAGCTGATCCTGGCGACAATCTCCTCGTCCCCAACGTGACTTATCCCCTGTTTGAATACCTGGCCGCGTTGCGCAACCTCGAATTGCGTAGCTATCAGCTTGAAGAAGAGCGTGACTGGCGGATCAACGCGCGCTCATTGCGCCGCGCCGTTGATGATCGCACCCGTGCCATCTTGATCGTTTCCCCCCACAATCCAACCGGTGCTATTGTGGATCGGCCATTGGCTACCCTTGATATCCTTGGCCTGCCAGTGATCTGCGATGAAGTCTTTGCGCCGTTCACCTACACTGCTCCTGATACCCCACCACTGGCAGCGTTGCACCCTGACCTGCCCGTCTTTACGCTCAACGGAATTTCCAAACTTTTCGCCCTACCCGATCTCAAGCTGGGCTGGATTGCGCTCAACCGGCCTGCCCGTGCTTTCGCTGCCCGGCTCGAATTACTCAACGATACCCTGCTAGGTGCGAATGCGCTCAGTCAGTTCCTGTTGCCTACCCTCTTCGCCGAAGGGGCAGACTTTGTGGACACTATGACGGCGCGGGTACGGACAAATCTGACGCTGGCGCTCAACCGCTTTGCTAACCATCCCCGTATTCACGCTCGCCCTCCAGCCGGTGGGTATTACCTCTTTCCCGCCATCGACGGCTGGGATGACGAAGAAGCCCTGGCCCTTTTCCTGCTCGATCACGGTGTCTTTGTGTATCCCGGTTACTTCTACGGCGATGTGCCCGGCTGTCACATCATGATTTCGGCGTTAACTGAACCTGCCCGCTTTGCCGCTGGTATAGAACGGCTCTGTGCAGCTCTCTCCTAACTGCTTTGTTTTACACCTGGTGAACATAAAACTAGGTGTCTGGCTCATTCTACTGGTCAGACTTATTGCAGAGCGCTTTGTCGTCGTGTATAATTCTGGCAATCGGTTGGTTGTCATTCGTTTTCTAGCGTAAATCGTAGTTAGATATTCGTTTTTTTCACCGAAAGGGATGAAAACCTACGAAATGTACGAATAGGTGTGCTTGTTGTCTGTATTCACCGCTATACTGTCCACATAAGGTGTCATAAACATAACCGCAATGGCTCTATTTTCGCAGCATCGATCGAACAGTCAACCACTATCATCGCCGTCGCAGCGGGTCAGCGATCAAGAGTTTCTGCAACAGCTTCTCTTGCGTGAGCTGCCGGGCCAACGCGATCCGTTACGTCCGGCGCAATTGCGGTCGCGTGCTGCTCATCGTGAACAGGCGCTCCGCGGCTTTTTAGTGCGCACATGGGTTGATCGGGTGCTGTGGTTTGCCGAAGTTGTCTTGTTCGTGATGATGATTGCCGTCTTTGGCCACTGGCTAGTTGATGGTTATGGACGTGATTGGTGGCGATCTTGGCAGCAATATGCGCCTACGCCAGTAGTCTCCGAACCTATGGTGCAGCCAGCACCGTCAGGTCCAGTAGCGCCGCCAGCCACTGCGCCGCACCTACCCGCATTACCGTTTACAGCACCTGAACTGGCGGTTGAACCGCCTGACTATCTTGCCCCCCAACCGCGCGTGCAACCACTACCCGCCACTGACCCCCGCCCTCAACGATTGCGAATTCCAGCGCTACATCTCGATACACCGGTGTATGAAGTCTTCGTTGTTGATGGTGTATGGCAGGTGGCCGAATACGCGGCAGGCTATCACCACGGCACAGCGCTGCCAGGTACAGTTGGTAATACCGTGTTGTCGGGCCACGCTGGATTGCGCGGGGCTGTTTTTCGCGATTTACCAGCCCTAAAGGTTGGCGACGAAGTGTTGCTGGAAGCTGGTGGCTGGCTCTACCGCTACCGCGTGCGCGAAATGCGCAATGTCTGGCCAACCCAGGTTGAAGTTATGGATCCAACCCCTACACCGGTTCTGACCCTGATTACCTGCACCAACTGGGATACGCAACGCCTGATCGTGATCGCCGATCTGGTCGATTCGCGCCCGCTCAGTTGAGGCGAGGAGGCTCTATGCCGTCGAAACCGTCGCGTTCAGCTCAACTTCCTCCTACTCGCGGTCGCGCTCCAGCACCATGGACAATCTGGGAACTGTTGGCGATTGCGGTAAGTATTTTGATGATTGTTGTACCGTTGACGCTTGAAGCGATCAACTGGATCAAACCACCAGTTGTGCCCGCCCAGGTGATGATGGCGCCGACCGAGCCGACCATTAGTCTTGAGCAGCGCCCACCTACGTTTACTCCGGAACCGACCAACACACCGACTGTTGCCGTGACCCCAGGTACAGCAACGCCAACCGTTGCGGCAACGCCCGAAACAGCAACGCCAACCGTTGCGGCAACGCCCGAAACAGCAACGCCAACCGTTGCGGCAACGCCGGCGACAGCGACGCCAACTGTGGCGGTAACGCCGGGTGTCACGCTGACTCCCTCGCCTACACCTGGCATCACCCAGGTCGGAAAAGTTGCATCGACCACAACGGTTGCTCCGTTGCAAGTGTTTAGTTACAGTCTGACTGTTACCACAGCCAGCAACAGTCCAGTGGCAGTGACATTGCGCGATGTGCTCGACGCGCGCCTGGAGCTCGTAGACGTTTCAGCGTTGTCTGGCACATGTACACCTGGTCAGACTGTCGTTTGTGCCCTCACGGTCTCAGCCGTGAGCCCAGCATTAGTGACATTGCAGGTTCGGGTGCGCGCGACGGCTGTAGATGGACAGATTATTCCTAATCAGGCGATACTCGAGCAAGGTAGCGTTCAGGTTGCAGTTTCAAATCTGGTAAATGTTACTGTCGCTGGGACGCTGCCACCTACTATTCCTGCGACAAATACTCCAGCCGTGACTCCAACGCCGGTAGATACTTCTGTGCCCACACCGACGAGTACATCTGTAACCACTGTACCAGTGCCGACGAATACACCTGTACCAACAGTGACGCCTACGGTACCACAGGCTCCAGCAACGCCACGGCCGCGGCCTCCAGCGCCCACTGCGCCTCCTCCAACGCCCACTGCCCCGCCGCCTGTGCCTACCGAGCCACCCCTCCTGCCTACCGAGCCACCACCTCCGGCGCCCGTTGCTACAGTAGCGCCGCGACCAACAGCCACGCCGCGCCCTCGTCCGCCAGTACGGCCTACTGATACACCAGCGCCAACCATTACGTCAACTCCAACTGAAGCGCCAGCGCTGGCAGTGTTTAGTGAGAGCGATTTGCTCTTGCGCTTGTCTAGTGACTGGGGGAGTGCCTACGCTGGTCAAGACATCGTCTTTACAGTAGTACTGGGCAACACCCACCCGGCGCAGACCGTGAGTGGTGTAACTCTACGCAGTGTAATGCCTTCGAACTTACAAGTGTTGGGGGTAAATGCCAGTCGTGGCGCCGATCCGACAATCGATGGGCAGACAGTGACGTATCTCGCGCCCGATCTGATGCCTGGTGAGCGGGTGCAGCTCACAATTGCTACACGTATTCGCCCCAATGTGGCTGCCGGTACGTTGCTGGTAGTGCAGGCGCAGGCTCTCACCAGCAGCTTGAGTCAGCCCGTCTTCTCGAATATTAGCACGGTGTTGGTGGTGGCTGCGCAGCCGGCGGCAACCGGCACAACCACTCTGGCACCGCTAGCCAGTCCCACCCCGTCAGCAACAATCAGCCCGACCGCTACGACAGCTCCTGCCGTCACTGCTGTATCTGCCACCTCAACGCCAACGGCAACTGCCAGTGTAATACTCGGCGCGGGGACGGTACCAACGGCTACCCAGACATCGCCGTCGCCAGCAGCCGGAAGTCAGAGTGGCAGTGCAGCGCCGCTACCGGCCACCAGTGCCGGTATCCCCTTCCTTGGCGTGCTGCTGCTCGGTGCGACACTGCTGACTCGTACAATCCGTCTCCACCGCGCTCGTGAGCGGATCTAACCCTCGACTGCAATTGATAGTGACCGATGAACTTCTGCTTAGGTTCATCGGTCACTGGCGTATCGTGGGAGAGCTGTTACTGTTGTTTGCTCGCTATTGCCGCCGTTCGATCACAATCCGAAATTGCACATCCCCAGCGAGATATTGTAGTGTAGTGCTGACCAGCGAAATCACGATCCCACCGAAAAAGGCAGGCCAGAACCCGTCTACCACGAAGTTGATCCCCAGTTGATCAGCTAGCGCTGAGGTGAGGCCAAGTAAGAGCGCGTTGATAATCAGCACAAACAAACCTAACGTGAGAATGACTAGGGGGCAGGTTAGAAAGTAAAGCAGTGGTCGCAGTAACGCATTCAACAGTCCAAACAGCAGCGCTACAACCCCAATTTGCCAGCCTGGCCCGGTGAATTCAATCCCCGGTACAATCCATACTGCAGCAAAGATCGCCAGCGAGTAGATTAACCAGCGCAGAAAGAGTCGGCTTAGCTCACTGCGTAGGAAGGGTGTCGGACCGGAAGGTTGATGCATAGCAACGCTCCTTATTGTCGTTTGAGCGAATGCTCACCGACTCGCCGATCTATCACGAGTATGATACTATACGGCGCGATGTCTGGCGTGGTGCCAGTGGGCATAATATTGACGAATAAACAATGACAAAGGTTGAAGAAACGGCATTATTTGCTCGCGTAGCTCAGAGTGCGCGAGCTGATGGTAAAGAAGCGTATTTCCGTCTACATCGACACCGCTTTGCCGCTATGCTGCGCGCCATGGGGCCGGCTAATGGTGCGCATGTGCTTGAAGTCGGGGTAACGCCAGGCCAGTTTACCGAGCTGCTGGTTGGCACTGGTTTCAAGGTGAGCGGTGCTGATCTCGATCCCTTCAGCCGGAAAGCATTATGGGATCGATTAGGTGTTGAGGTCCGGCAGGTGAATCTAGAACGGGATCCAGTGCCGTATCCCGATGCCAGCTTCGATTGGGTTGTCTTCTCTGAAGTGATTGAGCACCTGGTCTATTCGCCGTTACCGATTTTGCGTGAGTTTTACCGCGTCTTGCGTCCAGGTGGCAGATTGCTGATCACAACCCCTAATGAACTCTACCTCAAGAGCCGTGCTCGCGCGATTGCGCGCATGTTACTCTGGCAGAGTCTCAGCACCCGCGAGGAGTTTCGCCATCAGATGCTGCTCGAAGGCGAGGCGCGCTACACAACCCATAGTCGCACCTATACGATGGACGAGTTGACATGGCTTGTTGAGCAGGCTGGCTTTCGCATAGCGATCAAACGGTTTGAAGCGCCGTGGGAACGGGTTGGTCTCGAAGCAGAACGCTTGCTACGGGCCCCTCATCGGGTATTCGCGAAAGCGCTCTTTTTTGTGCTGACTGCTGCAATCCCGCCGACGCGGTCGATGTTGTTGGTTGTTGGTCAACGGCCAATTAGTTGATTACTGTGTGGCAATTGTCTGGTCTATGACCAATGACTCGGTATTCATACTGTGTCAGGCGGTATCAGCATCTTTCTCACGGGTGTCGACGACCGATCTCTGCATTGACGGCGAGCCCGTTCTCTCGCTATAATAGGGTGAATTGAGGGCCGCTAGCTCAACGGCAGAGCAATCGGCTCATAACCGACAGGTTCTCGGTTCGAATCCGAGGCGGCCCACCAGCAACGACCGGTATGTACCGGTCGTTTGTTTTCGCACTTGACAGTTGATGCTCTTCCTTCTATTATTCTGATATTCTAAAAATTAATCACGCGCATCTGCGCAGCCAGGGGAGCCGGATGAGTCCGGCTGAGATTGCGGCCCGATCGATGCCGCTGACCCTTTGAACCTGATCTGGGTTATGCCAGCGGAGGGAAGGCTTTGGGTTCGGGGTACCGTCGCTTCCTATCGCTGGAACGACGGTTTTTTGTTTGGATCACTTCGCCTGCACCCTATTGCGCAGTGGTTCACTTGCCGGAAAGGAGCATTGTGGTATGCCTACTGTCACGGTTAGTTTCGAGGTCTTGCCCGGCGGCTTGCCTGACAAAGCCGCTACCTATGCGGCGGTTGACGCCGCCATTGCCGTTGTGGCTGAGAGCGGTCTAACTTACCGCGTGTGTCCAATGGAAACCACTATCGAAGGTGACTACGATGCAATCATGGCCGTTATCAAGCGCGCTCAAGAGGCGGTGCTGGCGGCTGGAGCCAGTCGGGTCTTTACGTTGATTAAGGTTGACTACGATCCCAACGGTTCAACAATTGCCGAGAAGCTGGCTAAATATGAGTGAAGAAGCTTCTGCGTCAATCGCTGTGCCCTCGCCAAGGTTGAAGCCACGCCTGCTGTGGCGTGCACGCATAGCTGTGTATGGCCCACCTGCTCTACTCGTGATCGGATTGTTGCTGTTGTGGGAAGTGGGAGTCTGGATATGGTCCATACCAGTGTGGTTGCTTCCACCGCCATCGCGCATCCTCATCACGCTCGTGACCAGTGCGCCAGTACTGGCCGAACACACCCTGGCAACGCTGACCGTAACGATCCCCGGCTTTGCATTGGCATTGATCGCTGGTTTTAGTCTGGGAGTAGCGCTTGATGCTTCGCCGCTGTTGCGACGGGCCATCTACCCGCTCCTCGTTACATCGCAGACAGTGCCGATCGTTGCCATCGCGCCGTTACTGGTTGTCGGTTTCGGTTTTGGTCTCTTGCCTAAGGTGTTGGTCGTGGCCCTGGTCACCTTTTTTCCCATCGTTGTGAATACCAGCGATGGTTTGCAGAGTGCTGACCGTGATCAGCGTCGCTTGCTCGAAGCGATGGGGGCTAACTACTGGCAACTGCTGCGTCTGCTCCGGTTGCGTGCTGCGCTGCCTGCTATCTTCACGGGTATCAAGGTGTCCATAACGTATAGCGTAATCGGTGCTGTATTGGCCGAGTGGATTGGTGCCAGCACAGGCTTGGGCGTCTACATTGCTCGTTCACTGCGTGCCTTTCGCACCGACCAGGTTTTTGTTGCTGCATTGGTGACATCACTGCTGACTATTGCCCTCTTTACCCTAGTGAGCCTCTTAGAACGCTGGATCGTCTTTTGGAAAGGAGAACGTTAAATGCGAAGGTGGTTCATCCTTGCGCTCATTCTGGCGCTGACTGCATGTGGCAGTAATCCGTCATCTTCTACCAATCCGACCAGTCCGGCTAATCCGACTCCTAGTACGAAAGTGCGTGTTGGTCTTGATTGGACGCCTAATACTAATCATACTGGGCTCTATGTGGCCCAAGATCAGGGTTATTACAGCCAGCAGGGGCTAGAAGTTGAGATTCTCGGTGCGCAAGAAGGGGGAACAGTTGAACAATTGGTCGCCGCAGGTCGCCTCGATTTTGGTATTTCGTTTCAAGAAGCAGTAACCCAGGCCCGCGTCGAGGGAGTGCCGATTGTCTCGATTGCGGCTATCATTCAACATAATACTAGCGGTTTTGCCAGTCGCAGTGAAGAAGGTATCACGCGCCCACGCGATTTCATTGGTAAGAAGTACGGTGCGTTTGGTTCGCCAATCGAACAGGCAGTTATAAAAGGACTGCTCGAATGCGAAGGAGTTGGCGATCAGTTCGATCAAGTGCGGTTTGTCGATATTGGCAGCTCGGATTTCTTCGTCGCCACCGAACGTGATGAAGTCGATTTTGTCTGGATCTTCAAGGGCTGGACGGGCATTGAAGCAGAGATTCGTGGTGTGCCGCTCAATATTGTGATGATGAACGACCTGCAGTGCATTCCCGACTACTATACACCCGTGATCATCACCAGCGAACGTATGATAGCTGAACAGCCAGATCTGGTGCGGCGTTTCCTGACAGCAACCAGTGCTGGCTACCGCTTTGCTATCGAGCAACCTGATGCTGCAGCAGATGTGCTGCTCAAAGCCGCGCCTGAGCTTGATGCTGAACTGGTGCGGCGTAGCCAGCAGTACCTAGCTAGCCAGTATCAGGCTGAAGCGCCGCGGTGGGGTGAGCAGAAGCTCGAAGTTTGGCGTGCTTACGCGCAGTGGATGGCTGACCACAATCTCATCGCTCGCATGATCGAACCCGACAAGGCGTTTACCAACGACTTCTTGCCTTGATGAACCACCCACCGCCGCGTCCAGATGGGGCGTGGCGGCATCTAGTTGATCAGCAGTTGCGGCTTGATGATTGGTAATGAGGAGCATTATCAACTATGGCAACGCTGGAATTGCGGGCCATCAGCAAGACCTTCGTAACCGCCACTGGCCCGGTGCCAGTGCTCGATCGGATCAGCATGCGGATCGCAGCGGGTGAATTCGTTGCCGTGATTGGGCCTAGCGGTAGCGGCAAAACTACTCTGTTTAACATCATTGCTGGTCTCGACTCGCCTGATGCTGGCACAGTATTGATCGACGGTGTAGATGTGACTGGACGCCGTGGTCAGGTGGCCTATATGCCGCAACGCGATGCCTTGCTACCTTGGTTGTCAGTAGTTGAGAATGCAGTCCTAGCGACGGTGGTGCAGGGTGGTGATGTTGCGGCAGCGCGCCAGGAAGCACGTGCTCTCCTCGCTGATTTTGGGTTGGAAGGCTGGGGTGATGCTCGTCCAGCGTTGCTCTCAGGCGGGATGCGGCAGCGAGCCGCCTTTTTACGCACTGTGCTTTGGCATCGCCCAGTTATGCTGCTCGATGAGCCGTTTGGGGCTCTCGATGCGCTGACCCGTGCTCAATTGCAACGGTGGCTCCTCACCTTATGGGATCGCCTCGATCGCACGGTGATGCTCGTCACCCACGATATCGACGAGGCGATCATTCTGGCTGACCGCATCTATGTCCTTACTCCCCGCCCGGCTCGCATTGCGCTTGAAGTTGTAGTGCAACTGCCTCGTCCACGTTCGTATGCGCTAGTTACCGATCCTGCGTTTGCTAGCTTGAAACGACAGTTGCAGCAGGTGTTGATGGATGGGGGCAACCTATAATCAGAGTGTGTTGAGAGATACGTGCTGCTGACCACGGTGACTACTGCTATGTAGGAGGAGGCCTGACGGAGCAGACTACTGACATTCAGACGTGGCACGGGTGGGGCAGTTCGCAATATGTTATGTATGGAAGGGGCGAATCCGACGTCGCCCCTTTCCATTGCCAGCGGATAGGCTATAAGTAGGGCGTCTCACTCCTCTGGCGGTAGTGAGGTCGTAATATCGTATACCAATACTTGCACATCTAGCCCTTCATTCGCCAGTAACGAAATGGTATATTCGTTGGTCGCATTCTTGATTGCCTGTTCGTCGGCAGCGGGTGCGTAAGCGCGAATGCTAGCTTCTTCTGCCGATACGCGCGTAACGCGGGTCACCGCACTGGGGCTAACAGCGGCAATCCGACGCTGAATCTCGGCGATAGCTTCATCAAGTGTCATGGTTCATCACCTCACTAGATTACATTGAGTTCGGATGTGAGCTGGTTACGGTGGAACCGATCAATTCGTAGCTCATCGATATTGATGGTATGCGCCCGCCCGTCGATCACCTCTTCAGCAATCAACAAACCAGTGGCTGGTGCGTGCATAATACCATGGCCGCTAAACCCACTGGCGTCAATATACCCTTCCAGTTCAGGGTGGCGGCCCAGCACTGGATTGTGATCCGGCGTAATTTCATACAGGCCAGCCCAACACTGTTGTTCGGCTAGACTCGCCGTCTCTAAAATTGGGAAACGGTGAATACCAGCCTCGATCACAGCTTCCAGCCAGTCCCAGTCAACATTCGTGTTCGTGCTGCTTGGTTCAGCTGGATTCGAGCGCCCCATCAGTATGCTTTGTCCCTCGCGCCGCATGTAAAAGCCGGTACCTACATCAATCGTCAACGGAATCGGAGCGCTGATGGCGGGAAAGGGTGTCGTCATATAGACATTGCGACGATAGGGACGTACCGGCAGATCGAGCCCAGCCAGTGCTGCGACTTCACCAGCCCACGGGCCGGCACAATTGATCACAATCTCACAGCCAACGAGCCCGTTCGGTGTTGTGACACCGGTCACTCGCCCGCCGGTAATCTGAAAACCGGTGACCGGTGTGCCACGGCGTAAACGGACACCGTGGCGTTGAGCGGCACGCAGATAACCGAGCGCAATGCCGTAGGGATCGCAATAGCCATCGTCTGGGCCGAAAGTAGCCCCAATCAGATCATCGATCCGCATGCCAGGCACAAACCGGGCTGCTTCATCCGGGCTCAATACTTCGACGCGCACTTTCAATTCACGCTGCATCGCGACATTGCGCATATACTGGGCCCAGGTTGTCTCATCGTTAATCAGAAACAGATACCCTACCTGTCGCAGTTCTGCATGGCCGCCAACTTCAGTTTCGAAATAGCGCAGTCGCTCAATGCTATATTTCGACAGCAGCACATTGGTACGCGAAGAGAATTGATGCCGCACGCCGGCTGCCGAACGTGCCGTACTGCCGCTAATTTCGACTTCTTCACGCTCGAGAATCAGCGTGTCACGCCAGCCGCGTTCGGCTAGATGAAATGCGATACTGGCCCCAATTACGCCTGCGCCAATGATGACCACCTGCGCTCGATCATCCATTGCTCCACCTCAATCCGGCCGGTCTGACATTTCATGTATCCTTCTATCTTCAGTCAATTGTAGTAGCCAACCTGGGCTCTGGTTTAACAACTCAGTCCACAAATCTTTGGTCTTACTTTCCCTTCCGCCGAAGTGGCGGTCGTGTGGGCAATTCATCAGGCGGCAATTGCGGTTCTTCGCCAGGGGCCAGCTCATCCGGCGGCTCCGGCGACTCCGGTGGTGCGGCTGATCGCTGCTGACGCTCTTCGCGCCAAGCCAACCGTTCGCGTGCAATCGCTTCGAAACCGTGGCTCGTCGGTTCGTAGTAGATCCGCCCGGCCAGGTTTGGCGGCAGATGCTCTTGGTCTGAGCGACCTGCGGGTAAATCGTGGGCATATTCGTAGCCGCGACCATATCCCAACCGTTTTAGCAAGGGGGTCGGTGCATTCCGTAGGTGGAGCGGCACCGGCTCATTGCGGGTTTCAGCGACATCACGCTGCACCGCGCCATAAGCCCGGTAAAGGGCATTGCTCTTCGGCGCCAGACAAAGGTAGACTACCGCCTGTGCCAGTGCTAATTCTCCTTCCGGCTGTCCGAGAAAATGGACCGCCTGCTGCGCAGCTATTGTCTGCGGAAGTGCCTGGGGATCGGCTAGACCTATATCTTCGACCGCGATCCGCACTAACCGACGGGCAATATACAGCGGATCCTCACCGCCATCCAGCATCCGACCCAGCCAATAGAGTGCGCCGTCGGGATCGCTATCGCGTATACTTTTGTGGAGGGCCGAAATCGCGTCGTAGTGCAACTCGCCGCGCTTGTCGTAGCGTACGGCTCGGCTTTGCAGCGCATCGCGAATGTCATCGACAGTGATCAACCGCGTCTCACCAATGGCTGGCGGTTTCGAGCGTGCGGCTGCTTCCAACGCATTCAACGCAGTGCGCGCATCCCCATTTGACATATTGATCAGATAGCTCCGCGCGTCACTGGCTAGCATAATCTTCATATCGCCCAGACCACGCTCACGATCGTTCAGAGCGCGGTCGATGAGAATGCCAATCTCTTCATCGCTCAGTGCCTCAAGGGTAAACACCCGTGCCCGCGAAAGTAGTGCCGAGTTGACCTCGAAGGAGGGATTTTCAGTTGTAGCGCCGATCAGAATAATGGTGCCATCTTCGACATAGGGCAGGATTGCGTCTTGCTGGCTCTTATTGAAGCGGTGAATTTCATCGATGAACACAACTGTGCGTTGCTGAAACATGCCCAATCGATCTTTGGCCTCTTGCACTACTCGGCGTAGATCATTCACGCCGGAACTCACAGCACTAATCGGCTCGAAATGAGCATTGGTGCTGTTGGCGATGATCTGAGCCAGCGTTGTCTTCCCGCTGCCCGGTGGTCCCCATAAGATTAGGGAAAAGAGCTGGTCATTAGCAATGGCACGGCGCAACAACTTGCCTTCACCGATAATATGGTTCTGGCCGACAAATTCCTCGAGAGTGCGCGGACGCATGCGCGCCGCCAGCGGCGCCTGGTTCTGCAACGTCTGTTGGCGTTGCGCGTCAAACAAGGTTGGACCTCGCGATTTTGGCGGCATAGGCAATCGTTGGCTGAGCCTCGCTTCGTACTATCTCTGATTGTAGCATATCTTGATGAGCTGCCGATGGGCTGCGACATCGCCAAAGATGCTGCTCAGCAGAATGAGTACAAGTGAGTGTTACCCGGCGTAATACCCCCCACCGATGGGCTAGCAAGCCTAGAAACGAATACTATTAGATACAAACCACATGGGTCATGGTGAAAGGGAGAAAAGGACTATTGCCCGGCTGTAACTCTGTACCGTATGCTAAAAGCAAGTGAAGACGGCAGCGCCTTGCCAGTAGAGAGGCAACCATAACAATATGCCTCACGAAATTGTACATCGCCTCTGTTGTTCCCCGTTGCCCCTCTCCTGCTTTCCTCTTCCCTCTACTGACAGGGCTGTCGGAACCACGAACATCGGCAACCAATCTGGTTGCCGATGTTGTTTAGTTGCTGATGGTATCTTGTTGATCAAGGCACGTGATGGTGCCCGAGGGGCGAATCCAGCTATGCTCGCAATCCCTTAACCTTACCCTATCTGCATTTGAGCGATAGTGGGGTATAGCGTGGTCGTGCTTGGCATTAACTTGCGCGCCCGTAACGGGAGCATGGTGCCAAAGGGTGAGAGTCGTTGGCTCAGGGTGAAGGACGAGGCGCCCACAGAGGGGCGCCTCCCATATGCAGAGTTGAGTGGGCAGGCTACCCCGCACGCCAGTTTACGTCTCTTCGCTAGCAGCTATCACCGCGTTGGCGATCTGATCACCACGGCCATTTGGCAGGTAGACGTAGCGTCCACCCAGCCACGCTGCCAGTTGCTGTGCCTCACCCCGCGACACAAAGCTCCGCTGGGTGTCGATGACCACCGCGCCAATCCCGGCAGCGCGTAGCCGTCCGGCTAGTTGCTGCACCTCTTGACGGGCCTGCTCTAGCCGACGATGTTTGTCCATCGTCGGGTCGGCTTTGAGCGGAACGTTGGGTCGTCCATCGGTGATCAAGACGATTGTCGTGCGAAAGATCCCACGCGCGCGCGCCTGTTCGCTAATCTGATACGCAGCCAACAATGCCGCTGCCAGCGGCGTTCCGCCACCGGTTGGCAACACGTCAAGCGCTCGTTTGGCTAGTTCTACACTTTGTGATGGTGGGAGCAGCAGATCGGCTCGTTCACCACGGAAGGCTATCAATGCCACTTGATCACGATGCACATACGCTTGTTGCAAGAGGGCGTTCACGGCACCCTTAGCCTGTCGCATTCGATGAAGCGCCATCGAACCGCTGGCATCGACCAAGAAACAGAAGAGCGTCCCTGCCTTTGAACGGTACTTCTTGATATGCAGATCGTCCGCACGTAAGTGGATGCGCCCCCGCCGATGCTGATGGTAAGGATGCTCACTGGCGCGGAGCCGTTGCCACGGTGCTGCTGCGCGTAGGGTAGCAATCACGTCAAGGCGCCCTTGCGTCGGTTTGCCCGGTACCGAGCGAATGTGTCGTCCACGCTGCCCTGAAATGGTGCCGCGCGATCCGCTCCGCCCACGTCGCCGCACTGTGAAAGGGGTCTCAAGAATATCGGGCGGTACTTCGGTCTCCATCGCCGCCAGGATCAGATCTTCGATAGTCAATTCATCATCTGGTGGTTTCGGCGGCTGATCCTCATCTTCTTCCTGAGAATCCTCCTCATCGCGCTGAGAAGGTGGTGGAGGTGCTGGTTCGGGGGTTGGCGGCGGTGGTTGCGCCTCTTCCCGATTCATTTCAGGCAGCCGGGTCGCACGTGGCAGCATCACCAACCGCACAGCCAGTTCCAAGTCTTCGTTGCTGACCTCATCGCGTCCAGCTAGCGCCGCTGCAGCGCGCGCAGCACGCACAGCAAACATATCAGCCCGATGGCCTTCAATGCCGAGCGCCAGCGCCGTCAGACTCAACTGCTGTACCTGCTCGTCGGTAATGGTTACGTTGGGTAGCAGCTCGCGTGCGGCCAGAATACCGGCTAGCACCAGTGCCTCATCATCTTCATAATCAAGAGTGGGCTGCAAATTGCGTCGTACTACCTCGGCTCGGGTCGTGACCGGCGCTTTTCCAATAGGCGCCACAATTAGTCCCAACCGGTCGAGCAAGTGGCGACGCGGCGGTCCTTCAGCCGGATCGTATGTCACCAACAAGACAAAACGAGCCGGCTCGACTATTGAAATCCCTTCGCGCTCGACGCGCACAACGCCATTGTCGAGCGCGCCGAGAATATGATTAATTGTACTGTCGTCGAGCAAATTAACGCTATCGACGTAGAGCAAGCCTCCGTGGGCGCGGGCCAGCAAGCCGCTGCGATGGACCCGCTTACCCAACGCCAACGTGGCTTCGATATCGATCCCGCCGAGTAAGCGGTCTTCGCTTACTCCAACTGGCATCTCGACCAGGTCGCAGGGTAAGGTTGGATCAAGCTCACGCCCACCTGCGAGCATACGGGCAAAAGCGCGCACCAGCGCACTTTTACCCGTGCCGGCCCCCGCGCCGATGGCAACGCCGGCCAGCATTGGATCGACTGCCAACAACATTAGCGCCTGTCGCGCGGTCTCTAGGCCGACAATGGCCGTAAACGGCAACGGTGCTGCCGGTATGTCTCGAACTGTTTGTGCCATACGCTGGCTCCTAACGACGTGATTTGACGATGCAGAATCACGTTGCCAGACGAACCTCTAGTTGTATCACCTTCTCTCCGCATGCGTACCGTGTTATCCCAATACCTCTGCTACTGCACGCTCAATCCGCACCGCATCATCCTGCACCTCGAGCGGATCTTTGCGCAGTCGATGGCGTAGCGCTAGTACCGCAATCCGGCGCACATCATTGATATCCACTTCATTGCGCCCCTCTAGTGCTGCGAGTGCCGTTGCAGCGCGTGCGAGCGTCAATTCGCCACGGTGACCGTCAACTTCGAGTTTGACACACAGCTCTGCAATCTTGTATAGCACTGGATCAGGGAGCACAACATCTGGTAGACGCCGTTGCGCTTGCTTGATTTTACGCTGCAACTTTTGCGTCTCTTTTGCCCACTTTTCCGCGAACGCAAACGGATCGGCGTCGTATTCACGGCGACGTTTGACAATCTCTACTCGTTCATTTACATCGGTGATCGTCGTGATGCGCGCATGCAGACCAAACCGGTCAAGCAACTGCGGTCGCAAATCGCCCTCTTCCGGGTTGCCCGATCCCACAAGCACAAAGCGAGCCGGGTGACGCACGCTGATACCTTCGCGCTCAACCACATTGACACCTGAGGCTGCGACATCGAGCAACACATCAACCAAATGATCTTCGAGCAGGTTTACTTCATCAATGTAGAGAAAACCGCGGTTCGCCCGAGCCAGCAAGCCGGGAGCAAACGCCTGTACACCCTGCGTTAACGCACGTTCAATGTCGAGAGTACCGCACACGCGGTCTTCAGTTGCGCCGAGCGGCAGGTCTACCACTGGCACCGGAATACTGATCACACTCGGTTTTTTCGCCTTACCGGTCGATTTAGGCACTGCCCGGCATTGATCGCACAGGCCGGCTGTGCGGTCAGGGGCGCACGAGTATGGGCAGCCTGCAACAGCTTTAATCGGCGGTAGCATAGCAGCTAGTGCGCGCACGGCTGTTGATTTTGCTGTGCCGCGGTGGCCCATCACCATCACGCCACCGATCGTCGGATTAACCACACAGAGCAACAGGGCTAATTTCAATTCAGCCTGGCCGACAATAGCGACAAACGGGTAAGGAGGAACCGGAGCGTTGGGAGTCGGGGGCGTTTGCCCGTTAGCTGACGGTTCGGTGGTGGCGACTGCCTGATCTTGGTCTTGGTCGTGTTCGTGTTCTTTGCTCATTGCGCAGCACCTTTGCAAAATGAATGGGCGGGTACAGGCCCGCCCAACTCCATACTATCCCTTCAGGCGGGACAAACCAGAACAACCCGAATCATGTGTGATGGCGACGGGTGTGCCGTAATCCCGCAGTGGGCCATGTTATCGCTGCGACTTGACCACCGATCCCGCTGTGGGCTTCCGCCCAGTACGTGTGCGACGTGCAAAGGCGGTCATATTCGTCCACAAGAATGTGAGACCGAGGCCAAGAACTGTCAGGATCAAACAGGCCCAGCACAGGATAGCCGGCGTCAACGGACCGATCATTTGGGTGGCTTCTCCGAGTCCGCTTGGCATAGTGTTCACTCCTCTCGCGGCTGCTTTGCCTTTGCGGCATACGACGGCATTATTACTTCACGCATCTTTTGCGGATCGATACGGAAGTTCTCTATCAATTCTACCACGTAGCGCAAATGTGATCGCGGGATGGAAACGAACATCTCACTCGGATCGAGCCGGTTATGCATTCGTCCGCCGCCGTCGCCAATCGCAAATACTGAATTTTTCGTGTGCCACGGCGCCGCAAAAATGGAAGCGCATGCGCTGGCACCTAGCTCACCAACTGGAAATGTACCAATCCGCACACTGGCTGCACCTGCGATCTGCATAGCGCGTTGCGGATCAACCACGCACACCATCAGGTCGACTGGCACGCCGTCTGGCACATTGTCAAGGGGCGCGGCTGCTAATGCCTTGATCATCCCTGCCGGCAGCGAGTAGCTCTGGCGTTTGTTACAGGCCGCTGCCTCCGGCGTATAAAAGCCCTGGGCGTCAGTCAGGTACACTCCCTCGGTAATATATGGCCCCGGATTAGGGTTCAAACCGAGGTGGTACTGTCCAACCCAACAGTCGTGATGTTCAGCATCAACATACACTCGACGCCCCTGTTCTGCCTCGCGCACGATGGCACACGCGACGACATTGACCGGTTCGTATCCTGGTGGTGGCCCATCGTAGCAGTAGGTGATGGCAACCGGTCGGCGTTTGACGCGCATCCGCTCAATCAAGAGGCGGTTTAGTTCTTTTAGATCAGGCAGGTCATCACATCCACTCATTACCGCCTCCAGAACGGATGCTGCATCTCTGGACTATCGGTGTGCAGCGCCGCCGCAGTTTGCCCCCAGCGCCAGATCCATCCCTCGATCCACCAGCGGATTCGCATCGCTAGTGGCGCTACCCGATACTCGACAGGTTTTGTAGCCAGTCTTAGCCGCATCGCTTACCTCCATCATCCAGCTTGCGGTTACAACAGCCGATTAGTTAGCGGTAGAACGGGCTGGCCGGACGGCGCAGATCAACGTAGCGGAACTGTTCGCCCGATCGCTGCAACGCGGCCAGGATCGCGATCTTGCTGTCGAGATCGTCAGTGCTACCCATACAGATGGTGGTATGACCATCAACTGTCAATGTTATACCTTTCTTGGGGTCGTGATTGGCTTCCGTGACGTACATCCCCAGCTCATTGAGCAGTCGCTTAACGACTACGCGCGTCGGTGCATCCAGATCCGGTTTATCACCTACCGCCCGTTCCATAAGCCCGAGGGTAATCACGGGTGCGGGCTGGCGTGCGCTCTTTTCGCCAAACAGCTCTTCGGCAGTTGCACCAGGGGGTACGATATCCGGCTCTTCGGCGCCAAACACGCTCAAAAACTCTTTGTATTCCAGCGGCCGTACATCCTCCATTCTGACAACTGGTAGCGTGCGGTCGATGATCTGGCGTGCCAATCGATCGAAGATGGCGTCAAAACGCGGTTCCTGGAGGGCCAGTTTGCATGCATCAGCCAGTTCGCGTACTTTGCGGTCGAGGGGGATGCTCGCCAGCACCGGTAAATTGATCTTTTCGGCGAAACGAGCCGCCACGCCGCTACCGTCATCGCGATTAACAACGAGCCCAAGCAATTTGGTGCGCCCGCCCATACTGGCAAAATATTTGGCTGCGCTGGCAATATTGTTGGCAGCGTAAAGGCTTTGGCGGTCATTTCCACACAGAATGATTACCTCTTCTGCCAGCGACCGCGAGAGCGGAGTAGCGAATCCACCACAGACTACATCGCCCAAAAAGTCCATTACCACATAATCAAGTGCCCACTGGCTGAGACCGAACTTTTCGAGCATATCGAAGCCGAAAGTGATGCCGCGCCCGCCGCAGCCACGTCCGACTTCTGGACCGCCGATTTCGCAGCCGTAAACGGTGGCCGCTCCGTCCATAATGGTTGTCTTGAAGATAACGTGGTGTACCGCCAATTCCTCTTCGCGTCCCGCTTCTTTAAACTCGCGCCAGATATCGCCCAGCGTGGGTAGGCTTACGCCGCCAAATAGCGCATTACAACTATCGTGTTTCGGATCGCAACCGAGCTGGAGCACCCGGTTCCCCAACAGCGCCAGTTTGCTGACTAGATTGGTGGTAAAGAACGACTTGCCCATGCCACCCTTACCGTAGACGGCCAGCATTCGCGCCGTCGAACCGGTTTGCTTCTGCTTGGGATGCGCTGGCATGTGTGATGTCTCTTTCTAGGGGACGACCTGACTATGCCGCCCACTTGTATGCACTCACATTCCGCGATGGCTCCGTTGCTAGGTGATCCTCACTCCTGTGGTGTATGCCATGGCATTGGTTAACCGGCGTCGCTCCCGTTTTGTGGCCACGTCACGACTACTTTCAGGCAGGCGGGGTCTTCGAGCGCTAGTCGATAGGCAGCCTGAATCCGTTCTAGTGGCACGTGATGCGTTAGCAAGCCATCAACCTTCAGCTCGCCGCTTGCCAGCAAATCACGCACTCGCGGCAAGTCACCGTCAGGGCCAAACTCCCACTCGCGCGCGACCAATATTTGTGCTTCGCGCATGAAGACCGGCGCATACGGAATGTTGATATGGTCGTAGTAGCCCAACAGCACCACCCGTCCGTGATTGGCCAGTAGCGGCAATGCCCCCGATAACGCACCCATCGAGCCAGTCGCTTCGATCAGTACGTCAACCTTTGACTCGCCAATTGCCTCATCCAACGACTCGCGGGTCACATCGATCACCTGATCGGCCTGGCTGGCCTGCAAGCGCACGGCTACCCGGTCAGCCACAGCCACGTGTTGCGCACCAGCCAGCTTCGCTAGCCGTGCCGCCAACTGACCAACGATCCCCTGTCCTAGCACTAGCACGCGGTCAGTACGCCGGATCTGCCCAATTTTGACCCCGTGCAATGCCGTAGCAGCTAGCGCCAGCAGCACACCAGTGGCCGGTTCAATTGAACCCAGTGGTACCACGCGCTCGTGCTCGGCGGTAATGTATTCGCTTTGTCCGCCCCAGGCGGCGTTAACACCACGAAAACAGCGTGCTCCACCGATATATACCCACTGCCCGAGCAGCTCTTTGGGCGCTTTACTGCCGACCTGCACTACCTGTCCAACCGTTTCGTAACCAGGCACTACCGGGAAAAGCAACTGCGGTTGCGGCAACCGACCATCGAGTAGCATCCGCTCGGTGCCAGCGCTGATCGACGTGAACGCGGTCTTGATTAACACATCGCCGGCTTTTGGCTCGTTAACCTGCACCGTGCGAATTTCGATCGTGTTCCGTTTCGGAATAACTACCGCGCGCGATTTGATGGGCATACAAACGATCCGCTTTCTAGTACGCCGCAGCGTAAACACTGTCCAATGACACCGCCGGAAACCTCAATCTGTCCCCGTCTATTGTGTCTTCGACGCGCTAGCTAATTGCGCCTGCAGTAGCCGTCGTTCCTTCGCTGACCGGATTCCACGCCAGAGGAATTGTCCGGCATTGAACAGGTAGGTAACATATGCGAACACCATTACCCACATGACTGTGCGATCATCAAGGTTGAGCCATACGGCGACAAAGTAGGCGTTGTGAGTCAGAATCGCGATTAGATTCCCTAAATCTTCCCAGAAGAACTCAGGCGCCATAAAATATTTGCCGTAAATATCGTGTTCCCACAGCATCCCAGTGATTGTCAGTGCCCAGATCAACGCAATCTTGATCCAGACGCTCACCGTGGCAATCCAGTAACCTTCGCCAGTAGCTAGATAGCGAATTACTAGCGCAAAACTGATCAAGAAGACGATGAACTGAATTGGCGCCAGAATGTACTGAGCCTTTGTCCATGGCGAGCGGTTGCGCCGTTCGAGCTGTTCGGGAGTGTACATAATGTGTGCCTCCGCGCCTATGCACCCTGCGCCAGCGATTCACCGCCGACGCGACTCACAGTAAGCAAGAATCGATGTTCAACCACCTGTGGTTCATTAAGATCGGTCCAGCGTTGTTCCGCCCATGCCCGGACCCGCTCGACGGCTGCCTGCAGAATGTCATCGCTCAGAATCCAGGTTTCGGCGTCGATGCGGGCGGCCATACCAGCGATCACCTCGGCAGGGCTGATCGCGCGTTGCCAGCGCGCGGCCTCGATCGGTTCGCCTGCCGGTGCACCAAGTCGGGCTAAATGCTGATTCACTGCTGCACCAGCCCCCGGCGGACGGGCGCCAGGGACAAGATCCATTACTGCTTGCCGCAGCTGTCCACGGAGTAGACCGATACACGACGATGGATCACGCCAATCGGTGCCTTGAATAATGGCTCCGCCGACTCTGACCACTCGCACCAGCTCGGCTAGTGCTTTCCGCCAGTCGGGTAAAAGATGTAACACATGCACTGCCAGCGCGGCATCAAAAGTCGCATCCGCAAACGGCAATGCTTGTGCATCCGCTTTTATCAGGTCGAGTGGTACTCCGGCCTGTCTGGCTCGTTCCCGAGCAGTCTGGAGCATTCCATCCGAAATGTCGATCCCAGTCACGACAGTTCCAGCAGCGGCAACTGGTAAGGCGATCCGTCCACTACCGACGCCGATCTCCAACACACGCGCACCGCTACCGATCTGAGCCGCAATGGCCTGTCCAATGGCGGTGGCCACTGCAGGTGGATGCGCGCGCTGCGCGTCGTATACGTCGGCGATGGTATCAAAGGTGATAGCTAAGGCCATACAGATGTGGTCTTTCCAGGGGCGCGGGCTGAACAGCATTAACCCGCGCCGGACAACAGATATGGAGTTTGCGTAGCTGCTCATCAGGAAGCGGCATCCATTGCCAACGCAGTGGTGAGATCTTGGCGGGTCAGACCTTTGAACTCTTGCACTGAAATGCCGCGGAGGATGCCAATTGCTATCACCATCAGCAGAGCCTCCAATCCGAACACCAGTCCATAACCGACCGCGGGTGAAACTAGCCCTCCCTCGATCATAACTGTATGCCCAAGCCCGCTCATAACGTTGGCAAACCCGTTGCCCAGGCCTTGCGCCATCCCCCACATCCCCATGTACAGACCGGTCTGACCTTCAACGGTCATCTCCATCATCATCGCTAGTGCACCGACGTTGAAGAAGCCGATACCAATTCCCATAATGAACAGTGCCGGACTGATGATCTCACGGTGATGGGTGAACGCTGAAATCATGAGCAACGCTAGCCCTCCAGCCACGCCCAAACCGCCAATAGTTGCGATGGTCTTCTTCTGAATAGTAAAGAGACTAGAAATGATGCCGATCCCGAGCATGCCAAGCAAGGCGCCCGCGCCCCACATCTGTTGGAAAGCGGCGGTATCCTTCTGCGGCATCCCGAATACTTCGGCCCCAAATGGTTCCAGAATTGCGTCTTGCAAGAAGATACCGAGGATAGCGAGAAGGACAAACAGGAAGAAACCACGCACCTGTGGGTTGCGGCTCATTAGGCTGGTTGCCACCCGCCACGTCTCGACTGGCCCTGCCTCACCCTGCTCCGGTGCTGCAAGGAGGAGTTTGCGATGCTCTTCTTTCGAGATGGGTTTTTCCAGGCCAATGACACCAAGGAGTACAGTCACAGTAACGATAATCGGGGTCAGGTTGTACAGCTGTTGCATCGTCTCGGGCGAATAGGTCGGCATAATCACGCGCGACACGGCCGCTGACACGATACCGCTGATAATGACGGTGGCCCAAATGAAGGCGACAACGGCGCCACGTTCTTTTGGTGTCGTCACTTCGGCGATCAGCGCGTTTGAGGAACTGCCGTTCATCGCCATGAACACGCCGAACACAAAGATCAGAGCGAAGGCCTCAATGGTGGCAGCTATCGACCGTTCGCCCAGCCCTATTGCGATGCTTGGTAGTGCTACGAAGATCAAAGATGCGCCAACATTAGACAGGATCACATAGGGGGTGCGCCGTAAGCCAAAGATCGGGTAGCGGTCGGTGAAGCGACCCCAGTAGACCTGGAAGAAGGAAATAAAGTGATGGAGGCCGATCAGAGTAGTGACGATTACTGCGATTGCACCAAGGTCGGCGACAGTGACGCGGTTGAAATTAAAGGTGAGCAGTGCGAACATCCATCCGGCGCCAACCCGCATGAGCGAGAAACGGAGCAGTCCCATTACGCGCACCTTTCTAGCTTATCTGTGAGGCAAATATACATGTAGCGCAGAGCATATTTGAGGTATTTGGGATGTTCTTTTCGCTAGGAGTATAGCATATATTACAGGTGTGTGCAATATTTGCAAAAATTGTGCAATCGCTTGTCAACCTCAAAAAATTGCATATATGTATATCTTTTTGGTTTTTTCTATCATTCTGTCCGATGGAGCTCTTTGTAGTGAGATGAAAATGCCTGAATCTTCAACCGATCGAGTATGATTATCAATTGCATGGCAATCGCTACTATTATCCTCGCCTAGTTGGGCTGGCGCGGTTGCGAACTCTCTACCCAGTGGTAAGACGGTTGCAACCAACTCGGCTTGTGTTCACTTCTCAGATATTGGTCCGCGCATCACAATCCCATGTGGCTGTGATTGCGGCGCACTTGAACGCAGTGTTTTGGTTGTCACTTTACGACCAGCGCGGCGATGCCAGTGGTTTTCTCTGGTAATACGTTGGTTCGGATCTGCATGTATGTTAAGCTTGCCATTCGGTCGCGTTTCGGTTGCGTCCGTGTGATGCAACTGTTTTTCATCAATTAGGAATGCTCTGCTATGTCACCGCAATTCATCATGGTTCGTCGCGCGTTGGTAAGTTTGTTGTTGATTACCATTATCGTCTTTACCAATTTGCGGCCTGACCTTGCGTTTGCGAATGCGACGGTCAGCCTGCTACTCAGCACGAATTTTCCCGTAGTGAACAGTGGCGATTGGTCGGTGATCAACGTGGACTATAGTTGTTCGAGCGTGATCAATACCCCATGCGAGAACGCTACCGTTACGGCCGTGATTCCGCCAGAATTGGCTGGTGGGTTGAGTGATGTGCAAGCCCTGGGCTCCGGTACAACGCCGTCGTATAATCCGGCAACGCGCACGGTGACATGGACATTTCATAATCCAATTGCTGCTGGCGATACCGGGCGGTTAGAGCTGCGGGTACGTTTCCCGGCTGGTACTACGTCCGATGGCACAACGGCTACTCTCCGCGCCGAGATGCGTGCTACCACCGCGCCGCCGCGGTTGTCGAATTCGCTTACCCTCACGGCCCGCGCCGAACCACGCGCAGTTGCTGAAAAAACCCTGGTCTCTGGCGGTGCTCCTGATGTGCCGACTACATATCAGTTGCAGGTTTGCATTCCCGATGGTGGTACGGGGGCACTGAATCTGACTGATGTTCAGATTACTGATGTCCTTCCGAGTGGCGCTAGTTTCGTCAGTGCATCCGATGGTGGCAACTATAGTAATTCCACCAATACCGTCACCTGGCCACCTACTGCTCTAACTGTGCCCAGTTCACTGTGTGCAACCCGCACAGTGACAGTCGTTTTCCCGTCTGCCAACTTTGCGGTTGGCACCGAAGTGCGTAATGTAATGAATGTCACTGCCCAGGCCGGTTCGGTGACGCTGACCCTGACCGATGATGATGTCCGGCGCATTCAGCCGCCGACACCCGGCTATGGGTTTGGCAAAAATGGCCCGACCTCGGCGCTGGTCGGTGATACAGTGACCTATACGATCAGCACTGTAAACACTGGAACCACGGCTTTAAACGATGTGGTTGTTACAGATCCAGTGCCGCCTGAGTTGCGGGTGACACGCATCACTGCCGGTGGCGGTAATATTGCTGGTATCCGGGTGGCGCTAGAATACACGACTAATCTCAATTCCACCTTCACGGCTGCGCCTGGTAGTCCGTTTACCACAACCAGCTGCGTTAATATTGCGCCGACTACTGGTGGTGGTTGCGCGCACACGATCACTCTAGCCGCTGGCGAACAGATTAATGCGATTCGCTGGCGTTATCTCGATCCACTACCGTTTGGTTTTAGTGCGACTGGTCACAACTTCAGCGCTGTTGTAACATCGCTGCCTGTGAATGCTGTGGTCGTGAATCAGGCCACTAGCTCGTTTACCTACAACGGATACACCGCCACTCGCGTTGATGAAGTTCGTACTCGGATTATCGAGCCGGGCGCGCGCGCTGAAATCAATAAGATGGTGGATCCGGTTATTGCCTACGCCGGTCAAACTGTTGAATACACTATCGCCTTGGCTAACACTCCAGTCGGTAGTCCGGCAGCGGGGATTGTCGACCCAGTGCTAGCCGATCTTCTGGTTAGCAGTCTGGAATATGTGCCGGGGAGTTTCACAGTCGTAAGTGCTCCGTCTGGTGCACCTGCGCCTACATTTGAAGTAGTTCCTAATTACAACGGCACGGGGCGTACTCTGTTGCGGTGGCGCTGGCCGGGCTATACCCTCCCACCCGGGGCGTCGTTGACGCTGCGCTTCCAAGCTCGCATTCATCCCGCCACTCTGGCCGGAACGATTACCAATACCGCGGCGCTAGCCAGTGTTGCCAATCCTCCTGGTGAGGTCTTTCTCGATCGGTGTGGTAGCCGTGATCCTGATACGAACGATCTGGATGGTGATGGTAATACCAGTGAACTGATCTGCTCATCGTCGATTACCAACCTGGGGCTGGCGGCAGCGGCGCAAGCTAGCTCAGCGAAGTGGGTGTTGGGGCAACTTGATACTGAATGGACGCGCGATCCGAATACGGGGTTAACCACTCCCGGCGGTATGGCCGACTATCGGTTAATCATCACCAATACCAATTCGGTAGCGCTGACAAATCTGGTGTTAATCGATATTTTGCCTTGGGTCGGTGATGTTGGGGTGGTGCGCTTCAATCAACCCCGCCAAAGTGAGTGGCAGCCGTATCTGGCCGGCCCGATCAGCGTTCCCGATGGGGCGACCGTCTACTATAGCACTACCAACAATCCCTGTCGCAACCCGACGTTGGGGCTGATCGATGATGATGGTAATCCAGTTGACGCTCCTGGCTGCGTTGATCCGCAATGGTCGACAGAATTGCCGGCTGACATCACTACCGTGCGCTCGGTGATGATCGATTTTGGCAATCGCATCCTCTACCCCCAAGACGCAGTGGTCATCACCTGGCCGATGCGTGCGCCGATCGGAGGCACGCCAGGCGAGATCGCTTGGAATAGCTTTGGTTATCGAGTGACCGATATTTTCGGCAATCCGCTGCAGGCCGCCGAGCCGCCGCGCGTTGGTATCCGGCGTGGTCCGGTTATTCCGCCCTCGTATGGCAATTATGTCTGGCTGGATGCGAATCTGAATGGCGTCCAAGACTCTGGCGAAGTGGGTGTCAACGGTGCGCGCATCGATTTCTACGAGGATAATGATGGAATTGCTGGGCCAAGTATTGACGATCGCTGGATCGGTTTTACCATCTCTGGCCCAGATAACGATGGTCATCCCGGTTTCTACCTCTTCTCTGATGACAATATTCTCCCTGGCAATTACTACATCCGCGTTACACCGCCCGCTGGCTACGGTTTGACCGCTCGTGATCAAGGGGGCGACGATAGCCGTGACTCCGACATCGATCCGATAACAGGCTACAGTGCCGTGACTGAACTAGTCTCGGGCGAGAATGATGATACATGGGATGTCGGTCTGATCACGGTAACTGCAGTAGGTAATTACGTCTGGATTGACCGCAACGGTAATGGGATTCAGGATGAACCGCCTGCTGATGGCGTCAATGGGATTACTGTTCGGCTCTACAACTACAACGCTAGCACGAATGCCCTTGTTGCCACTACATTGACGGGCGATGATCTGTTGGGCAACCCCGGCTACTATCTCTTCAGCGACCTGGGTCCAGGCAGCTATTTCATCGAGTTTGTCCTGCCGGCTGGCTTCACGTTTACTACGGCGAACGTTGGTAGCAATGACGAGCACGACTCGGACGCCGATCCAAGCACTGGTCGCACCAGCGTCTTCAGCCTGGCTACCAACCAGCTCGACCGTAGCCGTGATGCTGGTCTGCGGGTTGCGGATGGTATTCTCCGCTTGGGGAATCGGGTCTGGCACGATCTCGATAACGATGGGCGTTACGAACCAGCTGCCGGTGAAACTGGGATCAACGGTGTGCGGTTGAGTCTGTTCCGTGATGTCAACAACAACGGTACACCTGATCCGGGCGAGTATGTTGCGGGGGCAGTGACAAGCACTAGCGGTAGCGTGCCTGGCTACTATCAGTTCGCCAATCTGGCAGCGGGTACCTATATCGTAGTCGTTGATGCGGATAACTTTGCCCCTGGTGGTGCATTGTTTGGCATGCGGTCAAGCAGCGGCAATGACCCGACCCCCGATCCTGATAACGATGTCGATCACGATGACAATGGCGATCTGATCGGTGGTGTAGTACGCTCGTTACCAATCACGCTATCGGTTGCTAGCGAGCCAACCAGCGATGGCGATGATGAGAATGGCAATCAGACGCTCGATTTCGGTTTTGTCAGCGGCGCTGCGCTTGGTGATCGGGTCTGGTTTGACACGAATAGTAATGGTGTGCAAGACCCCGATGAACCTGGTGTGGCTGGCGTGACGGTTGAGCTCCTCGATGGCAGCGGTAATCCGATTGATAGCGACCCAGCGCAGCCAGGGGTTCAGCCGACCATAACTGTAACTGATGGTGATGGCCGTTATGGCTTCACTGGCTTAGCCGCTGGCACGTACCGCGTGCGTTTTAGTGCCCTTCCTAGCGGTTATAGCTTTACCACACCTGATCAGGGTACGAATGATGCATTGGACAGCGACGCTGATACCGGTGGCCTGACCTCTGTTATCACGCTGGTGACCAATCAGACCGATCTGCGCTGGGATGCTGGTCTGGTGGCAGCGTTGGCCAGCGTAGGCGATCGGGTATGGCACGATCAAAACTACAACGGGGTTCAGGATCTCGGGGAACCAGGTGTGGCAGGGGTGCCGGTTGCGCTGTACCGGCCCGGCATAGACGGGGTGGCGGGTACGGCTGATGATGGATTGGTGGCAACCACAACCACGGATGGAACGGGTGTCTACAGCTTTACCGGTCTACCACCGGGACGCTACTTCATCCAGTTTGGTCCGCTGCCGACCGGCTATGCCGTCACGCCCACTGACAGCGGTACAAATGATGCCCTCGATAGCGATGCCGATGTTGTCACGCGGCGAACGGCGCTCATTGATCTCGCACCAGGTGTGAATGATCCCAATTGGGATATGGGGATCTTCGTGTTTGCCAGCCTTGGTGACCGCGTCTGGCGTGATACCAACAACAATGGTATTCAAGAAGCTGGTGAGCCGGGCGTAAGCGGAGTGCAGGTGCAGCTCTTCCAGCCTGGCAGCAGTGTGCCTGTCGCCACAACCACCACAAATGGCAGCGGCCTTTACACCTTCTCGAACCTGATCCCGGCTGATTACTACGTTGAGTTTGCGTTGCCTACCGGCTATCGGGCCAGTCCGGCCAATCAGGGGAGTGATGACACTATTGACAGCGATGCTGATCCAATCACACGCCAGACCAGCGTGACCACCCTCGCACCGGGCGAGAATGATCCAACCTGGGACTTTGGGATAGTGCCGGTTGCCAGTATCGGTGATCGAGTTTGGTTTGATAGCAACGCCAACGGTATTCAGGACCCCACGGAGACGGCAGGTGTGCCCGGTGTCCAGGTCGTACTATTCGATAGCGCGAACAACCCGATCAACGTTACGGTCACCGATGTTGATGGCTTCTACCGCTTCGATAATCTGCTGGCTGGTGATTATTATCTGCGCTTTGTCATTCCTGCCAGTTTCTTTGTCAGCCCTCAGGATCAAGGGAGCAACGACAATGCCGACTCGGACGTCAACCCGAACACCTTCCAGACGATACTGACGACTCTCAGTGCGGGTGAGAATGATCTGCGTTGGGATCTGGGTCTGTACCAGTTGGCTAGTATCGGCGACCGGGTCTGGCACGATGTCGATGGCAATGGTCGCCAAGATGCTGGTGAACTGGGGGTGGCGGGGGTACCGGTTTCGCTCTACCGGCCCGGTCCCGATGGTCTGGCCGGGACGAGTGATGATGAACTGGTGGCTAACACGACCACTGACAGCACCGGTCTCTACCGCTTCAACGATTTGCTGCCCGGCAGCTACTTTGTACAGTTTGGATCTGTTACCGGTTACAGCTTACTCAGTCCGCGCGATTCGGCAGCAGCCAATGATGAAACCGATAGCGATGTTGATGACAACCGACGCACACCGATCATCAACCTACTTGCAAGCGCAACCTATTTGAGCCTTGATATGGGGGTACTCAATCCCGCCAGTCTCGGCAATTATGTCTGGTTCGATGCCAATGTGAATGGCATTCAAGACGCTGGCGAAACTGGCGTGGCCGGTGTACGCGTGCGTCTCTTCAGGCTTGACAGTAGTACGCCCGTTCAGACCACGACAACCGACAGCAATGGTTTCTATCAGTTTGACAATCTGCTACCTGGTGAATACTACGTAGTTTTCGACAATTTGCCTGCGAATCGCTCCTTCACTCGTCCCAATCAAGGCAGCGATGACAGTCTCGATAGTGATGCCAGTCCGCTCGATGGTCGCACGGGTATTGTGCGGCTGGTATCCGGTGAAGAAAACTTGACCGTGGATGCGGGTCTCTTCGAGCAGATTACGATCGGTGATCGGGTCTGGATCGACCTTGACGCTGATGGCGTGCAAGATCCCACCGAAACAGTTGGTGTGGCGGGAGTACGTGTCGAGTTGTTGCGTGATAGCGATAGCGTGGTGCTCGATTACACGTACACCGATCTTAACGGTCTCTACCAGTTCAAGGATCTTTTCCCTGATACATATCGGATTCGCTTCAGCGATATTCCAGCAGGCTACGTCCGTAGTCCGCAGGATCAAGGCGGCGACGACAATCTCGACAGCGATGCTAACAACGACTTCGAGACCGCACCTTTCACACCCACGTCTGGCGCCAACTTGCAATACGATTTAGGCCTATACCGTTTGGCCCGTATCGGTAACTATGTCTGGGAAGACCTGAACGGCGATGGTCGTCAGCAAGCGGGCGAGCCGGGTATTGCTAATGTGCGCGTAGAACTGTCTGGAATTGATGGCAGCAATAACTCAGTCACGCTGGTAACGAATACCGACAGCACGGGCTTTTACCTGTTCGATAACCTCACACCGGGTAGCTACACAATCCGCGTGATTGCACCGACCGGTTATAGCTTTACCGCTGCCAATCGTGGCGACGATCTCGGTGATTCCGATGCCGACGCTAATGGCTTCATGGCGACTACGACTCTAGAGTCAGGTGAGGAAGATCTAACATGGGACGCTGGTCTGTATCGCCCGGCCAGCATCGGCGATCGAGTCTGGCACGATACAAATGGCAATGGGATTCAGGATACTGGTGAACCCGGTCTTAATGGTGTTAATGTTACACTAAATGGTGTAACCGGTGCTGGTGATTCAATTGGACCAATCGTAGCTGTTACCGACAGTAGTGGTAACTACCTCTTTACCAACCTAGTGCCAGGCACTTACTCTATTTCAGTCACTGCGCCGAGTGGATATTTCTTTACCTCCCGTGATATTACCGCGGCGGAAATAGCGGGTGCCACCGATGCCAACGATAGCGATGCTGATAGCACCGGCTCCATGATTGCTACCGTCCTGGTATCGGGTGAAGCAGATCTCACTTGGGACGCCGGTCTCTATCTCCCGGCAAGTCTGGGTGATCTGGTCTGGGAAGACCTCAATGGCAATGGCGTGCAAGATGCTGGCGAGCCGGGCATGACCGGTGTGAATGTACTGCTAATCGGTGCTGGCCGTGACCGAACATTCAGTACCGCTGACGATACGTCGTTGTCCCTGACTACTAACAGTAACGGTCTGTACAGCTTTACAAACTTGCAACCTGGCCCCTACCGGGTTACGTTTACCCGTCCTAGTGGTTATGCCTTCACTATTGGCGATGCGCTAGCGGCGACTGACGCGACCGACTCGGACGTGCCTGCTGGTACTGACAGCCAAGCTACGACGATCACCATAGATCTTGAGTCAGGCGAGACCGACCTAACTTGGGATGCCGGTCTCTACCAGCTGCTCTCGTTGGGCAACCGAGTTTGGAATGATGTGAACAATAATGGTCAGATTGACTCTGGCGAGGCAGGCATCGACGGTGTTTCCGTGCGTCTCTACCAAGATCGCAACGGTGATGGTGATGTAAGTGATGCTGGTGAGACGGTCCCAATTGCGATTACGACGACCAGCAATGGTGGTTACTATCTGTTCAGTGGGTTGGTGCAAGGGGATTACTTGGTCGAGATTGTTGCTCCGTCGGGCTACGTTTCTAGCACGGGCGTTAACGGTGCGACCAGTGGGCCGTATGAGCCAGCGCCAGACGCTGATACCAGTGCAACTGATAGCGACGACAACGGTACGCAAAGCGGTAGTGTCGTGCGTAGCACCATTGTCCGTCTCCGCCCAGGAAGCGAGCCGACCAATGAAACCGATCCACTGCCAGCAGCAATCAATGATCCGGCCCGTAACGAGAACAGCAACCTGACCGTTGATTTCGGCCTGTTCCGTCCAGCCCAACTCGGCAATCTAGTCTGGCTCGACCGTGATGCCGATGGGGTGCAAGCTGGCGGTGACGAAATCGGGATTAGTGGCGTGCAGGTTCAGCTCTTCCACGACAGTGACGGTGTACCTGGTCAGAGTGCTGGTGATGCGCTGATTGGGACGCGAACGACCGATGCAAGCGGTATTTATAACTTCACGTATCTTAGTCCCGGCAATTATTATCTGGTCTTCGATGCGCCGGCAGGCTATGTGCGTAGCCCCCAAGATCAGGATGGGGATGATTCAATCGATAGCGATGCTGATCGCAACTCTGGCGTAACGGCGGTGTTTACGCTGGCAGCAGGTACTAGTGATCTAACCCGTGACGCCGGTCTCTACCAGCTCGTCAATCTAGGTAATCGGGTTTGGAATGATGTCAACAATAATGGTCTGCTCGATAGCGGTGAAGCTGGTATTGACGGCGTGCTCGTCCATCTCTACTTTGATGCAAACCGCAATGGTGTGCTCGATCCGACAGAGGCAACGCCGATTGCTTCTACGACTACTGCTGGTGGTGGCTTCTACTCCTTTACTAATCTTGATCCTGGGAACTATCTAGTTGAGATTCCGGACAGCAATTTTGCTGCCGGTGCGGCCCTCGGACCGGTTGGGGCAATGCCTGCCTTCCGTTCCAGTACTGGAACGAATGGTAGTGCTAGCGGGCCGTATGAGCCAGCGCCTGATCCAGACAACGATATCGATAACGATGACAATGGTACCGATGAAGGTAGTGCTACACGATCGTTGTTGATTACGCTGCGCTCGCAAGACGAGCCGCTTATTGGCGTGGATGGTGATGGCAACAACGGTAATCTAACACTCGACTTCGGCTTCTTCCGTCCGTTGGCGCTCGGTGATCTCGTCTGGCACGATTACAACAACAATCGCGCGGTCGATGCTGGTGAACCAGGTATCGGTAACGTGCTGGTCCAACTCTTCCAAGATACCAACGGTAATGGCAGTTACGATGATAGTGCTGACACCCTAGTTGCAGCTACTACGACTGACGCCGATGGTCTTTACCGCTTTAACGATCTAGCGCCGGGCGACTATATCGTAGTCATTCCGAGTAGTAATTTCAATGGCCCGCTCCGCTTCTTCCGTAGCAGTGATGGGGCGAATACTACCGATAGTGCGAATGACCCTGATGATAACCTGGATGGTGATGATAACGGCATCGGTCCGAGCGGCGGTGTTGTGTCTGGTGCAGTGGCTAGTCGAGCTGTGACGTTAAGTGTAGATGCTGAACCGACCACCGACGGTGATACTGATAGCAATACTAATCTGACGGTTGACTTCGGCTTCTATAGCTTGACTGTCGGTAATCGGGTCTGGATCGATGTCAACAATAATGGTATTTTCGATGCTGGTGATAGTAGCATCGGGTTCGCCAACAATCGTCCAGTGCGTTTGCTGTACGATGCCAATAACAATGGCGTGATTGACGGTGCCGAGACAACACCGGTAGCAACCATGAATACTGCCAACGGTGGTCGCTACCTCTTCGGTAGTCTACTCGATGGTGGCAGCTACGCGGTAGAAGTGGTCTCCAATGTAGTACACGTTTCGAGCACTGGAATCAATGGTAGCCCCAGTGGGCCGTATGAGCCGGCACCCGATCCTGATGTCAGCAGTGTTGATAACGACGATAATGGTAACGTTCAGCCTGGCAATATTGTTCGGAGTGCCGTTTTCACAGTACGAGTTGGCTCAATGCCACTTGGCGAAGTTGATACTGGAATGCCGACGGGTGTGAGCAACCCGGCTATTGATGCTAACAGCAATCTGACTATCGATTTTGGGTTGTTCGATGCAGGTCAGATTGGGGATCGAGTTTGGCTCGATCTAAACGGTAATGGCATCCAGGAAGCGACAGAGAGTACCAATATTGCTGGAGTTACCATCACGATTTACGATGCGAGTACAAACCAGCCGCTCGACGGTGATCCGGCGACACCTGGGATTCAGCCAATCACTAAGACTTCAGTGACGGCGGCTCCTAGCTATCTCTTCACCCACCTGACGCCGGGTACGTACTATCTGGTGTTCAGTGATATTCCAGCGCAGTACGCGATCAGTCCCGCCAATCAGGGTAGCAATGATGCGGTTGACTCTGATGTTGATCCGGTTACCTTGCGCACTGCTAGTATCACGCTGGCGTCTTCGAGCAACAACTCTGTAATCTGGGATCTGGGACTCTATCCACGGCTGACACTGGGTAATTTGGTTTGGTATGACAACAATGACAACGGTGTTGTTGATGCCAGCGAAACTGGCATCTCTGGTGTGCGCGTGGATCTATACCGCGATAGCAATGCCAACGGCCAGCCTGATCCAGCTGAGTTCGTGACCTTCACCACGACAGACAGCAATGGTAACTATCGCTTCACCGGTCTAGAACAAGGTGACTATATCGTGGTCATCCCAACTAGCAACTTTACCGTTGGGCAACCGCTGTATCGTCATCGCTCGAGCACCGGTAGCAATGGATCGGCTAGCGGGCCATATGAGCCAGCGCCCGATCCAGATAACAATCTCGATAATGATGACAATGGTACCGATGATCCGGTGCGCGGTGTGATCAGCAGACCGATCACGCTCAACCCCTCGTTTGAGCCAGTCACTGATGGCGATGATAGCAATGGTAACTTGACCCTCGACTTCGGCTTCTTCGAGCCGTTGACGCTGGGCAATCTGGTCTGGAACGATCTGAACAACAATGGCCTGGTTGATAGTGGTGAGCCAGGGCTTGATAACGTGCGGGTTGAACTCTATCTCGACAGCAACGGTAATAACCTGGCTGATATAGATGAATTTGTTACCGTCACGGTAACCAGCGGCGGTGGGATCTATTCCTTCAGTGATTTGATTGAAGGACCGTATATCGTGCGCATCCCAGCCAGCCAGTTTGTAGCTGGTCAGCCGCTGAATGGCTTTGTCTCTAGCACTGGAGTCAATGGCGCGGGTAGCGGTCCGTATGAACCAGCATCCGATCCGAATGACAACGTCGACAACAATGACAATGGTACGACAACCAGTAGCGGCCATATCGATAGCCTGCCAATCACGCTTACCCGTGGTGGAGAGCCGCAAGTTACCGAGGATGGCGATGGCGATAATGGCAACTTAACCCTCGACTTCGGCTTCTTCCGGCAGGCACGCCTGGGGGATCGAGTGTGGCACGACCAGAATGCGGATGGCGTGCAAGATAGCGGTGAGCCGGGGATCGCGAATGCGGAGGTCGAACTCTTCAGTGTTGGTGCTGATGGTGTGATTGGAAGCGGTGATGATGCGCTGGTTGCTACCACAGCGACGAATGCTAGTGGCATCTACGGCTTCACCCATCTGCTTCCCGGCAACTACTATCTGCGTTTTGCCCTGCCAGCTGGCTACAGCTACGTTAGCCCGCGTGATATCGGTGACAATGCAACTGATAGTGATACCGATCCGATCACGCGATTGACTGGCATTATCACACTGGCCGTAGGCGATACCGATTTCACCTGGGATATGGGTGTTTTCAACCAGGCCAGCGTGGGTGACCTAGTCTGGGAGGACGAGAACGGCAACGGCGTGCAGGACGCGGGTGAGCCGGGGATTAGCGGGGTGACGGTGACGCTCTACCGCGCAGATGGTACCGTGGTGGGGAGCACGACCACGGCGAGCAATGGGACGTACAGCTTCACGGAGCTGACGCCAGGCGCGTACTACCTGGAATTTGCCCGTCCGAGCGGCTACGCCT
>JAINCM010000017.1:0-67401 GCA_036574065.1 Chloroflexus sp.
TTGTAGATAAACCGCAGACTGATTACGCATCGCATCCCATCATCAATTCGTCAACGCAGAGAATAAAGAAGGGCGGATCGTGCGATCCGCCCTTCCGTAGAGCACTGGAAAGTATCACCGCTAGCGAACCAACAGCGGGATAAAGACTCGGTATGTAGGCACAATTGGTAAAGGTGTCGCCGTCGCCGTTGGCGTTGGCGTGTTGGTTGGCGTGTTCGTCGCCGTTGGCGTGTTGGTTGGCGTGTTCGTCACCGTTGGCGTATTGGTCGGCGTGTTCGTCACCGTTGGCGTATTGGTCTGCGTGTTCGTCACCGTTGGCGTTGGCGTATTGGTTGGCGTGTTCGTCGCCGTTGGCGTGTTGGTTGACGTGTTCGTCACCGTTGGCGATGGCGTAGAGGTTGGGCCACTGCCAACGGTGTAGGCATAGTTACTGCCACCATTGGTATCAGCATTGATTGTCATCAGATCGGCGTCAGCGCCAGCAATTGCGGCCACATCGCCTGAACTGAAGACATAGTAACTGACCGTTGTTCCTGCCATCTAAGCCGGGATCGTCGCACTGAAGGTGGTGCCGCTCCCGCTCATCTTTATCACCGTCGAGCTAGCCCAATTGTTGTTGATCGCATAGCGTAGCCAGAGTGCTTGCTCGGCTGGAGGCACACCACTAGTCGTTGCAGTGACTGTCACTGGTTGGCTAGCCAATGGCACAGCTGGAGTCCGGCTGACACTTACTACCGTCACTGGCGCAGCAGTCAGGCGGAACACGACACCACGACTACCGCCATCCCACTTGAAGACATAGAAACTGTCTTGGATGTGGTTGAAGCGCAGATTACGCTCACTGCCGCCACCCGTGCTGAGCCCAGTAAAAATTTGGCCAAAAGTTACGTGATTTGGCGCATCTTTGCCAAACCATTGACCACCTCCGTCACTTTTGTAAAACTTAAACTCGCTTTCGGTGTCATTGGAGGTGGTGATCTGACCACTGACGTAAATGAACGAGCCACCCAGACTGGCAGACATACTCCAGCTGGTCGACCAACCGTTCAGTTCACCAAGTACTGCTTCACCAGCGGCCTGAACGGGTAGGGGGGGCAATAGTGCGATCAGACCTAGAGTAATCGTGAACGGGAGCAGGAGGCGAAGACTTCGGTGATGCACGACACAACCTCATTTCTCAGGCGACTCAGCCACACCCAGCACTGGCATAGATTTCGTTGGGGAATAAGATTGACATCTATTATAGCAGATCTTAGTTGTTATTGCAACATTATTTAAAAAACCATTGCGTCAAACACTTTAGCCGCAAAGGACATCACTCCTGTAGCTCGCCATTCCCTGCAATTTGCAAGGCCGATAACGTCTCAGTCATAGCGAGCAGCGGCATTCGTCAACCACGCCGATAGTACAGCACTATCCCAACCCATCAGCGTCATAGCCGTAAGCCGCACGTCATAATCGACACGCACCAAATCTTGCAGGGTGCCATCTTTGACGGTAGCAGGGGGCATTCGCTTGACCGGAACCAACCGCAACTCGAGCAGCATTGCGTCGACAACCCATCCCCCGCATCTTGATGAGGAGGACGAGGTCAACCGCATACACCACGATCACAATGACACGCAGCGATGTTCACTTCTTCGATCCGACATCAGGCCAACACTAGTTTGAGTAACCCCCTACTGCGGCGGCGATCGCCTCCAGCAGACCGATCACACCTAACCACGGGTTGCCATAGCGCCAAACAGCGTGGAAACGTCCCCAAGCTAAACCATTGTTTAGATAGTTGATCATCTCAACCTGACTGTGACAACTGGTTAGTAGCAAGATGGAGGTGAACAGTGGCTGTGTGGCATCATAGAACTAGCGCGCCACAGCTACAGCGTACTCTTATGATGTAGAGGTGCGCAATGGCCGGGTCGGCCAGACGATAGCGCATGGTTGTTTACCATCGTTCGCCAACCATCAGCCGAACGTGCTTTATATTACGAGGTGTGGACTGCACTCACTACTCGCACTCGCACATGCCAATCCTCAACATGACTCGGCGCTTGTACCGGCAAATCAAGCTGATCTGACAGTGCAGACTAGTAATCACTGTCGTGACAAATACAATGGTCGCTGTTGCCATAGAATTCTGGCAGCAGGAGCGTAGCTCTATGCGCAATTTTAGAGCATCTTCTTTCAGAATTCTGGTATGATTGAGACGACGCCAGTAAGAGCCAGACCAGACATTGTATGCATCATTTTCACCCACAGACTCCTGATTGGGAACAACGAGTACGCGCCAGTTTTGCTCGCCAGGGACTGATGCGCTCGTTCCATGCCGTGATCGAACACATTCGGCCCGGTGAGCTGGCGATCACGATGCCTAACGATCCGGCGTTTAGCCAGCAGCATGGTTATATCCATGGCGGGGTAATTGCCAGTATCCTCGATAGCGCGTGCGGCTACGCTGCTCTGACGCTCATGCCAGTCGATCGCGAAGTACTGACGGTCGAATTTAAAATCAACTTTCTCAGTCCAGCGCGCGGTTCCCGTTTCATTGCCACCGGTCAAGTGATCAAAACCGGGCGTACCGTGACAGTCTGCACCGGTGAAGCGATCGCACTCGATGGAGAGCGTCGAACAACAATCGCGTTGATACAGGCCACGATGTTCGCCATACCGGCAGCATCAACGGCGGTATGAAACTCGCCATTCACTTTAGTTAGTAGATATTGCGTGAATAGTAGTCTACGCAGCCTCAAATCTCGGGATAGGCCCGCCCTGCACCGACCAGAGTGAAGACAATAAGCGTCCACAGAATTGTTGGGGCACAGTTGCTTGGATACCCCCTTCTCCATCTGATGCCTACACCGGCATTGAAATCAACCAACTGCAACAAAACCATACCCAATAGTCGTTCAGATCACAGCCGGTTGCACCTACCCACCTTTTTACACCACCGGTACCAAAAGTTGTAGTGAAGATAAAGCGAAGATCGTAAGAATGGTGGGACCGCTGCCGCTTGCAAACGTTGCGGTCACAGCACTGGCCGATTGCATGGGGTAAAGTCGCAGTTATCAGTGTGGGGAGAATTCCCGGCTCCTCCATCGAAGGGGTGAAGGCGGAAATGAGGGGGAAGTGGGAGATGGCATTTAGGGAGGCCAGGCGTATCGCTACACCTGCGACAGCTGCGTATGTCGCGTTGCATCTCCCTGTACGCCATCTACCCGCATTTCCTGATCAAGACACATCGTTCACGTAGCCTTGCAGGCGTGGATGCAATGCCGGATCACGTAACTTGCGCAGCGCCTCGGTTTCAAGCTGACGCACCCGTTCACGCGTCAGCCGCAAGCGCTGACCGATCTGTTCTAGAGTATGCATTGGCTCACCATCAAGACCGTAACGCAAACGCAAGATATTGCGTTCACGTGCGGAGAGCTGACTGAGCGCCGCCTGCACATCGGCTTGCAGCATACTTTCACTCACTTCATCGAAAGGTGTTGGCTGGAGAGGATCAGTTAAGATCTCGGCCAACGCGCCGCCACCATCTTCTGTGTGCGTTTCATCGAGTGAGGCCGGCGTCAATCCAGCTTGCTCAGCGCGCTCCACCTGCTCAACAGTGAGTCCAGCCGCTCGTGCCAATTCCTCCAAGGTTGGTTCACGGTCGAGTTGCTGGGCTAGCTCTTGTCGCAACCGTGACAGTCGACTCAGGCGTTCCCCAAGATGCACCGGCAGACGCACGGTACGGCTGTGGTCTGCAATCGCCCGTCCAATGCTCTGCCGGATCCAGTAGGTCGCATAAGTAGAAAACTTCAAACCACGGCTGGCATCAAATTTGTCGACTGCTCGCATGAGACCAACACTGCCTTCCTGGATCAGATCGAGCAGTGCTAAACCATGACCCTGATAGCGACGCGCAATACTGACTACCAGCCGCAGATTAGAGTTGATCAGTTGCGCCCGCGCCTGCTCGCCAGCAGCGACTTGCGCTGCCAGACGTTGCTTTTCCGCCACTGGCAACAACGGTTTACTCGCTAGACGTTCGGCAGCACGCCGTCCCTGCGCTATGGCGTTCGCCAGCTGCTGTTCTTGTTCGAAGGTGAGCAGAGGCTCGGCGCCAATCTCGTTGAGATACAGGACGATCGTATCAGATGCACTACGACCTATCGTGGTTGGATTGCTCATTGCGCCTCCTTAGTTCGCTGGTGCATTACACCGACTCGGCAATACACCAGCTTGGTATTCAGGTATTAGACGCGCTTATCAGGCTCTGCGGTTCCCGACGAGGTCCCCAGCACGGCCAAGTCGGGGTGCAGCGCGTAGGCGGCGCGGTCAGATATGAGTGCGTAGTGTGCAGGGAAGGTTCGGCGGTAGTTTCGTTGTCCCTATATCGGGGGCCGCCGTTACCTTACCGGAGATGCACGCTGCCCGCCAATACAGAGTATCAGCGGGCAGCTTAAAGGGAAGGTTAAAGAAAAATGAGAGGAAGATGAGTATTTTGAGTTACAGGTAGCTCTACCGAGCTGCGCCAGACGCCCCCCCAATTCCAGCACGGTCACCGTTCGCTCATTGCCAGTTCGCGGCGCTTCTTCTCGCGACGGCGGTCGTCGGCACTCAGCAGCTTTTTGCGGATTCGCCAGCCCTTTGGCGTGACCTCAACTAGCTCGTCATCACCAATATACTCGATGGCATCGTCGAGCGAAAGTTGGCGCGGTGCGTCCAGCCGTACCGTCTCGGCACCACGATTATTGCGCATGTTGGTCAGGTGTTTCTCTTTACAGACATTGACCTCCAGGTCATTGTCACGAATGTGTTGCCCTACTACCATCCCTTCATACACTTCCTGACCAGGGGTGATAAAGAAGACACCGCGATCTTGCAGAGCGTGGATCGCGTAAGTAGTGGCAACCCCACTCTCGGCAGCAATCAGACTGCCGTTCGTTCGCACCTCGATTTCACCAACATACGGTTCGTAGCCAAAGAAAATACTATTCATTACCCCCGTGCCGCGCGTAGCAGTCAAAAAGAGCTGGCGAAAACCGAGCAAGCCACGCGTTGGGACAAGATAGACGTAGTGAACCGAACCATCTTCACTGATGCGCATATCACGCATTTGCCCCTGGCGCTTGCCCAACAGCTCAACGACTACCCCTTGATATTCGCTTGCCACTTCAATCTCGACCAGCTCCATTGGCTCGAGACGAGTGCCATCAGGTGCTTCGCGGAAAATGACTTCCGGCTTCGAGACCTGAAACTCATACCCTTCGCGGCGCATCGTCTCGATCAAGATCCCGAGATGCAACTCACCCCGTCCGGCGACCACAAAGACATCAGGGCTATCGGTCTCTTCCACCCGCAACGCTACATCGCGCTCCATCTCCTGAAAGAGGCGCTCACGCAGCTTACGTGAGGTGACGTAGGTGCCTTCCCGACCGGCGAAGGGACTAGTGTTAACACCAAAAGTCATACGTACCGTCGGCTCTTCAACTTTGATCGGTGGCAATGCTTCTGGAGCCTGTGCATCGGCAATCGTATCACCAATGGCGGCGTCAGGGATCCCCGCAATGGCAATGATGTCACCAGCCTGTGCCTGCTCCACTTCTTGCCGCTCTAGGCCATTGTAGACAAAGATCTGACTGACTTTGGCCGGGGTCATCGAACCGTCACGCGCGATACGGACCAACGGTTGCCCCTTACGCATAGTACCGCGAACTAAGCGCCCTGTCAGGATCTTACCTTTGTATTCGTCGTAGCTACTGGTAGTGACGAGAAACTGTACTGGCCCGTCTACATCAACGGTAGGTGGTGGAATACGGTCGAGAATGCATTCAAATAGCGGTTCAAGCGAATCGTGCAGCTTGAGCGGTGAGCGACCAGCGTGACCGAGCAGGGCATTGGTATAGATAGTGGCAAACTCGGCTTGCTCGTCGGTAGCGCCCAGATCGACAAACAGATCAAACGTTTCGTTGACTACGTGATTGGGTCGCGCTTGCGGCCGGTCGATCTTGTTAACAACCACGATAGCCTGATGACCAGCCTGCAACGCCTTGCGCAAGACAAACTTAGTCTGCGGCATGGGTCCATCGACTGCATCGACCAACAGCAGCACGCCGTCAACCATATTCATGACCCGCTCGACTTCACCGCCGAAGTCGGCATGGCCAGGAGTATCAACAATATTTATCTTGACGCCGCGATAGGTCACGGCAGTATTTTTGGCCAGAATGGTAATGCCGCGCTCACGTTCGAGGGCATTGCTATCGAGCACTCGCTCTTCCACCTGCTGGTTCTGACGGAAAATGCGGCTTTGTTTGAGCATTGCGTCAACCAGCGTGGTTTTCCCATGGTCGACGTGAGCAATAATCGCAATATTACGCAGGTCGGTGCGCTGAATCATACCGGTCCCATTAAGGTTGGCCGCTGCGCGGCGTGAAAAACGCTCAGGTCAGGCCTGAGCGCAACCATCACTCACTTCATTATAGCACAGAATTAGTTGGTTCTTGCTGGCCGACAGATTGTGAAAAAGCCAATCCTCAAAATGCAGTTCCACTTTTGGTATAATACCTTTACCAAATGCTCTTTCAGCTTAGTTCCGCATATCTAACCACGCATCATCAGCTTTTGGTATAATACCTTTACCAAATGCTCTTTCAGCCCCAGAGGAGATGAGACCGTGACTACCGCTCGCCGTCGCGTCATATTGTTTGCGACTTGCATTGTGGATCATCTCTACCCAACAGTTGGTTTAGCTGCAGCCGAGTTATTGGAACAACACGGCGTAGCGGTCGACGTACCACCCGATCTATTATGTTGTGGCCAGATGGCCTTCAATGCTGGGTTCCGTGACGATGCCTACGCTGTCGCAGGTCGCACCTTGGAAGTGTTACGGGGAAAGGGTGATGTCGTGTTGCCGTCAGGTTCGTGTGCGGCAATGATTCGCCACCTCTACCACGAATTGTTTGCTCATACCCCCTTTGCCGGTGTTGCCGAAGAATTGGCGCACCGCACTTACGAACTAAGCGAATACCTGGTTGATGTGCTGGGTGTGCGTGATACCGGTGCGCGTTTCACCGGTCGTATTACCTATCACGATGCTTGCCACGGGATGCGTTTTCTTGGCCTTGGCTCCCAGGCGCGTCTCTTACTCGATCGGGTACAAGGCGCCGAGATAGCCCCATTGCCTGGTTGTGATCAGTGCTGTGGCTTTGGTGGGCTGTTTGCAATCAAGCAAGAACGCATCTCGACGACAATGCTCGAGCGTAAGATCACCGCGATCGAGTCGACGAAAGCCGATCTGGTGGTGACTGGCGATGTTTCGTGTATGACTCAAATTGCTGGTGGCCTGTCACGTCGTAATCTCCCTATCCGCGCTCGCCATCTGGCCGAGGTACTGGCGAACATGGTCGATGCACGCTGAGCACAGCGCAGGTTTCATATCGGTTCGCTAGAATGGCAACGTAAGCCTATTCTGCATGATAATGCCTGGAAGATGATGACGCTATGTCGCAAACAATAGCCTTTTACGACCGAGTCGATCACGCCCTGCACGACACCTCCCTACAGACAGCGCTCCATCGTGCGACTACTCGCTTCATTTCTAATCGAGCTAGCGCTATCGGCGCGCTCAGAGATGCCGATCGTCTGCGTGATCAGGCACGCGCCATTCGGGCCTATGCTCTGGCTCATCTCGATGAGTTGCTGCCACAACTAGCCGCCAACGTGGAGGCGCGCGGCGGGCATGTGTGTTGGGCTAGCGATGGCGAAGAGGCACGCCGCTACATTATCGATTTGGCTCGCGCGCGCGGTGTGCGTCGCATCGTGAAGTCTAAATCAATGGCTTCGGAAGAGATCCATCTCAACGCGGCCCTAGAGCACGCTGGCTTCGAGGTGGTCGAGACCGATTTGGGTGAGTACATCATTCAGCTCGCTGGCGAGACTCCTTCGCATATTATTGCACCCGCCATCCACAAAACCCGCGAGCAGGTGAGTGAATTGTTTGTGAAGCATCTTGGCATGGCGCCGACAACTGACGTGCCACCTATGATTCGTACTGCCCGCCAGGCGCTACGCCAACGCTTTTTACAGGCCGATATGGGCATCAGTGGCGTCAATTTTGGCGTAGCCGACAGCGGCGCCATTGTGATTGTCGAAAATGAAGGCAACGCTCGCCTTTCGACTACTGTGCCGCCCATCCATGTTGCAATTATGGGTATCGAGCGCATCGTGGCAAACCTGCGCGATCTCGGCGTAATGTTGCAGGTGCTGGCACGTTCCGCAACCGGTCAGAAGCTCAGCGTCTACACTAGCCTGATCAGTGGCCCCGCTCGCCCAGGTGAAGCAGATGGTCCCGAAGAGTTTCACCTTGTGCTTCTCGATAACGGTCGCTCGCGTATTTTGGGTAGCCAATACGCCGAATCGCTGCTCTGCATCCGCTGTGGTGCCTGCCTTAACGCCTGCCCGGTCTACCAGGCGATCGGTGGTCACGCATACGGTAGCGTCTATTCCGGCCCGATCGGCGCTATCTTAACCCCGCTGCTGCAACCGGATTTGCCCGATGCTTATCTATTGCCACAAGCCAGCTCGCTGTGCGGCGCTTGTCAAGAAGTCTGCCCAGTGCGGATCGCGATCCCAGATATGCTACTGCGCCATCGCGCCGATGCGGTCAAGGCTGGGAAGTCTAATCCGGTTGAGAAACTGGCTATTGCCGGCTACACGATGGCGATGACCCACCCAGCAGTCTATAACGCCAGTGGCAAAGCGACTCGCTTTTTCAGTCGCATTCTGGCCCGCAAGGGGCGCTTGCGTCGCTTGCCACCACCCCTACATCTATGGACAAAGCAACGTGATTTTCCAGCCTTGCCGCCGAAATCGTTTCGTGAATTGTGGTCCGAACGGAAAAAGCAACAGCAGTAGGTAATATGGGATAGGCCCAGAGACATTATTCAGGATCCAAGAGCAGAGAATAGCCGACTGACCTTCACCAGCTCTGATCAAGCTGACACCGCTGACAAGTCGGTAACTGGCTCGACAGCATTCCCACTGGTACTGTGTCCCTACCGTGGTGCAATGCCGATGCCTTATATCTACTGCCCTCCCGAACCATTCCGGTCTCAAGATTTGTAATGGACCTTATGCAGATTACCATCCATGCCGAGCGTCCTGACACTGTTGACGGATTGCAGCTGATCGCAGAACTAGAAGCCGAATTGGCACCGCTTTACCTGCCAGAGAGTCAGCACGGCTATAGCGTTGCCAAGATGATCGAACAGCAAGTCGCCTTCTTTGTGGTACGGGTGAACGGTGAACCAGCTGGGTGTGGCGGCATTCAGCTCTACCCCGACTATGGCGAACTCAAGCGGATGTACATCCGGCCGGCTTTTCGCAACATGGGGCTGGCCCAGCGGTTGATCGACCATCTGAGCACCTATGCCACCTCTCACCAGTGCCGCCTGCTCCGCCTCGAGACCGGCATTCTCCAGCCTGCTGCTATTCGTTGTTACGAAAAGGCCGGTTTTTATCGAATCGGTCCATTTGGCGACTATCCCGACGACCCGCTATCACTCTTCTACGAGCGGCGCCTTGTCGACGATTGAGCGCTTCGCGTGTTTTAGGAGATGATCAATGAGCCGCGACCAGATTCTCGCCAACCTCCGCACGAGTCTCAATGCCAACCGGCCATGGCTGCTCAATGCAGCGACATGCGCACCACACGAGCCACCGCCGTTTGTATTGCCACCAGAAAACGATCTGGCGGCACAGTTTGCTGCCGAGCTGACCAAGCTGGAAGGCAAGGCCTATCGAGCAGCTACTGCCGATGAAGCGCTAGTGGTGATCGATCGCCTCATTGAAGAGACACAGGCCACTAGCGTCATTAGTTGGGATCTTGACCAGATAAGGTTGCCAGGTTTGGCCGAACTGCTGACTGCGCGCGGTATTGTCCCAGCCGTGGCGATGACGCGCGGTGCAGAGCGCAAGGAACGCCTACAAGCGTTAGAGCCAATTCCAATCTGTATTTCGGGCGTCGAGCTAGCCATTGCCGAAAGTGGCACTCTGTTATTGCGCCACGGCCCTGGTAGGCCACGGCTGGCTTCTTTACTTGCGCCATGCCATATTGCGATCGTCTTTGCCCATCAACTAGTACGTGGGCTGGGCGAAGCACTAGCACTGCTAGCGGAACGATACAGTGATGACGTATTCGGTCCGACCAGCAATATTACGCTTATCACCGGGCCATCGCGTACTGCCGACATCGAGATGACACTTTCGCTCGGTATCCACGGTCCGCCTCAGCTCCATGTGATACTTGTGGAAGGTTGAACGATTCACAGTATGGGCAAACCACGAATCTTTGTTACCCGACGGCTCCCCGAGCCGGCAATGGCAATCTTGACAGCTTATGGCGCCGTGTCATTGTGGGACCAGGTCGAAACACCGATACCACGCGCTGAACTGCTACGCGGCGTCGCCGATGCTGAGGGGTTGCTCTGTCTCATCACCGACCGTATCGACGCTGAAGTGATCGCCGCTGCACCGCAGCTGCGCGCAGTATCGATTATGGCAGTCGGTTACGATAATATCGATCGAGCTGCACTGGCCGCTCGTGGCATCACGCTCACCAATACGCCGAATGTACTGACCGAAACTACCGCCGATCTAGCCTGGGCACTTATCCTGGCCGCTGCCCGTCGCGTTGTTGAAGGTCATAAACTGATCGAGCGCGGCGAGTGGGGGCCGTGGCATCCAATGCAAATGGTTGGGCAAGACATCTATGGACGCACACTGGGTGTAGTTGGGGCTGGTCGCATCGGACAGGCAGTGCTACGGCGTGGCCGTGGTTTTGGCATGCAACTACTCTACCACAATCGGCGACCCCATCCTGAGCTCGAAGCCGAACTCAACGCAGTCTACTGCGACCTGAACCAACTACTAACCGAAAGTGATGTGGTGGTCATCACCGCACCACTCACGGCAGAAACGCGCGGTATGTTTGGTGCAGCTCAGTTCGCCCTTATGAAGCCGACCAGCATCTTCGTTAACGTCGCGCGCGGACCACTAGTGCGAGAAGAGGACCTGGTGGCAGCGCTACGCGCTGGTCGGCCATGGGCCGCCGGTCTCGATGTCTTTGAACGCGAACCGATTGGGCCTGATCATCCGCTACTGACACTCCCCAATGTCGTACTCACACCGCACATTGGCAGCGCCAATGTGGCTACTCGCCTGCGTATGGCGATGCTCGCCGCCGAAAATCTGGTGGCTGTCCTCAGTGGGAAACCAACACCGAATATCGTGACCTAACCTACACCATACTCCACACCCAGCCCCGCAATAAGAGCGCAGAATGGGGTTGCTCAAGCTGACTCTGTACCACTACCAATTACGAGCACAGATCACAACCGACCTGCACTTGGTAAAACGGCTCATGCTAGGAGGAAGCAAGGTGGTTCATTCCGAACCGGCAAGTAGTGTATAGAAGGCAACGTAGAGAGGCACGAACCAGTGCACCGATTGGGGTTCCATCGTTGAATTGGCGCATACCAGTTGCATCCTGAGCACAATCGGAGTATGATACGTCAAAAGAGTGGCACAGAACAGGAGGCCAACGATGAATGATTTCTGGATCATGGTTGGGATTGTCATCTTCGTCTTTATCGGCCAGGCCATTCTGTGGTCTTGGGTGATTATCCGGCGAAACCAGGTTGCGCCTGACGTCAAAATCTTCAACTGGCGCGAGCTATCGCAGGCATTTGATCGCTGGCTGGCTGAGCGCCAGCGTCGGCGTCAGAATCGGTCGTTTCGCTAAGCTAACCGGGCGCAAGGTGGTTGCCAACCAGCTCCAGTCCAGCTAACGAATCACCGCCCTTTGCGCCCATATCTCAAATAACGACCTGATCACGCTGCAGCGCTGAAGCCAAATCGGCAGCCGTGTTAACGTTGACCAGATCGATCCCCAATGCCACCATCGTCTGGGCAACTTCGGGTCGTACACCGGCAAGGGTGACGTTAGCACCCAAAAGCCGAGCGGCCTGCACCATGCGGATGATGCCGGTGGCAACCGTGGTATCAACAAATGGCAAACCAGTAATATCAAGCACCAGATGGCGGGCACCAGTCTGATCGATCGCCCGTAGCGCGGTGGATTGGGCCAACTGAATCCGGCTGTCGTCAAGCTCTCCTATCAGTGGCATCACCAGTGTAGCGCGACCAACCGGTAGCACTGGCATACTTAACCCCTGAATTAACTCGCGCTGTCGCTCATTCTCAGCCAGCAAGCGCCCCTGTTCTGCCATCTGGCGCTCGATTTCACGCAGCGCCTGCTGCAATTCCTGGGTGCGCTCTGCCACTCGTTCTTGCAAGTTGGCCCGCTCTTTCATCAGATCGTCGTTGACGCGCTGTAACTGATGGATCACGCCCATTAATCGCTCGTGAAACAGCCAGAGCTGCAAGAGCAAAATAGCGCTGATCCCTAACATACCCGCGAACTGAAACGGGATCTCAAGCTCGGCTGGAATTGGCGGAAAGAGACGCACCTGCGTTCCCAGCACCATCGTCGCCAAAACCCCCATCCATGCGACGATGAGCAACCGTTTGAGCATGACACTGCTCAAAAATGGCAGCATTATCACAATCGCGATGACCGGCGCGAAAGCCATCAGCGCAGACAGATTGGGTAGCACCATCGCGCCTAACAACCCGTATCCGATCAAGGCGATAAACGACGTCATCAACCCCACCCGCACCTGTCCGCCACGTACCTGTGACCACGCCAGTAAGATGCCGATTACTAGCATCCAGTCCAGCACCATCAACGCGGTCAGGGTCGAGGTTTGCCAGATGATTGTCGAAATAGTTGCAACCATTGCAACTATTCCTACAATTCCTCCCACAAGGAGAAAGAAGATTTGCAGCTGGCGCACCTGCGTCAGTGACAGGGTTGAAATCGACGACTCGCTCACGGCGTCCTCTTTCCCTTTGTAGTTTGTCCGCTCTATGATAATCCTACCATATTTGAACAAACGCGCTGTCAGCGGACTTTTGCTTGATCCATTGTGGTGCTGCCAGCAACCTTAAGCATTTCACCGGTACTTGATGTTACGTGGGTGAGGACATAGGAAAGACTACCGCCATCATGTTCATCCGATTGCACGACGTGACCGAGTAGAAGGAGTATCTGCACCTGCAGCTAATCGTGTCGAGCAGTAGCGTCTCACCTGGACAGCGGATGGCATCGGTAGTGATGCCACAATGCACTAGTGTACAGACTACGGTCTTTGTGTAACCAATGGCTTTAGCCCTAGCCGCGCTGTGTACAGCGCAGTCCGCAAGCTTGCCATCATCGTTTCCCTAGCCCTGAGGCAATTGTGATCACAACTGTTGCGCTGATCGCCGGAAAGGCAACACATAGGTTGATCCCTATCCTCTAGTGACAGTGCTTGCTTACCGACACATCGACGTCTCTCACCATGGTGATGCTCTACGCAGCCAAGCGATGCGGCTATGGTGACCAGCACTGCATGCCGATCGATCAATGTCCGCTTCGCACTCGATCAGGGTTGGGGCCATAGCACGGCTAAAGCGTCACCCTACGCGAGTAACAATAGCAGCCTCTGACCGATATCAAACCTTTCTGACCTATGAGACCCACACCAGATCAAACTGAATTAACTACCATCGAGCGATCGCAATGTTGCAATACGTATCCACTGGTTGCCATCGAGACCAGCGATACCAGAAATGGGCCAACCTGTTTGCTGTCACACAAACCATCGGCCAACACCACTGCCTGTATTCAAGCTTTGCCAGAATCGTCTAAACCTGTTATACTTGGCACACCTGTTCGAATAGCTCCCACAATGACCGGCCTTGTCCGGTCATTGCCTTGTCAAGGAGAAACACGCAATGCAACTGCTCTACCTTGATCCGCGCCAGCTGGATGTAGACCCGGAAGGGGTGCGCGAGGAGCTGGGTGATGTGGCCGGCCTAGCGGCGACGATTGCAGAATATGGACTTTTACAACCAATCGGCGTTACACCCATCGGCAACGGGCGCTACCGAGTCGTCTATGGCGGTCGTCGACGGGCAGCAGCTCTTCAGCTCGGCCTCAGCAAAGTACCCTGTATTGTCCTCGACAGCGACGATCCTGACCTCTTGTTACGCCAGCTAATCGAGAACGTTCAGCGCCAAGATCTCAATGATATTGAGCAGGCACGTGCCTTTGCCCGGCTGCGCGAACATATTGTCGCCACTCGCGGCAAGCTGCCTGACCACGAACTCGATGAGGCAGTCGGACAGGCCGTGGGACTGGGCGCACGCACGGTACGGCGCTATCTCGGTTTGCTCGAACTGCCGGAAGAGGTGCAGCAGATGATCCGGCGTGGTGAGCTGAACGTCACTCAGGCCCAGCATCTGCGCCGCATTACGAACCCGAAAACTCAGATCGATCTTGCCCGTTTTGCCGTTGAAGAAGGGATGTCAGCAGCGGAATTGAGCCGGTTGACCACTTACTTCGCCGCTAACCCTAACCTGACACTTGAGGTAGCCTTGCAGGCGCTAGAGCAGGGTGCAGAACTACGCACAAAAGCTAGCCCGACTAGTCAGGGCAGTGGTCTGCTTACCCACACCGCAGTGACAACAGCTGATCTGCCCGATGCTGATGAAGATTGGGAAGATGAAGACGCTGATGCTGACCACGCTGATGCATATCTCACCGTAGAAGAGGAGCCTAGCGAGAACCAGTCGCAGAATAAAACGCGCGTCTTCAGAATTCGCTCACTCGATCAGATGGTTGATGAAAGTGATCGGCTGGCTCGCGCTGTTTTCGACGGCGACCTGCAGAAGTGGATCGAGCGTGATGAAGGGGCGGCATTCAAGGTGCGCCTGTTGCTACGCCAGCTCGAAAGTCTGACTCGTGCGCTGCGGGAAATCGCTCGCCAGCATCATTTGCCGTTGGAAGACGATTAGCATTCGTGTGGGGCTGGAATAGGAAGACGGTAGGCTAGCTACAATGGCTTGACAGTCTGGATACCAGCAGTCGTTTTCATCCCTAGGCATACTCTTGCCCTGATCTGGCACCAACGAAGCGCAGCCTCGACAAAGCACCGCTAAGCCTAGAGTCCTAATTATTCGCTTTCGCATCATCGCTTAATCGCCTCTACCTCCGCCGCTTCCCGCTCTCGCCGAGCAGGAGCGAGGTCGAGCGGCGTTTGCCCCATCTGCTGACACATACGCAGGTCAAAACGAACCAGGCTGCCCCAAACAGCAACGCAGCCTGCTTATTCCTCCAATGAATAACCCTTTCGACCTATTCCCCAATAAGGACCGGTTGCGTATAATGAATGGTATGAATAGCATGATGACATGGCTCAACCGAATCCGTGAACGATTCCAACGACCGGCCACCCCACCGGAGGAGCGACGGCTTGGTCTGGCACTCAGTGGTGGCGGCGGCAAAGGCGCTGCTCATATCGGCGTTCTGCACGTTATCCAGGAGCTCGACATACCGATCGACCTGATTGTGGGCACTTCGGCAGGTGGTGCAGTTGCGGTCCTCTACGCCGCTGGGTTTGATTTCGACACTATTCAGGAAGTATTTCGGCAGAGCGCGTTACGCCGCATCGCTACACCCGATCTGACTGGTACCGGGATCATCGGGCAGCGCCGGCGAGAAGAGATGCTGCGCCGCTTGCTTGGTGACCGAACATTTGCCGATCTCCGCATTCCCTGTGCGGTGGTTGCCACCGATCTAGTCAGCGGCGAACTGGTAATCTTGCGCGAAGGTCCGGTTGTGCCAGCGCTACTAGCAACGACGGCCCTGCCAGCGCTCTTCCCACCGGTGCCGTATGGCGATATGTTGCTGGCCGATGGCGGCATTCTGAATAATCTACCAGTCGATGTTGCTTACGAACTAGGCGCGCAACGAGTGATTGCAGTCGATCTGCGCGACGCCAATGCTGGCTTCTCGCTGCAACCAGAAGAGAACGATACGCTGTTCACCCGCTTTATGTTTGCACCGAAACAATTCGCCGTCGCCCAACGCGCGCTCAGTTTACTGATGGCGGAAGCGACTGAACTGCGTCTGCAGCAATATCCACCCGATCTGCTCATTCAGCCTGATGTGAGTTCAATTGCCACGCTTGATCTAACCACACCCGAAAAGGGATATGCAATCGGTCTGGCAGCAGCGCGTGAACTACTCGGCGAGTTGATCGACCTCCGATTGTGGCGCAAAGGTACGGAATTGGCGGCGCAACCGCAAACGACTCGATCGCCGCGCGCACCGGTATTGCCAACCTATCGCCATCTGACTTCTCCGGTTTCGTAGGGGATACCTTAGTTTACAGCGGAACGCTCGGCGGGAAAGCGGGAATGGCACCTTAGCACCGAGCATATCAGGCGATGACCCTTTCCGCTCCCGCCGTGGGACTGGCATTTGCCTTCTTCTTTACGCCTCGGTTCAGACCAGGGTATGGGCGACGTTGTATATCGGCACCTCGACATCACTGTACATTCCCTCCTCGGCCCCCCTTGCGCGCGCAACCGTTTTGCGGTATCGTTTAACAAGACAATATTAGACTACTCAAAAATTATGTTCAGTCCGCTGCCCAGATAAGACCCAAAGGAGTGCTTTGTGACTCGCCAGCGCACTGTTTTAATCACGCTCGGCGTGATGATGAGCTTGTTTATGGCCTCGATGGAGTCGACTGTTATCGCCACAGCGATGCCGGGCATCGTGCGCGATCTGGGCGATATTGAAAGTTTTAGCTGGGTATTTGCCATCTATATGCTGACCAGCACGACCGCCGGACCGATTTTTGGTCGTCTGTCCGACTTGTTTGGCCGTCGCCCCATCTACATGGCAGCGATCGCCCTCTTTAGCCTTGGTTCGCTGGTATGCGGTCTAGCGGTAACCATGCCGCAACTGATCGCGGCACGTGCACTACAAGGTCTGGGTGCGGGTGGGTTGTTACCACTGGCCTTCATCATTGTTGGTGACATCTTTACCCTCGATCAGCGAGCCAAAGTACAGGGTCTCTTCGCAGGGGTTTGGGGCATCAGTTCGGTGATTGGCCCCCTGATCGGTGGGTTCCTGGTTGATCAGCTCTCGTGGCACTGGGTCTTCTGGATCAACCTACCACCAGCGGCCATTGCGGCTGCGCTGGTCTGGTCAGTGTGGCGTGATCCAGCGCGTGGCAATGAGCAGCGACCACCAATCGACTATGCAGGCGCGGTGTTGCTGAGCCTTGGCGTCGTGTTGCTGCTACTCGGACTCAATACACCTTTCTCACCGCGAGGTATTGCGATGCTGAGCGCAGCGATGGCACTGTTGGTACTGCTCGTTGTGGTTGAGTTGCGGGTCCCAGCGCCCATCTTGCCGGTCCACCTGTTGCGTAACCGGATGTTTGCTGTCGCTTGCGCCCACGGCATTCTGGCTGGCGGGGTATTGTTCGGCAGTATGAACTATGTCCCCCTCTTCGTGCAAGGCGTGTTGGGCGCTAGCGCAACCGAAGCTGGCACCACACTGACCCCAATGATGCTGGGTTGGGTCTTTACCAGTGTCGTCGGCGGACGATTACTCCTACGCTTTAGCTACCGTTCACTTACTATTGGCGGCATGATTATCTTCGCCTTGGGAGCATCACTCATGGCTCGCATTCACCCTGAGATGAGCCGCTTCGAGTTAGCGGTAGCGCTGAGCCTGATGGGGATCGGGATGGGAGCCAGCATCCCCTCGTTCCTGATCGCAGTGCAGAGCACTGTCGCGCGCAACGTATTAGGTGCGGCGACGGCAACGTTGCAATTTTCGCGCACGATTGGCGGCACGATCGGTGTTGCCGCCCTCGGTACACTGCTCACTAACCGCCTAGCAGCGGAGCTAGCCATCCGCGGCCTACGACCCGACTCCATCCCGGTCGCAGCGTTGATCGGCGAGCACAGTGCAGCAATGACGCTGATCGGCGAACCACGCTTGGCGCTAGCAGCGGCGCTGGCCGCTGTCTTCACTGCTCCGCTGATCTTCGCCCTAGCCGCGCTGGCAGTAACGTTTTTTGCGCCGGCGTACAGCCCTCACGATTTGCGTCAACAGCGCGCCCATCACGATGAGCCTGTGCCTGCGGTCGATCCTATCCCCCAACAAGCCAGATAGCGATCAGCAACCGCCATCTGGGCGGCAGTCCAACTGTAACCGCGTTGCATCGTCATACCAACCGATGCTATACTCCGCAGCAGGCATAAAGAGATGCCGCCTACGGAGTATATCTATGTACGAATTATCAATGATCTACGCCGCTTTCGAGCGGTACTTTGGTCAACCACCCATACGTATCGTGCGCGCACCCGGTCGGGTCAATCTGATCGGTGAACATACTGACTATAACGATGGCTTCGTCTTTCCGATGGCGCTTGATCGGGCTACCTATGTTGCCGCCCGTCCACGCGCTGATCGAATTGTGCGCGTATTTAGCGTTAAATTTCGTGAAGAAGATCAATTCGATCTCGACCATATCGTCCGTGATGAGCAACGACAGTGGGTGAATTATATTCGTGGCGTAGCTAAAGGGTTGCTGGCCCGCGATCTGCCGTTGCGCGGGGCCGATCTATGGATCGACAGCAACGTACCCGCCGGCAGCGGGCTGTCATCATCGGCGGCACTCGAGGTTGCGGTCGGCTACACATTCCAGCTGCTCAATAATATCAATCTCCTGGGAGAGGAGCTGGCACTCTTGGCGCAAGGTGCCGAACATTCGTTTGTAGGTGTGAAGTGTGGAATTATGGATCAACTCATTGCAGCGCTGGGTGAGGCCGGTCACGCTTTGTTAATCGATTGCCGCGATCTCAGCTATCGTCCGGTACCAATTCCAGCCAATGCACGCGTGGTTGTGTGCGATAGCGGCGTTCGCCACCGACTAGCCGGATCAGAATACAATCAGCGTCGCGCTGGTTGCGAAGAGGCGGTACGGTTACTCAGGCCAGCACTGGGCAAGATTCAAGCCTTGCGTGATGTACGCTCGACTGACCTGGCGACATACGGTCATCTCCTGCCGCCAGCGTTACTACCGCTGGCCCGTCATGTGGTAACCGAGAATGAGCGCACACTGGCCGCTGCCGATGCGTTGGCTGCCGGCGATCTGGTCAAAATGGGCCAACTGATGGTGGCATCACACGCAAGTCTGCGTGACGATTATCGGGTCAGTATACCCGAACTCGATATCCTGGTCGAACTGGCGCTGGCTGCACCAGGATGTTATGGAAGCCGTATGACTGGTGGCGGCTTCGGGGGCAGCACTGTGGCGCTGGTCGCAGCTGATCGGGTCGATGAGTTTGTTGCCGCAATGATCGCTGGCTATGCGACTCGTACTGGTCGCGTCTTGCAACCGCTGGTCTGCACCGCTGGCGCTGGTGTGTCGTGCGTCTATGCGAGCGAAGAGGAGTGATCAATGTTGGGACGAATCTTCACCCCTTTATCTGCTGCTTCCATCCCGCTCATTTATGGCCTGAGCCATCGCGCCTTGTTGCGTTTGGGTGCAACTAGTCATGAACGGCGCCTAGCTGGGATTTGCGTTCACTACTACGCAATGCCAGCGCGAGGTACCGGTAACTTACCCGTGCTACTCTTGCACGGCATCGCCGACCGTGCCCAGACGTGGTCGTTTGTAATGCCTCGCCTTACCGACATCGGCCCGGTGTATGCCCTTGATCTCGCCGGATTTGGCCGCAGCGGATTCCCTCCTGGCCAACGCTACGCCACCATCGACCAGCAGGTTGCGCTGGTGCAGGCAATGATCCGCGAGGTGATCGGACAACCGGCGCTGCTGGTTGGCAACTCAATGGGAGGCTGGATCGCCACACGGTTGGCACTCACCACCCCAGAACTGACAGTTGGCCTGGTCTTACTCGCTCCAGGAGGGGCAATCTTGCGCGGGCGTGAGTCGTGGGAGCCATTCTTGCAGACAATCACGCTCCCCGATGGGCGCACTGTGCGGCGTGTGTTACGCCAGATGTACGGTCGACCACCGCTACCGCTCTATTTGGCAGGTGAAGGATTACGCGCTATCTTTCGGCGCGATCCCGTCATGCAATTCGTCGCTTCAGTTGACGAGAACGCTCTCTTACGTCCAGAAGATCTGCAAGCTCTGCGCGTGCCAGTAGCGCTGATTTGGGGTGAAGCCGACTCCTTCATCCCCCGCGAGTCACGCGATTTCTTCTGCACCTACTTGCCCCAGGCACGGGTCTTACTCTTGCCAGCTTGCGGTCACATGCCCCAACAACAACGTCCGCGCGAGGTTGCTGCCTTCATCCGTGATTTCGCCCACGAGATCAGTCATCAGCAGAGAGCATAAGCACAGAAAAAATACGACAGCGCGTGAGAGCACCCTATTTCAACTGACGCTCACCAATGATGCCTAGAGGACAACAAGCACCGGTGCCCCTTCCTTATCGCGACGATATTGCCGGCGAGTAAGTAGTGAGGGTGTACAGAGTGTGAACCCGAGCTCACACCTATGCCGCTCCTGCCGCCCATAAACCGGTCGCGAATAGAGAGAGCAGGCAACCGGCAACACCATACCCCGTACTGCCATCCCTGAGCGGTGAAGCATAGTAGCGACAGCCAGTCCATCGCAGATAAGCAGACCTGACCATATTCGCGTTATAATTATGACGATGATCGCATTATCATGCGAACTTGTTCAACAACAACCACCGCTTGCATAGCGGTGATTATTGTTAAGAGCACGTGCTAAGTCTACGTTTGCACACTATTTGGCGAGGAGCAAACCACGATGATCCTCTCTGGCATCCGTGACGCCGTGTTGCTTGAAGTCCGGCGCCTCGATATCCACGGTACCATTTTTTACGACGTAACATTCCACCACGAGGGCGAAACGCAACCTATTCGCGCTCGCATAGGGGCCGAGAGCATCTATCCCAATCCCCAGGCTGGCGATCCCGTTCACGTCAGTTATATTATGGGGGTGGTGACACAAATAGCACCACGGTAACACAAGAGGCAGATGCGGTAAGGCTTGCAGTCAGCGATCGTTGCCACCTTGGTCAGAGTAATCACCGGTGACAGTGGCTAATAGTGACAAACCATGCAGGGGATCGCCCGTCAACACGTAGGACGCTTGCTGGGGGGCGATTTGCTGGCGCAACGACTGCCAGGTAGCGCAGAGTGTTTCTCGCTGATGAGCCTGGCCCCGCCCCCAGACCAAGGTTACTAACTCCTCGGGGCTAAACGCACGGTATGGCGCCTCGGCCAACACACAGAGTAGAGTAAACGCTGGCAGATCGAGGTGCAGCGGCCGATTATCGAACGTGATAACCCGTGCTGCTAAATCAAAATGAAACGGCCCTACTGTAAAGGGTGGTGGGACATACCGCTGCTGCCGCCGTAATTGTGCCCGCACTCGCGCTATTAGTTCATCAGCGCGAAACGGGCGCGCTACATAATCATCAACACCTTCGGTAAGGGCAATAACAGTTAGCCGATCGTTTCGCGGCCCCAGCACCACTAGCATTCTGGGAAACTGCTGACGTACATCACGCAACCGGTCGAGTACACCTTCACCGGGGAAATCCAGTAGCACCAGATCGAACTGGCGATTGAGTGTATCGCGTAGTCGTTCCCATCCTCGCGCCGTTACGACGTAAAAACCGGCAGCTGATAATAACGGCGCCAAATACTCATCGGTGTACTCGCTTAATCCTCCAACAAGGATACCGTGCGGAACACTCATGACTTGCACTTTGTCCTGATTTATCATGGAGTCACTGCGCACGGCTCTGGTGGCGATGTGATAACCTCTACCGTGACGCCATCAATCAGACCCAAAAACTGGCGCAATGCCAACTCGGCATTGCGTGTACCCTGTTCCATAATCCCATCCTCACAGGCAGCTTGTAAAATCTGCTGCTCAGCAACCTGACGAGCCAACGTTTCCAGATTAGGATTTTCAGGCGCTAGCAAGCCTCGATCGCGGCTGTACACGCGCGTCTTGGCATTATCCAACGTTGCACTGAAGACCTGCACTGGCGGTAAACGTACAGTAATCTGTTGACCATCGGGCGAAACGGTCACCGCATCGGGCGTCAACCGACTCAGATCAACTCCCACCACTACCGTGCCGTGGCCAATCAGCAAGATAGCATCGCTAGCCAGCCAGTCGCCAATGATCGGGATATTGCTCCCCTGTCGAATGTCAATCACGCGCTCGATGGTATATTTGCTCGTCTCCAAACGGCTTAATTGCTGGATCCGTCGCACTACCGCAGCGCCACTGATAATCTGGGGCGTCGGCGTTTGCACGATAACCTGCAGATTTGGGGTTATGGAACTGATCGCGTTCATTTGTTGTGTGAACCAGAATACGACCACTCCACCCACCAGTATCAACAAGAGAAGCATGATGAATGACAATGACCAGCTGTTGCCGGGTGCTGACGAGCGGTAGCGGCTTTGTAACCGCGGCAGTTCATCCCAATCGTCGTCCCATACGGATGGTCGGCGGAGACGTTCGAGCCGCTGCGCACGCCGACGAATATCATCGTCGTCATCGTAGTTCATCGAGCAACCCCATCTGCACGTTGATAGACCATAACTCTGACAGCTCAACCAATTAACCTTATACTTTCGCACCAACGTGAATCGCCACTGCACCTAGACCATACAGGCGGTAAAAGACGTGCTGCCAACCAGCTGCGCGCATCATTGCCGCTAACTCATCCGGCGGCGGGAAGGCACGCGCCGATTGCGGCAAATAGGTGTAGGCGCGTCGGTCACCGCCCAAGAAGGTGCCAATCCACGGCACAACCTGCTCGAAGTAGAGACGATGCCCCCAACGAATGAGCGGGTTGCGTGGACGCGCTACCTCCAGACAGGCCATCGTTGCGCCAGGACGGGCCACGCGGTACATCTCGCGCAAAGCCGTAGAAATGTCAGTCACGTTCCGTAGGACAAAACCTGTCGTAATCGCATCAAAGGTGTTATCCGGAAACGGCAACTGCAAGGCATCACCGGCGACAAACGCGCCACGGCCAGTAGCAGCTAGTTCAGCAATCTTGACCTGACCGGCCCGCATCATCGGGACTGTAAAGTCAACCCCCACTACAATCCCATCGCGGGCCCACGCCGCCAGCTCTGGCAAAAAATCGCCAGTACCGGTACCAACATCGAGAGCACGCCCATTAATTGGTGGTGCGACATACTCGACTACTTTGCGCCGCCAGCCCTGATCAAGCCCAAAGGTCATCACCCGGTTGACACGGTCGTAGGCCCGCGCAATCCGGGCAAACATTTGTTCAACATACGCCGCCTTCTCTTCTGGCGGCGGCAAGACGTCCATTGCCATTCGCTCTTCTGCCATAGAAACCTCATTATGGTAGCCGGTCAGGACATCCCTGGGCGTGCGTTAACGAAACAAGGCTCGCAGTTCAGCCGGCGAACGAGCCACGGCCAGTGCAGCCATCAGTTTCACCCGCGCCTTGATCCCACTGATATTGGCAGCAAAGATCACACCAAGCTTGCGCAAATCGTGGTACGCGCCAACGAATCCAAATTCATCGCCCAATCCCCCTGCGCCTGCTCGACTGACTGCAACGACTGGAATGCGGCGCTGGATGGCGTCGCCAATAGCTGGCAGCCACCAAGGCGGTACGCGTCCACTACCTAGCGTTTCGATCACAATGCCGGCTACCTGATCGGCGATGCTGTGGCGTAGTTGCCGATCATCGACTCCTTGCCCAATCCGGATCAGATCAACCGGTTCGACTAGACGCGACGCAGCGATGTACTGCCGGTTTATTGGTCGTAGCCACAGATTAGCCTGCTCACCTTCTACTCGCCCTAATGGACCGTAGGGATCGGTAAACATCCTGCTACCCTGACTAAACTGGGCCTGCACGCTGGCCGCCGCGTAGATTGTATCGTCAACAACGACTAATACCCCCAGCTGAGCTGCGGCTGGGGTAGCAGCTACAGTGATCGCCGCCTGCAAGCCATTGGGTGATCCTACCCCACTGGAACTGAGCCGCGGCAAACTAGTGATTACAACTGGCGGCCCATCAGGTAAGAGCAGATCGAGTAGATAGGCGGTCTCTTCCAGCGTGTCACTGCCAGAAGCAACAACAATCCCATCGTAAGTATCGCGGAGGGTGTTGATCCGCTGTGCCAATGCCAATACCTGCGGTGGCGTCAAATGGCTGCCGGGTACATTCGTGAATTCTTCTATTGTGGCAACCAGATCAGACCGTAACATCACCGGCTGATCGTCGCGACTACTTAGCGCCCGTCTGATAGTTAGGGCGCCGCCAGTTGAGAGGATCAGAAGTTTTGGCATAGTGGTTTCCGCGCAACCCAGCAAATCCGCTGAGTCGTTGCTACCGGCGGTTGAAATGTAAAGCCGTCATAACATCCCTCAAGCACTAGCCCAGCAGTTTCGATCAGTGCCGCCACCTGTACAGTTGGATAGGCACGTTCAATGTGAATTTCATCAAACCGCTCATACCCAGCGTGATCATCGCCGATGAATCCGGTCAACCACATCGTTGACGTATCGCTCGTGGGGTCAAAATACGTTCGCTCTATCTGCACGTAGCCCGGTTGTTCGCTCAACTGGCATTGCCCCCAATCGACCGCCAGAAAATGGCGCGTGTTCATATCGCCAACGAACAACCCTCTTGGCGCTAATACTTGCGCAACACCTTGCAGACAGGCGGCGAGGTCCTTACTGCCGATTAGGTAATTTAGACTATCATACGTGCATGTCACTAGATCAAACGCATTAGCCGGCAGTAAGGTTGCTATTTCCCGCATATCACCATGGTACAGTTCAACTTTAGTCGGCGCATGGGCTAATTTGGCCGCTGCCTGGGCAAGCATAGCCGCCGAGGAATCAAGCCCTGTAACCTCCCATCCTCGCTCGGCTAAAATCGCCAACAAGGTACCAGTACCGCAGGCCAGATCAAGCACACGCCGCCCTTCAACCGGATGGCGTTGCAAGATCTCTTCTAGATATAACGCCGTCAGCAACGCAAACCGGATCTGTCCGCTGCCGTCATAGACTGCAGCATAGCGATTATACGTCATGGAATTATTGTACCACTTCGCCTAATTGGAAACCACAACGAGACGATAAAACCAATGAGGATGTGTTCAACATTAATTAGCAGAAACAATGCCGAGAGTGTCAGTGCCTGTTCTTGGGCATAACCATACGCGGCCAATGTCGCAACTAAGACGACATCACGCACACCAACACCACCGATCGAGATAGGCAACGCCTGCAAGACGGCGATCAGCGCTGATGAGCCAATAACAACGGGCAACGGCACTGCGCCCAGGTCCAGAGCCAGGTAGAGCAGCCATAACCGTACAAAGGTAAAACTAGCAGAGATCAGTGTTGCGCCGCTCACTATGACGATTAGCCTAGGGGTGAGTGTGAGACTATGCATCTGCTGGTTCCAATAGTCAAGGCGCGAACGCAGACGCGGCGCGATCTTAGGTAAAGCTACCGTTAGTAACCACGAACGCGGACCCCGTGCCGTCAGCAATACGGTCACTGCCACGAGCCCGATCCCAGCGGTTATCACGATCGCCTGTTGCAAATCGCGGCTCGGTAACAACTGCCCTAACGCGAAGACACCAATCGTACCCAATGCAGCCATAATGATTAGATCGCATAGCCGATCGAGCACGACTGAAAGCAAAGCCGGCGCTACCGGCTGACCACGTTCACGTAGGTAGACCGCTTTGAGCAAATCGCCCGCCTGACCCGGCGTAGTCGCACCGTAGAACAGACCGACGGTGTAGAGCACACACGCCGTCGGCAGATCTAGCACCAGATTCATTGCACGCATGATCTGGATCCAGCGCCACGATTTGATGATAAGGAACGGTGGAAACAGCGCCAGGGACCAGATAATCGGCCCCAGCGACGCAGATTGTACAATCTCCCACAACCTGCCCAGATCGCTAGTTGCCAGAAAAACGATCAGCAACGCCGGCCCGATCAAGCGGAGGAGCCACGAGATGACAGGACGGATCACAATCGGTTACTCCTCTTCATCAATCCGCGGCGGCCGCTGAAAGCGCAACGCAGCGACCTGTTCGGCGTTCAGCCCGAACATAAAGATAATGATACTGCCAACGAACAAACCAACCGCCGAATTAGGTATGTGGAAGCGAAACGGATCAGTGATGAAAAAACTGATGAGAAATGAGAGCAGCGCTAGGACCTGCATTGAAAGCGCAACTGGAAAATAGACGCGCAGCGGTGCAAACAGTGAAACGATGCGCAGAATAATTAAGCCAAATCGGATCCCGTTTTGTACCAGCTTTTGCCCGCTACGTCCGCCTTGCCGGCGCTGACCCGTTACCGACACATAACCGACATGGTAACCAGCCTTGAGCAAAGCCAGTGTGCTAGTCGTGGGGTACGAGTAGCGATTGGGCAGCAGATTGATAAACTCCATGATGACATCACGACGCATAGCGCGATAGCCACTAGTGAGATCACGCACCTCGGTTTCAACTAGATAGCTGCCCAGGGCGTCAAGGGCTCGGTTGCCCCATCGGCGAAAGATTGAGTCGCCCTGAGTATCGCGCGTGCGCGCGCCCACTACCATATCATAGCCGGCGGCAATCCCGCCGAGCAGATCGGGGATATAGCGCGGATCCATTTGCCCGTCGGCGTCCATTAACAACACTACTTCACCACGGGCCCGGCGAATCCCAGTCTTTACCGCCGCACCATTGCCCCGATTGACCGGATGCCGGATCACACGCGCACCAGCAGCCTGAGCAACGGTCGCTGTCTCATCTTGTGAACAATCATCAACCACAATTATTTCGGCTGTCGCCAGCACTGCACGCACACGCTCGATTACCCTAGCAATGCCGTGCGCTTCGTTGTAGGCTGGAATAACTACGCTGACGGTGAATGGGTAGCCGTCGATCTCGTCCAACACTGGTTGCGACGATGTTTGTGTCTGCTGCATGGTTTGTTCCCTAACGAACTGCGATGTGCTGAACCATCACACTCAGCGGGCGCGCATCGAGATTGTTCGGATACCGCGTATATGGCAGGAACGTCGGCGCGCGTAACGCAATAGTGATGGCTGGCAGATGATGAGCTTGCACTGGCAGTGGTAGCTGGTAGTTCCGCCAACCGCCCGGCATTACCGTGAAATTGTAGCGCTGGTCGGCAATCGTTACCGTCAACGCTGTGGGTGTCGGCGCAGTCAGGCGTAACACCAGCGTTTCCCGTCCGGTCAATGGCTTGGGCAGCGGTAATCGAATTACACCTTCTCCCTGCAACCAGCGAAACGTAACCTCACCGGCTCGCTCACCTAAAGCGAAGCCGTAAAGATACCCTAGATCGAGATCGTTGCCTAGGGTAAGTGATGAGGTTGGCGGCAGTGGTAACCAGGCCAAGGCTAGCCGTTGTATATCCTCACCCGAACGTTCCTCGGTATTGCGCAGGTGGGTAGCTGCGGTTTCGTTATCCCCCTGGGCTCGGGCTAGCGCACCGCGTATCAAATTGGCACGATGGGTTTGCTGGTTGCCGATAACCTGCCAGGCCTCATCGTAACGCCCCTGGGCCAACAACCAGCGTGCAAACTCGGCTCGTCCATCAGCAAAATCGGGATCTGCGCTTAGCATTGCCTGAAAAGCCTCTTCAGTCGCCACACTGTCATTGCGCGCCAAGGCCTGTTGAACTGTCAGCCATGCCTGTTCGCGGGCCAGACCAGCGCGAATGAGCTGAGGATAGTCACGGTAGCTGAAAATCAGGCCTGCCAATACACCGCTGATAAGCAAACCGACCAGCGTTAAGCGGTCAAACCGCCGTAGCCAGTGATTACTACGAGCTATGGCTGCTGCCCCATAGAGGGCAAACCAGAGCCAGACAGGGAGCAGGTAACGCGGTTCAACATGGGTGAGGGCGACCATCAACCAGGTATACCCAATCCAGCCTAGTGCCAAGAGCCGAAACGCACCATCATTCCAGCGCGCGCAGAAGGCAATCGGCGCTGCCAGCGTAAACGCGAGCCAGAGCAGATCGCCAATCACACCAACTAACCAAATCGCTCGCAGGGGTCGTGCAAAAAAACTGGTTTTGACCAGAAAATCTTCAAGAAACTGCGCTTTCCAGATGTGCCGAAAGTGAGGCCAGATATTGCGAGTGAACCGCCAGGGTTCCGTCTGCGCAATCCGCCACAATTCAGCACTTACAAAGCGTTGCCGGTCCGCCTGAGGTATCCTGAGCAGGATCCCCTTGGCTTCGCCTTCGCCACGCCCTTCGTTCACGGCATCACTCACTGCAATCCAGAGGTTCACTGGCCCCAACGTATCGACAAGAATTATGTCGTGGTAGACCAGATAGTTGCGAATAGTCCACGGTGCAATGGTTAGAACAAAAGGTAACAGGAAGCTTAGCAAGGCCACCACGATGGACCGAAAACGGTGCTGAACGACTGTGCGCCAGATGTGCACGCTGATGAAAATGACTGCAAACAGTGCCCCGTAGAGACCAGGCGATCGCGCTAGCGCCGCCAGCGCAAGCGCTACACCAGCGCCAATCAGCCAGCCTGTGTGTTGCTCATCACGCCAGCGCACTAACATCCAGGCGTGAAGACAAAGCATGAAAAAGAAGAGTGGCTCGCTGAGGATCAAAACTGGCAACTCAACAAATGGGAACCAGATTGCAAGCAACAAGGCAAAAATGAAACCGGTGCGTTGATCAAATAATCGTCGCGCTAGATCATAGCCAACCGGAATGAGCACCAGCGACATCACGAGCTGCACTACACGGATCAGGGTTATTCCGATTGCCGGATCGCCAAAGGCGAGGCCGATCCGCAATAGCACAGCAAAGAAGAAGATGTGTCCAGGCGGACGCACGAGCCACGAGTTGTCTTGATATTGGCCGGAAACAACAAATTGCAGTGCGCGTAGATAATAGTCACCATCATCGGCCGCCGAAAAGCGTGGATCGATCTGGTTCACTGCTAAAAACCACAACCGTAGCCCGAGGCCGATGACCATCAGCCCCCCAATCCAGACGGCTGGCGCGAGCTTGAGAGACTGACGATAACGTTTCATCATATCGTAGCTGAAGATACCATTGGGTACAGGTTTACTCGTAGCGCCAATGCAAGCCGCAATCCGCTCTATCATAACAGAGAATTGCCAAGGCATGCATATTCAGCGTCCCGGAGAGATGGTATAGAGCGAGAAACGCCCGTCGCCAATCCGCTGTCGATCGGGATCTGACACTGGTGGCGACCCCTGAGCATTATCCCACAGCAGGTAATCGGCGGTTAGCGCTTGTAATTGGGCGGACGTCACGGTTACTGGTACACGATCGGTGATTAAGTGCGCAATCGCCGAGTATTTGGCTAGTGGTAACCGATCGGGGATGGCTGCCACTACTCGTGCGTCCTGCCCTGTTACTACCTGTTGCACGAGCGCAACCGCCGCTACTTCGTCTGCTGGCTGAGCACCTAACACAGTGTTGACGGTAGTAATCGGACCTGGCGCGAGAATGACGATAAGTGCCAGTGCGCCGGCTACTAGTTGGCGTTGCGATTGCCAGAGTCGCGTGCTGAGCCAGGCGGCAGCAACTGCGTAGAGTGGCGCCAGCGGGAGAAAGAAGCGCGGCAGGATAAAGGCCATCGCAATGACAGCGACGTACAATCCAATCAACGCGATGATGGCCAACCAGCGCCGATCGACCTTGCGATACCACGCCTGCCAGCTCGCCAGTGCCAGCCCGCCAATCGCCAACCAGTTTGCCGGCCAACCCAACAGCCGTAACTGCTCGGCCCGACCAAATTCGCTCACATCCTCGGCCCCCGCACCGATAAAACCGATGAAATTACGGCTCCAATTGGTGAAAAACCGCAGCGGATCGCGGCTGACAACCTCAGCTAGACTGATGTCGTTCGGTGCCTCATACCAGCGGCCCCAATCGGTATTGGCGTAGACTGCCAGCCAGATATTCTTAGCCTGCTGATTAAACAGCGGCTGACCGGTCTGTACCGTATTCACAATCAGTTGGGGCGCAGCGGCCAATATCCATCCCAGTGTAAAGACCATAACGGCCCGTCGGTCAGCCAGCCACCACAGGATCACTGCCCCCCATAACGCTACTAGCAACCCCGGATGGCGAAGCAAAAAAGCGGCACCCGCGAGCATCCCGGCGGCGAGAGACATTCCCCAGGGGGAGTCCGATCGGATCCGTAAGATCACAGCTACGGCCAATGTAAAAGCAACGGCGAACGGCATATCACTACCGATCAGCAGACTGTACTGGGTAACGAGACCACTCAAGGCAAGGATGCTAGCCGCCAGCAGCGCCGGACCGGACCCAAGCATACAACGCGCCAACAAATACCCAGCGCCGATCAGCAAACCACCGCTGATCAACCCAATTAGGCGGGCAGCCAGAAACGGATTATCGTGCGTCAATGGCCGTACCAGCCAGAGGAGCAATGGGTAGCCGAGATTGTAGAAGCCATCGGCTTGAAAGATGGTCGCGAGCGTATCACGAGTGGCAAAGACGCGAAAATCATTTTCGACTCCGGGGCGAACCAGCGTAACATGCGCCTGCATCGCCGGCCACAGCCACGCTATCCAGAGCACCATACCAACCCCTACCAGTCCTGGAGTCGCCCAGCGCGGCCAGCGTGCACTGAACGTTGGCCAGCGCCAGATCAGCCAACCGGCCATCAAACTAGCCGCCGTCACTGGCGGTAGGTAGAGCAGCGGGTAAGGGCTAAGCCGGTAGAGCAGCAGCCACACTCCACCGTAGCTGATAACTGCGACCAGCGGTTGCCAGCGTGGCCGACCAACTAGTAAGCGGCTAGCCAAAGCACCGATTAAGGCAGCATATCCCACTTGGGCAGGGTATGGCCAGACCGGTGGTGTGGCCCTCACGATCACCTGATCAAGCCAGATCGGCTCGGTCGCGGTCGGCGCAGTCAATCTGACGACCACATCAACTGCCTTCCACCAACCACCGCTAATCACCACTGTCTGCTCAACCCACTCACCACGAGCAATCCATTGCACTGGCGGATGATCATTGACCTGAACCCACAATGGTGTTCCCGCTGCGGCATACCAGCGCAACGTGACTGTTGCCGGCGCACCGATTTGGGGCAACCGCAACGCAGCAACTGGCGTCAACCGCCGTACCATGCCATCTGAACCAGCTAATCCTACTTCAGGGTCAGCAAAACCCTGCTCAATACCGGCATCGTTACGACCAACATCAAAGATCTGTTGTGCCGGAATCTGGCAGAGCAAGGTAATGATCAGCACTGCCAAGACGGCCCAACCACTCATACCGATCCAACTGCGCACGCCGGCTACCAAGAGGTTCGCAGATCCGAGTGCGGACAGCAGATGAGCTGAAACCGATTTGGACGACACAGGTTTGGGCTGGTCCTGGGGCATGACCATACTCGCCTGATTCGCAAACAATGGCAGCACATCGGTACCAACCAGTGCAGACGTGAACTCACGGCGTCGCTGTGGGCACTGTCACTGGCAACGGCTCTTGGATTGGCACATCTTCCGGCGGAGGAGACACCAGCGCCCGGTTAACCCAACCGGTGCCGCTGCCGTCGGGGTTAGCAATGTAGGAGTCAGGACTGTACTGGTTCCCGAGCCGGATCAAATACCATTGACCGTTGGCGGTACGAGCAATAAAGATGATCTCATCACCGGCATTGATCCGTCCAATCGGCTGGTTGTTTGTACCGGGAAGCGGGCGGACATTAGCAACTTGCAGCGCCGTACCAGTGATCGCTGCCGCTGGCACAGTAGTCGGTTGATTGGCAGCTGGAGTTAAGCGCCGGGGCGTAGCGGTAGGCCGCGGCGTTGGCAAGACGAGCGTCGGCAACTCGGTCTGACCGGGCACATAGCGACCAAACTGCTCTAGTTCAGTACGAAGCGTGCTGATCACTCCAACTGCCAGCGCGACCGACAACAAAAAGATCACGCTGACAATCGCCAACTTCACCAGCTCTAGGCTCTGCACCCAAATGCTACGCTGACTAAGCAACTCCAGCGCACTCTGCGCCGCACCAGCCACAGACTCACCCCAGCTCGTGCGCCCCTGATCCGAACGTGCCACCTCCCGTAGAGCGATCAGTGCGCGTACATCACCCACCTGTGTCAATGCACGTACCGCCCCCCAACGCACATTCGCGTTTGGATGTTTCAAGGCTGCGATCAATGGCCCGGTCGCGCGCCCATCACCAATTTGCGCCAGCGCCTCAGTCGCGCGATAGACAAGCAGCCATGGTTGCTGCTTCCCAACGACCGCACACAAAGCTGGCACGGCTGCCGCACCGATCGCTACCAGCGCATCAACGGCTTCGACATGACGGGCATGGGTCGGATCACCGAGCGCGGCAATCAACTCATCAATATCGGCACGTGATACATGCTGCTCTGTGGCCGCGCGCGGGAGCCGAGGATTGGTCAAACGTCGAGTTGGGCGTGGCGCCACTAACGATTCAGGGTGCGACTGGTTCGATTCTGGTTCGGTGGTCATCGGTCTCCGTTCTCTCCAACAGACGGTTGCCGCGTCGACAACCAGCGCTCAAATCGTTCCACAATGAGATCGAGGAGCATTGCCGCCGCGTCCGGTTTCGGTTGGCGTGGCAATTCTACTACCTGCTCGCCATCGAGGACGATCAGGGTAATATCAGCCTGGCCGATGCTGGCAACAGCATCATTAGCAACTATCAGATGCAAGCCTTTACGCTGCAATTTACTTCGTGCATTGGTCAGCAGGTCGTGAGTTTCGGCAGCGAACCCAACCTTGAACAGATCGGTGCGATGAGCTAGTTCACCCACCACATCAGGATTTTGCACGAGCTGAATCACCAGACCTTCATCAGCGCGTTTCTTAATTTTTTCCGCTGCGGGCTGAGCAGGGCGAAAATCGGCGACGGCCGCATTCATAATCAAGATATCGGCCTGAGCACAGGCTGTTTGCACTGCCGCGCGCATATCGAACGCCGTTTCAACCGCTACAAAGTGCACCGCGCGTGGCGGTGTCAACGCGGTTGGACCGCTGATCAACGTAACTGTAGCCCCAAGATCGCGGGCTCGGGCGGCTAAAGCATAGCCCATTTGCCCCGATGAGCGGTTACCGATATAACGTACCGGATCAATTGGCTCACGTGTCCCACCGGCAGTTACGACGACGTGGCGTCCTCGCAACGGTCCGTGGTGGCGACCAAGTAAGGCGCGGATCTCGGCCAGCAGATCGGCTGGTTCAGGAAGCCGACCCCGCCCGACCTGCGGTTCCGCCATCCGACCAACCTCTGGTTCAAGCACACAGGCGCCGCGTGCACGCAGTGTAGCAATATTGGCCTGCGTCGCCGGATGCTCATACATCGCTGGATTCATCGCTGGCGCGATCAGCAGCGGGGCGCGTGTAGCTAACACTGTCGTTGTCAATAGATCATCGCACAAACCGGTTGCCAAGCGAGCAATCGTATTGGCAGTTGCAGGTGCAATCACGACTGCATCGGCCCGTATTCCTAAACTTACGTGACCAACCACGCCATCTTCCGGTAGCGCCCACATATCGGTCAGTACTGGACGCCCGGTAAGCGCCTGAAATGTGGCCGCACCGACAAACCGTTCGGCAGCCTCGGTCATGATCACGTCCACCTGCGCGCCCGCCAGCGTCAGGTCGCGCGCCAGTTGAGCAACTTTGTAAGCGGCAATACTGCCACATACTCCTAGAACAATTCGCTTGCCCGCCAGCGTATCCATAGCCATCTCACTGCTCAGGCGACTCTCTGCGCGCGCATTGTAGCATATCTGCGGTGAAGAGGGCACGCACCAAGCAGATCGGGATGAGCCTATGGGATACGGCGATTGCCTTAGGTCAGGAATGGGGTCTAGTGGCTCTGATGTCAGCTGGTAATAGTGGCAACTCCTGACTATACTGCTACATTCTATCGATATTTGTATTTGCACACTCTTGCAGAACCGGCTTGCTAGTGCTACACTTCACAAAAAGCTAGCCTTTTAGCATACGTTCGCGCATTGCGGCGGTAGGAGAAAAGATCTAAATCTTTCTACCTCAGCAACTTGCGTTTCACGACACTTCCGTGCATCGATACACTATACTCTGGGTTCATGTTCGGCTGCGGCAGGGGTGCAGCTATATTGACCTGGATTGTTGAAGGGGTACTCTCCTCGAACCAATGGAGGACTTTCGTGGAGCGTTCAGACTCACCACCCGACGTAGTTATCCGGCGCCTTCCCCTCTACGCGCGCAGTCTACGCTATTTGCTCGAAGAGGGTATTCACTCAGTATCATCACAAGAGCTGGGTGAACGCATTAATGTCACTGCCGCCCAAATTCGGAAAGATCTCTCCTATTTTGGTGAGTTCGGCAAACAGGGCATCGGCTACGATGTTGAGAAACTCTTGCAGCATATCGAACGGATTCTGGGCATCAACCAGCATTGGCCGGTCGCCCTGGTTGGTATCGGTCTGCTTGGCCAGGCCATTGCCCGCTACGAAGGCTTTCGCACAGAAGGGATCGAGATCGTCGCTCTGTTCGACTCTGATCCAGCGAAAATTGGTCAAAAGGTCGGCGATCTGATCGTGCAGGATTTTGCCCACGTGCGACGGGTTATTGCCGAAAAGCAGATCAAGCTAGCAATCATCGCTGTACCAGCATTGCAGGCCCAGCGCGTTGCTGATGTGTTGATCGAAGCGGGTGTTCGCGCTATCCTCAGTTACGCACCAATGATTTTACAGGTGCCCGAAGATGTCTGGGTACGGTATATCGATCCGGTGGCAGTGCTGCAAAGTATGACCTACTATCTAGCCCGTGAGCAGCAGCATTGATCCAATCGTGCAAATCAGGTAGTGGCATAATGGGCAGTGTGTCAGCGCCGTGAACGAGCGGCCCTTGGGTGCTGGTCAGCCGAAAATTCGCTCGATTGCGGGCACGGGTCGCCAAGGTCTCGTCAGTATCAGGCTAATACAGCCTTGGCGGTACGACTTGCCGGCCATCGAGCTGCTCCAGCAGGCTGACCCAGCCACCGTAGCGGCCCACTATACGTCTCACGCGCTGGCAGTACGTGCCGCTACACCGTTGCTCGCCGCTTGGGATGTACATACCAGCATGCCCAGCTTCTCGGTCTGAACACACTTGCTAGCCGTCTACTATAGGACCCCACTACCACTCGCAATTACCCGCGGCTTTCTCTGCTGCGCACGTGCTCGCTTTCGTCTACGCAGTGTCATCACTGCATTGCGTCCGCTGCCCGGAAACCTGATCGCCAATTAATGTAGCTTCAATCACATCCGCTCTGCCCAGGTTGCGGCTGTTCTACCAGCAGTGTTTGGCCGTCAGATCATCTTTATTTATCTTGATCTAGCCGGTCAGATTGTAGCTGTCAACGATGATGGTATTCAGATTGACCCTCACTAACTGGGTCGTCCCTGACAACGCTGACAACAGCCCTCGATCACATCCGACCAGAACGCCCCCTGCCGGGCGGAAAACGTCAATCCTACCCATCACGCAACTTTACCGCGTTCGGGGTCATTTGCAACGACGGATAACGTTTCAGGTCACGCACACACACCGTCTACCACCATGACATAGGGATTATACCGCTCGCCGTCCACATACCTTCGCGCTTGCTGCACATCGCCGTCAGTACCACCCTCTTCTCCGCATCCATCCCCTTTGCCTGCCATGTCATATCGGATACCGCCCGGACAGTTATGCCTATATTATTCAGGCCCTGATCGGGTCTGTCAGTTTGAAGGGGGTTTCTTCATGCACCGTCGGTTGTACGTACAGTCCAGCGGCAATAGCGTGCAGAGAGCTGGTGAAACCAGCGGCAACGCTAGCCGGAATCGCTGTCAATCTGAGTCATTTCGTGGTATGCTGCAACCAAGCGCGCAGGCAGTGCGAAAAGAGATGCCGCTGGTAGATATCACAAGGAGGTGCATCAAATGAATATCAATGATCTCAAACTACTCCAATCGCTGCGCAGTAACCCTTCACTAACCATAACCTTACCTACTCATCGCACCTCCCCGGCCAACAAGCAAGATCCAATTCGGGTAAAAAATCTAGTGACGGCTGCCGCCAACCGCTTGATCGATACTTATGGCAAACGCGCCGTTGAACCGATCTTGCGCCGGCTGGAAATGCTCACGAACGACATTGACTATCGCTACACCCTCGATGGGTTGGCAATCTTTGTTAATCAAGATACAGCTCTGTTATACCAAGTACCATTTTCCCTCAAAGAACGTGTTGTTGTTGATGAAACCTTCTACACCCGCGATATGGTCTACGCCATGAATCGCACCCCGCGTTATTGGGTGTTGGCGTTGAGTGAGAAGCCAACCCGTCTGTTCGAAGGTGTCCGCGAGACATTACAAGAAATCACGACTAGCGGCTTCCCTATGTATCATCTCGGACCAGGAGGAGCACGTGGTGTTCCTAACGATCCAGCAATCAACCAATCGGCGTACCGCGACGAACACCATCGTATCTTCTTCCGCCAGGTTGATGAAGCATTGGCACCATTCATGGCTGGTGATCCGCTACCCCTGGCGCTGACCGGAGTTGATCGCTACCTGGCCTTTTTCCGCGAAGTGAGCAAACACAGTGATGCCATTATCGCCACTCTGACCGGAAACTATGACACGACTACTGCTCACGATCTGGGTCGGTTGATCTGGCCCCTTGTCGAAACCAACTTGCAACACCGCCGCGAACAGGTGTTGCGCGAACTCGAAGCCGCAGTTGGTGGGCAACGGTATGCCTCGACCCTAGGGGAAGTATGGCGATTCGCTCAAGAAGGCCGTGTGGCGACATTGCTAGTCGAAGAGGATTACCACCAGCCGGCCCGCGTCGAGGCCAGTGGTCTTCATATAACTCTGGTCGATGAACCAACCTTACCAAACGTCCTTGATGATGCGGTTGATGAGGTCATTGCAACAGTCACTGATCGGGGTGGTAAAGTTGTATTTGTGGCCAATGGTGCTTTGTCTGCACATCAACGGATTGCGGCCATCTTGCGCTACTAGAGCAGGGAAGATGGAATTAGGGCAAGCCACTGATCCACCTGGCTCGGTTGGTCAAGTCGCAGACCAAGGTGAGGGCCAATTGCTCCAACATGCTCTGCCTTCCCTTTGCTATAATAGAAGAGTATGAGCAACGACATCACATTCGCCGAAATTGCACAGCTGCCCACTGCCTACAATGTAGGGCACATTCGCATAGAACCGAATATCATCCTCGCCCCAATGGCTGGGGTAACTGATAGCATCTTTCGCCGGATGATCCTGCGTCTAGGCGGGTGCGGCCTGGTCAGCACCGAAATGACCAACGCTGCCAGTGTTAGTCCGAAGGCGCTGCGACGTCATAAGCTACTCGACTATCTGCCTGAAGAGCGACCGCTCACCATGCAGATCTTAGGGAACGATCCCGATCTGGTGGCCAATGCGGCGCGCGTTGTCGAACAGCTCGGTGCTGACATTATCGACATCAACTGCGGATGTCCCTCACCTAAAGTCACTGGCGGTGGTCATGGCTCGGCTCTCTTACGCGATCTGCCCAAGATGGAACGGCTCTTGCGCGCTGTGCGCGCCGCGGTGAACATACCCGTGACGCTCAAGTTCCGCGCTGGATGGGACGAGCAGAGTCTCAATTACCTTGAAGCGGCACAACGGGCCGAAGCAGCTGGTGTATCAGCGCTCGTTCTTCACCCGCGCACCCGTGAGCAGGGCTACAAGGGCCAAGCCGATTGGTCGCGTGTGGCCGAAGTTAAGCGCGTCGTCTCTATTCCAGTCATCGGCAGTGGCGATGTAACGACAGCGCGCGATGCGTTGATTCGGTTGCGCGACTACGGTGTTGATGGTGTTATGATCGGGCGAGGCGCACTTGCCAATCCCTGGATCTTTCGTCAGATCGCCGATCTGCGCCGTGGGGTGGTGCCATTTGAGCCAACACCAGCCGATAAACGCAATCTGTTGCTAGAGTATATGGCCATCTGTGCCGAAGAATTGCCCGAGCGCCTGGCACTTAATAAGATCAAGCAGTTGATCGGCCAGTTTCAGATTGGGCTCCCTGGAAGCAATCATCTGCGTGTAGCGGTGCATACTGCCAGCAGTTTGGTTGCAGCACGCGACGCGATCGAGTACTTCTTTGCGCCCTATCTCACCGCTGATGCCGCTACGCCAGCAGCGATCGCCGCCGATTAACATCCCAGCGGAGCCGATCTCTGTCGAATCAATGGTTCCACAGTGGAATGCGATGCACGACGGCTACCTCTTCACGTTGGGAATTTGTGGTAGCGCAGATGAAGACGATCCGGCGCCAGATTTGCTCAGCGCATTGCTGGGCGCATTGCCGCCGGTCAAGCGAGCAGCGTTTCTTGGCAAGTTAGGGCCTGATCAGTCCGATCAATTACTGGCTGAAGTAGTGGCTGACATGGCTGATGCCGAACTAATCGTTATCGTGGCCCCAGCCACCACACCACAGTTGCCGGCACGCCTGACTACGCTCTTGCACAATGCTGCGACTGTTAATCTCGGTGGTCGCTACGCGGTTGTTATAACCGTCGGTCCACACGCTAGCGCGGTCCTTCATCAGCTTCGCACCGCTGCGGCTAGCTGCGGCTTCATCATTGCCGGTGCCTACGCTATGGCCGACAGTAGTTCGCCGCCGCTGGCCGAGGTACGCGCCGCCTATGTTGCCGCCCGGACAGCATTAGCCCCCAATGCCTTGCCTTAGCAGAGCCGAGTGGTAGGAGTTATTCTTCGTGCTGCTCCTGCGCCGAACAGTGACCACTGCATAATTGCGCTAATCGTCTCTAACTATCACATACACGGATTCGCTGCCTTACAAACAGCAACAAATATGATCACACCACGCATTCCTGCAAATAAAATCTGGATCGCTGACGAAGCGATCTATTATTTGCTGGCTCGACCAGCACTTAAACGCTACTTCGATCATGTCTGGTTCGCTCAATATGGACCACGTCCAGACCCACAGCGGGGGCCATACATCTTCTACCTCAACCATTCGGCATGGTGGGATGGCTACATGATGATGCTCATCCACCGCGCCATCATGCGGCGCGCATTTGACAGTTACCTGATGATGGAAGAGCGACAGCTGCGCGCCTACCGCTTCTTTACATGGTGTGGAGCATTTTCGGTCGAGCGACGTGATCCGGAAGATGCGCAACGGTCACAGATCTACGCCGCTAACCTGTTACGCGAACGGCGCGATCGGGCACTGTATATCTTTCCTCAGGGCCGGATCGAAGCCAATGACTACCGGCCATTAACCATTTACCCCGGTATTGCCCGCATTGCCGCGCTAGTCGGCGATGTTACTCTCTGTCCAATCGCGCTGCGTTACGAATTTCTGGGCCAGCAATGGCCGCATGCCTTTGTACAGGTGGGGCCGCCACACCCGCCAGCCAGTCGTGATGACATCGAAGCGATCAGGGCTGATGTGGCTGCACGCCTAACTGTAGCGGTTGACACACTACGCACGGATGTAATTGAGCAGCGGCTGGGTCGGTTTCAACCGCTGCTTGAAGGACGTTGGGGCATCGATCGTACCTGGGATGCAATTAGGGGTTGGTTTCGGCGACGCGGCGCAAACGACGGGCCAGCCGCGGCAGCAGCCAATCGCCTGCGAGCACGAGCATAATCAGGCCGCCAATCAGAGCAGGCAGCACCTGACCACGAGCCAAGTTAACCACCACAAACATTGTTAGGTTCATCAGATAGAGGGTTGGTGGTAGCCATGGCATATAGCGGCGCGGTGTATGCAGCCGATTCGCCGCCTGACGACGCAGAGCCAACAAAATCCACGACAAGATCAGGCTGGTAACCCACCAGGCAACAAAATTAGAAGCAGGAATGCCGTAGTAAAATCCGCTTTCGTCGCTCGTCCACACCCAATAGCGGTTGATGTATACGGCAAACGGTTCAATTGTGACATCAAGCAGCAGAGCGAGCGAAGCCGCGGTTAACACCCGCGTCGAACTGATTGCCCGCTCATCAACCAAACGACCATCACGATTGAGAATCTGCTCGGCAACCCCAACAGCAGCAACGACGATCAGCAGCCAAGCAAACGGAATCGCCAGCGGCACGACCCCAAAGATCTGTGGTTGCAGCACATCGGTGTAGGAATAGCTGCCAAAGGGAAAACCGGTGGTAGCCCCAATATGTTCAACTGCCCACGAAATCACGAGAATGAGACCGGCAGCCAGAGCCCCCCACCGGCGATAGTGTACCGCCAGCCAGACTCCCATCAACGCACCTTGCAAAATTAGCAAGGCGCCGCCCATCCAAGTTCCCCACACTGGCACTTTGTCGAGAGCCACCAACACAATTGCAAACGGGTAAATGAAGAGGTAGATAGCGAAGAGAGCAACAGCGCTACGACGTAATTGTAACGATGAAGACTGATCGGAAAACATAGTGTGGTGTATTCCTGCCAAACGGGTCATACCATTCGGTAGCCCCTATTGTTGATTATAGATTCGCTTTCATGGCCTGTCAAAGCCTATTCTTTCCTGTTGCCGCCGGGGAAGAATCTCACCATTTGACAAAACTGTTATTGTGATTGCTGCCAACATGTGCTACACTGGAAATAGGAAAAAAGTACTATAGGCATCGGCGCCACCTTCTCTTTTTCACCATTGCAGAGGCGCAGGGTTCAAAGGGGGGGTAGCTATGACCAAAGTGATTTCAGAAGGTCAACCCGTGCGCATTCTCCTGGTTGAGGATGACAACAATATTGGGCGCATTATCGAGCTTGCCATGCACAGTATTGGGATTCCCTATGAGTTTGTATCAGTATTAAGTGCCGAGGAGGGCCTTGAGCGTTGGGAAGAGCAGCCATTCGATGTACTGATCACTGATTACAACTTACGAGGTATGAATGGTGTACGGTTTATCAAGGCCCTGCACGATCGCGGCTACTATCCACCGACTCTGATTGTCACGGCTTATGACTCAGCCGAAGTGCGCCAGTCAGCCGCTGAAGCGGCAGTCGACGGCTACATGACCAAGCCCTTCTTCATCGATGAATTGATCGAGCGGATCAAACAGCTGTTACCGACGGCGTATATTGTCCGCGAGCGTGCGATCAACAGCTAAAGGCGACGCCAAGCTATCTTGGACTGGCGTCGCCTTGCTGTTAATCTAGGCGAGCTGGTGTACGATGCAACGGCAACAGACCAGCAGCAGCCTGCTCTGGAGAGGGCAAAGCTGATTCTGCTGGCTTATCAGAGGCTGCTAATAATAGTGCCCCCTGCGCTTGCAGTGTTCGGCCCAAAGCGAACAATTCGCTACTCAACGTCAGCCGACCATCATTCATCCGCGCTGCGGTAGTCACCAGTTCAGCGCGCCGAAATTGGGTAAACGGCGTTGGGTCACCTGCCTCGATCCGCTCGATCAATTGCCGACGCAACGCCTCTAACTCGGTAGGCACTTGTTGTGCGGCAATGAGCAATTCGAGCAGCGTGGGCGCCAGACCAGCAGCAAGTTGCACCTCAAGTGCTGGCAAGTCGAAGACCTCGATGGTGGCAAAGAGGGCCAGAGCCACAGTGTAATCCTGATTGTCGAGCGTGATGGTATGCCATTCGCGTCGGCAGAGTTCAGTATAATTCCGCCGGAACAGACTACGATCAAACCGATCGCCTAGCAATTCGGTAGCTACGATCATCGCCGCCTCAGCCCGCGCATCGTCTATTGCTCCATCAGAGCGTCCACGCGGACCAAGCAACGTCTTATCGATATCGATGAGCACAGCGGTCTGGGCCCAATTCACCCCTCGCGCAGTTAATTCAGCGGCCCACTGTTGGGCTAATGCCCAGCGGGTCGCAGTAGCCACCGTATCACTCCACTCGAGCGTAGCTGGCGCTACCGGGCGGTCGACACCGATAAACCCATACGTTGCCACTTCACCAAGATGTTGGAGATGAATGGTCAGTAAACGGTCATTTTCCGTATCACCAATCACGACGACAGTCGTCAGGGCAGGGCCATTGCGCATTGCCTGTGCCGCGCGTGCCAGAGCCAGAATGACGCGAGCATACGCCATATCGCGCTTGCGCGGCGTAACATTGGCCGGCAAACCCAACACAGTACGCAATGTGGCAATCCCTGGCAACGCTGGATCACACGGTTGGAGATCGCGATAGATCACCCGATCCGCAGTGAGATCGGCAATGGTTGCCCACGCATTCATAACCACCCCTGCGCATGCATCAGCTCAGCATTCAGAATTGATGCCCCGGCTGCGCCGCGAATTGTATTGTGACTTAGGGCAATCAGTTTGATATCGAACAACGAGCAGGGCCGGATACGTCCTACCACGGTTGCCATACCGCGTCCGGCATCGCGATCGCGGCGAGGCTGTGGGCGATCGGGTTCATCACGCACAATAATCGGCTGTTCAGGAGCGGTCGGCAAACGCAATTCTTGTGGCAACCCGCGGAACGTGCCCAACACTCTAGCCACCTCCTCTGGGCGTGCTTTTTGCTCGAGCTCGATCGACAGACAAACCATGTGGCCTTCGAGCACCGGTACCCGATTGCAGTGAGCCGACGTGGTAAAGCTGGCTGGCACCACTGTATCATCGCGTAACTGGCCGAGCATCTTTTGTGGCTCGACTTCCAGCTTCGGCTCTTCACCGCCGATGTACGGAATCACATTATCAATCGCATCGTAGCTAGGCACACCGGGATAACCTGCCCCTGACAGCGCCTGCATACTGACCAGCAGCACACGGCGCACGCCGAACGTATCAAGCAATGGCCGCAATACCATGGTAGTCGGTGTCGATGTGCAGTTGGGATTGGTGACAATTGCGCCCGACCAACCACGTCGATGGCGTTGCACCGGGATCAACTGCAAATGATCGGGATTGACTTCAGGAATTACCAACGGCACATCGGGCTCCATCCGATGGTTAGAAGCATTAGAACAAACAATATGACCAGCGGCGGCGAGGCGCTGCTCGATAGGACCAGCCACACTACTGGGCAGTGCTGAGAAGACCAGTTGAGCGGGGAGCTCGGCCTCCTCATCTAGCACCGTCAGCTCAGCTACTGCTGCCGGCATTGGCGTATCAAGCACCCATCGACACACTTCGCGATATTTTTTGCCGGCGCTGCGTTCGCTACCGGTCAACGCCACGACCTGAAAGAGCGGATGGTCAGCGAGCAATTGAATAAAGCGCTGGCCTACCGCACCCGTGGCGCCCAATACTGCAACCGGGATCGTAGCCATCTGAGACCTCCTGTCGATCGAACCTAATCGCCTACATTATACTCAAGTATGAACGATTGCATAAACAACTACCTAATCGTTGTTATTTGGCCACATTTGTTGTGCAAAAAAGCTCGCAAAAGAGTAGCATTTCCGCCAGGAATGATGTATAATCCGTCTGATGCCTGAAATATTTTTCATCTTCAGCCCACGAACTTTGCTCCTCCCACGACGCAGGAGTCGCTGTCTTGTCGCAAGTACCTCTGTGATCAATGCTGATCACTTCAGGAAGGAGCAGCTCTATGATCGACCCGCACGTCCAACGTTTGCTAGAAAACGTTCTCGACACGCCAACCAAGCTGCATATACTTCTGATGTTTCACGAACATTCACGCTGTGAATTAACGGCAGCGGCGATTGCCGAGCGGGTTTTCCGCGATATTTGGAGCGTGCAAACTGCGCTCGAGGATCTGACTATGGCGGGCTTTTTGTCTGTAACCAACACCGTTGGTGGTCAACCGGTGTATCGCTATACCCCGCCGCCAGAGTGGCACGAAGCGATCCGACGCCTCGTGCGCAGCTACAACGATCCGCTCGAACGCGACCTTATCCAGCGCACAATCCGCGATCTTGCTGCCTTTGCTTCCTTTCGACGGAACGAACAGGAACGATTCGAGTTCGCCTGATGGCTCATTGTGCTATATACCTACGACTCTCTTCGGCGCGGGGCTATCTCCCGCGCCATTGCTATCTAACAGATATCTAACATAGGCTCGCTTGACGCGGAGCAAGTCGCTGCCTACAATCGAACATACATGCTTATACCATTGCGACTGGTGGACTGCGTTTCCATACCGTCATTCCGTGGGTGAGGCCAACGTATGAAGGACTATTACCAGGTGCTGGGTGTGAGCCGTACTGCCAGCGATGACGAGATCAAGCAGGCATACCGGCGGCTAGCACGGAAGTACCATCCCGATGTGAATCGGGGCGATCCGCAGGCCGAGGCGCGATTTAAAGAGATAAACGAAGCATATCAAGTGTTGTCTGACAAAGAGCAGCGGGCTAAATATGACCGCTTTGGCAGCGATTTTCGCCGCTACGAGCAAGCTGGTTTTGGTGGGTTCGATTACAGCAATCAAACCGACTTTGCCGATCTATTTGAAACCCTGTTTGGCACGCGCCGCGCTACAGGTAGCGGCTTCAACGTTAGACTCGACGGTCAAGATGTTGAGCAAGCGGTTGAATTGACGCTCGAAGAAGCTTACAGCGGTACTCAGCGGACCCTACAATTTTCCAACCCCAATGGTTCCCCACGCACAATCACCGTGAAGATCCCTGCTGGTATCGATACCGGCAAACGGGTACGCATCCCTGGCGAAGGAGCACCTGGCCTGAACGGTGGTCGCCGCGGCGATCTCTACCTAGTGGTCACTGTTAAACCTCATGCCCAATTTGAACGGAAAGGCAACGATCTATACACCACCGTACCGGTCAGCATGTATACCCTGCTGCTTGGTGGACAGACCCAGGTTCGGCTGTTGTCGGGTAAAACCCTAACCCTCAACATTCCACCGCAAACCCAGAATGGGCGTGTCTTTCGAGTCAGCGGCCAGGGTATGCCGCTCATGCACAGTCACCACCATGGCGATCTCTACGTGACAGTCAGTGCAGTATTGCCCACGAACCTCTCGCCCCAAGCTCGACAATTGGTTGAAGAGTTGCGGCGGTTAACGGATAATCCATAACGGCTTATCATGCCTTCTATTTGGTACTTTCGCATAAAAACCGCTTGACACACTTGCCTCATGTGCAGTATAGTATTTGGTAATAATCCACGAGAACAACGCGGTTTGTCCGTACCGGGTGGTACAGTGGTCACACTCTGTGATTGAGTGGGCCATTTTCCTGTATCTTCCATTCTTATCATTCATTACCAAATTAATGCGATTGGCTATGCAGCCACACCGGCAACGCCGTAAGGCGGCCATATCGCTATCTTCAGCATAACTAGAAGAGCGAGATTGAGCTCGCCCCTCCCCCTCAGCGCCGAGGAGCGACGGGCGCATTTTTGTGTTTTGGCATCTGGCATCCGTTGATACTAGTGAAGAATAAGGAACGAGCAATGCACCTTCCTGCGCGCGACCCAGCCCGCCTTTACGATCCGCGCTTTGAGCATGACGCCTGTGGCGTCGGTTTCATAGCCCGCGTCAATGGTCGGGATAGCCACGATATTCTCGAGCTAGCCCTGACCGCGTTAGGCCGTTTAGAGCATCGCGGTGCTGTGGCTGATGATGCCCGCACTGGCGATGGTGCCGGCGTACTGACGCAGCTTCCGCGGCGGCTGCTCCGTCGCGAACTGGCTGCTGCCGGGATCAGCGTGGCCGACACCGATCTCGCGCTGGGGATGCTCTTCCTGCCGGCCGATCCAGCGCAATGCGCCACGGCATGCGCCCTGATCGAGCAGGTTTTAGCCCGCTACCATTTGCCACTGCTACGCTGGCGTGAAACGCCGATCAATCCAGATGTGCTCGGTGAGCGCGCCCGTAAGGCAATGCCCACCATCCGCCAGATCATCGTTGGCCGACCCCAAGGGCTTGCCGACCCCTTCTTCGAGCGCACGGTCTTCCTAGCCCGCAAGGCGATGGAGCAGGAATTTCGCCGCGTTGGCCTCCCCGCCTACATCCCCTCGTTCTCGACCCGCACGGTCGTCTACAAGGGGCTGTTGCTCGGTTCACACCTGGCCGACTTCTACCTTGATCTACGCGATCCTGACTATACCACGGCACTTGCGGTCTATCATCAGCGCTACAGCACCAATACTTTCCCGACCTGGGATCGTGCCCAACCCTTCCGCATGCTTTCGCACAATGGCGAGATCAATACCCTGCAAGGCAACGTCAACTGGATGCGCGCCCGCGAACTAGCCATCACGTTGCCCACTGACTTCTTGCCTACCGGCGCCCCGCCGATGAGCAACCTGTTGCCGATTATTGACGAAAATGGTTCCGACTCGGCCATGCTCGATAACACGCTCGAATTGCTGGTGATGGCCGGGCGTGATATTCGTCATGCGACTGCGATGCTGGTGCCAGAGGCCTGGGAAAAGGTGCCCGATATTGATCCCGCTCTACGTGCCTTCTATCAGTACCATTCATGTCTCATCGAGCCTTGGGACGGCCCAGCGGCACTGGCTTTCTCGGATGGTGTAATTGTCGGCACTTCACTCGACCGCAACGGCTTGCGTCCGGCTCGCTACCTCATCACCGACGATGGGCTAGTCGTATCTGGCTCAGAGGTTGGTGCAGTACCTATCGCCGAGGCGCGGATTGTCTGTAAAGGCAAACTCGGCCCCGGTCAGATGCTGGCCGTTGACACTGTAGCTGGTCGGATCTATACCGATAGCGAAGTAAAATCATTGCTGGCCACACGCCGCCCCTACGCAGAATGGTTGCAGGAACATTTGCGCTATCTCCCCGCTGAACTGCCTGCCGCTCCCACGGATGATGAGACCAACCTTCAACCGTTGCAAATGGCCTTCGGCTATACCTCCGAAGAGCTAAATGTTATTATTAAGCCAATGGGCATGACCGGTCACGAACCGGTTGGCTCGATGGGTGATGATACGCCCATCCCTCCCCTCTCGCAATGGGAATTGGGCCGCCCACTGTTCCACTTCTTTAAGCAACGGTTTGCCGAAGTGACCAATCCCCCTATCGATCCGCTGCGCGAAGAGCTGGTGATGTCGCTCAGTATTGGGATCGGTCGCCGTCGCTCGATCTTGCTCGAAACCCCCGAGCATGCGCATCTGCTGCAGCTGACCTCACCCATCCTGACCAACGCTCAATTGCAGGCGATTAGGGATCTGACCGATCCGTTGCTCCGTTCAGCAACAATCAGCCTGCTCTTCCCGGCACAGCATATTACCGCCGAGAACCTGCTCAAGGCTCTCGAACGCGTGAGCACCGAGGCCGCTACCGCTGTGCACGACGGCGCGTCGATCATCATTCTGAGCGATCGCGGTGTCGATGCTGAACATACTGCCTTGCCAATTTTGCTAGCAACTGGCGCAGTTCACCACCATCTGATCCGTACCGGTCTGCGCTCACGCGTCAGCCTGCTCGTCGAGACTGGCGAGGCGCGTGAAGTGCACCATATGGCAAACCTGATCGGGTACGGTGCCGAAGCGATCAATCCCTATCTAGCCCTGGCTAGTGTGCGCCGCATCGCTCTCGAACGCGATGCTGTGCGTCAGCGCGTTGAACACGGCATGGATCGCGTACCAGCTAGTCTGCGCCCGCACCATCTCGCAGAAGAGGCTGAACAGCACTTTATCCACGCCCTCGAGAAGGGGTTGCTCAAGATTATGTCAAAGATGGGCATCTCGACCCTCGATAGCTACTGCGGCGCGCAGATCTTCGAAGCGGTCGGGTTGGCCCAAGAGGTGATCGACCGCTGCTTTGTCGGTACACCCTCGCGCGTCGGCGGTATTTCGTTTAGTCGGATTGCCCGCGATCTGGCCGCACGCCACAGCCGCGCGTTCCAGACCGAACGGGTGACGCTGCCACATCCCGGCTTCTACAAGTTTAAGAAGGATGGTGAATACCACGCTTTCAGCCCAGCAGTGGTCCATGCGTTGCACAAGGCGGTACGCAACCCATATGCTCTCAACGGCGATAGCACTGGCCCATCCTTGAGCAGCGAAGGGTATGCCACCTATCGCGCCTACGCCGATCTGGTCAATAATCGCCCACCGGTTGAGCCGCGCGACTTGCTCGAATTCGTACCAGCTGGTCCACCTGTACCTATTGACGAGGTCGAACCGATCGAGTCGATCGTGAAACGGTTCTCCACTGCGGCTATGAGCCATGGATCGACCAGTTCGGAAGCGCACGAAACCCTTTCCATCGCTATGAACCGGCTGGGAGCGATGGCTAACAGCGGTGAAGGTGGGGAAGCACCGGAACGTTACCACGATGAACGCAACTCGCGGATCAAGCAAGTGGCATCGGGACGGTTCGGCGTAACACCAGCCTATCTTGCCAGCGCCAGCGAGTTGCAGATCAAGATGGCACAGGGTGCAAAACCCGGCGAGGGTGGGCAATTACCTGGTCATAAGGTCAACGAAGAGATCGCACGCATCCGCCATACTGTGCCCGGTGTAGCGTTAATTAGCCCACCGCCACATCACGATATTTACAGCATCGAAGACCTAGCACAGTTGATCTACGACCTCAAACAGGTCAACCCCAATACGCGCGTCTCGGTTAAGCTCGTTGCGACTGTTGGGGTAGGAACGATAGCAGCTGGCGTCGCCAAGGGTTACGCCGATACGATCTTGATCAGCGGTCATGCTGGTGGTACCGGCGCTTCACCGTTGAGCAGCATCAAGAATGCTGGTTTGCCATGGGAACTGGGGCTGGCTGAAACTCAGCAGACGCTGATCCTAAATGGCTTACGGGAACGAGTGCGACTACGGGCAGATGGCGGTTTGAAGACTGGGCGCGATGTGGTCATCGCAGCGCTACTCGGCGCCGATGAGTTTTCGTTTGGCACGGCTGCATTGGTAGCCGAGGGCTGTATTATGGCGCGCGCCTGCCATAATAATTCATGCCCGGTCGGCATTGCCACGCAGCGTAGTGATCTGCGTGCCAAATTCTCCGGCAAGCCCGAGATGGTCATGGCCTTCTTCCGCTATCTGGCCCAGGAAGTGCGCGAAATTCTCGCCAGCCTCGGATTGCGCTCGCTGGATGAAGCAGTTGGCCGCACTGATCTGCTACGGCAACGCCAGACAGGCGAGGAACACGCCGATCAGCTCGATATGACGCCGGTATTAGGTGCAGCATCGTTGATTGGCAAAGGTCCCATCCGGCACGGTGGGAAACCTAATGCTTTGCCGCCTGAAGAGACTTTGAATGATCGAATCATGCGCGATACAGCCAGTGCGCTGGACGGAAGCGGACCAGTACAGTTGCAATATCCTATCAACAACTGTGATCGCTCGGTTGGCGCACGCCTGGCAGGTGCAATTGGGCAACTCTACGGAGACAAGGGATTGCCGCCGAATACCATTGTGATTACCTTCCGCGGTCACGCCGGCCAGAGCTTTGGTGCTTTCAACGCACCAGGGGTTACCTTGCGGCTGATCGGTGATGCTAATGACTACGTGGGCAAAGGCATGGCCGGTGGCATTATTACGATCGCGCCGCCTCCTGAGGCGCAATATGTTTGGCACGAGAATGTGATTGCCGGCAATACCCTACTCTACGGCGCTACCGGCGGTGAATTGTACGTAGCAGGCCGAGCTGGAGAACGCTTTGCGGTACGCAATTCGGGTGCCACGGCCGTGGTGGAAGGAATCGGCGATCACGGTTGTGAGTATATGACTGGCGGCGTCGTGGTTGTACTCGGACCGACTGGACGCAACTTCGGCGCCGGCATGACGGGTGGAGTAGCGTATGTGCTCGATGAGCACGCTACCTTTGCACAACGCTACAATCCGCAACTGGTAGAGCTGAATCCGCTCAGTGAACGCGATGAGCTGCGTGTGCGCGACTTGATCCGCCGCCATGTAGAATTGACCAAGAGCCCGTGGGGAAGCGAGATTCTGGCACGCTGGGATCGCTATCGCAACCTCTTCCTTGTAGTACGACCGCGTGATGCAGTGGCTCAGATCGAAGCTGCCGCTGAAGGCACCGAGGAACCGGCTAAGGCCCACGCTGCGTAACTCAACAGAGACTGACAGGCGGGATAAGCTTCATCCCGTCTGTCAGCTTTTTATCAGCTTACAGATACGCCATGTCATGGTAAGATAAGGCGCTATGTAAGCACGGTGAGGATGGTCAGAAACCTCCTCTCCGATCTGACAGCATTGTGACACTAAGCCTACCAAGGGAGATGAGCCACGTATGCTCTGGATCAGCCTGATTGCTCTGATGCTCCTGATCGCAGCCTCGCCAGGAATTATGCTTTACCTCGAACATCGGCAGGCTGGCGTGAGCGGTTCCGAGTCGACGGGTGATCATCGGCCATCGCACGATACCCCGTAGCCGACTCCGGTCGTCTGTTTCCCGCTAGGGACTGCCAGCTGCGCCAATTGACTTGCGCATGATTGACCACGTACCGTTACCAAAGAGCGTGACGCCAACCACTCGCCAGCGTCTGAATCAACGAAGACGCTGGACGATGGTTGGTTTATTTTTCGTCGATCAGGGGCTCATCTTCGCTGGCTTTGTGCTAGCGTATCTTTTGCGCTATCAGGTAAACTGGCCAACACCATTTGATCGGATTATTGCCGAGGTGGCTATTGAAAATCAGGTACCGTTTAGCGCCTTTTTGCCCATTGTGTTGCTGCTGCAAGTCTTGTTGGGATTGCGCTTTATTGTACATGGCTTCTATCGTTCTAGCCGCCGGATGACGTTCCTTAATGAGGCGGAAGCTATTGCTGGCAGCGTGATCACAATGATTGCGCTGGTGATGGTCATCGTCTTTCTCTACCGACCATTTTTTTATTCGCGCCTGATCTTCGCCTTTGCCGCCGTGACTATTATCGGGCTCTTGCTGAGCTGGCGGCTACTGCTGATTGGGCTCCAACACTGGTTCTGGTCACGCGGTCTCGGACGCGAACGGGTGCTGGTTGTAGGCGGTACTGGTCTAGGGCAACTGGTTATGCAAGCCCTGACCGCGTCGCCAGGATCTGGCTATACGCTGGTCGGCTATTTGAGCGAGGAACCGATTATCGCCAATCAGCGCGCACGAGTGTTTCAACACCTGGGCAACCTTGAAGATCTTGAACTAGTGGTGGAACAGCATCAGATCCAGCAAGTGATCATTGCGCTGCCATTCTGGGAATACGATCGTCTGCCCGAACTGGTTGCACGTTGCCAGAATCTGGGTGTCGGGTATCAGATCGCACCTGACATTTACCAATTGAGCTTCGACCGCATAGATATTATGCATCTGAGCGGCGTACCGCTGCTACAACCGAAAGAGATCCAACTGCATGGTCTTAACCTCGCCCTTAAGCGCGTATTTGATCTGACGGCGGTGCTGATCACGATACCGCTGACCTTACCGATAGCTGGGTTGATCGCACTTGCGATTTGGATCGACTCTGGCCGACCTATCATCTTTCGTCAGCAACGCGTCGGAAAACACGGACGCCTGTTCACCTGCTACAAGTTCCGCACTATGGTGCCTGACGCCGAACAGCGCCGGCAAGAGCTGTTACAACACAATGAAGCAGACGGGCCGTTGTTTAAAATCCGCGACGACCCCCGCATCACCAGAATTGGCCGTTGGTTGCGCCGTACCAGTCTCGATGAGTTGCCGCAACTATGGAATGTCTTGCTCGGCGACATGAGCCTGATCGGCCCCCGACCAGCCTTACCCGAAGAGGTTGCCCGTTATGAGCCATGGCACCATCGGCGGCTAGAGGTGCAACCAGGACTGGCCTGCCTGCCGCAGGCCCTCGGACGCAGTGAGATTTCATTTGACGAGCAGGTGCGGCTCGATATTTACTACGCCGAGAACTGGTCACTGAGCCTCGATCTGCGGATTCTGATGATGGTAATACCGGCAATCTTGTCCGGTCGTGGCGCATGGTGATGCAATTCCTCCAGTTGTACAAGCGAGTTGGGCTACAGGGGTGGTGGCTAACAGTTGCCGTTGTGTCGGGTGTTATCCTGGCTAGTACACCGCTGCCGCTGGCGACTTGGTGGCTGCTTGGTCTGGTTGCCATTGGGCTGACCCTCTGCGATCCAGTCTGGCCGGTAGCCTTGGCTATCCTATCAGTGCCCTTGCAGCAACTGGTCGAATTGCCAGGTGGACTGAGTGTGACCCAGTTCTGCTTTGGACTGGTGGCGTTACGTCTGCTCTGGCAAGTGCGCCAGGGGTGGCCACATCCAGCAGGACCGGGTATCGCACTCATGAGCTTGATCTGGACGCTCGGACTAGCCGCAGCGTTGACACCGCTCAGCCGAATTGAAGCACTTAAGGAGACGCTACGCTGGGGAACAGTGCTGCTGATCTACCTAGCAACGGTATCAGTGTTGCGTGACCCGACACGTGTACATTGGCGACGGACGGTGTTAGTATCCTGCCTGCTGACCGCACCAACACTCACGGCGCTACTCGGCATCGGTCAATTCCTGACCGGGATCGGTCCGGAAAGCTTCGCCATTGGGAACGGACACGTGCGTGCTTACGGCACCATCGGGCAACCTAATTCGTTTGCTGGCTATCTCAACCAAGCCTGGCCACTTGCAATCGGTGTAGGGCTAGCCGTATTGGAAACCCGCCAGTGGCGACAGCCTGGCTTTTGGTTGATATTGAGCCTGATCGGCATTGCTGGTGCCTGCTTGATAGGCGGACTAGTGGCAAGCTTCTCGCGTGGCGGCTGGTTAGGTGCGGTCGTAGGCGCGCTAGCCATCGGAATCGCGATGATCCAACGCGCCGACCGGCTTAGAGCAAGGCAGATCACCATCACTGTGCTGACAGTAGGCCTAAGTGGCATAGTACTGATTGGCAGCGGCTTGCTCCCGGCTTCGTTTAGCAATCGGGTCATCTCGATTGTCGAAAACCTACGTCCCTTTGATGTCCGCGGTACAAAAATCACACCAGAGAATTTTGCCGTTGTCGAGCGAATGGCCCACCTACAAGCAGCACTGCATATGATCGAGGAACGGCCGCTGTTGGGCGTTGGGCCAGGGAATTTTAGCATTGCGTATGAACGACTTGTCTACAGCGGCGAGACCCCAACTTGGATCAAACCATGGTATGATTCCCGCGGCCATGCGCACAACTATTACTTGCACATCGCGGCCGAGAGCGGGCTGATCGGTGCGATGGCGTATCTCATCTTTCTGGGCAGTGTCTGGTACACTGCTATTATAGCCATCCAGCGGGCCCGAGGCTGGCTTGCACGCGGAATTGCATTAGGCGGACTGGGGATCGTGGGGGCACTGAGTGGCCACAATCTGTTTGAAAATCTGCACGTGTTGAATATGGGCGTGCAGTTCGGGGCAATGATTGCCTTGCTGGCAACGATCGACACCGCACCCCTACCCACCGCTGAACACAACTGAGGATGTATGACCTACCTTGTTACAGGAGCCGCTGGCTTCATTGGTAGCCATCTGGTCGATCACCTACTGGCACGCGGTGAACGAGTCATCGGCCTTGATAATTTCGTTGATTATTACGATCCAGCGCGCAAACGGCGCAATCTAGCGCATGCATTGCAGCATCCGGGCTTTACGTTGATCGAAGGCGATATTCGCGATGCCGAATCAATGGCTGCGTTGTTTGAACGCTTTCGTCCTCGGTTCATTGCCCATCTAGCAGCAATGCCCGGTCCGCGGCCTTCCATCGCCAATCCCCAGCTCTACGAAGCGGTGAATGTGGGTGGTACGCTCAACCTCCTCGAATTGGCGCGTCGAGCTGATGTTGAGCAGTTTGTGCTGGCCTCTACCTCTTCGGTCTACGGCAAAACTAATCGCGTCCCCTTCCGCGAAGAGGATAATACCGATCGGCCATTGTCACCTTATGCAGCGACAAAAAAGGCGGCAGAAGTACTAGCGTATACCTTCCACAGTCTATACAGTATTCCGATCAGCGTCGTAAGGTTTTTTACCGTCTACGGCCCACGCGGTCGGCCTGACATGACCCCCTACCTCTTCGTGGAACGAATGGTACGCGGGCAGCCGATCACGCTCTTCAACGGCGGCGAAAATCTATTTCGTGATTATACCTATGTTGATGATATCGTTGCCGGCGTGATCAACGCTCTCGATCGGCCACGGCCCTACGAAATTTTTAACCTGGGCCATTCCCAACCGGTTGAGCTACGCCAGTTTGTACAACTACTTGAGCAAATCACTGGCTATCCAGCCCGGATCGAAATCAAGCCACTTCCAGCGACCGAACCGCCCATCACCTATGCTGACACGACGAAAGCCGCTCAGTTGCTCGATTTTGCCCCAACTGTTGCCGTCGATGAAGGGCTAGAACGATTCTGGGCTTGGTATCTGGCCGAAGTTGATCGATAGTGTTCACCAGTTGCCCCTGTGTTGCAAGATCAGGTAGGATCATGGCAAACATCGAACCATCACCGGCAAACACTTACGGGAAGGCTCGCGCACCTATGACTAAGCAACCACCAGCGGTCGACATCACGCCTGACGATCAGGAACCGATGAGTGAGGCGCGTAGTTCGTTCGCTCTCGCCCAGCGGCTGCGTCAACCGCGGACGTTGGTCTCGTTTGGTCTTGCTCTTGCGATCATCATGTTTGTGGTGCGCAGTCTTGACATTGATCTGGCTACAACGTGGCAATATATGCGTTCAGCCAATCCCTGGCTGTTAGGGCTAGGCCTGATCGTCTTCTACATCACCTTCCCGTTGCGCGCGCTACGTTGGCGCATGCTCCTTACGAATGCTGGCGTTCCCATCGCCGCAGGCCGTCACAGTTGGGCATCATTACCGGCGCTAATTGAATATATCTACCTGTCGTGGTTCGCTAACTGTATCGTGCCGGCCAAACTCGGTGATGCGTACCGCGGTTATCTGCTTAAGCACAACGGCAACGTTTCATTTTCGGCGACATTTGGCACTATTTTCGCCGAACGACTGCTCGACATGATCGGATTGTTTAGCCTGCTGGTGCTCTCAGGATATTTCACCTTTGGAGTCCGAATGCCTGAAGGGACCCAGATCGTGTTTCTGTTTGGCGGGCTATTGGTCGTTGTGATCGTGAGTGGTCTGGCTAGCATGCGCTGGTTGGGCCCCCAGATCCGCTGGTTTATTCCGCGCCGACTGCATCAGGTTTATGGTAATTTCGAGCAATCGGCCTTAAAATCGTTTCAACCCAAGATCCTGCCGCGTCTCTTTGCCTTTACAAGTGCAATCTGGCTCCTAGAAGGCTTTCGGCTCTGGTTTGTCATCCAATCGCTCAACCACACCGGTCTCAATCTAACGCTGGCGGCGATCATTTTTGTAGCCTTGGCTTCATCATTGCTCACTGCTTTACCAATCACACCAGCCGGATTGGGAGTAGTGGAAGGCACTATTACTGTTGTGCTAACCCTATTTGGTATCGCCGCAAGTCTGGGTGGAGCCGTCACGTTACTCGACCGGCTGATCAACTTTTGGAGCATCGTGGTTTTCGGATTTATCCTGTACCTGTTCAGCCGGCGGAAATAGCTATGCGGATTGGTATCGATTTTACCGCAGGGATCTGGCAGGGAGCCGGGATTGGTCGCTATACCCGCGAGTTGGTGCGGGCAGCGGCGCAGGCAGGGCCAGAGTTTTCGTTCCTGCTCTTTTATGCAGCAGGTAGTCTTGATCTAGCTAGCCCTTTCGTTCGCTATGCCCACGAATTGGCCAGCAGTTATCCGCATATTACATTGCGTCCCTTACCGATCAATCCCCGTCTCCTGACGATCCTCTGGCAGCGGTTACGTCTGCCCTTACGTGTCGAGTGGCTGGTGGGACCGCTAGATGTGGTGCATGCCCCTGATTTTGTGTTACCACCGACACGGGCCCGAACCCTGCTGACCATTCACGATCTGACATTTTTAGTAGAACCAGGCTGCGCCGAACCAAGCTTGCGCCGCTATTTAAGTGAGGCAGTGCCGCGCTCGCTCCGGCGTGCCGATCTGGTGGCAGTTGACTCAAAAGCCACGGCCAGCGATCTGGGTCGGCTGTACGGTATTCCTCGCCAGCGGATACGCTTGCTCTACCCAGCGGTTGATGCACGCTTTCGGCCAATGGGTGATGCTGAACGAGTTGCTGTGCGCGAACGGCTGCGCCTTCCTAATCGTTTCCTGCTCTTCGTTGGTACGCTCGAACCGCGCAAGAATCTGGTACGTCTCCTGCAAGCGTTCGCTATGCTACGCGCCGAATATCCCGATCTTCATCTGCTGATCGCGGGCCGCCGTGGCTGGTTGTACGATGAAATCTTTGCCGCTGTCGAGCATTACCAGCTAGCCGAGCGAGTGCATTTTCTCGATTTTGTTGCCGATGATGATCTACCTGCATTGTATAATCTAGCAGAGGCTTTTGTGTATCCATCGCTTTACGAAGGGTTTGGCTTCCCGGTGCTCGAGGCACTGGCCTGTGGAACACCGGTTGTTACAAGTAGAGTTGCAAGCCTGCCTGAAGTAGCCGGATCGGCTGCCATTATGGTTGATCCACTTGATGCCGAAGACATAGCCGCTGGAATCCGGGCCGCGCTGACTGATCCGGCACCGTTGCGCGCAGCTGGCCCGGCGCAGGCCACTACCTTTGGCTGGGAGCAGACTGGTCAGGCGCTTGTTGCGATTTATCGTGAGCTGGTGGCAATGACCGCCGCCACTTGAGGATGAAGGGCATGATGCAACCGAACGATCTTACTGCTGAAGCACTCAGCCGCGGCGCATTACCAGGGCGCGGCTATGCTATCGCCCGGCGCATTTCGCAAATCTTGCATCCGGTACCCCTGGGCATTGTCAGTATCTTTATCGTTGGTGTGCTCGGCAACGAGGACCGCATGAATGGTCTATGGTGGGCTCTCTTCTGCTCATTGCTCCAGGTTGTACCACCGACGATCTTTTTTAACATTCGCCTACGCCAAGGCGCCTACAGCGACGACGATATTTCGGTACGTACACAACGCAACGAATTGTACCTGTTTGGTATGGCTAATGTGCTGGTCGGAATAGCGGTGCTCTGGGCATTGAATGCCCCACTACCGCTACTGGCAATGCTGGTGTCAGTCGCGGTGATGAACCTGGCTTCGTTTCTCATCAATTTATTCTGGAAAATCAGCATCCATTCGGCCAGTATTGGTTCATGCGCAACACTGGCTAGTATCTACATGCCAGCCCTCGGTGGTATCTGCTGGGCTGCAGCGGTTGTGTTGGGATGGGCACGATTGCGCACCCGCAACCACACCCTGATGCAGGTGATCGCTGGGATGAGCTTGGCTGTGATGTGTGTGTTGGGTGTATTTCGAGCATTCGGGTTGATTTAATGTCCCGAGAGTATGGTCAGTATGTTGATCGCTCTGACGGGTCGATATCGGTGTGGATTTGGTCAGCGGCTGTAGAAACTGCCTGCCCTCTGCAACGCACCTGCTTCTGCAGTCGCAGCAAGACAGCACTACGATAAGGAAAAAACCTAGCGCCACCGATCCCCACGGTACGCAATCCGAGGGTACCCCATACCGAGCGCTGCACTGGTCAAGTCGTAAATCGGTCAACACTGACTGCCACAAGATCGACTCGTTTCGGAATTACTCGTCACGCAGGAACGGAGCATACTGGTATGGCACGCCGTGAAAGCATCAATCCTGACGCCGTCTACTCGCGCGAAGAGGTCGCGCGTTTGTTGGGCGTGAGTCTGAGCACGGTCAAACGACTCATTAGCAGTGGGCAACTGGCCGCCAGTCGTCCAGCCGGTCTACGGCGCGTCTTCATCCGTGGGGCGAGCATTCTGGCGATGTTGGAAACAACCCGGATCAACAGTGCAGACAACAACTAGACTCCTGGTTGATCTACCCTATCCCTCAACGCGATTGGTCTAGCGTGTCGGGACCATCATTGACCGACTGCACCGGCAATGCTCGCACAATAACCCGTTGCTTAAATTTATTTGGCCCGCTCGGCGGCCAGCAGGTGATCATCGTTACAACTTCATAACCAGTAGGAGCAATATAGCGCGCGTTAGCTAGCCGCTGTTCGGGTGGCACCCCCTCTTCATCAACGATAATCCGCTCACTCACAACGTAACGGTAGGGCTGACCGCGACTATAGACAATGACCTCATCACCAGGTTTGAGATAGAAGAGATCTTTGAAAACCCGGCCATAACCACCAACGTGGCCGGCCAACACAATATTATCGCCTTCACCCGGATTGGCCGAACCACGATGCTGCCCTACCGCATATTCCGCCACTTGCCAAACTGCGATCAATTGACCATCTTCTTCGATAGTATCCCAACCTACTTCGATCACCTTGAAATCGAGCCGAATGGCTGGGATCACCAAACGTTCAACTGTGGCTATCCACTCAGCGCGCACCGGTTCTACGGGCTCCGAGATGAGCATGCCGCTATCAATGGTTGGCAGCACACCAGTAGCTGGTGGGGATGCAACAGTCCGAGCACCACTCACGAACGCGCCGGGATCAATAGCCTGAGTGGCGGTCGACGCGGTCGGAGTCAGCAACGGCCATTCAGCGACTGGCGGCAAAGCACGAGCGTCAGCCGGACGAAAGCTGCTGGTAGTGAGTTGCGGCGCTGGTACGGGTGAATCACCACGCGCAGCCCAGCGGTAGTATTCGATCTGTAAGGTGGTGAACAGTACGTAGAGCAGGAGACCGGCGCCAAAGAGCATAAGCGCGGTCCCTAACAACCACGGCAAGCGCCGCGCTCGTGGTGGTATTCGCCAGCCAATACGATGCCAGAATCTAGTAGATAAGGTAGGGAGGCGGTGAAACATCACTGGTACACTCTCGCTTCATAGTGACGTATCGTCAGTATACCACGCCGTTTTGTATCTGAACGCGACTTCCTACCTCAAGCTACGAACGGTACGCTCTGATGGATGTACAGGTAGCAAGACAAAGGACGGGTTTCACCCCGTCCTATTACCGCACTCATAGGTGTAGCAACTATCACACTATGCGATATTGGTTGGCTCATCGTGCTGGAGCAAGAGTAAGCTCCCACGTAAGGCGATCAGATCAGCATCAGATAGGTTAGACAGCAGCGGATCATGCGGCAGGGCAACGCCATGCAGTAGCAGTAACCCGCGCAGGGCAAGCGGCCAGGTCGCGTCAACTGTGTCAACCAGAGGCAGCGATGCCTGATCGCTAGTGCGTGGCGGTTGATGTAGGGCAGCAGGGGTGCGACGAGCGGCAGTCATGGATTCTCCTCTCTCTATCATACAGGTAGTGTAGCCGGAAGCCTTGCCCTCGTCAAGCGGTTTCAGCGATCAATTCATCAATCCGTTTCAGCACATAGGTGGGCTGATACGGCGATCGTTCGAGGTCGGCGGGTTGGCTATCGCCAGTCAAGACAAGGGCCGTATCCATACCCGCAGTAACCCCCATCGCAATATCCGTCATCAGTCGATCGCCAACAATGATACAGCGTTGGGGCGGCAATCCGATCAGATTACTAACCGTGCGGGCCATAATCGGTGATGGTTTACCGACGATCACCTCACAACGAGTATCGGTACAGGCTTCAATCGCCGCAATGATGGCAGCAGCATCTGGTTCACCACCTCCCGGTACCGGACAGAAACGATCCGGATTGGTCGCCACCAGCCGTGCTCCGGCCCGAATGGCATCGAACGCAATCTGTAATTTGCGATAGGTGAAGGTGCGATCAAATGATGCCACGACGAAGGCGATTTCACCGGGTCGTTCACTAAGTGGAAAGCCTGCCGCCTCAAGTTCACTGATGAGTGGCGCCTCACCGACCACGAAGAGGGGTGCCCCCGGAGCGTGAGCTAGCAACCATTCCACCATTACCGCCGAACTATTGACAATTTCATCAGCACTAGCGTCAATACCGAGTCGTTGCAGACGTTCAGCGTATTGCTGGCGCGTTTTGGTCGGATTGTTGGAAAGAAAGATAATGCGACGACCTTCACGGCGCAACGTCGCTAACAGCTCAGCAGCACCGGGTAAGAGGATATCGCCGAGGTAGATGGTCCCATCAAGGTCAAAAATATAACCATCGTAGCGTGGAATGGGCGGCATGGCGTCTCCAGAACCTATGCATCGGACACTGAGAAGGGCTTACAGTAGTTTTGTCACCAAGATCGACATCCCGGACTACATCATAGCACACGTTACGCATCTACAAAACGAGCAGGACAGCGTAAGCTATCCTGCTCTGAACCAACCGATAGGGCTGACCCGCCAAACCATCAGCACTTACAGACCAAAATTTGCGAGCATCTGATTGAGATCTTCCATGGTAATTGGTTTTGCTAAAAAATACGATGCACCGGCCAAAAGCGATTCATTAGCCACACTACAATCGGCTGAAATGACCACAACTGGTAGGAAATATCCTTCCTGGAACAAGCTTTGAATCAGATCAAGCCCATTCATCCGTGGCATATGATAATCAGTGATGATTAAATCATACCCGTGGCGTCTGGCCAATTTCAGACCATCGGCGCCGTGATTTGCTGTATCGACTTTTGCTTTTGGTCGCAGGGCTTTGATGGCTCGTTGCAAAAATGAGCGTACATTTGCATCATCTTCTACGATAAGAATGCGCATAGTTATCTCGCTGGATTACATCAACAAATGTCAATTCATGAAACGGCACTCAGCGGCAGATTTCCATACTTGTTCTATAAAAATCTCTCATCTGCCCATCGGGTTCACGCTAGATATGCTACGATCAGGAAAGACGGTTGGGTTTTGAGGAGGAAACTATGCACCAACGACAGCGCCTCGGGGTAGTGACTGGCGGATCGTTGCTGGAAGGTTTAACCGCACGGCTTGATGCTGGCAGGCCAATCGAGGAAGTCCGGGTGGGCAAGTTTGTAGTCGTGCAAGGTCAACGCTTCACCTTCTTTTCAATGGTGACCGACGTGCGATTGGGAATGACAACCCCCAACGTGATGCTTGATCCACCACCAGCTGATGAGTTCTTTACCAGCGTGTTGACCGGCACGACGACTTACGGTGAATTGCATCTTGATCTGCGGCTGATGCTACCACTCGCAAGCAACGCCGAATTATTGCCGGTAAAGACGGTACCACCTCACTTCGCGCCGATCTTTGAGGCCAACGAAGACGATTTTCGGCGCGTGTTTGGAGAAGAAGAAGGCAGTCACTTTATGATTGGGACGCCACTTGATATGAATGTACCGGTATGTATCGACCTAAACCGGCTGGTCGAACGATCCAACGGCGTCTTTGGTAAGAGCGGCACTGGCAAGAGCTTTCTTACCCGCCTGCTCATTTGCGGCGTAATTCTGAGCGATACGGCTTCTAACCTGATCTTCGATATGCACGATGAATACGGCTGGTCGGCCCGTTCGGAAGGGACAGGGTTTGTAAAAGGGTTGCGTCAACTCTTCGGTAGTAAGGTGCTAATCTACGGCCTAGCTGGCGGTACTTTTGATCCCAAGGGCATGATTGATGGCGAAATTGTCATTGGCTACGATCAGATCGAACCTGAAGATGTATTGTTGCTAAGTGAAGAACTTAACCTTAATCCGACTGCAGCTGAAACAGCTGAATTGCTGGTGGATAAATACGGCTCACAGTGGCTAGCACAGCTGTGGACAATGGAGGCCGAGGATCTGAAAGCGTTTGCTGAAGAGAAGAGTGCCAGCCTAGCTTCGCTGAATGCCCTCAAACGCAAGACGCTTCAGCTTAAGCGCCTGAATTTTGTTCGCCCCGAGACCAACTTGTCACCAGTTGATAATTTGATCAGTGCATTGATGTCAGGACGGCACGTTGTGCTGAGTTTTGGCCGCTACGACGAGCCTTTGGCCTACATGCTCGTTGCCAATATCCTGACCCGCCGGATACACCAGCGCTGGCGCGAGCAGACCGAGACTTATCTGCGTAGTAAAGACGAATCTGCCCGGCCGCGGCCGCTGATGATCACGATTGAAGAGGCGCATAAGTTTCTCAATCCACGGCTGGCCCGCCAGACCATCTTTGGCACAATTGCCCGTGAGATGCGCAAATATAGTGTCACGCTGCTGGTCGTTGACCAACGCCCTTCATCGATCGACAGTGAAGTGCTGAGCCAGCTTGGCACCCGGATTACGGCACTGCTCAGCGATGAACAAGATATCGATGCCGTCTTCACTGGTGTCGGCGGCAGTGCGCGTCTCCGCGCAGTGTTAGCCAATCTTGATACCCGCCAGCAAGCGCTGGTGCTCGGCCACGCTGTACCGATGCCAGTCGTTGTGCAAACCCGCTCTTACGACGAGACATTCTACCGTTTCATCGCACAACGCACACGGCGCACCAGCGACCTGGTGACGGCGCAACGCGAGGCTGATGAACTCTTCCCAGATTGACAGGGCAACGCTGATTGGAACAAGCCTTAGGGACCGTAAGGAAATTGCCCGCTACCGTGCACCAACTCGCCGGGCGACGTAGTGGCGCGCGAGAGAGTATTAAATTGCACTGTCTCGGTTAGGATGTTGCCGTAAAGATCGGTGATGCGGAAGGTAAACGGTCCCAACTCGCCATTGACGCAATTGCACTCACGAATGAAGTAATTGTATTGCGTTCGATTCAGTTGCACCCATTGGCCCTGCGGGGTGAGATATTCAAGTTTGGTGATCGGATTGCGGTGATTGCGAACCTGAAAGGCCAGCCACCATGGGTTACTCCCATTTTTGAGATGGAACTGGACTGGCGCGTCGAGCGACGGACTGATGATGCGCCAAGTGATAGCCACTCTACCCCAAGCGCGCGGCGCGATCTGATCAAACGCTTCCGGGCTAAGATCGAGATGGTTTGAACCGCAGCCGGGATTGTCTGGGCATATATCAACGATCCGCACTACAACCCGCCCCTGCGGACCAAAGACCTCAACGTAAGCACCACAATAATCGGCATTTCCATAGTTGAGATAGCTGATTGCTGCCACCATCCGATCACCAGGGATGGGGTCAAACAGACAGGCGCCACTACCGTCGGCTTCCTCGTAGTAGGTCGCTTCGCCGCTCAAGAGCGGGTTTTGAAGCGGTCGTGCCACCAATGGGACATAGACTTGATGGGATGACTGGGCTACAGTGCTGGTGACGGCAGCTATCAGCCAGAGCAGCAACAGCCAGCCTAGATGATGGCGAGTCACAATAACCCCCTTGCTACGAATTGCGGCTCATCCCAAGTCGTACCACCAGCTCCCAGCGCCATCTGATGCAAACCAAGACCAGTTTAACTGGTTGTCGTGGTGCTAACTAGTTGTTCTAACCGATCAACATACGATTCCAGCACCGCGAATGCATGTTCAACCGGCTCAGGCGAAGCAAGATCGACGCCAGCGCGCCGTAATGTTTCGAGTGGGAAACGTGAACCACCAGCCTTGAGAAATTCATTGATGTAGCGTTCTGCCGCCCCCGGCTGACCAGCAATGATCGGCGCTGCCAGAGCATGGGCGCCGGCGATGCCAGTCGCATACTGATAGACGTAAAAGTTGGCGTAAAGATGGGTTGAGAACTGAGCCCAAGTATTGCCGACCCGTGCCCGATCGACTACAACTTCGGAGCCATAGCCCTCGGTAAACAGATCGGCCATTAACTCGTTGAAAATCGTGGCAGTCAATGGTTGACCACGCTCAGCCCGCTGATGGATCATCAGTTCAAAACGGGCCAGGGTGGGCATAATGAAGAAGTAGCGGTGGAAATTAGCCATCGCTTCTTCGATTAAGGCAATCTGCGCATCACGATCGGTCAAGGTTTGAAAGAGGTAATTGCGCACCAATGCCTGATTGAAATTTGAAGCCACTTCGGCCAAGAAGAGGCCGTAATTGGTATAAATTACTGGTTGAATACGCCGAGTATAATACGAATGCATTGAATGACCCAACTCGTGTGCAAGCGTGCTCAGACTGAAGATGTCGTTGTTGTACGACATCATAATGAACGGATGAGTCCCAGGGGCACCGGTTGAAAACGCACCGGCTCGCTTGCCCCGATTGGGATACACGTCAACCCAGCGCTGTTCACGCAAACCACGGCGCATGATTTGCACATACTCGTTGCCGAGCGGGGCCATACCTGCGCAAATCCACTCGACAGCCTGCTCGTAGGGCACAACCAGCGGCGTCGCCAGCGGTGCTTTGATATCATAGACGTGTAACTCTGACAGACCCAGTGCCGCTCGCCGCACCCGCCAATAGCGGTGCCAGATTGATAAGTGGCGCTCGAAGGTCGCGATCAGGTTGTGAAACACTTCTAGAGGAATGAAGTTTGGTTTGAGCGCCCCTTCCAAAGCCGAGGCGTACCGCCGTGCACGCGCAATGAAGACGTTTTGCTTCACGCCCGCAGCTAGACACTGAGCCATCGTGTTCTCGACGGCAATATGAGCGTCTGCGTATCCTTCCCAGGCCTGCTTGCGTAAGGTACGGTCAGGATGGGTAATAAGCGCGTTAATTGTGCCCTGCGTAATTTCGTAAGCTTGACCCTGGCTATCGTAGGCTGGCGGAAAACGCAGCTCAGCGTTAGCCAATACGCCATGCACCGCGCTTGCTGCCGCAAACGGATCGCGCACCTGGCCCAGCAATTCTTCTACCTCAGCAGAGCGAACATGCGCCGCGCGCGCAATCAGACGCTCGAAGTAGTGGCGATAGGTAGCAAGATGCTCATCGCTATCAGCCCAGGCCAATAATTGATCGCCACCAATAGCCAATAGCTCAGGCTCGCCAAAGCCCAGGGCAGCGCTAGCCCGCGCCTGCAAACTCAGTGCGCGATCGCGCATAGCGCTCGCTATACGGTCGGTGGTATCGACCGCGTAAAACATCGTGGCGAACACTGTGATCTGACCAGTATTACGCATGATCGCTTCACTCAAACTGAGGAACTCGGTAATGGTCTGCGGCCCCTCAGCGAGCCGGCCCTGAAATTGAGCAGCCTGCGCGATCAGCGCGTCAGTTTCGTCGATTGCGGTCTCCCAGGCGGTTTGCGACGGAAAGATACTGTACGGATCCCACTTATATTGGTCAGGTATATCACTGCGTTCCCGGATCGTCAGCATGATCAGCATCTCCTGCAATTACGATGGCGGCTCGCAGGTATTATACTCCTTTATCGGTCGATTCCCTCCGTACTGTGGCTATAAAATGAGATGGTTACAATATTAACAACACAATACAACCGGAGTTTGCTATGAATACTGAACGCCGCGCTGCGCTACGAAATCGCTTTGAGCGCGCTGCTGAACTACCGCTCTTGTTGCTTTCGCTGGGTTTTCTCGCGATCCTATTTGCACTAGAAAGCGGCACCATCAGCACTGAGATCACACGGATTCTGGAAGGGCTGCTTTGGCTCATGTGGGGCGTTTTTGGAGTCGAATTAGCCATCAAATGCTACCTAGCGCCAGATCGCTGGCAGTATGTGCGTTCGCACTGGTTCGAAATTCTGATCATCACGCTCCCATTTCTGCGCCCACTCCGCCTCTTATGGCTACCAATCATCCTGGCTCGGATCTGGCGACAATCGCGGCGCACACTACGGCAACGCATGCCAGCGTTGATCGGCATCACCAGTCTACTTGTCGTCCTGTCTGCTGCCCTCCTAACGTTTATCGCGGAACGGGAAAGCGGTGGCCCTATAAGCTCGTTTCCCGATGCTGTATGGTGGGCAATCACCACAATTACTACGGTCGGCTATGGCGATACCTATCCCATTACAGCGCTAGGACGCGGCGTGGCGGTCTTTCTGATGCTGGCCGGAATCTCGCTCTTTGGCTTGTTAACCGCCAACATTGCCGCTCTGTTCATCGAAGCAGACAACGTCGACAGTACCCAGGCCGAACTTTCCCGGATCAACCAACGCCTCGAACGCATTGAGCAAATACTGATGAACTTGAGCAGTCAGGCAGAAGAACGTGCAATGACCAGTCAGAGAGCAATGAGAGGGCAAAAATAGTAAGGTGGCGGGGCTGGCGCGACTCGAACGCGCAACCATCGACTTAGAAGGTCGGTGCTCTATCCATTGAGCTACAGCCCCACGCGACCATTACTATACTGCAATATCCTCGATTCTGGCAAGAGGAGATCGCTGCTGTTTATGCACCAGACTGAGAGCTTGCTGCCAACGCTATAGATACAACCCAGACCGTAGGACACTGACATCGGCTATTCCCGACGTCCCTGATGCACATAGGGCACCTCTCAATTCGCGGCAATGTGCTCAAAGCTGAGCTGATAATTACGCGCTGCCACATCACCTAGCCGCGCCGGCCATCGGCCAGTGATCGCCTGGGTGATCTTACCGGCATGCTCGTGGCAATTCTCGATGAAGAGCGTGTAGCGTTGCTGAATCCCGGCAGCCACAGTGCCAGCCAAGTAGAGACCAGGAACGTTCGTCTCCATAGTTGCCGGATCGTACACCGGTACCCGGTTTGGCCCCTGTAACGTTACCCCAACCTGTTCGAGCAGGCGTTGATCACCACGAAAACCAGTAGCTAGCAAGACGAAATCGGTTGGATGGTAGAACTGGACAGCAGTCGCCACCCCATTCTCATCAGTGCGAGCCAGCCACACCCCACCGGTATCGATTGCCACTGGCGTCGTCTGAGGAAGGAACCGGATAGTGCCAGCCTCAACTTGCGCGGCAAAATCGGGCAAGAGCCAGTGTTTGACCCGCTTGGGATCGAGCTGCGCCCGCCGGTATGAGAGCGTCACCTGCGCACCAGCTCGCCAACATCGCAAGGCCGCCTCAACAGCTGAATTCTTACCGCCGACGATGAGCAAACGACGGCGAAAATAATCGTGTGGGTCACGGAAGTAGTGGCTGACGTGGGGTAGATCCTCACCTGGAATATTGAGCCGGTGTGGGCCGTGCATATCGCCAATAGCTAGTACAACCCGACGGGCACGATAGCGCCGCGGTCCACCGAGCGGTTGCGTAACTAAAGTAAACCCCTCGGCATCGCGCACCAATTCTACCACTGGTTCGTAGGTCTGAACTTGGAGATCGAACAGTTCCACCACTGAACGCAGATAGGCTAGGTACTCTTCACCCGTAATCCGTTGTTGATGATTATTCGGGATAGGCACGCCAGCAATTGCCAAACGTTCAGTCGTGCTAAAGAAGTTCGTATTCCGTGGCCACCACGTCATAGTATGGCCGATTTGATGCGCATCGAAGTGAATATAGTCGACACCAGCCTGCTTCAGGCAGACTGCTAGTTCCAGACCGATAGGCCCGGCGCCAACAATGGCCACCTCGTGTGTTGCTGTGAGCGGTAGCGATTGGTACGTCATGAACTATTCCTCCCACGTGTGGTTGCACGTATTCCATTTGTGCATTGAGGTCATAGCTGTCGCAAAATGAAGCGTTTTCAGATACATCCTTCCAGGTGAAGGTGCAATTGTTCCATCTGTATCATACCTGTAAAAGACACAATAC
>JAINCM010000018.1:0-263586 GCA_036574065.1 Chloroflexus sp.
CACCAATCGGCGCCTCGTCGATCTGGTCATCGATGGCCTGGACACTTACCGTCTGGGGAGTATTCCACGTCGCTGCCGTGAAGGTGAGCGTTAGCACCGCCTGTCCGTTGAGTGTCACCTGACCTTGTCCGTCGATTGTCACCGTCACCGCAGCGGTCGGTTCGCTTCCCAGACGCACGGCATAGGTCACGGTATCCCCTTCGTTCACGGTTAAACTGGCCGGAGTCAGCACTACCGCAGCGATGTCGTTCTCAACCACTGTGACGGGGAGAGATGTTGGCGGTAACGCGGCGTAGACAGGATCATCGATACTACTCACAACATGCGAGACTGTAACAAAGTAGGTTGAACCAGTTGGTGTTTCATCGATGTTGTCGTCAATGGCCTGAACAGCAACAATTTGTGGCACGTTCCAGTCGAGGGGCGTAAAGGTAAGGGTTTGCGTTGCCTGCCCATTTAACGTAACTTGTCCAAGATCACTGATCGTCACCGTCACCGGTGCCAGCGGTTGGGTCGCCAGCCGCACCGTGTACGTCGCCGCTGGCCCGCCCTCGGCCACCCTCAGGCTCGTCGGCGTGAGCACTAGGTTGGCAACGTCGTTCTCTTCTACCGTCACCGGCAGCACCTGGTCGGCCAACCCGTCGTAGACCGGGTCATTGGCGCTTGCTACATCGTGCCGCAACGCCAGTTGATACGTACCACTCAGCGTCTCCACCGTCACATCATCAATCGCCTGTACACTCACCGTCTGCGGACTGTTCCAGGTCGTTGGGGTGAACGTTAACGTGAGTGTTGGCTGCCCGTTGAGCACGAGCTGGCCGCTCCCCGTTACCAACGGCGAGACCGCACTAACCACCTCCGCCGTGATCGTCACCGTCACCGGCGCCAGCGGTTGGGTCGCCAGCCGCACCGTGTACGTCGCCGCTGGCCCGCCCTCGGCCACCCTCAGGCTCGTCGGCGTGAGCACTAGGTTGGCAACGTCGTTCTCGACGATGGTTACCGGCAACAATACCGGTGGCAACTCATTGTAAATAACATCACCAGTACTAGTTGCCGTATGACGCAAATGGACCAGATAGGTTGTGGCCGGATCGAGCGTTTCATCAATTTGATCATCAATGACCTGCACTGTTACGCTCTGTGGTATGTTCCAGGTCGCTGGCGTGAACGTTAATGTGAGCGTTGGCTGCCCGTTGAGCAGCACCTGTCCGCTATCCGTTACTAACGGCGAAGCCGGCGCAACGATCTCGGGCGTAATCTGAACCGATACGGTGGCGATCGGTTCACTGTTAAGACGAACGGTATACGTACCAGAAGTACCCTCATTCAAGGTGAGGTTCGGCGGGGTCACGACAATGCCAGCCAGATCGTTATCAATGATTGTAACAACTACGTTCGCTGTCAGAGCATCGTAGAAGAGGTCAGCACTACTTGCACTGTGGGCAATTTGCACTACTTCGCTCGTACCTTCGTCAATCAGATCATCAACCGCCTGAACACTGACCGTTTGCAGAATATTCCAATTTGTCGGCGTGAAGGTCAACGAAATCGGCGCTGGGGCAGACTGACCGTTGAGCAAAACCTGCGTTGAGGGCGTGATAGTAATGACCACATTCGCTGTGGGTTTTGTAGACAGTCGAACCTGATAACTTGCCGCTGGACCACCTTCAGCCACGGTTAGGTTGAAAGGTAGCGTAATAATGCCAGCGGCATCGTTATCAGCAATCCGCACTGCCAGTACTGGCAAGCTCAAACCTTGATAGAACGGATCGGCGCTGGTCGCAGTATGGTTGACAGAGCCAGGATGGGGCGATGTTTCGGCGACTTGATCATCTATAGCCTGAACAGTCACAGTTTGCGGTATATCCCAGTTATCACGGGTGAAGACCAGTGCAGTCGGACTGGTAGTAACTTGTACCACACTCAAGGTGATAGTAACTGGAGCCGTCGGTTGACTACTTAGCCGAATAGTATAGGAACCATCAGGACCACCTTCAGCGATATCAATAATCGAAGGTTGCAAGACGATTCCTGCCTGATCGTTATCCTGAATGATCACAGTATGAACATTAGGTGAGCCGATAGTAGCATCAACCGGCGAAATCAGGCGAATAATCACAGTCTCATCGGCTTCAGCTTCAGGATCGTCGATCAACGGGATCAATAGTCGCGCAGCGCGCGCACCTGCTGGAATGACGATCGAACCCGGTCGCAAGCCATGATCGGCAAAAGAAGCAGTGCCAGCGACCGTGTACGAGACACGGGCATCAACAGCCGACACACGGTCAAGCTGAACTGTCACGGCCACCAATCCAGCAGATTCGTCGACGGTAGTGATTGCATTAGCAAACCTAATTTCTGGTGGTGGACTCGTATCAATAATTGAAACCGTAGCGGTGCCGGGAATACCGATAAAACCACCTTCGGGATTCACCAGCCGCAAGGTAAAAGTTTCAACTGGCTCATACAAATCGTCAGCAATAATTGGCACGCTAAACGTCTTTTGAAGATCGCCAACAGCAAATGTCAATAGACCATTCGTGTCTACGTAGTCAACTCCGGGCAAAGCGCTGCCAGCGACAGTCTGATACCGCACGCGTACCGTTTGTTCGGCCGGCGCACCCAGGCGGACTGTAACAGTCAACACACCAGCATTTTCGTTCACACTCAGCTCAGGGCTTGCGAAGAAAAAGATTGACTCACCTGGTCGAGGTGTCGGTGTATTGGTTGGGCTAGGAGTAGCAGTGCGCGTCGGCGTCGCCGTGCGCGTTGCCGTAGCAGGTGGTGTCGATGTATTGGTTGGGCTAGGAGTAGCAGTGCGCGTCGGCGTCGCTGTGCGCGTTGCCGTAGCAGTTGGCAGCGGTGTACTCGTCGCTAGCGGCGGTGGTGGCGGTGGAGTCACCGAGGTAGTTGGCGTTGCCGGCAGGGTCGCCGTGCGGGTTGGGGTCGCCGTGCGGGTCGGTATCGCCGTACGGGTTGGGGTCGCCGTGCGGGTCGGCGCGGCCGTGGGCGTTGGGGTAGCCGTAGCTGTCGGCGTCGGGGTCGGCGTGGCCGTGGGCGTTGGGGTAGCCGTGGCTGTCGGCGTCGGGGTCGGTGTGGCTGTCGGTACCTCGATCACAACCACCGGTATTTCTGGCTCTGGCACCGGGCCAAGCGTACTCGATGGATCCGGTTCTTCCTCAGCTGAGGCGATTGCTTCGGGATTCAACGGCGGCAACTGTGGTCCGCCGCTCCAGAAGCTATAATCAACACGCACGCTGTTGCCAAAATCGCCACTATACCACTCCATCCGCGGCGCAACCTGATCAATCATCAGGCTGATAATGGAGTAAATCAATAGTAGCAGTAGCAGCAATGAAGCTAGAATCAGCCACAGTAATGGCCATCGACGGCGGCTATTACTAAGCAGCTGATTCCAGGCGAGTTGCTGGTTTTTCAGGACTGGCGGTATCATCGGCGTAGCGTAAAGTGAAGAAGAACGTACTACCCTGCCCCGGTGCACTCTCAACGCCGATCGTTCCCCCCAGGCGCTCGACAAGCTCCTTACAGATAGATAAACCTAGCCCGATACCACGCTCACTGGAATTGATCCCTTCACTGGCGCCATCACCGCGAATAAAGCGTTCAAAGATCTGTTCGTGCATATGGAGCGGTATACCGCGCCCGGTATCACGCACTTCAATTCGCATCATATCAGGTTGAGGAATGACGCGAATTGTGATTGTACCAGCACTGGTATAGCGACGGGCATTGTCGAGCAACTGAGTCATAATGGTACGCACATGGTCAATATCAGCCAACACGGGAGGCAGTTGCTTGGGAATACTGACCTCAAGCTGTAACCCTTTAGCCTTAATTTGACCCTGCACATGCCAGATTACATCTTCAATCGGACGGCGAATGTCAATCGGTTCTAGAGTGGATTTCAGCGAACCAGAGTCGAGATTGGCAATCATGATGACATTGCTGATCAATGTAGTCATATTGTTAGCGTGCAGTCGAATCGACTCGACAAAGGTCTTCTGTTCTTCCTGAAGCGGACCAGCAAGACCGCGCATTAGGAGATCAGCATTGCCACGGATCACCGTTAACGGCGTGCGCAATTCGTGTGAAATCGTTCCGATAAAATTGGTCTTGGCGCGGTCGACCATCACCTCCTCTGTGAGATCCTGTAACACGGCAACATAGCCGAGCAGTAAACCGTCGGTTCCGTTTTCTTTTCCAGGCTCACGCACTTCTGCCACTGATAGACGCACAATAAACGAACCGAGAGAGAACAGTTTCTGGGCTCGCTGTTCGCCAAACCCAGGGATACCCTCACGTAACGGTTCGAGCGGAAGATCACTTAACCGTTTGGGTAAGGGGGCATCCTCGCTCAGACCCAGCAAACGGCGCGTCGCCCGGTTTATCGAGCGAATCTCACCGTGAATGTCGGTAAAGATGATACCGTCAGTAATACTTTCAACGATAGCTGCCCGCTGGCTAGCTTCAGCACGCACTTGCGCTAGTAACTCGATCAGGTATTCGGTCATGCGGTTGAAATTCTTTGCCAGCACGCCGATCTCGTTTTGGGTATCAACCCTTGCTCGCCGCTGCAAATGCCCTTCTACCACTGCATTAGCCGTTTCAGCCAATTCCTCCAACGGCCGGGTGATGCGGTTTGCTATGACTAAACCCAATCCGATGATTCCGGATCCCAGAATGAACGCCAACGCCGCCATAAACGGACTGAAATTCGCCCAGGTTTCCCGCACCTCTTCACGTGTCCGCACCGCGGCTAGGATGCCGGTTCGCGATCCGCGGATTGTGAGTGGCACGTACGCAAATTGGTACTCGGTACCATTGATAACAGCAGTGGTGAAGAGAGATTGGCCAAACGGATCGGGATTGGTTTTCAAACTGGTAACCAAATTGGGGGGTAAATTGGCTGTAACATCCAGCTTGCCGAAGGTACTGGCAATGACCTTCCCTTCCAGATCGTACAGCACGATACCATCGAGGCGTGTTTGCTGAATAATTGTATTAAGCAGGTTGTCGAGGCGGATCGCGACGATTAATCCGCCCACAACTCTGGTATCGATCCGTACTGGCGCTACCGTAGCGAAATACAGGGTTTGATTATTACTGAATTGGATAAGACCAGCATATTTATCACCACGTGAATCAGCCTCATCATTTAACACTCTGGAAGTGAACCAGGCGTTGCTCAAATCGAAGGAGGGGTGAGTGATATACTTACCATCGGTGGCAAGGGGCGGTCGTTCAAAATCAGCAACCGTGCGACCGTCGCGACCAAAGGCGATTAACCTATCAAGTCGAACATCGCTGCGGCCTGTTCCCTGAAGAAAGAACGGTTCGAGGGCAATACGTAGTCCGTCCAGATCGTTTTCATTGAGAGCATCAGCAACCGCAGGTGCACCGATGCTCAAATTACGCTGAGCGAACGCGACTTCGCGCAAAAAGTTGAGATTAGCCTGCTCTTGGGCCAGAAAGGCATCGCTGACAGTGCGTGTAGACGCTGCTAGCTCGTTGTTATACCGCTCTTGCTGCTGATAGGCGAGAAAAAAAGAGCCTACCGCTAACCCAGCCACTACGACCAGGATCGCAAGGCCGAGGAAGGGGACGATAATCTGGTATTTGAGTTGCTTTCGCAACTCTCCAATCAGCCAGGCCATGATCATCAACCTGTTGTTGATGCCTGAAGAAACCTCATTCTAAATGTGAATGAAGCTACGAGCTATTCTGATACGCCAACTGGGTAGCAAGAGTCCGGCCAACATCCGCATCGCTTATCTGATAGTATAAATCAGGCAATCATCAATGCGAATGGTTTTTCTATGGCAAATGGTTAACAGTTTATTTATGTCTGACGATGGAACGTACTGGCAGTGCTGGTATATCTGCTGAAATTGCTGATGATAATGACCTAAATGGCGTCTACCGCTAAAGCAGTGGTAGCAGAACGATTGTGTTATAATACCAGAGTGACAAAGTTTTCATCATATGTTATTTTTCCGCATCAATATGCAGTTGCGCTTTCTTGGCACCGGCACATCAATGGGTGTTCCCGTCATCGGATGCGATTGCCCCATCTGCACCTCTTCTGATCCCCGCCATCATCGGCTACGTACCTCGGCGCTTGTACGTTACCACGATATAACGATTGTGATTGATACTGGACCTGATTTTCGCACCCAAGCAATCGCTGCCGGCTTGCGCCGGATCGATGCTGTTTTACTTACCCACGCGCATTTTGACCATGTAGCCGGTATCGATGATTTGCGCCCATTCTGCCTCCGCCAGGGAACGGTGCCAATCTACGGTAGCGCCCAGACACTTGCCGATGTGCGCCAGCGCTTTGGCTATGCCTTCGATGAAACATCAGCAGGCTCTTCACGTCCGGTGCTTGCCCTCCACGCGGTAGATGAGCTGTTTCAGATTGGACCCCTGACGATAGTGCCAATCGCTATTCCCCACGGCACGTGGACGATTACCGCCTACCGCATCGGCCAACTCGGCTATGTAACGGATGCTAGTTCGGTGCCACCTGCAGCCATTGAAGCCTTACGCGGGGTGCGAGTATTGGTACTCAATGCACTTCGCGCCGAGCCGCATCCGACCCATCTCTCGATCGCGGAAGCTTGCCAAGTGGCGCAAGCCATAGGTGCCCCTCGTACCTTTCTCGTGCATATGACCCACACGGTGGACTATCGAGCCGATTATGGCTTGCCACACACCGTTATGTTTGCGTATGATGGCTTGGAAGTGGAAGTATAACGCACTGGCACCCCTGCAATGATCCGTTTTGCGCTTGACGCTCGCCTCAACGCTTACCGGCAGGGCGGGATCGCCCACTACACCCGCAGTTTGGCCACGGCAATGGTGCCGTTGCTAACGGCTGATGAAGAGCTCGTAATCCTAGAACATGTGCGTTCACGAGCACCTATCGTGCCCGGCGTGCGACGCAGTCTGCTCTTCACCCCACCCCACCATCGCTACGAACAAATCAGTTTACCGATTGAAGTCTTCTTTCGCCGACCCTCGGTACTACACTGCCCTGATTTTATTCCACCTTTGATACGCTCATACCCGGCAGTGATCACTATTCACGATCTAGCGTTTCTCTTCTTTCCCGAGATTCTTGATCAAGCAGCCCGTCGTTATTATGGTCAAATTTATCAGGCGGCGATGAGCGCTGATGCGATTATTGCCGTCTCACGAGCAACTCGCGACGACATTGTTGAGCGACTGCACGTGCCACCAGAACGGATCACGGTGATTTACGAAGCAGCAGATGAGCGCTTTTATCCACTTGATCTCGCACCCGGCGCAACGCGCACCATTGATGGGCACACGCTGGTGGCTGGTTCGTTCCTATTGTTTGTCAGCACGATTGAACCGCGCAAGAATATTCCCACTTTATTACGCGCACTGCGGATCTGTTGCGATCGACGACCAGCCGCTGGCTACCGACTAGTGTTGGCCGGAGCGCGGGGCTGGCTTGATGAACCGATTCTGGCATTGATTGGCGAACTTGGGCTGACCGAGCAGGTCATACGCCTCGGTTTCATTGGCGGTGAGGATTTGCGCTGGCTCTACGCCGCCTGCCGTATATACCTCAATCCATCACGCTACGAGGGCTTTGGCTTACCAGCACTGGAAGCTCTGGCATGTGGGGCACCGGCTATTGTCGCTGATACTAGCAGTTTACCCGAAGTCGTCGGCGATGCTGCCTGGCTAGCACCACCTCTTGACCCAGTGGCATGGGCTGACCTGATCGAACAGCTTTGGCACGATGAAGCGGCGCAGGCTGATCTGCGTCGCCGCGGACCACAACAAGCTGCGCGCTTTTCATGGCGTACCGCAGCGATGCAAACGCTAGCAGTCTACCGTCGTTTAGCCGGTCAGTCATAGGCGCGGGAGCACAGCTGCATAACGCCCACCATATCAAACTGATTCTAATCTGCTGCGTCCGTATCAGTTCGGAGCAGCGGATGGAGATGGGTTGCCGCTAACCAGGCTTCGATCCCCACTGGAGGTGAAATACCCCGCTCCGATATAATGCCAGTCAGCAAATCAAGTGGTGTGCGGTCGGAATAGGCGGTATGAACGGTCACCAGTGGAGGCGCTTCCGGCCAGAGCTGATTGGGGGGCGGCGGTTGTTGGAGCGGCAAACGATACCCCGGTGGTAAGAGCTTTTCGCTCGAACAAAGGGTATACATCGGAACACCAGTAGCATGGGCAGCCAGCGCCAGCGGATACGTGCCCACCCGGTTAATTAATCCATCACTACTGATCAGATCAGCACCAACCAGCACCAGATTGCATTGCGCCACCTGGGTCGCTGCCGAAGCATCCGTTATTAAAGTAACGTTAATGCCACTCGCAGCCAGCTCGCCAGCCAACATCCGCCCTTCACCAGCTGGACGACTCTCAGTACAAATAACCCGTGGCCGTCGTCCAGCACGTTGGGCATGGCGCAAAGCTGCGCGTACGGTTGTGCTGCGGCCAATCGTTAAGATTGTTGCCTCCTCGCCAATCAATCGCAAAGTAGTTTCGGCAATGGCAGCTTCGTGAACGTGTAAGCGACGACGAAAATCATTGGTGGTTTCATCTACCAGCCGTTGCGCAGTTTCACTATCCTTCGCCTCTTCGAGCCGCCAAAGTAGACCGTTGACAAGATTCACCAGCGGTGCCATCGTCGGGTGGCTGCGCATCAGTGCACGTCCAACAAGCAAAACCTCACGTTGTACATCGGCCCGATCGGCCATTGGCCGGCTACGCGCTGCGCGCGCCAGCACTTCCGCGCACTTTTGAGCAATTTCCACCGCACCTGAGACCGTATCAGCCGCAATCGCGGCAACGGACTGGGCGATAAATGGATCCATGGTTTTTCCCGTGCCGGCATGCAATCCATGGCTTAGCATCGGCACCGTTGCCGACGCATCAGAGCTTTCGAATGTTGATCTTACCACAGCACAGATTAGGGATGTTCAGTCGAATTGATTGTTCGCTGAACGGGAAGATTACGCAACAGTTCAGCCAGTTGCGGAATTGAGAAGGGCTTGGTCAGCAGGCGACCCTGGAGCTGTTCTTTCTGCTGAGGTTGGAGCGCGCTCATCGTATCGCCGCTGATAAAGATGATCCGGTCGGTCAGTTGCGGATACGCGCGACTGATCTCAGCGCTGAGATCAAACCCGCTCTTTTTTGGCATGCGGAGATCAGTGATGACCAGATCATAATGATGGGCAGCCAGTTCTTGCAACGCCGTATCAACATCACCAACCGCCGTAGCCTGATGACCAAGTTCGCTAAGCAGACGTTGCAGCATGCGGCGTACCGAATCTTCATCGTCTACCACCAACACCCGCTGTGCCGGACCGCTTTCAGCTTGAACTGGCTGGAGATCCGTTTCTGCTACCTCCTCATGGTCGTGAGGTTGAACCAGAGGTAAACGAATAAAGATGGTAGTGCCAGTGCCCACCCGGCTCTCTGCCCAGATCTGGCCTTGATGTTCTTGGATAATACCGTAGCAGATCGACAGGCCCAGCCCGGTACCTTGGCCAACGGGTTTAGTAGTGAAAAACGGGTTGAAGATTTTATCGAGATAATACTCAGGAATACCAACACCGGTATCAGTTACAGTAATCTCGATTTCAGGCCCATTGAGCGTATCATGTAGTCTTGTGCGGATAGTCAACACTCCTCCACCCAATTCGTTCATGGCCTGACGGGCATTGGTAATCAGGTTGAGTAAGACCTGTTGCAACTGATGGGGGTCGGCCACTGTTAGTGGCAGGTTGGGATCAAGTTCCAGTTGCACAGTAATATTGTCGACTCGTAACTGATACACCTGGAGTGCTAGCGCACTGTGGATGACATCATTGATTTGTACGACTGACCGCTCAGGTTTATGTTCGCGGGCAAACATCAACAAGTTACGCACGATGCGTCCGGCCCGCTCGGCCTGTTGCCACACCTGTTCCAGATCGATGCGCGTGTTTTCGTCCAGATTGGGATTCCGTAGCAACAACTGGGTATAACCAGAAATGCTAGTGAGCGGATTGTTGAGTTCATGGGCAACGCCAGCCACTAGCTGGCCTAATGCTGACAGCTTGTCTGACTGAATCAACTGCTGCTCGAGGCGACGGCGTTCGGTCAGATCACGACCGATGCAGGCAACCAGCACCCGATCCTCAACATCAAGGCGTTGCGCACTGAGTTCAACTACAGCCAGTTCATTTGACGATCGTTGGAGTGAAACGGTAAAGGGCGGTAGGGGAGAATCATTGACAGCCCGTTGCAGAGCCTGCACAATCATTGGCCACTCTTGCGCTGAGCACCAGCGTTGGAATGGTTGGCCAATTAGCTGATCCGGTTCTTCACCTAAAATGCGCGCCCCACTTTGATTACTGCTAACGATACGCCATTCGGCATCTAACATTAGCACCATATCAGAGGCGTTAGAAAAGATGGCCCGATAGCGCGCTTCGCTACTGCGTGCCGCGTGATAGAGCCGAGCATTCTCAATCGCAATGGCAGCATAGTCGGCTAGCGCAGACAGCAGATATTGATCGCTCTCGCTAAAGGCCCGTTTCGCGCGCCGGTTATTCACAATCAACGCACCGATGACCCGATCCCCGAGCTGGAGTGGTGCTTGTAGCGTTGACTGTACGGTCATACCCGGCATAATTGTAATTGGCTCACTGGTTGTTGCACTACTCAAGCGCAATGATTTACCGCTGTATATCACCTGCCCAACCAGAGAGTCATCTAAACGCAAACTGGCGAGCGAAAAAGTGGGGACGTTACGCAAAGCGCGAACGAGCAGTTCATTACGCTGGTCATCGTATTCGCAGAGTAAGCCCTCTTCGGCCTGCGTAATGTAGACCGCCGCCTCCACGATCCGATCGAGTAACTGACGCTGATCCATTAGCGCCGTAACCGACTTGCCGACCCGGGTTAAGACCGTCAATTCCTGTACTCGTTGTTGCAACAGGTTCAACAATCGATCGCGTTCGCGCTGCAACCGCCGCTCACGAAGCGCCTGATCAATCACTTGGCGCGCTTCGGCGTCCGAAAACGGCTTAATCAAATAGTTGCGCGCTCCGAGGCGAAAAGCTTCCACCGCGATCATCTCGGAGCCATGGGCAGTCATCAGAATAACGGGTATATCGATGCCTTCCTGGGTTAGGATGCGGAGAAGGTCAAGCCCGTTCATATCGGGCAATTGCAGGTCGAGCAAGATCAAGTCAGGTGGCCGCACACGCAAACGATCAAGACCACTCTGACCAGTCAACGCTATCGTAGCGCGGTAGCCCAACTCTGCTAGCACGCTATTGACCAGCATGCGGCCTACCTGCTCATTATCGTCTATAACGAGGATCTCTTCCATCATGGAGAGCCTAACCCCTCTGACGGGAAGGAGCCAGTGTGACCAGGATCGGTAGCACGATGTTTCTGACTCTAGGGTAAAATTGTACACGGAAGCGCGGCTAACTGCAACATGTAAAGGAATACAATGGAGGCGGAAACGCGGCTAGTAGTGACGACGTTGGGCGACATCAATGTCGATCTTGGTTTTGTATTGCCGCAATTTCCTCGCGAGGGCGATGACAACTCAGCAACGACAGTGCATTGGGGAAGTGGGGGATCCGGGCTGAATATGGCGGTGGCAGCAAGCCGGTTAGGAGCGACACCCTACGTAATTGGCCGCGTTGGCAACGATCTGGCTGGTTCGTTTGCGCTGCAAACGGCACGAGCGCACGGCGTTCAGGTGAATGCGATTCAAATTGATCCAGGCGCAGCAACTGGCCTCTGTGGCATTATCATCACCCCCGGTGGTCAGCGTAGCTTCCTTAGCTTTCGTGGAGCGAATGTCTACTGTGATGCTTCGACAGTGACGCCATCGCTCATTCGGACCAGCCAGATGCTGTTGGTCGGTGCGCATGCTTTACTCGACGATCCACAACGTTCTGCCGCTTTGCATGCGATGGAGCTAGCGATTGAGCAGCGCTGCGCTATTGCGCTCGACCTCTGTCTGCCTGCAGTGCGGGTGGCGCGCCGATTGATTGTACGCCTGTTGCCCCAACTCTGGCTCCTGACAATGAATGAAGACGAACTGCGCGCATTGTTGCCGGGGCAAAGCGTCGCACAGGCCCTTGATAGCCTGATTGGGGCCGGGGTACGCCACGTAGCGATCAAGCGCGGCGCACAAGGATGCAGCGTCGCTAGCGCCGATGGCCGCCGCCTCGATGTGTTACCACCAGCGGTATCGGTTGTTGATACAACAGCCTGCGGTGACGCGTTTAGTGTCGCGTATGCCTGGGGGTTGATTCACGGCCTTGATCTGTCTCAGAGCGCAACCCTGGCTAATCTCGTGGGGGCGCTAACCGCTACGCGCTACGGCGCTGTCGAAGCAATCCCGTCTAGCGTTGAAATTCGTAGTCGTTTAAGCGCTGACATCGTTGAACGACTCTGGCCATCATCATAAAGCTGCCAATTCGGCCAGTGACCGGTCTGAAAACGTAGCACTTCACGCACCAAACCTCGCGCAACTGCACTTGAGTTGACGCGGTTGCTGTTCAGCGATAAGGAGACAGAACAATGCCGCCTTTGTGGAAAGAACAACTCGATCGCTTACGATTACGCGATCTGAGAGCCATCTTCCGTACTAACAAACCAGTCATCGGCATGGTGCACTGCTGGCCATTACCGGGCGCACCCGGATACACTGGATATGGCATGCAAACTATCATTGACCACGCTATCCGCGACGCTGAAGCGTTGGCTGAAGGTGGCTGCGACGGCCTAATCGTCGAAAATATGTGGGATATTCCCTTCCGCGCCGGCCCCCATGTCCAACCAGAGAGTATTGCTGCTCAGGCGGTAGTGGCATATGCGGTGCACCAGGCAGTGCCCGAGTTACCGTTAGGTGTCAATCTGGTGCACAATGGTGGGGTGGCCCTGCTTGGGATCGCCATTGCTGCTGGCGCCAGCTTCATTCGCGTCTGCATGTTCACCGGCGCTGGCGTGTGGGATGCCGGTAGTTGGGATGAAGGCTGCGCTGCCGATCTCATGCGCCGTCGTAAAGAGCTGCATGCCGAATCGATCAAGATCTTTGCCGATGTTGATAAAAAACATTCAGTACGGTTTCCTGGTATCGATTTGGCTACACATATCGAATGGACACGCTTCTTTGGTGCCGATGCTCTGATCATCTCTGGTCGCATGACTGGCGATGCACCCGATCTGACGAAGGTCGAACAGGCACGTGCCTTAGCCGGCGACACGCCGATTTTACTTGGTAGCGGTACAACTGAACAGAACATCGCGGCGTTTATGCGCGTGGCTGATGGTGTTATTGTGGGCAGCAGTATCAAACAAGACGGCGACATTGCCAACCCAGTCGATGTCAATCGAGTACGGCGCTTTGTCGCTGCCGCGCGCAGCGCCGGTTAGACAGACGACCTACACCTGTCAACGAGCGACGGATAACGTGGTCGAGAATGGTACTTTTGGGATACTCAATTATAGTACCTGTATCAGGTGCAGATAGGTACTAGCATCCTATTGCGGTGATGTGGCATTCGCAGGTATCGTTAATAGTGGACGGAAACTAAAAATTGCGCTTTGCTCTCCGTCTAAAACTAGGCAGACTGTTAGAGTGACGGTACGGTGTTGTAACTGCCATTTACCAATCGATCCAGCTAACGTTGTAGTTTCGTACCAGCAGACATCGCAGCATCGACCTTGTCCGCAGTTGGACGTATCGTCAAAGAGGTATTCGATTTACAGTACGTTGTTACGCAACTTCCCTGACAGTCTGTCCTGCCTGACACCCCGCCGCTGGCGGGGTGTTTCCTTTGCGCTGAAGAAAGGACCAATTGATGACAGTTGTACTGGCCGCTACCCATCACGATCCTGATGGACGACTCTACACGCAGATGGTGCGTATCTTTCCAGCGCTCCGTGATCTGTTTACTGGTATTGCTATTCTCTTAACACCAACTAGCGTTCCGGCCACACGCGAGTGGTTAGCGCAGGCTGGAATTACGTTGCAGGTCGGTTCAGCCGATGAACCGATTGGGCATCTCCATCTTGGTCGCTGGCGACGCGGCGCGGTACATATCGCATTAAACGCCTTTCCTAACGCTGAATGGTTTCTTTTTTGTGATCTTGACCGGGTGTTGCACTGGATGGAGTATTGGCCGGACGAGTTAGCCGCCACATTACAAGCATTACCAGCTGCTGACATTACCGTACTAGGACGCACCGCGCGCGCTTTGGCTAGCCACCCACGAGCACAGGCGGCTACGGAAGCCATCGTGAACGAGGTCTTTGCACGGATGACCGGGCAAGTATGGGATGTCATGGCGGCAGCACGCGGCTTGTCGCGACGAGCAGCGGAACTGATCACTGCCACTAGTCGTGACGATAGTATCGGGGCTGATTGCACCTGGCTGTGGTTGGCGCAGCAGGCAGGTTTGCGTTTAACCTACCGCGCTACCGAAGGTCTCGAATTTGAGACACTCGATCGTTATGCCGATGAAGTTGCAGCGCTTGGTGGAGCCCAGGCGTGGCTCGATCGATTTGATGCCGATCTGCGCAACTGGCTTATGCGGATGGATCTGGCGCGCGCAGTGATCGCAGCCTTAAACGAAGCATCAGCGAATAAATACAACGAGGGGTGAGTATATTTTCACCCCTCATTACGCCACGATCAATTCAGTAATTGGCTAGCGATACGGCCGGATAGCACCGACAAAGCGGCTCGTCCAGTACGAACCCCAAATACCCGAAATTTGCACCCCATACGCTGGCGTCATCGCATGCACCATCTGACCATTACCAATATAGATGGCAACGTGGGTAATGCCACGGCGACGACCAGTATTCGCGAAGAACATCAGATCGCCGGGGGCCAGATTGCTCATACTGCTAATCACCGCACCGTAGCGGGTGCTAAACTGTCCAGCAGCGCTATGCGGCAAATTGACACCAAACTGGCGATACACATACGATGTCAGGCCGCTACAATCGAAGCCGGTGCGCGGACTAGAACCGCCCCAAACGTAGCGATAGCCAACAAACTGCACGGCATAGCTGGCAACATCACCGCTGGCTGGAATATTGACTGGGCCGCTGCTAGCAAAGCGATTACGGTTCGGGAGGGCCGGGATATCATTGGTGTAGGGCACGCGCCGAGCCGCCATTGGCGTAACACCCAGCAACTCAGCGTAGATCCAGGCCTTTGTGCCGGATGGCAGCTCAACCCGATACCAGTCTTTGTGGCGTGCCAACAGCTTAACCTGAGTACCGGCGTTAACCGACCCAATACGATCATACGCCGAGCCTGGACCCTTGCGTAAATTAACTGAATTTTCCAGTACGGCGCCCACTAGCGGGGGATTTGGATCCGGGATAGTAGTCGCCACTGGCACTCGCTCAACCACGCCAGCAGCAATATTGAGAAACTCCGAAGTTACCCAACCATATAAGCCACCAGCTTCAACAAGGAACCAACCGTTATATTGTTCGACCAAGGACAGCTCTTGGCCGGCAGTCAACCGCTTCATGCTAACATAATTTGTACCGGGGCCATCACGCAGATTCAACCCATCTTCGCGCACCGTAGCTACTTTGGGTGGCGGTGGCGGCGGAATTGCCGTATCAAGGACCGGCTTCAGATTATAGAAGACGGCTTCAGGTAAATCCACCAGCTCAGCAGCGATCCAGCGCAAGGTCGGATCATCAGTGGTACGGAACTGGAGCCACTCGCCGTAACGTCCAACCACTTCGATAGTTGTGCCGCCAGTCAGACGAGCAATGTCATCGTAGGCCAAGCCAGGGCCATTCCGCACTTTGGCGATGTCTGCAACGACGGTTGCCGGAACAATCAGCGGCGCCGTCACTTCGCTGCGCGACAGAACCGTTAGCGGTACGGGTAACGCTTCATCGGTGAGAGGTGGATCACCAACCTCAACAGCAGCTGGATCAAGATTGATCGGACCAGGAATTATCAGCGGGACATCACCTTCAACGGTGACTGGTGTAGCAGCAGGCAGCGTTGACCCTGGCTGTACTGGCCGCAATGGCAACTGACCAAGAAGGAGGGCAATCGGTAAGAAGAGAGCGACTGTAGAATGGAGTAGATATCGAGAGGGAAGTTGGCGAAGCCAGGATTTCAGATCTGGCACAGTATGAATAGCGGCAGCGATTGTAGCAAACGGTCGCGAGCGTTTCCTGTGTCTACTCCGATGGAGAACCGCGCGTTCACGGAGACGTTGTAGCTCGAGCGGGAGTAGATCACCTGAGCGATCGTGATGCAGCTCAATCATGGAGCGTCTTTCCTCTTTCTGTCTGTCGACCAGGCAACTTAATTAGGGCAATCAAAACTACGTGCGTGGTGGAATTGCTGGTCAACAGCTGGGGAAGCGAAGCTGACTGCTGTGGGATATTGTTAGACAATTGTCAGTCGCGCTTCAGCTTCTCATCGGCGTTCACACTGTGCGAGAACAGAATCATCGGTCACAGCGTAGCGTCGCAAAAGTATAGAAATAGTAATATACTTTGTGTGATTTGTCAATACGTATCGGCATGGCCTATGGTTTTGCCGTTGCAAGGCCTTATTTGAGCCATCGAGTTCAGCAAGCGATTGCAAATTGTTAAGAGTTTTTAGCAGGTCAGAATGCACTGCGTCATACCCTGCTCACCATGACGCCATCATGATCCTGCTGTCATAGGTGCGAGGAGTAAAGACGCCTGACAAATAGCTGACATTGCATCTGACAGGTGCGCAACCTAGAAAAGATTCGGTTTGTGCTGACCGCTCGAATTTTTTCAGTTGCTACGTTCCGTCGTAGCCCCGACCCGAAATCACCAACCGTGAGAATGCCGTCTAGGCATTGCTGCTATCGACAAATACATTGCCAGATTGAAATCTGTTAGGCCATATTCACCGTAACCAGATAGCGCTGATCTGGCAATTGCCGCTCTGCTAAGGCTTATAGCAGAGGAAGAAGGAAACCGATAACATTTGGTATCATACCATACAGTTTCAGTCAGAGTGGGGTGAGCCGGAGGATAACCCAGAAGAGGCCGCGGACTTGTGGTGGGTTCGCAGCATTGTCAGCAATTCCCCAAAGCACCGCGCTGCTCACAGCTGTGAATTGACATACAGCCGTAGCGCCGATCACTGGTAACCCTATCCCATTCTGTACGATCACATGCGCTGAAGCTGTAGCAAATGTCCAACAACAGGAGGGGACATGATTGATCACATGATCGATACTACTGCGACCCAGGGGCTAGTCGCAGCTGAACCACTCGCCAGTTTCCTACGTCAATCGGCGGCAATGCATCGTCATCTTTGCCCGCGACAGGTCTTGGGTGCCCGAATGGGTATGTACGCCGGTGAACTGCTGGGATTAAAGCTACCCCAAACCACGACCAAGCGACTGTACGTCTTCGTGGAAACTGACGGCTGCTTTGCTGATGGCGTCAGCGTTGCGACCGGGTGCTGGCTGGGACGCCGAACAATGCGGTTGATCGACGAGGGGAAGGTAGCGGCTACCTTCGTTGATACTCAGACTGGGCAGGCCTGGCGGATTACACTGCGCTCTGACGTACGTGAGCTGGCTCGTCACTATGCTCCTGACGCGCGTAGTCGCTGGCACGCATACCTGATTGCCTATCAGCAGATGCCCCTGACCGACCTCCTGGTCGCCACACCAGTGGTGTTGACCATCGATCTCAAAGCTCTGATTAGTCGCAACGGTTTACGCACGCTCTGTACTAGCTGCGGTGAAGAGATCATCAATGCTCGTGAGGTGATGCGTGAAGGTCAACTATTCTGCCGCTCGTGCGCAGGTGAGCGATATTACCTTAAGAAAACAGCGGAGTGGCCCGAACAGTAAGCCTCAGGAAGGGCGCCAGATCAGCAGCGTGCGCCAATACTGCCATACCGCTGCAATACGCTCACTGAAGGTTGGCGACGACCCACTGACAAGCGGTGATACCGCAAATCCCATCACCTGGGCTTGACGGATTAGTGTCAAACGGTAGACCGGCGAAGCGGCAACGATTAAACGTCGATGACCAGCAGCGCTAAGCGTTGACAAGACAGTATCTGCTTCGACCAGGATCCGCAATCGCTCGGGCGGCACCCCGCGCTGAACCATATCGACAGCCAATGATTCAGCATGGGGTCCGGTCAGATAGGCAACCGGCGCAGCACCAGCATTGAGTAGATCGGCTAGTTGAGCGTTCATTTCTACTTCTAAGGGGGCTCCAGTTACTACTACAATGGCATCGGCAGTCAACATTGACGGTTGTGGCAATGGCTCGGCTACGGCCCACAGGGTCAGGCCAGATAACACCACCAGCCCAATGAGTAGCCAGCGCAGCATATACCGTAACGATTGCAGCCAAAAGCGCGTCATAACCACGTTCATTCACCCGATGTCGACTCAAGCAGATGGTTCATCAACGTCTGCACTTGCTGAATAGTGAACGGTTTGGCGAGCACAGCGTGAACACCGCGCGCTTGCGCTTCGGCAGGGTCGATCTGGTCACTCCAACCAGTCACTAATACAATCCGCGCTGTCGGATCAATCTGTTGGATATGCGTTATCAGTTCCCACCCTGACATACCAGGCATACCCAGATCAGTGTAGATCACCTGATACCGATCAGAGGCTAGCAGAGCCAGCGCTGCTTCACCAGAAGCAGCTTCATCAACGCTGTGGCCTGAGCGTTTCAGGATACGCACTAATACTCTTCGTACTGCCTCCTCGTCGTCAACCACTAAGATCTTTTGTAACGCTGTCGTGGGCGAAATCGCTGCTGATGGTTCCACAGTTGACGGCTGACCAACCGGTAACCAGATGTAGAAGGTTGTGCCGTGACCAGGCTCGCTTTCAAGCGTGATCCGCCCACCGTGTTGCTGCACAATACCACGGACAATCGCCAGCCCCATACCAGTACCGCGAGTGCCTTTGGTAGAGAAAAATGGAGCAAAGATCTGCTCGTGCAGCTTCGGATCGATGCCAATACCGGTATCTTGAATAGACAACATCACTGCCGCTTCACCCAGAACCTCAGTCGAGGCCGGTCTAGTACGTAGAGTAATGGAACCACCTTCAGGCATAGCGTCGATCGCATTCAAAATAAGGTTGATCACCAGTTCACGTAAAGCAGACGCATCACCGGCGATGATTGGCAGCGGTGCCAAGTCGATATGGACATCGATCAACATACCGCGCCGCTGGGCTTCATCACGCCAACGTGGACGAGTAAGCGCCAAGCTTTCTTCGACCACCTGATTTAGATCGACCGTGCTAATCGGTGCCGAGCGGCTGGTCTGGGCAAAACTTTGGAGGCGTTTAACAGTGGCCGCTCCATCAAGTGCCGCCAGCTCAATAGCACGCAGCCCTTCGCACAGCTGCGGCTCGTTGTATTCGGCTAACAATAGCTGTACATGGCCCAAGATACTCGCCAGCAGATTGTTGAAATCGTGTGCCACCCCGCTTGACAACTGGCCTAGCGCGTGTAATCGATCGCGTTCAATCAGCCGTGCGTGCGCGCGTTGCAATTCAGTATCGTGGTTAATATTGGCGATAGTGACACCGATCAAATGGGCCATCGCCATCACCAGATCAAGGTCACCCTGACTAAAGATGCCTTTTATATCGCTTTCGATCATGATTACGCCGAACACTCGGCCATCTACCAACACTGGCACAATCATCTCCGCTGCCGTTGCTGGTAGATTCGGATGATGTATGTATCGCTCATCTCGGGTTACATCGTTCACAATCACTGGCTGTGCATGACGGATAACCCAGCCACTTAGGCCAGCAGAGATTGGTAGAGGCGGGAAGATCTGTTCCCAAGGCCGACAATGCATCAGATGTCCATGCGCAGCCTGAACCACCAGATGATCATGTTCGACCACACCGATCAGCACCTGGTAGTAGCCGAACGACTTGTGAAGCAGCGCTGAGGCCTCATCGAGCAGGCGATCGATCTCGCGCAACGTGCCAATACGGGCACTAAACTGTTGCAACACCTGAAACTGACGGGCTCGCTCTTGAGCTTCACGTAGCAGGCGAACATTATTGATCACTGCAGCCACCTGCTCACCAAACAGCTGAGCGGCAGCGATATCTTCTTTGGTGAAGGCATTGGGCGTCCATTTATCGATTGTCAGTACACCAATAATCGTCTGATCAACCCGCAGCGGCACACCGATCCACGAGCGAATGATGTCGCTATCTGGCACTTTTTGCCAGCCGGGAACAATCTGCACATCGGGGTAATATCGGGCACTACCAAAGGTGCGTAATTCATGGAGGAGCGAACCTGGTCCAGCGTAAAGAGTCACCTGATCGAACTTGCTACGTAGACCGCGCTGCGCAATCAGGCGAACGTACTCAGCATCATGGACAACAAAGACACAAGCCGAATCGAAATTGACAAAGCGATGCAGTTCGGCAAGAATCTGATCGAGAACGCTGGCCTGGTCAAGACGGGCGTTGGTCAAGGCCACCAGCTTACTTAACGCTTCGGTCTGGGCATGGGCGCGCCGCTCGTAAGCACGACGACGTGCATACATAATCTGGTTAGCGGCAAAGTTCAACAAATCGACATCACCGCTACCCCAGACCCGATCGGGCCTATGAACAACCAGCCAGGCCGGCAGACCATCGATCAGCAGTTCAGCCATCAACGCACCCTCATCGCGCCAGTGATCGAGTTTGCTGGTTTCAACCGCCATGCCAGTTTGGGCAAACAATTGGCCATTGGCGGCAGAAGTGATTAACTGCGGCTCAGCACCGAGCACTCGCGCTAGTTCATCTAAAATCAACTGTTCAGCTTGATCTGATTCAGCGCTCATTGCCAGAATGCGCTCGCGTGCAGTGGCTTGACGGAGCTTTTGCGCGACATTGGCATTATTGATTGCAATCGCGGCCAGATCGGCGAAGATTGTGACAGTTTCTACAACCTCATTATTAAACGGCGCTGGCATGTTGAAGCGGGCCAGACTCAGTGCACCCAAGCAATGTTCATGCGCAATTAAGGGGATTGCCAGGATGACTTCGGGGTCACGATCGAGTATTGGAAGATAACGCGGATCGTGACGTGGGTCGACTAGATGCAAGATCTGACGGTGGGCGACAGCCCAACCAGCGACGCCTTCGCCAAGCCGTAACCGAAACTTGCGTTCATTTTCGGCACGATCATTGAGACCACAGATCGCAACACACGACAGCCATTTTTCCTGGTCATCAAGCAGCCAGATTGAGACTACATCGGCGCTACTCAGCTCGTAGGTGGCAGTCACTACCTGCTGTAAGACCTCTGACCAATCGAGCGATGAGAGAACAGCCTTGCTGAGGGCAAGGATAGTGGTAATGGGGGAGTTTACACCAGTGACGTGAACCGGCCAGAAGCTTTTTTCATCAGCATTTGTCATAATTCTATTATACTCATTCCCACCCTCAAATAGACGACCAACGTTGTCCCACCGAGCGTATATTCACCAAAACCAGGCGCAACTTTTGGCCGCTGGCGACGGTTTACTTTATGAACGTCATCGATAGAGCAATATCGGGAAGGAGATGGACATGCGCAGCTTTCGCGGGACGATGAATCGGGTGGAGCTGATCGGGCGATTGGGAAGCGATCCAGAGCTGAAACAGGTAGGGAATGGTTTGTCGGTTTGCCGGTTCAACCTAGCGACGAATCGGCCAAGCGGTAGCGACGAGCAAGGCAAGCGGACGAGTGAAACCGAGTGGACGACTATTGAAGCTTGGGAGCGACTGGCTGAGGTATGCAGCAACTATTTGCAGAAAGGTCGGCGAGTAATGGTTATGGGTAGTCTGCGTACCGACAAATGGCAAGATGGTGAAAGCGGGCAAACGCGTTGGCGCACCTACGTGCGCGCTGACGAGGTGATCTTCCTCGATGGCGGCGGACGGCCCGATGAAGAAGGTGAGGAGTAGTCGCTTCTGACACGGCAAAGACGCAAAAAATATAGTTAGCGCACAAAGACAACGGAATGGCTTACTGACAAGGTGCGGCGATACTTTGCGTCTTTGCCGTAGCTGATCTAGCTACTCTTCGGCGAACAACGGTGTTGACAGGTAACGTTCGCCATTCGAGGGTGCAATGAAGACGATCAACTTACCGGCGTTTTCTGGACGACGAGCGACGCGCAGGGCAGCAGTTGCGGCAGCACCACTCGAGATGCCAACCATTAAACCCTCTTCGCGCGCCAGCCGACGTGCCATAGCAAAGGCGTCTTCATTGCTCACCTGCTGGATCTCGTCGAGAATGCTCATGTTGAGCACATCGGGAATGAAACCAGCACCGATCCCCTGGATCTTGTGGGGGCCAGGCTTACCGCCCGATAGAACCGGCGAAGCTTCTGGTTCAACCGCCACGATGCGCAGGCTGGGTCGGCGTGGCTTGAGCACTTCACCAATACCAGTTAGCGTACCACCTGTGCCAACGCCACCCACGATGATATCCACCTGGCCATCGGTATCACGCCAAATCTCCTCAGCGGTCGTTGCGCGGTGAATGGCCGGATTGGCCGGATTCTTAAACTGTTGCGGCATGAAACTATTAGGGATCTCAGCTAGTAACTCTTCGGCACGGGCGATAGCACCGCGCATACCTTCGCTGCCTGGCGTTAGCACTAGTTCTGCGCCGAAGCCGCGCAGGAGTTTGCGCCGCTCGATACTCATCGTTTCAGGCATAGTCAAGATCAATCGATAGCCACGTGCAGCAGCGACAAGTGCTAGCCCAATACCAGTATTGCCGCTAGTTGGTTCGATTATCACGGTTTCACCGGGCCGAATCAGCCCTTCGCGCTCGGCAGCATCGATCATCGCCAGCCCGATGCGGTCTTTAACCGAGCTGGCTGGGTTAAAAAATTCAAGCTTAGCGACAATAGTGGCATGCGTGTCATTGACGCGATTAAGACGTACCAGTGGTGTGTTACCGATCAGTTCGGTAATTGAATTGTAAATGCGGGCCACGTTATACTCCCTCGTCTTTAGGTTCGGACTCTATCTGTATTGTAAGCACAGTAACCTGATATGTCAATTTGTCAGGCAAGAAAGTCAAGTTTTATCTTATCAATGTGAGGAAGCGAAGGGGAGGAGGGAGATGAGATGGAGCTCATGATTTCGGGGCAGCTAGCTAACGGACATTAACCGGGCGAAGGTAGAGCATAGCAGACAGGTGTGATCAGAGATAACGCCCCAACCTCATCCATGAGTGACAACTAAACAACGCCGTGACCCACCGTATGCTGCACCACGATCACTCCATCTGATAACCAGCATCGAGGGAGAGATGGAGCGCAGAGATGGAGTGCAACACAAGAATGACTTTGTGAACTGCAAGAAACTGCTTGAGAATCGTGAAGAAGACAGAGTAGGCGACAACGAACCAGGCGGAATCTGCAAATGGTAGATAGAATACGATCCGGTAACTCCGCCATTATTATCCTAGTCCATTGACAAAGCGAGGAAACGCTCTATCTCCAGCCAGCAGACAGACAGAGCTCTGGACAGTTCATCTTTGTTGGGAATGACACATGATACGAAGCTCCACACAGAAGCGAGGTTGTGCATAGCATTGCCGCAGACCGTGCTATACTAGGCCACGCAAGCAAACCAACCACGATGGAGGGAGAGGGTATGCGCGGTCGCGCGGTACGTCCGGTTGATCGAGCTGGCGGAGGGGAAGAAGCAATCCGGTTAACACGATGCGCAGGAACTTGGCTGGCTGAGCCGCCGGATGAGGCCGAACAAGCCCGGATTGCCCAGGCGGTGCGTGCCTTGACGGGGCAGCGGCCACTAGCGCTAGAGCTGCATCGGGATCAGGCTGCGCTCGACGCCTATTGTGTCGAACTGTTCCGCGATCCCATGTTCAATCCGCTACACATTGGTCCAGAGGTGATTCAGCGCATTATTGCTAGACTCGGTGAACCACCGATTGCTGATGAGGCTGATACAGCCACCTTCTCTGCATATTTGCAACAAGCTGTTTTGTTGTTTGCGCTACCTAACCCGCGCCGATTACTGGCAGCACAGTTACGACGCTATTTGCCGCGCTTTACCGAGGCCGGTGATTGGAAAGCAGCAGTGGCAATCGACTACAGCGCTTTTCGCACGTCGTTAGGCAATGAAGTGACGCCATTCCTGGCTCAGATGACGCTGGCCGGGCTGGCCGACTATTACGATGAATTGCCCGAAGAGTAAGCGATCGACTGCCGTTTACCCTGTCTATCACCTGCTTGCAACGATTGGAAAATATGGTATAATGCTCCCCCGTTAGGCCCCCATCGTCTAGTGGCCTAGGACATCACCCTTTCAAGGTGGAGATCGCGGGTTCGAATCCCGCTGGGGGCACCAATATCAGCGCGCTGCGATGAGGGCAGCGCGCTTTGTATTTTCCTCACGACGATACGCTATCGCTATGGCTGACAGACGTTGCAAAAGGCCCCTATCTCAGCACTGACATGTTGACGGGCAAGTAGGGCACGCATGGCTCACATTTTGCCCACACTCCTGCTAGTGGTAGACGAACTTCCTGCTTTATCGGTCATGCCTGCCAAAGAGGCTGATGCTAGAACCACACGGTGGGCTGACAGCCAAAGCCGTGAACTTCCAGCAGGTAAAGTGCGTATCTTCTGCCGATGGCGAAACGCCTCGACCCACAACGTCTACCAGTAGCGGGCCAATTCTACTCTTACCGGCAAATCTCTAGGTGGCGCCGATTAGTGGTTCGAGCCGTTTGCGGTCGCGGCCCAGGCCGGCGTGCGTTTCTCGACGAAGGCTGCCACCCCCTCTTGCGCACACGGTTCCATCATATTGCAGGCCATCGTCTGGCCGGCCAGCTCATAAGCTTCTGCTATCGGCAGTTCGATTTGGCGATAGAAGAGCGATTTACCAATTGCAATCGACTCGGCAGGTTTAGCCAAAATCGCCATCACCAAGCGCTGTACCTCAGCATCGAGTTCTTCTGGCGCTGTGACCCGATTGATCAACCCCAGGCGCTGAGCAGTATGGGCATCGATAAACTCACCGGTGACCAACATTTCAAACGCGGCCTTGCGCCCGATATTGCGCGATAGCGCCACTGAGGGCGTCGAACAGAAGAGACCAACGTTGATCCCCGAAACCGCAAACTTCGCCTCGGTCGAAGCAACTGCCAGATCGCACATAGCTACTAACTGGCAACCAGCAGCAGTCGCAATGCCATGGACCCGAGCAATCACCGGTTGCGGCATTTGCTGGATGGTCAACATCATCCGGCTGCAACGGGCAAACAGTTCTTCGTAGTAGCGCTGTTCGGGATGCGACTGCATCTGCTTGAGGTCATGTCCGGCACAAAACGCCTTGCCAGCACCAGCAATAACCACCACGCGTGCCTTCGGGTTAGCGGCGATAGCGTCGAGTTCTGCCTGGAGTGCAGCTAGCATTTCTTCGGACAGGGCATTGAATTGCCGGGGACGATTAAGGGTGAGTCGGACAAGACCGCGCTCATCGATCTCAGTGAGCACATACGGCTCAACCGCTGTATCGGACGCTTGCATAGCTTCCTCCTGTTGCCTGAGTTTTCGCGGGGAATTGCTTCTATATTGTACACGAAGATGATAAAGCATGATAAGAAATCTGCCCACCCTAAGATTGATTACGTTGTGATCTACAGCACCTACTCGAAACGTTCACCGAGTCTTCACAAGATCTCATCAAGTTCACCTCAAATGTATGTTATGACTATCATAGCGGCATGTTATTTGTTCAGGAGGGTACTCTGTGCATACGTCAGAACAAGATCTTTACGATTTAGGCTTGCAAGCCGATCTTGCTATGATGCAGCAGACGGTTATATCGCGTCGTTGCCTGTTACGGCTCGGTTTGATCGGAATCACAACATTTCTTACCAGTTGTGGTGCACCCGTCACGGAGACGTCCCTCACCACTAGACCAGCCAATCCGCCGAGCCCACCGGCACCCACCAGCATTGCGCGCACTGAATGCGTCGATGCCATTCCGCGTGAAACAGCCGGCCCTTTCCCTGGGAACGGATCGCAGGGCCCGGAGCTCAATATACTGAATCGTTCTGGTGTTGTGCGCACTGACATTCGCACCAGCCTGGGTACCGGTAACACTGCGACTGGCGTACCGCTGCGGCTCGAATTGAAGCTGGTGCGAGCTGGCGACGATTGCGCTCCCTTGCCCGGCTACACTATCTACCTCTGGCACTGCGACGCGCCTGGCCGCTATTCGATGTACAGTCCGGGTGTGGAAGGAGAAGATTACCTACGCGGCGTACAAGCAGCCGATGAACAAGGTCTTATCGTCTTTGAGACGATTGTCCCCGGTTGCTACCCTGGCCGCTGGCCACATATGCACTTTGAAGTGTATCCCGCATTGGACCTGACGACCAGCAGCAGCAACGTGATCCATACCTCACAGTTAGCGTTACCAGCTGATATCTGCCAACAGGTGTACACCGACCCACGCTATGGTAACAGTCTACGTAACCTTGGTCGACTGGCGATCGAACGCGACAGCATTTTCCGTGATGGATGGGAAGCCCAAATGGCTACCGTCACCGGTTCACCGAATGCAGGATTAGTGGCGCGGTTGACAGTAGGAGTGCCAGGGGTGTAATGGTTTCCAAGTTGTCCATCTAAAAACTATTCACCTATCGACGCGCGCAGAAGTCTTCTCGACAAATATCGTTCACTGTACGCTGATGCGATGGATTGCTCTCAGCCGACAACGTGATCCTACGCACCGGAACGGCCCTGTGCAGATCCAGGGCGATTACGGATATCGAGTTCTATAGCAGGTGGTAGCACTTACCGGCGGTACAGAAGGCTACAGCAGGCAATTTGCCCTCGCTCTGTACGCAACAGCCTGGTAACCGGCTTTGTAGGTTCAAGGGTTGCAGTGCCAGCACTAGTCGAGGAATTCGTAACGACTCATTTAGAACACTTGTCCTAAAAATACTTGACATCTTCAGAGCATGCGTGTGGGATAGTGTGGGATAGTGTGGGATAGCGTGGGATTCCTGGTGTCAAGTGATAGCGATACGATGGTATGAGCAACGCATTCTCAGCTATAATACCAGGAGTAAGCATCGGTACAATCCCGTTGCAGAGACCAACTTCATGGTAGCCTCAGCACCGGTGAAGATTACAGACATATAGTGGCTACTCCATCTCTGCCAACCAATCTCCGCGCACTGGCCAGTTTTGCCGAGCAGGTGCGTGCCAATGTCGAACAGGTCATCGTTGGCAAGACTGCGGCGATTGATCTGTTGCTGATAGCGTTGTTGTGCGGCGGGCACGTGCTGATCGAAGACGTGCCCGGCGTGGGGAAGACAATGCTGGCGCGTGCTCTAGCGATTTCGCTGGGTCTGAGTTTCCGCCGGGTGCAGTGTACACCTGATCTGTTGCCCAACGATCTGATTGGGGTCAGTATCTATCGACCGCAAACCGGGCAGTTTGTCTTTCAGCCCGGCCCGTTGTTTAGCCACGTGGTGCTAATCGATGAGATTAATCGCGCCACGCCACGCACCCAGAGCGCACTGCTCGAAGCTATGGGGGAGGGTCAGGTAACGGTTGATGGTGAAACATACCGATTGCCACAACCATTTCTTGTGCTGGCAACCCAGAATCCGATCGAGTTTGAGGGGACGTTTCCCTTACCGGAAGCGCAACTTGACCGGTTTCTGGTGCAGGTCCGACTCGGATACCCAACACCTGCTGAAGAGGCGCAGATGCTGACTAAGCTAGCCGCCGAACATCCAATTGAGCGACTGGCTGCGGTAGTTGATGGTAGCCAATTGCCAGAGTTGCAGCGTAGCATCTACCCAATACGGGTTGCCCCTTCCCTGCGCGAGTATCTGGTACAGTTAGCGCATGCGCTGCGCAACCATCCTGATCTGGCGCTAGGTATGAGTCCACGCGCAACACTGGCGTTGTTTCGAGCCGGACAGGCGCGGGCTGCGTTGGATGGGCGCGATTACGTGTTACCAGACGATTATAAAGAGCTGGCAGCGCCGGTACTTGCTCACCGTTTGCTTGTGCGTCCATCAGCCAGCGTTCGCGGACGCACGGCTCTCGATATCTTGAATGAGACACTAGCGACAGTGGCATTGCCGCTTGAGTGATGGCATAGAGTGTATGATTGCGGTATCCAGCGAAGCAGAATGAGCCTTCGCTGGGCACAGTGTAAGGCGCTGGCGCGCCAGCGCTTACAACCCTGCTGTAGATAACGACACGGCTAACCAATGCTCTGCTGTGGGAGGATGCTATGCCGCCAGTGCTTTCGCTTACCCGCAATGGGCCGATTATCACCCTCACCTTGCAACGACCGGCTGTGCATAATGCGTTCAATCCAGAGGTCATCACTGCCATCACTGAAGTGTGCAACGAGATCCGAACTGATCCACTTGCGCGCGTATTGGTGTTGCAGGGTGCAGGGCCATCGTTCTGCGCCGGCGCCGATCTCAACTGGATGCGGGACAGCCTAACATTTACGCGTGAAGAAAATCTGGCCGACGCTACCCGTCTCGACGCGATGTTTACAGCCCTCGATACATTACCGCAGGCGGTGGTGGCACGAGTGCATGGAGCGGCGTTAGGTGGCGGTGTGGGGCTCGTGTGTTGCGCCGATTATGTGATTGCTGCTGAAGAGACAGTGTTTGGCCTCACTGAAGTGCGGTTAGGCTTGTTGCCAGCGGTGATTGCGCGCTTCGTGGTCAACCGGATTGGCTTTGGTCATGCACGGGCCCTGTTTGCCACTGGACGCCGAATTAAGGCGGCACAGGCACTGGCGATAGGTCTAGTGCATGAGGTGGTGCCCGATCACCAGCTTGACGCAGCTGTTGACAATGTGGTTGCCGATATTCTGCGTGGCGGCCCTGAGGCTATCGCTGCTAGTAAGACGTTGCTGCAGGCAGTGCGCACCGAGTCGTTCGCCGAGGCGCGCCGTCTGTCGATCGAGGCGATCGCTACAGCTCGCACGAGTGCCGAAGGGCAGGCCGGTTTACGCGCCTTTCTTGAGCGGCAGTTACCGCCATGGGCACCCGGCGCCTGAAACCCCAGCTGTGAGCTGGTTCGATCGAGTCTCATATTAGTGTGAGCGAACCTGTGGCTCTAGTGCATCTTATCTATCGACTATAGAGGGCCATGGTAATGACGGGATTCATCATTCGCCAAGCAACTACTACCGATATTCCTGATCTGGCCCGGCTAATCGTCGAGCTGTACCACGCAGAGTTACCTGGTGCACTCAGTGGCCCATTGGCAGGCCAGGAGCGGTTATTAGCCTATACTTTGCGCGCCAATGGTGAAACTGCTTTAGCCCATCGCTATGTGATCTGCGATCTGCAACGACGCGTGATTGGCAGCGGGATGGTGCAATTTCCTGATCAGCCAGTTTTTGAACGGGCCCCGCGAGGGACACTTGCGGCAGCGTTGCGCGAGCTAGGACTACTGCCCACACTCAGGCTCATGGTGCTAACCGCCCGCGCGCTATTTGGCGTCTACCGTCACACTGATCCCCAGAGTGCCTTGATCCACACCGTAGTTGTAACATCGGCGGCACGCGGACGAGGTGCTGGTCAAACCTTAATGGCAGCTTTGGAGAAGCAGATTAGTCAGCACGGTCTACGACGGGCACGAGTACAGGTGCTGGCGAGCAATACAGGAGCGCAGCGGTTGTATCGACGGTTAGGCTATCGCGAAATCTGGCGTCTCGACGGCTGGCAGGCGCGCCTGGGGTGGCCAAGTCTGGTGATGGAAAAGGAATTGGGGGATGCTTGAACATAGCTATACCGGACGCATGCCAGCCGGTGAAGCGCGGCAACAGGGGCAGATCAGTTAGCAGAAACCCTCGCCATAGCTGGTGTCTTCAATGGCATAAGCGCTACACTGTCAAGATTGGCTCCGAGTGATAGAGGCGTGGGGCAAGCGGGCCATTGCCTCACTGCACAGCGCGTAGCGCAGCTACGGCCGCATTCATCAGTAGATCGGTGTCATTGGCAATTGTGATGAAATTGAAGCCAAGCGCAGCCAGATCGGCAGCAAGCTCAGGTCGAGCGTAGATACCAACTGCCAGCCCACGGCTGCGACAGGCAGCAACGACTCGCGCAAGAGCGGATTGGAATGCGGGTGCGGTGAAATCAACCGGGACTGACAGGCCTAAACTGAGGCTGAGATCTGCTGGCCCTACGTAGAGACCATCGATACCAGGTACTGCAGCGATCTCCTCAACCTGTTCCAGTGCACTAGCAGTTTCAATCATCGGCATAACGACCGGCAGGCGGGCGACTGCCGCTGGCTCAGCGACACCATAGGCCACGCCAACCCGTACCGGTCCGTAACTGCGCATCCCTTCCGGCGGAAACCGACAGGCGGCCACTAGGGCACGGGCATCAGCCGGGCTATTGATGAGCGGCGCAATAATGCCGGCAGCGCCGCGATCGAGGGCGCGCATGATCGCAGCTGGTTCGTTCCAGGCCAGCCTGACTAGCACCGGACACCGCTGCTGATCGATAGCATGCAAGATATGTAGTGCGGTTGGATCATCGATTAGGCCGTGTTGTAAGTCGATAGTGGGTGAAGGAAAACCTGCCGTTGCCAGAACTTCAGCGCTCCAGGGACTGGGGATCGTAAGCCAGGCGTTGTAAACCACGCTACTGGCCCATTGCTGACGAAGATTGTGCATCATAGACTGCTCCGTACCATAAGTGGGATGCGTAATATGGTAGCACATCTTCACTGGTTGGTGGGAGGTGGTGGCGGCGTTGTGGGTCAAACGGTTGGAGCGGCAAGAATTTGGGCAGCGGTGCAATGGTGTGTTCGACAATAGCGGCGGCCTGACAGATAGCCCCATCTGGCCGCCCGTGATCAGAATTCCCGGATTTGGAAGTGTGTTAAGACTCTGGCTCCTCGTCTACTGCCACTCCCAGCGCCCGTTCGATACGGTCAAGACGTTCGCTAACCGTGCGACGCCAAGCCTCTTGCTCAACCAGATTGACTCGGGTACGGTAGAGAATCTCTTCTTGCAGGCGGCGCACCCCGCCCACCCGATCAGCCAGTAGCCCAATCAAAAAGATGATCAGCGCCATCAAAACCAGCACACTTCCGACCAGCAGTGACTGATCGTTTGTTGCCGAGAGGAGACTCAGACGGCGACCGATAAACACGATGGCTGCCCAGGTAAGGAGGACAAAACCTGGGATAGCGAAAAAGAGGGCAATATAGCTAAAAACCTTTAGCGGTTCGTAGGTAGTGTACGTGCGGGCAATAATCGCTGCCTGGCGTTTAATGAAGTTCCAGTTCCCGCGATGAAGACGTGACGGACGCTGCACTGGATTTGTTGTGATTGGCACGGCGACAATCGTCAATCGCCGTTTGCCGGCCTGGATCAGATTCTCGACCGTATAGGAAAAATCTGAGGTAACAAACGTGCGCAAAGCAGCTTCACGCGAGAGAGCGCGAAATCCAGAGACGGTATCAGGAATATTGGTTTCCGATGCCCAGCGCACGACGGCGCTACCAACGTGCTGCAATGCCTTTTTAAGTGGTGAAAAGTGTTCGATCTGATGAACCTGGCGATCGCCAATAACGATGTCAGCCTTGCCGGCCAGAATCGGCCTGATCAGATTGGGAATCTCGTGGCCAGGGTACTGATTATCGGCATCAGTATTGACAATAATATCGGCACCAAGACGTAGGGCAGTATCGATGCCGGTCTGATAGGCAGTAGCCAAGCCTTTGTTGGCAGTATGGCGCACGACATGATCAGCGCCGGCTGCCAGAGCAACGGCAACGGTATCGTCGGTACAGCCATCATCAATAATCAACACTTCAACCTGATCTATGCCTGGGATGCAACGAGGCACAGCGCGAATAACATCGCCAATCGTATCACGTTCGTTAAGGGCTGGAATCTGTACAATCAGTTTCATGCCCGTCCTGTCTGGTGAAAAGCGACGCAAAGACGCGCTAACGTGAAGCTAGAGCGGCTTTGCTGGTAGAGAGTTACCCTATCTCTGCGCGCCCCTCTTCGCGTTGTCGCATCTTTGCGCCATTGTTTCACTTCGCTCCAATCTCGCCGCGGATGAAGCGCTCGGTGAGATCGCGCGCTTCATAGTCAGTAAACTGGCGCGGCGGCGTCTTCATGAAGTAGCTGCTTGGCCCGTACAGTGCACCACCAATACCCCGATCGAGCGCCAGTTTGGCACAGCGAATCGCATCGATCACCACACCAGCGGAATTAGGGGAATCCCACACCTCTAGCTTCAATTCGAGGTTTAGCGGCACATCACCAAAGGTGGTACCTTCCATACGGATATAGCACCACTTACGGTCGCCCAGCCACGGCACATAATCGCTTGGACCAACGTGCACATTCTCGGCAGGCAGCTCGTAGCCAAGCTGCGACGTAACTGCATTGGTCTTGCTGATCTTCTTGCTTTCGAGCCGTTCGCGCTCGAGCATGTTGAGGAAGTCGGTATTTCCGCCGAAATTCAACTGGTACGTGCGGTCGAGGCGCACACCACGTTCTTTGAAAAGGGTCGTCAGCACGCGATGAGTAATAGTTGCGCCAACCTGGCTCTTGATATCGTCACCGATGATCGGCAAGCCCTTCTCTTCAAAGCGGCGGCGCCAGTACTCTTGGCTAGCGATAAAGACTGGAATACAGTTGATAAACGCACAACCGGCATCGAGCACCTGCTCGACGTACCACTTAGTGGCCATCTCACTGCCGACCGGGAGGAAATTCACCACAACGTCGGTCTCTGTCTCGCGCAAAATGCGCACAATGTCATCGGTATCGCGCTTGGACTTGCGAATCACGGTGCTGAGATATTTGCCGATCCCGTCGTGCGTCATCCCACGCGAAACGGGCACACCCAATTTGGGAACATCGGCAAAGCGGTAGGTATTGTTTGGTTCGGCGAAGATCGCTTCCGCCAGATCGCGGTCGACCTTCGTGTCCGCAATGTCGAACGCTGCTGAGAATTCGATATCGCCGATGTGGTAACCACCGAGATTGACGTGCATCAATCCGGGGATGTCATCGCCATCGCGGGCATTACGGTAATAGTGAACCCCCTGTACCAACGAAGAGGCGCAATTGCCAACGCCAATAATTGCAACGCGGATTTTCTTACTCACAGCGCTTTGTTCCTTTCAACAAAGTTGCTTGCAACAATTGCTGCAGCGTGGCAGCGTGGATCGACTTGCCATTGTACTCTCGTCGCGTCGCTTTGTAAAATGACGTATCCACGCTGCGCGTTTAGACAAAGCATCCAATCTGAGCTGATTCAGGATTGTACCCTCTCAATATAGCCAGATGGTCAACCGATTATTACACTACATACAGGTGCACATGTTACCCATCGCCTGCGCAGGCATGGTAATCGACCATGAAGTGATCCGATGGCCAGGGCTCGGATAGGGCGACGCAATGTCGCGTGGCAATCAAACCTCTCTGGTATGTGATCGAGGTGATCACACCATGCACCTCACCGTGGTGGACAAGGTTGACAGGAAGTATACGACGCCGCTGGTCAGCATTATACCGCGGCGTCGCAATTTGTTTCGGAACCATGTTCGTTCTAGCGGACCGTGCTCGTTCTAATGTAGCTATAAGGAGCAGCTTCTCATGGCGATGACAGCGAAAGATGTGATCGATCTGATCAGAACCAAAGGAATTCAAATTGTTGATACGCGCTTTACCGATCTTTTAGGCGGGTGGCAACACTATTCATTACCAGCCTCACGACTGACAGAGGATATGATCCGGGAAGGGCTAGGCTTCGACGGATCGTCGATCAAGGGCTTTCAGGCCATCCACGAAAGCGATATGTTGATGTTGCCTGACCCTACAACCGCTTTTATCGATCCGATGCTCAAGGTGCCAACGCTCGTCTTGATCTGCGATATCATCGATCCGATCACGCGCCAGCCCTATACGCGCGATCCGCGCACAGTCGCCAAGAAGGCCGAAGCTTATTTGAAGACGACCGGCATCGCTGATACGGCCTATTTTGGTCCTGAGGCCGAGTTCTTCCTCTTCAGCGATGTGCGTTTCGGGCAAGCCGCAAACCACGGCTTTTACTACATCGACAGCCCCGAAGCGGTTTGGAATACTGGTGCTGAAGTGCCGGGCGGTAACAAAGGTTATCGCATCCGCCATAAGGAGGGTTACTTCCCAGTGCCGCCAACTGACACCTTGCAGGACATCCGCTCGGAGATGATCCTGAAGATGATGGAGATCGGGATCGAGATCGAATTGCATCACCACGAAGTGGCAACAGCCGGCCAATGCGAGATCGACATGCGTTTCGACTCACTCGTAAATATGGCCGACAAAGTGCAGAAGTACAAGTATATTGTGCGCAATGTGGCACGCGCGCATGGTTATAGTGCAACCTTTATGCCCAAGCCGATCTTCGGCGATAATGGATCGGGCATGCATACCCACCAGAGTCTGTGGAAGGATGGCGAACCGCTCTTCTTCGACGAGACGCAGTACGCGCTGCTCTCGAAGACAGCGCAATACTATATCGGCGGCATTCTCAAGCATGCACCAGCGTTGTTAGCAATTTGTGCGCCAACCACAAATAGTTACCGGCGGCTTGTACCTGGCTTCGAGGCTCCGATCAACCTGGTCTACTCAATGCGCAACCGCTCGGCGGCAATCCGTATTCCGACCTACAGCTCATCGCCGAAGGCACGCCGGATCGAATTCCGGGCACCCGATGCGATGTGCAACCCCTACCTGGCCTTCGCCGCCATGATGATGGCCGGTCTCGATGGTATCCAGAACAAAATCGAGCCGCCACCACCACTAGATGTGGACATTTACGAGCTCTCGCCAGAAGAGAAGGCTAACATCCGGGGTACACCTGGCTCGCTCACCGAAGCCCTTGACGCACTCGAGCAGGATCACGAATTCTTGCTGAAGGGCGGCGTCTTTACCACCGACCTGCTTGAAACGTACATTGAAGCCAAGCGCAAAGAGGCCGTTGGGTTGGCACTACGTCCGCATCCATACGAGTTTATGCTATACTACGACGCCTAGTCGGGCATGGGAATGTGGTAAAGCTGCAATCTGCACCGTAACGGAATATAATGGGCACGGCGCTGCCGTGCCCGTTATCATTTTTGGACCGCCAATAACGACAGAGCGTGCTGCGTCATCGCGCTCGCTTGCGTCCACGCATGCCGATCAGCAACAGTGCGGCCAGCAAGACGGTGGAAACCCCGATATACAGCACTGCTGCGTCGATTGTGATCGCCCCGCTACGCACAAAGGCACCAAAACCAGGAATCATCCACAGCATCCAACTGCACACGATGACTGCTCGTTGCTCAATTGACGAGAGCCGTTGTGTGCCGAGCGCCAGTATTGCCGTTGCCGCCCACCCGATCAGGCCAGTCAATATGCCTTGGATTTCCATCATCTCCTCCGCGCTGCTGCTCTGCAACTACCGTCAACTCCCCACTGAGCTAACGGTTGCCATGCACCAGGTCGGGATGGCTGTCTGCTCGCATCATAGCAGAGGATTTAGATCATTTCAACAACTAAAACGGCCCATGATTTGTACAAAATGTCTAAATTTCACAACCGGATAAACCGGATGGTGACGGCAATGACCGTAATAATCAGTACCAACGCGAGCGAGAACCGTCGCAGACCGAGCAAGATGGGGTCTGCGCGAACAATCGCCTCAGCAGCTGGAAAGAACTGCGCCAGATGGAGTAAGCCTAGCACGATAATGATGAGCGTCAGCATCAGACTACCGGTCAACAGCCAGGCAAAACAGAGCAGCGCCGAGATACCAACAATACTCCAGTATGTGAGCTGATTGCTCATATCTGGGCCGTTACTAGGTGGCGGTTCATGCATAGGATGCTCCAATAGAAACAGGCTATACGAAGTGGTTCTATCCTGAAGTATACCTAAAATGACCCGTTCCATGGGGAGGACACGATAGCAAATGGTAATAAATCCGGTATACAATACCAAAGGACCCCAGGAGGGCCAACATCTTTCTTCCACTAAGCGAGCAGATATGATCGAAGCAGTTCAGCTTGGTAAGCAATTCGGCGATTTTATTGCGGTACGCAACCTTAATCTCACTGTGCAGCCGGGTGAACTGGTAGCACTACTGGGACCAAATGGTGCGGGGAAAACCACAACCGTGCGCATGCTAGCAGCCATCTTACCGCCTAGCAGTGGGTACGCACGGATCTGCGGCTACGATGTCACGCGTGATGCGCCCCGAGTTCGCGGGATGGTGGGATTGTTGACCGAATACCCCGGTTTATACGGACGAATGGCAGCGCTTGAATATCTGGCGTTTTTCGGTGCGTTGCTGGGGGTTGAAGCTGAGCGCTGTCGCCAGCGTAGCGAGATGCTCTTGCGCCAGTTTGGATTGTGGGAGGTACGTGACCGTCAGTTGGAGAGCTTCTCGAAAGGGATGCGCCAAAAGATGGCACTCATTCGGGCTATGATCCACGATCCGCCAGTACTGTTTCTCGATGAGCCGACGACAGCAATGGATCCGCAGAGCGCACGCACGGTACGTGATGCAATTGGTGAATTGCGCAGCGCACAGCGCAGTATTCTCCTGACGACGCACAACCTGAGTGAAGCGGAGGAGCTGGCCGATCGGATTGCCATCATTCGCGGTGGCCAGATCATCGCCGTGGGTACCTTTGCCGAACTGAGTCGGCAGTTGCTCGGCGAACCGACGTTCGAACTAGTGCTCGTGCATGCAACCGATCGTGAGCGAGCACAAGCGGTTACGCGTGATCTGATTGCGATGCAGCCATGCGGTCATGATCGACTAGTATGGCAAACTGATGAACCTCATCTGCTGAACCCCGCCATTTTGCAGCGCTTGACGACGGCCGGAATTGCTGTGCTCAGCTTGGCTGAACAGCCGCGTCGGCTTGAGGATCTGTATTTACGGATTGTTGCTGAAGATGAAACTCACATGCCATCTCTCACAGGGTGACGTTGATGAAACGATTTTTGCTCTTTCGGTTCACGGCGATGACCAGTCGTACCCGGCCTTTGCCAGAATGGTGGCTTATTACCCGGCGGGAATTGCGCGACACTCTAACCGATTGGCGACTGCTGATTCCGATTCTGCTGCTGTCGCTGGTGGTACCACTCCTAGTGGCTGCGGCCGTTGTGGTGTTCATCAGGTTTACTGAGCAGGTCGAGCTGGCATCCCAGATTGTGCCGTTTGCTGTACTGCTGGTTGGTTTTTTGCCGGCTGGCTTTTCGCTGATTCTGGCCCTGGAATCATTTGCGGGAGAACGTGAACGACAAACGCTCGAAGCATTACTGGCGATGCCATTGAGCGATCGCCACCTGTACCTAGCGAAGCTGACAGCAGCGTTGGCGTTGCCGCTAATAGGATCGTTGCTCAGCCAACTAGGTTTTAGTACGATCCTCTGGCTTACGGCGACTGATTTGGCGCTGGTCGCGTTTCAACCGTGGCGCATCATGTTGTTGCTGGCCCTGGTGATCACGATGGCTCTGGTGATGGTGAGCGGTGCTGTCATTATTTCAGCCCATGTGATGACAGTGCGCGCGGCGAGCCTGCTCTCTAGCTTAATTCTAGTGCCACTGGTATTGATCGTACAGCTAATCGCATTCCTGATCATCAACGAAAGCTGGCATCTGGTAGTGGCCGTATGGGTAGGGTTGATCGCGTTGGTAGTTGTGCTCGTGCAGAGCGGGATGCGTTCGTTTAGTCGTGAAGAGCTATTAGCTCGCGAACAACTGCGCCGACCCGCGTTCTGGCACTGGATCCGACCGCACCGCCAGATTACTTGGTTTAGCGGTAGCCCGATATGGATAATTGCTCGTCGCGAGATGCTTGAGATCACGCGCGACATACGTTCTGTAATGCTGTTGATTTTTCTGGCACTCCTGTTGCCGACCGGTCTCGTTGCTGGCATACACACGATTGTGCCCCGTCTCGACGAGCCGCTGACGTTAGCGCCGCTTGTTCCATTTGGCGGCGTGCTGGCCGGGTTTGTACCCATCAGCTTTGCCCTGGTCGCGGCGCTAGAGTCGTTTGTCGGTGAACGGGAACGCAACACGCTTGAGTCGCTTTGTGCGTTACCAGCATCCGATCGTCAGCTCTTTCTCGGTAAACTGATCGGTACACTCATCATCCCGCTCGTGACTGCATTGATAACGCAATATCTCTTCTACGGCCTCGTAGCACTAACGCTTCCTGCATTATACGCCAATGGTATGTCGCCCGCCCTGCTGGTGCAGATGGGGCTACTCACAACGGTCGTAGCTTTGGTGCTGGTGACTGGTTCGGTTAGTCTGTCGATCCATGCTAGCAGTGTGCGCGAAGCGACATTGCTAGCGTCAGGCATTCTGTTGCCAACAACGGCACTCTTGCAAATACAAGCACCGTACTTTATTGCCCGCCGGTTTGATGTGATCTGGCTGGCAATACTGACGATCTTCGTGATTGGGCTAGCATTTCTGCGCAGCGGTCTGCAAACCTTTCGGCGCGCTGCGATCTTCTCGCGCAGCCACGAAGCGACTGGGCTACGCCAGCTTTGGTCAGTCTTCCGACGTTACTTCAATGAGTATCATCCCGCAGATACACCGCTTTACGCCTATGCCGGATTACCCTTTTCACCAAGCCGCTTCTACCGCCGTGAACTACCGGCTTTACTGCGCGAATTGAGGCTACCGCTGGCGATCAGCCTGCTAGCAGCGATCGCTGGCTTCAGTTTTGGTTGGGGTCAGGCGCAAGTATTTGTGTTTCCAGTAGTGGAGCAGGTCCTGGACCAGATTGCGTTTGGCCCGCCTCCTTCGCTATGGCTGGTGTTGTTTGTCTTCCTCAACAACTTGCGGGTATCGATCCTGTCGAACTTGCTTGCCCCAATGAGTTTAGGTGTCTTCCCCTTTTTGGTACCGGCCACTGTCTTTGCGCAGATTGGCTACGTCTGTGGCCGGCTGGTTGAACGAGGCGGGGTAGGGCTCGATGATCCCTTTGCCTTCATGATTGCCTATCTGCTGCCGCATGGCATCATCGAGCTACCGACCTTTATGCTCAGCGCGGCAATCGGTCTACGCATGGGTGCAGCAGTGTTGACGGCACCAGCAGAAGGTACCGTGGGCGAAAATATACTCTGGTCAAGCGCTCAGGCAGTCAAGGTCTGGTTGCTGCTCATCGCGCCATTAGTGCTGATTGCGGCATTGATCGAAGGTCTGATCACACCACTGGTCATCAGGTGGGTATATTGAGGTCGAGCACGATAATTGGCGTGGCGTACCCAGACCGTTGCGCGTACACCGCAAAACCGGGGTAGTAACGTACTACTCGTTCCCATAATTCCAGATACTCGATACCGGTCACCTCGCGTGCCCGGCAGGCGAAGGTATGGCCGTAGATGTTGACTTGAGACTGCGGACGGGCACGGAGATTGTAGTACCAACCGGGCAGTCGAGATCGACCGAAATTCGAAGCCACAAGCACGATTCGATTGCCATCAGGCAGAAACAGAAGCGGCGTCTGGTGTTGTTTCCCACTACGCGCACCAGTAGTGATCAATATTAGGGTGGGATAGACGAGTGAGACGATGCCGAACCGCCCACCACTGAGCCGCAAAATGAGGCGGTCGAGTGGTTGTAAGCACGTGCGCACGAACCAGGTACCAACGCGAGTGGCAGACAAACGGGCGATTAGCAGCTGAAAGCGACGAAAGAGGCGCATAGGAGTAATGATAGCTTGTGCATGACAATCACAGTCACTGTATAGCCAGAGATGTACCCCAAGCTGGCGAGCGGTGTCATGACAAACGCAACGAGCTCCGTGACGATAAGATAAGACGGTACAACACCATCGTTTCTAGATAGAAACGCGATCGTTTCTTGCTAATAAATAGCCATCCTCTGGCTTGTGTATTTTGCCAGCGGCTAAACACGAGATAACAATATGACACGTGATGACGGTATACCTCGATCATACCATAGAACTCTCAGGCGCTCCAGCACGATCCTGGTGCTTAATCTCGTCGAAGAGGCGCGATGAAATGATATGGTCACAAGAGCAGGCCCGCAGAGCTAGTGCAAATAAACCGGAGCATCGGGGTGCCGAGATTATGATGGATGAATTTGACGAGCTGGGGAAACAATAGTTGACAAGACAAAAATCTGGTATACTCGATCTGTCTGGCTCAAGCATGAAACGATTGGTTACCAGCGCAGAGTTTTTTATCCAAAGTATTCCAGCATTTACGGAGTAACGTTCGTGTTAGCAACCTCTGTGGACCGAGCCGTTGTCACACGTCGGATTATCGCGACTCTCTTTGTGACCCAGAGCTTAGCCTCTGCTGCCTTCATCGCGAATATCGCCGTCAACGCAATTGCTGGCGCGCAATTGAGCGGCAATGATGCCCTGGCCGGCCTGCCATCAACCCTCATGCTAGCCGGAGCTGCCGTATCAGCGTATCCGGCAGGACGGGCAATGCAACGGTTTGGCCGCCGATCGGGTCTGATTATCGGGATGCTGACAGGGTGCGGTGGGATGCTGATCGACGGTCTCGCGGTGCTCAACCACTCGTTTCTCCTCTTTCTCTGTGGATTATTCCTGGTTGGTATTGCCCGCGGCATTACTGATCAGAGCCGTTATGCGGCGGCGGACGTGGTGGCACCAGATCGGCGTGCCAGCGCCATTAGCATGGTCGTCTTTGCCGGCACGATAGGTGCCGTTGGAGGACCACTGCTGGTTGGGCCGCTAGGCCAGATTGCAGCAGCCTGGGCCTTCCCCGAACTAACCGGACCAATGTTCGGCGGTGCACTGCTCTTTGCCACGGCAGCACTAGGGTTGGCGATCTTTTTACGCCCTGATCCGCGCGTACTAGTGGTACAGGCTGCTGTCACTACGGCGACGTTCGTCCCAGCAGTACCAGCGCGGGCCTTGCGCACGATCTGGCAAGAGCCGTTGGTACGGCTTGGTCTAGTGAGTATGGTGCTGGGGCAGGTGGTTATGGTGTTGGTGATGAGCGTCACGTCATTACATATGAGTCACCATGCCCATGGCCTCGATAGCATTTCTCTGGTAATTGGTGCGCATACGTTCGGTATGTTTGGGTTGTCAATGTTCACCGGACGAATTGCCGATCGCCTAGGCCACTCATTGACGATTATCTTGGGAGCGTTAATGCTGATTGCCGGGGCCCTGATTGCCCCGGCATCGTTGCTAACGCCATGGCTGGCACTGGGGTTATTCCTAGTAGGACTCGGATGGAATTTCTGCTACATCGCTGGATCGTCATTGCTGGCCGATGCTATCACTCCCGCCGAGCGCGGTTCGGTACAGGGAGCAAGTGATCTGCTCGTCAATCTTGGTTCAGCTTGCGGCAGTCTTAGCAGCGGCTTCATTCTGGCGGGATTGGGCTATCTCTTGTTATGTTTAATAGGCGCAATACTGAGCCTCATTCCGCTGAGCGCTGCTCTCTGGTGGGGTCAGCCGTTGCGTCGCGCTACAGCTGGAGCCGATTGATTATGCGAAAGCGGCCATTTCCTACTTTCTGGATTGCGCTGCGACAGCCGCCCACTCGTCGCTTGTTGTGTCAGTTGCGGCGAATCGAGGTGCTGCCTGAAAACCGACGCAGTCCATTATTGTTGCTCCACGGTTTTCCTGACTCGGAACACATCTTTGATGCCTACGTCACACCGAGAGAACGTGAGCAAGCCTGGCTGCGCGGACGGAATATCTACGCAATCGCGCTACCCAATCGACGTACTAACCCAAACTGGCCGTCATTATCTGATCTACGGCGTCGACGACTGGCCCGTGAAGTGGCTGCCCTGATTGATATTGTAATTGCAGCCAGTCCAACTGGCAAAGTAGTCATTATTGCCCACAATTGGGGAGCAACGTTGACCTGGGATCTCGTCCGTCAGCGTCCTGATCTTCCCATCGAACGTATGGTTGCGCTCTCGGTGGGTTCATCGTTTCGCTACGATTGGGGAGAACACGGACTACGCGCACTAGCCTGGTTATACAGTGTCGTGTTTGGCCTCCCATATTATCTGCCATTGGCACGCTATGTAACCGCGGCGTCGCTCGTCCTTGGCGGCTATCGTGCACCGGATGTGATCGATGCGGCGTTTGACAGCTTTCATTACTGGGATTGGCCATTGACGCTAGCACAGTTCCCGTTACGCCTGGCCGGTTACGGTCAGCAACCACCATTCACCGATATTCGCTTTCCCGTGCTGTTTATACGTTGTCCGCTCGATCGGATCGCCTCTACTGCCGGTTTTGAGCAGATGTTGCAGCAACGACCAGATTGTCAGATATACCTCACTGATAACCCGCATTGGTTTCCTGAACAGCGCCCAGAAGAGATCCTGGCGGTAATCAGGCCATTTTTGGCCGGCTAATATTGGCTACGCCGGGCATTTGATTGCTGGTTTGCTACACCGTCCGTGCCTCTGGGCAGATACCTCGATGGTCAATAGCGACGCATGACCCTCTTCCTGACGTTAAGATCCCTCTGATCGTCTAGAGACCTCTCAGAAAACCCTTCTACAGTATTGCCGTGCTACAATACAGATGGAGCAATACCCGCACACCTCTACTCGGTCAAAGGAACACTGCGATGCATATCTCGCTGTGGCATTGGTTGACCGCGATACCTCACCCCGATCGTGAACTCCAGCGACGTGGTCGTAATTTGATGGTGATCGGCATCACACTGTTGTTGATGACCATACTCTCGATTCCTCTCGTTCTCATTCAACCTGATCCGATACCACAACTGATCTCTGCGCTGATCGGGATGGTATTGCTGATTGCGATTCTCGTCATAGCGCGTTTCGGTCTGGTCAATCAGGCGACGATCAGCCTCATTATCGTTTTGGTCGGAAGTTTTGCCCTAATCCCCTTTGGCACCGGCCAGATCGGTCTGGTGCCAATCTTTGCTGTAGTTGCAGTGGTGACGGCAGCAGCGATCGGGCGTGTCCATCACGTAGTCCTGGCCGCGTTGGTGAGCATTACGGGAGCAATTGGGCAATGGCTGATGCTAGACTTGCAGGTGCAGGACTCACCCGGACCGAGCGAAGTTGTAGCTGTAGGAGTACTGCTCATCGTGGTTTGTAGCATCATTGCTGGAATCGGCACCCGGAGTATGCAGCGGGCAATTGCGATGGCAACAGCGGCCCAAGACAGAGCCGAAGAGCTGAGCCGACAGTTGCGCCAGATCAACCAGGAGCTTGAGACGCACATTGCCGAACGTACAGCAGCGTTGCAGGCGGCGCTGGCCGAAAGTGAACAGCGGCAGGCAGCGTTGCAGGCGGCACTAGCGGACAACGAACGCCAGCGTCGTGAGATTCAAGAGTTGAGTGTGCCGATTCTATCCGTCCACGAAGATATGCTGGTCATACCGTTGATCGGCGTGCTAGATAGTAACCGACTGGCGTTGGTGCAGCAACGAGCGTTACAAGCCATTGAGCAGAGTCGAGCGCGACTGTTACTGGTTGATGTTACCGGCGTACCATACCTCGATCAGGCGGCAGCAGAAAGTTTGATTGCGCTGGCTCAAAGCACACGCCTGCTAGGAGCGCGCTTAGTCCTAATTGGAGTCAGTCCGAATGTGGCGCAGACGATCGTCAGTCTGGACATTGCGCTGACCGACATTATTGACGTTGAGCGGGATCTAAGAGCTGCCGTGTGGAAACGGTTTCAGACTAATCGGCATCAAGACTGAGTGGCAGCGAGCGTAGCACTGAGAACGGACAGTAGCAGATCAGGGTTCAAGTGGCAGCCAAATTCAGGCAGCTACTTCCAACGATTGCTCCCATCCTATGGCTTCCGATACATATTTCGGTGCGCATTCGCAATAGTATTCCAGTTAAATCGGCGGGCCACAGTGCGGGCAGCGTCAGAGAGGCGGGTGCGTGCTGTCGAGCTAGCGAGCAAGGACGCGATGGCTGAAGCCAGGGGCTCTGGCTGAGCAGCAACAAATTGCACAGCACCGGCGAGGATGGCGGCTGTGGCAGCTGAGGGCGGTGGCGTCGTGATCACTGCGCAGCCGTGGGCCAGCGCAGCCAGCAAGCTGCCACGCCGTAGTGAGGCACCATCGCGGAATGGTAACACTACAATATCACATGCGCTCAGATGAGCTGAAACCTGATCAGGCGTAACGTAGCCGGTGACAATCACCCGATCGCGCAGACTGGCCGCGATCCGCTGTTGTACCGTAGCAGCGTAGGCGCGGTCAGTTGGCGCAGTGGCAGCACCGCCAATGATGAGAAGTCGCCAGCGGGGATGGGTTGCGATCAGATCGAGCAGGAGATCAACCCCTTTTCCGGGTGAAAGCAGACCAAAATACCCGATCAACGCTTCATCAGGAGCAACGCCGAGTTGCGCGCGCCAGCGGGCGCAATGGTAATCTGGTGGTAGTGCAGGCTCGATATTGGCGCCGATGGGAATAAAGTGCGGTTGAAGGCCAGCGGCACGTAAAACAGCTTCGTCTTCGGGATTAGTAGTAACAATCGCGCTAGCTGTCCGGGCTGGCAAGAGGGTCATCCAATTGCGCAGCGGCCCCGCCTTAGGAAACAGGTAGGGTGGCAGAAGATCGTGATAGGTAATGGCAACAGCAATATTTACTTGTTTTAGTAAGAGAGGTAGCAGATTAATACCAATTCGCATCCCATACGCACCGGTCTGGTATTGAATGTGACACCAATCAGGCCGGAGTTGGCGTACCAGTTTAGCCAGCCGCAATGAGGCCGAAACACCCCAGCTGGCCCGTCCATCAGGTGCTACTAATGCCTCATCACCAGCAACTGTTGCCCGCCACAGTTGCCACCTGCCTAGCACTGCTGTCAAGACCAGCACTTCGTATCCAGATCTCGTCAGCGTCTGCGCCAGCCGTTGGGTATAGTCGCCGACGCCACCAGGTTGAGGAGGATATTCGCCTGTGATGAAGAGTAATCGCATCTGGTCTCCGTTACGGTCGATGATGTCATACGATATCGTAATTGGCGCTAGGGCAACCTGCTTGTCTCGGGGTACAGACGATGATTTTTATAGCCAGGACTGACACACAATGGTCAAACCGCTCTGTCATGGCATAACGGAGGTAGTTGGGCTGATATTCTCTGTTGATTCTTGTATGTTAGTCGCGCATCGAGCACAGTGCGTGGGATTCATTATCACCACTCCCACAACCAAGGCCAGAGCTGAGAAGATCCATAACTCGTACTCGGCACCCGCACCAAGCTGAGAGCAAGAGGCAACCAACGCTACCCCTAACCAGCAACCAGTTGCACTTCGCTATTGTAGCCTGTCGCCGGTACATCACATAGACGTGACTGCACCCCCATCCTTCCGCCTATTGATAACTCTCCGATGAGTGAAAGCTGTCACGCGCTGCGTCCGCTAGATAGGGAAAAGCAGAGCTATGAACGAAGATGAACCGCCCTGCGCTTCTGCACCCTACACGCAGTTTACACACCTATATCGGCGTGGGGTTACACGCTATAACACACGACATATCATCCATTTAGGGTCATTCTGAGTGGTTGCAACGATTCGGTAAACCCACACGTATCTCTAGCAGAGAGCTCTTTCAAGTCTACACCAGCCCTAGCGACGTGCTACTATATTAACATGCAGGCCGTATCAGACCGAAAGACACCCGCATGCTGAGGTTCTCACGCATCATTGCCAGCGGCTATATCATTGCGACCATCTTGGTGACCATAGCAACCGTTATTGTCGGGCCGATTGGATGGGCACCGTGGCCCTTACCCACTGCGGCACCGCCGATCCAGGTTCAGCTTGCCGTAAGCTCAGAGAAAGAAGAGTGGATACGCAGCGCATTAGAACGCTTTGCCCGTTCTAATCCGACTGTTAATGGCCGTGCGATTAAGGTAACCTTGCGTGCTACTGGCTCGCGTGAGCTGATCAGTGCCATCCAAAATGATGGCTATCAGCCTACAGCGATCAGTCCGGCCAGCAGTATACAATTAGCAGAACTCCAACGATTGCAACCAACTATTGTGGGCTCAACAGTTCAACCGCTGGTGTTCACACCACTGGTGGCTTTGCTCAGCAAGCCGCCCGCTACCACTGACATTCAGGACCCATGGCAGGCTCTGTTTGACAATAGAGTCCGGGTCAAGATTGGTATTTCATCACCAGAGCAAAGTAACGGCGGCTTGCAGACATTGGTAGTACTAGCGGCCCGTTACCATCAGAGCACGAGCCTGACGTTGGATCAAGCGCGTGATCCCAAATTACGAGATTGGCTAGCCGAACTCAACCGTCGCGTCGCCGATTGGCCACCAAGCACGGGTAAGCTCACGACCGACTTTATCATCCGGCCAGGTGTGTATAACATTATCACTACCTACGAAAACCTCGCCTTGCGCGCCTTACGGCAGGGAGAGGGGCGGCAGTTAAGTATTAGTATTCACTACCCTGAGGCAACGATTTTTAGTGACCATCCCTACACGATTCTCACTGCACCGTGGGTCGGTAGTGCCGAACGTGATGCAGCCCGGTTGTTGGGCGAATTTTTGCTCAGTCCTGCCGAACAGACGATTGCGATGCGCGAATATGGATTTCGTCCGGCCAACCCCCAAGTAACTATTGATCTCGACGATTCAGGATCGCTCTTTGGCCGTTACGCCGATTACGGTCTGCGACTCGACCTGGCGGCACAAATCGCCCAACCCTCGCCTGAGGTAGTGGCCGAACTGCTCAACACGTGGCGTAGTGCAACCGGGAGATAGCAGTTCGTGGCATTCGTCTGAGCATTCATTGCTGAAAGGAATTAGCAATGCGCATTCGACTATTCAAACGGTATACGCTGCTCATTCTGCTGATGACGTTACTCAGTGCCTGCAGCGATGTGAGTTTGCCTTTGATCGGAGACAACAGCAACGCCCTGACAATCAGTATCGCCTATAGCCCCGAGAAAGATGGATGGCTGACCGCTCAGATCGCCCGTTTCAACGATCAGCGGATCACTGTGAATAACCGCCCGGTGCGCGTCGAGGGGATCAACATATCGTCAGGCGCTGCTCGCACCGATATCAAGAATGGGAAATTGCAAGTGACGGTCTGGAGTCCGTCGGCAAGCACGTGGCTTGAAGTGCTCAAGCAAGAGACCGGTAATCAGAATGTGGCCGTATCGAATAACCCGCTAGTCCTGACACCGGTTGTGATCGCGATGTGGAAGCCAATGGCAGAGGCCATGGGATGGCCGAACCGGCCGATCGGCTGGAAAGACATCCTCGAGCTAACGAATGATCCGGAAGGATGGGGACGCTTTGGTCATCCGGAATGGGGACGCTTCTCATGGGGCCATACCGATCCCGAGATCAGCACGACGGCACTCAGCACCCTGATCGCCGAATTTTACGCTGCTACCGGCAAACGCGAAGGATTAACAGTAGCTGATGTGCAGAGCGAGCAGGCGACCCGCTTCATTCGTGAGCTGGGACGCAGCATTAAACATTACGGCTACAACACGCTGGTCTTTAGCGAGAACATGAAGAAGTTCGGGATGAGCTACATCTCAGCCTTCCCTATGGAAGAGATCACGCTCATCGACTTCAACAAAGTCAACCCTCCAGCCACCCCGCTGGTAGCCATTTACCCAGCAGAAGGGACTTTCTGGCACGACAACCCGTTCATCATCCTGGCTAGCACCACTGCTGACGAACGAGAGGCTGCTGAGCGGTTCTACGAGTTTCTATTGACAGAAGAGAGTCAGCGTTCGGCGATGTCGTTCGGCTTTCGTCCTGCCAACCCCAACGTTCCCCTCACGGATCCAATTAGCCAGGCTTTCGGCGCTGATCCGCAAGGAGTACAAACGGTGTTGGAAGTACCATCGGCAGAGGTTATCGTCGCCGTTAAAAACTCTTGGGCACTCAACCGCAAACGAGCTGACATCTTGCTGATCGTCGATACGTCAGGATCGATGGAAGGCGATAAGCTAACAATGGTTAAAGCCGGAATCGAAACCTTCCTCATGCGGATCCTGCCTGAAGATCGAGTGGGGATGATCACGTTCGATTCGCAGGCACGGTTAGTCGCACCGATAGCACCACTGAGCGAAAACCGGATCGCTTTGCAAAAGGCAGTACAAGAGATGCGCGCCGCCAGGCGTACTGCGCTGTTTGATGCGCTTGCGTTGGGTAAACAGGAGCTGGATAATCTACCACCATTGGACGAAGAGCGGATCCGCGCAATCATCTTGCTTTCAGATGGAGCTGACAATCAGAGCCAACGCTCACTGGAGCAAATCCGCGATCTGTTTGAGGAGAGCGGGATCAGTATTTTTCCGGTTGCTTATGGCGCCGATGCTGATCGCAACATATTGAATGCCATCGCTGAATTTACCCGCACCATTGTCGTGGTAGGCGATTCGGGCGATATTGGCCAGATTTTCGAAAATCTGAGCCGTTACTTCTAGCGCAGAGAGGGTTAACGATTGCTAGCGGCGCTGGTAATCTGTACCTATGCTGTAATACGGCTGCGGGGACAAGGTTGCCAACTGCTTACAATCTGGTTCACTCTGGGTGATATAATAACGTCAGCAACAATTCATCAAAGGCAAAACTGCTATGGCCAAGCTGCGCGCTGCCGCCCTGCAACCAATCAACATTCTGGTGCTGGTTGCCGCAATCTTTGGCGGCGTAAGCCTTACGATCTGGTGGCTACCGCTCGGACTGGCCGTCTATCTTACAGTGGTCTGGCTGGCTGCCCAGGACCCTCTGCTGACAGCGCCTCCACCACCGCCGCGTCCACGGATCACGAGTTCAACACTACGAGCTGCTATCAGTGAGATCGAGCAATCGCAGCGGAAAGTGGAACGGGCCGCCAGCGAAGCGAGCGGCCCGCTTGCCAACATCCTGAGGAACATCGTCAACCAGACACGCGATCTGATCGCCGATGCCTACGTTCTGGCTGATAAAGGGCAGGTGATCGAACGCTTTCTGGCTAGTAGCAACTGGCAACGTCTTTCCCAGCAACTACAACAACTCGATTGGCAGATTAGCGCTACAGTAGATCCATTTACGCGCCAGCAACTCGAAGAACAACGGCGAGCGTTACTAGCCCAACAACAACACATTCACGATCTAAAACAGTACCTAAATCGGATCCAGGCACAATTGGCGAACATCGATGCCAGCCTAGACACAACCCTGGCCGAGATTGTACGTCTGCGCACTGCAGACGCGGTAGCAATGACCTCGGCAAGTGGCGCTGTACAACAGCGGCTTGCTGATCTGCACCGCGATATGGAGGTGTTTCGCAAAGTGCTCGACACGGCAACGACAGGCATGTGAGAGGACAACACCTTGCGCGAGGATTTCATCGTTCTTCAATGAATCAACCAGCTGGTTTCTGGTACCATACACTCTCAAACACGATCAGCAACATTACCCGGGAGGAAGCTGGTACATGGTCGCGCGCTCACTCATTCCGGCTCGCACCCCGATCGCAACACCTGATGAAGGACTCGTCGCCGACATTTTGCCACCGATGTTGGTGTTACTAGCCACGCTCTCAGGAGGCGCAATTGGTATTTTATTGCTTAATCGGTGGAGCAACAACCCCTGGCCATACGTCATCATTTTATTCCTCTTGCTCGCAGTAGCGATCAGCGATCACATACGGCGTAAGGGAGATCTGCGCACGGCCAGCGTGATAATTGTGGCAGCGCTCACTGTCTTGCCAGTGCTGAGCTGTGCTGCCTTCGGCTTCATCAACAACATGTTCATCTATCTGTCCGTGTTGGGTGTCATTGCCGCCGGCATTATGGTTTCTTCCCGCGCGCCATTTCATGCTACCAAAGCTGCTATTCTCACCTATCTCGCACTCTTGCTGGCTGCCGATTGGATTGGTCAGCCGCGACCGACTTGGTTTGAAGTAATTGGTCAGCTATTATTCCAGAGCGGTCTCTTGCTCGGCGCAGCGACACTCAGCTGGGCCTCAGCCTACGTAGTGCGCGGCACCATCAGTTGGGCAATCGATACGGCGCAAAAGTCGGAACGACGCGAGCAGTTGTTGCGTGAAACTCAGGCTAATCTCGAGCATGCGCTCCTCGAGCGGGATTTGCTTAACGAACAGCTTTACCGCACTACACTCGAACTGGAAGCGGCGCGCGCTGCCGCTGAGGCGGCGTATCGCTCTAAAGCCAACTTCATGGCAACAATGTCGCACGAATTGCGCACGCCGCTCAACATTATCATCGGTTTCAGCACGGCAATGCTAGAACACCCAGAAATGTATGGCGACGTGCGCATTGATGAACAAGTGTTGCAAGATATTGCTGAGATTCGGCGTAGCGGCCAACATCTGCTTGGTTTGATCAACGATATTCTCGATCTGGCGAAGGTCGAAGCTGGTAAACTCGAACTTAACCGCACCAACCTGGCATTACCACCGCTGCTCGAAGAGGCGATGCGCCATGCTCAGGCTTTGCTCAACGATCGGCCTATCCAACTCCGACGTGAATTTAACGATTCACTACCCACCGTCCTCGCTGATGAGGTACGGGTCAGACAAATCTTGCTGAATTTGGTCTCGAATGCATGCAAATTCACCCAGATGGGTGAAATTGCCATTGGCGCGCGCCCCGATAGCGATCAGGTCATCTTGTGGGTGCGCGATACCGGTATCGGCATTGCTCCGGCAGATCAGGAACGTATCTTCCAACAGTTCGAGCAGATTGAAAACGCTGATACGCGCCAGCATGCCGGCACCGGCCTTGGCCTCTCGATCTGTCGCTGGCTAGTTGAACTGCACGGTGGCCGCATGTGGTTAGAGAGTCAACCGGGCAAAGGGAGCATCTTTTTCTTCTCGTTGCCACGTACACGCGCAGGATGAAAGACTGCCCACTAGGCTGCATGCGCAAACTATGCAATGCAGTCAGGATGCTGAAATTGGCAATGATGCAAGTCAGCAAAGGAGCAACGAACGATGGCCAAAATCCTACTCGTCGATGATGTGTACACGGCCCGTTCAATGTTTGAGCGCGTCCTCAGGCATGTCGGACGGCACGAGGTGCTCTCGGTAGGCAGTGGGGCCGAAGCCCTAGCCAAGGTTCATGAATTTAAGCCCGATGTGATTGTACTCGATATTAGCATGGCCGATCGTGACGGGTTGATGGTATTGCGCGATCTCCGGGCTCAGGGCATCACCTGCCCGATCATTGCCCATACCGCTCGCACCGAAAAGACACCAGGCGAATTTGTGGCTCAGGGGTTCGATGCCTACGTGCCGAAAACCGGCAACTTAACCAATTTACTCAGCACAGTACGCGATCTCATCAAGCGATAGCAGTCAGCTAGGGTGCATTGCCCCCTGCCTTCAATCCATGGCCTGAGTAATCGGTTACAATAGTGACCAGTGGAACATCAACCACAGGAGGCGTTGTGACCGTTGAGCTGGTACGGGGCATGCGTGATGTCACCCCGGCTGAATATACGGCCAGCCGGCATGTGCAAACGATCCTGGAACGGGTGATAGCCGGCTATGGTTACCAGATGCTCGATGCTCCAATTATCGAGCATCGTGATCTCTACTTACGCAAACTGGGCGAAGAACTGGTCGGAAAAGTTTACGAGTTTAGCTTTGGCGGGCGTGATCTGGCTTTACGCCCAGAATGGACGGCTTCGGTGCTACGCGCCTACGTGGCTAGTATGCAAGACCAGCCACTACCGTTGCGGTTAAGCTACGCGGGGCCGGTCTTTCGTTATGAGCGCCCGCAACGTCACACCTACCGTCAATTTACCCAAATCGGCGGCGAGATCATCGGCGGCCTACCTCCGCGAGCCGATGCCGAAGTGATTGCCCTGGCCTGCGCTGGACTGACTGCAGTGGGCATCAGCACATACACGGTGCGAATCGGCCATATTGGGCTAGCCCGTGAGTTGATCAGTCGATTTGCCTTACCGGAACGCACCCGTGGCCTACTGATCTGGAGCCTAGAACGATTGCGGGCCGAAGGTATCGAACCAGTGCGTGAGCGGGTTCTAGCCAACCTGGGGACACCGCCAGAGGGGCTTGAATTACCGCCTGGTCTCGACGATGGGCAGGCAGCTCTGTGGCTGGAACGGGTACTGGCAGCAATGCGTATCGATCTGCGTACAGGGACGCGCAGCCCTGCAGAAGTCATTCAGCGCTTGCTGCGCACACTGCGCCGGGCAGATGAACAACCACTGGTGGAAGCGGCCCTAATGCAACTGGCCCACTTGGCGGCAATCAATGGCACACCAGCACAAGCTTTGCCCAAGCTGGCAGAATTGCTCGGGTCGGAATCGCCCGCTTTCCGTGAATTGCAGTCCATCCTTGATCTGCTTGTGGCCCATGGCGTGCCGGACGATCGGCTGGTGTTAGATGGCGCTCTAGGTCGTGGTCTCCACTACTACACCGGCTTGATCTTTGAAATCTACGATCAAGATGGGAATCAACTCTGTGGCGGTGGACGCTACGATGATCTCGTCAGTGCACTTGGCGGTCGTCAAACAGTTCCCGCTGTGGGCTTTGCCTATGGATTAGAACGAGTAACAGCAGTGGCAACCTTACCCGAAGCGGTGACATCTGCCACTGTACTTGTGGCTGCCGTGAGTGATGGAGATTATCCGTATGCCCTTACTGTCGCCGAGCGCCTTCGTGCCAGCGGGTGGGTCGTGGTGCTCGATGTGCGTGGGCGAAGCGTCAAGGATAATCTGCGTGACGCCACGCGACGCGGCTACACGGCAGTGGTGATTGTGGGGGCAGACGAACGTGCAGGCGAGTACGTCATCTGGCGCGATCTAGCGACTCGTACTGAACGACGGATTGCGCTAGCTCAGCTGGGGGGAGGCCTATGAGTGCGACGCCGATGTGGGGACGCTGTATCGAGTTGTTACCGGGACAGCAACAGCAGATAATCGCGCATCATCCAATCTGTTGGCTGCCATGGGCGACGTTGACACCACACGGACCGCATCTAGCCCGCGGCGTCGCTGCTCTGATCGCGGAAGCAGTTGCGACCGGCGCTGCGCGCCGGGTTGGCGGGGTGGTTTATCCGTTATTGTGGCATGAGCGCACCGCCGACGATCCCCTCTTTCAGCAGTGGTTAGCAGCCCAGTTGATCAGTCTCGCGGCGCAAGGATTCCAGATGGCGGTTGTCATTGGGTTACCTGAAACCGCCACCGCTGACCTGGCGCTGATCGAAACCGCTGAAATGGTTATGGCTCAACATCATCTGCTCACACTGGCCATTGCTCCCTTCGAACTGGTTGACTCCACGATGCACGATCAAGGCGCGTTGTGGGAAACTTCGTTGCTCGAGGCGATTCGCCCTGATCTGGTCGATCGCAGCCAGCCTGTCCTCAACGATAGACGTGATGTGCGGGATGTGGCGAGCCCGTCGCTGGGGCAACAGGCATTGACCCTGGCGAGCGAACAACTCGCAAAAGCGGTTCAGGTAGTCCATAGCCATCAGAACACAGCAGCAGTCGCTGCGCTCTACCAGCAGCGCCGTGCCCGTTATCACAGGTTGACATTATGACATTGCGTTTCGCCATTCCGTCGAAAGGCTCCGGTTACGATGCGACCATTGCATTGCTAGAGAGTTGTGGTCTGCGGGTAACGCGTGCAAATCCGCGCCAGTATACTGCGGTATTACGCGGCTTGCCCGACACTGAAGTATTGTTGCACCGCCCAGCTGACATCGTGACCAAAGTTGCCGAGGGAGCCATTGATTTGGGAGTTACCGGCTATGATCTGTTGCACGAACTGCGTGGTGATGACGACGACGATGTCTTGATCGTAATCGATGACCTTGGTTTCTGGCGCGTCGAGCTGGTCTTCGCAGTGCCGCAGAGCTGGATCGATGTGACATCGTGGGCCGATCTAGCCGATCTAGCAGTTGAGTTTCAAAGCCGTGGTCGACGGCTCCGCATTGCCACTAAATACCCAAACACCGTGCGTCGGTTTTGCTACGCCCAAGGGATTAATGTCTTTGAATTGGTTGAGTCGCAAGGCGCGACCGAAGCGGCGCCTAGCTTGGGTTATGCAGACATCATCGCCGATATCACCGAGACGGGGACTGCGATTCGAGAAAATCAGCTAAAGATTGTTGGGGGGCCGATCATCCGTTCACAAGCCGTCTTGATCGGCTCACGCCGCTCATTGCGCGGACAACCAGCTCGTCTTGAGCTGGTGCGTCAGCTTTGCGAGCTGATCGAAGGCCGCCGCCGCGGCCGTCTCTTTTACTCGTTGACTGCTAACCTGCCCGGTGCGTCGGTTGAAGAGGTAGGGCGTAAAGTCACAGCTCGCCATGAACTGGCCGGATTACAGGGACCGACGATTGCGCCGGTATGGAGCAAGTTCGCCAGTGCAAGCGGTTGGTATGCGGTCAATGTCGTGGTACCGCAAGAGGAGCTGCTGCCCGCGATCGACTATCTACGCAGCATTGGCGCTAGCAGTGTCACCACGGTGCAAGTGCAGCATGTCTTCCGAGCTGAAAGCGAGGCGTTTGCGCGTCTCAGCGCACGTCTTGGTGAGGAGCGACTATGAATCAGTACAGTGCAGCCGGCGTTGATATTGCCGCGGCGACGCGGGCAAAAGAATTGATGGCGGCAGCGGTGCGCAGCACACACGGCCCTGCCGTTCTAGCTGGAATGGGCGCCTTTGGTGGTTGTTTTGATGCCACGCTAGCCCTGGCCGGTATGCGCTCTCCAGTGTTGGTGAGTAGCACTGATGGCGTCGGCACTAAAACTCTGATCGCTGCTGCGTTGGGCCGCTATGACACCGTAGGGCAGGATCTGGTCAATCATGCGGTCAACGACATCCTGGTGCAAGGAGCGCGTCCGCTCTTCTTTCTCGATTACATTGCTGTGGCCCGGCTCGAGCCGACACAGGTGGCGGCGATTGTTGCCGGCGTCGCAGAGGGATGCCGTGCTGCTGGATGTGCGTTGATCGGTGGCGAAACTGCAGAGATGCCTGATGTCTACACCCCTGGTGCTTTCGATCTGGCCGGTACCATTGTGGGAGTAGTTGAACGGAGCGAGATGCTACCTCGCGCCGATATCACGCCAGGTGATGTCATCCTAGCCCTACCAAGCAGTGGCCTGCATACCAACGGCTATTCTCTGGCCCGACGGATCGTAGCTCAACACTTTGCCGCTGAAGGGTATCATGCCCGTCCTTCACTGCTCGGCGGTCAGAGCCTGGGTGAAGCTCTGCTAGCGATCCACCGCTGTTACCTGTCGGAAGTGACTGCTCTGCGTGCTGCTGTACCGGTCAAGGCACTCTGCCATATCACCGGTGGCGGTATTTATGACAATCTGCCACGAGTACTGCCAGCGGGAATGGGGGCAACTATCTTCCGCGGTCGGTGGCAGATTCCACCAATCTGTCAGTTGCTGGTAGCGACAGGCGGTCTGAGCGAGTATGAAGCTTACCACACGCTCAATATGGGGTTGGGGATGCTGGTCATCGTTCCAACCAATGCGGTCGCCACGGCCCTGGCAACCGTTCCTGAAGTGCAACCAGTTGGTGTCGTAACGGCAACGCCGGGAGTACAGCTCGTTGACGCCGCATAAGCCTAACTCATACCAGGCGACAAGGATGACAAGAAAGCGAGGGGACGATGGAATTCGGACCTGTGCTGGCTGAAGGGAAAACCAAGATTGTCTACGCCCACCCCACCAATCCTGATCTGGCCATTCTGCGCCATAAAGATGGCATAACTGCTGGCGATGGCGCTCGTCGTAGCGTCATCAGCGGGAAAGGGGCCCTGGCTGGCCAAACGACGGCCAATGTCTTTCGATTGCTCAACCGGGCCGGCATCGCCACGCACTTTGTCGATGCCCCCGAACCAACCCTAACGATTGTGCGACGTTGCACCATGATCCCGCTAGAAGTGGTCATGCGTCGGATAGCAGCGGGATCGTACCTGCGTCGCTATCCTGAAGCGGCTGGTCAACGCTTCGATCCGCCGCTAGTTGAATTCTTTCTGAAAGACGATGCCCGCCACGATCCGCAAATCATGCCAGACGAGATTGTCGCAGCAGGCCTAGCCACACCGACTGAGGTCGAGCGTATGACAGCCACGGGACGAGCGGTGTTCACAACATTAGAAATGGCCTGGGCAAAACTTGACATAACACTTGTCGACCTCAAGATCGAGCTCGGGCGTGCCAGCGATGGTGCATTACTCGTAGCCGACGTGATCGACAACGACTCCTGGCGGATCTGGCCGGGCGGGGATCCGAACCGGATGCTGGACAAGCAAGTGTATCGTAACGCCCAGGTAATTGACGACGCGCTCCTAGCTGAAGTTTACCAACGTTATGCGCAAGTAGCTGAATTGACTAGCCATTGGGGCGATTCCAACTGAGATTTCGCGCGCGATGGATGAGTCGAGGAGCTTTACATCGGCGCAGCGGATCTGCTCCTCGACCAACCACCCACACCGTACACCGTTCACCCGTCTCTCAACTGCCAACGCTGCGCATCGCCGCACCAACCGATGTACATTGCCTGATCATAACTCATTCCCTGAGATGGGCACTTACATTGTGGGTTACCCTGGAATCAGCACCTAATCATTGCTCACCATCTGCCGCAGCTGCAGTAGGGATCACAATAAAGTATGGCGAGATGGTTAAGGTTAGCGTTGGTGACCGTGGCAATTCGACGCCAACTGCATCGTAGATGGCGTGTGCATCGGCGGGCACAGGAAAGGCTCGTTCGGTGCCATCGACACTCCATACCACAATCACTTCGCCATTGTTAGTGCGGAAATGATACCCTTCGAAGCCGGTAATTGCCACCGATCGAAGATAACGAGCTGCACCCAATTGCTGGCGAGCAAATTGAAAGGCGCGGAAGGCGGGGAGCGGTTCCTGGCGGTTGTCCAGCAACCCGCTCTCTTGCCAACCGGGACCATTGAGCGTATACCAGTGTGACATCAGTAGATCGGCGGCTATCGTGCGCGCAAAGAGACGTACAACAGCATCGGCCTTGGCCGCCTCGAATCCGTTGGGACGACAATTTGGCGAACTGCGATAACAGAGCAGAGCACCTTCATTCATAATCAATGGCTTAGCATACCCATACCGGGCCAGGGTAGCGCGGAGATAGTCAGCCTTGCCGAGAGTTGCTCCACCCCGTTCCTTCCAGAGCGGTCGCTCGCGGTCAGGATCGCGATTACGCGCAAAATAGCCATAGGCATGGTAAGCAACGATGTCAAAATAATCTCCACCACCAGCACGCAATACTCCCTCGAAAAAACGGCCTGCCATGCAAGGCTGACCGTCAGTTTGTTCAGGATTACAGTCGAGGAGCAATCCACCCAATATGACCTGGGCTTGCGGATGAGCAGCTTTAATGGCAGGGTAGGCTACTTTTAGCATTGCGGCATACATCGCGCCGCCATACCCACTGCGATCGGTTTCATCGCCCCAACAACCGAACGGCGCGTCGCTACCTACTAACTGAAATGGTGCATCAGGTTCATTACCCAATTCCCAGAAGCGCACGTTGTAAGGCGGCTGGCTGTAACGTGCTACCAGATCAGAAAGAAAAGCGGCAAACGCTGGTAAGGCGTCCAGCCGGATTGGACCACAAAGTTTACCAGGTTGAGCTTGCGCCCATGGCGGGACACCGCGGACAATGACCATCGGTATGGCACCAGCGGCATTGATTGCGAGGAGCTCCGCTTCTACTTGTTGCAAAGCTGACCAATTGCGCGCACCTGGGGTTGGTTCGACTTCGTGCCATAATATACCGTTATAGCGCACCCAATCGGCGCCACTTTCAGCCAGTTGCGCTGCAGTCGCAGCGACAGTGCCGCGATTTATTTCTACCCCAAACGCCGATCGTCCTTCTCGCATATCAGGTAGGGGAGAAGACAGCGTATAGAGTTCACGCCCAAGCAAACCAAGCAACACGCGCGATCGAGCCGGATTTTGGGGATGCCACTCAAAACGGGCCCGTTCAAACCACTGGGTTAACACAAGGTCACCATTTGCGTTACGTTCCATCTGCGGCGCCGTGAGTGGATAACCAAATAGCGCAAGCGATTGGGCATACCGACTTAGACCGGGGATGCGCAGCCCATTATTTTGCCAATAGGAACGGAAGCCATTGCCTGGCTCTTGATCGCACACGTTGTGACCAGTTTCAGGAAACCAAAGGCACCCAGGTCGCGGACCAGGATCAGGCGGATCGGCAAACGGATCCCGCCCAGCGCGGGCTAATGCCTCAGCACCCATACGTCCAATTTGGATCCGGTAGGCGGGTGGATTGTTGGGGTGTAACTCTAATCGATTCCGTTCCGTCCACTGCACAGTTAGGAGGCCGGCCTCGTCGCCGACAAATTGCTCGAGTGGACTGATAGGGTAGCCAAAGACCGGGAGGCCACCATTATCGCGCCAATAGGCAACAAATGACGGATGCAGACAATTATCGATCAACGGCACATCGGGAAAACAAAGCGGTGCAGTAGATTGCGCAGTGGTAGGTAACGGCGCCAGCACGAATGCCAGCGTCGCTATCAACAAGACGAATTGTTTCATGAGCAGACTCCAGAACAACAACCCTGATAAGACCTGGATGGCGCGCGACACATGGCGCACCGCACTTCATGATCACAAGCCAGCAGCGGGAAACATTATTCCCTGTGAGTTATGTCAGGTAAAAAACAAAGGGCTGAGAACCATTAGGTGATGAAATCAGGTCAGCTATTTCATCGCGACATTACTTCACTTCGAGCCTACGATGACACACGTAAGCTGAAATAGCAGTATCATAAGACTAGTTTACGCCTATCATCAACTTCTGTAATGTTTGTTAGCCACCAGGGATGGATACCTAAACATTATAAACCGACAGTTGATGATCGGCCAGCCCGTATGCAGCAGTATCTTTGAGTAGCATTATGCATGATTACCTTCAATTTACTATCAGACTCTTTACACAACCAATCCGGCTGGCACGTACTATCACGGGTGAAACGCTGCAGGCAGACATTCTCGCTGGATTAACGGTTGGGCTGGTCTTGTTGCCACAATCACTAGCTTTCGCTATCCTTGGCGGTCTACCGCCGATTGTTGGCCTCTACAGCGCACTCACCGCTACTATCATTGGGGCACTGTGGGGCTCATCAAGCCACCTCAACAGCGGCCCTACTAACACCGCGGCCATTATTACGCTCTCGGTCATTGCACCGTTTGCCCCCATTGGCAGTGCAGAGTTCGTCACCGCGGCCAGCCTAGTCGCCTTTATGGCCGGAATTATCCGGCTTATCATGGGCATTGCGCGACTAGGCATACTCGTCAACTTTGTCTCTGATGCTGTTGCGGTTGGCTTCACTGCCGGAGCCGGGATCCTGATCCTCTCTAACCAGATCGGCCCATTGCTACGCATCAACATCACGCCTGGCGCCAGTTTGCTAACCACATTGGTCGAAACTGCCGAACAGATCGCCTCCATCCACTGGCCGTCACTAGCGATTGGCCTGGCTACGATTGGCTTAATTCTGCTTTCGCCCCGGATCACGCGCAAAATTCCAGCTGTGTTGATCAGTATCCTTGTGGTATCACCCATCGTCTGGCTACTCGATTTGAAAACGCAAGGGGTACAGGTTATGGGGCCAGTGCCACCTGGTTTCCCGCCGTTGTCTGACCTGGCGTCATGGGATATCGAGCTGATCGGTAACCTATTCAATGGCGCACTGGCGCTGGCGATCATTGGACTGGTAGAAGCAGTATCGATTGCACGCGCAATTGCTGGGTATACTGGGCAGCGGATCGATAGCAACCAGGAGTTTGTTGGGCAAGGCCTGGCCAATATTGCCGCTGGCCTCTTCTCGGGGATGCCCTGCTCGAGTTCATTCAACCGTTCGGCACTTGCCTATCAGGCAGGAGGAAAGACGGCGCTCACCGCTATCTTTTCCGGAATAACCGTATTTCTGGCGATGACAGTCCTGGGACCGTTACTAGCTGAAGTACCTCGCGCGGCACTGGCAGGTGCGCTAGCTGTGACGGCATGGAGTATGGTTGATCAGCGCAATATCGCCCGCATCTGGCGCGGTTCGCGTGGCGAAGCGGTGATTATGTTTACCACGCTCGCGTTCACCCTTACCTTTCCCCTGCAGTTCGCCATCCTCTTCGGCGTACTGATGTCACTGGCGCTCTACCTCCTCCGCACCGCCACCCCCCGCGTCGAGGCCGTCGTCCCCGACCCCGCCTTTCGCCACTGGGACCCCGCTCGCGACCGTCCCTCCTGTCCCCAGCTCCTCGTCGTCGATTTGCAGGGTGACCTCTACTTCGGCGCTGTCTCGCACGTCGAAGAGCAACTCCTCCGTCTCCTCGACCAGCAGCGCTCGGTGCGCTTCCTCCTCCTTCGGATGCACAGCGTCAACCAGTGCGATGTCAGCGGCATCCGTGCCCTCGACACCATTCGCCGCGTCTTGCGCGTGCGCGGTGGTGACCTCTACTTTGTCCGTGTCCGCGCCAGTGTGATGCATCGGATGCAAATCAGCGGCTTTTACCAACAGCTCGGCCCCGAACGCTTCCTCGACGAAGACAAGGCCATCGAGCACCTCTTCTACCGCGTCCTCGACCCGGCCGTCTGTATCTACGAGTGCGACCGCCGTGTCTTCCGCGAGTGTCAGGAACTCCCCAAGCAATCCTTGCCAGCGCACATCACCCTGCCGCTGCAGGACGGGCAGGCACCGCCGTCTATCGACGCTCGCGCGCTCTGGGAAGCGCTCCACAGTCCCCAACCGCCGCTGGTGCTCGACGTGCGTGAACCTCGCGAGTTTCAGCGCGGTCACATCCCCGGTGCACGCAACCTCCCCCTCTCGCGCCTCCTCACCGAGCGCGAACAACTCCCACCTGGGCCGCTGGTGCTGGTGTGCCGGAGCGGACGCCGCAGTCTACGCGCAGCCACGCTTCTCGCTCCCCGGACCCCACCGCCCCTGGTCCTCGAGGGTGGTATGCTCGCCTGGGAAGCCGCGAATCTCCTGGAAGCGGTTGAACAATTGTGAACATACTGGCGGACTAGCTTCAGCTAGCATCGCGACCGTAACTGAATATTGACAGTGAGACAGTTATGGAACTTCAACAAATGCAACGCCTTGGCCCAAACACAGGTCTCGACTTGGTACGCGCAACCGAAGCGGCCGCCATTGCCGCTGCTCGTCTGATGGGACGTGGTGAGTTTGAAGAAGCTGATCGCGCCGCTGCTACTGCAATGGCGGCGGCATTAGCTAACCTGGAAATCGATGGCCGTCTGGCGATGGGCGAAGAAGTGCGCGAAAACACAAAAACGCCCCTCACCCGCGGCACGCCTTTGGGGACTGGTAATGGCCCGCCCGCTGATCTAGTCGTTGACCCGATTGATGGTCGGCGTCAGCTCGCCCAAGGACGCGCCGGCGCAGTATCGTTTGCCGCTATCACAAATCGCGGCGCACTCTGGGCACCTTACCCAGCGGCATACATGGACAAGATTGTCGTTGGTCCGGAAGTTGCGCCCTATCTTGTGCCGGAATGTCTGGACGCGCCGGCGGGTTGGACGCTGGCCCTGGTGGCACGGGCGACCCGACGAACAGTGCGCGATCTGGTGGTCTTTGTGCTGGATCGTCCACGCCATGCGCATTTGATCGAAGAGATTCGGGCCGCTGGCGCGCGTGTGATGCTTGCCGATGACGGTGATATTTACGGCGCACTGTTAGCAGCTATGCCCGGCACCAATGTGGACATTTTGATGGGAATTGGCGGTGCACCGGAAGGAGTACTGGCCGCCTGTGCGGTCAAATCGTTGGGCGGAGCGATGCTTGTCCGGCTGGCACCGCAAAGTGAGGCCGAACGCGCCGAGGTTAATCAGGCCGGGCTCGACACCAAACGCATTCTGACGTGCGACGATATCGTCAGTAGTAATCAGATCTTCTTCGTTGCCACTGGGATTACTGACAATATCTTGCTGCGCGGCGTACGACTGGCTGGCGATCGGGCTGAAACGAATTCGCTGATCCTGCGCTGTGAAACGCGCACACGCCGCTTAATCTTCGCTGAACATTTGCTAACAGGATGATATTAGGCTCTAAGAGACAGGTAGCGACGCGCGTGTTTGTGCATTGCCTACCACGAGAGAGCAGAAGACAGATGGGAGAGAACGGAAGAGGTTGGCCCTAGGACATTGGTTGCACCTGTTTGTTACTGGGCTCTCACAACAATACAGTGTGTATCCAGTGCCCGCACAACCATCATCACTTTAGGTTCTACTTGCCCTTTATAACCCGCATAGGATTCTCTATTGCAACCCGGGATCAAATTTCTACTCTGAAGTGAGATTCGATTTGCATAATTACCCAGATTGTGCTATAATCCGGAGGTGAAATGAATACGACCCCGTAGCTCAGTGGATTAGAGCGTTTCCCTGCGGAGGAAAAGGTCGCGCGTTCGAGTCGCGCCGGGGTCGCCAGTAACCCGCCGTAATGGCGGGTATCGTTTTTTAAGCACCCAACAATGCTCACTCTTGCCCCTACGCCTCGATGTTTGGTAACAAAACCCCTTCTATAGCTAACAAAGTACGTTTCCGCGCTAATCCCCAGCGAAAACCGTGCAGTTGACCATCAGCGCCCAGTGCACGGTGACACGGCACCACCACTGCCAGTCGATTGGCGGCGCATGCCCTCCCCACTGCTCGCGCTGCCGTGGCCGGTAGACCGAGAGCACTGGCCAGCTGGCCGTAAGTGCGGGTGCTACCGCGAGGAATGGCGCGCAATGCATGCCAAACGCGCTGCTGAAACGGTGTACCTACCAGATCGAGCCGTAGCTCTGGGAGATCGGATGCATCGCGCAGGTAGGCCACAATGGCGATTGCGGCAGGCATTGGCGTGGCAGCAATTGTTATTGGCGCTGCCGGAAACTCGGCGCGCAACGCGGCCAGCAACGCATCATCATCGTCGCCAGGAAAGACGGCGCATAAGCCATTGGTAGTAGTCGCCACCAGTAACCGTCCAAGTGGGCTATCAGTAACTGTGACGGTAATTGGTCTGGTCAGCACACAAGCCTCCCTTGCCCGACGAGGCGAGCAGCCCGACAATGCCCCTCATGCGCACCGATTTGTTCACTAGCGTGCGCCACTCAATCGGATGGCTACACTTCCCCGGCCTGCAATTCTTCGGCCAGGTCAATCGCCCGCAACGAAGCAGCCGCCTTGTTGCAACTCTCATTAAACTCGTACTCGGGAGTGCTATCGGCCACCACACCTGCGGCAGCTTGGGCATAAGCTACACCATCTTTGACAATCAGCGTGCGTAAGGCAATGCAGGTATCGAGGTCACCGTTAAAGCCAAGATGGCCGACAGCACCGGCATAGACACCACGCTGCTCACCTTCAAGTTCGGCAATGATCTCCATCGAACGGATTTTGGGCGCTCCGGTCACAGTACCGGCAGGGAAGCAGGCCCGCAAAGCATCGATTGGCTTGAGATCGGCACGCAGGCGGCCAATCACCTCCGAAACGATATGTTGCACGTGGCTATATTTCTCGATAGTCATGAAGACTGGTACTTCTACAGTACCCGGTTCGCTGATTCGACCAATATCATTGCGACCCAGATCAACCAACATCAAATGCTCGGCACGCTCTTTTTCATCGGCTAGTAGCTCAGCAGCCAGCCGTTCATCCTCGGCGGCATCGCGACCACGCCAGCGAGTACCCGCGATCGGACGGGTCGTGACTTTACGGTCGCGCACCTGTACCAGCATCTCGGGTGAAGCGCCGACCAGATCGCCTTCGCCGGTGCGAATGTAAAACATATACGGCGACGGATTGATGGTACGCAAAGCCCGATAGATGGTAAAACTATCCGCATTGGTAGCTTTACTAAACCGTTGCGAAATCTGCACCTGAAAGATATCACCCGCCATAATGTATTCTTTGGCGCGCAGCACAGCTGCTTTGAACTCGGCTGCGGTCCGATTCGAAGCCGCCGGGTTGGGCGTCAGCCGCGCTGGGGTATTGTGCGGCTCGTAATTGCGCAGACTGAAACCGATACTCGGCGGCAGCGGTTTTTGCAGTCGAGCAACGAGCGCTTCGATTCGGTGAACAGCACGCTGGTACTCGGCGGCCAAATCCTCGACGTCGAGATGGACGTGCGAGATAATAATGATCTTGTGGCGGACGTGATCGAAGGCTAGCAGCGTATCGACAAACATCCACCAGCTATCAGGCATGTCGTAGGGGCGGATTGTTGGCACTGGTAGGCGCTCGAAGTAGCGAGCTGATTCGTAGCTGAGGTAGCCGACTGCGCCCCCGACAAAGATCGGCAGGTTGGGCAGACGAATCGGACGATAAGCGTTGAGATAGCTCTCTAGCACGATCAACGGGTCAGTATACGCGAGAGTCTGTTTGTAGCCACCGTGCGTAGCCTGGGCCACGCCATCGTGCATACGCAACACCATGTACGGATCGCTGCCGATGAACGAATAGCGCCCGACATTCTGGCCACCGGTCACGCTTTCCAGCAGAAAACCGAGACCACCCTGGGCAATCTTGAGATAGGCCGAGACTGGCGTTTCGAGATCGGCCATAATCTCGCGATAGATCGGGCAGAGGTTACCTTGCTGGCGCAATTCGTACATCTGGTCAAGAGTTGGATAATACATTCGCTTTCCCCGTTGTGTTGATCTGGCCCGAGCGCCATCACTTTCGATCGTTAGGCAATACAAACCCAACCCGTTCAAGGATTTGGGTCATCTTGGGCTCGGCTACAGCCCGAGCCTGAGCAGCACCGACGGCGAGAATGTGATCGAGCTCAGCTGGGTCACGCATCAACTGATAGTAGCGCTCGCGGATAGGACGGAGCGACTCGATCACTACTTCGGCTAATTCGCGCTTCAGAACACCATAGCCCTTACCAGCGAAATGGGCCTCGATTTCAGTGCGGCTCTTACCGGTGAGCAACTCGTAGATCTGCAACAGATTGTTGACGCCTGCGCGCGCTGGATCATCGCTAAACCGAATCTCGTTGTAAGAGTCGGTCACTGCGCGCTTGATCGCCCAGCGGATCTCGTCAGGATCGTCGACAATGCGGATAGCATGGCCGCGGGTCGGATCCGATTTACTCATCTTGACCGACGGATCGTTCAACCCCATAATGCGCGCGCCGCTCTCACGGATCACTGGCTTGGGAATGACGAAGGTTTCGCCAAAGAGATGGTTGAAGCGCTGAGCGAGATCGCGCGTCAATTCAATGTGCTGCTTCTGATCTTCACCAACTGGCACTTCATCGGCATCGTAGAGCAAAATATCAGCCGCCATCAACACCGGATAGGTAAGGAGGCCAGTCATCACACTCTCTTGCTTTTGAGCTTTGGTTTTATATTGCGTCATGCGTTCAAGCCAGCCGAGCGGCGTCACGCAGCTAAAAATCCAGGCGCACTCAGCATGGGCCCGCACGTGGCTCTGTACGAAGAGGGTCGTCTGCTGCGGATCAATGCCACAGGCGATTAGTAACGCTGCCAGTTCCCGAGTCTGCTGGCGTAATGCCGCTGGCTCTTGCGGAACGGTAATTGCGTGGAGATCAACAATGCAGATGAAATTGGTTTTCTGACCCTGGCCAGCCACCCATTGTTGAATGGCTCCCAGATAATTGCCAAGATGCAAATTGCCCGAAGGCTGAATGCCAGAAAAGACACGTGGTTTGCGAGTCATAATTTGCTCCTCAAGCTGATATCCTTTGCCCTGCTCGGGTCATAACTAGTTCAGTCACGGAGCTGACTGGGAAGTAATGCTATACTAGGGACATCATCGCCCGTTACGACAGCTACAGGAATCTCATGAAGCGTTTATTCCTCTTGGTGTTGTGTTCGAGCATACTACTGAGCAACCTGAGTACGCCGTTCAGACCAGTTCAGGCTGATTCTGCCGCCAGTTTTACCAGCCTTAACCCGATCGTACAACCATTAATACCGACACCAGTTGCCGTTCGCATTAATGGGTATAGTGGTCAGGCAACCTTGATTATCTTTGACAGTCGCGAACGCTTTGTTGGCGCCTTCACACTGCCGGTCATCGACGGTAATGGTCTGGTCGAGGTCGTCCCGCGTGGTGCATTGGGCGATCACTGGGCCGCCGTCTTTACCGCTGATGGACAGCTGGTGGCTAATGGTACCATCTATCGGCTTAGTGCCGAAACGACGCTGCACAGTGGCACAGCGGAGTATGATCGGCTGTACCCCACTGTTCGTCAATTTATGACTGCCGATCGGTTGAGTTATCAGCTGGATGGGCAGCTGGTAACCGGTTACCGCTCGCCTGACAGCCCTCTGCTTTGGCTGCGAGATCACTATTATCAGAATCGTGCATTCCGTTACTTTGAGACGGATGTACGCTCGCTGCCCGAAGCATTTGCACGCGCGCAAGCAGTTGATGGCAGCCTGCCCGACTTTCTGGCCCGCCCGGCCTGGGGCATTGCTGCTTTCCGCACCCCAGTCGAAGCTGATGTTGAATTCCTTTTCGTCCAACTGATTTTCGAAACGTGGCAAATTACAGGCGACACAGCCTGGATGTTGCAGCTGTTGCCCGCCGCTCAACGAGCGCTTGACTACACCCTGCGCGATCCGCTGCGCTGGGAGCCAGCGTTGGGCCTGGTGAAGCGTCCGTTTACCATTGACACCTGGGACTACGAGTACGGCCCGCCGATGGTCAATCCGCGTACTGGTGAATTGGGGCCACGCCACTGGATCGATGAACAGACCAAATGGGGTATTTTTCATGGGGACAACACCGGATTGGCAGCGGCGCTCAATGCGCTGGCGCTGATGGAAGATGCGGCAGGACAGACCGATCTGGCTGCCGTACACCGTGAAATCGCCGCCGATGTGATGACGCGCCTCAATGCGCTGAGCTGGAATGGCCGTTTTTACACCCATCACGTCAAACTGATTCCCTACGATGTGCCGGAGGTCGATGAAGCCGAGCAGCTCAGCCTGTCGAATGCGATTGCACTCAATCGTGGCGTGTTGAGCGAAAGCCAGGGGCGTGCGATTGTCGGCGAATATCTGCGCCGTCTCAATGATCCCAACCGGATCGCCTTCGCTGAATGGTACAGTATCGATCCGCCTTTTCCTGCTGGCGCCTTCGGTATGAACAACCGCCTGGGCGAGCGGCCGGGTGAGTATGTCAACGGGGGGATAATGCCCTTGGTTGGCGGTGAGCTGGCCCGGGGTGCGTTTCGTTATGGCTACGAAGCCTACGGCTTCAACATTTTGCAACGCTACATTGACCTGATCGAACGCACCGGCGCCACCTACCTCTGGTACTACCCAACGGGTGGGATTGCGCCCGCTCAGGAATTTCTCCCCACTGATGGCTGGGGGGCGAGCGCAATGCTTGGCGCTTTGATCGAAGGCGCTGCCGGGATCGAAGATCAACATATCAACCTCAATACCGTGACTATCTCACCGCGCTGGTCTGCCGATCCTACACACTCAATGCGAGATGTCTATGCTATAGCACGTTACGCCGCTAGCGACGGCTATGTCGCCTATCGATGGCAGTTGCACCTCGCGTCGACTGAGCGGACAGGCCAGATTGACCTCACTGTTACGGGCAGCGGCGACAACTTCCGCCTGCGTCTGCTGATACCAGTAGGAACTACCCCGCAGACGGTTACACTCAACAATGTACCGATCCCCTTCCAGATCGAGCAGGTTGGCCCGAGCCGTTATGTTGTCATCGATGCCGCCGGGCCAATTGTGAGCGCCAGCGTCACCCTGACTCGGTACTAGTGGGGTAGTCGGCAGAACTGGCGGGGCAGGACTAAGCCGCGCCCCGCCGCTTTCCGCTAAGGTGTATTGACGACCGGTAAGCCGGCCAACGCCATAGCCACTTCGGCTTCAGAGTATTCATAATCACGCAACTTGCCAGCCTGGTAGTCCATATAGGCCTGCAAATCGAAATGACCGTGGCCGCACAAATTGAACAGGATGACCTCACTCTTGCCCTCCTCCTTGCAGCGGAGCGCTTCACGGATCACACCAGCAATCGCGTGATTAGCTTCAGGTGCAGGCAAGATACCTTCAACACGGGCAAACTGCACACCTGCCGCGAACGTTTCAAGCTGCTGGATCGCGATAGCTTCAATGACACCCAGCTCGAGCAGATGGCTGACGAGTGGCGCCATACCGTGGTAACGTAGACCACCGGCGTGGATACCGGGTGGTACAAACGTACTACCGAGCGTATGCATCTTGATCAGCGGTGTCAGATGGGCAGTATCGCCAAAATCATAGGCATACTTACCCTTGGTAAGTGATGGACAGGCTGCCGGCTCAACCGCGACCACCCGCACTGGACGCTCACCGCGCAACTTGGCTCCAATGAAGGGAAATGCGATACCGGCGAAATTCGATCCGCCGCCTGTACAACCGACCACGACATCGGGATAGTCGCCGGCCATCTCGAGTTGGAGCAACGCTTCCTGACCAATCACCGTCTGGTGCAGCAACACGTGGTTAAGCACACTGCCCAACGCATAGCGGGTATCATCGCGTTGAACAGCAACCTCTACCGCTTCAGAGATCGCGATACCTAGACTACCAGTGCTATCGGGATGCTCGGCCAGTATCGCGCGCCCGGCAGCGGTTTCAGTGCTTGGACTAGCGATCACGCGTGCACCATAGGTCTCCATCAGTGCGCGCCGATAGGGCTTTTGATTGTAGCTGATTTTGACCATAAAGACTTCAACTTCAAGGCCGAAGAGTGCGCCCGCGAAAGCAAGTGATGATCCCCACTGCCCAGCGCCAGTTTCTGTCACCAGTCGGCGCACACCCTCCTGCTTGTTGTAATAGGCCTGAGCGACCGCAGTATTGGGTTTGTGGCTACCTGCCGGACTGACACCCTCGTACTTGTAATAGATTTTTGCAGGCGTATCGAGCGCCTGTTCGAGCCGTCGCGCGCGGAAGAGGGGGGTAGGCCGCCACTGCCGATAAATGGCCCGCACTTCTTCTGGAATCGGAATAGCGCGTTCGGTGCTGACCTCTTGTCTGATCAGCTCCATAGGGAAGAGCGGCGCGAGATCAGCGGGCCCAATCGGCAGACCAGTGCCTGGATGCAACGGCGGTGGCGGTAGTGATGGCAGATCGGCAGCAATGTTGTACCACGTCTCGGGCAGGCGATCCTCGCTCAGCAGATACTTGATGGTTTCCACAGACACCTCTCCTTCCTGCGCTGCAGTAGACCAATAAAAAACTCTCGACCAGTTTGGTCGAGAGACGGAGAAACCGCGGTGCCACTCCCGTTCGCCGCTGCTCACACAAACGGCGCACTCTGCGGGTGCTGTCGGCTACGCCGCTTCACACCCAGCGCCCTGATAACGGTGGCGTCTCCGGCAACGACTACTGCGGGATACGTTCCCGGTTCGCCGCGCGACTCACAGGCCCATTCACAGGCACCGAACTCGCCGATCTCGCACCATCATCGGCTCGCTGGACTGTCGCCTTGCCTGCTACTATTCCTGATCAACGTCAGCTATTTACATGTGTGCAACAGTATACCATTCCTGTGATTGAGTGTCAATTAGAGGCTTGCGGCTGACACTTGGGCCTTATGCCAAACCCAACACCGGCATCTTGTCAAGCAGAGGGACTGAGTGGTCCTGGTACCACATCCATACCCGCCACTATGTGCCAGCGTTACTAGACTTCATGGTCAAATGTTAGGATGGGTGAGATGCACACCAGATTCACAGGATGAATGGCAAGACTCATCGATTCACCGTAATCAGCAACCAGCAATAAGTACGTGAATCAACAACGGCCACCTCGGATCGGTGGCCGGAGAGAGGGGGATGAGAGCGGTGTGCAGATTTAAGAAGTTGTTTTGTCGCGCGGTGACCACCGCAAATCCTTCCGCTTGACAATTGGAAGTATAACACTAATAGATTAGCTAAGGATTAATCAAAGATTAGATGCCTGTTAATGTTCGAGTAGACCACAAACCTCGCTCATGTTATCCACAATTCCACCAGTTATCCACAATGCACGCCATGCATCCCCTGCCTTTTCGCTAGCCAGGTCGAAATCCAGACCAACCGTGACCAGCGGACAAAAGCGGTGTATACTCAAACAGGAGATCGTGTCACAACATTAGATAGACGACAGAGGAGCAGCAGGTGTCACAACGGATTGTAATTGTTGGCGCTGGTCCTGGCGGTCTAGCTACAGCCATTCGGCTGGCCGGACGCGGGTATCAGGTCGAGATCTTTGAAGCGGTTGACCGACCAGGGGGACGCATGCGCGGGTTCTCGCTTGGCGGTTATCATTTTGATACCGGACCGACCATCTTACAGACGCCACGGGTCTATCATGAGCTATTCGAGAGCGTAGGGCTACGTTTTAGTGATTATGTTTCGCTCGTGCGGCTGGAGCCCAATACCCGGATCCGCTTCTGGGATGGTGAATACCTTGATCTGACATCGAACACCGCAGCTTTTAAAGCCCAACTGGCGCGGTTTGACCCAGCACTGCCGGCAGAGTTTGAACGCTGGTATGTCGAACACATTCGCAAGCAAGTGGTCGGTTATGAACCCTATCTGGGCACGCCCGTGCGGCCACCGCTGGGCTATCTTAAGCCCCGTGAAGTAGCGGCTGCACTAGCCTTCCGACCTTGGGAGAGCCTTTACGATCACTTCAAGCGTTTCTTCCGCGACGAACGGGTGGTATATGCCCTCTCGTATCAGGCGAAGTACTTGGGCATGCATCCTAAAGCATGTTCCAGTATCTTTAGCTTAGTCACTTTTCTCGAATTTGCTGAAGGGATCTGGCATCCACTCGGTGGTTTCCGGGCCCTTGCAGCTGGCCTGGCCAGAGCGGCTACCGACCTGGGAGTGATCATCCATTACAACCAACCGGTCAAGCAGGTGATAGTCGAGCATGGTCGCGCCCGCGGCGTTGAGCTAACAAGCGGAGAACGGGTCTTTGCCGATGCCGTAGTGGTCAATGCCGATTTCGGTCACGCACTGACTCACATTATTCCACCTCACGCGCGTGGTAAGTACACCGACCAAAAACTCAATTCGATGGAGTTTTCGTGTTCGACTTTCATGCTCTACCTGGGGGTGAATCGACGTTGGGATGATTTGCCCCATCACCAGCTTTACCTCTCAGCCAATATTCGGCGTAACGATCCGCTGTGGGCCAAGAGCGCAGTGCTTGACGAAGAGGATCCGTCATTCTACGTTTGTAATCCAACGATCGTCGATCCTTCTAATGCACCTCCTGGTCACAGCACCCTATTTGTGCTTGTACCGGTACCAAATCTGCGCTACCCGGTCGATTGGTCAGCGGTTGAACAGCGCTACCGCGATCTGATTCTGCGCCAGATGGCAAAATTGGGCTTCGCAGATGTTGAACGGCATATCGTGGTTGAGCGGCGCTATACTGCTGAAACCTGGCGCGACGAGCATCACACCTATCTCGGCGCGGTCTTCAATTTGATTCACAGTTGGAGCCAGCTGGGCCCCTTCCGTCCGCACATTCGTCACGATGGAGCTCGCAATCTGTACTGGATCGGGGGGGCGGTCCATCCGGGAAGCGGGCTGATGACGATCCTGGAAGCAGCGAAGAGTGCGGTGCATTTCATCAGCGAAGACCTACCGCTGACGCAGCCAACACCGGTCGCGCGTCCGGCACAGCCGTAGCTGCACCCGAGGGGAGAGACGCCCAGCATTGCGTCTCTCCTTTCACCAGATCAATCCCGCGCGTTGCCGTGAGCAATGGCAAATAACTCATCAACATCGAGTAGGAGAGCGGGTTGCGGCAGATCGCGTACCTCACCGCACGAGATGCCGTCGACATGATCGAGTGGAGAGATACCATCAGGCCCCACCCGATGCAGACTCATCACTTCATCGACCAGCAAGCCGATTTCGGGCGGTTGATCAAATTCTGGTGCGGCAAGCAAAATGTGACTATCGAGTTCGTAACCAGGTGGCTCACCGAGGAGCGAACGGCCATCAATGACTGGGACGGTAGCACCATAGAGGGTGACAATGCCACAGACAACTGGCGGCGCGTCACCGAAGGGCATCAACTCGCTGAGACGGGCGGTATGAGCAACGTTTTGCATCGGCAAAGCTACATATTGACTGCCGATGCGACAGACAACTACCATAGTGGTAGGAGGTGGTTTTACCAGGTTCATAGCGACCTCCCTGTCGTATCGATTTGCTGTTACTGTAACCTACGCAGTAGAGGGGTAGAGTTACAATCAAGCAACTGGTAATGAACGTTACACCTTCGTCGCAAACCGTCTATCTTGGCCTCGATCTGGCTTGGTCGGAGCGCAATTTGAGTGGGTTTGCGGTCTGTTTCGGCGATCCGCAGGGGGCACGGATCACGCAACCGCCACGTCGGTTACAGACAAATACCGAGATCGTGCAAACTATTCGTACGCTAATCGGTGATGCACCAGCGATCCTGGCGATCGATGCACCGTTGCTTGTACCTAACGAAACGGGCCGTCGCATTGCCGAAGCTGAACTGACAGCTGCTTTCCGCTCATATGACGCTGGCCCGCACCCGGCCAACCGACGCTTGCTGAACCGTTATGGTGGCGTGCGTGGCGAAGTGCTATTGGCGGCATTGGCCGCAGATGGCTTCGTGTACACCCCAACTATAGAGGCTGCCGCAACTGGACGTCTGATTGTCGAGGTCTTTCCCCATCCGGCCACTATCGTGCTCTTTCAGTTACCACGCATTTTGAAATACAAAGCACGGCCAGGCCGCACGCTGATCGAACGCCAGCGCGAGCTGATGCGATACCTTGACCTATTGGCCAGTCTGGAGCGTGGTGATCCACCATTGATCGGCGTGGATCGGCTTTGGCACGGACGCCTCTCCCACCAGCTAAACGCCAGAGCGCTCAAGGCGATCGAAGACGAAGCGGATGCGGTGCTGTGTGCCTATGTTGCACTCTATGGCCACCGCTGGGGCACTGCCCGTTGTCGAAGCTTTGGCACGGCGACAGGGGGCGCAATTTTTACCCCTTATTGGCCAGCCTCCTCGTAACCTCCGACACAGATTGTGTTGCCCAGCAACCACTTGCAACATTACCACGAGCACAGTATGCTAGACCAAAGCAATTGGCCTGGTCTGGCAGTTGGCAACGGTGCCGACAGCAGCGTAGAGGTGATAACCACTCTCGACACTGTATAAAGCGACGATCAGGCAATCAGCCAGTCACAGGCAGAATATGCTTGCCAACGCTGCTAACACTGAATTGTTCTACCAGTTTGGTCTGGCTTTACTGATTGGCGCCCTAATCGGGCTACAGCGCGAACAGGTGCATGGTGCAAGCGAAGATCTCTTCGCAGGAGTGCGCACCTATGCAATTGTTGGCGTCATTGGGTGTGCCGCCGGACTGGTCACCCTTACGTTGCAGGCGCCAGAGATTTTTGCTGCGCTGATCCTCGTAGTGGGCGGCTTGCTGACTGCGGCATATGTGTTAGGTAGTAAACGAGAGGGCGTTGGCCTGACCAGCGAAATGGCTGTACTGATAACACTACTTTGCGGCGGTATGGTTGCCTGGGGATACGGCACAGTAGCGACCGCGGTAGGGGTGGCTGTTACCATCTTGTTGGCACTCAAGGCACGCCTGCACGGTCTGGCTCGCCAGTTGAGCGCCGAGGATATGCAGGCGGCTCTAACCTTAGCGGCAATTAGCCTGATTGTGTTACCCATCTTGCCGAACATGCCGATTGGCCCAGAACCATTTGATGTAGTGAATCCACAGAAGATATGGTTACTCGTCGTGTTGATCTCGACGCTGAGCTTTAGTGGTTACGTGATCCATAAACTTATTGGCACCACCCAGGGCATTGCTCTTACCGGGCTGATTGGCGGGTTAGTCTCTTCGACAGCAGTTACGCTGAGTAACACGCAACGGAGCCGAATGGAACCAGTGCTTAGCCGCGAATACGGGCTAGCGATTCTACTGTCGTGGTGTGTAATGTTCGTTCGGGTCGGACTATTAACCGGCACTGTTGCACCAGTTGTATTGCAAGCATTATGGCCAACGTTGGTGGTTGGCGGCGGGAGCTGCCTGCTCTGGAGCGGCTGGCTTGCTCGTCAGGCTCGCCAACACGAAGGTATGCCGCTACTGTTTGGTAACCCATTGGAGCTACGTTCGGCAATTGGGTTCAGCCTGTTGTACACTGCCATTTTGGTTGGAGCCAATATTGCCCGCACTCAATTTGGCGATACTGGCATCTTTGCCACTAGCATCTTCGGCGGCTTGGTTGATGTTGACGCCATCACGCTATCGATCAGTGAACTGGTTGTCGCTACTACTGGGCTAGATAGCATCATGGCAGCGCGCGCCATTGGGGTGGCGATCTTGACCAATACGCTCGTGAAGGGCGGGATTGCGTTGGTCGGCGGCCATCCGGACCTGCGCCGCGCAATCGCGCCAGCACTGCTACTGGTCAGCGGCGCAATAGTGATCACTCTGCTTGGGACGTGGTAAGATCAGATTGGTTACCACAGTAGCGGCACTAACCGCCACGAACGCTGCTGATACTCACTGTAGCTAGGAAACCGAGTACGGAGTAAACGCTCTTCGTATTGCAATTTGGCGATCAGCACAAGTAGAAGCAGCACCCATACGGCCCAGCGCCAGAGTACTGGTGCCGCCAGCACCCAGGCCAGAGTAACGAGCAGCAGACTAGCATACATTGGATGGCGGATCAGACGATACGGGCCAGTATTAACCAGTTCGGTGCGCAGCAACGGGTCGGGGAGAACCGATAATCGATGCAGACCCATAGTGAGCAGAGCCCACAGACCCAAGCCGATCCCGCTTATCAACAAAGCGAGCAAGATGGGGGAAGGTGGCAGGAGCGGCCCGCTGAACGCAATTGCGCCCAAGCAAGTAAACTGACCAAACACCAGACCAAACGAGCGGAGCGGTGAATAGATCATCATCGGCAGCCTCCTAAGCCAGATACACAAGGGTCTCTTTTCATGATTGCATCAATTCGCGGCATTATCCAGAGCATTGGCAGCGATCACATTATTATCGAGACTAATGGCGTTGGCTTTCTCATCTATGCGCCGCGACCAACACTCAATGCCGCCGGCGCAATTGGGAGTGAAACCTTCCTGTACACAACGCTGGTTGTGCGTGAGGACGCACTGACGCTATACGGTTTCAGCGACCAGGCTCAGCGCAGTCTCTTTGAGCAACTGATTAGCGTTAGCGGGGTAGGCCCCAAGCTGGCGCTCAGTCTGCTTTCGAGTGGTACGCCAGACGATGTGCGCACAATGATTGCCAGTGGCGACATCACTCGCTTGGCGCGGACGCCGGGTATTGGGAAGAAGACAGCAGAGCGGATCGTACTCGAACTCCGCGGCAAGATTGATCGCGGCCAGATCGTGAGCGCAACCGCTCAGGACGCGACAGCCAGCGATCGAGAGCTGAGTGATATTCTAATGAGTCTCGGCTACAGCGCTGCCGAAGCAGCAGCAGCAATCGCTGCTTTGCCACCCAATGCGCCAGCAGCGCTAGAAGAACGGCTACGCTTGGCGTTGCGCTATTTTGGCAGCGCATAATATAGCGAGATCTCACAACACCTCGCACCTCATTGGCCGAAGCCGAGCTATGCTATGTACCTCTCCGTTAGGATGAGTGAGCAGGCAACGGGCACAATGATCTCCGTAGTGACACTCGCCATAGCAAGCCAGTCAACGGTGGTATAGCACGCACCTCACCCATTCACCGGCCAGCCAACCAAAACCGGTTGACCAGCAACAAACTGCTCGATCTGTGCAAGCGCAATGACGGGTATTCCCAACTGGACTAGTGGCTCGCGCCCTCGTTGAAACAGCTTCTCAACCACAAACGCAGTGGCCACCACTGTTGCCCCCGCTTCCTGGATCATATCAACCAACGCTAGGGCAGTACGGCCATTGGCCAGAAAATCATCGACCACTGCCACCCGCGCCCCAGCCGGCAGAAACCGAGCCGTGATTGTCAGCTGCGTTTCTTGCCCTTTGGTTGGCGAGACGATCCGGCGAACAAGGGCTGGAGCTGGGACGGAAAGATCATACTTCTTGGCGTACACTAGCGGAATGTGACTGGTCAGGGCCGTGGTCAGGGCAGGTGGAATGCCACTTGCCTCGGCGGTCACAATGAGATCGGGGTGAAATTGTGCCAAGCGAGCTGACAACTCTGCCCCAATTGCCTGCATGAGTATCGTATCGATACGGTGGTTCAGGAAGTGGTCAATCTTCAGTATACGGTCGTTCACGACAACCGCTTCTTGAGCAATGCGTTTCACCAGTGGCAAAAAGGGAGCACACAATGTGTCTGGATACCCAGCCATATACTCATCCACACCTCTAATAAGATTGGTACCACATGATAATAAAAATAAAAAACGATTCGAAGAATCGCCGCGATCACAGGGATGTGGAAGATGTGGAAGAACCGGCTACAACTGCATACTGAAGCCAGATTCGCTATGGGGAAATCATGGGGATTTGTATCCACATGAAGTGAGCGAGGCAACCTGTAGCCGAGTGTCTCCGCAAAGCGTCCACGAACTATACAGGCGATATTCCGCAGGTTATCCACAATAACGACAGGTTTTCCACATAATATCGCCAGTTATCCACAATCAAAGAAAAAAGTACCAGGGCGGCAAAACCGCCCTGGTAAGCAGACCATTTGCAATACTCACGACTTCTCGCCGGGACGATCACGGTCACCGAGATCGAGGGTGTTGATAAAGTTGCGGAAGATCGACAGTGAGTCCTCGTTTAGTTCGGGCTCATTCTCGCTCGCGGATTCGGTAGCTGGCTCTTCGTTGCGGCTGGGTGGTGGTGTGACTTCATCAGACTGTTCTTCCTCATCGAAGAGGACCCCCGCCTGTTCGAGGACATGCTCAGCCACAAAGATCGGCGCCTGTACCCGCTCGGCGAGCGCAATGGCATCGCTAGGACGAGCATCCAGCTCTACTGTTCGTCCTGCCTGGTCGATCAAGATCCGCGCGAAGAAGGTGTTATCGCGTATATCGTTGATATAGATGTGACGGACCAATCCGTCTAGTTCGCCGATGGCAGCCTTGAGCAGGTCGTGGGTCATCGGCCGTTGCGGTTCGTGACCCTGGATAGCCATCGCGATGGCATCGGCCTCGAATTGACCGATCCAGATAGGCAGATAGCGATTTCCTTCGGTTTCGCGGAGGACGACGACCCGGCTCTGCGTCAACAGGCTGACACGGATACTATCGACGACGACTCGTATCATCGGCCGGCCTTTCGTGAAACGCCCATTTCCGGTTCACAGGAGGAATCCGGATTGGGCAACGGAAGAATCAGCAGTTATATCTTATCATGCGAGGAAAGATGCCGTCAAGATTAACCTCAAATCTGTCGGAGGTGGAATAAGGTGCCGGGAAGAGCGACGGCACCTGTCTAGGTGACGACGTTCACTTGTATTCTATCCAGAATAGGTGTATCATTACCCCCCGAATGTCAGCAGCGTTATCAACCCTGACAGCAGCCTACGAGGGGCACGCGACGTTCTCTGTAGCAGAAGCGCTCCTGACCATGTTAGTCGCCAGAGTAGGTACCACCTGAACCGGGCAGATCTCGCTTGGTTGTTGTCCTCAGCAGCTGCCGGGTGTTCAGCCGAAGAGCGGATGGAAACAATCCGCCGCACGCTCCTGGTAAGACGAGTGAGAACGAGCATGCAGGTTATCTTCGATCGACCTCCCTGGTTGGAGCGATGGGCCCGTAGCCAGCGCCGGCTTGCCACGGCACGCCGTACTGCTCGCCGGTTACGTGACAGCCGGTATGAGCCTTCTCTCCGCATAGCACCTGGTTTGGAATCACATACTCCACGCTGGAGTGTCCGTGCATCGCGTTGGCTGAGCCATCTCTTGTTAATGGTTGGCGTTGTACTGACTATTGTGGTCGATCGTTCGTTTCCTTGGCAAACGCTGGTATACCCACCGCAAGCGGTGCCACCATCGATCGTGGCAGTAAGCATACCTGGAGAGCAGGCCGTCATTGTGGCACCAGCGACACGCCGAGTGTCGGGACGGGCCGCGGAGCCAGAGCCGATTGCGCCGGCGTTAAGCGTGCCGCAACCAGTTATAACTGCCTATCAGGCTACGCACCTGTTGAGTGAGGGTGAAACGCTAGCCGATGTAGCTACACGCTATCAGATCCCACTGAGTACACTAGTATGGACCAATCAGCTTGATCGTGGCGATGCCCTACGTATTGGGCAACCACTGCGCATCGCCCGACTGGCTGGGGTGGCGCATACGGTCAGTGAAGGAGAAACGTTAGCGGCGATTGCCGAGCGATACGGTGTAGCACCAGAAGCGATTATCACCTTTGCCCCCAACCGTTTGCAAGATGGGCAACTAATTGTTGGCCGTGAGATCTTCATTCCTGGTGGCCGATTGTCGTGGACTGTCGCGCAAGAAGCGGCGTTCGCCCAACGTACAGCTGAACCAGTCGGCGTGATTCTAGCTGATGAAACAAATGTTCGTAATGGTCCTAGTACCGAGCACGCGCGGCTGGCACAACTAGCTGCGGGGCGGCAAGTGGCTTTACGCGGTCGCTACAATGACTGGCTCAAAATCGAGATTGGCAATGTCGCTGGCTGGGTACGCAGCGATCTTCTAGCAGTCGATCCGGCGCAAGTGGCTGCACTGCCCGAGGTTCGTGATTTCCCGCCACCACCGCCACGGTGGGTCTGGCCCGCGCGCGGGGTGGTTACCTCAGGGTTTGGTCCGCGTTGGGGCGGTTTCCACAATGGGATCGACATTGCCAATGTTGCTTGGACGCCGATCGTGGCTGCTAGTCGTGGTGTCGTGTACAAGGCCGGCTGGTGTAGTGGTTATGGGTATTGTGTCAAGATTCGCCATCCCGGTGGGATAGAGACTATCTACGGTCATTTGATTGCTCAGCCAGTGGTACGTGCTGGTCAGGAAGTAAGTACCGGGCAATTGATCGGCTATATGGGTAGCACCTACGATCGTGCTGGCGGCGGCTTTTCAACCGGTGTTCATCTCCACTTCACTATTCTTGTGAATGGGCGGGCGGTGAATCCGTTACGCTACTTGCCGTAATGTGGTTCTTTCCGTTAGCGTTTCCCTAACCTGCTGGCAGGTTGGTTGCTGACATCTATTCCAGCGGTCCGGTTCTGCCAGCGAAACGATCTGCCACAACGTTTTGGTTGGCAGTTGTTCCCTCTTCTTTCCTGGTGCTTGTCCCGTCGTGAAGTCTATTGTTCGTAGTGAGCTGTAGACCGACATCCGGGAGAAAGCCTAGTCGCAGAGAATATTTACCGTCGCTGATGGTAGATGCACAGGAATCGATACCGTTGATGTCGGTGCCACGTGCTGCTGTTACGTACTGGTAGTCAGGGAACACACCTCTACTCCCCCTTTTCCATCGCTCCTTGCTCGTACAGACCGCGTTGGCGGGTAAAGTACCTGCATCAATCTGACCTGTCTGCTGCCTATGGTACAATAGCGGTCAGGATGGCTGCTTAGTGTGGGTGTTTCACGTGAAACAACAATCAACAAGCCCACAACCGTACATACTGGCGATTGCCAATCAAAAGGGTGGCGTTGGTAAAACAACGACAGCGGTTAATCTCGCCGGCGAACTAGCCCGCCGTGGTCGACGTGTGCTGTTGATTGACATCGACCCGCAGGGTAATGCCACGACAAGTCTGGGTATTGCCAAATCAGCGCTGACAGTCACCACCTACGATCTATTGCTAGGCGGTGCGCCCCCTGAAACAATCCCGCTAGCTAGTGGCCGCGAACGTCTCGACATCATCCCGGCTGACCAAGAATTGGCTGGCGCTGCGGTGGAATTGGTCAACCTAGAGCGGCGCGAGTGGCGTTTACGCGATGGTCTGGGGCCGCTTCTGCCGCGCTACGAATGGATCGTGATCGATTGCCCACCCTCGCTGGGTTTGTTGACCCTCAATGCTCTCTGTGCTGCTCAATCGGTGCTGATCCCGTTGCAGTGCGAATACCTTGCTCTCGAAGGCCTGGCCCAACTCAAAACCACGCTCGAGCGGGTGCGCGAACACCTCAACCCTGTTCTCCGTATTTTGGGAGTCGTGATGACTATGTACGACGGGCGGACCAATCTGGCCCAACAAGTTGTGGATGAAGTGCAGCGCTACTTTCCGCGCCTTATTTGCCGTACCCTTATCCCACGTAGCGTGCGTCTGAGTGAAGCACCTAGCCATGGGCGGATGGCTTACGAATATGATCCCCAGGGACGCGGCGCCCAGGCCTATTCCCTGCTCACCGATGAATTGATTGGACGACAGGAGCGAGCGGTATGAATCGGAAACGCGGTCTGGGCAGTGGGCTGGATGCGCTTATTCCATCAACTACGACCGATCATGCCGTTGTGCGTGAGTTGCCAGTGGCAGCAATTCGGGCCAATCGGTCCCAACCTCGCACATCATTTGATGAAGCAGCCCTCGTCGAACTGGTGGCATCGATCCAGGAACACGGCGTCTTGCAGCCTCTCATCGTTAGTGAAGACCCGGCAGGTGGCTATGAACTGATTGCTGGCGAACGACGGCTGCGCGCTGCGCGTATGGCAGGGTTAGCAACAGTGCCAGCTATCATTAAAAATGCCACGCCGCAACAATTCCTCGAGCTGGCTCTGGTTGAGAATGTGCAGCGCGCTGACCTCAACCCGTTGGAAGAGGCACAGGCCTACGAGACGCTGCGACGCGAGTTTGGCTTAAGTGATGAGGAGATTGCGCGTCGGATTGGTAAGAGTCGGGTGGCAATCGTGAATAGTCGCCGCTTGCTGCGTCTTACTCCCGTGGCCCGTCAGGCTCTGCTCGATGGTGTCATCAGCGCTGGCCACGGGCGCGCTCTGTTGCGCCTTGATGATCCGGCTGACCAGCAGGCGGCGTTAGAACTGATCAAGGAACGTGACCTCTCGGTGCGCGATGTAGAACGACTCACCGAGCTGGCTACCCAGCCCGGGCTAACGGCGGCAACACGCAATGCGTTGTGCGCCGGCCAGATCGAACCAGCCCAGGCGTTGGCGTTACAACAGCTGACGGATCCGCAACTCCAGTCGGCCGCCTGTGCCGCCATTGTTGCCCATCGTCTGAATCGAGCCGAGACCGAACGCCTGTGCGCTACGCTCACTGCTGGTGTTGATTTGGCTGCCGCCCTAGCTGGAGTGCGTAGCGTGCAGAGCCAGGCCGCACCGTCACCGCCGTCGTCGACGCTCACGCGAGCGGAACGGCCACGGCTGGCAACCAACGCTGCAGCTGAAGATCGCATGGTTCAGCAGCTGTTTGAAGAGTTGCTGCAAACACCAGTGCAGATTGCCCGGAGCGGACGTGCTATTAAGGTAACGATTACCCTCTACGATGATGAACAATTGCAAGGGTTGTACGATCGTTTGGCTGGAAATCAGTGAGTTGATACCAATATGACAACAATCATTGCCTTTGGCAATCCTGTCTACGATGAGATTATCACTCCAGTGGTTCGTACCGAAGGGCGCGTTCTCTCTGGATGTTCAACCAATGCCTGTCTCGCCCTGAGTCGCCTCGGTCACGCGACTGCTTTAGTCGGACGAGTCGGGCCTGATTACGCTAGCCGGTTTCAGAGTGATCTTACCCGCTATGGTATCATGCCATTCGTTGAATTGTCTGCTCAGACTGGTGGTTTTAAACTGGTCTATGATGCCCGCGGTGATCGCACGTTGGATGTGCTCGGCGTCGCTGAACCGATCACAACTGTCCCGGATGCAGTTGCCGAGGCCACGGCAATTATTGTTGGTCCCATTCTGCAAGAGACGCCGCTGGAGCTGCTCCAGGCCATTCGTGATCGCACTGATGCTCCGCTCTTCCTTGATCCGCAAGGTTTGTTGCGACGGTTCGGCCCTGATGGTCGGATTGAACACTTCTTGCCAGAGGCGTTTGCGGCTATTGCACCCCTCTGTCAGGTGATCAAAGCCAACGAGGTGGAAACGAAAGTTATCACGGGCATCGACCCCCGCCATGATCCAGCTCTGGCTGCACGCCGTTTGCGCGAAACAGGGTGTACTATCGCTATTGTTACTATCGCTGAAGCCGGCTCGCACATCGATGACGGTGAGCAATCGATTGCCATTCCTGCCTACGCTACCGATGCTCGTGATCCAACGGGGGCTGGCGATACCTATATGGCCGGTTTTCTGCATGCGTACCTGTCTGATCCGCGCGATTTATTCCGTGCTGGCTGTACGGGTGCAGCGACAGCTTCGATCTGGATCGAGTATACTGGTCCAGATGCGCCGATCACGCGCGCAGAGGTGGAACGGCGAACAGCGTATCTGATGCAGCAGGGTCGTTGATTTGGCCTGGAGTGGAGTGAGAAAGCGCTTAATCAGCGTGTTAGCTAGAGGATGAATGTCAATGATGCCGTTGCTTGCCCGTTTTCGCCAGTTCTACGAGCAGGCTTCGTTGCCGCTCGGTCATTTCTGCACTCGTCTCGGGATCCATCCCAATATTCTCACATACCTAAGCCTCCTATTCAGTGTTTTGGCTGGCTACCTGCTCTCCCAGCAAGCATTTCTCTGGGGAGTGGTAGCTATCCTATTGATGGGTTTGGCCGACGTGCTCGATGGTGCAACAGCACGAGCCAGTGGGAAAGCCAGTGAGTATGGTACGGTTCTCGACCATGTGACCGATCGCTACGCTGAGGCATTTGTGATGGGCGGGTTAATGCTCTCGGGTGTCGTAGCGCCAGTCTGGACATTATTTGCCATCTTCGGTATGGTTATGGCTAGCTATGTCCGCGCCCGCGCCGAAGCTACTGGTAAGCTGGCGTCGTGCAATGTCGGCTTTGCCGGTCGGCAAGAGAAACTGGGCTTACTGTTGCTTGGTTTGCTGTTGATGCCAGTGATGCCTGATCGGCCTGTCCTCGAGTGGGCGGTGATAGCGGTTGGGATAGCATCGCATGTCACAGCAGTGCAACGCCTTCTCTATACGCGCCAAATGCTGATTGGCACTGCACGTGACCGAAAATTACGCAAGGAATCTGGAGTTGCGTGAATACTACGTTCCGAGTGAGGTTGTTATGTCGCTCTCTGAAGCAGAAGTTCGTCACGTAGCCCGTCTTGCCCGCCTCGCACTCACTGATGATGAAATTACAGTCATGCGAGCGCAGCTCTCGGCTATCCTTGACTACATCGCAATGTTGCAGGAAGTAGATGTTAGTAATGTGCCACCGACAGCGCAGGTAACTGGTTTGACCACCGTCTGGCGTCCAGATGTCGTGGGCGAGATGTTGACCCAAGAGCAGGCGCTAGCCAACGCGCCCGATCAACAAGACGGTATGTTTCGGGTACGCGCCGTGTTTGAAGAGTAGGGCGCTGCAACAGCTCAACGGCAAGCCTCGGGGCGCAAATTCAGGACATCGGTCTTGGCAACGGATGCATAAGACGCGTGGCTGTACGCTGTTTGAACCGCTCATCGTCGCTCATACGCGCAATAGCACTGATTAAGCTTTGAGAAGTTGTCATACCTGGTGCGTCTGGTTTGAGAACTGGGATGAGCTGGTGCAAACCTGATCGATCAGGTTTGCGCTCAACCCTGTATGAGGCTCCCGATCATTTCGCCGCACCATGGCGCTATCGCTGGCGATTGGGCGTAGGACGGGGCGACCGTAGACCCTGTTAGGCCCAGTCGGCAACGAGTAGAAGCTAAAGGTTGCTTGGTACATCTCCACCTGACTAGCGAGCAATCCTCCCCTTATGTCGCTAACTCCGGCGCGATCTCCTCTGCCATCTGGCCTGCAATAAATTCTCGCCCTGGCTGGGGTTGCCGTGACCCGTTACCTACGAAACTGCTCTCGATCACTCTTTTCTCGCGGTCCAACACACCTAGTGTGTGGTTGTGCCACGAACAATCATTGAAATTCCCTCCACGCGGTTGATCAGTGACGTCGCAGTGCTATCACTGTTCGTAGTTATCAAGCTCATCTGCATAAAGTCGATCCATTGCCGCTACAGCCAACATATTGATCCCGTTCTCGTGAGTGCAACATGCACGTGATGACATTGGTTGCAGGAGTGATGGGCAATTGGTTTGATATGAGGTCTGACAAGCGGATAAAGCTCCATTGACAAACGTGCCCTGTTCGCAACGGATACCTTGCTGATGTGTGACCAGAACTATCTGATCAGCATCTACTTTCCCTCTTTATCGCGAGCGAGATGGGGACAGGACAGTGCTGTGCGTTCCTCGTCGAACGCGACATACCCCCTTAACCGTGTCGCCAATTCCAGATGATCACCGAGAGGTAACCTGCTGCGCCGATGGCAATGCCCACTGGCCACGAGTTGCTAGCTTGCATACCGATCAATCCGGCTAACAGCGGTCCTACTGCAGCCAGTAATGGGCGTAGGTCATCGCTAGGAGGCAGCGTGGCACGCCGCCGGCGTTGAGATCTGAGTGGTTCGTTCGGTGGCAGGTCCGGTTGATTAGTCGCTTCTTCATCGTCGTCTTCGTCTTCAGCCTCAAAGATCGCGGGTGGCAACGGACTATCAATTGGCGGATTTTCGCGCAATTCAGCTCGATAGGCTTTTCGCCAGCGGTAGGTAGGCCGCCGGCGTGTTTCGTAAAGATGATACGCGGCCCGTTGTAAGAAAGCAGGTTGACCGGCACTAAGCGCCATCAACTCTCGCACCTCGTCGGCGCTGAACAGCGTCTCGCCTTCACCCAGATAGCTGTCGAGCAGTAGGCGTGCTTCGGCAAAGCTAAGCGGTCCGAGACGGACAGTAGCAAATGGCTCGCTCAGTAATGGCGGCGTACCCCGCACCGCACCGACCACCATCAAATCATAAGCCATACTCTGCCCAGTTGGGCCGGCGACACCGTGATAACCGGGCGCGCTGCGTCGGGCCAGCCGGCCGAGGCGTTCGAGCAGGTCTGCACCCCATCCGGCTGCAATCGCTGATTCCACACCGTCAAGGCAAATCAATACGGGTCGACCATTGGCTGCCAGGCGCTGTTCGAGCGCAGCGATAGTCGATTCAGTACCACCGAGTGCGCGCACAATCAGGCCATATGCGGTGGTGGCGTCAGGCAACAGCGCTAAATCAAGATAGAAAGCGTTGAGATTAGGTATCTCGAGCACCGCACCCGCAGCTTGGGCCAAATGGGTTAGTAGCGATGAACGTCCACTGCCGCTCGGTCCGTACAGCAACAGAGGACGTCGCCGCTCGAGTTGCTCGCAAGCGGCACCCAATTCACGCCAACGGCCAACAAATCGACCCGGATCGGTAATGCGACCGCGTTCGCCGAAGGGATTGGTCATCACAACGACCTTTCTCGATCAGGTTCCTGACAGTCAGGGCACACAGCGATACTGGCCGTTGTGAGCGCCATTCCGGCTAATCGCCGTATGCCGTTGCGATCAACAAACATCTATGGTTGGAGATACCAGCGTTCGATATTCCACAAATAACGCGGCGTGCTCAGGTCGATTGGCCCGTCAAGTGTATGCAGCCGAGTGTTGATCACGAGTGCCGAGCGATCTACCCATAGATAGAGGTAAGGTAATTCGCTGTCCAAGCGCGCCTGCGTTTGGGCAATAGCGCTGCGTCGCTCTTCGCGATCGTACAACTGACGCGCAATCAGCGCCTGCTCATCATAGATTGGATCGTTAAAACCGACAAAATTACGCGTAGCTCGCATATCGCTTGGCCCCTGGGCTAACTGACTGGAATGAAAGAGGGCAAAATCATCAGGATCATAGAACATCGTGTCGGCGAAGTTGGGATCGCCAGCACCGTTGATCCAACTCCCCAGCAAAAGGTCGAAATCGTAAGGGGCGATGTAGCGCGCGAGAATGACAGTAGCAAAATCGGCTGGTTCCACCTCGATCTGAATACCGATACTGGCGGCGATTTCAGCAATACGTCGCGCTGCCACGAGGCGGCGTTCATCGTCGTTGCGCACGTAGAGGTTGGCGATAAGCGGCACTCCCTCGCGCTGGCGAATAGTTGCGCCTGGCGGTAATGTCCACCCGGCGGCCTCGAGAATCTCGCGCGCTGCTGGTAAGTCGCCGGCGGTCACAGGGGCGGTCAGGTCGGCCCAACTTCCCGGTAATGCGCCGTTGCCGACCGGGATCCCAACACCCTTAGTTGCGGTTTCAACTAGGCGGGGCAGATCGATCGCAGTGGCGAGAGCTTGCCGCAGACGAACATCAGCAAAGGGACGACCGGGGCGAAGGTTGAAGGCGAGAAAATAGCTGCCATTTTCTGGAATGCTGCCATTTCGCAGTGTGGCAACATCGCTCAAGACGGTTTGTGCACCCCACGCCAATTCAGCGACTAGCAGACGTCCATCGCGCAGAGCGACTTGGGTTAGGCTGGTTTCAGGAATGACCGTAAGGACGACTCGATCAAGTAATGGTGCGCCGTGGTGGTAGTGTTCAAAACGGCTGAGCGTTAAACTGAGCCCGACTTGTCGTTCTTCCAGCCGAAATGGTCCGCTCCCGATCGGTTGTTCGAGAAAGTTGACCTGGCTGAGATCACGTCCGGCGAAGAGGTGGCGTGGCAAGATTGGCACTGCCAGCAGGCTCAGTATTGGAGCGTAGCGGCTCCGCAATTCGATGATCACCGTGCGTTCATCGGGTGCAGAAGCGGTGTTGATGTAGCGTAGATCGGCGAGGAGGGCCGTGCTGGTTTCGGGTAGGCTACGCAACGCTTCCAGCGTAAAGAGAACGTCGGCGCTGGTGAGTGGTTCGCCGTCATGCCAGCGTAAATGAGGACGTAGAGTGAAGGTTAGGACGCGACCACTGGCATCGATATCGAGACGCTCGGCTAGATCGGGTGTTGGCCATAAATCAGCATCAAGCCGCATCAGTCCACTGTAGAGCAGGCCGATGAGATGCTCCTCACCACGCGAACGCGGTTGCCATGGGCGAAGGCTGGTGATGTCAGCCGCGATCCGCAGTGTCAACACACCACCTCGTGGCAAGGGGGTTGCAGTTGGCGGTGGGGTCGCAGTTGGTGCAATGGTAACGGTCGGTGTGAGAGGAGCCGGCAAGGTGCAAGCGGCTAGCCAGCTACTCACTACCATCAGCCAGATCAAGCGCAAACAGCAGTGCCGAAACGGATCGCGGTGCTTCATATGATTATTATAGCAATGGTTAATAGAACAGGCCGTGATTGGTTCATGCTTGTGGTACAATACCATAGCGGTGACATTGTGCGACACTGGCCGGTTGCGAGGCGTGGAAAGGGATCATGTATGACCGCACGGCTGTATGAAGCGGAAGCATTAGTCTGGCATCGGTTAGCCCCCTTAGGGCAGGCCCAGTCATTCCGCCGGCACAGCACCATTTATACTCCAGCACAACCAGCGCAGACGATCTATCTGCTGGCGAGCGGCCAGGTTGGTTTGCACCTTGCCTCGCGTGAAGGTCGGCTCCTCACCGTGCGCGTAGTCGAGCATGGTCAGGTGTTCGGTCTGAATGCGATTGAACGAGATGTTGTCTATGACACCTTTGCTGAGGCATTGACTCCGATCCGCGCACTGGCCGTACCACGTACTGAAGCCCTGCGCGTGATCGCCGCTGATAGCGATCTGGCGACAGCAACGCTGGAGCTCATTGGTCAGCAACGTCTGCTCGTTAGCCGGCGCATTGAAGAGGTGGCATTCAAATCGGTACCGGCACGCCTAGCCTCCGTGCTCCTCGAGATGTCAGAGACGCAGCCGGTCGCTGCCCCACAGCCTGCCCGCTTGCCACGGCGCACGCATCAACAACTGGCCGACATGATCAATGCGTACCGTGAGACGGTCACCAAAGTGATCAACCAGTTTCGCGAGGCTCGCCTGCTTGATATCGATAGTTCGGGTATTACGCTGCTCAATCCGTCGCGTCTACGTGAGCTGGCTCAAAGCTAGTCCGTCTGTTTAAGACGTTTACGCTGGTACCGTTACGTTTCATGCCCTACGCGAGCTGGCTCAAAGCTAACCTGTCTTTTTACAAACGTCGCTAGCTGATCACGTCGTTTGCTTAACCTGGGCACGTTCTTTGCGCTTACGCATATGTTCGCGCCGCACGACTAGCTTCCACCACAGCCCGATCAACTGTATGAAGGTCCGCCAGAGACGGGGGAAATTGAAGAACTGGCTCTTGCCGTAGGTGCGATGGTAGTGATGCACCGGAACCTCGGCAAAGCGGTAGCCGGCATCCTGAAGTTTTTTCACCAGTTCGAGGCAAATTGTGCCACTATCTGACTCAAGCTCGATGTCATCGAAGACACGACGGCGGATCAAACGAAAGTCGCAATCAACGTCGCGTAGCTTGAAACCAAAGAGGAATTTAACCGTGTGATGGTAGATCCGGCCAATGATGATCCGATGAAGCGGATCGCCGCGGTCGATCTTCCAACCATTCACAATATCGATATCATCGCTGAGTGCTGGTAAGAGCAACTTCAATTCACGCGGATCGTACTGCGCGTCGCCGTCGGTGTAGAAGATCAGATCTTTCGTCGCTTTTGCAAAGCCCACCCGCAGTGCTCCTCCATAGCCGAGTGCCTCGCGGTGAGTGTAGACTCGCAGCTTGTCATAATGTTTCGCCAGCGACTCCAACACCTCGACAGTATAATCGGTGCTGCCGTTCTCAACGACAATCACTTCATAATCGTCGGTAATCTCTTCTAGCGTTTCAATTGCTGCAACAACCATGCTACCAATTGTGCCGGCATCGTTGCATGCGGGGAAGAAGACGCTAATACTGGGCCGGTTACTCATAACATAAAACTCCCTAGGCCTTCAAGTTGATTGCCGGTTGATTATAGCACAGGCCAGCCTCGTGCCTGTGGCCGGAGTTACACTGGTGGTTTGGCTAGCGCTAGTCTAATCATGATGCCGAACGTCATTCTGTTGGGTAATTATGCGTTGTGCAAGGTGTGACTGGCAGTTTTGTCGGCAGCGTGAGTGTGTTATCATGCCTCTGTCAGGCAACTGGCGGAGTGAGGACGTCTATGGAAACTCTTCTCTCGTGGTTATTGATCATGATGATCCTGCTGTCGGCTTGGTATGTCGCTGCATACCTGGTCGCGTTTTACCATCTGCGCGAGCGGATGTTATTCTTACCGGCGGGGCAATGGCTACTGGTTGGAATTGGCCTTGGCTCAATCATTGTCAATAATGGCACGCCGGTGCTATGGTGGGTTATGACCCCATTGCTAATCGGTCTGGCGCTAGCAGGCATCTGGCGCCGGCACCCGCGTGGTCTAGCCCTCGTGTTGCGTTCGTACCCGCGCGGGACGCTTGATCTGCTCGCTTTTCGCCGACCCGTCTTCGATTTAAAGCGCCGTGTGCGTACCAAATAGCTATGGCACCGTTTCCAAGTAGTGCCTGACGGTGGAATGGCAGGCATAGCACAGGTGATTCAGGCAGGGATAGACCGGGTGCCGCAACTGCGCCAGCGTCACTTGCCTGGGAGAGAAAACCAGACTATGAGAGATGAACTGATCGCTGCCTTATTGCGCGTCGTCGATCCTACTATTGTGTTGCGCCGTCGCGAAGAGCTGATGCTCTACGAATACGATGGCTCTGTCCTCGATCAAGGGATGCCAGAAGTGGTAGTAGTACCACGTACGACGGCAGAAGTGGCAGCTTGTGTTCGTGTTGCCGCACAGTTTGGAGCCCCAATTGTGGCTCGTGGTGCTGGTACCGGCTTGGCCGGTGGCTCAGTGCCCGAACAGGGCGGACTGGTCATTTCCCTGGCCCGGCTGAATCGGATCCTCGCTATCGACCCGGTTGCTCGCACTGCTCGTGTGCAACCGGGTGTAGTTAATGCAGATCTCAGTCTGGCCGCAGCGCCTTACGGCCTTCACTTCGCTCCTGATCCGAGTAGTCAACGCTCGAGCACTATCGGTGGTAACATTGCGACCAATGCTGGAGGGCCACATTGCCTGAAATATGGTGTGACGGCCAACCATGTTCTGTCGGTGGTGGTTGTGTTGGGCGATGGCCGGGTGATCGAAGTAGGCGGCGCTGCGCCTGATGCGCCCGGTTACGATTTGCTCGGCGTCGTCATTGGAAGTGAAGGCACGCTCGGCATTGTCACTGAGGCACTTGTGAGACTAACCCCCAATCCAGAAACGATCCAGACTTTCCTAGCTATCTACGATGATCTCGATGCTGCTAGTGCGACAGTTTCAGCAATTATTGCCCATGGCATCATTCCCGCCGCACTTGAAATGCTAGTTGGTCAAGGGATTGCCGCTGTTGAAGCTGCAGTGCATGCTGGCTATCCAGCGGACGCACGGGCAGTATTGTTAATCGAAGTTGATGGTTTGCGCGAAGAGGTTGCGGCTCAGGCTGCCCAGATCGATGCGATTTGCCGCCAGTACGGGGTCCGCGAATTGCGCGCTGCTTGCGATGAAGCGCAGCGGGCTAGACTGTGGGCGGGGCGGAAAGGTGCCCTGGCTGCTTGTGCACGTATTGCACCGCACTACCATATTCAGGATGGGGTTGTGCCGCGCTCACGGCTGCCTGAACTACTCCGCTTGACCGAAGCAATCGCTGCACGCTACCAGATCACGATCGTCAATATTTTCCATGCTGGTGATGGTAACCTACATCCACTGCTGCTGTTTGATTTACGTCACCCCGGCGCACGCGAACGGGCAATTGCCGCCAGTGAAGAAATTTTGCAAGCTTGTGTCGCCGCTGGTGGTACTATCAGCGGTGAGCATGGAATCGGGATTGAGAAGCGTGATTATTTAGGTTGGATCTTCAATTCCGCCGATCTGGCAGCGTTTGCCGACCTGCGAGTAGTGTTTGATCCCTTAGGGGTCATGAATCCCTGTAAGTTGTTGCCAAGCGGTAGCAGTTGCGCCGATATTCGGCGCGCGCAGGGTGCACTGCGGGCAGTGGATCGGGGAGCCTGGATCTAGTGCAGAGGGATAACAACCTGCCGATGAATATGTCACCGACCGAACCAATGCCAGTACTGGCAGCCTATGCTCTGAATGGGCAGCAGCCGCGACAAGTTGCGCAGCCGACAACCATTGCCGAGGTCGCTACCCTTGTTACCGAAGCGGCTAGTACCCACACTGCAATCGTGCCGTGGGGGGCCGGATCGCGCCAGTCTGTGCTCGATCCACCACTCCGCTACGATTTAGCGCTCGATCTACGCCGCCTCGACCGACTGGTTGAATACCAGCCTGCCGATCTGGTGGTCATGGTTGAAGCTGGTTGTGCGTTAGGCACAGTCCAGGCGATCTTGGCTCAACACGGTCAGTGGTTGCCCTGGGATCCGCCAGTGCCGGCTACTGCTACTATCGGCGGGCTGTTGGCGACAGCGGCATGGGGGCCGCTACGCCTCGGTTATGGCAGTCCCCGTGAGTGGTTACTAGGGATGCAGGTTGTGCTAGGCGACGGTCGAATGGTGCGTAGCGGCGGGCGCGTGGTCAAGAATGTTGCTGGTTATGATACCCATAAATTACACGTTGGTGCTGGCGGCACGCTGGGGGTGATTGTAGCCGCGACGTTTAAAGTGGCGTCGTTACCAGAACGTATGGCCTCGCTACAGCTGACGTGCCCTACCCTGGAAGCGGCATTCCGCGCAGCAGTACATATTCGTCAACCGCCCTTGCAACCAGTGGCGCTCACGATCCGGGTGACTGATACTGTGATCCTAGTGGCCCGGTTTGCCGGAGTGGCAGCAGCCGTCGAACGACAATTGGCGCTAGCGACAGCGGCGTGTGCTCAGGTCGGCGACGTAACTCCTATCACCAGCGATCAAGCTTTGTGGCAGTCGTTGGGCCTCATGCCGGCCGCCGATCAGATCCTGCTGCGTGTTGGTGTGCCCGATGGTGCGCTAGAGCTGGCGGCAGAGGCGGTACAGCAGGTAGCACCGCCTGATCTGGCGATCTTTCCTGGTCTTGGTCTGATCATGGCGCGTTGGCCTAACATTGGAGCCGATCATGTCCTCCGATTGCGCCAGACTCTGACTGCAGCTGGTGGCTATGCTGTGGTTGAGCACGGTCCAACTGGAATTGACCGTTGGGGGCCGCCGCCGCCAACCATTGACCTGATGCGCGCGTTGCGTCAGCGCTGGGACCCAGCTGGCATCCTCAACCCGGGACGATGGATGGTGGCATAGGTGCTGGTAAGACTGGCAACAAGGCCAACATTTCAGCATTCTCGCATTGGCATAGGTACTCGAAGGAGACAACGATGGCACTGCTCGGTTCTCTGATCGCATTGGGCGCAGCACTGGTCTTCGCCGCTCTCGCCCTCGCCACACTCTGGGGTGGCTGGCAGGCAGTGCAACGTGAATTGCTACGCGGTTTTGTCAGCACTAACCCTTCACCCAGTGAACGCATTTGGAGTCTGGTCTTGACCGTGGTGCCGCTGCTCGGCACGGCGCTACTCGGTCTACTAGCGGCATGGCGTATTGTACAGGTCGCGCTTGGTCTTGGTTAAAGGGAGACAAATCGTATGACTCGTCCACGTCCTGTAGTGTTGATAATAATGGATGGATGGGGCATTGCCCCGCCAGGGCCGGGTAATGCGGCGGATCTGGCCGATACGCCGCACGTCGACGAATGGATGGCCACCTGCCCGTTTACTACGTTAGGAGCGTCAGGGTTGGACGTAGGGCTTCCGGAAGGTCAGATTGGCAACTCTGAGGTTGGTCATCTCAATATCGGTGCCGGGTTTGTGGTCTATCAGGAACTGACCCGCATTAGCAAAGCGATCGCTGATGGTGATTTCTTTGGTAATCCGGCGTTGCTGCAAGCGATCGAACACGTCAAGCGCCACGATTCGGCACTGCACTTGATGGGCTTGTTTGGTCCTGGCGGTGTCCATGCGCATGAAGATCACTTACATGCCTTGCTCGAACTGGCCCATCGCCACCAGCTTCACCGCGTCTATCTGCATCTGTTTCTTGATGGACGCGATGTGCTGCCTCGTAGTGCGCTCGGTTTTCTCGATACGTTAGAGGGCGTTATTTCCCGGCTGGGTACTGGTACAATCGCGACGGTATCAGGACGGTATTATGCGATGGATCGCGATAAACGCTGGGAACGGACCGGGCGCGCTTATGCGGCACTGGTGGATGGTGTGGGTGAGAAGGCAACCTCAGCGCGCGCAGCCATTGAATCCTCATATGCCCGCGATGTCAGTGATGAATTTGTCTTGCCGACAGTCATTGTTGACGAGCAGGGTGCGCCGGTAGCCACGGTGCGTGATGGCGATGCAGTGATCTTCACCAACTTTCGCCCGGATCGTGGTCGACAGTTGACTCGGGCATTCGTTGATCCTGACCTCAATCAGCGGATTCGCCAGCATTACGAGCGCCAGCAGGCGGAGGGGCAGCCGTTGCCAGCCCAGATCTGGCAGCGGCAGCGGCAGTTGCGTGATCTCTGTTTCGTGACGATGACCCAGTACGAAGAAGGGCTGCCGGTGCTGGTCGCCTTTCCGCCGCGCTACGTCACCCAGCCTCTCGCAGCTGTAATCAGTCAGGCTGGTATGCGTCAGTTCCACATCGCCGAAACCGAGAAGTATCCACATGTGACCTTCTTTCTGAATGGCGGGCGTGAAGAGCCGTTTCCTGGTGAAGATCGCCAGCTCATTCCTTCGCCGAAAGTTGCTACGTATGATCTGAAACCGGAAATGAGCGCGCCAGAGGTCACGGAAGCGCTGTTGCAGGCGATTCTCAGCGATCAGTACGATTTCATCGTGGTCAATTACGCCAATCCCGACATGGTTGGTCATACTGGTAGCATTCCAGCTGTGATCAAGGCGTGTGAAGCAGTCGATGCCGGCCTGGCAAAGGTCGTACCCTCTATCCTGGAACGAGGAGGTGTAGCACTAGTGATTGCTGATCACGGGAATGCAGAGCAGATGATCGATCCAGAGACTGGTGGTCCCCATACCGCACACACGACTAATCCAGTTCCATGCTTCCTAATTGGCGGCCCCGGATATGGTAAGGATGCGATCAATCTGCGAAACGGCGGCCGTTTAGCCGACGTGGCTCCCACCCTGCTTGATTTGCTGGAATTGCCGCCAGCACCAGATATGACCGGGCAAAGTCTGATCGTGCGTCGATCGTAGGGTGAGCTAACGAACAGGTCGCGCAGCATATATAGCAAGGCACGGCGGCGCGACCTGTTGGCTGGTGAGACAGGGTTTCAAACGAGGTGCAACTATCCTCGTTTTATGCTCCGCCGCGGTCGCTGCGGTTTCATTGTCCGCTTGCCGTATGTGGGAGTCAGTCACCAACGGTGCCACACTTTCGGTACAGTGAGCAGAGAGGTTGGGAACAGCTCTGCATAAAGCTTGCAGTAAGGGTGGGGCTGATGCTGCGCCTGCAAATTCTGCGTGAGACTAGTAGGGACACTGACTGCGTTACGGCTAGGTGTGTCTCAAAGATGGTGTTGCACGGCCCTCTCAATTCCCCCACGCCGTCTGCTAAGTAGGCAGGTAAGCTTGGTGTAGGCAATCACATAGGTGGCACTACTGCCTCATCTTGGCCTGCATCAACGTTGTTTCTTTCATCAGTTTGTGTACCGCTTCCAGCAACTCATTCCGTCGGAAGCGACCCTTATGCAGCACGACCGCGCCAACATTAGCCAGGATGATCAATTCTGCAGTTTGTAACAACTTGGCCGTGACCACAACGACCGGTACGGGTGATTCCGGCCATAGCTCGCGGAGTAACTCAAAACCATCGCCATCGGGTAGCATCAGATCGAGAATGACAAGTCTGGGCTGGAAGCTACGCCACAGCATAGCACCCACTGCAACATTACTCGCCTCGATGACATTCCAGCCTTCATGTTCTAGAAAGCGCCGGATTATCAAACGGGTGGGCGCTTCGTCTTCAATGACCAAAATTGGTTTGGATGACGGTTGGGTGTGCACTATTACGGTGTGTAACTTCTCAATCAGTGTTTTTGTATCGCCTGGCCAAACTGCGCGCATCAGTCCCGGCTCTTCCTGATCCGTATCAGGAGGAACAAGCCAGACGATCGATGTCCGCTGCCAATTGCTAGCGCGCAGAAGTGCTTCAATCGGCGCGCGGTCAGAGGGGAGATCGATCAGAATTGCCGCCGGTGGTTGGCGCAGGGCAGTAATTGCCTCTTGCAGCGTGGCTGCCTGATGTACGTACCAGCCTTCCTGTTCGAGTGCGCTTCGCAGGGCGTGTGGTTCGGTTGCAGTAATTAGTACTAAATCGGGGTGCGGTAGAGTCGCAGATGGCTCAGTAATCGCCCTCTGTTCAGTTGAAAAGGTAATTGGCAGACGGATAGTGAAAGTTAGGCCAATGAATTGGCCTGAATGTGCCGTCAACGTTCCGCCCATCAGCTCACACAACTGACGACTTAACGCCAGTCCTGAGCCTTCATCAGCAACACGTGGTTCAGTTGGCGGTAACGCGAATGGGGTAAGTAATGCCTGCACTTGTGCATTGCTCAGCGTCGGGCCAGTATCACTGATGATCAATTCGAGGAATGTTTGCTGATCTGTAGCCGGAATACGGCGTACTACTACGGTTACGACCCCACGGCGGGTGGTAGAGGCAGCGAAACGTAGTGGGTAGAGCAACACCTGCCGGAGTCGGTTCATGTCGGCAATAATCAACCCCAAGTTAGGTGGGCGATCAATCTCGAGCTGATTATAGTTTTGGCTGATCAGCGGCTTGATGTCCTGCAACACACTATCGAGCAACGTATCGAGCGCGAATGGTTCCGGTCGCAATGTCAACATGCCGGCTTCAATCTTGGCGTTGTCCAGCAAGGTATTTAACTGAATCAACAATTGGCGACCGGCGCGCGCAATCTTGTCCGTATCTTCAGCCGCCACTGGCCGGTCAGTCAGTACCTCACGTAATGTTTCACTGATCGCTACAATGGTATTGAGGCGTTGGCGTACAGCCTGATCAAGTCGGGCTAAGAATGTCATTCGTGCCCGGTTAACTGCCTCTGCGTGCTCTTTTGCCTGCTGCAACGATACCATCAATTGTCCGCGCGTGATAGCCTGACTGACTAACCGTGTCGCGATATTCACGTTGGCGATTTCGTCTTCAGTGAAGGCATTCGCTTGGGGACGATAGATCACTAACAGTGCGTGAGGTTGATCGTGCAGATAGATTGTGGCTACAATCACCGAACCCTGCACATTGGGTAGTTGGTCGATCTGCTGCTGACTCAGATCGGCAATGTAGAATAAATTCGTTGGTCTAGTCAGCAAAGCTAACGGCGCGGTCAGTTGCAGCAGATGGCTATACTGATAGCCACCGGTAGCACGTAAATTCCAGAACCCATTAGTATCGCGTGTGTAAACACCAATCCAATTGTCAGACTCATTGCCACTTGCTAGGATTTCTACCAGGTGACGATAAATAATTTCCTCGTTACAGAGATTGATCAAAGCCAGACTCAAATTGATCAGAACTTGTTCGCTGTGACGGCGGCGACGCTCTCTGGTCAGTAATGCCTCGTTCTCGGTTAGGGCTTGCTCGAGCTGGGCTGTACGTTGGGCAACACGCTCTTCTAAAGTAGCAATTGTATCGTTCAGATCGGCAGTTAGCTGTGCCAACGCTCGCGCCAGATCGCCAATCTCATCGGTACCAGCAATGGGTATGGGTGTTGCACGCCAACCAGCGGCTACTTGGCGGGCTGCAGCGGTAAGTTTCATCAGTGGCCGGGTAACGTAACGATTAGTGATCCACCATTGCACGCCGAACATTGATCCGCTGGTGAAGATCATCCAGCCAATCAAGCCGAGTGCGCCCAGGTTTGCCTGATCGAGCAGCGTTGCAGCTTGGACTTGCTCGTCGGTTACAGCTTCGGTAACTTCTTGAATTGTGTGCAACAAATCATCGACCTGCTGCTGGAGATTGGTCGTTGCGCGACTAAGGTCTTGATCAAGCGCGACCAGGTGCAAAAAGGTGTCACGGTACATGGAGATACCGTGCAAGGAGGTCTGACGTTCAGCGTCTGTCACTCCATTCGCTACAGTTTCCAGTTGGGCCAATAGGCTCAAGATCTGGTTACGACCTTCCGAGTGGCGCACATGGAAGTACATGAATTCAGCTTGTGCGAGTTGCCAGATGAGCTCTGAACTGTTAGGGTGGCGTTGACTTAAAATGTTGGCAAGCAGGCTCCGCGTTGCTTGCAGCTGGCGTTCGCTCTGATTGGCAAGGCGTTGTTCTAACAGCGCGGCCACCTGATAATAAGACGATTGATACTGGTTGAGCAGATGACTCAAGCGTTGTACAAGTGGCGCCAGCGCTGGCATCTCAGCCTGCAGACTATTTAGACGAGATTGTTCATATCGTGCGTTCTGGATTGCCTCCGTGAAGCCAACGACAGTCAGCGGATCAAACACTTCATGATAACGCACGGCGTCGATCAAGGCGTCCTCAAAGCGATGTGTATCTTGCAGGATGAAATTCAAGTGCTGACCAGCTACTAGCGCTTGGGTTGCATTCTGAAGTCGGCGATAAGCCTGGTGTTGCAGGTTGCTGTAGAACCACAGGCCACTGATCGACACCACCAGCATAAGTAACACTGTGCTGGCAATTCCTACCGTAAGCCGACGCCGGAGCGATGGTGTCGCCGTACCCATGGTTATACCCCGATCCAGGTCCAAGCGCTATCAAATGGACGAAATGGATTAGTCTGATCGCAGCGGGAGTATAGTTGGTCGGATCGTGGCTTTTGACCGATGTCCTCTAGATCGGGTAGATTGTTCCGCCTGCAAACCGTATCTTTTAGCGCCTGCCGATACTTACCAGATAGATCCTGTGGTCTATCGGTCTCATCAGTACCGGTAATCATGGCAGCGTTGGTGCAAGCCAAACTGGGATTGTTGCTGGGAAAGGGAATACTGTTAGCAGCTTGCTGATCAGATAAACTCAAACAGCGTAGATGCAATTGCTGCGTGGAAATCAATAGCGTTGGATGTAACAGTAATGGTTTCACTATGAATTGCAGACAGTGATGTAAAATGCTATGCGGATTCATAAGTGAAATAATTAGCGAAAAGGTATTGTAACGATCAACTCTCTCACGCGGTTTATATCATATCATGGCTATGTTACCAATCATAGTATGCAGGAGTAGGGTGGTTATAACGATGCAGAACCAGGAAGTGAAGCCGAGTATAATAATCGTCGCCCGCTCATCATAGCTGGTATCACAGGAGAGGCGTCATATGTCAGCTCGCCGTCAGCGTTGGGAGGTTCGTCTGCCAGCGCCTGCCGCCTTCATCGAAGAACTAGGGTTACCGCCATTAGTAGCTACACTGCTCTATCAGCGCGGCTTACGTGATCCCATGGCCGCTCGTGCATTTCTGGCTGCCGATTACAGAACTGGCCTGCATGACCCGTTGCAGATGCGTGACATGGCGACAGCGGCAGCGCGGATTGCTGCTGCGATTGATCGGGGCGAAGTTATGGCAGTCTACGGCGATTTTGATGTCGATGGCGTGACTGCTGTGGCCCTGCTTACGCAGGCAATCAGCGCGATGGGCGGGCGAATTCGCCCCTACATCCCTCATCGTGCCCGTGAAGGTTATGGCCTAAACAACATCGCTGTTAGCCAGTTGGCAGCCGATGGGGTGCGCCTATTGATCACCGTTGATTGCGGGATTTCTAATTATGCCGAAGTTGCGGAAGCAAGACAATTGGGGATGGATGTGATCGTGACCGATCATCATCATCCTCCATCTGAATTACCGCCCGCGCTGGCTGTAGTCAATCCTAAACAACCCGACTGTGCCTACCCGTTTAAAGGGTTGGTCGGGGTTGGTATTGCCTTTAAATTGGTACAGGCGCTGGCCCGTTATGGCAAACGACCAGCCAGCTTGCGCGGACGCGATATGCTGGATCTGGTGGCGCTGGGTACGGTGGCAGATATGGGGCCATTGCAGGATGAGAATCGTGTACTGGTGCGAGCCGGTCTGATCGCGCTCAATGAGACTACCCGTCCGGGGGTACAGGCGCTGATCAACGCAGCTGGGCTAACACCCGGGATCATTGATAGTGGCGCGATCTCGTTTGCACTAGCACCGCGGCTTAATGCCGCTGGTCGATTAGCCGAAGCGCGTCGTGCCTACGAGTTACTGCTCACCGAAGACCGGAACGCTGCCGATGCGCTGGCTGCTGAGCTCAACGCAACCAACCGCGAACGACAGGCGCTCATGCGCCAATTGCAGGCGTTGGCCGAAGAGCAGGTGGCGCAGAATGGACGCGCTGAACAGCCGTTGATTGTATTGTCGAGCCCATATTTTAACGCCGGCGTGATTGGTCTGGTAGCAGCTCGTCTAGTCGAAACCTATCATCGGCCAGCTGTGGTGATCGAACAAGGTCCGGAAACCTCACGTGGTTCAGCCCGTTCCATTCCTGGTGTCAGTATCATTGATCTTTTTGACCAGTGTGCCGATCTCTTTGTGCGTTATGGTGGTCACGCAGCCGCTGCTGGCTTTACTATCGCCACCTCGCAACTAGCTGCACTCGAGCACCGGTTGCTCACGTTAGGTCAACAATATCTGCACTCTGATCAACTCACGCCACGTCTGGTTATCGATGCTCCATTGCCGCTCGGCGAGCTGTCGTGGGAGCAATACATCCACATTCAGCAGCTTGAACCGTTTGGTCAGGGTAACCCGCAGCCCGTATTTATGGCACCGAATGTCACCGTCCTTGACCCGCAATCAACCAGTGATGGCGCTCATCTGCGAATGCGGGTGCGCGACGGTCATAAAGTATTCGACGCGATTGGCTTTCACCTGGGCCATCTAGCCGCGGCGCTTCAACGTTATCCGACGATCGACCTAGCTTATCAGCTTGCGGTTGATGAATGGAATGGGCAACGGCGCCTGCGGCTGCTAGTACGCGATTTTCGGCGCGCGGCTCGTTTGTAAGAGCTTGAAAGAGAAAGCACACAGTGTTGTAGTATGAAGACCGCCCTGCACATCTTTCGTGCAGGGCGGTATGATAAATGATGAGACCAGACGCGAGGTGCTAGGCGTCAGGCTGATTGGCAGCTGGCGGTTGTGGGCGACGCGTAGGTAACGGGCGCGTACCCCACAACGACTGAAGATGCTGGAGCGCGCCGCCAGTGCGCCGATCGAGCAACATCACGAAGCGACTCGCGTTTACAACCCCCAAACGCTCAACCAATGCCTTCCATCCTTCCTCAATCAGCCGGGTCTCAGACTGATTCATCGCATCTGCTCCTTCACTAATTGAAGGTCGGCCTCGACCATCATCCGCACCAATTCAGGGAACGATGTGCGGGGGCGCCAGCCTAGCTTCTGGCGGGCCTTGGTAGCATCACCAATCAGTAGATCCACCTCGGCCGGGCGCATAAAGCGCTGGTCAATAACGACATAATCGCGATAGTCAAGACCGACATAACTAAACGCCAACTCGCAAAACTCTCGAACCGAATGAGTTTCGCCGGTAGCGATCACATAGTCGTCGGGCTGGTCTTGCTGCAACATCAGCCACATTGCCTCGACGTAATCGCCGGCAAACCCCCAATCGCGACGGGCTTCCAGATTGCCCAATCGCAGCTCTTCGTCGAGTCCTAACTTAATTCGCGCCACGCCGTGCGAAATCTTGCGAGTGACAAACTCGAGCCCGCGCCGCGGACTCTCGTGGTTGAACAGGATGCCGGAAGTAGCGTGCATCCCGTAACTTTCACGATAGTTCACTGTTATCCAGTGACCATAGACCTTAGCAACCCCATACGGGCTACGCGGATAGAAAGGCGTGGTCTCCTTTTGCGGCACCTCCACCACTTTGCCAAACATTTCACTGCTCGACGCCTGATAAAACCGAATATCAGGATCAACAATCCGTACCGCATCCAGCAGGCGTGTGACACCTAAAGCAGTTGTTTCACCAGTAAATACTGGCTGTGGCCATGATGTTTGCACAAACGACTGCGCGGCCAGATTGTAGACCTCATGCGGGCGATGCTCGCGTAAGATGTGGATCAGCGACACTTCATCGAGGAGATCGCCGCTAACCAAAGTAATTTTATCTTGAATATGTTTGATGCGCTCGAAATTGACAGTGCTCGAGCGCCGCACCATACCGATCACCTCGTACCCTTTAGTGAGCAGGAACTCGGCGAGGTAGCTACCATCCTGCCCGGTAATACCGGTGATCAATGCCCGTTTAGAAGCCATTGTGTATCATCCTCTCACTTACTTAGCGACACGACCGCCGGTCAGCATTACCTGTTCCGGCCTCTGCAAACGATGCTACTATATAATGATCGGCAAATTGTGTCTGCTAAGCAAGTTACCATTGTTGTTATGAATGAACCAATTGGTTGTCGGATCGCGCGCTTGCGTCACGAGCGTGGTTGGACGCAACAGGAACTAGCTGAGCGGCTGGCTATTTCACGGGTAGCCGTTTCGCACATCGAGGCGGGGCTATCGGTGCCGGGCGAGCGCACCATTACGCTCCTGGCTGGTTTGTTTAAGTGTGAACCGTTACAACTCGTTGCCGGTACCGATTACCCTCAGGCACGTGCTGAACGATTACCCTTTGTAGCCTGTCGCTACACTGAAGTCGAGCTGCAACTCGCGCTGTTAGACCGTGATCGAGCTTGGATTGCACAGATGGGAGTCGCCGCGGCAGAACGAGCAGCCGTCATCCTTGACGAGTGGCGTTGGCGTCTCGCACAACTCGAACGCGAGACACTCGACCGACGCGAACTGGCATTGCTCGCCGCTGCTCGCCGCGAACTTGGTGGGTAAGATTTACAGCTCGCCACGGGCGGCAGCCACAGCCTTTTGAGCACCTTCAGCCAGCGTAGCTGCCGGAATCAGCTTCGATTCGGCTAGTAATGCGCGGCCTGCTTCTTCATTGGTGCCTACTAGGCGCGCTACCATTGGTACATCGGTTGGCACCTCTTCGAGTGCGGCGATAATGCCGCGCGCAACTTCATCGACGCGTGTGATTCCACCAAAGATATTGAATAGCACCGCTTTGACGTTTGGATCCGACAGGATAATCTGCAATGCTGTCTTTACCTTCTCTTTACCAGCACCACCGCCGATGTCAAGGAAGTTGGCCGGTTCGCCACCCGATAGTTTGATCACATCCATTGTCGCCATTGCAAGGCCGGCACCATTGACCATACAGCCAATGTTGCCATCGAGCTTGATGTAGGTAATACCAGCTTCACGCGCCCGTCGCTCGGCTTCGGGTTCGGCAGATGGATCGTGCAGTGCCGCCAAGTCGGGATGACGGAACAAAGCGCTTTCGTCGAGCAGAACCTTCGAGTCGAGTGCAAGCAGGCTGCCATCAGCCTTCACCACCAGTGGGTTGATCTCGGCCAGTGAGGCGTCGTTCTCGACGAACGCTCGATACAGGGCGCTGGCGATTTGGGCAAATTGCCGCGCCTGCCGGCCATCGCGTAAACCGATGCGAAAGGCCAGTTCGCGGGCTTGAAAATCGAGCAGCCCCATCGTTGGGTGAGCAGAAATCTTGACAATTGCTTCCGGTCTGGTTTTGGCAACTTCTTCAATCTCAACGCCACCTTCAGCCGAGGCGATCATCGTAATGCGCTTACTGCCGCGATCGAGGATAGCCGAAAGGTAGAATTCGCGTTCGTAACTGACCGCTTCTGCTACCAATACCTTTTCGACGGTCAGTCCTTTGATGTTCATCCCGAGAATCTGGCCGGCAACCTGTTCAGCTTCTGTTGGGTTTTGGGCCAGCTTGACACCGCCAGCTTTTCCGCGCCCGCCAACGTGCACCTGCGCTTTGATGACCACTGGCCCGCCGATCTGTTCTGCAATCGTGCGTGCCTCTGCCGGATTAACCGCAACTCCACCGCCCGTGACCGGGATCCCGTAACGCGCCAGCAAGTCACGAGCCTGATATTCGTGCAACTTCATCTCAGCTCTCCGCTGCCCGCAATAGGCGGTATGTATTACGTTGTGGCTTATAAGATCTAAACGTAATAACTTAAGAAATAGTAACACACCGATCGGAGAACTGTCAAATATTTTGTTTGTGCAAATGCTGTGCAGCGTGTTGATATTTGCTTGATCACATGCTTTAGGACACCTCAGATTATTGTCGTGAAATATTTGACACTTTAACATTGGCAATGCCGTATAAGTCCAATCTTTTCGAACGAGGCATGCTCTAGCTACCCGGTCGCGAGGCCATCGGGCACCGATAGTCATTGCCTTCGTTGCCTAGCGAGAAAAGCCAATCCAGACGTGTTCCGGCGCTCTGGCGCTAGATCTGACCTGTCGGTCGGTCAGGCTGGTCACTGGCATAGTGCGGGTTGGGTTGACACGTAAAAGCTAGTGTTGAGGTGTTCACCTGAGGCAGAAATTGTTTCACTGTCAGCGGCTCTGTGCAGTACTGGTTGCGGTACGCAGTGCCAACTAGGAAGCGTATCAGGCGGCTGGAAAGATGCAGCGTGTCGGTTTCAGCGGTGCTTATGTCTTGTCAGAGACTTACGCTGTAGTAGCGCCCTTGCGGTCAAGTCAGCCTGATTTGTAGTAAGCCTAGCAATCTGTACCCTTGTAGTGAGAGTTCCGAGCGCGGCTAGCAAGTGCTGGTGCACCGGCTATTGTGCACAACGATATGTTGTACAGACTACGCCAGCGATCTGGTGCCGGCGTGGTTGGAGCAATCGTTTAGTCGCTGGCCAAATGATAACGAGGTCGCGCCGCGGTCGGATAACTGCACGCAATCAGCTCTTTGACCAACCCGCGGCGTTTGCCGTCGCAGTTAATTTTACGACTGGCCAACACCACATCAACTTCGCAGGCGTTGGCATACAATTGATGCGCCAGCGTAGTTGACGAATTAGATAACATAACGTAACACCCACGAGCGGCCAGAAGCTGGAAGATTGTGGCCAGCCGGCGCTGTTCGGTTTCATCAAAGCCGCGCCGGGTATAGCTGGTAAACGACGCGGTTGGACTGATCGGCACATACGGCGGGTCAAAATAGATAAAATCGCCAGGCTGTGCCCGCTCGATCACAGTGGCAAAATCGGCGACGCGCAGTTCAACGCTGCTCAAGGCCCGGCTCACTTCGCGCAGGTTATCGCTATCTACGATTTGGGGATTCTTGTAGTAACCAAATGGAGCGTTGAATTGCCCTTTGTTATTGAGACGGTAGAGACCGTTGTAGCAAGTGCGATTGAGAAAGATCGTGCGTGCTGCTCGTTCAACTAGTGGTCGTTGCGCAAAGTTGGGCTGGCGATCCCAAGCCCGAATCTCGTAAAAGAAGTCGCGGTCAGTAGCGTATGGATGCAGCTGCTGGAGCAGCTCGATCAGTTCTGTTACGTGATCGCGCACTGCCCGGTAACAGTCGATCAGTTCGGGGTTGAGATCGCTCAAGACGGCGCCGTATGGTAAGCGCCCATGGTTCCAGAGGTAAAAGAAGAGCGCGCCGCCGCCGACAAACGGTTCGTGGTAGCGGCCAAAGCGCTCGGGAATACGCTGTGATAGCTCTGATAGGAGCTGACTTTTGCCGCCAGCCCACTTGAGAAAGGGACGCGCAGGCACACACGGCTCCCTGGCAGGTGTGCTGACCGCACCCAGCCCGCAGACACAATTGCAGTCTCGCATTATAACATATCGCCTGCAGCTAGCAGGCGGTTGAGCACAGGTAGCGGTGGTGCGCCGAATGCCAGTATGGCATCATGGAAACGGCGTAGGCTGAAGTGTTCACCCCACCGTTGCCTCATACGTTCACAGAGACGTTCGATAGCCAATCGGCCCAGGGTATAGCAGATCACGCCCGGATCGAGCGCTGCTCGCCGTGCTTCTCGTTGTGCCAGGTACGGATCAAGGCCGGCTTCATCGCGAAACCGTTCGGCGGCAGCAGCAAGGTCGATAGTGCCGGTATGCAGTTCAACTGCTACTACCAGCCGGCAGGCGCGCAGCAATGCTTCAGCGGCTACTGCAACCAGTAAGCGCGGGTTTGCCAGACCTGGTTCGATATCCATCGCCATGCGTTCACTATAGTGGGCCCATCCCTCCAGATGGCAGCCGCTCCAAAAGTAGCGGGCCAGGTGGCCTGGGGCGCGGGCAATGTGACCTAGATGCAGGTAGTGACCGGGGTAAGCTTCGTGAAAGGCGGCGATAGTCAATGCGGCCCGTCCGAATGCGCGCAACCAGGCTGCTTGCTCATCTGGCGGCCAGTCTGGATCGGGTAAACTCACCACAACTGTAGCACGCCCGCAGCGCCCTGGAGGAATTAGGCTCAGTGTCGCCCAACGTGCAGATGGTGGCGCCTCCGTGACTGGTGGGACATCAATATCGATTAGACTCACGATCGGGTTACGAGCGACAAGATTCCGAGCCTGTGTAATGGCAGTGCGCAATTCGTCGATAACTCGATCAGCTGATGGGTGATCGATAGCCAGCGTACGGATCAGATGGCGGTAATCACGTCGTGGCGCTATGCTGCGCAGCATATCGCGCTGCCGACGGATTTCGGCTTCACCTAGCACGTGTAGTCGTTCTGGTGTGAGACTGATCTGTTCAGCAAATTGTAACCAGCCGTTGAAGTTGTCGCGACCAAGACCAACTTCATCAATCGCTGCCGGTAGGTGTTCGACCTGCAAAAAATGACTGAATGCGGCGAGACTGGTCCGCGCTACGCGCGCTGCCGTTCGTAACTCGCGTCCTGTCAGCGGTGCAGAACCAAGGGTGGCGGCATTAAGTTGTAATGCAATCAGGGTCTCTTCAATCGCTAACCGGCTCAGCGGACGACGCAGATTGGCGCGAGCCGTTTCTAAAAGGCCAGGAATAGCGCGCAGCTCAGCTAACACTGCCGCCTGCTCGTCGGCGTCAGTGGTTTGCAACCGGCGTAGATCGATAAATACCAACCCGGTGTAATAACGGGGATCGTGCCACTGAGGTTGCCACGTGCTCAGTTGCCAGATCGCCCATTCAAGCTGCCAGCGCAGTATGGCTGCGTCGAGTTGTTCCGCTGTTGTTTGGGGGATGAGCTGGTTTAATGCCGCGCTCATCGTCCGATAGCGTGCCAGCCGCATGGTTAAAGCCGCCGGGCTATGCTCGCCAATCACGGCGGGCGGTGGCAAACCTAACGCTGCCGCCTGCGCCGGATGCGCCGCGGCATATTCAGCCAGAAATTCATTGATCAGACCGGTAAGCGTTGTCGCATAGATAGGCACGACCACGTATAATAGACCTCTAGCAGCAGCTCTTCACCGCTATCTACTTCCAGGCTACGTATACAGAGGATACCATGCAGATCACCATCCGGCCAGTAGCAACGTTTGCAGAGTATCAGGCTTGTTACCAGCTTCAGCAAGCAGTATGGGGAACCGAATTTTCGGTGCCGGTCAACTTGCTCGTGACGGTGCAACGCAACGGTGGCCTTGTACTCGGCGCATTCGCCGGCGACGAACTGGTTGGATTCGTGTTCGGCTTTCTTGCCCGGACTGCCGATGGCCGACTGAAGCATGCCTCGCATATGGCGGCTGTACGGCCCGATCTGCGCGACTCGCGTATTGGTGAACGGCTTAAACGGGCGCAGCGCGAGTTTGTGTTGGCGCAAGACCTCGAATTGATGACCTGGACGTTTGATCCGTTGTTGGCACGCAACGCCTACCTCAATCTTCACAAATTGGGCGCGATCTGCCGTACCTATATGCGTAATGTGTACGGTCCTGAACCGGAGCAGCCCGATGGTAAGTTGCCAACCGACCGGTTTATGGTCGAGTGGTGGCTGGTGCAATCACCTGTGGCACGACCGCCGGCCGAGCAGGTTGCGCAGGGACCTCTCATCAACCCGTCACTCGATGCGCCGCCGGTCATTCCCACCGAACCAGTCGCTCGGTTACGCATTCCGCTCGATTTCGCTGCCGTGCAGCAACACGATCCCATTGCTGCTCGAGCCTGGCGATACCATATCCGTGCCTGCGCCGAAGCAGCTTTTGCTGCCGGCTTTGTGGCAGTCGACTTTATGCGTGTTGATCAGCAGTACGGTCAATATACGCTGGTCTATCACTCTGCATAGGGACGCGGATGGGAATAGGGTTATTGTGCATTTCAACAGAGCGATCTGGAGGAGATTAGCTGAAATCAGTACCGCATGCAACCAGTTTGACACATCCAGACTGGCAACGTACAATCGTAGAGGTGAAGCTCACGTCTCACTGATGCAAGATGTCACTTGACTGTCATTATCGCGCTCGGTGTGGCCGAGGCAACAGGGCGCGCGTCAAGATTGGTGTGTGTTACGTTGAGCAGTACCAGGCAGGGGCAGAAATTTCTGTTGTTGTGTTGAGGAGGCTCCATGACCGTCAAGGCGCCACGCTCTCGCCGTAAAGCAGCGGCAGTCGCTCCCGATCTGGCCACAGTTGGTGAGGGGCGGCGGCGGGTTATTATCGAGGCGGTTGAACCGATAATTGATGGTGGTCGGTACCCGGTCAAGCGGATTGTGGGCGATGTGCTAACCGTGCGCTGTGATGTGTTCGCCGATGGCCATGATGAGCTGGCGGCGGTAGTGCGTCATCGTCCAGTAGGAGCGCGACAGTGGCACGAAACGCCGTTGCGCCCGCTCGTCAATGATCGGTGGGAAGGACAGTTTACCCTCAACAGTATTGGCCGTCATGAATTTCAGATTGTGGCCTGGATCGATCGTTTCGCCACGTGGGTCCATCAGCTTGAGAAGCGGCTGGCCGCTGGTCAGGACGTGCGCATAGATTTGCAGATTGGCGCGGCGTTAGTTGGTGAAGCAGCCCGTAATGCTAGTGGTGCTGATGCGGCTGTGTTACACGTGGCCGAGGCAGCCTTGATTGCAGGTGATGTTGATACAGCCTTTGCTAGCGAAATTCACACGTTGATGGTGGCGCACCTGCCGCGACGCTTCGTGACTGAGTCCGAGATTTATCCAGTGACGGTTGAACGAGAGCGCGCGCGCTTTTCAGCCTGGTACGAACTCTTTCCTCGATCGACTGCCGATGAGCCAGGTCGTCACGGTACCTTCCGTGATGTGATCAAGCGGCTGCCGTATGTGGCCGAATTAGGTTTTGATATTCTTTACTTGCCGCCAATCCATCCGATTGGCTATACGTTCCGCAAAGGCAAAAACAATAGTCTGACTGCAGGTCCGAACGATCCGGGTAGTCCATGGGCGATTGGTAATGCCGATGGTGGTCACATGAGTGTCCACCCCGAGCTAGGAACCCTCGATGATTTTCGGGCCCTGGTCGCCGAAGCACGGAAGTACGGCATAGAGGTTGCGCTCGATATTGCCTTCCAATGCTCGCCCGATCATCCTTATGTGCGCGAACATCCGCAATGGTTCCGCACTCGTCCTGATGGTACTATCCAGTACGCCGAAAATCCGCCTAAGAAGTATCAAGATATTTATCCGTTTGATTTTGAATCAGATGACTGGCAGGGATTGTGGCGCGAGTTACGTCAGATCTTTTTGTTCTGGATCGAGCAGGGCGTGCGCGTATTTCGCGTTGATAATCCCCATACCAAGAGCTTTCGGTTCTGGGACTGGTGTCTCAATTCCCTGAAGGCCTTGTACCCTGATCTGATCTTTCTCTCGGAAGCCTTCACACGGCCAAAGGTCATGTACCATCTGGCCAAGATTGGTTTTACCCAGAGTTATACCTATTACACGTGGCGCACGACGAAGCATGAGCTGACGCAGTATCTGCTCGAATTGACTACACCGCCAGTTAGCGATATCTTTATTCCTAACTTCTGGCCGAACACCCCCGACATTCTCACACCGCAATTTTACGCTGGCCAGCGCGCTGTCTTCATGACCCGCGCCGCAATGGCAGCAACCATGACGGCGAGCTGGGGTATGTACGGGCCGGCTTATGAATTGATGGAACATACCCCAGTGCCGGGTCGTGAAGAGTATATCAACAATGAGAAGTACGAGATTCGTCACTGGAACCTAAACGCGCCCCATAGTTTGCGTGGTTTTATCGCTCGCCTGAATCACATCCGCCGCACGAACCCAGCGTTGCAGCGTAACGATACGCTCCGCTTCCACCGCGTTGACATTGATTTTCACGAGCACGAGTGGTTGCTGGCCTATAGCAAGACCTCGGTTGATGGCCAGAATATTATCCTGGTAGTGGTCAATCTCGACCCCGAACGTGTGCATAGCGGTTGGGTGCAGGTTCCGGTTGCCGAGTGGCAGCTCAACGGCCTCTACCAGGCTCACGATCTCTTAACCGATGCCCGCTACACTTGGTCGGGTGAATTTAATTATGTTGAACTTTCGCCACAGGCGCCGGTTCATATCTTCTGTATTCGTCGTCTACGGCGTGATGAGCGAGGGTTTGAATACTTCGCGTAATTGTGACGCCAATGGGCAGGAAGTGAGCTGGAGCGACGCAGCCAGGGGTAGGCTTCGGCTGACAACGAGGCAGCATGGCTGTCCGCGTCGTTCACAGGTGATGTGTGACAACGAATGAGGAAAGCGCCATGACTCGAACCCGCCCGGCCAGGTCGCCGACGATACTGGTCGATGATCCGCTCTGGTACAAAGATGCGGTCATCTATGAACTCCACGTGCGCGCCTTTTGCGACAGCAATAGCGACGGTATCGGAGATTTTCCCGGTCTGACCAGTAAGCTAGATTACTTGCAGGATCTGGGAGTGACGGCGATCTGGCTGCTGCCCTTCTACCCCTCGCCGTTGCGGGATGATGGCTACGATATTGCCGATTACACCAACATTCATCCCAACTATGGCACTCTGGCCGATTTCAAAGTCTTTATTCGCGAAGCGCATCGACGCGGTCTGCGTGTGATCACCGAGCTAGTGTGTAATCACACCTCTGATCAGCATCCGTGGTTTCAGCGCGCCCGGCGCGCCAAACCCGGCTCAGTGGCCCGCAATTTCTATGTCTGGTCAGACACACCGGATCGCTACAAAGACGCGCGCATTATTTTCAAAGATTTTGAAACTAGCAACTGGACGTGGGATCCAGTAGCGCAGGCCTACTACTGGCATCGCTTCTACAGCCATCAGCCTGATCTCAACTTTGAAAATCCGGCTGTACAGCGAGCTGTGTTTAAGGCGATGGAGTTCTGGCTCGATTTGGGTGTCGATGGCATGCGTCTCGACGCCATTCCGTACCTTTACGAAGCCGAGGGCACTAATTGTGAGAATCTGCCCGCGACCCACGCCTTTCTCAAACGCCTGCGCCGGCATATGGACGAGAAATACCGCGGACGAATGTTTCTCGCCGAAGCCAATCAGTGGCCGGAAGACGCGGTTGCCTATTTTGGTGATGGTGATGAGTGTCACATGGCTTTCCACTTCCCGGTGATGCCACGGCTCTTTATGGCAGTGCATCTCGAGGATCGTTATCCGATCATCGATATTATGCGTCAGACTCCGCCCATTCCCGATAATTGTCAGTGGGCGATTTTCCTGCGCAATCACGATGAGCTGACGCTAGAAATGGTGACTGACGAAGAGCGTGACTATATGTACCGGGTCTATGCTCGCGATCCGCAGGCCCGGATTAATCTCGGTATTCGTCGGCGTCTTGCACCCTTGCTCGGTAATCATCGCCGGAAGATTGAGCTAATGAATGGCCTCCTCTTCTCGTTGCCGGGGACACCAGTACTCTACTATGGCGATGAGATCGGCATGGGCGATAATATCTACCTTGGTGATCGCAACGGCGTGCGCACACCGATGCAGTGGAGCGGTGATCGTAACGCCGGGTTCTCGCGTGCGAATCCCCAGCAACTCTACCTGCCGGTGATAACTGATCCCGAGTACCATTTCGAAACGGTCAACGTCGAGACGCAAAGTGCCAACCCGCATTCACTGCTCTGGTGGACGAAACGGCTGATTGCGTTACGTAAACGCTATGCAGCATTTGGACGTGGTACGCTTGAGTTTCTCTACCCCGAAAATCGCAAGGTGCTTTGCTTCTTGCGCAAGACAGCAGACCAGATCCTGCTTGCTGTGTTTAATTTGTCACGGTTTGTGCAGGGGGTCGAACTGGACCTCTCGCCTTACCGAGGTTTGATGCCAGTTGAGCTGTTTGGTCAGGTTGAATTCCCTCCTATCGGTGATCAGCCGTACTTTCTCACCTTGGGACCGCATAGCTTCTACTGGTTCACGCTCGAGCCACAACGCATAGAGGGCGTGCGGGTGTCGTTGCCCCAACCTGAGAGCGTACTGGTAGAGATCCCAGTTGATGCGTTTGAATGGGATGCCATCTTTTACGATGGCCGTCAGACACGTCTCGAACGGTTCTTGCCCGACTACCTGCGTTATCGGCGTTGGTTTGGTGCCAAGACGCGCAAGATAAAGCAGGTTACCATCAGTGATGTGATTCGCTTGGATTATAGTGGTGGACCTGCGTACCTGACCCTGTTGAATGTTCAGTATGTTGAGGGCAGTCCAGAAACGTATTTGCTGCCAATGGCGTATGTTGAAGGTGAGCGAGCCGAGCAGATTCTGACCGATCAGCGCCATCTGGTGATTGCACGCTTACGCGTTGGGAGACGACCTGAAGCGGGTATTCTCTATGACCCGATCGGTGAACGTCGCTTTACCACGGCCTTATTAGAAATGATTATTGGGCGGCGGCGGGTGCGTGGTGAAGGCGGCGGTGAATTACTCGGTGGTACCACACGGATGTTACGCCGACTGATCAGTGGTAGCGATGGTTTAGAGCCGAGTCTGATACGGGGAGAGCAGAGCAACTCGTCGATCAACTTTGGTGGGCGCCTGATCATGAAGGTGTTCCGCAAGATTGATGCCGGTCGCAACCCTGATCTCGAGTTGGGGCGCTACCTCACCGAAGAGGCCGGTTTTGCTCATACACCGCCGGTGGCTGGTTATCTCGAATACCTGCACGGTAAAGACGAACCAATGACGCTAGCGATCGTGCAGGGCTATGTTCAGAACGAAGGCGATGCCTTCGATTATGCGCTAGATGTAGTGCGGCGCTATTACGATACAGTGCTAACCCGCCCTGATCTGACGCCACCGCAGGTGAAGGGTAGTATTGCCGGCCTGCTGGCCGCTGCTGATAAGCCACCACCGCCGTTAGCAGAAGAGCTGATCGGTGGCTATCTTGAATCGGCACGCTTGCTCGGTCAGCGTACTGCCGAGATGCATCAGGCGTTGGCCCGCGGCAGTGGGCCGGCGTTGGCCGCCGAACCCTTCTCGACGCTCTACCAGCGCTCGATCTACCAGAGCATCCGTAGCTTGATCGGGCAAACTCTGCAAGATTTGCGCAAACAACTGCCGCACCTGCCAAATGGTGTTCGTGCGCTGGCGGAACAGGTGGTGCAAAGTGAGGATGCGCTCCTGAATCGGCTACGGCGCATTACTGGCGATAAGATCGAGACGATACGCATCCGGATCCATGGCGATTACCACCTCGAGCAGGTGCTCTTTACCGGCAAAGACTACATGATCATCGACTTCGAAGGTGAGCCGATGCGCCCCATCAGCGAACGCCGAATCAAGCGTTCGCCGTTGCGCGATGTGGCTGGTATGCTCCGTTCGTACCAGTATGCAGCCTATGCTGCGCTCTTTGCTCGGGTAAGTGTCGCAAACAGCGACGAGGAATTCAATCGTCTCCAGCGCTGGGCTGATTTCTGGAGCTTCTGGGTTTGCGCGTCCTTCTTGCACGGCTATCTCACGGCTGCAGCCAACGAACCGTTCGTACCTGCCGATCATGCCGATCTTGAAGCGTTGATCGAGACCTTTGTGATCGAGAAGGCAGTGTATGAGCTGGCTTACGAGATGAATAATCGACCTGACTGGCTACTGATTCCGATGAATGGAATCTTGCGCCAGATCAATCCCGATGCAGACGTATCATAATTAATTTATGACCGCGGTGATCAGTACCACCGTGGTCGATGTAAAGAGGAATATCGCTATGAGTGATACTGATAAACCGCGTCGCACTCGCCGGAAGAAGGAGGCTTCGGTCGATGAACCAACCGCGCCAATGATCGCACCGCCGGCCGAAAAGCCAACGGCAGTGGCCGAGGATCCTTCAGCAGCAACTAAAGCCATGATGACCAGTATCCTGACTGAAGATGACATTTATCTATTCAATCAGGGCACGCACTACCGTCTGTACAATAAATTCGGCGCACAACCGGTGACCATTGAAGGAATTCCTGGCACCTACTTCGCAGTCTGGGCCCCAAATGCTGAGTATGTGGCCGTGATTGGTGACTGGAATAATTGGGACGCGGGCACCAATCCGCTGCGTCAGCGCGGTTCCTCTGGCGTTTGGGAAGGCTTCATACCCAACGTCGGCAAAGGTATGCGCTACAAGTTTCACATTGCCTCACGTTACTACGGCTACCGTGAAGATAAGACTGATCCCTTTGGTAGCTACTTTGAAGTCGCGCCGCAGACGGCAGCTATTATTTGGGATCGTGAGTATACATGGTCGGACCAGCAGTGGATGGCCGAACGTGGTCGTCGGCATCGGTTTGACGTTCCAATCTCGATCTATGAAGTTCACCTGGGTTCGTGGCGACGCAAGCCAGAAGAGGATTATCGACCGCTCAATTATCGAGAGCTAGCCCACGAGCTAGCTGAGCACGTAAAAGAGTGCGGTTTTACGCATGTCGAGCTGTTGCCCGTAACTGAACACCCCTTCTATGGCTCGTGGGGCTATCAATCGACTGGCATGTTCGCACCGACCAGTCGCTACGGCACGCCACAAGATTTCATGTACTTCGTCGATTATCTACACCAGCACGGCATTGGTGTCATTCTCGACTGGGTCCCCAGCCATTTTCCTACCGACGGTCACGGCCTAGCCTATTTTGATGGCACGCATCTCTACGAACACGCAGATCCGCGCAAGGGTTATCATCCCGATTGGGGCAGCTACATCTACAACTATGGGCGCAACGAGGTTCGCAGCTTCCTCATTAGTTCGGCCCTCTGCTGGCTCGACAAGTTCCACATCGATGGTTTGCGAGTTGATGCCGTAGCAAGCATGCTCTATCTTGACTATTCGCGGCGGCCTGGCGAGTGGATTCCTAATCAGTACGGGGGCAATGAGAATCTGGAAGCGATCAGCTTCCTCCGCGAATTGAATACGCAAATCTACAAGTACTACCCTGATGTGCAGACTTTTGCCGAGGAGAGTACGGCCTGGCCGATGGTTTCACGTCCGGTCTACGTCGGTGGGTTGGGGTTTGGCTTCAAGTGGGATATGGGCTGGATGCACGATACTTTACAATACTTCCGCCGTGATCCCATCTACCGCCGCTTTCACCATAACGAACTGACCTTCCGCGGTCTGTACATGTTCACCGAGAACTACGTGTTACCGCTCTCGCACGATGAAGTCGTGCACGGCAAAGGTTCATTGCTCGACAAGATGGCGGGCGATGTTTGGCAGAAGTTTGCTAATCTGCGCCTGCTCTACAGCTACATGTTCTCCCAGCCCGGCAAGAAGCTGCTGTTTATGGGTGGTGAATTCGGTCAGTGGCGCGAATGGTCTCATGATACCAGTCTCGACTGGCACTTGCTGATGTTCCCTTCCCATCAGGGAGTCATGCGCCTGATCAGCGATCTCAATCGACTATACCGGAACGAGCCAGCTCTCCATGAGTTTGACTGTGATCCACGAGGTTTTGAGTGGGTAGACGCCAACGATGCTGACTCCAGCGTCTACAGCTTTCTGCGCAAGAGTCAGCACGGCGAAACAATCCTGGTAGTACTGAATGCAACCCCCGTGGTACGTGAGGATTATCGTATCGGCGTGCCGCTGGGCGGTTGGTGGCGTGAACTCCTCAATAGTGATTCAGAATATTACTGGGGCAGCGGTCAAGGCAATGCAGGCGGTGTTATGGCTGAAGCTACGCCGTCGCATGGCCGTCCATTTTCATTGCGTCTGCGGTTGCCGCCGCTGGGCGCATTGTTCCTTAAGCATAGCGGGTAGGTAAGTGCTGGTCAGAGGTTGGGACTGTCTGCCTTTGACCAGCACGACCAGCCCAACGCGAAATGCCTATGTTTAACCTTCCCCTTCCAGGCGCGATCTATCGCGCTGATGGTATGACGGCATTCACCCTCTGGGCACCAACGGCAACGACTGTTGAACTGATTGTTTTAGACCCTACGCCGCGTGCTGTTGCAATGCAACCGATCGGTTATGGTTGCTGGCATACGGTTACGGTCGCTCCGCCGGGTACGCGTTACCGCTATCGGCTCGACGGGACTCGCGAACGACCTGATCCGGCGTCGCGCTGTCAGCCTGCCGGTGTTCATGGCCCTTCAGCTGTTATCGATCATCGCTTCAACTGGAGTGATAGCGGCTGGTGTGGGGTGCCGCTCTCCGAGCTGGTCATTTACGAGCTGCACGTAGGCACCTTTACTCCTGAAGGCTCCTTCGAAGCCATCATTCCCTATCTCCCTCTGCTGCGCGATTTGGGAATCACTGCTATCGAGCTGATGCCAATCGCTCATTTTCCCGGTACGCGCAATTGGGGCTACGATGGCGTGTATCTCTTCGCGCCACATACAGCGTATGGTGGGGTTATTGGTCTCAAGCGATTGGTAGATGCCGCTCATGCGCACGGTATAGCTGTCTTACTCGATGTAGTTTACAATCATTTCGGCCCCGAAGGCAACTATCTGTGGGATATTGCCCCCCCTGCCTTTACCGACCGGTATCGGACACCGTGGGGCGCAGCGATCAATTATGATGGAGCCGAGAGTGATCTCGTGCGCTGGCTAGTGATCGAAAATGCGCTCGAATGGTTACGCGAGTATCATATTGATGGCTTGCGGCTTGATGCCACGCATGCGATTTTTGACATGTCGCCCTACCATATTCTCGAAGAGCTAGCTGACCGGGTACAGGCTCAAGCGGTATCTCTTGGTCGACCGGCGTATCTCTTCGCTGAGCATCCGCTTAACGATCCGCGATTTGCCCGGGCCAAGGCGTTGGGTGGATATGGTTTGACTGGGATCTGGTCAGACGATTTTCATCATGCTCTGCATGCGCTATTGACCGGCGAACAACAAGGGTATTACGAGGGTTTTGGTAGCATCGAACAGATGGCAACAGCGATTGAGCGCAGTTTTGTCTTTGCCGGTGAGTATTCGCCTCATGCACGGCGTCGCTTTGGTCGCGATCCGTCTGATCTGGCGGTTGAGCAGTTTGTGGTCTTTATGCAAAACCATGATCAGGTTGGTAATCGCGCCATTGGCGACCGGCTAGGCGCCAATCTGAGTGACGCACAATTGCGATTGGCCGCGGCAACGGTTCTGATCAGTCCATATACATCCTTGATCTTTATGGGGGAAGAGTATAACGAACCGGCGCCGTTTCAGTACTTTACCGATCACAGTGATCCAGTATTGATCACCAATGTGCGCGAGGGGCGCAAGCGTGAATTTGCATACTTTCTTCAGCCAGGTCAGGATGTACCTGATCCGCAAGATCCGGCGACATTCCATCGTTCGAAGCTCAACCACGCCTTGCGCACTGTAGGTCGACATGCTGCGCACCAACATTTCTATCGTGAGCTGTTGCGCTTGCGGCGTGCTTTGCCGGAACTGAGGCAACGGCCGCGGACGCGCGTGCAAGAGCGAACAATCATCGTAGAATGGCCGACGATTCGACTCCTGCTCAATTTCAGTCCTAATCCGGTTCAGATTGAGCTACCTGCGATACCGTGGCATATTCAGCTCGATAGTGCCGATCCTCCGGCAGCAGTATTCCATGGAGCGCAGATTACGTGCGCTGGCCATAGTGCTGTGTTGCTAACTGCAGCGCCGATTAGTTGAGCTCAGGCCGTGCAGGCGCTTCACTCACGACCAGATTAAACCTTAGGGAGATTTCATTATGGCCGAGCGGCTGATCTGTATTCACGGCCATTTCTATCAACCGCCGCGGGAAAATCCGTGGCTCGAAGCGGTTGAACAACAGGATTCGGCGTATCCGTATCACGATTGGAACGAGCGGATTACTGCTGAATGCTACGAACCTAATGCCGCTTCGCGCATTCTCGATAGCCAGAATCAGATTGTCCGCATTGTCAACAACTACTGTCGGATCAGTTTTAACTTTGGTCCCACCCTGCTGACCTGGTTGACCAACCATGCGCCTCAGGTGTACCAGGCTATTCTGTATGCCGATCAAGAGAGTCAGCGCCGCTTTGGTGCTGGCTCAGCCATGGCGCAATGCTACAACCATATCATCATGCCGCTAGCTGCGCGACGTGATAAAGTAACCCAGGTCATCTGGGGAATTCGTGACTTTGCACATCGCTTTGGCCGTCAGCCTGAAGGCATGTGGTTGCCCGAAACGGCAGTTGATCTCGAAACACTCGATATCATGGCCGAGCATGGGATCCGTTTTACTATTCTCGCTCCTACCCAGGCCAGTCATGTACGCAAAATTGGCGATATGATCTGGCAAGATGTAAGCGGGGGGCGTATCGATCCCACGCAGCCATACTTGGTGAAACTAGCCAGTGGGAGAGCCATCACTGTCTTTTTCTACGATGGTCCAGTCTCGCGAGCGGTTGCTTTCGAGCGCCTATTGAGCAGTGGAGTGGGGTTTGCCAATCGACTGGCGAGTATTTTCAACGACCAGCGTCCGTGGCCGCAACTGGCCCATATTGCTACTGATGGTGAGACTTACGGTCACCACCACCGGCACGGTGATATGGCACTAGCTTACGCGCTGCACTATATCGAAGAGACCGGCCTGGCTCGGTTGACAAATTATGCAGCGTATCTACAGCGCTACCGTCCCACGCACGAAGTACAGATAATCGAACGCAGCTCGTGGAGTTGTGCCCACGGCGTGGGGCGCTGGTCAACCGATTGCGGTTGTAATACAGGCAGCAATCCCGGTTGGAATCAGGCCTGGCGTGCACCATTGCGTGCGGCACTCGATTGGCTCCGCGATACAGTGGCTCCGCGCTTTGAAGGCTTTGCCCGGCGCTTGCTCGTCGATCCATGGGCAGCACGCGATGACTATATCAGTGTCATCCTTGATCGCTCGCCGGAAAATGTCGCGGCGTTCATCGGGCGACATTGTCGCGGTCGGCTCGATGATGGTCAGCGCATCGCTGTGCTCAAGCTCATGGAATTGCAGCGGCACCTAATGTTAATGTACACCTCGTGCGGCTGGTTTTTCGACGATCTGAGCGGAATCGAAACCATTCAGGTGATGATGTACGCTGGACGAGCCATTCAACTGGCGCACGATCTGTTTGGTGATAACCTTGAGGGAGAGTTTCTAGACCGATTGGCGCAGGCGCGCAGTAATTTGCCGATGCGTGGCAATGGGCGTGACCTCTATGAACGTCATGTTCGTCCCGCCATGGTTGATTTGCGTAAGGTTGGCGCACATTACGCCATGACATCGCTCTTTAACGGTGCCGGTGAGCGTGAACAGATCTATGCTTATACCGTCGATCGTGAAGATTATCATCTGCTGCTGGCTGGTAAATCACGATTAGCATTAGGCCGGATCCGGATTCAGTCTAATATTACTGGTGAGTCGACCCGGCTTAGCTTTGGGGTCCTTCACCTTGGCGACCATAACATTTCAGGTGGTGTACGCGAGTATCAGGGTGAACAATCTTATCAACAACTCATCGATGAGCTGAGTGAGCTCTTTCTGCGTGCCGATATTCCCGGTGTTATTCGCATGGTTGACCGCAACTTCGGCCAGGAACAGTACTCGCTCAAGCTACTCTTTGGCGACGAGCAACGCCAGATCCTCAACCGCATCCTGGCAAGCAGTCTGGCAGATGCCGAAGCTGCGTACCGCCAGATTTATGAAAACTATGCTCCGCTCATGCGGTTTTTGGCCAGCATGGGTATGCCTGTACCGCGCGAATTCCAGATTGCTGCCGAGTTTGCAATCAACACCGAACTCCGCCGCCTGTTCGAGACCGAACCGCTCGATTTTGATCGCATCAACAGTCTGCTCCGTGAGGCGCAGCGCTCGGGAGTGACGCTTGATGCCGAAGGGTTGAGCTACGCGCTGAACCGCACGATTCGCCGGATCAGCGAAACTTTTCAGCTCACACCAGAAGATCGGACACGATTGGTACAGCTCGATGCAGCTGTTGGTCTAGCGCGCATCCTGCCATTTGAGGTTGATGTATGGCACGCTCAGAACGTCTACTACGAGTTGTTGCAGACGGTTTATCCGCAAATGAAAGCTGAAGCCGGTGCTGGATACGCTGATGCAGTCGCTTGGGTGCGGCTCTTCCACGCGCTGGGTACCAAGCTGCGCTTTCGTTTGCCTCCAGGAGAGCCATGATTGACACCGAACCACACATTCCACGTGCCACCTATCGCTTGCAATTGAACGCCGATCTCACGTTTGCCGATGTAGCTACCCTCGTTCCTTACTTCGCCGATCTAGGCGTGAGTGACCTCTACTTCTCGCCGATTCTGACGCCACGCGCCGGCAGCCGTCATGGCTACGATATTACCGACCATTCCCAGCTCAACCCTGAATTGGGTGGCGCTACAGGTTTTGCGCAGCTGGCCGAGGCATTGCGTGCTCATCACCTCGGTCTCATCCTCGATGTGGTACCCAACCATATGGGTATCGGCGATCAGCGCAATGTTTGGTGGCGCGATGTGCTCGAGAATGGGCCCAGTTCTGTGTATGCCCCCTACTTCGATATTGACTGGGATCCAGTGCCGCCCGAATTACATGGCAAGGTGTTGCTGCCAGTTTTGGCAGATCAGTACGGCGTCATTCTCGAACGGGGCGAGCTACGCCTGTACTACGATGATGACGGTGGCTTCAGTCTCGGCTACTGGGAACATCGGTTTCCGCTCAATCCGCGCAGCTATGCCGATATTCTCTCTCATCGTCTTGACGATCTGCTCACTGAGCTCGGCTCGGATCACCCTGATGCAATTGAATTGCAGAGCATCATTACTGCCATCGGCTACCTCCCTTCGCGCCAAGAGACGGCGCCGGAACGAGTGATCGAGCGCAACCGCGAGAAAGAAGTGATCAAGCGGCGGATTGCAACCCTGGTCGCGTCTAGCGCACCGGTACGCCGCATGATCGAGCAGGCGTTGGCCGATTACAATGGTGATCCGGCTGATCCAAGCAGTTTTGACTTACTTGATGCCTTAATTGCGCGGCAGTCATACCGACTAGCTTTCTGGCGGGTGGCAACCGAAGAGATCAATTACCGTCGCTTCTTTGACATCAATGATCTGGCGGCCATCCGAGTCGAGTTGCCCGACGTCTTGCAGGCGACGCACGATCTGATCCTGCGCTTGCTGGCTGAGGGTATTGCCACTGGGGCACGAATTGATCATCCCGATGGGCTCTGGCATCCAGCAGCGTATTTCCGTCAGCTCCAAGAGAGTTACTTGCGTTACACTGCCGCGGTGCGGTTTGGGGGTAGCGCTCCACCTGATCTTGATGCCCAAATCCGGCAACGGTTAGCGCAGGCTGAACGCGGTGAGCGGCAGTGGCCGCTCTACGTCGTGGCCGAAAAGATCCTCAGCCATGGCGAAACATTGCCGACCGATTGGGCTGTCGCTGGCACTACCGGTTATGATTTCCTTAACCAGATCGGTGGCGTCTTGATTGACCGCAGCAGTCAGCGCGCACTCAACCGGCTCTACAGCCAGTTTGCTGGGCCACAGGCCACCTTTGCCAATCTGGTCAACAGCAAAAAGAAAGAGATTATGCTGGTTTCGCTAGCTAGCGAGGTCAATACGCTGAGCCACCTCCTCGACCGGTTGGCCGAACGCACCCGCCGCTACCGTGACTTTACTCTCAATAGTCTCACATTCGCCATTCGCGAAGTCATTGCCGGGATGCCGGTGTATCGAACCTACATCAGCCACGAGGGTGATATCAGCACGCGAGATGAACAGGCCATCCGTTATGCTGTGCGCGAAGCCAAACGGCGGAATCCACGCACAGCAGCACAAATTTTTGACTTTCTCGAAGCGACGTTACTCTTGCGCAATCTTGATCATTTTGCGCCCGAAGTACGCGACGATGTAGTACGCTTCGTGATGAAGTTTCAACAACTGAGCGGGCCAGTGATGGCTAAAGGGGTAGAAGACACAGCATTTTATGTCTACAACCGATTGGTGGCGCTCAATGAGGTCGGTGGTCATCCCGAACTCTTCGGCTGTGACGTAGCTGATCTGCATCAGGCCGCGCAAGAGCGTCAGCAACGCTGGCCGCACAGTATGGTGACGACTTCCACTCACGATACCAAGCGTAGTGAAGATGTGCGCGCCCGGATAAGCGTGCTGAGCGAGTTACCTGATGAATGGCGTCGACACGTCTTGCGCTGGAGTCGACTCAATGCGTCCAAGCGGAGTCGGCTAGAAAGCGGAATGGCGCCCAGTCGTAACGATGAATACCTGCTCTACCAAACACTGGTGGGAGTCTGGGAAGGAATGGAGCGCCTGCCGGAACTTACCGCACGGATCGCTGCGTACATGGAAAAGGCTACCCGCGAAGCCAAAGTTAATACAAGCTGGATTAATCCGAATGCCGAGTACGATGCCGCCATACAGCGATTTGTAACCGGGATTCTTGATCCGCGCCGCTCACGTCGCTTTCTGGAAAGTCTAGATGCGTTTGCGAGTCGGGTCGCCTTTTTTGGCCGTTTCAATAGTCTGACGCAGACGCTAGTACGGCTGACAACGCCGGGTGTACCTGATCTCTACCAGGGTTGTGAGTTGTGGGACTTCAGTTTGGTTGATCCAGACAACCGACGTCCAGTTGATTTTCAGCATCGGATCGCACTGTTAGCCGAATTGCGTGCGCAACGCGCAGCGCAAGGTGCAGCAACGCTAGCCGCCGAGCTCCTAGAAAACGCTGTCGATGGTCGGATCAAGCTTTACACCATAGCGACAACGCTGGATCTACGACGGAACTGTCCGGAACTCTTTAGTACGGGCGCCTATCTGCCCCTGACTGCTATCGGATCAGCTGCCGAGCACGTGATTGCTTTTGCCCGCCGCCATGATAAGCGTGGGGAAGCGATCACAGTGACCCCGCGGCTGACTGCTCGGCTCAGCAGTGGCCGGCTCGTGCCGCCTATTGGTGAGCTATGGGGTGATACATGGTTGCCGTTGCCCGACGTGGCGTCAGGGGTGCGCTATCGCAATCTCTTCACCGATGAATGCTTGACAGTTAGCTCCTCAGCAGAGGGGGCGGGGGTTGCTCTGGCAAAGGTATTGCAGCATTGGCCAGTGGCGTTATTGGTGCGAGAACAGGAGCGGTAGCGCCTACCCAGCGCTCAGAGGACACAACCCGGCGGCAATTGTGCGCTCACCCTGCGTGCTATTAGCAGCTGCGAATCATTCTTTCTTCAACCCTCTGGCCGATTTTCGGCTATACTATTCATGATTACCCGATCACACGAGCGCCGTCGATGGGGACGGAACGGAAGCGTTATGACCGCACACCTGCGTTGTTGCGCCCCGCTACGGCGAACCGTGGCGGGGCATGGGTATTGGCGCATTTAGATCAAAGGGAGGTAATTCTAATGACCGTCTCGATTAATGAAATCAGCGCCAGTCCGGGATTTGGTCACGATCTACCGCCGCACAAGTTACGTGATATGCTGCGGTATATGCTGTTGGCACGTGCGCTTGATGAGCGCATGTGGGTTTTGAATCGGGCCGGTAAGGCGCCTTTTGTCATCAGTTGCCAGGGCCACGAAGCAGCGCAGGTCGGCGCAGCCTTCGCATTGAGTCGCGGCAAAGATTTCATTCTGCCTTACTACCGTGGTCTGGCGATGGTACTGGTTATGGGCATGACCCCCACCGAGGTCATGTTGGGCCTCTTTGCTCGTGCCACTGATCCCAGTTCAGGCGGACGACAGATGCCGGCTCATTACGGCTGTCGGCGGTTGAAGATCGTTACGCAATCGTCGCCAGTTGGGACGCAGATCCCTCACGCGGTGGGGATTGGTTTGGCCGAGAAGATTAAAGGCGGTGATGCAATAGCGTGGGTCTCGTTTGGTGAGGGTACCACGAGCCAAGGCGATTTTCATGAAGCGCTCAACCTGACAGCCGTGCATCGGCTGCCGGTCATTTTTCAGTGTGAGAACAATGAGTATGCGATCAGTGTTCATCAGCGCCAGCAAATGGCCGTAGCCAGTGTAGCTGACCGTGGGATCGCCTACGGCATTCCGGGGATTAGCGTTGATGGCACCGATGTGCTGGCCGTCTACGAAGTTACCCGACGTGCCGTTGAGCGTGCACGCCGGGGTGACGGTCCTACGTTAATTGAAGCACGTGTAGTACGTATGACTGCTCACTCAAGCGATGATAATGATCGGACCTACCGTCCGCCGCACGAGATCGCTCTGGTACGCCATCAGGATCCGATCGTGCGCTTTGTTGCCCAGTTGCGCGAACATGGCATCCTGAGCGAAGCCGACGAGCAGGCGATGCGCGCTGAAGTAGCGGCCATCGTTGATCAGGCTACTGAAGAGGCTGAACGTGCGCCTATGCCCGAACCAGAAACGCTCTACGACCATGTCTATGCCCCGCCCCGTTCGCGACGCCACGAATTGCGTGGAGGTACTAATTAGATCTCAGACCAGTCTGTGGTCATAGCCGGGTCCGTGCGTTGCGTTCGTGATCGGTGGAGCTGAGCGATGACCGCTATCCGGTTGATTCCACCTTCGTGCCCGCTAGGGAGGAAACTATGCCTGAGATGAATCTACTCGAAGCGATCCGGCAGGGACTCGACGAAATGATGGCTGCCGATTCGCGAGTGTTTATTTTTGGTGAAGATGTTGGAAAACGCGGTGGTGTCTTTCGGGTGACCGAGGGATTGTATGACAAGTACGGACCGATGCGCGTGATCGACTCGCCGTTGGCCGAGAGCGTGATTGTCGGTGCCTGTATCGGTGCCGCGATGAACGATATGTTGCCAATAGCCGAGATTCAGTTTGCCGATTTTATCGCACCGGCATTTAACCAAATTGTGCAAGAGGCGGCCCGCATCCATTACCGCTCGAATGGCGATTGGGAGGTGCCACTAGTGATCCGCGTACCCTACGGTGGTGGGATTCACGGTGCACTCTACCACAGCCAGAGTGTAGAAGCCTTTTTTGCCCATGTGCCTGGCCTAAAGGTTGTCACGCCATCGACTCCCTACGATGCCAAAGGCTTGCTCAAGAGCGCTATTGAAGATCCTAATCCAGTGCTCTTTCTCGAACACAAGAAGACCTATCGCCTAATCAAAGGTTTTGTGCCTGAAGAAGATTACCGAGTACCGATCGGACCGGCCGACATCAAGCGCCCTGGGGAAGACCTGTCAGTCTTTTCCTACGGCCTGATGCTGCACTACTGCCTAGAAGCGGCGCAGACGCTAGCTGCCGAGGGGGTGAGCGTCGAGGTCATCGATCTGCGCACGCTGCGTCCGCTCGATACTGAGACAATTCTGGCCAGTGTGCGGCGCACTGGCAAGGTGTTGATTGTTCACGAAGACAATCTGTTTGGGGGCTTTGGCGGTGAAGTGGCAGCACTGATCGCCGAACATGCCTTCGAGTATCTCGACGGTCCGGTGATGCGCATCGGTGGACCGGACGTGCCGGCGATGCCGTTTGCGCATTCGCTGGAAGCCGCGTTTATGCCCTCGCCAGCCTCGATTGCTGCGGCAATGCGTCGGCTGGCCGCGTACTGAGTGTGTTAGGTGTTAGGGGTGAAATCCATGATTGACATCAAGATGCCCCAACTCGGCGAGAGTGTAACCGAAGGCACCGTGGGCCGCTGGTTGAAGCGGCCGGGTGACACGGTCGCAAAATACGAGCCGTTACTAGAAGTCGTTACCGATAAAGTCGATACAGAGGTCCCCGCTCCCGAAGCTGGCATCTTGCACGAAATTTTGGTGCCGGAAGGTGAAACGGTACGCGTTGGTACAGTGATTGCCCGCCTGAACCCAGTCGGGGCGACGGTGGCAGCAGCGAGTCCGGCACCTACGTCGGTTGCTGCCTCGACAATGACCACCACGACTACTTCGGCAGGAGCATCGGCACCACCTACGGATGGTCGTAATTCCTACCTTTCACCCGTGGTGGCCCGTCTATTAGCTGAACATAATCTCGATCCGACGCAGATCCGTGGCAGCGGCCAGGGTGGCCGTATTACAAAACAAGATGTGCTACGTTTTCTCGCCGAACGTGAGCGGCAGCCTACGGTAACGGCAGTGCCTGCACCTACGGCAACAGCGGTGCCTGCACCTACGGCAACAGCAGCGTCTACACCTACGGTAACAGCGGTGTCTGCGCCTACGGCAACAGCGGTGCCTGCGCCTACGGCAACGGCAGCGTCTGGGTCTCCACCCGACATCCCTCCTGATGCCGAACTGGTACCACTGACCCCGATGCGTCGTAGCATCGCCGAGCACATGATGCGTTCGGTTCGCACCGCACCGCATGTCACCACGGTGATGGAAGTTGACCTGAGTCGAGTGCTAGCCCATCGCGCTGCTCAGCAAGAGTCGTTCAGTCGGCAGGGAGTGCGGCTCACGCTAACACCATACTTTGTGATGGCAACAGTGGCCGGTCTGCAGGCGGTGCCAGTTTTCAACGGTAGCTTCACCGAACAGGGCATCATCATCCATCGCCGAATCAACATCGGTATTGCTGTTGCACTCAACGAAGGCTTGCTCGTGCCAGTCATTCCCGATGCTGACGAGAAGAATCTTCTCGGTCTAGCACGCGCGATCAACGATCTGGCCGAGCGTGCCCGTACCAAGCGTCTGCGTCCCGAAGAGACGCATGGGGGCACCTTCACCATCACTAACCACGGTGTGACCGGTAGCCTGTTTGCGACGCCGATAATCAATCAACCGCAGGCTGGTATTCTCGGTATCGGGGCGGTTGTGAAGCGACCAGTAGTGGTGACGCAGCACGGCCTTGATGCCATTGCCATTCGTCCGCTCTGCTATCTCTCGTTTACCTTTGATCACCGGATTGCCGATGGTGCAACTGCCGATCAGTTCCTGACCAAGGTCAAACAGCGGCTCGAGCAATGGGAGGGTTGAGTGTCGATCAAGTTCCGCTCAATCAATCAGTAGTACATAGTACATTTGTGTGACCGAAGGAGATGCTCGATGAACGACGCAGAGCGCCCGATCAGTCGGTTTCCCATCGCTGAACGGCTTGAAGACCTGCCGCCTGATATCCGTGAGCGGATTGAGAAGGTTGCAGAGAAAAGCGGCTTCATCCCGAACGTCTTTCTAGTGCTGGCTCACCGGCCTGACGAATTTCGCGCCTTTTTCGCCTACCACGATGCGTTGATGGAGAAACCATCAAATTTGACCAAGGCGGAAAAGGAGATGATTGTGGTAGCGACGTCAGCAGCGAATGATTGTCTCTACTGCGTGATCGCACATGGCGCGATTTTGCGGATACGCAGCAAGAATCCACGGCTAGCTGAACAAGTGGCGACCAATTACCGGCGGGCTGAAATCACGCCGCGCCAGCGTGCGATCTTAGATTACGCGCTGAAAGTGGCCGTGGACTCGGCTCGTATCTCTGAAGATGACTGGCAGCCACTCTACCAGCACGGCCTCACTCAGGATGATATCTGGGAGATTGGTGCCATTGCAGCCTTCTTTGCAATGAGTAATCGCCTAGCCAATATGAGTGCACTGCGACCAAACGATGAGTTTTATACTATGGGGCGATGAGTGACCATTGGTTGCAACTTGTACGTACTGCTGAGTCTAAGTTCCTTACGACCATCGTCGGTTCGGCCACAGATCTTGGGGGCATGAAAAACCGACAGGATGGGCGCGGCCAATTACCGATGTCGATCACCGTTATCGGTAGTTGCTGACTGGTTAGAGCAAGGGCCTACGATGGTACACCGCTGCGTCTAAACCTGACGCAGCGTATTGGCAGATATCGAGACAGGCGCAGATGGGTTGTTATAACTCATCTGCACCTGTTTGATTGAGATTTGGGGATCTGCAACGGCTTTCTGCTGTTATGTTACACCACCTAGCGGTGGCAGCAGTAGCGTCGATGGTAATCTTCGGTGGTGGAAGTACTGGTATCGGCGATAGCGCCAGTGGTGGCGGCACTAGCCTCGACAAACAACGGCAGTCTCGGTATTGTCAGCAGCGGTCTCGGCTTCAGGTAGGGCCGTCTCTGTAACCAAGGTATCGTTGTTGAGCTGTGGGGGGTACCGTTGCGATCGGCCCCCGCTTGTATATAGATGCGGATATTCTGATGGACGGCCAGTTCTTCATGCCCGTTTTAAGACTGTTGCTGTTAATTGATTTCAGATATTCTGGTTATGAAGAGCGTTTTGGTACGTTCTGTTTGTATTTTGGTGTACAGGAAATTGGATCATAAAAAGGTTATATTTCCAAAAAATAGATAATGCTATGTAGATATACGATAGAACCTGTCAATAAATGTCTGATTAATGCTATCAGGAATCCATCCTGTGTTTCATTCAGCATCGTTTTCCGCTTCATCACTCAACGCCGTATCGTTCTCATTAGCCGGGCGATGCTCAGGAATGTCCATCAGCTTCGGCCATTGACCATCATTAGTAGACAGCGGCAATCAAGCGTGATATATTCAAAAACAAATTATTTGCCTCGATCCAATTGGTGAGCATGCAAGAGATCATTATTCCTTTTCACATTGTCATCGGAGCACGTACTCCGCAAGGCTACCCCCTGCGAGCGCAAGGCGGTGGGCGTAGTGTAGAGGCAATGATGCCGCCACCAGTGTTGACGCAACCTTTGTCGGAAGCGGGGGAAGTATTGGGTGAATGGCTGTTGTCCCCACCAATTCGTCGTTTATTGCTCGATCTGGCGCAGGAAGCGGCAGAGCGCAGTGCGCGGATGCAGGTGCAGCTTGAAGTAGCCGCACCTGAGTTGGCGGTGCTACCGTGGGAATGGTTGACACTGAGCAACGGGGAGCAACGCTGGCAACCGGCAATTCGCGACGATTATCCGCTGGTGCGGATCAGCGTGCATACGGTGCCTCCACTGCCACCGTGCCGTGTAGCGGGGCCGCTGCGTGTGTTGATCGCGGTTGCTCATGGTCACGAGGCAATCGCTGATGCGCTGGGTGAGGCGCTGATTGAGCCAGTGCGTGCCGAGTCCCTGGTAGTGGATCGCCTGCGTGACGCGACTGTTGATGCCATTGTGGCCGAACTGGCCGCTGAGCCGCGGCATATTCTGCATCTGATCGGCAATCTGGAGCAACCGCCGCGTCAAGCATCGCGCATGCGACTGGGGCGTGCAGTGAATGCCGTTGAACTGGCTGAATTACTGGTTGGTATCGATAATTTGCGGCTGTTGATAGTAGCTGGGCAGCCGTTTGAGGCCTGCGTAAAGCTGGCTGCCGACTTTCACGAACGCGATGGTCGGGCTGTGATTGCTTTGCCCGATCTAAGCCCAGCCGCCCATGCGCGCTGGAGTGCGGCGTGCTATCAGGCCCTGATCTCTGGTGAGCCGATCGATATTGCGATGACGATGGGGAGAGCGGAGCTAGCTGCTGCCCGCGAGCCGTGGGGTGCACCGCAGCTCTATCTCACACCGGGTGGCGAACAGCTCTTTCGCCCAGGCGAACCTCCGATCGCGCCAGCGCCGCTAGCGATCGTTCGTTCGCTACGTCAGTCGCCGCCAGGGCAACGCATGCCGCGCTTTGCTCCCACTGCCACCAGTGTCGGCGCGCCAGGTCGGCGTTTGCAAGCGCTGACCCGCCGGTTTCGCGTGCAACCGCAGCTTATCGCACTGATTATCGCAAGTTTGGTTCTGATCGTTCTGGTAAGTCAGACGCTCCAACTGCCCGGTGCCAATGTGATGCCTACGCCTGTAGTTACGCCCACGCCGCCTTTGCTGTTCGATCCATTGCGTATCCCTGTGCCGACTCTCTTCCCGACACCGTCTCCATAGCTGATGGTTGGTGTACGCTGTTCTGGCGTTACGTAAAAAAGCGTCAGACTGATCGTCACTCAACGGCAACCGACAATGGAAACAAACGTTGCTAGGATGCCTGTCTGCGCAGCGTAGCAACACTGGCCTGTTTGAGATTGGTTACAACATCTCTACGCTGGTGTAGCTAGAAAGGAACCATAGTATGTCTGTTCCGCTTGATCCGGCCTACGCCGATGAACTTGACTCTGCCGATGATCTGGCTGGGTTGCGGCCAGCGTTTATCAATGACGAGCCCGACCTGATCTATCTCGATGGGAATTCTTTGGGTCGGGTACCCCGAGCTGCGGTTGATCTGGCTGTCGATCTAGTCCGTCGACAGTGGGGAAAGCGCCTGATTCGAGGCTGGAACGAGGGCTGGTTTGATCTGCCTGAGCGTATCGGTGCCAAGATTGCGCGCTTGATAGGCGCTGAGCCTGATGAGGTGATTGTTGCCGATAGTACTTCGGTGAACTTGTTTAAACTGGTGATTGCCGCGCTCCGTGCTCGCCCTGATCGTGAGCGGATCATTAGCGACGACCTCAATTTTCCCTCTGATCTCTACATCTTGCAGGGTGTAGTTGATCTGCTCGGTCAAGGCCACGAGCTGACTATCGCCTATTCAAGTGACGGCATTCATGGCCCGGTTGAGGCGATTTTAGGTTTGCTCGACCATCATACCGCTCTGCTTACGCTCTCGCATGTGACCTTCAAAAGCGGTTTCCTGTACGATATGCCAGCGCTGACGGCAGCAGCACACGCAGTAGGGGCTTTGACGCTGTGGGATCTAAGTCATTCGGTAGGCGTCGTGCCGATTAATCTCAATGAAAGTGGGGTTGATCTAGCAGTAGGCTGCTGTTACAAATATCTTAGTGGCGGCCCTGGTGCACCAGCCTTTCTCTACATTCGACGCGATTTGCAAGCGCAACTGGTTAATCCGATTGCCGGCTGGATGGGACAGCGCAACCTTTTTGATTTTGATCTCGATTACGAACCGGCACCGGGTTTGCGTCGTTTTCTGACCGGGACACCGCCAGTCGTCTCACTAGCATTGATCGAGCCGGGGGTTGATCTGGTGCTAGCAGCTGGGATTGAACGGTTGCGGGCCAAGTCAGTTGCTCAGACCGAATATCTCATCGAACTGTGGCAGCAGCGCCTTGCGCCGCTAGGATACACGCTCAACTCGCCGCGTGATCCGGCGCGCCGCGGTTCGCATATCTCGCTGGGTCATCCAGAGGGGTTAGGTATCGATCTGGCGCTCATCAATGAATTGGGGGTGTTGCCGGATTTCCGTGCACCCGACAATATTCGGCTGGGCATTGCTCCGCTCTACACCAGTTTTCGAGATATCTACACGGCTGTTGAACGACTGGCGCAGGCAGTGACCGAGCAGCGATATGTGAAATATCGCAACCACCGCCCTACAGTAACCTAATCCGTGGTGAAGATGGCAAGGCAATATTTCTACCCCTACGCAGTGGTTCGAATCGTTGTCAACAGGATTATTCGCAATTTACCCGATCTTGAGCACGCTATCTAGGCCGCGATGAAGTCCAGTTAGTCTGCTCACGCGCCGGATCGCCAGTAACGCGCCAGCAACATAGGGTTCGGCACTAGTACCAGCATCATGGCGGATTGTTAGTCGCTGATCAGGCAAGCCAAAGATAACTTCCACGGCAATGGTATAACCAGGTAAACGTACAGAATGGACCTGCACTCCATTGAGCCGTGCGCCGCGTGTCGCTGGGAGACCCTGTGTTTGCTCGATCGGTATAGTCAACGTAGCTGGACGGATCTGTCCTAGACGGGTGGCTAGCTCGCGCGCCGTTCCGCTGGGGGCGTCAGGTTTGCTGTCGTGCGCGTAGTCGATGATTTCCCACTGCTCGCAGTAGCGAGCGGCCAGTTCGGCAAACTGTTGCAGTAACACGGCCGTGATGGCAAAGTTGCCTACCGCCAGCACGCCGCGTTGGGCTGCAGCTGCCGCAGCTGCGATCTCGGCATAGTCATCGTCGCTCAGTCCTGAGGTGCCGATCACGACATAGCATCCATGCTTGAGAGCCGTGAGAACGTGGGCTTTGGCTTGTTCAGGTCGGGTGTACTCGAAGAAGACATCGCAGGGCTGGGTGAGTGCTTCAGCGACAGTCGCATAGACCGGACACGCGAGTCGTTCTACGCCAAGGACAGTGCCGAGTTGCTGTCCGGCCGTCCGGCGCGCAACGGCGGCAGTGAGTGTTAGGTCAGTGGTGGCCGCAATAGCACGTGCCAGTGCCGAACCAGCCCAGCCTGTCGCACCGGCCAAACAGATCTTGATCGTCATCCCTCACTCCTCTTCTCGATCCCGTACTCCCTGCATCCACAGCAATGAAGGCTATCTCTGACAGGCAAGCCCGATCTTCGTGGGGCCTGGCCGTTGCCACATCTGTTCCAGACGGTGACAGGTTGTCATCGGCGGGAACTGACAGATGGCCAGCGATAGCTTGATCTGGTGCCAGTGGTTGCACTACGCCGGCGGTAATTCACCGCGCTGACGGAGCCGATTCATGTCAAGGATCACGATCGACCCGCGTTTGCTGCTGATCAGCCCATCGTCGCCGAAGTCGGCCAGGATGCGACTCACCACTTCCCGCGATGTGCCGAGTTCAGCAGCGATCTGTTGATGGGTGGAATTGATGGTTGGTGGATGACCACTAGCATGCCGCACCAGGAACTCGGCCAGTCGGACATCGACGCGACGGAAGGCAATCTCATCCACAATTGCCATCACTGTTGCCAGTCGGCGAGCCAGTAACTGAAACACGTAGTCACGCCAATCTTGGTAGTGGTCGATCCAGGCGCGAAAGACTTCCTGTCCGATCACAAAGGCAGTCGCCTCCTGTTCAACAGCCGCGATCGCTGGGAAGCGTCGTTCGCTTAACACACAACTAGTGGTGAGAATGCAACTCTCACCGCGACCAAATCGGTAGAGAGTTATCTCGCGGCCTGTTTCCCCAATTTTGTAGACGCGAACCTGGCCGGCGGCTAACACAGCGAAAAAGCTGCACTCATCACCTTCGGCAAAGATGGTAGCACCGGCCGAGAGGCGGAACAGCGCTGCTTGGGCAGTGAAGTCACGCGCAATCGGCGCAGCCGGGTCGCGTAAGAACGGTAGTATCTCGCTGGCAAGCTGGAATTCCTGCTGATTGAGCATAATTGTTAACGCCAGAGCGAACGTGGCACGTTGGATCGTCGCCTTATCGTGCCTTCTGTTCGAGCAAAGCTGCGATCCGTTCCGCGAGCTGGCGTAAGCGCACCGGCTTGGCCAGATAATCATCAGCGCCTGCAGCCAGGCAGCGTTCGCGGTCTCCTGGCATTGCCAACGCAGTGAGCACGAGAATCGGGAGCTCACGTGTAGCAACATTACTGCGCAGGTGACGCATCACCTCGATCCCGTCCATCGTGCGCATGCGTACATCGAGCAATACCAGACATGGCATATCGCCCTGTATATATGCCAATGCCTCTTCACCTGACTCGACATGAACGACCCGATAGCCGCAGCGCGTTAGGTATTGGGCAAAGATCGAGGCGCTGGCAACATCGTCTTCAACCATCAGTAGTGGGCGATCTCCGGCCAATGGCGATGCTGGAGGGAGATCAACCGGTAACTCTACTTCCTTCCGTCGTTCATCGGCAGACCATTCCAGCAGACGTTGCTGTTCATTAGGCTCCCACGGCAGGGTGACGTGGAAACGGCTCCCGACGCCAATTTCGCTTTCAAGGCTGACACTACCGCCGTGCAAACGGGTTAGTTTCGAGACAAGCGTCAGGCCAAGGCCGCTGCCAGTCAATTCTTTCTGGCGCTCGTTCTCGATTTGCTGGAATGGCTCAAATAGACGAGCAGCATCTTCAGCAGTAATGCCGATGCCGGTATCCCATACTGTAAAGCGCACTGCGCCTTGCTCAGGTTGGCCGCGCACCTCAAGGCCGACCTTACCGCCAGCTGGCGTAAACTTGATGGCGTTGGAAAGGAGATTAATCAAGATCTGGCGCAAACGGCGAGCATCGGCCAGAATAACCTGCACTTCCGGGTCAAGATCGTAGATCAACTGCAGTCCAGCCCGTTTTGCCATGTCGGCAATCATTGGGCGCAACGATAAGCACAGGTCATGTACCGAAATTGGCACTGGGTCTAACTCGAGCCGACCAGCTTCAATCTTGGCAATATCAAGATAATCGTTGATCAACGACAACAAGTGCTGACCACCTTGCTTGATCCCATTGATTGCGCCCATTTGTTCTTCGCTGAGTGGGCCAATCAGTTGCGCACGCAGCACATCGATCAGTCCGAGAATGGCAGTCAATGGCGTGCGGATCTCGTGACTCATACTGGCCAGAAATTCATCTTTCAGTTTGGTCACCCGCAGCAAGCCCGCGTTGATCCGGGCCAACTCGACATTCTGACGTTGAATACGGTCTTTGAGCAGTTGCAATTCGTTGCGACGCTGGGCTAACAGCTGCTCTGCAATACTGCGGTTGGTTGTGTCGGTAATAATCTGGAGCAGTCCAGTAATCTGGCCATGGTCATCGGTAAGGGGTACTGTCAGTAGATCGAGATACAGTACTGTTCCATCAGGCAGCTGGCGATTGATCAATGGCAGGTTTAGGCGGTCGCGATTACCGTTTAGAATCTCGTCCAACGCCGACTCATTACCAAACAGCTCTGGCAACAGTTCGATCAAAGAGGTGCCAAGCGGTGGCGGGCCGCCGACCAGGGTAAGCAGACCGCCCGCCTCTTGGATGCGCAGGTCTCGGTCAACGGTAAGATAAGCACTGCGTGTTTCGATGAGCACCCGTTGTTCAATAGTCATGCTCATATGAATAGGGCTTCTCCTCAAGGTTGTGGGAACGGTGTCACCAGATTCGATGGGACTGGCCGCACCAGCCCTACCCAGCGTGATGGGACCCAACCGATCAATTGCACCGCTTGCTGATCGATACGTACATCCACTCGCACCTTATACCAGTCCCCATATTGAGCTAGCACAATGATTGGCGCATTGCGCGGCGCCACAATCGGGCTGCGTTCACTCGCCTCATTGGGGAAACTGTACAGGTATACATTCCCAGTCATTACTCCATCATAGGGTATGGGGGTGACTGTTGGGGTTGGCGTAATGGTCGGGGTTGCCGTCGGCGTCGGTGTTGCAGTTGGGGTTGCCGTCGGCGTCGGTGTCGCAGTTGGAGCCAGCAATGTCGCCATACGCGCCTCAACGCTGATCACCCACCAGCCGCAGAGAAAGATTGGCGAGAGCGCAATAAGGAGCAAAAAAACGAGAATAGCGCGTTGCGAAAACGAACTAGACGTTCGCGACGGTTTGGTCGGATCAAGCGGTGCCGCTGCCAGCGGAATCTGTTCACGAATGATCGCCTCTGCCGCCGCTATCAACTCATCATCATCGCCGGCGAAGGAGCGCAGGCGATCATAGCGGTCTTCATGAATAGCGACCAATGTCTGACGCAGTTGCTCCCGAAAGCCGCGCGGTTCAACGCCTGTGATAACGGCGGCAAGATAGGCTGCGCTCCCACTTGCAATTACAATCTGGCGCGACTCGTAGCTAATGGCGCCAAGTTCATCACCCTCACCGAGGGCATCACGGGCAAAATCGCGAATCGCGGTCAACATCCCGCTCACGAGGTCGCGATCAGCCGCAGGGATACCAGGCGCGGCAATGTGACAGATCAACAATCCTGAATCGCGCTGAATCAGAAAAACCTCTTGCACCGAAAACGGCAACTGGCTACGTAGCGCATATTCGCCAGCTGAAATACCCTGTGCGCGCGCTTGCCAGTAACCAGGGTCAAGCATTAGGAGCGGGCCGGAACGAATCCGGGTGTCAATCTGAGCGGCCAGATCGCGAATTGCCTCGGTAGCAGCACGCGCGATCATAGCCCCAATCACCGGGTAGAGCGCATCAATAATGTCTTCACGAGCTTTATAGACCTGCTGTCGGATCGCCTCGCCGATCGCTGGCGCCAGCGCGCGAGCAATCTCGTCTTTCGACGTATGGATCTGTTCGGACAGGATATCGGCGATCACCGGGCTAATCTTATCGACCAACGCCTCCGGTTTCAAGATCACGCGCCGCAATTCCTCAATTTCCCGGCTCGTCTGCGGGTCGGTAGCCATAGGCGCTTATGAGTCATCCTTTGCAGAAGCGAGTCCCTCGAGCAAACCGGCAACTGTACTTCCCGTTTCTAATCGGGTTGCGATCTCGATCAGCATACTGGCCAGAGCTTTCCGGTCAGTTTTCTGGTTGTCGAGCCGGTCGGCAATCCGGCGTAACTCAGTGCGTAATGAGTCTTCAGTGCTACGGATCTCGCGACGGAGTGCCTGCGTGCGTTGTTCGAGCAGATCGCGAGCTTCTGCTAACCCAGCGCGAGAGGAACGAATCTCAAGATCGTGATGACCCTGAACACGCCGTAGTTCACTAACGCCATCGCCCAGGCCGTTGAGCGCCGCTTCGTGCTGGCGCACCTGAGCTGCAACCTGCTGCAGAAGCGACTCGCGTGCCCGGGCGCGCTCTACCTCACGCCGTAGTTCATCGTTCAAGCGGCGGGTTTCCACATCGAGCGCATCAAACCGTCGCAGCATAGCTTTCTCAATCTCACCCAACCGGTCTTGCAACTGGCGCACATCTTCGTTTAGATGCTCGATCATTCGGCGTAAATCGCTAAACGAGCGCGCATACTCTTCCATCTGCGGTCCGAAGATGATATCGCGCAAGCGATCAACCTCAGCCTGGCGCGGCTGACGAGCGCTAGTACCCAGAATGATCTGCCGTACCCGCTCTAGTTCTTCGGCCTCATCCGGCGAATTGAGTCGATCTGCGTCGTTTATCATATGAGCCCTTTCTGATGACCAATCCGAAGACCCAGCATGTGGAATGCTTCTTGTACACCTTCACCTGTGCGCGCGCTGGTGCAGAGCCAATCGGCAGATAATTCAGCCGCTACCGCTGCAATCTCTTCGTCGGCAATCCGTCGTTGGGTTGTTAGGTCAACCTTGTTTGCTGCAATAACCAGCGGAGTCGACGGGCTGGCGTGATGAAATGCGGTTGCGTACTCGTTCAGTGTCGTCAGGGTTTCAGGGCGAGTCACATCGCAGACTAGTAACGCTCCGGCGGCGCCGCGGTAGTAATTCTGCACTATCTGATCAAACCGTTCACCGCCAGTAGTATCCCAGATCAAGAGGTTCATCTCTATCTGCATGACCTGCATTGTATGGCGGCTGATTTGCACACCCAGCGTGCTCAAATACCGCTCGTCGAAGATACCTTCGACGAAACGGCGAATCAGGCTGGTTTTGCCAACCGAGAACTCACCTAATAAGCAAATTTTGGCAGTAAGTCGAAGCACGGCGCTAGTTCCTGGTACGGCCGGATATGTTGCAGCCATAATTAGACTTGCTCTTAGTATAGCACGACTCTTCTGGCAAGGTTTACACTGCGCGCTCACTGCAGGCCGGCTGTGGTGGTGATATTGGTGGTTTCATCGTACTGGAAAAATTTTTGAAATTGTGAAACGTTAGTGTGAGAATTGATGTTTTTTTGAGAAGTCTTTCTTGTCGTTTTGTGAAATCTAGGTCAGCTCATCACGACGGTCACTTGCTGAGCGCAAGGATCGTCTCGATGTGAGGGGTTTGCGGGAAAAGATCAATCGGTTGCACCAAAATGAGATGATAACCGGCAGCCAGTAATGGTCCAATGTCGCGACCAATCAGGCCGGGATGACAAGAGATGTAGATAATTCGTTCGGGTGCATGGTTAATCACCGCCTTGATGACTGCCGGATGGCACCCGCGTCGTGGCGGATCAAGAATGACGGCTTGAAAGGGACCAGGCAGGTTAGCTACTACCTGTTCAGCGGTACCGCCGATGCATTGTACATTCGTGATCTGGTTGTCACATACGCTTTGCCGAGCATCATTCACCGCTGGTGGGTATGTTTCTACAGCAACGACTTCGTCAAACAGTGCTGCCAATGGCAGGGCGAAGCTGCCAACTCCACTGTAGGCGTCAAGTAACCGGCCACCGCCTGGGGTCAGGGCGTCGCGCACGATTGCCAGCATACGTTCAGCTTGTGCATGATTGACCTGGAAGAAACTGCTGAGACTGAGACGAAACACGATGTCGCCCAATTCGTCATAGATGGCGCTTGCGCCGAGGATTGGCTGATCATCTCGCGTGATGCCGGCCAATACCGGTGTGGTTGCCATCCATGCTGCTGCCAAGCGGGTGAGGGTGTTGTAGTCGGCAGTTGGTGCTGGCGTCAGTTGGGCGGCAGCATAACCGTAGGTTGCGCTGGCGCGTAGCAGCACTTCGCTGATTTGACCTGCGAAGGGTAATCGGCGCAATCCTTCCAGCGCCGATTGGAGTACTGGTAAGAGCAGCGGGTCATTTGGAAGATCGATGACCGTTTTGGTGCCCGTAGCGTGATAGCCGAGTGCTGCACCGTCGACATGGAGGCGTGCGCTGTTACGGTACCCCCATGGCTGCGGCGCAGCGATCACTGGTTGGATCGGCACATCAACCCCAGGCAGAAACTTGCGTATCTGATCAGCGACAATTTCACCTTTGAAGCGCACCTGGGCCGGGTAGGCAATGTGTTGCCACGGCACATGATCACCTGGAGTGATTTGCGGTGCGATTCGATCGGGCGAAGCGTAGATCACCTCGCTCACGCGGGCGCGCAGAAAACGAGCATGGCGCTCACGCACCACGGCGCGTACCCGTTCACCGGGCAATGCGCCTGTTGCAAAGACGACCAGTTCCCCCAGTCGGGCTACCCCGTCGCCGCCCTGCGCTATGCTTTCAATTTCGATCTCGATGATATCGTTCATACATACGTGGCTGCTTCAGGGATCGCCAGTGTAATTGCAGAGGTATTATACTGAGGTTTCCTCATCCGCTTGTTCGCCCGACTGTCTGTCAGGTGGTGTGCTACAATAACGATGTATCTCAGGCTGCCATTACGTGCAGGAATCGTCATGCATACGACACTTTTCACCAGTCAGCGCCGGTTGGGGCTTGTGATCGCACTGGTGTTCGGTGCTATATTGGCTGGTTGTAGCATCATTCCTCCTGCTACACCGACTCCCGCTCCCTTTCCCACCCCGTCGCCGATCACGCTACCTAAAGGAACTGCGCCTATTGGTCTGGCTAATCCTGCTGCAACCTACTGTATCGAGCAGGGTGGTCGGTTCGAAATTCAGTCCCCTATTGAGGGCGGCCAGGTGGGAGTGTGTTTATTTGCTGATGGATCGTTGTGCGAAGAGTGGGCCTTCTTCCGTGGCGAATGTCAACCTGGCCAACAATACCGGTATGATCAGCAGCCAACTGGTGCTCCTACTGCTACCACTATAACACCGCTGGCTGAGGCGTTTGCTGCAGTACGGTCGTCGTTGCCGCCCGATGCTTTCCCTGCTCTGGCTGCGCAACTCCTGTCAACTGATGATAGTCGTCAGCTTTGGCTGATCTACAGCGTTGAAATGCGGAATTACGATCTCGATCCGCTACCATCTCACTTGCTAGCTGTCTATGCCTATGCCGACGGGGGCTGGCAAGAGCTTGACCGCACGGATTTACGCGGGTTATCCGGCGAGGTTGAGATTGAGCCGGACTTTGTCGGTGATGTGCGGCAGGTACAGATCACTCCTGAGCATATTTGGATTCAGGTTGATGGTGGGATGGGTGCCCATAGTGGTAGTTATCATCTGTTTAGCTTTGATGGCCATAAGCTGCAGCTGGAAGTTGTTTCGTTTTCATCCTACTCCTGGGCGGGCTGGGTTGAGGATCTAAATGGTGATGGTCTCAATGAAGTGGTGCTTAATCGATCTGAGCCCTATATCTTCTGCTACGCCTGTGGTGTGTATTATCCGGCCTATCAGGTGTATACCTGGCGCAATGGCGAGCTGATCAGGCTAGAGATGAGCGATCTAACCGATCAGACGGCACCCTTCGCCGCACTCAACCACCAGGCTCTCGATTTTGCCCACGCCAATCTCTGGCCAGAGGCACTGGCTGCAATCAATGCTGCCGTAGCTCAGGCTGGTATGCTCGATCCACCGACTACCGCCGGTTCATTGCGCTGGAATCAGCGTCTGATCCAGTACATGCACGAAGCTCATCTAACGGCCATTAACAATAGCTCCTATCCGCTGATCAATGAAGTCTTCTACGGAGCCTATGAACAGGTAGTCGATCGGATGCGTAACTACGATCCGGCTGAAATATTTAACTCTGCCTCGCCATTGATTATTGGAACTGTGGCTGAAGACTGGTTGATGGAATTGAGCAATTACGTGACCAAGAGTGCTGATCAAGCTGCAACTGTTATGCCCGATCGCGCAGCGATCTATGTTGTCCGAGCGTGGGGGCGCTTCCTGGCCGATCCGTCTGATCCGGCGATTGGGGCCGATTTAAACCGGGCAGCCCAGTTGCAGCCCGCGGATGCCTTTTTCACTGCGCTGGCCGCTTGGTGGCAACGGCGATAACAAAAATACAGCGCCGAAAAGACGGCGCTGCGTGCTAGTGGTGGGCCCCGTGGGACTCGAACCCACAACCGATTGATTAAGAGTCAACTGCTCTGCCAATTGAGCTAGAGGCCCGCTGAAAATATACAACAACCGGCTCAAATTGTCAATTCGTGACACCAACGCTACCAGGCTCATCTGGTACCGGGACGAGCGAGGGTGGATTGCCGGTTAGCTTGATCCCGATCCGCGGGCAGCGACCCAATATTGCCGTCTAGACTCGTCCCCCTCCTGGATACGGCAGTTGAGCAGTCTTAGCTATATTTTGCCAAGTCTTGCTTTACGTTCTGAAGTCTGCTCAGTTGCAACTTGTCGTAATCTATCAGGTTTTGTACAATGCGAACGGGATCCTGTTTGGTTGCGCGACTTTCCTATGCCGGATAATCGCTACTATCCAGAATACGGACCGATCTATCGGCGGCGCGCCACGCAGCGTGAGGATTTGCCTGCTGCCGAACCGCCTCCTAAACCGCCACAGCGGCCCCGACTGCGCCGAGCATTGCGTCGGCAGCGTCGCACTCCAGGCTGGATCGGGCTAGTGTTCGTGCTGTTCCTGATAGTCGTGATACCGCTCGGCGCAATCTATGCGGTTGATTTCATCTACCCCAATACTATTTTGCCCGGTGTTTCACTCAATGGTGAACCCATTGGTGGGCGTAGCCGTGCCGATCTGATCATTGAGCTGCGTCAGCGTTACCAAGCTTTTGAACAACAGCCTGTCACGCTGACGTTTCGTGATCGTGTCTGGCAACCAGCACTGGCCGAATTGGGCGTGTCATTCAATATCGAACAGCTGGTCAATCGTGCCTTTGCCCTCGGTCGTAGCGGCGATCCCCTAACGCGCCTCTATGATCTCTGGTTGCTCTGGCGCCATGGGATCGATCTCACTCCGCGCCTGACCGTTGATCTCGGTCAGACCCAACGCTATCTGCTGGGACTGGCGCCGGCTATCGAACAGCTGCCCGCTGATGCTGTGCTTAGTCTGGCTGATGCCCGCGTGATTGGCCAACCCAGTCAACCCGGTACGCAACTCCTGGTCGATGCCACCGCAAACGATGTGTTGCTGGCGCTCCAACAGCTTCGTTCGCAGACGGTGACGATTCGCACGCGCCAGCTTGCGCCATTGATCGACGATACCGATCTGGTGGTAGCCCAGCAGGTGGCCGTGCAATTGCTGCGGAGTCCGCTGGAATTGATCGCCGAAGACCAGACGATCATCTGGCCGCCTGAACGAATTGCAGAACTCTTGCAGGTGGTGCCGGTTGATGGCCTATTGACGATCCAAGTTGATCCGCAGCGACTGGCACGCGCGGTCGAAGGGTTAGCGCAGATTGTTGATACTGGTACGGCCGAGCCACGCCTGCGTTTCAGTGAAGGTCGCGTCCGGATTGTCGCTGAAGGTCGGCCCGGACGACGGCTACGGCAGGACGAGGCGATCAGCGCTATTGCCGATCTGCTGCTGCAACCGTCACCGATTACCCGTACTCTGGTTTTGCCAATTGACCGGATTGAGCCGCAAATTACCGCTGCTACGCTCGATAGTCTCGGTATTGTAGAACTGGTAGCCGAAGGACGGAGCAGCTTCGTCGGTTCGGCCCCCTACCGGATCACCAACATTCGTGCTGGCGCGGCGCGCATGAACGGGGTACTGATTGCGCCAGGCGAAGAGTTTTCCTTTAATCGCCAGTTGGGTGAAGTCAATGCCGAAAACGGTTTCGTTGAAGGATATGCCATCATCGGTAATCGCACACAGCTCGAGTGGGGCGGTGGTGTGTGTCAGGTTAGTACGACGGTCTTCCGCGCCGCTTTCTGGGCTGGCCTGCCTATCACTGAACGCCATGCCCATTCGTTTTACATAAGCTGGTATGATCGATTTGGTCTTGGCCCGAATGGTGACGGTCAAGGGCTGGATGCAGCGATCTTTACTGGAGTGCAAGATCTGAAGTTTGTCAACGATACTGGACATTGGCTACTCATGCAAACCAGTATCGATGAGCAGGCACAGGTGTTGGTTGTGCAGTTGTACGGTACACGCTCCGAGCGCAACGTGCGGATTGAGGGGCCGATTGTCTCGAATGAGGTCCGCGCACCAACGGAACCGGTCTATATTGATGATCCGTCACTGCCACGCGGTACGTTGCGTCAGACCGATGTCGCTCGCAATGGCCGGGATATTTCGATCTACCGCATCATTACCGATGCTAATGGGCAAGAGCGTCGCGAACTCTTCTTCACCCGCTTCCGGCCCTGGCCAAACATCTATTTGCGCGGAACTGGCTGATACGTTGCCCGCTTGACACCTTTGCATTGTAATAAAATCATCAGTATACGGGTGAAGCGGCCTCGTGAGCGGGATAGTGTTGTTTCTCTGTGCTATACTGGTCGTGCCCAGAGGAGAGAGTCATGGCTGCTATTCGCCTGATCCCAACGTTACGTCGGCAGAGTCACCCACTAGCCGATCCACTGACTCAGCAACAAGTGCTGGCCAGTGTGCCCATACCTCCATTTGCCGCAACACTAGCTGCTAATGGACTAGGGGTGTTGCGTGCCGGACCACGGGTTGAAGTGTTACAAATTAACGTCGGTCGGCGCTGCAATCAGACCTGCCGCCATTGTCACGTTGATGCGGGGCCTGACCGCACTGAAGTTATGCCGCCAGATATTGTAGCGGCCTGTCTTGACTTACTCGCTCGCTGGCAGATCCCAGTCCTCGATATAACGGGTGGTGCGCCCGAGTTGCACCCCGCCTTTGTCGATATTGTGTCCCGGGCCCGGGCATTGGGCTGTCATGTGATTGATCGCTGTAACCTGACCATCGCACAACTGCCTAACTATCGCTTTCTTCCACGCTTTTTCGCCGAACAACAGGTGGAAATTATTGCCTCCCTACCTGCCCCCGATCCAGCCGGTACCGATGGGCAACGCGGTGATGGCGTCTTCAGTCAGTCGATTGCAACGTTGCGCGAATTGAATGCGCTGGGCTACGGTTGGCCTGGTAGCGGTCTAACACTCAATCTGATTGCTAATCCGACGACACCCCATTTGCCAGAAACCCAGGAAACGCTCGAATCCCGCTGGCGTAGCGAACTGGCTGATCGTTATGGTATCGTCTTTAACCGGCTCTACACTCTGACCAACATGCCGATTGGTCGCTATCTAGCCTATTTGCACGAAAGCGGCCAACTAAATGACTACATGCGTCTGTTGGCTCAGTCGTTTAATTCGGCCACTGTGCCCGGTTTGATGTGTCGCTCGACCCTCTCGGTAAGTTGGGATGGAAGATTATACGACTGCGACTTTAATCAGATGCTCGATCTAGCGTTGCCTTGGACAGTTACGAATGTGACATTGTCTGATCTGGCGAATCGCGATATTCGCACCGCTGCCCATTGTTACGCATGCACTGCTGCAACCGGTTCCACTTGAACAGGAGCGATCAGCGCGCCGTGAGCGCGCTTCCCGTCTTGGTGATGATGGCTCGCCGGCCTGTAGCCGGTCGAGTCAAGACGCGTCTCTGTCCGCCGTTGACCCCCGAACAAGCAGCTACCCTCTACACTGCGTTTCTGCGCGATCTGATAGAAATGATCCGAACAGTGCCGGGTGTACGACCATTGATCGCTTATGCCCCCGCTGATGCCGAGGACTACTTTGCCAATTTGGCGCCCGACCTTGATCGCCGTCCCCAGATAGGCGCCGACCTTGGTGAACGTCTGGCAGCAGTGACCTCCGCACTCTTACAAGAAGGTGTGCCGGCCGTAGTGGTGATTGGAAGCGATAGCCCTAGTCTGCCAGCTGGATATATCGCGCAGGCACTGGCAGAGCTCGAACGTGGCGCCGACCTGGTGCTAGGTCCGGCTGATGATGGCGGTTACTACCTGGTAGGCCTGCGGCGACCTGCACCCGAATTATTCACCCAGGTGCCGATGAGCACACCTACCGTCCTGCATGATACATTGACCGTAGCTCGCCGCATCGGTTTGCATCCGCACCTGATTGCGCCGTGGTACGATGTCGATACGGTGGCCGATGTGATCCGGCTGCGTGCCGATCCTGCTCCGCTTCGCTATACCCGCCCACTACTGACTGAGATCGCGTTGAATATTGATACGTCCAACCTTGATCCACGCTAAGGAGGCTAGTCAATAGAATTGGGGCCGCTGCGGTACGGAAAAAGTCGTTGCTGCGATCTGTTCTCTCCGATCGTCAAGAGTACGTAGTCCTGATATCACACCCGATCTTGCTCAATGGCATTTTCCTGCTGCTGCACCAGTGTGATTCGTATCAGTGGTACTAACCGTTTCCATTCTGCCATACGTTCACCAATCACCATACCACCCATTCGAAGGTAGAAGCCGGTTGCATTCGGGTCGGATTCGAGCTCAATCTGCTCAATCCCTCGCGCACGGCACTCGGTGGCGGCGTGGGTCAGCAATGCGCGTCCGATCCCATGCCCGATCCAAGCTGGTGTGACCCACAAATCTTCGAGAATGGCCGGTCGGCGATCGACGATCAGGCGATACCAACCGATGGGTTGTTTGTCAACGCGAGCTGTAAACACCAAATCCCGCTCGATAGCCGCAGCGGTGATAATCGGCGTTGCGGCCCATTGTTCAATCAGATGATCGGCGTAGTGCCAGTAACGTTTGGCTGCAATTGCAATCTGCTTCAGGATGGGTGCCTCATCAGGGCACGCCTGGGTAATGGTAATTGCCGACATCTTGAGAGTTCGTGATGATTGACTTGTCAAAAATCTTAAAATCGTGATAATGACCAGAAGAAAGTCGCACTAAGACCACACGTTTGCGCGCAGGCTGGTTCGAGCCGTCCGCAATCTCTGCTCTGTTTTTTTATTGTACCGCAGGTTGCTATGCAAAACGAATCAACTAGACCAGGACCTCGGATGGGCGAATTTGTGGCGCTGATGGCATTAATGACATCACTAGTGGCGATGTCGATTGATCTGATGCTACCAGCTCTGGGTGATATCGGTGCTGACCTGAACGTGACTCACGAGAATGCGACGCAACTGGTAGTGACAATGGTCTTTCTAGGTCTGGCCGTTGGTCAACTGCTGTACGGACCACTCTCAGACAGTATCGGTCGCAAGCCAGCGATCTATGTAGGTTTTGGCATCTTTCTGGTTGGATCACTATTGACGATCTTCACCTTTAACTTTCCGATGATGCTAATTGGTCGTCTCTTGCAAGGTTTGGGTGTGGCCGGGCCACGAGCGGTTTCGCTAGCGCTAATCCGCGATCAGTTTGCTGGGCGCACGATGGCACGTGTGATGTCGTTCATTATGGTCGTCTTCATCATTGTGCCGATCATCGCCCCAGCCTTAGGGCAAGCGATACTTACAGTTGCGTCTTGGCGAGTAATATTTATTGTTCTTTTGCTGCTGGGCTTGATTACGCTCGTCTGGTTTGGCTTTCGCCAGCCCGAAACGCTACCAGTGGCACAGCGCGCACCGTTATCGGTGCGACGTCTCCGCTATGCTCTGCGAGAGGTGCTGACGCACCGGAGTGCGCTTGGCTATACGCTGATGGCGGGCGTTATTTCAGCCATTCTGCAAAGTTATCTAAGTTCAGCACCCCAAATCTTTCAGATCCAATATGCGCTGGGCACCAATTTCCCACTGTTCTTCGCTGCCAATGCCTTAGCCATTGGTGTTGCGTCGTTTGTCAATAGTGGGCTGGTGATGCGCTATGGGATGCGTCCGTTAATCAAAACTGCGCTCTCCTTCCTATGCGGGCTGACGCTGGCTTTTGTGAGTGTGGCCCTGATCACCAGCGGTCAACCGCCATTGTGGAGCTTAATGACCTTTCTCGTGCCCTGTTTCTTCTGTCTAGGCATTCTGTTCGGCAACATGAATGCACTAGCGATGGAGCCGCTCGGCCATATTGCCGGTGTTGGTGCTGCAGTTGTCGGCTCACTTGCCACCTTTGTGGCTATCCCGCTGGGCGCCGCAATCGGCCAGGCCTACAACGGCACCATCACGCCATTGGCAGTCGGCTTTGCTGCAGCTGCTTTTACAGCGCTAGGGTTACTATACTGGGTAGAGCATGGTCAACGGGCCTTCAGTCCCGATTCGGGACCGGCGACCTGACAGCCCTCACGGCTACGTCTAGATCTGAAGGTCGTAGACGGTGCTCACAACTGACAATAGCATCAATCGCGGTGCTATCCTCTTGCTGCACTGCCAGATGCGTTATCAGTTGATCTATTGAATAGTCTGCACAACCTGTCTGTGCCGCAGATTTTCCTCCCCGCAACGCTTCCAACCAGCTGCATCGTTTAGATATTTTGCCCATCTACAGTGAATAAGTATCGCATCGTGATGCTTACCGCATTAGCTCTGCTATCTGTGATGGTAGGTCCTACTCTATGCAATACCGTCCAGACTCCTCACAGTTTGGTGTATCTACCTATTGACATGTCTGTGCAGCAATGCTATGATGACTGTGCAAAGTATTGACAAACAGAGACAGGAGACGTTCATGATCAAGGTAGGCCGGCGTTGCCACATAGAGGGTGTTACCCCAGAGCAAGTTTTCACCACATTGTCGAATCCCGGATTGATCAGCCAGATTTTGCCGCGGGTGCAAAAGACCGAGCTGCTCGACCGTGACGATGTCGCACGCCACGCTCGTCTCATCACCTATATGTCGATGGGTGGTCTATTTGGAACAATCCGCTGTGAAGGCGATCTAACCTGGCAAGACAACCGTGAGATTGTGTTCACTGTGCGCACGCCGCTACCGGTAGAGACGCGCTGGGTCCTGAATCAGGCTGTCAATGGCACTGATCTACAAGTGGTAATGGGAATCGATCTTGCGCCGCTGCTGGGGATGATGGCTTCATTTGTACCCGAAAAGACTGTCTCTGATATGCTTGGCGCAGATCTGGAAACAGCACTGCGAGGTGTGGCTCGTCACACTCGGCAGGCGGTGTCAGCCCGTGCTGCAGCCTGAGTAACGTCTTCCCTGTCTCTGGTATAATCGCAGAGCGCCAGTAACGTGGCGCTCTGCGATCTTTTTGCCGCTCCGGCGTAGAGTCGGGGGAAGACTATGATTGATCTCATGCAGATCGGGCTAGGGTTCGTGCTCAGCGTTGTAATTGGCGGTGTCGCTTTCGCGCGCCGATCCCTGAGCGAAAGCGGGTGGCTAGGTGCGATTGTGGTGGGAACGCTCACATTTGGCTTCGGTGGCTGGCCCTGGGGTTTGACGCTTATCGTCTTTTTTGTTACGAGCAGCGTGCTTTCCCACTACAAAGAGTCCATCAAAGAGCGGCGGGCTGCCGAGAAATTTTCTAAAGGCGGTCGGCGCGACTTTTTCCAAACCATTGCCAACGGTGGCTTAGGGGCGCTCTGTGCAGTGGCGTATGCGTTGAGTGGTCAGCCTTGGTGGTTACTCGCTGCATTTATTGGCCTAATGGCGACAGTCAATGCTGATACCTGGGCAACTGAGCTAGGGGTGTTAAGTTCGCATCCGCCACGCCTAATCACCACCCGTCAGCCGGTGCCACCCGGTACCTCCGGTGGTGTAACCTTGCTCGGTACTTCAGCAGCGGCAGCTGGTGGTCTACTGATCGGTGTGGTAATGTTTCTGTTTGCCATTCTCGCTACTCCTAACGCAACCTGGCCGTGGTGGATGATCCCTGCCGGTCTGCTGGGCGGTCTCGGCGGCGCGCTCTTTGATAGTCTCCTTGGTGCGACAGTGCAAGCGATTTATGTCTACCCTGATGGACGTGAAACCGAGCGTCGAGTAGCCCGTGATGGTACGCCAAACCGTTTCCTGCGCGGCTGGCGCTGGATGGACAATGATCTAGTTAATCTGATCAGTTCAGTTGGTGGCGCCCTGATTGCGATTGTCGTTGCCGCACTGGCCGGAGGTAGGTGAAGGAAAGAGGTAAGTCTACAGCGCGACATAGCAACATAATGTCGCGCTGTTCCACAAGACGATCGCTACTGTGTTCACCGTCAGCGTACCCATCCATACCGTTGGGAGTCTGCCTGATAGTACCAACCGCGGATGGCTACCGTGCTCGCCGCAAGAGTGCCAATCCAGCTACGATCATTAGAATCGGGAAGAGCAACGAAAGATTGACTCCCAATTGCTCTAACAAAATCATGCCACCTGCTCCAATTAAAATCATACCCAGCAGGCTCCAGTTGCGGCGTCGGGGTGGCGGTGAGAGTTGAACGGTTTCACCAAAGCTTGGGCCACCAATGGGCTGCCCAGTGAGCGGATCGAAGCGAAACGACGGATCGGGCGTATAGCCGACCCGTGCTTGCCCGCCACTCTGATACTGACCGACAAAGACCTCTTGGCTCACAGGTGTTGTTCCAGCCGTAGTTGGGGCCGATGGACCTGGGGTGGTGTTTTTGGGCATCACTAGCCAGAGCAAGAGATAGATCGGCAGACTGAGACCGTTGATAAAAAAGACCACAACAAAGATCAGGCGGACAATTACCGGATCGACGGCAAAGTATTGCGCTAGTCCGCCACAGACGCCGCCAATCATCTTGTCGGTGCTGCTGCGCATTAATCGGTTCTGCATCATAAGCTCCTTACTAGCCTAGGCACGTTTGCTGCGCCTGCCTGCTCTGGCGATAGGACGAAGGCTACACCGAATTGTTGCAGTTAGCTAGATGGTTGAGGCGAACTGGAAACGTTCGCTTGCATCTGTGCCAGCACCTGCTGATAGATCGGGAAGGTATCATGCCACAACACCATCCGTACCAGTTTCGGCGTCTGGTGCTGTCGCAGGTCATCAACCAGCGCATGTAATACCAGCGGCGCTGCTCGTTCCACTGGAAAACCGTAGATCCCTGTGGCAATACTAGGAAAGGCGATGCTTTGTAGGCCATACTGTCGAGCCAAGGCAAGGCTGGAACGGTAAGCGCTCACCAAAAGCTGATCCGCTTCGGTAGGCGGATAACGGTGGAAGATGGGGCCCACAGCGTGAATCACGTACCGTGCCGGCAGAGCAAAACCAGGCGTGATCCGCGCTTCGCCAGTGGGGCATGGCGCTACTTCATCGCATGCCCGTTGCAACTCGACGGCGCCAGCAGCGCGAAAGATGGCACCACACACGCCGCCACCTTGTTGGAGCGCTTCGTTAGCTGCATTGACAATCGCATCTACCACCTGAGTCACAATGTCGCCTTCAACCAGTTCGATCCGTGCTTGACCAATCTGAAGCGACAGGCTCATCACCCACCTCCTCTGTTACGCTGCGCTATCTCTAATTGCTACTCGTTGTTAAGACCTATCCGTTTTACAATGTGCGTCAAATATGATAGGATCAAAGTAGCAAAGATCATACTACCAGACAGGAGGTTATGACTATTGAGACTGGAATGATTGCCCGCCGCATCGTCGAGCTGGTCGAAGACAAGCAGGCTCACGACATTATCCTGCTTGATATTCGCCCGCAAACCACTATTGCTGACTACTTCGTCATCTGCACTGCTGATAATGACCGGCAAATGCGCGCGATCATCGACCATATCGACGAGAAGATCTATACTGAACACGGGTTGAACCCGCGCATCGAGGGAAGCGCCGACACCGGCTGGGTTGTGCTCGATTACCGCGATATTGTCGTGCATATCTTCAGCCAGAGCCAGCGTGATTACTACCGGCTTGAACGTCTCTGGAGCAAAGCTATGCCGGTAGTAGTCGTACAGTGAGGAGTATTATGGGCAAGGAGACTTCGCGACGCAGAGTGGCGTCGCAGCGTAAGCGGCTCGTGTTGTTCGCCAGTGGCGCAGCATTGGGAAGTGCATTGGGACTCATTATCGGTTCAGTACTGACCTTTTGGCTCGGTGAAGGCGCTCTGCGCGCTGTTCAGCGTGGCTTGCGCCGACTCGGTGGCGACAATGGGCGACCGCATTTTGACCTGCTGATGCAGTAGGTGCTACTGAATCGGGTAACAATGGAGTTGCCTGCAAGGGAATGCTCTCCGTTTGTCTGAGCATAAAGGCGACTCTGGCGTTCCTATGCGCCAGAGTCGTTTGTATAGGTCTGAGGAGGCAGTAATGGATCTGGCCGGCAAAGTGGCAATTGTTACCGGTGGTACTGGCGGACTGGGTGTAGCAGTGGTTGAGCGTTTCCTTGCCGCTGGCGCAACTGTTGTGACGCCGTACCTCGTAGAATCGGCATTTCAAACCCTGCGTGCCAGCTACCCGGCGGTGATCGGCGTCCCGCTTGATCTGACTGACGAAGCGGCAACTAAAGCTGCCTATGATCAGATTGCTGCTATTCATGGGGGGATTGATATTCTGGTTAATTCGGCAGGTGGCTTTGCCGGCGGCGATCCGGTGCATCAGACGTCGTGGTCGCTCTGGCAGGCACAACTCGATATTAACCTCAAGACGGCTGTCATCTCGTGTGCCGCCGCCATCCCCCATATGATCGCCCGTGGCGGCGGTGCCATCGTTAATGTAAGCAGCCGCACTGCCACTCAGGCCGGCGCAAATCTGGCCGCCTATGCTGCGGCCAAGCGGGCTGTGCTGCAGCTGACCGAGGCGTTGGCTGTTGAATTGCGGCCACACGATATTACCGTAAATGCTGTTCTCCCTAGTGTAATCGATACGCCAGCGAACCGTGCGGCAATGCCGAATGCCAGCTTCGATCGCTGGGTCAAACCGGCTGAGATCGCTGCTGTGATCCACTTTTTGGTTGGCCCTACGGCACGGATTATCAGCGGCGCAGCAATCCCCGTATACGGTAAGGCATAGCGAATCTGCTTGATGATAGGCTTTTGTTGGGGTGGGAAAACAAATCTGCGTGTGATGGATTGTAGCAGGCAAGAGTTGTTAAGTTCGCGCGAGAGATAGTGGCCTTTGTGATTGATTGTCAATGTCGGCTACTGTCTGTTGGGGCTGGTAATTGTAGATGATTTGTTCACAGATTACTACACCGGGTTGGCATAGTTACCCCTACACGTAACATGTTGCTTCAGCTTGACATTCGGCGTTGGCCTGACTACAATCGCCACAGCCATGCAGCGCCGTGACCACGCCGTCAGATGGGTATTGTTACCGATGAGGCTTTCATGGCATCTGACACCAAAGAACTTCTGCGAGAACTCAACGATCTGCGTCAGCGCTATGCGATGCTAGTCCGCGCGTTGCGTCTGATGATCTACGATTACGATGTCGCAACCGGTGCGATTGTATGGAGCGGTGAAACTGAAGCAGTGTGCGGACGCTTACCAAGCGAGCTTGAGGGCGGATTTAGTCAATGGGAAGCGCTGATCCATCCTGACGATCGCGAGCAGGCATTGGCTTTGTTCAGTGCAGCCGAGGCCAAACTCCTCGAGTATGATGTCGAGTATCGTTTCTTACACAAGAACGGTTCGTACGTCTGGATTCTAGATCGAGGCTACTTCCTGGCCGGCCCTGATGGGAAAGCGGCACGTATGATCGGTATGATGCAGAATATCAGCGATATCAAGGCGCTGGAGTTTGATCGGCTGCAGATGCAAGCTGATATCATCGCTGCCCAAGAGCGTGCCCTACGCGAACTGAGTACACCGCTGGTTCCGATCAGTGATTATGCAGTGGCGTTACCATTGATTGGTACTATTGATCAACGGCGAGCCAACCTAATTATTGAAACATTGCTGGAAGGAGTCGCTGCTCGCGGGTCCGAGATCGTGATTATTGACATTACTGGTGTGGCGACGGTTGATACTTTTGTTGCCGATGCTCTGATCCGCGCCGCCCGTGCGGTGCGCTTATTGGGTGCTCATGTAGTGTTGACTGGCATTAGCCCCGAAGTAGCGCAGACATTGGTGACACTTGGCGCCGATCTGAGCGTGTTCGAAACCCGCGCGACCCTACAAGATGGTATTGCTCTAGCGATGAACGGCGCAACGCGGAGACGGCACGATCGAAATGCCTCTACGCTCTCTACACGGTAAACTAGAGCGGGCAGGAGGAAAGCATTGACGCGGGAGGCTTAGGATACTGCCCCCTGCCCGCGCCGGTTACGCTTATGCCCTTAGAAGAATAACTTTGCTAGTCGCAAGATGCCCTGGCTCCACGGCACCCGATGCGAGACCCCCGTCTGCTGACCGAACTTTTTGGCATTAGCGACATACCATTGATAGTTTCGCACTAACGCCGCTTTGTTGGAATATTTCGGTGTAAATTCTAACACTCGTTCTGCCTTCTCTATCGACACAAAAGAGTCTTCTGTGACAGTGCCATAGGCCCATTTGTAGACCGGCGAAAGCTTCAGTTTTTCTAATATTGCTAGTGCCCATACCATTGGTGCGGCAGGGAAGGTGATGATCTTCTTACCATACCCAGCTGCGTCGAGCACTGCCTGAAAATCCTCTTTGATCGTGCCAAACTCTTTTGCACCAATGTTGAAGGTATCGTTGACCCGGTCGCGATCGAGAGTCAGACAGCGGACAATCGCTTCGCAGAGGTCTTCAACGTCGAGTAATTGGTAGCGATTTTTGCCATTGCCAGGTAAGGGAAAATTGTGCCCTTCCATTGCCCAGTCATACAACATGGCAAAGATTCCCAGCCGCTCTGGGCCAACAAACGACTTGGGTCGCAAGATTGGCACACACATTCCTGCCTTGCGGAACTCAAGGCAGATCTCTTCGGCTTTAACCTTCGCTTCTCCGTAGGCGCCAACGCCGCTTAACGGATCAGTTTCGAGCAATGGATGATGGTCGGGAATACCATATACCGCTGTCGAAGAGATATGCACTACGCGCTCCACGCCGTGATCGCGCGCCGATTCAAGAACGTTGCGCGTGCCATCAATATCAGTTGAGAAGATATCTGCTGGCGAGTAGAGCGGCAGCGCGGCGGCGGTATGCACCACAAACTTCACATCTTTCATTGCCCGATCAACTGCTGCTCGATCGCGAATATCGCCGGTATGCTCTTCGATCTGATTCCGCTCCGGATAATCGAAGGGGGCAATATCGAGCGACCGCACAATGTAGCCGCGTGCCAACAGGTAACGGGTCAGATTAATACCAAGAAACCCAGCACCACCAGTAATCAGAACACGGTCAGCCATAATTCACCAATCCCGTTAAGTGCTTTGTTGCAAGAGCGCTCGTACCAGAGCGCTACGCGCGATTATACCTGACAATCGCCCCTCTGAGTCAACAACTGGCAGTCGTTCAGCGTTAAGACTCAGCAGCTGGCGTGCCGCCGTCGCAAGTGTGGTGTCGAGGGTAATGGAGGGTAATGGTGGCTCTACCAATGTATCGATAGTTTGTCTCCTGCCAGGCAGTTCCATTGCTGATGGTGGTTGAGCCCGTTGCAGTACAGCCAGCAGCGTATTGCGTTCGTCACCCTGGAGCTGGGCAATGATGGTAGCCAGCCGTAGCATCCCAACTAGTCGCCCTTCGCTATCAACGACAAACAACAGGTTACTAGGCGCAGTCACCAGTAGCGCTAGTGCAGATGCTAGCGACTGATCGAAGGTAATTCGTGAGGTCGCCGCCTGCATGATGGTGTGCACCGGTATGCCTGTCGTCTTCGCGTCGGTTGATTCGGGTTGACGAGCGGCAGCTTGTAAGACTTCATACTGACCAAAAATCCCGGCTAGTCGTCCTTGACTATCAATGACCGGTATACTTCCATAACCCCATTCCAACATAGTTGTCAATGCCTGCGGGATCGGGGTTGTCAGCGCCACGCCGCGCATCTCGCGATTAACAATTTCACTCACTGTACGACCTTGCAGCCGGCTAGTAAGAGCTGCCATCTCTGCTGGGGTCAACGCGCCGATCACGGCTGGCGGCAGACGCAATCTAGCGCGCCATGCAAGCTCACGTACTGACACGACGCCGATCACCGTTTCGCCATCCAACACCGGCAGGAGGTCAACGTTGGCGGTGACGAAATGGGGTAGTATTTCACTCAGTGGAGCATCGGCTGCGATGGTCAGTACATCGGTTCGCATCAAATCTGAGACAAGCTGCTCAACACCGAACGGCCCGCTCGGGCGCAACACGCCTTGTACAACCTCCACCGCCTCAGTGGTTATCAAGACTGAATTGGCCAGCTCCTTAATCAGTGGCAGAATACGCTTGATCCGAGCCGCGTGGTCGACCCACTCGATTACAACTGGTTGTCGCTCAACATCGGGCAACATCTGGCGCTGCGGGCCGAAGCCGGTTAACGCTAGAAATGCAGTTGCTCCCGTCGCCCCACTCTGGCGAAGTTCAGCCAAAATTGCATGGTAGAGTGGCCGGTTACCGACCTGATCTTCCCCATTCACGTAGATGCGCACTCGTTGTACCGCTGCTTCTGCCATTTTATCGCTCCTCGCCCTCAATACCGTCCAGCATCACGAGCCACAATGGCGCACCATTGCCTACACCAATAGTGTTTGGCACGATGCTTGTGGAACGGCTGCCGCATCAGGCAGATTGTTCGTTGTTACCAATAACGCACGCATGCCGCAACCGCTGTACCTGCAACTGTGAGTCATCATAAAACAAATAGCCCAAAGGTCACTCTTGACAAAATGAGATTCTGCTAAGAATCATTATGCTACAGTCATTGTTTTTATCATTGCACTAGTTATGTTCTGTGGAGGCATCTATGGGCCGAGAATTAACTCTCATCGGCGTGTCTGGTACACGAACCGGGCACCAAATTGTGGTCAATCGTCGCAGTGCGGTCATTGGCAGTGCACGTCAGTGTGACATTGTATTGTACGATCGACAGGTGCTCGAGCGTCATGCCGAAATTGCCCAGGTCCTTGAACGCTGGTTTGTAGCTCCACTTGATGCAGAGGCGCTGGTAGCACTGAATGGCCAGCGCATCAGCGGACGCCAGCGCTTGCAGCGAGGTGATCTGCTCTCAATCGGTAGTGCAGCATTCAAAGTGGCCGCAGAGTAAGCCAGGTTTCGCTGCTGTTGCCGTGTAACCTCCCCCCAACGGGGGAGGTTGTTTGTTATATGGTCGACGCTAAAATACGCTGCCCTCTGATTCCGGCTTAGAACCCGACATCGATGATCGTGCGTCCAGTACGATCCTGGAAAAAGCCGACACCATCTTGAATCAGTCCAACGTAGAAACCCATGCGTGTCTCGCGTTGCAAAATGCGTACCCGTCCGATAATTTCGGCCTCTTCGCCAGGGTAGAGAAAATCTTCGACAAAGGGCTGTGCCCACGCCTCGGGTGGGCGGGGCGAGATCGACCACCGATAAGGGTAGCGTTTGGGCCCGCCGCCACTGTTCGCGTCCCAATCCATACCAACGCGCCAGAACCCGCCGGCCTGAGCCGCATAGATCCCATTTTCTACCGACGAAAAGACCTCATCGGTTGTATATTCATACCCGCTCGGGGGGCCATAGGTGCGGATCGGCACAGTGCCTGTATTCCGTACTCGAATCGTGACTGTAATCACCTCACCCAACATCACCCGCTGCGGTGCAATCATAGAGTAGACGATCCGTGCTTCCGGTTGACCGGTATCGATCAGAGTGATCTGCCCTTGGCGTTGCACGACGTTGCCAAAGGCGTCTTCCGCTCGTACCGTGTAGGTATAAACACCGGCATCAAGTAGGGAACCATTTGGACGTTTGCCATTCCACACGTGGCGCTGCTCGTAAGGGCCTTCTTCTTCACGGGTCACCACTGGGATCACTTCACCATTCGGAGCCATCACTTCAATATTGACAGTTGCACTCACTGGTAGGCGGTAAGTAAATTCAGCGACATCGTCAATCGCATCAGCGTTGGGCGAAATGACAGGTGGCCAAACCATTAGGTTTTCAATTTCCGGCGGTTCAATCGTGGTTCCACCAATCGTCAGCGGTAATCGTCGTTCGGCGCGATCATTGCCATCGATGGCCTGCGCAGCAACCACTAGTGTATACTGACCAGGAGGCAGTAATCGGCGCAGCACCTGGGGATCGCTAGTTGGTACGCTCCCGTCGAAACGTAACACATACGGATCGCGCGCTGCAGCACGTGGTTGCCCCTGCCGTAGGTGGTAACGCTGACCGCTGGCATCGAGAATATAGATATCAACTAGAGCTGCGCGCCCAATCTCGTAGCTGATAGCCAGCGGTGGACTGCTGCCCGGGTCATACCAGTCAGCGCTAGCTGTAACCGTGCCCAGCAGGGGTGCCGCAGCGCATCCGTTCAGACTGATTAATCCTAGCCACAGCAAACCAATTCCTACTAGCAATGCTAGCGGATGCATTGTGCGCCATGCAAGATGTTTTATCTTCAGCTCTGTATGCATCATTTTTCACCACTAGATCAAGATCGTTCGCTCTTACTTGTACAACTGGCTCGTCGTGTTGCTACAAAGGCGCCTGATTTAATCCGTTGCCGGTCGGCCAGCAGCAGCGAGCTGGCGGCGCAAGGCTTGCCCGCCAGTCAGCGAGGGCAAGATGGCCACTATCACTAGGAACGCTGCCACACGCATAGCTACCTCATAGCCATCGGCCAGCATTGGCTGCGGTGCGGCTGTAATTGGGGTAATGGGTCCACCATTCAAGGCAAAAATCTGAGCAGTCCAGATAGCTCCTGCCAAGGCAATGCCCCCAGTCTGACCAATGGTGCGCGTGACAGCCAACAAGCTACTCGCTACTCCCAATGCTTCAGGTGGAGCGTTCCCCAAAATAGTACTATTGTTAGGACTTTGAAACAGTCCGACACCTATTCCTAATAATACGAGGAACCCTAGCATCTGTAACGGTGGCGTTGCTGCCGAGCTGGCACTCAGACCCAACAGGGCGACAGCGGTAATAACCAGGCCACTGATCGTCAAAACGCGCGGGCCAAAGCGGTCAGAGAGCCGACCACTAAGCGGCGAGGTTAGTGACAGCGCCAGCGGTAAGGCCATTAACATGAAGCCGGTGCGTTGCAGATCGAACTGATAAACCAGTTGGAAGAAGAGGGGAGTGAGTAAGAGATTAAAAGAAATACCAAGGAAAAGCACAAGTGCGGCCAACAAGTTGAGCGAGAAAGCCAATCGCCGAAAGATACGCAGATTGAGCATTGGCTGTGGTGTGCGCCATTCCCAGACCAGAAACAGGGCACCGCCGCTCAATGCAGCAGTAAACAGTCCTACCACGCGAGGGTCATCCCATCCCCATAACGGCCCTTCGGTCAAGCCAAACAGGAGACAGAACAACGTCACCGCCATGATCAGAGCGCCTATCAGATCAAAGCGCTGGTCCGGGTGTGGCGGAGGGTCAGCTGGGATCGAGCGCAACGTAAACCACCCGCCAAGGGCGCCAATAGGCAGGTTAACCAGAAAAATAGCTTCCCAGCCAACGTAACGTAATAAGATACCGCCCAATGCCGGCCCAATCAGAATGCCCGCGGCAACAAACGAGCCAATCGCGCCTAAAGCCAAGCCGCGTTGATTGGGTGGGAATGCCGTTACCAGCAGCGCTGGCCCCACCGCCTGAATCATTGCTGCGCCGACCCCCTGCAAGACACGAAAACTGATTAACATCGCGATCGATGGTGCAACGGCGCAGAGCAGTGAGGCCAGAGTAAACAGCGCGAATCCGGCTAGATAAAGGCGACGCTTGCCATACATATCACCCAGCCGGCCCATGATCAAGAGTGTACAGGCCAGGGTGAGCAAATACCCCAATGCAACCCATTCGACAACATTCAGATTGCTCTGAAAGGCTTGTACCAGGGTATTGAGAGCAATGTTAATAATCGAACCATCGATGGTCGAAACCAAGACGCCACTGCCAACCGCTGCTAGGGTCCACCATTTACGTCGTTCGGCCACCTTCCACCTCGCCTACCTTCGCTATATTGCCCGAGCATTCTACCGCACAATGCATTCCGCCGTTGCGAACATCGGCAGTGTGGCAGGTGGGGTGCAGTAATGTGTGTGGAAATGAGAGGGTATTTCGAAGTGAAGGGAAGGATGCCTTAGAAAAAAAGCTGCCCCCATTAGGAGGCAGCGGCAAAATCCTTTAGTGTTTAAGGAGCCACCATACTACTTAATGGTGGTTGTCAACTTATTGAACATGTTATTAATATTTTGACCAAGTATGGTCAATGCACCAATGACAACGACTGCAATCAGAACGAGAATGAGCGCGTACTCAACCAGACCCTGGCCCTCTTCCTTGGCGAAGAAGCTGCGAAGCATTGTGTACCTCCTAAAGACTAGTGCGGTTGAACTACAGCGTAGAGCTTTGCTCTACGGTCCTTAGTATAAACCCTCGTCGATGAAGATCCAATAGCCAGAGAGTACCATCTTTGAGCAGTACTGAAAGAGCGGAGAGGTACTCTACATTAGGACTGTTGTACCTTGCAAATGTGAATAAATTGTCATATTTCTGGTTAATACTACGATGGTATATAGTAATTTTTTTTGACAATTAATAGTACTAGATAATGTAGTAACAAGAGGTTATTACTAGTCTGGAGTATGATAACTTCAGGAGAACTAGTCTGATCGTGCGGTTTTAGGGTAATGGAATGGTTGCTGCCACTCGCGTCCCGCGTCCGATAGCGCTCTCAATCCCAAACTCGCCCTGTAGCAAGACCTCGATCTGTTGGCGCATATTAGCTAGCCCCATGTTTTTACGTGCACCCGCATTGGCAATGGTGTCTTGCACTGCGAATCCACTGCCGTTGTCTTCAATCATAATCTGTAAGGTGTTGTCGCTGTGGTCGAGCATGATGCGAGCCTGGGTCGCGCCGGAATGGCGGACGACATTGTTGATCGCTTCCTGGATGAAGCGGAAGATGGTGACTTCATAGTGATTGGGTAATCGTTGATCAAGGTTTTGGACAATAAGACTGATGTCAATCTTGTGTTTTTCCGATACCTGGGTTACGTAGCGGCGCAAGGTCGATACTAGACCAAGATCGTCGAGTGTCATCGGACGCAGGTCGAAGATGAACTTGCGCGTCTCTTGCAAGGTATTATTCACCGCATTCTTCAGCGCAACCAGTTCGGCGCGGGCCTGATCGAGGTCACGATCGAGTAGGCGCTGACAGATTTCCGCTCGCAAGACCAGATTGCTCATCGCCTGTGCCGGCCCATCGTGCATCTGGAGCGAAATGCGGAGTCTTTCGCTCTCTTGCGACTGGATGATATTGGCAATCATCGTTTGCGGGTCGAAGGGGAGATCGGCCACTTTGCTGCTGCGCTCAAGCTCACGGATGGTTGGCTCGAGCAATTCAATACATTCATGCAGTAGGCTCTGACGGTCCCGCAACGCATCTCGGCGCGTTTGCAGCTGTCGACCCTGCTCGCGCATTGTTTGCAGGCGCATCTGCACTTCGAGCATAGTGGTGTAGACGGTTCTGATATCGGCCTTTTCGTATCGTTCGAGATTGACATCGAGATCGCGTACGCGGTTGGCTATGCCAGTTTCGCGTAGCGAGAGGCGGTCAACTTCAGCCGTGTTTTGTCGTATCATCGATTCGATCTCGGCCAGTTCGCGTTGGATCCGATTGATCTCTTCCCGGTACGCCTCAATGGCTGCAGTGATGCGCTGTTGAAGTTCTTGGCCTGTCACAGTGGTTCTCCTGCAACGCCGCTGTTCTCGGCTTGAATATGCTGGCTCAGATTATAGTCTCTTCAGCAATGGGCTGCAATTTGTGCTCTTGATACTTGTGTCTGGTATCATACCATGCAGAGTTCAGCACTGAACAGAAGGGTATAGGTTATGGAACTTCGCCATTTACGGTACTTTGAGGCTGTTGCCCGTCATTCCCATGTGACGCGCGCGGCGGCTGAATTACACATTGCGCAACCGGCGCTTAGCAAGCAGATCAGTCAGCTTGAGCGTGAGCTGGGGATTACGCTGTTCGATCGGGTCGGGCGCAGTCTTCGCCTGACTGAAGCTGGTGAGGCGTTGCTTCCTTACGCGCGGGCAATTTTAGCTCAGGTCGAAGCAGCACGGGCTGCAATGGCAGAGCGGATTGGTCTGAAAGCCGGACGGGTGGCAATCGGCGCACCGCCAACAGTTGGTGCCCATCTGTTGCCGCCACTGCTGGCAGCTTTTCATCAGCGGTATCCTGGTATTACCTTACGTCTGCACGAAGCAGGTTTGTATTCGCTGCTCGATCTGCTTGAAGCTGGGTTGACTGATCTGGCTGTCGTAGCGTTGCCGGTGCAAGATGAGGCGCTGGCAGTGACGCCATTGCTGAATGAGCCACTCGTGTTGATCGTCAGCCTCTTGCATCCGCTGGCGGGCCGGGGTGAGGTAACTATGGCCGAGCTGCGTAACGAGCGCTGGATCCTATCGCCAGCCAGTTATGAGTTGCGCGAAGCCACTCTTAAAGCCTGTCGCGAAGCCGGTTTTACCCCGCAGACTGTGATGGAAGGGGGCGAGACTGAGACATTGGTGCGTTTCGTAGCCGCAGGTTTGGGTATTGCGCTAGTGCCAGCCCTGGCTGTTGCGGGTTCCCACGGAGTGTCTGCCCTGACGATCAGAGATCAGTCGCTTACCCGCTCGCTTGGTCTGGTGTGGCGAAACGATCGCACGCCTTCACCAGCAGCGCGGGCTCTCCGCGATTTTTTAGTGAGCGAATTGCAGCAGCGTCCGATTACTGAGTTGATCCGTCCGTGAGTGACTCAAGTCGGGCGAAGCTGGCTAGCAATCTCCGCTCACGATCGGGGAAGCGCACCGTTACCTCTTCATCACCTTCGATCAGACGGCTGCTGACCACAATCCCTTCGCCAAACGTAGCGTGTCGCACGCGCTGCCCGGGAAAGAAGTTGCATTTGATGGGGGTTGGTAATGGTGCTGCACGTCCGCTATGAGCACGCGATGTTGGCTGTGGGAAGGAACGATTTGTGAACATTGTCGCTTGAGGTGCTGAGACAATCCGATAACCACGCCGACGAATTGTTTTGAGGAGGGTTGGGGGAATGTCGTTAAGAAACCGCGAACGGGTGCTGGTCATAACCCGACCAAACATTGCGCGCTGCGCTGCGTAGCAAAGGTATAACCGGCGCTGGGCCCGCGTTATGCCGACGTAGAGGAGGCGCCGCTCTTCTTCAAGTGAATCGCGATTATCAATCGAGCGGCTGTGCGGTAGCAAGCCCTCTTCAATCCCGATCAGAAAGACGTGCGGAAATTCCAGCCCTTTCGCTTGATGCAGCGTAATACAGGTCACAACATCGCTATTGCGATCGAGTGAGTCGACATCGGCGATCAGCGCGATATCTTCCAGAAATGCAGCCAGTTGATTTTCGACCGGTAAATTGGCGTAGGCTAGCGCGGCGTTGCGCAATTCCTGCACGTTACGCCAGCGATCCTCAGCCTCTTCAGCTTCGTATTCGCGCTGGAGCGTTGCCTGCACCTCGATCCGCGTCAACAAGTAGTCGATCAGATCGCTAAGTGCCATCACTTCCCGCAATCGGTTGAGGTCAGTAATCAAGGTATAGAACTCGATGAGCGCAGCGCGGAAACGACCCGTAAACGGATGTCTTGTACTATCATCAGCTAGTTCGCTCAGCGCCTGGTAGAGCGGAACCCCTAGCTGCTGCGCCCAAACGATCAACTCGCTAATCGTGCGCTCGCCAATACCGCGTCCCGGCCAGTTGATCACACGTTGAAAACTCACGCTGTCGTAAGGATTCGCAGCCAATCGCAGGTAGGCTAGCACATCTTTGACCTCTTTGCGCTCGTAGAACCGCACGCCACCAACCATGTGATAGGGCAGATGGGCTTGCACTAGTGCCTCTTCCACCAGACGCGACTGGGCATTGGTGCGGTACATAATGGCGCAATCGCCGGGACGTGCGTTGCCTTCCGCTATCAGGCGTAGAATCTCGCTAACAACGAACTGTGCTTCTTCTTCATCGTTTGCTGCTTCGTACAGCACCACCTGATCGCCTTTGCCGTTGGTTGTCCATAATCGTTTGGTATATTTGCGCTGCGGACTGGCGTTGATCAGTGCCTGTGCTGCGTCGAGGATGGCTTTTGTGCTGCGGTAGTTCTGTTCGAGCATGATCACGGTGGCATCAGGGTAATCTTGCTCGAATTGCAAGATATTGCGAATATCTGCTCCGCGCCAGGCATAGATACTCTGGGCCTCATCACCGACAACAAATACATTGCGCTCGCGCTCGGCTAAGGTGCGCACCAGCAGGTATTGAACGCGGTTGGTGTCCTGGTATTCATCCACTAACAGGAACCGATAGCGTTGGTGGTATTGACTGAGAATGGCAGGATGGCCGCGCAGCAGACGTACCATCTCGCCTAGCAGGTCGTCAAAATCGAGCGCGTTGCTTTCACGTAAGAGGGTCTGATAACGGTCGTAACAACGAGCCACGATCTCATCAAAATAGCTGCGAGTCGAGCGTGCAAACTCTTCGGGCGCGATCAGTTCGTTTTTGGCCCGCGAGATAACGCTCAAGATGGCGCGCGGTGGGTGTTGCTTTTCGTTGAGGTTAAGCTCACGCAGAACGCGCTTCATTAAGCGCTCCTGGTCATCTGCATCATAAATAACAAAGTCGCGTTCCCGACCAAGATGCACAATATCACGTCGCAGCCAGCGGGCGCAGATGGAATGGAAAGTGCCGACGGTTAGATCAGCGGTAACAGATTCGCCCACTAACCCAACTAGCCGCTCGCGCATCTCGCGTGCTGCTTTGTTAGTGAAGGTGACGGCCAGAATCTGTAATGGATCAACGTCAGCGCTTGCAATGAGGTAGGCAATGCGGTGGGTGAGCACGCGCGTTTTCCCACTACCCGGACCGGCCAGTACTAACACTGGTCCGTTCACAGTAGTCACTGCACGTTGTTGCTGTGGGTTGAGGCTGGCGAGGAAATCGATGCTCATACAGATCTCGGTGCGCTGAGAAGTGTTACGGTTAGTATAACATATTGAGGGTACTGGAAGTGGGTAACGTGTGCGTACAGGTAGGCTAAATGGGTGTGGGCGGGTATAGGCGATGATAGAACAACGCGTAGTGGCTGCAATACCGCAAATGAAGGGAGCGCCAGGCCATAGTAATGGCGCTGTGCTCCCCCACTTCTGTGCCTTACGCTTTACCTTTGTCAAGGTGAGGCCCTAAGTCGACCTGACAGCTCCTTCAGGCATTCTCTGCTGACTGGCGTCGCTTCAGTTCGTAGCGAATCATACCGGCTACACTCATGCGTGACCAGCTTCGCGCCACGACCCCTGCTGGGCCATCGTCAGGGTAGGGCACCCAACGCGCAGCCAGCTCCTCAACATTAGGATCACCATCAGCCAGCGCTCGATCAACCAGGTCAGCGAGTTCGGCGAGCCGTTCGTCGGCAAAGTTGAGCTGATGGTCAACATCGTCGTGCGGGCCATAGTGGGTAACGAAGATCCGCGGTAGGTTCAGCTCACGCAGCCGGGCAATGGTCTGCTGATGTGCCACCAGATTGTAGGTTGGTACTGGCGTAACTGGGAAAATTAATCCCCATCGCTCCATCACCAGACCAGCAGCATCACCAATGAACAACCCACCACTCTTGTGGTCGCGGTATGAGAGGTGATCGGGTGAGTGACCTGGTGTGGCAATGGCGGTCAATACCACGTCGCGCCCGAGATCGAGTTGCAAAGTCTCTGCCGGACGGATCCGTTCAGCGGGGATAGGCAGTAACTCACCGTGTAGCGGCCATGCTTCTTCGCCCACAGCCCGTCGCACACTGGCCATCAATTTGGTCGGATTGACCAGATGCTCAGCAACGCTGCTATTAATGTAAACCGTAGCGTTGGGAAGTGCAGCAGCGAGGTGACCAGAGCCGCCACAGTGATCCATATGGATATGGGTACACAGAATGTGGCGCACCGCCTCACGGGGAATGTTCAGCGCCTCTAGGCCAGCCAGCGTCTTCGGCACTGTCAGTGCTGTACCAGTTTCAACCAGCGCCACCTCTTCGCCACGCACGACATACGTTACCCCGACGCCAGGAATACCAAGCAGCTCGTGATCGATTGCCCAGATGTGGTCGTCAACTTGAAAAATCTCCATCCCTTTCCTCGTGTTATGTGGATTGAACGTACAGCAAAGAGCCTGCCTGTTGAAAGGCAGGTGTGAGGTGTCCGGGGACACGGGCAAGCAACGCTGTGGGTCTACTTACCGGTATTCCGCCGTCGGCGCCGCTGTTTCCCATTGTTGCTGCCGGTGGCGTTGGTAGCTGGCGGTGCTGATGGTTTAGACGGTGGCGTTGGTTTTGCAGTGGCCGTAATCTGCGGCTTCGGCGGCGTTTTGGCGGCAGTAGTTTTAGCTTTGGCGGCGTTGCCACTCTGACGGCGCGTTCGCGATTTAGTCGTCGGTTTTTGCTCTGTGTCCCGAAGAGATTCTACTGATGGCGGTAACACTGGCAGCGGCGGTGGCGTAAGTATCTCTTCCTCTTCATCTTCCAACAGACTCAGATCTTCGCCCCAATCGAGCGCATCGATCTCGTCGCGCAACATACGCCGTTCACCACGCTCTGGTTTGGTTGGGCGCACCGGGGTAATGCCTTCGGCGGCTCGAGCGCGGGCCAAAGCGGCCACCTGCTCTGTAGCTAGCGTTATCTGGGTTAGGTCGTATGTCTCGATCATACCGCTACTGGCCAGTTGCACTAACACCTGTTGCTTGAGTACGTGCTGACCGACCACCTCGCCCGGGCCATCGGGTGTCATCACCCACGTGCCGCGTTTGGGCAACTGGCTGCGCATATCAAGATACTGTTCGTGTTCATACGCCAGGCAGCACAATAAGCGTCCACAGACGCCACTGATTTTGCTTGGATTGAGCGGTAGATCCTGGTCTTTAGCCATCTTAATCGAAACGCGGGCGTAATCGGGCAAAAACGACGTACAGCAAAGAATGCGACCGCATGGTCCGATGCCGCCTAGCATCTTGGCCTCGTCGCGTGGCCCGATCTGGCGCAACTCGATGCGGGTTTTGAATGTACGAGCCAAATCCCGCACCAGCTGGCGAAAATCAACCCGCTGATCGGCAGTGAAATAGAAGGTGAGTCGTGACCCATCAAAGGAATACTCGGCCTTGACCAGCTTCATCGGTAGGCCGTGTTCCTTTACCTTTTCGGCGCAACGAGCCAGCGCTTCGGCATGGTATTGTTGTAGTTCAGCCATCCGGGCCAAATCAGCGGCCTCGGCCCGTCGCACTACTGGTTTCAATTCGCCGACAATAGCGTCTTCACTCACCTCGCGACGCTCGAAGGCCACCTTCGCCAGTTCTAGGCCGCGTACCGTTTCAACAATTACCGGATCGCCGGTATGAAGTTCTAGATCGCCTGGATCGAAGTAGTAGATTTTGCCACTATCTTTAAAGCGAATGCCAACCACAACAGGCATAGAGTCTCTTTCTGCCGTTTCATGACCGGCTTCATGATCCGCGCGCCATCATGACTCGGTATATACGATCGTTGCCGACCCGGCGGGCTTTGCGCGTGGACCTAGCACTTTGTAAGCACGTACCCGTTGCTGCTTGCCCTTTAATTGCAGCTCACCCATTTCTTGCAGTTCAAAATGCTCGCTCACCAGGTGGGCAGTATCTTCACCGATGAAGACGGTGCCTGGTTCGGCAGCCGATTCCAGTCGTGAAGCCGTATTGACGGTATCGCCGATAGCGGTGTATTCTAGCCGATGGCGGGTGCCAAAGAAGCCGGTATACGCCGGTCCGGTATTGATGCCGATGCGAATTGTAAAAGACTTGTCAGCATCGAGGCGGCTGACCAACCGTTGTTGTGCAGATTGCATGTCAACTGCTGCCGCTACCGCACGTAGGGCGTGTTGTTCATCAAGAGGATCGCCAGGCAGGCGTGGTGCGCCGAAGATAGCCATGATGCCATCGCCGATATATTTATCGACAGTACCATTGTAACGGAAAATGACTTCGGTCATCTCGTGCAGATAATCGTTCAGCAAGTCCTGCACTTCTCGTGGCGATAGTCGTTCTGAAAGTGCGGTAAACCCCTTAACATCAGCAAACAGCACAGTTACGATCTGCTCTTGGGCTTCCCACAGTTTGCCATGCTGCGCCACGTAGCGTGCAAGCGCATGTGCTACGTTGGGCGAGAGGAAGCGTTCCAGATTTTGTCGCACTTGCCCCTGGATCCGTAATTCCTCGGTCAAACGTGCGCGTTCGATGGCGACGGCAGCTAAATTGGCAATGGCGACCACCAGATCGCGATCCCGCTGGCTAAACTGTTCGCGGCCAGGTGAGTCGAGCAGAATGACCCCGATTGCCCCACCTTGGGTTAGCAACGGTACACAGATGGCAGAACGGATGTTAGCGGTGATAACGCTCTTCGAGCCGGCAAATTCCATACGAGCATCGTGCGTTAGCACCACTTCCCCACGCTCAATTGCCTTCCGCACAATACTACCGGCGATGGCGACATCGCCAGTGCCTGGGGGGAAAATCACACGCGGTACCAGCTCTTCGCCTTTACGTAATAGCAGAAAACCACGTTGTGCTGGCACCAGCCGGACAATCTCTTCCATAACCAGATCGAGTAGCTCGCGGTAATCGAGGGCCTGGTTCACCCGCATACTGATCTGGTAAAAGGCTTGCAAATCAGCCGGTTGCAACTGCAATTCGTGTGCTGCAACCGCCCGTGATTCCGAAGCAACTGGAAAGTAGCGCTTATCGTCAAGTACAACACTTTGCGCGGCTCGATCTTCGTAGATCAGCTCGAAGGGGCCGATCCCGATCACATCACCATCGTTGAGCGGTTCTTCTTTTACCCGCAGGCGATTGACCGTCACCCCATTACGGCTGTTCAGGTCGATCACCCATGCCCGGCGATCACGCAACTCCACCCGCGCATGCTTGCGCGAAACGATAGCGTGGTTCAGCACGATTTCGTTATCGAGCTGACGGCCAATGGTTAAGCCACGCGCAGTGATAGGGAAGGTGCGCTGTTCGCCGTGAATAGTGACCGTGATCCGCGCCATGAGCGTTCTCCGACAATATGAAGCCGGCTGGTCGGTTATCCGGCAGTATCACCCCAGATCAGTTCGGCGATGTGGGTGGGCACGGTGATCGACAACCCAGGCCGCTGTAGGGTGACGCCAATTGCAGCAATGTTATCGGTAATTGTGAACTCGGCACCTGGCACGAGGCCGTTGGCTTCCAGGAAGGCGACAATGGGCGTCTCTTCTTCAGCCTCTTCGGTGATGCGACGGATTGTAAAGACCTGACCAGGTTGAGCCTCATCGAGCCGGGTATTGCCAGCGTAGACTTCGTTCTGGCCGGGAATCGGATTACCGTGCGGGCAAGTTGTCGCCTGACCAACCAACGCCATAATTCGCTCTTCCATCACTGGGGAGAGGGCGTGTTCCAACCGTACTGCCTCTTCGTGTATGAGATGCCAGGGCAATCCCATTACATCAACGAGAAAACGTTCCAAAATTCGGTGCCGACGCACCATAGCCTCGGCCAGTTGTAGACCGGTTGGGGTCAACCTGATCTCACCGTGGGCATTACGCTCGATAAATCCCTTCTCGAGCAGGCGCGAAACAATATGGGTCACCGTTGGCGGTTGTACCTTCATCCAGCGCGAAAGACGAGCCGCAATCACTGGCTCGTTACGTGCCGCGAGATAGTAGATTACTTCAAGGTATTCGCGCTCTTTGGCGGTTGGTTCGCCAGCAGCGCTGATCTGTCGACGGCGTAAGGCGGGAACGGTTTGCGACTGGCTCATGGCTGCCTCCTTTGCGTCTGCATGGCAGCCACCATGCTTCGACGCGCGCGAGCGTGCCATTCGAGGCCGGCACTCGCCTGATGAGTGAGTGGTTATTACACTATTGTTCATTATAACAGACGCTTTTGCCGGTGTCGCTCATAGCGTCGGTCGCGTGGAAAAATAGTATTCCCCGCCTTCACGGCGGGGAATACAGTTCAGAGAAGGGGTCACCGGTTCGGTAAAGATTAGCTCACTTTACCAGCGGTGACACCCATACGCTTACTACTCATGGGCATCACCTCCTTCACGCCTGATCGGCAATCTTGATGGCTAATACCGACACTGGTACTATACTTGAGGTCGAGGACAAAGTCAAGGGTTTCAAACCAGATCTTTGTGACTGACTTGACCCACTGGCGATCACAGCGTGCTGTAGTTAGCTTTGATCAATCCTACAATCAGTGCGAGAGAATGTATGAAGCACAAAAAACAGTATTATCTGGTAGTACGCGGTCGTAAACCGGGATGGTATCAACAATGGGAGGGCGTCGATGGCGCAGCAGCGCAGGTGAGCGGTTTTCCCAATGCGCTTTACAAGGGCTTTTCGTCGGTTGAGGCCGCGCAAGAGTGGGTGGCGACGCTTCCGCCTGCTGATCACGCACAGGCGCGCGCGTTGTTACCGTTGACACCAGGAAAGCCGTCAGATCCGCCAGTTGCAATGCCCGCGGCGACTGTAGTGATGTATACCGATGGCAGTGCCTTGGGTAATCCGGGACCAGGCGGGTATGGCGTGGTGTTGCGCTACAATCATCACCACAAGGAACTCTCCGGTGGATTTTGCCTCACCACCAACAACCGCATGGAACTGATGGCATGTATCGCTGGCCTGCGCGCGCTCAAGCACCCGTCAAAGGTTGTCATCCACAGCGACTCGGCATATGTCGTTCAAGGGATGCAACAGGGTTGGGCACGACGCTGGCAGGCCAACAACTGGATGCGTACACCGACTGAGGCGGCCAAAAATGCTGATCTGTGGGCTGAGCTCTTACAATTGTGCTCCCAACATCAGGTTGAGTTTGTGCAAGTGCCCAGTCATAGTGGCATTCCTGACAACGAACGGTGTCACGAATTAGCTATCAAGGCTGCGCAGCAACCCAACTTACCGCCTGATGAAGGGTTTGCCGCCGACTGTACCTGATTGAATCCATCACTTTGGATCGGTGAGCGCAAATAACAATTCCGCCTCACACGCTAGCTGATCAGCCACGGTGGCCCGAGCCATTCCCTTGCCAATCCCGCGTCGCATGCGTTCGAGCTGGACTTCTAGCCGTAGTGTATCGCCAGGTCGCACCACCCGTTTGAAGCGAGCACCGTCAATTCCGGCAAACAGGACCAGTTTGCCGGTATGTTCGGGCTGGCTTAATGCAGCAACGGTGCCGGTCTGGGCCAGTGCTTCAAGAATCAAAACGCCGGGCATGATCGGATTGCCAGGGAAGTGGCCTTGAAAGTAGGGTTCATTGGCTGAGACGAGCTTCTCGCCAACTGCGCGTATACCCGGTTCCAGTTCGACGATCCGATCCACCAGTAGGAATGGGTAGCGGTGCGGGATCAGCGCCATAATCTCTTGAATAGACAACATGACGTAATACTCCTTCCAAGCTGCTTAACGACGCGGCGATGCAACGGCAATTAACCGTGGACTTGATGATGTGTACGGTTCTAGATCATAGTCGCCGTAGACAGCACGTAGGGTAAAGCCAGCCCGCGCCAGCAGGTGCTCTAGCTCAAAGCGGTAAAGCCAACGCATCGTAAACTGCATTGTGCGTCGGGTTAAGACGCCATCAGCAGCGGTTTCGTCGTAGATAAAGGTAACGTGACTAATCTGCTCGGCAGCATCACTCTCGATCACCACAAATTTTTGGACATACCGGCCTTCAAGCTCGTAGCTACGTTCAAGATGCATTCGACCATCTTCGCGGCTGATGGTAAGTGGGTCGGGGTTAAAGAGGTCAATGATCAATGTGCCTTTGCGGGTCAACGTTCGGCGAATTGCGGCTAGTGCAGCAAGTTGATCATCAATGGTCGTTAAATGCATAAATGAATTGACGGCGACGAATGCTAGGGAGAAATGGTTTTCAGGCAACACCATACCCCGCACATCGGCCTCGATCAGGGTCACCCGGTCGGCCAGGCCCTCGGCGGTTAGGCGGTCGCGGGCCAGTGCCAGCATGGCTGGCGATATATCAACGCCCGTCAAGCGATAGCCAGCACTAGCTAGCGGCAGCAGTACCCGTCCGCTACCGCACATTACTTCAAGGATCGGATCGCCGGTGCGACGTGCCCATTCGCGATAGAAGGGGATGTCGTCGTGAAAATGGCGAAAATCGGCGTCGTAGTAACGGGCAAAAGGATCGTAGAGATTCATGTGCGTACTTGCTAGACATACTGGGAAACGCTCAGCCTGATCGACGACCAGTTCCTGAAGGGTCCAACCTAGGCTGATCGATCTCGATCAACGGTGGCGTTGCCGTTATGGCTTCAATATAAGGAACAATACTCCACATCCTAGACCAATGAAGATTAGGCCAAGAATACCAAAGGCCAAGATCCGCGGATCAATAATCGGTTCGAAACGCGGTGGGCTCGGCAATTGCGTTGAAGAAGCTGGCAACCGGGGTGGTTCAGGAGGTGGTGGCGGTGTACGAAAGATCTCTTCCGGCGGTGGTATTGGCATAGGATAACGTTCACCAGGTGTGGAAGAGTCGCGCGACAAATCCTTCATTTCCGGCAATTCTGATCGGTTGGTGCGCTCACTGACGTTACGAAGCACCGCAAAGATCCTGCTCCCAATCGAGAAGACAATCACCGAAACGATAAGCAATATGAAGAGATCAGAAGTTCCAATCGGCTGACCAGTAAGCTGACTCAGCCAGCGTGATAATGGCGGCAGAATAGATGGACCTAGGAAGAACAATAAAAAGATCACCCAGCCAATCCAGCCCGATCCACGGCGGCGTTCTTCCATACTCCCCCCTTTCTTATGAATCGGCAACTGGTGCGGCACGCACGATGAGCCGATGGGAATAGATACCTATCGGCACACAGGTTATCAGGGTTAGTGTTTCACTGCTGGTTGGCGCCAGTACCCATGTCTCATCGGGCAGGACGGTCAATACCTCCCGCACTACGTAGCGGCGATCACTACCGTTGACCGTAACTAAGACTTCGTCGCCGATGGCAATCGCTGGCAATTGGTTAAAGATGATACCACGATACCCTACGTGACCAGCAATAACAATGTTGCCGCTGACGCCAGGGTAGCCGCTGATTGGCCAGTAGTGTACTGCGGTATAGCGCGGTACATCCCAGACGCCGAACGAGAAGCCGGCACTAACCACTTCGGTATCAACCCCAATACGCGGTACACGCACCCGTTTTGGCATTATTGCCGACCAGGCTGCGTCTGCACTGACGACTGGTTGTATTGCCCATTGTGGAGCCGGATGGACTGCCAGCCAGGCACGTCCGAGATGGCCGAGCAAGACTTGATAGCGCGGTGGATTTTGTGGATGCCACTCGAAGCGGGCCCGCTCGAAGTACTGTACCAGTAGCGGTTGACCACTCTCGTCTATGATGCTGAATGGTTCTGAGAGTGGAAAGCCGAAGGTGGGCAAGCCGCCGTTGCGCCACCAGAACGAGCGGAAGGCGCCGCTCAGACTATGCCCCGTTTCCGGAAAGAAATCAGCGTTGTCCGGCGCAGTGGATAACGGTACGAAGGCATCGTGATCGGCATACGCTGTTGCGGCCCAACGTCCGAGATGACCAACCTGCACCAGCGCTAGTTCGGCGTGCCACTCGAAACGGGCCCGCTCAAAATATTGCACAGGTCGGCCATCTTCAATGAATACTTCGGTGAGTGGGTAGCCAAAGATTGGCAAGCCGCCCTGGCGTTCATAAAACTCACGGAAAGCATAAGCAAGGGTATGACCGGTTTCGCGGAAGAGAACAGGTGTGCCGGCGGCAGTGTTGGCGGCTACTGAGGATGGTGCAGCAATTAAAACCAGCAACAGAAAGATCAGAATTCGGCGCATAGTTCCTGCAAGAATGACGGGCGGATTGTAAGTGGTTATCACTTGTCGAGAGCATACACTGGGCATTACATACCTATGAACTTTCTAGCGAACTGGCGGCCAGTGTTAGTAAGAGCAGGGCCTGCATCCCTCGACTAAGGTTGGTAGGCAAGATGTATTCATCGGTACGATGAGCATTCCCGCCATCGGTTAGACCAACGCACACAGCTGGTATGCCCAAACTCAGTGGAATGTTTGCATCGGTGCTGCTTTGTTGAAACGAGATGTGGGCCCCGACCATCTGATAGGCAGCAACAGCGGCCTGCACCAAAGGATGCTCACGAGGGATAGCTCCGGAGGGCCGATCACCGACCTTACTCAACTGTAGCCGTACTTCTGGCTGCTCCGACGCCGTCTCCTCTACTAACCGATACACATCATTCACTAGATCGGTTAATGCTGCTGACGAGACTGACCGCAGATCGAGCAGCATACTGGCGTGTTGGGCAATCGTATTGACCGAGGTGCCGCCATTGATTGTACCAATATTGAATGTCGTACGCGGTGAGAGCGGAACATTCAGTTCGGTTAGACGGGCCGCCAGCCGCACCAGTACATGGATTGCGCTCGGCGTGCCAAAATTGCCCCACGAATGACCGCCAGGGCCAATGGCTTCAATCCGAAACCGTTGTACCCCGATGGCCTGATGATGAAGTGAGCCAAAATCGCATCCCTCAATGACCACCACTGCGCCGAGCCGTGGACGTAGTCGTTCCACGACGGCTCGCATACCGCGTAGATCGCCCAGACCCTCTTCGCCGACATTTGCCACAAACCAGATATCACCTGCAGCAGGGAGATCGAAGCGCTGATAGACTTCAGCCAGACGCAATAGTCCGGCGACACCGGCACTGTTGTCACCGATGCCGGGACCGTAAACTCGCTCACCTTCATAGCGGATTGAGAGATCGGTTTCGGCGGGAAAGACAGTATCGAGATGAGCCGAGACCAGTAGTGCGGGACGCTCATACTGGCCGGGACGATAGCCATAGACATTTCCCAGCTCATCGATCTCTACTTTGCGCAGACCGAGCGCCTGCATGCGTTGACTAACCAGAATAGAGCGCGGACGTTCAGCAAACGTTGGTGCCGGCACCTGCTGAATCTCTATTGCCATAGCCAGCGTTGGACGATAATCGGCAAGATCGACCAACGCGGCGCGCACTGCCGGGTGCGTGTACCAATGCTGAACAACTGCTTTCATTGCCGCTTCCTCTATCCTTCATCAACGGTTGCACCTGGTGAATTGTTTACGAGCCCGCTCAGCGATCGAATACCGTTCATAGCGCTAGCAACTCATTATTGCTCCTTACTCGATCCTAATCAGACTGGTGGTTGAGCTCCGACGCATACTGCTTTTCGCGCTGCATTGGCGAGTAAAGAACAGCACGAGTGCGCTGGCCTCTGCTGCACATTGGCATCACCAGCGGGCACCAATTTGAGCCGGTTGGCAATACACGCACTGGCAGCTGCTGTGGTGACTAGCCTGGTGCAAGGCGATAGCGGAAGACTGTACCTTCCGTTCCTATGAGTACACTAAAGCGCTATACTGCGCGGCCTGATCAATCGGCTCACAGCCTCTGTAACGGCTGCGCGAGGCTGCAGTGTCCCAACCGGTAACCTGGACGACCCCGATGATGCTGCCACAAACCCTACCGCTCGCTCGACCATGTGATCCAATCGTGGTGGGATGGTTCTTTTTTTGTAGGGTTATCATACACTGATTGCAATCAGATCACAAGCGTTATCTACAGCATTATAATGCGCCAGCGAACCGTTATGGCCGAGTTGTGGTTTGTCTGCAAAGCGGGGATATATAGATAGCGTAGAGTTTGCAAGAACGCCCTGCGCTTACGACCTCTCGGGTAAAGAATTTGTCCTTGCACTCAGGTTTATCTTCAGAAGGGTCTGGTGAGATTTGGGGGCACCGGGTCTCGCTCTCTGGCGTCATTAGTGAGCACAGGCAAGAGCCTCTGCACCACCCTGTACCCCCTACCCAGTCGCTAGCTCTGGTGCGTAAGCTGATCTTTGACTGCGGCCACAATGCGCTCAACCGTTAAACCAAACTCTGCGTAAACCCGCTGGAAGGGTGCAGAAGCGCCAAACCGGTCGACGCCAATGATCGTGCCCGTGCAGCCAACATAGCGTTCCCATCCTAATGATCGACCAGCTTCAACTGCGACCCGCGCTTTAATCGACGATGGTAATACCTGTTCGCGGTACGTGGCATCTTGTTGATCGAACAGTTCACGGCAAGGCATACTGACTACTTGGACGCCGATCCCCTCACTGGCAAGTTGGTCAGCTGCAGTGAGTGCCAGCGCCACTTCTGAACCCGTAGCGATGATGATCGCCTGAACCGGATCAGTGGTGCGCAACACATAGCCTCCGCGCAAAACGCCATCGGCGCCCCCCAGGTGGGTACGGTCGAGCGTGGGGACATTCTGCCGCGACAGGATGATTGCCGTCGGTCCGTTGGTGCGTTGCAGCGCCAAACGCCATGCCATTGCCACCTCATTAGCATCGCCCGGTCGTACCACCAGCAGGTTAGGAATGGCGCGCAGCGAGACCAGATGCTCGACTGGTTGGTGGGTAGGGCCATCTTCTCCTACCCCGATGCTGTCGTGGGTAAAGACGTAGATCACCCGTAGCCGCATGAGCGCTGCTAAGCGGATCGCCGGACGCATGTAGTCGCTGAAGACAAGGAAGGTGCCACCGTAAGGAATGATACCGCCATGCAAAGCCATTCCGTTGAGGATTGCACCCATTGCATGCTCGCGAACCCCGAAGTGCAGGTTACGCGCATTGAAGTTTTCGCCGCTGATCGAACCAAAACCCTCGAGATAGGTAAAATCCGATGTATGAAGGTCAGCTGAGCCACCGAGTAACCCCGGGATAACCGGTGCTAGCGCCTGCAAGACGGTGCCCGAAGCCACCCGGGTGCCTTTCGCTTTGGGATCAGCGGCGAAGACTGGTAGGGCCGCTTCCCATCCTGTTGGCAGACCGCCTGCTTGCAACACATCCCATTGCGCGGCCAGCTCGGGATAGGAGGCACGATACCGTTGTAACATCGCTTCCCATTCACGCTGTCGCACTGCGCCCACTTCCACTGCTAGTTGCATGTGATCGTACACTTCTGGCGGCACGTAGAATGCCGGTTCCTGTGGCCAGCCCAGTGCTGCTTTCGTCTGCTTGACCCCTTCTGTGCCCAGCGGTTCACCATGCGCCTTATGACTGCCGGCACGCGGACTTCCATAGCCGATAATGGTGCGTGTAATGATGAGCGAGGGTCGTTCGCTATCGGCAATCGCTTCCGCCAGGGCCAGCGCTACTGCCGACATGTTGTGACCATCGGCGTACAACACCTGCCAGCCGTAAGCAGCAAATCGGTTCGCTACATTCTCGCTCCACGCTAGCTTGGTTGGTCCGACCAGCGAGATTTCGTTGCTATCGTAGAGTACGATCAGCTTGCCTAGGCGCAAGTGACCAGCTAGACTAGCCGCCTCGTGCGAGATGCCCTCCATGAGATCGCCATCGCTGGCAATGACGTAAGTGTAGTGATCGACAATCGGAAACCCCACCCGATTGAATTTCGTCGCCAGCCAGCGTTCAGCAATCGCCATTCCTACGGCTGTGGCAATGCCCTGTCCGAGTGGGCCAGTCGTCATCTCAACACCAGGCGTCTCGTGGTATTCGGGATGACCGGGAGTACGACTGCCCCACTGGCGAAATTGTTTTAGATCATCAAGCGACAATTCATAGCCAGAAAGATGCAAGAGTGCGTAGAGCAACATTGAACCGTGACCAGCCGAAAGTACAAACCGGTCGCGGTTGGGCCAATGTGGGTCGGCCGGGTTATGCCTGAGGAAGCGTGTCCAAAGCACATAGGCAGCATCAGCCATACCAAGCGGCATACCGGGGTGGCCGCTGTTGGCTTGTTGGACAGCATCAATGGCCAGGGCGCGGATAGCGTTGGCGCACAACTGGTCGATAGTGGCAGTAACGGGTTCATTCATGCAGCAATGTCTCCTCTCTGCGCGCCGGGAAGCCGGTCAGCACTCGGTGTTTTCTCTGTTGTTCATCATACCACTGTCAGCATGAAACGCTGCATCGTCAGCTTTCAGGCTTAACGGTACCAAAACATGGTTACAGCTACGGCCAAATTTGTTATGATTGAAGCAAGCCATTGTCAGACCGCGAGGCATTATGTCCCAACCGCTGATCGTACTCGAAACTGACCCGGCGATTGCAGGTCTCTGGATGGCAATCGAGACCGCACGGGTGCAGAGTTACCCGCTCACTGGTGCTGCCTTCCGATTGACACGCCCGCCGCAAACTGTCACCGAGGCGCTCGATGCGGTGGCCCAGGAGCTCGACTTTCAACCGCTAGGTGAGCACTGGATTGAGGTGCCACGCCGCATTGCGTTGAAGATCGCCACGCATATCATTGCCTATGATCTGGCGTATCCTGATGAGATCGTGCCTAAGGCGCAGGCGTCCGAACTGGCCGGGCGGGTGCTAGCATTGCTAGGGCCGCGCGCGCGTTACTTTACCAATGGTGCTGTGAGCGGCGATTTTGCAATCTACGATGTGCATGGCAATGAGGTTGTTGGCTGGCGTTCGCTTAGCGAGGCGCCGTTTGATCATGGTATCATCGCCCTCGACGAGCAGCGGGTTGTGGTCTTGTGGGCTGAGGATGCTCCGTAGCACATCGGGGCAACGATGCCGATGAACAGGTAAGAGCCAGAATTGCCAGGTGATGAACAATAGCCGTTCCTTCAATGCAGCGGCCTTGGCCGCTCCCTTTCGCGTCCTCTGGATCGCACTGCGCGATCTGTTTGACGAATTTCTATTGCTCACCTTCGCCAACCTGATCTGGGCAGCGATGAGTGTGCCGCTGTTCAGCATCGCCTACGTTGCAATGGTGAGTAATGCAGCGTTGCCGGCCGCGGCGGCGGCTTTGCTCGGTGTGTTGCCGGCTGCGCCGGCGTTTGCCGGTCTGTATGCGCTCTGCAAGCGGATCAGTGAAGGTCGGGCGAGTAAACTGATCGACTTCTTCGCTGGGATGCGGGCTTATGCCGTACCGGCTTGGCAGTTGTACGGCCTCTGGATAGCCGGACTGGCACTGATCCTGTGGAATCTTGCCTTCTACTCTGGTGTCCCAGGAGTGCTGGGCGGTATCTTGATTGGTTTTTTTCTCTACTTGTTTATGCTCTGGTCGGCGCTAATTATCTATGCCTTTCCGTTAATGGTGCTACTTGAACGCCCATCTCTGCGCCAGATTGGGCGAACAGCGCTGGTGTTAATCGTGAGTCGGCCTGTGTACACACTAGTCACTATGATGCTGATGGGGGTTATACTGGTGATAAGCAGTGTGGTGCTGGTCGTACCATTCTTGCTCTTCGCAGTCTCCTTATTGGCTCTCTGGAGTGTGCATGCTACCCAATTTCTGCTAGATGAAGGGCAGGCAAAACAGGAAGCTGTCGCTCCTGAACCGGAGCCGCCGGAAGAGCGCGGTCGTCGCGGCCAGGTGCGACCAAAGTAATCCAGTCAGCTTGAACAGGCATCGGTCACACACTTATCGCAGAGCGGTTTGCCTAGCGCCGAGCACAAGAGCTAAATTTGCCCATCCTCTGTTCGATGATAAGGAATCGCGTATGCTCACCCGACGCATTATCCCATGTCTTGATGTGAAGGCCGGTCGTGTGGTGAAGGGAGTGAAGTTTCTCAACCATCGCGACGCTGGCGATCCGGTTGAATTGGCCGCAGCCTACAATGCTGCTGGCGCCGACGAACTGGTCTTCTACGATATTACCGCCTCTAGTGATGAGCGGGCAATTATGGTCGAAGTTGTTGAGCGCACTGCCGCTGCGGTGTTTATTCCTTTAACCGTCGGTGGTGGGTTACGCAGCGTCGAAGATATGTATCGGATGTTGCGGGCTGGGGCCGACAAGGTGAGTTTGAACACTGCCGCTGTCTATAATCCTCAGTTGATTGCCGAGGGCGCGCGACGGTTTGGTAGTCAGTGCATCGTGCTGTCGGTCGATGCCAAACGGGTCAATGCCCCTGGTGAACCGCCGCGCTGGGAGGTCTTTACCCACACTGGTGCCAATCCACGCCCGACTGGACTCGATGCTATCGAGTGGATCAAACGTGGGATCGAATTGGGTGCGGGTGAGATTTGCATCAACAGTATGGATGCCGATGGTGCCCGCAGCGGGTATGATCTTGAATTGCTTCAGGCCATCACTGCGATATCGCCAGTGCCGGTGATTGCATCGGGTGGGGTTGGTTCGCCTCACGATATGTATCGCGGTATTGTAGAAGGTGGGGCTGATGCGGTACTGGCAGCGTCTATTTTCCATTTTGGTGACTACTCAGTAGCCGACGTGAAGCGATATTTGGCCGAACGCGGTGTACCGGTGCGCTTAACAACCACCTAACTAGCAACAGGCCGCTGTCAGGTACCAGGCGATCGGTCACGCGTCCGACCAGACAAATCAGTTATGGCGTCCCAATTAACGCTACCGCATCGATTTCACTCCAACTGCCATCGCGCTGGTCAAGCGTGATGCGGGCGCTCACAATGCGCGTAAGGGTTTGTTCAACCGCAATGGTTAGGGCGAAGGGACATTCTGGCGCCGGAAGTGGTTCGGCCCGATAAACGACTTTGGCCACACCCTGTTCATCAATCATTTCCACTAGCGTGATATAACCAGGATGATGGTTTTGATAAATGATTAAACCAGTGGCGAAGAGCGGTTCAGCAAACGTGACGGTCAGCGTCTCGCGACTGTTAGGGGTGGCTGGAGCCCAGGCATTCGGGCTATCCTGGCAAGTTGGCACATCAGGTGGGCCAATCACAGCGGCCGGATCGTAGTCAGGAGCGTAGAAGCTGCTCGCAGTGGCCGAGACGGCCCATTGCTGCTTCAGGTCATTGATAGGCACCAGCGGTGTCGGATTCAGCGCTTGTGTTGTGGCGAGCGCAGCGGTATCGATTTGTAATCGGAAGGCGGAGACGGCGCTATACTCGCCGCTATTATCGCTAATCCAGATCACGCCGCCTGGCGCAGCGACTATTCCGTTAGGCAGACTGATCTCGCCGGGATTGGGAATACTGCCGGGTTTGGCCAGAGCACCGCCACGGGCAACAATGGTGCCATCTGGTGTGAGTTGTAGGATCTCGCCCGCGTAGGTAGCCAGATAGATATAACCTGCCCGGTCAACGTCGAGCACTGGCCCTGCCAGGCGATCCGGATTAGCTGGATCGCCAAGACGGGCTAGCACGTTGCCATCAGGCGCCAGTCTGACAATTGCCCCTGAGAAGCTTTCCGCCAGATAGATAGTACCATCGCGATCAATTGCCAAATCGGAAGGGGCCAAATCAGCTGGCAGCGTCATGCGTTCTCTGAATGTACCATCCGGCTCGAAACGCACAATACTGCTGACGGCGAGTCCATCAGCGCCAGGGCGAGTGTCGATGGCGTAGATGCTACCATCAGGACCAATAGCAATACGCTGTGGTGCTGACAGGCCAAACTGGTCGGGCCCATCACCATGGCCGCCCCAACGGTGCAGGAAGACGCCATCGGCGTTGAAGTGGGTGATGGTATTACGACCATAATCAGCGACGTACACATCACCGTTGGGGGCCAGTGCTACATCATAGGCGTCGAGCAGGGCTTCGGCGCCAAAAGTCATACGCAGAGTGCCATCAGGCCTAAAGACCCACACTCCATGACCGCTCTCGGCCAGGTAAAGAGTGCCATCCGGTCCAGCAGCTAGGCCGCGGGCCGCAATGAAGCGACTATTGGCTGCACCGCCGCGTCCGCCTAGTCGAAGGATAAATCCAGGTGGTCCGGAACGGATTATCTGGGGCTGCGCGGCAAGTTCGGTAGGAGCTGCAGTGGGTGTCGGAGCAGGTAAAAACTCGAGCGTGGTCAGAATGTTGGCGATGGTCGCCTGCTCGATTTCCCATCGTGCCGTGGCGGCTTGGGCCAGGACTCGCACTACGCGCGCGTCATCAACCAGCACCAGCAACTGCCCAGTGCTGGCTGGGCTGCTGATGCCAGCCAATAGCCCCTTAACCGTGCCAATTTGCACTGCCTGGGTGGCACTCACGGTGTAGCCAGCAGGTTGAATTGCGCTGCTTGCTAACTCGAAGATCGTTTCTGGATCGACGGCAGCCGGGCCATACTGGTTGATTAGTGCCGCTAGTGGCACACTATCGAGAGTAATGATCGGTGCGTCGATCACATTTGCGGCTAGGGTCGCTCCATCAGGCGCAATTTTGATCACATTTCCGTCACGCAGAGTCTGCCACCCGGCTGGCAAACGTACCCGCACACCGGCTTCGGCAAAGGTAATCTCCTGACTCAATATGATCGCGGTTGGAGTTGGCGCTACTGGTGTGACCGGCGGCGGCGGGGCAGCGGTACACGCCACCAGTCCGACCGCCACTAGCAACCCAAACAGGTGTCGTAGACGCATGCCAATTCCTCTACTATGGCCTACCAAAGTTTAATCAAATGACATGAACGTCGTTCCTCCCGCAGTGTATCGATCCTAAATGCAGTGCAATCGTGACAAATTCACCATCTCATCGGCCAGTTGTGCTGCGGAAGCATTCCCCGTTAGTATACCCTGCCTGAAGTGGCGCCTACAGCAAAGTTATAAAGTCCCTCACGCCATAATACGACTGTGCCCTGTAATCATCTCCACACGCGTGGTATGACAACATTGCAAAGGTAATGCAGCAGTCATTAACGTGAAGGTTATGCCCATTCGCTATACTGCGTGCTAAATAGCGAACCGCTTCATGTTCTGCGCAGACGTTAAAGAGCAGGCAATCTCGATGAACCGATCTGCCTTATATAACATCGGATTTGTGCTCGAACAGGCCCTCGGCCACGTGACCCATGCCAAAAATTTGCAAGCCAACGTCAGTCACTACCCCGACGTGCGGCCGCACTGGGCTCTCATTCCCTTCGAGACGCAGGGTCTGGCAGCCCGCATCCCGCTCTACAAGAGCAACTGGACTGTCCGTGCTGGTCTGCGTGCGCACCGTTCACTGCGCCGTCTGGTCAGACATACTTCCGTCGATGCGCTCTTCTTCCATACTCAGGTACCTGCTGTGCTAAACGCCGGCTGGTTACGCCGCTATCCTAGCATTGTCTCACTCGATGCTACACCATTACAGTACGATCAGCTCGGTCCGTACTACCAGCACGATCCCGGTCCGCCCTGGCTAGAACAGATCAAGTGGCAACTCAATCGGCAGTGCTTTCGTCTGGCTCGCCATCTGGTCACGTGGAGCCAGTGGGCCAAAGAGGGCCTCATCACAGGCTATGGTGTGCCGGCAGATAAGATAACCGTGATTCCGCCTGGCGTAAACGTGCTCGAGTGGCAACGACCAACTCCTCGGATGCGCCACGACGGGCCAGTAAAGATTCTATTTGTCGGTGCGAATCTAGAACGCAAAGGTGGTCTACTCCTCCTCGAAGCCTTTCGTGTCCTGCGACCACTCGGTGTCGAGTTACATCTGGTGACAAAAGATCAGGTGCCCGCTGAACCAGGGGTTTTCGTTTATCACGGTATGCAGCCTAATAGCGCTCCACTCAAAGCGTTGTACCATCAGGCTGACATCTTTGCCCTGCCCACCTTCGGCGATTGTCTGCCTATGGTGTTATCGGAAGCGGCTGCCGCTAGTTTGCCTGTAGTCACCACCCGCGTTGCGGCTATTCCCGAACTTGTTCGTGACGGCGAAACGGGATGGTTAACCCCGCCGGGTGATCTGGCGGCGCTGACCGAGGCGCTGCGTCGCCTGATTATGCAACCTGACGAGCGATTGAGTTTTGGTGAGCGCGCATTTGTGCATGTTGCGCGCTCCTACGATGCTCGCCGCAATGCAGGTCGTTTGCTGGAATTGATCAAGGGTGAAATTGATCTGGCCCGTATGCAAGAGAGGATACCGGTGTGAATCAGGTACTGCTGACTGTTTCTGGTGTAATACCAGACCATCTTGAAGCAGATATCGCTGCTGGACGCCGGCCGCGTGCTGACTATCTCGAACTGGCGCGCCATTTTGGTGCCGATTTGATCGACTACCGGATCGCTCGCGCTACTAGCGGCATTGTTGGTCGCCTGTTCGAGCGTGTTGGTGGGCCAAATCTGCTCCTGGCTTGGGCGTGTTTTCGTCGTCGCCATCACTATCAGGCCATCTTCACCGACGGTGAGCAGGTCGGTCTGCCGCTGGCAGCGTTTCTCAAGTTCTTCAGCCCCAACCGGCGTCCGCGCCATCTGATGATCACTCATATCATCTCGGTGCCGAAGAAGATGATCTTTCTCGATCGGTTTGGAGTACAAAGCCATATCGACCGCTTCATCGTCTACTCGACATGGCAACAGCGCTTCATTACCGAACGCTGGCAGTTACCGCTCCGGCGGGTGCCGTTTACGCCGTTTATGGTCGATGACCAGTTCTTTCACCCACGCCATGCTCCGCCACGTCCTACGCCGCGACCACAGATCTGTGCCGTTGGTCTCGAACGGCGCGACTATCCTACCTTATTAGAAGCCGTCCATGGACTTGATGCCGATGTTGTCGTTGCCGCAGCTAGTCCATGGTCGAAGCAACGCGACAGTACGCAGGGACGGGTCATTCCCCCCAATGTTCGGGTACAAAAGTTTAGTCAGTACGAATTGCGCCAGCTCTATAGTGATAGCCAGTTTCTGGTGATGCCGCTCGAACCAGTAGAATTTCAGGCTGGAGTGACCGCTATTCTCGAGGCGATGGCGATGGAACGGGCCGTGATCTGTACCCGGACTCCTGGCCAGACGGATGTGATTGTCGAGGGTGAAACTGGGTTATACGTACCACCGCGTGATCCGGTGGCGTTGCGGTCTGCTATCGAACGACTGCTGGCCAATCCAGACATGGCAGCGCGTATGGGGCAGGCGGGTCGTCGATTGATCAGCGCCAAGATGAACCTTGACCATTACGCTGAACGTCTGACCACGATGCTGCAAGAGACGCTGGCAGAAACAATGATGCTGCACGTACCGGCACAGAAGGAGTAACTATGATGGCGTTGGTCTGGCTGATATTCGCTGTTGTCTGCTGGATCGTCGGCGGGATGCTGGCATTGATCGTCGCTTACCTGCTCTTATTAACCATTGCCGCCATGTTTGCACGCCGGGTAACGCCGCTGCGTGATCAGCCCTCGACCCGTTTCATCATTATGATCCCGGCTCACAACGAAGAACGGTTACTGCCCGATCTGCTGCGCAATCTCAATCAGCTCGATTACCCTCGCCAGCTCTACCAGGTGCACGTTGTGGCTGACAATTGCACTGATCGCACTGCCGCTGTCGCTGCCGCTCACGGTGCTATTGTGCACGAGCGGTTCGATCCGATGCTGCGCGGTAAGGGCTACGCGCTTGAATGGCTGCTCCAGCAGATTTGGGAGCGCAAAGCACCGCACGATGCTATTGTCATTCTGGATGCTGATTCAGTGGTGTCAACCAACTTTTTGCGGGTTATGGACGCCCGCCTCGCTCGTGGTGAGCGTGTGATCCAGGCGTACTACGCGGTGCGGCAACCGGAAGGTGCTTGGAGTGCAGGTATTCGCGCTGTTGCGCTGATCGTACTGCACTACTTGCGTCCGCTTGGCCGAATGGTATTAGGTGGATCGACTGGCTTGAAAGGCAATGGCATGGTCTTCGCCGCTGACATCCTGCGTCGCCATCGCTGGACGGCCTCGCTAACCGAAGATATTGAGTACCACATGAGGTTGATTCTAGCTGGTGAACGGGCTATGTTTGCCCCTGATGCTGTCGTTTGGGCCGAGATGCCTGACAACCTGCGCTCGGCGCAGAGCCAAAATGAGCGTTGGGAGCGTGGCCGACTCGAAATGGTGCGCCATTACGTACCGCGTCTGCTGCGTGAAGGCTGGCGACGGCGTAGCTTCCTGCTCATAGATGCCGCGATTGAACAGCTGATTCCCCCTTTTTCGGTTGTCACCGGGGCCAGCATAGTTGTGTTACTGATGGCATTGCTCTTGCGTGAACCGATCACCTTGGCGCTGGCTAGTTTTATTCTCGGTGGGCAGATAGTCTACATCCTCAGCGGCTTAATCCTGGTCGGTGCGCCATGGTCAGTTTACCGTTCGCTCCTCTTTACACCGATCTTTGTGCTCTGGAAGCTATGGTTGTACGTCCGGCTTCTACTGGGTATCAAGCCGCGCGACTGGATCCGCACTGCTCGCAATCGGGCTCCCCGCACATAACGATAATGATACGAGTTGCGCCATTTGCTAACGAGGATCGTGCACCAGCCACTCAATCTGATCGACGTAGTATTGCGGCACCAAATCGCTACTCGTCTTGAGATAGAAACCGGTGACGTAGGTATATTCCGGTTCGTAGATTAGATCATCGAGCCAGACATAGATTTCGGCCCATTCCCCAGGTGCAATGGCCCGATTGAGACCGAGAAAATAGAGACGGGTTTCAGGAAACAGCGGTTCAGTGCTATTAGTGACGCGACCGTCCAGAGTGACCGAATTGTCATCAGCTTGCCAGTACGGCACGCGATTACTGCCTACGATGGCAATCGTCATAGCATCATTGGCAATAGGGGTATCACCGCCACTTAAACGCAAACGCAGTGCCGCTACCTGATCGCGGCGCAATTCGATCCCACTATTGGGCGTGAGAGTAAAGAAGAGTACGCCAGTGCTCTCGCTCGGTGTGACTGCAATCGCTGCCTTCCCCAACGCTACAACCCTGGTTTGGGTCAAGACCAGGCTGCTCAATAATGCGCTCTGCTCGATGCTCCAACCGGCGCTCAGTGTATCGCGATAGACTGGCACTACCCGCAGGTTGCTCGTCTCATTGGTGGCAGCTGCTGTCGGGGTTAGGGGGGGTGGGGCAGGTAGAGGTGTGCTTGTGGGTTGTGGCACAAACGGGGTTGCGGTGGGATGCTCTTGAAAAAACGGTGCGATCGTTGGTGTCGGGTATGTCGCGGCTGGGGTTGCCATAGGCAGACGGCGGCTACAACCTGTTAAGATGACGAAGCAGCAGAGAATAAGACAGCCAAGCCGCACGTACATACGACCCCCATCGTTGCAATCAGCAACTGCCTTCCGGTGAACGATCACACGCTCGCCAGCATTGCGACGTAGCATAGGACAGCACGATCGAGTGCTAGCTGGTTAGTAAACTGTCTCGCCTAATCCATTCTACCGTGAAGTGCTACGATGCGTGCCTGGGCGGCGCCACTCATTAACGAGGGGGCGACTGCTCATCGCGCTGGGCTTGAAACACGCGCCAGGGCCAGACCGGTGCCGCTTTACCAGCAGCAATCTGTGGTAAAGCATTGATGACCCCCATCATCGTACCAACAAAAACCATACTGCCATTTTCCCAAGACATATCAACGTAGGCGTAGACAAAATGGGTAAAGATGTAGAGGGTGGCCGTAAGAGCAAACACGCGTAGTTGCCCCCGGGGCATCAGCCGTACCATGCGCGCGCCGTAGAGCATCGTCAGTGCTAGCAGCAGTATAAAGGCGTAGAATCCGATCACACCGATCTTCATCCAGACCCACATGATTGAATTGTGCGTGATATATTCCCACCATTCAAAAAAGCTAATATCGGGCATCGGCACCAACATATAAAATTTGTTGCCAAAACCGATGCCGGTTAAAGGAGCGTTGCGAATGGTAAACATAATGTTGATATTTTCCAAATCTCGGTAAATATTCGAGGCGGCGTCACGAGCGGTTGGTTGACCGATTACAGAACGCACTGCGCGCGCCAAAATTCCCAACGGCCCTTGATTGTTCCAAAAGACCACCAGATACGCCGCAAACGCCGCCACACTAGTTGGTGCAAGCAGGAAAAAAAGCCGGCGATGTTCGAGGTAGAGCAGTAGTACGATCAGCCCAACAGCGAGACCGAGCGTGAGGAAGCCGGCGCGGCGAAAATTTGCGATCAAGCTGAAGAGCACAAATGGCGCCATCAGAATCAACGAGAAGCGGCGAGTTGCGCTATCGCGGTAGAGCCAAGCTGCGATAAGCAACACGAAAAAGAAGTTGAAGTGGATCGACATCGCATGTTCGGCGATCCGTTCCACCCCATGCAGATCCCATTTCAGTACGTCGTGCACGTACCAGACCCCGGCTACTCCTTTAGCAAACAGCGCCACCGTTGCGACCCAAAACAACGTATTGAGCTGCGAGCGTGTCTCGATCAAATTGCCAGCCAGCAACAACATAAGTGGTAGATAAAAGATCGATCGCACCTCCCAAAGCGCAATAATCCGGTTGCCGCCATTTGCCAATCCATACACCAGGCCAATCGTGTTGAAGACTAAGAAAATTGTCGCGGGCCAGAAGAGTGGGCCGAAGTGAATGCGCAACCGTCGTTCAGCAGCTGCGCGTACAAACCACACGACCAATGTCCACATGATCGTCAGCTCTTGCGGGCTGAACGAGAACGAGTCGGTCAGGTACATGATCGACTCGCGACTCGATAAATTCTTGGTAAACGGATACCAGGGGTGGAGCGAGCGATCGCCGAACAGAGTCAGACCGAGGATTGCGTAGAGCCCAAATCGAGGCTGGATCGCCGTCGTCACCAGGATCCCGCCAAAGATGAGGAACGCCAGTACCGATTCGGGAGCCATACGACGGCGTAGCAGTAGCATCACCACGCCAGCTAAGGCGCATACTACGATGCAGAGCAACCACCACCGCCGTTCGCTACGGCGTGCAATAGTTGTGATATCGGGATAGCGTGGGATGAGGAGATCGAGCATAAGATTATTGATCCGGCGTATTGCTCAAATCAGGTTAAAGAAGTAATAAGCGGCCACAACTAGCGCACTCAGCGCTATCATCACTAGGGCCAGATCGCGCATACGCCAGTGTGGCGTTAGGGCCCCGATGAGCAAACATGTGACTAGAAAGCCCACGAAGAACTTCATACTTACTCCTGTGGGATCAAGTGATGGATCCAGCGTGGGGTAGCAATGTGAGCCTGATTGAGAATAATGCCCAACACTGGCACGTGTTGAACATTTTGCAGAGCACGCCGCACTTCCGTAACGGGGGTCACACCGTGCCGCACGACTAGTGCATAGGTGGGTGCTAGTGCTGCCAGGGCCAGTGTGTCGCTGGTCGCGAGTACGGCAGGCAGATCAAGCAGCACGTAATCGAACCGTTCGTTAAGGTGGTTGAGGAGATCCCGCAACTCGGCACCACGGGCCAGCAGCGGTTGTTGTTCGAGCGGCGCTGCACCGGCCGGTAAGAGCCACAAACCGGTGGTATTAGTTGCTAGCAATGCTTCATCGAGCGTTGCCTGACCACGGAGCACGTCAGCCATGCCAGGCGTATTCAGCGTTGGTGGCGTGATAGTTACGGTCGGCGTTGTTTTCCGGTTGGATTTCGCTGTTGGTATGGTCACTGGAGCGAGGTTTGCCAGCATACCTGGCGCTACCCAGTTGAGTTCAACGACGCATACCTGTTTGCCGGTATCATGAGCCAGCGTGACCGCGCTGGCCAGAGTTATGTAAGTAACACCCTCACCACGTAAGGCGGAAGCAAAACCGATCCGGTTGGGTAATCGTTGCCCGACCAAGAGATCGGTCAGCATCCGGCGCAGCTGACTGATCTGCTCACCGGCAAAGGCTCGCCGCAATGCCCCATCAGCGGCTTCAATCACTAGCGGCAAGTCGGTAATTGCGGTGTTAGTGTTTTTTGTGCGCCATCCAAACATGGTCATTCCTTAACAACAATCTGGGCTGATACATCAGGAGCGTTAGGCCGTTTCGTCCACCAAGGATAGCTCTGGCCGCTCACACCTGTGGTTGGAGGGTCGGTTGTTCCACTTCTACTGCCGTCATAGCCGGCGCTGCAGATGGCAACGTAGGCTGGCTTAGCGGTACCATTGCCAGCAACGGTAGATTGAGGCTCTGCTGCACATCGATCGGGAGACGCAGGCTGCGATCAAGCAAGGCGCCACCGCCGATGAGGCTGGCCGAGAGAAAGAGACCGATGGCGACAAATATGATCATATTCTTCACAAAGCCGGTGAGTGAAAACTCAGCCTTTTGTGGAATTTCCGGCTGATCGATAATCTGATAGGTTTGCCGGATGAGACTCTCATTCTTCACCAGCGCCAGACGGGCGCTCTCTTCGTTCTCTTGCGCTGCGCTCAAACGCTCTTCCGCCCGCGCTAGCGCCGCGCGCAACTGATCAAGCTGGAATTGCTCGCCAGGCGGACGCTCGCCGCGCACTGGTTCAGGGTTGGCGCTGAGAAAATCGATCAGTGCCTGCCGGGCCTTATCTACGTCGGCCTGGTAAGGCGCGATCAAATTCTCGAAAAATTTCTGAGCAGCTACGCTTTCTTGAAAATCGGTATTCAGCTTCCATTTGAGATAAGTATCCATTGTGGCTACTACCAACTGGTACGAGAGTTCGGGATCATCGGTGGTGGCCCGAATTTCGACCAGTTTATCGCCGAGTGGATTGATGCTGACCTCTTCACGGAAGAAGGTAAATGTTTCCCAAACTACTTCCGGGCCACCTGCCATCAACGGCTCCAGTTTCGTCTGCTGGATGGCCGTGCGCACAAAAGCATTGGTGGCTAGCAATTCATACAGCTCATTCGTCGTTGCCTGCGCCGGCGTCACCCACCACGATACCTCACTGTTTGATGCTGTTAGCGAGGCGAGTAGACTGTCTTTTTCGACGTAGATCTTGCCGCTTGAGAGGTATTCCGGCGGCAAGAGCAAGATGTAGCTCGCTCCTACGACTAGCGCTAGCCCAAATGGGGCTAGGCTGAGCCATGGACGTCGGAAAAAACTCTCGAGTAACCGCAGGATGATCAGGCGAACCATACTATCGTGTCCTCTCATACTAGCGTTTGGTGGCCGATCATACCGACCAGTAATCACATCATACCAACAAATGCTCTGCAAGTGCTGAATGCAAGTTGTTCAATTCTTCATTCATCCCAATGACCAATGACAATTCGCTAGAACGAAATAGCGCATCACTATCGCTTATAATGCCCAACAGATGAGTCTAACATCTTCGCTAGGGCGGCGTAGCATGGTTGACAGTTTCGTCAAACTAGCTTCATCCTATAGCGTGAACTGTACCAACTTGGCACAATAGCACCTATCGATTGAATGAGGTCATTGTGAAGTCAGAACCATCGCATGGCAAACTTTCCCGCATTCTCACCGAAGAGTTGGGGGCTCTCCAACCGCGCCTGCTTATCATCAATGGTGTATTGAAATTGCTACCGCGTTATGTAGCTGCGCGCCTGCGGCCACGGCTACTGCGGCTGGCTGGGATCCAGATCGGTCACGGTACGGTGATTATGGGGCCGCTCCACCTGTATGGTTATGGCCCGATCCGACAGCGTTTGCACGTTGGCCGTCACTGTGTTATCAACACCGACTGCTTTTTTGATCTCAACGATTGCATCACCATCGCCGATCACGTTAGTATCGGTCATGAAGTGATGATCCTGACCGCTTCCCACCAGATGGGCTTGGCCGAGCATCGCGCAGGACCGCTCATGACAGCGCCAGTCGCTATTGCGAGCGGAGTCTGGATTGGCGCTCGCGCGCTGCTATTACCTGGTGTAGAAATTGGTGCCGGCAGTGTGATTGCTGCCGGGAGTGTTGTTACCCGGACCGTACCGCCTAATACCCTGGTGGGTGGTGTTCCGGCGAAACCGATCCGCCAGCTCGACTGAACCGATCTCACTTAGCGCGCTACGATCGGCATCCAATACTTAAATGGCGAAAAGATGGTGGTCGTTGCTCCGATTTCTGTCGGTTCCTTGGGATCGCCATTCCCATTGGGATCCGGATCTAACCCAGGTAACGAGATGTCGGTAACCACTACATTCCCCGAGCGCGCACTTAAATTGACAATATTCCGAAACACCACCGGTCCTGAGGGGGGACGTACCCAAACGACCAGGCGTAACCGTGCGCGCTGGCCTTCCGCCAACACCTGGTTGTCGGCCAGTAGATTGAGGTTCGTGCGGCCGTCGAAGTCTGGATTGGGGGTCAGCACGGCAGTGCCGCTCTCAGTAATAGCACTGAGTTCAATTAAGTCCCATTCCTCTGCGTCAGCAAACACTGCTGCCAGATGATCAATTGCTTGCAGGTCAGATACGGGATCGGCGCCGAGGTTGCGGAAGGTGATCCAATACTCAAGCCGGAACCCATCTTTGCTGTGGCGTGTTTCTGGCAGGGGAACGAATGCGTATTTCGCCACACCCACACCACTGACACATTGTTTCAGATTGATCTGAGTCATAGTAAAATCGTCGCCGAAGGTCTGGTTGGTCAGACTATCGATGCGCAGCGTGATGTTGTTCACCCCTGACCCGGTGGTAAAGGCGAATTGAATAGGTATCCAGCGGTCGGGGGATTTCGGCACTACTGTGGTGCCCACCGAGATATCGTTGACGCGCAGTTCGATAAGTGGATCAGCGGTTCCATTTGCACTTTTAATCGGATCGAGTAGATTATCAAAGTAGGCGAAGAAATTGTACGTTGTATTGGGGGCTACCTCCACAGACTGTTGCCACAGTTTGACTCGGCCGTTGCCGGCAGCGTAGTTTTCAGCGCTAGGGTTAGAGTAGAAATAGGTGTCGGTTGCTGGTACATCGCGTTGCGGATCTCCCGGGAACGGGCGTCCATAAATATAGGGATTCGTTTCAAATGGCGGATAGATAATCGCTCCGGTCTGGATCGAAAAACCGCCTCCATTCGCATCATCGGGATAAACCCCATCGCCGCGATTGCTCAGGTCGGAAGTGAAACCGACCGCGCCTTGGGCAAAATCGCCATTTTGCACCAGATTGTCGCCGCCAACAATGGTGTTAGCAGGACAACCGCCCAAGCCAGGATTGAAAATCGCTGCGGACACCGGGTGCGTAGCCGCAACATTGGCGGAGACGGTGACAATCACTATCATCAAGTTAAGCAAGCGCTGCGCCATACTGTCTCCTTGCGTTTCAAGAGCCGGTAAAGGTCAGTAAAGTGATGGCAAAGGGCGTGAAGGTGAAGAGATCATCGGGCTCTCCCGCTAATACCGGATTCATCTGGGTTACTGTTTCGGCTAGCAGATCATTTGCGCCAACAACCGTTGCCGACACTTGCCACGAGCCCGATGGTAAGCTAATGGTCGCTGTGATAGGTTGATCGGTTTTGTTAATTGCTAGCACGGTCAAAGAACCATCAGACCGGCGACCAGCGTACACGCTGAGGGTCGTGACTGGATCAAATGGTGACTGCACTCCCAGCATCTCATCACCGAAGCGGCTCCAGAGCATCAATGCATAGTACTGCGGATTGGGTTCAAACGTATCTGCATCGAGCAGACCATAGTCGGTGCCATTGGCTGCGCGACCATTAGCCAGATCCCATTGGTTGGCGATCATCACGCCGTTAGCGGCCATCTGTCCAATCGTGTCGGCGATGAAGAGAAGATTGACAGCTCGCCGCATTAACTGACCATTGTCAAGATCTTGAAACGAGACCAGATTGTATTCGGTGACTGCTACTGGTACCTGGCGTCCCAGATGCCGATTGAATGCCGCCCGCAGATCAGACATGATGGTGGACCAGCTCCGATATGGTTGCTGCAATGCGCCGGCAGGATTTTCAGGTGTCTGAAAATAGGGGTAATAGTGAACCACGTAGAAATCGAGCTTCTCGCCCGCACCAGCAATCACGCGATGGCCCCAATCGGTCCACTCATCAGGCTTTTCTACGCCGACCGCGCCGATGTAAATAGTTGGATCGACCGCTTTCATAGCATCGTAGAAGGCCAGGTAACCGTCGTAGACAATGCCGTTAATCGTAGCGCCACGCAGATACTCATCGGCGTCGCACGTCCAGACATCTTCCCAGCCCCATTCGGAACATTGAGGTCCGGCAGTACGTTTAGCGCCGTAGACTTCATTCCCGATCTCCCAGTAGCGCACCGGAAACGGTTCGGAACTGCCGTGTGCGGCGCGCAGCTGTGCCCAATAACCGACAGTGTGCCAGTCGCGTCCGCGCGCATCAATACCAATCGAGCGGGTATCATCGACCGAACCGTTGAAGAAAGCGACGAGGGCCGCTGCTTCCTGAGCCGAACCGTTGATCGAAACTGTCCAGATGATTTCGGAGTTTACAGCGCGGGCAAAGCGCAGAAAATCTGAAGGTTTAGCCGCCCAGGGCCAATAGCAAGTGTCGCTACCCGTTTCGCAATCCGCCCAAGCATACGCATTGCTCCAACTGCCGCCCGGCATGCGGAGGAGGGTCAGCCCGAGATCAGTGGTGCGTTTGATGAAGGTTTCATCGCTCAGTCGAGACGGATTCAACCACGCTGGCACGTTCGTTCCCAGAAGTTGTCGACTAAAAGGTCGGGACGTACTCGAGTCGATCGCGATCGTCGGGCCAGTCGGTGGAGCCATTGTCGGTGTCGGCGCTGTAGCTGCTACTGTTGCGGCTGGCGCGTCAGTAGGGACGGTTGTAGAAGTAGGTATGGTTACCGGTGTGCTACAGGCTGTCACCAGCAGCAAAATCCAGAGACTCAGCAGAAATCTGGAAATAATCATGTTCACAACCTCAATTCACTGGAATGGTCGTCTCTGGGGTGGAGAAACCATTTTGAGGCAGCATTACTCACCCTGCATTATGCAGGAGTTAGCTAACAAATTAATGGTTATCTCTCCCTGTCCCAACTTGAAGTAGAAGTGGCACTCCAATGCTGCAAACTGGATCAGCAGAGTTGTGAAAAATAACGGATTGTTTAGCGATACGATGACAGTTTGCATGTGTGCGGGGACGGGATATGCATAGCGAGCCGGAGTGCTGCAGTAAGAACCACCGCTCTCATCAGGGGGAGGGCTGCAGGCTCATCAAGTGTAGTCATCGTGTGCTTTCATCGATATGCGAGGAAACGATGAAGTAATTGCACTGAACATGTAAGGCAGAACTGCGATGTTCTCTGCATGATTCCCAACCAAAGGTGGCTTTGCATTTGAAGTTGCATGGAGCTCGGACAATCAAGGTATAGCCGTAATCTACGCATTTGCTTCGTTTACATCAGCGTAAGGATAGAAAGAACTGCTATCCTCGATAAAGGTTTCACTTGGCAAAGAGCATAACTACCCAAAGAGGCGTGACATATTCGTCACCGACAATGTGTCGGCTGTAAGAATTTTGTTCGCTCGCTAGGATATAGTAAGCACAGACAGACGCAGGAGGTGAGGTAGTTTATGAGTGCCCCCACATTGCCGCAATCGCAGCTCGATGCCAAGAGCCAGCGTATGTTGGAAATATTCGCTGAACGTCGCTTTCAACGCACGCGCGCCAATCAGCGCCTTCGCTTTACCCTTTCCCTCTGGGTAATTCGCACCAAACTGCTGGCCCGGCTTAAACGGGTGCTGGATGTGACTGTCGCCTTGGTAGCTATCGTGTTGACCGCGCCGATTATGTTGGTAACGGCGATCCTCATTAAACTTGAGTCGCCAGGGCCGGTAATTTTTAAGCAGGTGCGAGTCGGCAAAGATGGTGAACATTTCTATTGTTATAAATTCCGTTCGATGTACGTCGACGCCGAACAGCGTCTTCGCGAGTTACAGGCCCAAAACGAAGCAGATGGGCCAGTCTTCAAAATGAAGCGCGATCCGCGTGTAACGCGAGTTGGTCGTGTCATTCGCAAGCTCAGTATCGACGAATTGCCCCAACTCTTCAACGTATTGAAAGGCGAGATGAGTCTGGTTGGACCGCGTCCAGCCTTGCCGAGCGAGGTGGCTCGATACACCTATGAACAGTTGGGTCGTCTGCACGCTATTCCCGGCATCACTGGCTTACAGCAGGTTTCGGGGCGGAGTGATCTCGACTTCAAGCGTTGGGTTGAACTCGATCTGCAGTATATCGCCGAACAGAGTATCTGGAAAGACATCGAAATTTTATTGCGCACCATTCCGGCAGTAGTGCTGGGGCGCGGCGCCTACTGAGGGACACATCCATGCGTAAGCTACTTGTCATTCTGGGCATACCGGTTGACAATCTAACGATGGCCGAAGCCCTTGATCGGTGTGATGAATTCATCGCCGTTGGGCGGGCGACCGGGCGTTTGCATCAGATTGCCACTGTCAATGCCGATTTCGTCGTCAATGCGCTGCACGATCCTGAGCTACGGCGCATTCTCCAGGAGGCTGACATGGCTACAGCCGATGGGATGCCGCTGGTGTGGGCTTCGCGATTACTCGGTGGGCCGCTGCCTGGTAGGGTCACCGGTGCCGATATGGTGCCCGCTCTGGCCGAGCGTGCATCTCAACGCGGTTATTCGATCTTCTTCCTGGGTGCCCGCGAAGGAGTCGCGGCTAGAGCAGCGGCAATTCTGCAAGAACGCTATCCCGGTTTGCGTGTGGCTGGTGTATTGTCACCACCACCCAGTTCAGTACTGGATATGGATCGATCCATTGTTGATGCCGTCAAAGCGGCAAAGCCGGATATTCTGCTGGTCGCTTTCGGCAATCCCAAGCAAGAGAAGTGGATTCGGATGTATGCGCACGAACTAGGTGTGCCGATAGCGATTGGCGTCGGCGGCACGTTTGATATGATAGTCGGGGTGACTAAACGAGCGCCGGTGTGGATGCAACGGATCGGTCTGGAATGGGTCTACCGGTTAGCCCAAGAGCCGCGCCGTTTATGGAAACGGTACGTTCATGATTTCATTTATTTCGGTTACTTCTTTGCCCGGCAGTGGTGGGCGATGCAACGGGGGCGTGCACTGACTATCACGCCCGTTATGCGTCCGGAACCACCAGCACCAACACCACCACCGCCGTCGGCAACTGTACCATGGCCAGTACTGGCAGTAGGGCCGCGGCTTGAAGTCGCGAACCTAGAACCATTTACTAGCCAGGCCAATCAGTTGCTGGCAACCCACCAATTCCTGATCCTCGATCTCAGTACCACCCAATTCCTCGATAGCTCTGCTCTAGGAACACTGGTGGCTCTCGCCAAGCGCGCCCGTACAAATGGCGGTGATCTCTTTTTGCTCAATGTGCAAGAGCCAATCCAACGCCTCCTCGAGTTACTCAAGCTCAATCGCTTTTTCGAACAATTTTCCGAGCTGGACGCTATTTCGACGTGGATTGAACGTCAGCAACAGCCAACTGTCGCCCAAGCCGTGCCAGCAATGCCGGGTTGGACGATCATTTCGGCGCCGCGGTTGTTCGATGCGGCGACAGCGCCAACGTTGTTCGAGCAGGCTAATGCTGCCATCGTGAAGGGCGAACGAGTGGTTATCGATTGTAGTCAGACAACCTTTATGGCCAGCGCTGGGATGGCAGTGCTGGTCAAACTTAATCGGCTGGCTCATGAGCACGGGAGTGTATTGCGTGTGGCCGGCTGTACTCATGATGTGCTGCGCACGCTGCGTCTAGTGCGATTGGATCAAGTATTGGCTATCTTCCCTGATGTAGCTGCAGCAACGACAACTGCGATGTCCACTGTTCCTGTCACTATTGCAGCCGAAGGGGCATGAAACTATGACGATTGCGTTGCTGATTGCAACCGCCGAAGAGCGCCGTTTACCGCCATTAACTGATGTTTTGCCCGATGTCTTGTTGCCAATCGTTGATCGTCCCGTGATGGCAGTTGCAGTTGAACTTCTGGCTCGGGCTGGTATCAAACGCATCCTGGTCGCATTGCACGAACGGAGCGCACCAATCACAGCGGCGTTTGGCAGCGGCAAGCGATGGGGCGTTGATATCGAATATGTCACCTTGAATGAAGCTTGGGCTGATGGTGGTGCTTTGCGTTGGGCTGGGCCATTGATCAACGAGACCTGTCTAGTATGGCCAGGGAATGTGATCATTGACCTGCCTATCGAGGCAGCGCTAGCACATCATCACGCTCATGGCGGGCCAATCACGGTGATTACTCAGCCGACCAATGATCAGACCGGTCGGGAAGTTACAATTGGCATCGATAGCGCCGTGCTACGTGATGACCAGATCCCTGGGCTAACTGGTGCGTACATTATCGAACCATCGTTGATTGAGCATATTCCGCTTCGTAGCCGGTGTCAGATCGCTACTGATCTGCTGCCGCGTCTGCTAGAACAACAGATACCGGTTCATACTTTTACCTTCAACGGCTACTGGAATCCGTTGACTACTTTGGCTGCGTACCACGAAGCGCAGCAGGTCTTCCTGTACAGCGCCTATCGGGCCGCCAACTCAACCGTAACCGATGGTCCGCTCGCTACTGTTCGTTACCCTTCTATCTGGGGAAACCAGATCGCACCTGGCGTATGGGTAGGTCGCAATGACTCGATCCATCCGAGTGCGCGGATCGCCCCGCCGCTGTACATTGGCGATGATTGCTGGATCGGACGCGATGTGGAGCTTGGTCCGGGAGTTGTGATCGGTGCTGGTTGCATGATCGACGATGAGGCGACGATCACGGCCAGTACCGTCTGGGCCGATACGTATGTCGGTCAATTGGTTAATATTAACCGGCGTATTGTGTATCCCGGCATGCTCATTGAGCCAGATAGCGGTGAGCAAACCGCGATTGTTGATCCGTTCTTAGTTGGGCGCGTATCAGCAGTGACCGTGAGTGCCAGTCGGTTCACTAGCGTACTTAATCGGCTTGGCGCCTTACTGCTCTTCATTGCCCTTAGTCCAATATTCATATTGACAGGATTACTGGCTGCAATCGCTAGCGGTGGCCGGCCTCTGATAAAGATCCCGTGCGTTGGTGAGCGAGTCGTGCTAGCCAATGGTCAGACAACACTGCGCTCGTTTCACCTCTGGCGCTGGCGCACCCGTCACGCTGATGGACGCCCACTCTGGTTTGGTACCTGGCTGGAAACATCCGAACTGTACCGGCTACCGGAGTTATTGAACGTGATCCGGGGCGATCTGCAAATGGTTGGTGTCAAACCACTCACGCCGAGCGAAGTCGAACTCTTACGCGAAGAGTGGCAACAACGCCGGCATGAGACGCCGCCTGGATGGACCGGTTTGTGGTACGTACAATCTGCTAGCGATCTCGATGCCATCGTGGTTGCCGATGTATACTATAGTGCAACGCATACGTGGCGCGACGATCTTAAGATCCTGTTCCGCACGCCTCTGGTCTGGTTACACCGGATAAAAGCCGCCAAGGTGTCACCTAGGACGAGCACCTCCATACCGGCCGATCTGGTGCCGCCTAACCACTAATAGTGAGAGGGCGCAATTGCGGCAGTATGGTGTGTTACATTGATATGAGGAGGACTAGGCTATGGAAATGAAGCCGCGAACGGTCGGCAAAGTGGCAGTACTCGCTATTGAGGGTCGATTTGATGCTAGTACTGCGCCTCCGGTTCAGCATTGGCTAGAACAGGTTACGGCAAACCCTGGTGCGCGCGTATTAGTTGATCTGAGCGAAACGACGTTTGTCGACTCAACTGCGTTAGCGACGTTAGTATCGGCGATGAAACGCTGCCAGCAAGTGCAGGGTGAATTCGCACTCTGCGGCCTCCGGCGACCAGTCTTGATGATCTTTGAACTAACCCGACTGGATAAAGCCTTCAATATCTTCGTCGATAGCGACCATGCACTCGCTGTCCTAAGTGCATAATTGACCTATGCTTGTCTCATTGCTCAGCTCACAATATGACCGCATTCAAGCCTTAGCCGAGGCATGGTTGGCGCAAGGTGCGCAGGCGTTTGGTATATTTGAACGGGGGCGGGCACTGGCTTACTGGCCGTCTGGTCAGCGGTTATTGCCAGCCGATCTAAGTGCGCCCATCCATTATTATGACCAGATCGTCGGCGAACTCCGCCTGAGTGGTATACGACATAAAGTTGCGCAACAACGCCTGCAAGCCGATGCCAGTATGATTGGCTACATACTACAACTCGAATACGAGTTGCAATGTGTGACCGCTGATCTGGTCACCAGTCAGGATCAACAACTGGCACTCTACCGGTTGACCCAGGCGATGCGCGATCTGGTCACGATTCGCGAAACCCTAGCTACAGTTGTCAGTGAAGGACAACGAATGCTGAAAGGGCGTGGCGGTTTTGCGACCTATGTGCCAACCCAGGGTGGCGATCCGTTGGTGGTGCAATCAGCTGAAACGAGCTTAAACACCGAGACCATCTGGCGATTGTTCTGGCAATTGCAAACTGCAGATCGTCCACTACTGCTGAACGACAGCGATAGTGATCTGCTTCGTCCACCGGGCGTGCATAACCTATTACTGATCCCGATTCGAGTGCGGGGGATGGTCGTAGCCAGCCTTGGCATTATGAATCGCGCCGAAGGTTTCGGCACTCCCGAACTGAAACTGGGCCGGGCGATTGCCGATCAGGCTAGCGCCCAGATCGAACGAATCTTGCTTTACCAGGAAATGGTAGAACAGGCCCGGCTGCGCAGTGAAATGGATTTGGCTCGGCGGGTGCAAACAGATTTATTACCTCGCACCCTACCGGAGGTGTCTGGTTTAGATATCTTTGCCTACTCACGTCCAGCCTTGCAGGTCGGCGGTGATTTCTTTGATTTCATCAACTTGCCCAACCATCCCTTTATCTTCACCATTGGTGATGTCAGTGGGAAGGGAGTTTCGGCAGCGCTGCTGATGTCGATGACACGAACCGCTTTGCATAGCAAAGCACAATTCATGCCTTCACCGACACCAGCGCTCGTCATGCGGCAATCTAACGAAGACCTTTACAACGATTTCACCCGCATTGGTGTCTTTGCAACGGTCTTCGTAGGCCAGTACGACGCTGAACAACGTGCAATCACCTACGCTAATGCTGGTCATGCCCCAGTCATTTACCGGCCGTACAACGGTCGTGCTGAACTACTGTTAGCCGATAATACTGCAATTGGGATTCTGCCGACGAACCACTTTCAAAATCGTTCTCTAAAGATGGCTGCTGGCGATGTCCTGGTTATCGCTACCGATGGTTTCAGCGATGCTCGCAATGAGCACGATGAGATGTTCGGTATTGAACGGTTGCTGATAGCTATTGATGAATTGGCTGACCGATCGGCGCGTGAAATTGCAGATGCCTTGTTCAATGTAGTGGATCGGTTTAGCGCGGGCCACCCGCAGGATGACGATCAGACGCTTATCGTGCTTAAAGGAGTGGCGCCGTGAGTCTGGAACCCAACGAGTTAATCCGGCTTGACTTGCCGGCACGCCATGCTTACTTGCATTTGTTGAGCGAAACCATTGCCGAAATTCTTCGCCAGATGGATATAACTGATGAAACGTTGATCTACAACGTCCAGTTATCCGCTCACGAAGTTTGCACCAATATTATTAGCCATGCCTACCGAAATGTAAGCGATGGCAAAGGACGCATCAACATCATCGTCACACTACACGCACAACCACCCCGGATTGAAATTGAAATTCACGATACCGGTGAGTCGTTTGATCCAGAACTGGTACCGCAGCCAAATCTGAGTGAGGCGCAGATCCATGGCTATGGCCTATTCCTGATCCGACATCTGATGGATGTAGTTAGTTATACATCTAATGCTCATGGTAATCGTTGGCATCTCGTTAAGCATCTGACTTGAAGGAGACCCTGATAATGACCACTATTATGATAGTTGATGATTATATTCCCAGCCATCGATTGATGAGTTTTGTCCTTGAACAGCAAGGTTATACCGTAGTTACAGCGACTGACGGTGAGCAGGCGTTGCGGCGGCTCAATACAATAGCCGTTGATTTGTTGGTGACTGATCTCACCATGCCACGCATGGATGGGATCGAACTATCACGCGCGATCCGCGCGCACGAGCGTTATACGAACCTGCCCATTATTATAGTCACCGGTAGCGTCAAAGAGCAGGATGAAGTCAAAGCAGCTGGTGTTGAGGTCAGTGCCTTTCTGACCAAGCCTGTCGATTCAGATGATCTGGTGAGTGCAGTTGATCGACTGTTGCAAAAGAGCGCAGCGTACCGTCCATCATCGGTGAAGTGACGGTCTCGTTATGTTAAACCTGCCTGTAGTTCAGCAAAGTGTCAACTGACAGGAATATACTGCTGCCATCAACTGATGATTGTAAAGTAGGCGGCAATCATATGACCATGTCGGCAGTTGATGTCGTCATCTCAACCTATAGGCGGGGCACTGCTATTGACGCTACCATCCGCAGTCTCCGACAAAGTTCGTATCCTCACTTCACGCTTTGGGTGCTTGATCAGAGCGAAGATGACAGCACAGAACAATGTGTTCTGCCGCATGCTGCTGAAGATCAGCGGATCCGCTATCTCCGGCAACCGGTACGTGGTATCTCCGCGACGCGCAACACTGGAGCAGCTTTAGGCAGCGCACCCTATATTCTGTTTACTAACGATGATTGCGTTCTCGATCCAAACTGGATAAATGGGTTGGTCGAGGAGCTGGCTGATGAACGGGTCTGGCTGGCCTTCGGCGCTGTGTATCCCGGATCACCATCTCCCAATGGCTACAATTTGGTGCTCGGCACACGTGACGGCGCGCGGCAGGTTTTTCGTCACAATCGCTTCAATCTGGCCTTTGGTCATGGTCACAATATGGGTGTGCGCCGTGCGATTTTCGAGCATTTAGGTGGTTTCGATGAATTAATTGGTGCTGGTGCGCCCCTAGGCGCATGGGAAGAACGTGATTTGGGTTATCGAGTATTGAAGGCTGGTGGCTGGATCGTCTTTACCCCGCGCGCTATCGCGTACCATCACCATTGGCAGAACTGGCACAGCGCTCGTCGTAGCTTTCGCGCCTATGGCATTGGTGTCGGTGCAGTCGCCGCTAAATATCTGCGTTGTGGTGATCTTGGTGGCCTAGTCTTGTTGGGCGAATGGTTGCTGAGTCAAGGTATGCGCCAGGTTGTTTCTGGTGTGTTCAAGTGGCGATGTCTCGATAAAGTACTGCTGGGGCTTGAGCAACTCTATTATCCGTTTGTTGGTTTGCGACAAAGCTGGCGCTATCGGCTCGATCGCACCTTATGCTGTTACATCGCGCCCTTTCGCCGGGCAGACTCATTGTAGAGAGGAGTAGCGCCGTGAGTGTTGAAGCAGCGCCCCCTACCCCTCCGCCTCCACCGATCAGTGGCGCACGCCTAGCTCGCAATGCAAGCGCTATGATGGCCGCCCAATTACTCACATGGGCGATGGCCTTCCTAGTGGCTATCTTTCAGCCGCGCATTCTTGGTCCACTTGCGATCGGGCAGCTATCCATCGCCTTTTCGATCTGGATGATTGCCAGCGTGTTGATCACCTTCGGCATGGATACCTATTTGACCAAAGCGATTGCCCGTGAACCGCACCGCACCGGCGCGCTGGTTGGAACTAGCTTCGTTGTGCGGATTGGGTTGTGGGTAGTAAGCTGTGTCATCGTGCTTGGTTACGAGCTGCTAATGGTCGACGTCGATCCCACTCAGTCCGCATTGATCTGGATTATCGGCTTGATGACACTCTTTTCAGTGTTGAGTGGCGGCCTGATTGCAGCACTCAACGGCTTAGAGCAGGTCCATTACGTTTCATTAGTTACAGTAATGAGTAAGCTAGTACTGACGGTGGTCAGTCTGAGTCTGCTCTTTGCCGGTTTTGACGTTATCTGGATCGGCTGGACAAATGTATTTGCAGCGCTGGTAGCGTTGCTGGGCGATGCCTATTTCCTCTTTCGTCAGCACCGTCCGCGTTGGAGTGTGGATCTGGTGGCCGCGCGCAGTATGTTGCTCGACGCCAGACAGTATCTGGTAACGGCGTTGACACTTATGGTCTACCAGCAGATTGACCGTCTGTTTATCGCTATGTTTGCCTCAACCGAAGCGGTAGGCTGGTACGGCACTGCGGTGAACCTGTTTGGCACCCTGATGTTCTTTCCGGTCGCCATCAGTACCGTGATCTTTCCCACCTTTACTCGTCGCTTCGCTGCTGGGCAAGATTACCTCGCTCAGGCTGCGCGCCCAATCTTTAACATTATGCTGGCGCTCAGCATACCGATTGGGTTGGGCTTGCTGGTTTTAGCCGAACCGATCACACTGCTGCTCTACGGTGAAGCCTTTCGTCCAACAGGTGTTGTTCTAGCCGTATTAGGATTGGTGTTGATCTGCACCTATCTTAATACCGTGCTTAGCCAGTTGCTGATTGCTGCCGAGCGTACCACAATCCTCAATACCATTATGCTGGCGGCAACAGTGGCAACCTTACCGCTCGACTTCTGGCTGGTACCATGGACGGATCGTCTGTTTGGCAATGGCGCATTAGGGGGGGCGCTAGCTTATACGATAACTGAGTTGGGTATTTTGATTGCCGCCATGAAGGCCTTGCCCAAGGGAACGTTTGGGGTCCAGACTTGGCGCACTGGGGTGCTGACCAGTTTAGCAGGTATAGGGATGGTTGCCTCAATCTGGTGGCTGCGTCTGTCGCCATTCTTCTTTCTAGCCGTGCCACTAGGCGCTCTGGTGTATGCTGGTCTAGTGTTGGCTTTGCGCGCGCTCCCTAGCGATGATCTGGCTTTAGTGAAAGAAGTGTTATTTAAAGTGTTGGAACGGGCTCCCTTTATCCGCCGTAAACTGACTGCAGCTCAGCCCGAGGGATCGTAAACTAGCGTTCTAGGACCCGCCAGAAAACTCCTACCATCACAATGCGGCCAATCATTGTTAGACCGAAGAGCACAGCCAAACCCTGAATAACTACTGGTCCCAACATCAGCATGAATCCAGCGGTGGATTGCCCCAAAGCACCGCCAATCAGTGCTGCGATCAGCGAGCCTAAGCCCGTGATCAGGCTATAGATCGCGATTGCCGATCCGCGTTGATCAACCGGTGCTCGTTCCATCAGCAAATTGCTTAGACCTTGATTGACTCCTGGCCAGAAGACGCCAGAGAAGAGTGCGGTTAGCCAGAGTGGCACAATATTATCAGGAGTTGAGAGAATCCAGCCTAGTGGTAGGGGCACTGTACCGAGGACACACGCGGTGATGACCGGACGATAGCCGTAGCGATCCATCAACCAGCCAATGAGTGGTGCGAAGAAGAGCGCAACTGCACTGGTAACAACATTGGTTAGGGCAAGGAGCGAAAAATCGAGCCGCAGCGCGGTCAACCCGTAGGCGTTGAAGAAAGGAGCGGCAATGCCGGTCACAAGTGCCCAGGCCGTTGCCAGAATGGTAAAGTGCCGAAATGAAGTATCGCGTAACGGATCAAACAGCAACGATCCTAACCCTACCCAGGGGCGTGATGTCAGTGGTGGTTCGGGTTGGCGCGCAATCAACCACGCTGCGCCAAATGCCGCCAATACGGCTATTCCAAAGATGAGCGCATACCCTTGCGCTTCAGCTCCCTGGGCCCGAAAGTGGTCCAGCGCGAGACCGGCGGCATAGATGCTGATCATGGCCGAAATACCGCTGATAGTGTTGCGAATACCGAAATAGCTGCCCCGCCAATTGGCTGGCACTAGATCGCTCATCCAGCTTACCCAAGCATTGCCAGCCATACCATTGAGCCCATACGAACAGCCGAGGGCAATAAAAAAGACCGTGAGTTGCCAGGCTGATGGCCAACCAGTAAATGGTAGGCAGAGCAGCAAGGCCCATACTAGCCGACCGGTCAGCGCCGAATAGAGTACAATCGCGCGCCGGTTGGCGAAGCGCGCTTCGAGATAGGCGCTGAGAAACTGAAAGAGCTGCCCAATAAATGGTAACGCCCCCAACAGGCCTAGCTGAAAGTTGTTTGCGCCGAGCAACAAGGCAAAGCCACTGAGAAACACACTCCCGCCAATCGCGCCCGTGATACTGATATGAATGTTGGCGATAGCACCTTCCCAGATCGAAATGATCAGACCTCGACGCACTTCTGAGGGAAGCAATGGCGCCGGTGTCGTTGTGGCTGCAAATGGACGATCAGTGGCAACGGCGGTAACATCGGTTGCGCCAGACATCAGGCATACCTCATCTATAACTTGTTACGGAGTGACTAGTAACAACGCATTTCATTCCGTGCAAACCTAAGAATTCCTGTTCACGTCCAGTCTATTAGGTCAGTGTGCTATAATCAAAAGGATCATATTGTTGTTTGAAGTTAACCACGGGATTGCGCCGGGAGAAAAATTATGAATGCGATAGATATACTTCTTGTCGTGCTCTTCTTCGGCGCGCTAGCGGCAGGTTTTTTCCAAGGAACGATCCGGATTGTGTTGGTTATCCTTTCGTTCTACCTTAGCACCGTGCTAGCCAGTTTGTACTATCAGACGTTGGCTGATGTATTCGTGCGTGAATTAGGTGGTCAGCGCTTTGTTAGTCAGTATGTTGCTTTCGCGTTGATTCACCTGTTCTGCTTCATCGTGCTAACCTTTGTCGGTATCTACACCTTCCGCTACGTGCAAACACCCTATCACCTTGAGATGGTTGATCGGATGGTAGGGACAGCTCTAGGGGTTATTATCGGCGGCATGGCACTTGGTCTGGCCGCTGTGTTGCTCTGGAACCTCTTCATTGTCCGTGGACTGGCCAGTGTCGATTACCCAATCACTCTCTGGTTGGGTGGGCAAATCAGGGAATCGCTCATGCTACGGTTCTTTGCCAATGCTGTGTTGCCTAGCATCTACGAAATTGTCGATCCGGTGTTGCCTGACGCTGCGCGGATTATCTTTCAGGTCCGATGATCAACCTTCCGGCTGATGACGGCAAAGGAAGATTGGTGGTAGGCTGAACACAGGAAGTACTCGTCGTTACGATACAAGTATGTCGATCCCCGAATCATCACTGCATACGCTCGAGTTCAATGTGGTCTGCGAGCGTCTAGCACACTATACTGCGTTTTCAGCTGCCCGTGAACTGGCCTTAAGTCTGACTCCGGCTACTGATCTGGTTGAGGTGCGACGGCGACAGGCACTCACAGCCGAAGCGCGCACATTGCTTGAAGAGTGGCCGGAGATCAGTATCGGTGGGGCGCGTGATGTGCGTCGGGCAGCGCAGCACGCGGCGCGTAACGGTGTTCTCGATGGTACCACTCTGCGTGATATTGCTGCTACCCTGCAGAGCACCATTGTATTGCGTCAGCGCCTAAGCCGACTCGATGAGCGCTTTCCGCATCTGATTGCGCTGGGTGAGAGCCTGCCAACCCTTCCCCATCTGATCGATGCCATTGAACAAGCCATTGGCGATGATGGTCAGGTGCTTGATAGTGCTAGCGTTACGCTAGCCCGTCTGCGCCACGAGGTGCGAGTCGCTTTTAACCGATTGCATGAACGGCTGCAGAGCATTATTCATTCCAGCGCCCTAGCCGAGGCTTTGCAGGAACCAATCATTACCGTGCGTAATGGGCGTTACGTGATACCAGTGAAGGCTAGTCATCGCCGCAAAGTTCGTGGTCTGGTGCACGACCAGTCGGGTTCTGGAGCGACTCTCTACATCGAGCCGATGGCGATTGTTGAATTGAATAACCGCTGGCGTGAGTTGCAGTCCGCTGAGGCGGAAGAGGTGCAACGTATCCTGAGTGCGCTGTCAGAGCAGGTGGGTGCAGTAGCAACCACGATTGTCAGCGCTGTCAATACGCTGGCAGCCCTCGATCTGGTGTTCGCAATGGCTCGCTATGCTATTGCTACCCGTAGCGTTGCCCCAGAGATTGTCGACTGGCATCCTGATGCTCCGCCGTCAGCTGAACCTCCACTTCGTTTGACTCGGGCCCGCCATCCGCTCTTGCCTGCCGAAAAGGCGGTGCCAATTGATCTGTGGTTGGGCGGTGAATTTTCCATCTTGCTGATCACGGGCCCCAATACTGGTGGCAAAACGGTAGCACTCAAAACGACAGGTCTGTTGGCGCTAATGGCGCAGGCTGGTATGCAGATACCAGCCGATCAACCCTCGTGCTTACCTGTCTTTCAGTACATCTTCGCTGATATTGGCGACGAGCAGAGCATCGAGCAGAGCCTGAGCACCTTTTCGTCGCACATGGCGAATATTATTCGGGTCTTGCAGACATTGACCTCAGCACAGCACGCATCAGCCGCGGCTGATGACCAGGAGCGGTTTGCTGATCGGCGTCCAGCAGCGCTCGTGTTGTTTGATGAACTCGGCGCAGGTACTGATCCAGTCGAGGGCGCGGCTCTAGCACGAGCGATTATCGGTCGACTACTGGAATTGAGGGTGCTGGCAGTCGCTACTACCCACTACGCTGAGCTGAAGGCTTTTGCGTATGCTACGCCCGGGGTACAGAACGCTTCAGTCGAATTTGATGTTGAGACGTTAGCGCCAACCTATCGCTTGAGTATCGGTGTTCCTGGTCGCTCGAATGCGCTGGCAATCGCTGCTCGGTTAGGACTTGATCCCGAGCTGATCGAAAAGGCACGCTCGTTTATCGATCGCAAAGAAGCGCAAGTCGAAGACCTACTGGCCGGAATTCAGCGTGAGCGTGATGCGGCGGCGGCGGCTTTGCAGCGCGCTGAAGAACTACGTGCCGATGCCGAAAAGTATCGCGACCGGCTAGCCGCCGAACAGCAGGCTTTTGCCGCCGAACGGGCAGCAGTGCTGGCTGCTGCTCGGGAAGAGATCGAGGCAGAGCTGCGCGAAGCGCGCCAGCAATTGCGGCGGCTACGTGAAGAGTATCGCACGGTAAACCTTTCGCGGCAGTGGCTGGAAGAGGCGGAAAAACGTCTAGTTGCTGCTGCCGAGCAGGTACAGCAGAGTGCTGAACGCCTGCGCCAGAAGTATGCGCCAACGCCAGCACCGTCGCCAGCAGAGCGACCGTTGCAGGTGGGTGACCATGTGCAGGTAACCTCGATCGGTCTTAATGGCGAAATAGTAGCGCTTGACGAGGAAGACGGCACTGCCACCGTCCAGGTAGGTGGTTTTCGCATGACAGTGAATCTGTCTGAACTTCAGCGCGTCAAAGCGAAAGCTGATGCCGAACGTCGCTACGTACCCCCTGAACGCGAGGTTTCTCTGCCTGCGGTTACTGATGTGTCGATGAGTTTTGATATGCGCGGCTGGCGCGCTGCCGATGTTAGCGACCGGCTTGATCGCTATCTTAACGACGCCTATCTGGCTGGGCTCCGCCAAGTGCGCCTGATCCATGGCAAGGGCACTGGCGCACTGCGCCAGGTTGTGCGCGACGTATTGGCTTCGCATCCACTGGTCGCTTCATATACCAGCGGTGGCCGCGACGGGGGTGATGGGGTAACAATTGCGACGTTGGTAGAGCGGTGAGGTATGCGCGAGCTCTAATAGCCTAGCTGGTTGTCATACTTGTTGCGACATACGCGCCCCTGCAGCTGGTAATGCCTTGCGACCCGCCACTGTCGCTATTACAATATCGCTTAGTATGCTCTCCCCGTCAGAGAACAGCTATGAGCAAAACAACCATTCTCGAACAGATCCTGGAGCACAAACGGGTTGAAGTGCGTCGTCAGCAAGCAAAGATTCCGCTTGCCGTGCTCCAAGATAAGATTCGGCGTGCACCGCCAGTGCGTGATTTTGCTGCAGCACTGCGTCGTTCACCTGGCACTGCGTTGATTGCTGAAGTGAAGAAAGCATCACCAAGCCGTGGTGTATTGCTGGCGAATTTCGATCATCTGGCTCTAGCGCGCACATACGTTGCCAATGGCGCCGCCGCAATCTCGGTGTTGACTGATCAGCGTTTCTTCCAGGGTAGTCTGACCTATCTGGCCGGTATCCGTGCCTTGCCAGAGGTGCAGTCTCGCGGTACGCCGCTGCTGCGCAAAGATTTCATCATCGATCCGTATCAGGTATACGAGGCGCGAGCCTATGGTGCCGATGCATTATTGTTGATTGTTGCCGCGCTTGATGATACTTCCTTGGCTGAATTGTTCGCGCTCACGCGTGAACTCGGGATGCAAGCCCTCGTTGAGGTCCATACGATCGCCGAACTTGAGCGGGCGTTACGGCTGCAACCATCAATTATTGGTGTCAATAATCGCGATCTACACCGGTTTGTTACCGAGCTAGCGACTACCAAAACGATTGCTGAGCATCTCCCTGCTGGACCGCAACGTCCGTTATTGGTGAGCGAGAGCGGTATCTTCACGCCTACACACGTCGCCGAGGTGCGCAGCTATGGTGCTGATGCCATTCTGGTGGGTGAGGCGCTGGTTACCGCCCCTGACATTGGCGCGCAGGTGCGTGCTCTGGCGCTGGCCTAAGCTGAAACCGCCTAATCACCTGATAACCGTTTACCGTTTGCAATAAGGGAAGGTCTGCTGTGAAACAGTGCCCTACCTGTCACCACCCTATAACTGGTACTGAACGATTTTGTCCGATGTGTGGTCAAGCCTTAGCAGTTGCGGTCTGGCAACCAGCTCCAGTTATCGAAACGGTGCCGGTTGCCCCGGCGCGCAATAGTCATTTGGCTATCGCCAGCTTAATTTGCGGCATCACCACCTGGATCCTCTTCTTCATACCGCTCTTGTTGGCAGTGCCGGCAATCATCTGTGGCCATCTGGGACGCAATGCTGTTAGGAACGGTAACGGCCTGGTAAGCGGTGATGGTCTGGCCCGCTTGGGTCTGGTGCTTGGATACGCTCATCTCGCGTTGACTGTCATCGCCCTCTGTATAGTGTTGCTGGTTCTGGTACTAGGTGCCTAGCAGCCAGTCAATGCTCGTAGCATTTGGGATTGTTCATCGCATTTTAACGGGGTACCTGCAGTTGCAGGAACCCCGTTCGTCGTGATGGTTTAGCGGAGGTTTAGCGCAGGCTACGGCGCATCATCATCCCGCCAAATGCAACCAAAGCCAACGCCATTAAGGCCAATGCCGTCAGTGGCAGCGTCTCACCGCTGGTGGTTGGCAATGCCGCCGGGGCTGCAGTCGTCACTGGTGCCGTCACTGCCAGTTGCGGTGTGATACTAGAGACGAAATTGGTAGCGAAGACGCTGTAGATCTGACCAGCGTCAACTGTTGTCCCAGGAAGATTAATCACAACCGCACTACCGCCAGCGGGCGTCACCTGTAGGTCGTAAGTACCCGCATCAACCTCTAGATAGCTGCTTGCGTCGGGGAACGCCAGATTGCTAATCAGTGTGGTGCCACTCGCTAGTTTGACATCGACTGCGGGTGCGTCGGGCGAGAAGTGGTAAACGCGAACCTTTGCCTTGCCGGCCGCTGGCGCGCTCAGATTGTCTACAATCACTTGTGGCCGAATGCTTGCCACTGGGCCAACCGCAGCGACTGTGTACGCACGACCAGCTTCGAGCGTTAGGTTTGCGTCAATCACTGCTGAACCAGCGCCAGCGCCTGTTGGCGCTACCTGCACCCGATAGGTGCCCGCCGGTAAATCGAGATAGGGGCTGGCGGCAAAGAAGCCGACGTTAGTCAAGACAGCATTGCCGTTGACAAAGACATCGACCGCAGGGGCGTCAGGTGAAGCATGAATGACACGAACCTTGGCTGCGCCGCTTTGGGCAAAGGCAGCCGGTACAACGAGCAACGCGAACAGCAGGGCCGCACTGAGAGCAATTGACAACTTGCGAATCACGGTATACTCCTCCCTACAGTACCAACGGTTCCTTATGCACCGGAAATTGCAATCTTTTGTTCATTTCTTGCACAATTTCCGGCTTCATCTCTCTGTACGTACAGGAGGAGCAAGTGGATGTATAAAGGACCAGCAATGTCAAATGTTCAAAAACCGAGCAATTCGTTAGCGGTTGACAAGTGAAACCACGTATGTGGCAGCCAGCACATGGCTACTGCTCCTGATTGAATTTAACCGGCCTGGCCCTGCGCGCCCCAGAATAATGCATCTTGTTCGGCGCGCAACCGATCGCTCAACCGTCCAGCTGGGATCTGCACGTCGGCGTAGGTGATGATCCCATCTTTGGGAATATCGCGCAGCAGGGTGCAGCCTTCAGCTAGCCCAATCGGCAATAGTCGTTCAGCCTGCACGATATCGGCGTTTTCGGCCAGCCCATACGTCATATAGCCGCCGAGACCATCAATGGTTTGACCAGCCCGCAAGTCGGTTTTGGCCGCAGTAATCACCTCGACCATGGGACGGCCAGCTGCTGCCAGTACAGTATCGCCGAACAGGGCGACCCGTGCTATGGAATTCGGCACTTCAAAGTGGCAGAGGTGATAGGGTGTGTAGAAGAGGTATAGCGGCCCCTGACCCAGCTTGTACAAGTGCAGATAGTGTTGCATACGAGGATGGTCATGGACGCCAAGCACGAACACTCCTGGTCCTGGCGTGGCTCCTACCACATAATCAACGATGCCAGGTCCGGACAGCAACACCTCAAGCGGGTAGAGCTGATGGACGACTTCGGCCAGTGGCGTACCAGAGGGCACAGTCGGCCCAAACATCCCGCGGCGAGCAACGCGCATCCCGGTGGCGTTGGCAACAACTGCTTGCTCGAACGAGATCTTAGTTCCATCGGCGAAGCTGGTTACCATGTACGGATTTTGCCCCCACTGGCGCGCAAAATTCGCCTGGGTCGTTGGATTACGGTAAGGATCATGCAATCCCTTAATATTGCCACAGAGTACTGGTTTTACCCCCAACCCGCGTACAAAGCGGTAGAGGTTCATAATCACGCCTGGCTGATCGCCATCGGAAAGGGTGAAGATAACGCCGTAGCGGCGGGCGTACACCTGCAGAATCGCGCCGAGGGTGCCATCGAGCTCGGCATTCATTGTCACGACATGTTTGCCGTGACGCATAGCGGCCATAGCTACTTGTGCGCCAAATTCTACCGCGCCGGTGACTTCAAGAATCACGTCAATCCCATCGGCTGTACATAACAGGAGCGCATCCTCGGTCACTGCCGGCACGCCAGCGGCGAGGGCAGCGGCGAGGGCAGGCGCTGAATCAACGTGCCGAATAGTCTCGGCAGGCACGTCGGCTTCAGTGTACGCCTGAATGGCTCGTTCGAGCGTGCGATTGGCGATTGCGACCAGCCGCATACCCTTCGTATACCGGAGGATCTGGAGTGCAATGCCACGCGCCATAAAGCCAGCGCCAACCATACCGACACGGATCGGCCGACCTTCAGTTTCAGCGCGGGCCAGAGCGGTATCAACAAGGATCATACACGTACCTCAACGGCGGATCGCATTGACGCCCCTAAATCAATTGCGGATTAGTCAATGCTCTCGGCCTGATCTCAGGAAGTTGCCGTCTACTGTCTTACCCGTTAAATAACGGCCAGCGTCGATCTTTCTCACTCATCTCGGTCACTGGCAGCGGCCATTCGATGCCAAAGGCTGGATCATCAAAACGCACCCCACCTTCAGCAGATGGGGTATAGTACTGCGAAACCTGGTAAAACACCTCGGTCTCATCTTCGAGGGTCTGAAAACCGTGTGCGAAACCCTCCGGTACGTACAGGGCTAGCCGGTTAGCGGCCGTTAGTTTGACACCAATCCAGCGCTTATAAGTTGGCGATTCGGGTCGTAAGTCGATGATCACATCGTAGATCGCACCGCGAATGCAACGTACAAGCTTGGTTTCAGCATACGGTGCGTGCTGAAAGTGCATGCCGCGCAGGGTACCAGCCACTCGATTGTACGAAAGATTCATTTGCACCACCCGATCAACTAGGCCATGCTCGGCAAACTCGTCTTTGGCCCAGACCCGGGCGAAGAAGCCACGATTGTCTTCCCGCGGCTCGAGTTCAATGATGTAGGCGTCTTTCAGTTCGGTAGGAATAAACCGCATAGTTTAGCTCCTCCAGAATAATTCCGCATCGAGCTGATTAGTCGCGATCAGATGACGCAGCATCTTGAGGCGTGTGTAAGGTGGTGCTTCAAAGATCTCACGCGTCATACCGATCCGCTCAAAGACGGTCCGCAATTGTCGAGCGCCAGCGACAGCATCATACTTACAGGCGAAACCGGGCAGACGGGTAGCAATTTTGGTGAAGTCAACCCGATAACTGCGATTATCGCCGTCATTGCGGCCAAATGTCAACTCACAACCAGGGAAGACCTCGGCCACAATTTCAGCAATTTCTCGTACACGGTAATTATATCGGCTATCGCCGACATTGAAGATTTGGTTGTGGATGGCCTCACGCGGTGCTTCTAACGCGCAGGCCACCGCTTGCGCAATGTCGAGAATATGGACCAGTGGTCGCCACGGCGTGCCGTCGCTGGTCATCGCGATCTTACCGGTTGTCCATGCCAGTCCCGCCAGATTGTTTAATACGACATCGAACCGTTGGCGTGGCGATGGTCCGAACGCGGTTGCGTTGCGTAGAAAGACTGGCGAGAAATCATCGTCGGCCATCTTAGCTAGATCGCGTTCAACCAGCACTTTACATTCAGCGTATGCCGTTTGCGGATTAACTGCTGAGTCTTCAGTTTTGATTTCACCTTCAACGCCAATGCCGTATACCGAGCACGATGACATATAGACAAAGCGGGTCACGCCCGCAGCTTTGGCCGCTTGCGCTAGCTTGATGCTCCCCTGATAGTTGATCTGGAACGTTAGCTCGCGGTTGAGCTGGCCGAGTGGGTCATTTGATAGCTCAGCCATATGAACTACGGCGTCAAACCCTACGAGATCGACAGCTGTCAGTCGCCGAATATCTTGTACAATCAGCTGCGGCTGGCGCTGACCGCTGTGGTAGAGCCAACCGCTCTCGTAATAACCAGTATCAACGCCGATAACGTCGTGGCCACGCTCCATCAAATAAGGAGCGGTAACGATGCCGATATAGCCGCCGCTGCCAGTGAGGAGAATTTTCATACCAGTCTCCTGATAGGTTGCTATTGTATGGAAGGAAATTGCTGGAAAAAAGGCCGGCAAAGATATTGCTGCCGGCCTCATTGTCGTTTTGCGCTGTTGCGGCAGTTACTTACCAGATCTTCCAGGGCGCGTTGCCGCTCTGCCACAAGCTCTCTAGGTAGTTCTTGTCGCGCAGCGTATCCATCGGATGCCAGAAGCCGTGGTGACGGTAGGCGGCCAGTTGCCCGCGCTGGGCTAATTGCTCGAGCGGTTCCCGTTCCCAGACCGTCTCGTCGCCAGCGATCAGGTCGAAGGCAGCGGGCTCAACCACGAAGAATCCACCGTTGATATAGGCACCATCGCCACTTGGTTTTTCTTTAAAGTTCGCGATGAGAGTCTGATCTTCACTCAGTGTGAATGCACCAAAACGGCCCGGTGGCTGCACCGCAGTAAGCGTCGCGATGACACCTTGTTCGCGATGATAGGCAATTAATGCACCAATATCGACATCACTCACACCATCGCCATAGGTGAGACAAAAGGTCTCGTTGCCGACGTATGGCTGAATGCGCTTGATTCTCCCGCCAGTCATAGTTGCTTCGCCAGTATCAACCAGCGTTACCTGCCAAGGCTCGATCTGAGTCTGATGAACGGTCAGGCGATTGGCGCGCATATCAAAGGTCACATCGGCGTGATGCAGATAGTAATTGGCAAAGTACTCTTTGATGATGTGCCCTTTGTAGCCGCAACAGATGATGAACTCGTTGATACCGTGTGCCGAATAGATCTTCATGATGTGCCAGAGGATCGGCTTGCCACCAATCTCCACCATTGGTTTGGGGCGAATGGCGCTCTCTTCACTGATGCGGGTGCCGTAGCCGCCAGCCAGAATGACCGCCTTCATACTCAGATCACGCCTCCTTCGTTGTTAGAGTTCGCCACGTCGTTGTAATTCTTGCCGGAACCATGGAATGGTCTGTTCCAGCCCTTCACGCAGCGATACCTTCGGCTCCCAATTCAGAATCCGACGGGCCTTGCTGATGTCGGGCTGGCGCACTTGAGGGTCATCTTTGGTGCGCAAATCACGATAGACTACGCCAGCTTTGTTACCGGTAATCTCGTTGACGATCTGGGCAAATTCGGCAATCGTAAATTCGCTCGGGTTACCAATGTTAACCGGCTCAACTTCATCACTGAACAGCAATCGGTAGACACCCTCGACCAGATCCGAAACATACTGGAATGAGCGTGTCTGACTGCCATCGCCATAGATAGTGAGCGGTTCACCACGCAAAGCTTGCGAGATGAAGTTTGGTACTACCCGTCCATCACGCAGGCGCATGCGAGGGCCATAGGTGTTAAAAATACGTACAATTCGCGTCTCAACACCGTGGTAGGTGTGATAAGCCATCGTCATCGCCTCGGCGAAACGCTTGGCTTCATCGTAAACGCCTCGCGGTCCTACTGGATTGACGTGGCCGTAGTAACTTTCTGGCTGTGGATGTACCTGCGGATCGCCGTACACTTCAGAGGTCGAGGCGAGCAGGAAGCGTGCCCCTTTGGCCCGAGCCAGTCCCAGCGCTTTGTGCGTCCCCAGCGCGCCGACTTTGAGCGTCTGAATTGGCAGCTCGAGATAGTCAATCGGTGACGCAGGTGATGCAAAGTGCAACACTGCATCAAGCGGGCCTTCGATATAGATATAGTTGGTTACATCGTGGTGAATGAAGAGAAAGCGGGGATGTCCGGCCAAGTGAGCGATATTGTCGGTACTGCCAGTGATCAAATTATCCATTGCGATCACTGTGTGTCCTTCGGCCAGAAAGCGATCGCATAGGTGTGAACCAAGAAAACCTGCCCCGCCAGTGATCAATATCCGCATGGTCGCATCTCTCCTTTTTCTGCTCGCTGTCTATCCTAGATCGTATCGGTGAAGATAAGATGAATCGCCGACTGAGAAATTTTTAAACTCTCTCTGCCGGGGTGTCCCAATAATGCTGACGGTGCTCACGGTAGAAGGCGATAGTGCGTGCCAGACCAGTACGTAGATCGATGCGCGGTTGCCAGCCTAGCATGCTGCGAATCCGGCGATCATCGGCATAGTAGTCGCCAATGTCGATGGGTTTGCGGTCGGCAGGATAAGGAACGATCTCGTAGCTACCACCACCGGCCACTTCTACAGTCAGCGCAGCCAGATCGCGCAAATTGATTACTTCCAGTCCTCCCAGATTAAAGATTTGTCCTGCTGCTGCCGGATGGACGGCAGCCAGTAACATTGCCTCGACACAGTCGTCGATGTAAGTAAAGTCACGTAGTTGTTTCCCATCACCCCAGACCTGGATCGGTTTACCTTCGATGACCTGTCGGATCCAGACCCCCAAAAAGGTCTGGCGCGCATCCTTAACGCGCATGCGTGGACCATACGTGTTGGTCAGGCGCAAGGCGCAGGAGCGAATTCCGTAGACATTGTTGTAGAGGATGTGATACCACTCGCCAGCCATCTTGTTGATACCATTGACATCAACAGGGTGTAGCAGATGGCGTTCATCAACTGGCAGGTAATCTGGTTTGCCGTAGATCTGGCGAGTTGAAGCGTAGACAATGATGATACGCGGATTGTTTTTGCGGCAGGCTTCGAGGATAGAGAGCTGCGCTCGGCAGTTGATATCCAGATCGGTATACGGATTGCGCATCGAGTCGAGATGGCTGGTCTGACCAGCCAGATTGAAGAGAAAGTCTTGGCCTTGCACCAAGTAATTCATCGAGTACTCATCGCGTACATCAGCAATATTGACCCGCACGCGATCCTCGATGCCAGCGATATTGTAGAGATTACCGCCATATTCAGGGATGAGCGAGTCAACCAGTGTCACTTGTGCACCGAGTTCAACCAGGCGCCGAGCCAGACTCGAACCGATAAAGCCCAGTCCGCCGGTGATCAAGATCCGCGCCCCCGCAAATGTATGAGTGTCAATCATAGCAGTTCCTTTCGTATGGTTTCAGCAACGAGCGCCACTTCATCAGCGCTCAATTCAGGGTACATCGGCAGGGAAAGAATACGTCCGGCCAAAGTTTCGGTTACCGGTAGACTGCCTGGTCGGTAACCAAGGTCAATGTAGGCCGGTTGGAGATGGGTCGGCGTTGGGTAATGAATATCACATCCAATGCCTTGAGTAAGCAGGTATTCACGCAGCCGGTCGCGTGTCATCTGATCGGGCAGCGTGACTACATAGAGATGGTAGACATGACCCGGTTCATCGACTGGTACGTCAAGCGGGAGGTCGGCTAGTGCAGCAGCATACCAGCTAGCCCGTTCGCGGCGAGCGGCGTTGGCGGTTGCCAGATGCGGTAACTTTACTCGCAACAGCGCTGCTTGCAACTCATCGAGGCGCGAATTACGCCCACCCCTTTCGATCGTGTGGTATTTGCGCTCCCAGCCATACATGCGTAGGCGTCGCAACCGTTCGGCCAGCACGGCATCGTTCGTTACTACTGCTCCGCCATCACCGAGTGCGCCTAGGTTCTTGCTGGGATAGAAACTAAATGCAGCCAGATGACCCCACTGGCCGGCCATCCGTGGTTGATCTGTGTTATCCAGTCGCCACGCGCCGTGCGCTTGTGCCGCGTCTTCGATTACGATGAGCCCGTGTTGTTCTGCTAACGCCATGATTGCAGGCATAGCTGCGAGGCGACCAAATAGGTGAACTGGAATGACTGCTCGGGTACGGGAGGTGATGGCTGCGACTAGCGCTGCCGGATCCATATTCTGTGTCACTGGATCGACGTCAACTAGCACCGGTCGCGCGCCGGCTTGCAGAATAGCCGCCACGTCGTACATACAGGCGTTGGCAACAGTGATCACTTCGTCTCCCGGTCCGATACCAGCGGCAACCAGAGCCAAATAGAGTGCTTCCGCACCGCTGGCGACGCCAACGCAGTGTTCAACGCCGCAGAACGCAGCAAATTCGTGCTCGAAGGCGCTGACTTCTGTTCCCAGAATATACCAGCCACTCTCGATCACTCGGCTGGCGGCAGCGAGCAATTCGGCTTGCAACGCTTGATGGCTGCGCTGCAAGTCGCCAAACGGTACTCGCCAAGAGATTGCCATACAGTTCCTCCTTGGATGATGTGCGAGATATTGCGGTTAGGCAGCAATAGCAGAAACGATGGCGCAATAACTGTTATTCCTGTGTATAGTACCTGATCCTTTGTGCCTGGTGCTAGTCGCTGCCTGAACCTGGCGTTTAGAAGTAGAAAATGGGGAATTGTATATTCTAGAGAGCCGGGTAAGACCCTGCTTCTTTCAATTGGTGTGGAGGAAGGTCGGTTATCACTGAGCATTGCTTCCTTGCTGCCGTTGGTTGGGTTAGCGTTGAGGGCGAATGCACAGTGGCAGAGTGGGTATGTATCGAATGTATTGCACGCCCTGTTCTTATCGATGGTTGAAAGCATGCCCAATCGATCTTAATGTTATCTGGCTCTCGTTACAACTTGGCTAGATGTATGATGTATAATGCAGCGTCGTGTCAAGGTCTCTCGCGATGCTGTCACTCACATTACTCTTCAGCTACGTTCGATAATCGCGCTCGGTCAAGTACAATCACCCGTCCGCGTTCGAGCTTCACCAGACCTTCTTCCGCCATTCGGCGCAAGGCACGCCCGGCAATTTCGCGTACAGTACCGGTTCGTTCAGCTAGTTCTTGTTGAGTGACCTCAGCCGCACCTTCAGCAGCCTCGGCTAACAGCAGACGCGCCAACCGTGCGCGAACTGAGCGAAATGCCAGATCCTCCACCAGCGTCACCAGTTCACGCAACTGCCTAGCTAGATCCGACAGTGCTGCTAAGGCTAGGTCAGGATGGTTGCGAATGAGCGCTAACAGATCATCACGGGCCAATAGTAAACAGGTCACATGACTCATTGCGCGCGCTGTTGCTGGGCTGAACCCGCCGTCGAAGATCGGCACTGCGTTGAAATACTCGCCTGCCCCAACCATAGCTAGCACCTGTTCACGACCATCAGGTGCCGTGCGCGCCAGTCGAACTCGCCCCCGCACAACGAAGAAGATCGCATGCGCTGGTTGATCTTCGTGAATGATATGTTGACCAGGCCGATAGTGACATATTTTTACGCGCCGGGCAGTGTCGGCCAGCGTCGCTTCATCGAGGCTGGCAAACAATGGAAAAGCGCGCAGATCTGCAATAGTCATTGTGCCGCTCGCAATCATCAATATCGTCTCGCCGCTCAATAGCAGCGGTGCCTTTGCCTACCATTATAGATACTTTTATGCTTCACAACGTCATACTGCCTGATGGTGCGGATTGTGCCGGTCTCGATAGTTATTAGCCCGATGCCGCTGAGTGACCAAGGCTTGGTCTGGTTCAGCTGGAGGCCTTGATCGCGCTGAGGTTTAGCAATAGCGCCGAGTTCGTGCTGGTGCTAGTGACCAGAACTGTTGCGCGAGGTAACAGCCTAGGGTGTTGCTGATAGATCTGCCAGGCGATGGCAGTGACGGGGCAAGACTAGCTACCGTACATCCTGGTGGAAAGCCGCACCGTCTGACGGTAAGCGCTTCACGGACCAAAGCGTTGGAACTGATCATCGCAGACGGGGGACAGGTAATGGGAGTGATAGCAACTACCAGCAGTGACATCCGTCTGCAGGGCGTGTTGCAATGGTGGTGACCGATGTCGTTAGTCAACAGCGATGGCGAACGGATCAATCTACCCAAAGCTGTGCGACGGCTGACTGCCGCCTTCATAGCCGCTTAGAGTTTGTCACTGCCAGTGGCTATGGTATTCAAGCGTCGCGACCTGAGCTTCTACCCACTGATTGGTCAGTTTCTAACCAGTTGACCGCTATTGTCATTGGCACAGAACTGCTCACGAGCGAGGGGCATGAGAGATGACACTGTACTGTAGCGCTGGTCCTCTCCTTGAGCAGATCCAGTAGGGCATAGCTTGACACTAGCCGGAGATGCGGAGCTATACGCTTACATTTCAGGCCTACGGCCTGTCTGAGCAGCGCCAATATTGAGGGGATCACCGCTCGTTATCCCTCTCCCTCTGTTCATCACGTCCTGGTTCATCTCCCCAGCGCCCGACCCACTGGCGGGTTGCCGAATTACGGTTGCGCGACGAGCCGATACACATCGCCAGCTCGATCGAGCAGGTAGATTTCTCCTGCTTCATCAATACCAAAGGAGGTTGTTTGAATGTTCAACCGCGCAACCAGTGCGTGCCGCCAGTCGTCGCCGTTGGCCCATAGTGCCCAGAGATTGCCGGTGCAAAAATCGGCGTAGAAATAGACGCCAGCCAGCGCTGGTTGGTGTGATCCCCGATACACCTCACCGCCGGTCACCGAACAACCTCCGCTGGTGCTATCGTGACCGTAAACCGCGACTGGCAATACGAGTCCAGTCGGATCGCACGTCGTTGGACGGTAGCATTGTGCGCCTTCCATCAACCGCCAGCCATAATTAAGTCCAGCCGCAGTCACTGGTGCGACATTAACTTCTTCCCAGGCATTTTGGCCTACGTCGGCGATGAAGAGTAGGCCAGCCACCGGATCGAACGCAAACCGCCATGGGTTGCGGAGACCGTAAGCCCAGATCTCCGGCAGCGCATCCGCACGGTTGACGAACGGATTGTCGGGTGGAATAGCATACGGCTGACTGCCATCAACATCGATCCGCAGTAATTTGCCCAGCAGGGTATCGAGCCGTTGCCCAGCATTGAGCGGATCACCGGCGCCGCCGCCATCACCGACACCGATATAGAGATAGCCGTCGGGACCGAACAGCAACAGGCCACCATTATGATTCGCGGCTGGCTGGTCGATCCGGAGCAGTTCACGCGCACTAGCCGGATCAGCTCGATCTGGATTGGTACCGACCTGATATTCGGCTACAATTGTATCGCCGCTGGTATCGGTGTAATTGACGAAAAACCGGCGATTAACTGCAAATTGGGGATGAAAGGCAATGCTCAATAATCCCTGCTCGTTGCCGCGTGACCCCACCTGATCCCGCAAATCGAGAAATGGTGTCATCAACCGCTGACCACTGCGCAAAATCCATACCTGACCAGCCTGCTCTACTACGAACAGGCGGCCACTGCCATCACCAGCGTGGGTGATGTGGGTAGGACGAGTAAAACCTGTCGCAATCCGTTCCAACGCGTAGGTAAGTGCGGTCGGATCACCTGCAACCGACAGCGTGGTAGGCGAGGGGAATGGCGCCGGGGTCAAGACACCTGTTGCCGGTGTCGGTGTCATGGTCGGCTGCACAGTAGGCGAGACAGAGGGCCTAATTTCTGGCACCGGGGTAATAATCGACGCCGTAGGTGGTAGTATGGGTTCGGCGGTAGAATTACTAGTAGCGGTGCAGGCGGTTACCCAAAGCAGACTGATGGCAATAATCCAGCGTAGCATGCGACTCCTGTCTAGAGTGTGAAACGAGTGGGTCTACTGGATTCTTACCACATCTGGCCGTTGCCATGCCAGAATGCGCTCGCTTGGTCGGCCGCCATCGTTTTGCTAGCTATTATTGCCATTCTTGGCCTGCAAAAAACGTGCCACCAGTCCCGGCACGTGGGCCAACGGCCCGGTGCGTACCCGTGTTGGTGGTAGCGAGTCGAGAAATTGCTGACCGTATTTCTTGGTCAGCAGTCGGCGATCAAGCACCACTACGATCCCGCGATCTTCTCGTGATCGGATGAGTCGACCAAACCCTTGCTTAAAGCGGAGAATGCTCTGCGGTACGCTATATTCGTTGAACGGATCAGCAAACAACTCGCTGCGCGCTGCAACAATCGGATCAGTTGGAACGGCAAACGGCAATTTGGTGATTACTAACACCGACAGTGCGTCGCCTACCACATCAACCCCTTCCCAAAAGCTGTTGGTACCGAGCAACACCGACCGCGGAAATTCCTTTAGACGGTCAACCAGCGCCCGCCGTGAACCATCAATCCCTTGCGCCATTACGCCGATGCCGTGATCTTCGAGTTGTTCTTGAATGGCCATATACGTCTGGCGCAGTGCGTTTGAAGCGGTAAACAACGCCAGCATACGCCCGCCCGCCGCTATTGCCAGATCGACTATCGCCTGCTCGACCATCTGCTGGTAACCGCGCTGATTCGGTTCAGGTATGTCATTAGGGATGTATACTAGCGCTTGCTGAGCGTAATTGAACGGCGAATCGAGCAGAAGCTCGTTGCATACATCAAGCCCGATGCGGCTCTTGACGAAGCTAAACTCGCCCGCGATGCTCAACGTAGCCGAAGCGAGAATGCTGGTCTGTTTCTGAGCAAAGAGCTGACTTTGCAGGATCTCGGCGACGCTCAACGGTGCAGCTGTGAGCGTCAGCGCATCACGCTGTCGATCATAAGTCAGCCAGCAGACACTATCATCGCTCCCGAAGATCACATGGCCGCTGCGCACCCGGGCATCATTGGCAAACCGGCGTAGTACCTCCACTCGCAAGAGGACATCGTCGAGATTACCATGGGTTTCGTTCAATTCGCGTACCTGCTCTTCGATCACAGCCAGCTCGTTCCCTATCGCTGCTAGTGTATCGTTCAGGTTTTGCCAGGCCAGCTCGATCTGTTGCCATTCTGGCCGCTGCCGCACGCTCTTGGTCAATCGAATACGTGGATCATACTGACTAGCATCAGTATCGATCTGCACAAAGCGGGTCAGTAAATTAAAGCACTCGTAGACTGCGGTGCGTGCCCGTAGCAATGTCGGTCGCATTCGTTCAATAGCACTGGCAATCCGCTCACCCGCAGCTCCACCACCGCCCAGCTCTGTTAACACCGCCGGCAATTCGCTGAGCAGGCCGCTCACCAGCTGTGCGCCACCAGTCTGCAAGAGATCATCGAGAAATTTGAGCAATCCGGCCTGATCGAGGTTGAAGCTGAGCTGATCTGTAGCTACGTCCTCCAGATTGTGTGCCTCATCGATGATAAGATGGTCGTAAGGTGGCAACACCTGTGATGCTGCCGCCAGATCCGCAATCAGCAGGGCATGGTTCACTACCACTAGATGAGCTGCCTCCGCGGCACGACGGGCACGGAAGAAGTAGCAGTCGCGGAAGTGGGGACAGCGCGCACCGGTGCAGGTTTCAACCGAAACATTCACCTTGTTCCACGCCGTCTGTTCACGGTCAACCAGCGGTAGTTCAGCCCGATCACCGCTCGTGGTGGTAGGCAACCAGAGTTGAATCTTGAGCAGAGCGCGCACTTCTTCCGCTGCGAGCTGTTCACTGCGACGCAGCTCGTGATATCGCTTCAAGCACAAATAGTTGCTGCGTCCTTTGAGCAGGGCGGCGCGAAAATTAGGCAGACCAGCAGCAACGAAGATGCGCTGCAAATCAGGAATATCTTTATGGTAGAGCTGATCTTGCAGATTGATAGTATTAGTCGAAATCACCACCCGCTCGCCTCGTTGCGTCGCGTAGAGCGTAGCCGGTACCAGATAGGCCATACTCTTGCCAGTACCGGTGCCAGCTTCTACAATCAGAGGTTCACTCTGATTAAAGGCGGCAGCGACCGCGCGTGCCATCTCGACCTGGGGCGGGCGTGGTTCATAGCCGGTAAAGGTGCGGCCAAAGGGACCGTCGGGACTAAAGAACTGCGTGATCGCATCGAGATCGAGCGGACGTCCATCACCAGTCGGCCGCAATGTCGGTAAATCAGTAGTGAGAGCATCCGCTGGTTCAGGTGGGGCAGCGATTGGTTCTAGAAACGCATTGCGCGCCTTCTGTCGCAACGCCTCTTCAAACAGATCGCGCAACGGCAGGCCAATCTTGCCCATTAACCGTATCATTTCGCCCAGTGTTGCCAGATCGAGGTGAAGAATGCGCTCGGTCAACACTGTAAATAGGCGTGCCGTTACTTCGGCATCATTCAACGCACGGTGCGCGTCAGGATGAGGAATACCGAGACGCGCTGCCAGTGCCGATAGCCTGTAACTGGTAGCTTGCGGCAGCAGCAGGGTCGCCAGCTCGAAGGTGTCGTATACCGGCTGGTTGAAATTCATCCCCTGCGCCCGCAACATGGTCAGGTCAAAACTGATTGAATGACCAACAATTGGGCGGTTGCCGATAAAGCGGGCCAGTTCGGCGCCAATCTCATTAAAACGAGGCGCCTGCGCCAATGCTGCCGGATCGATCCCGGTTAAGCGGAGAATCTTGAGCGGCACTGACTGGCGTGGTCGTACCAGCCGCTCGAAACGGTCGAGAATCTCGTGACCGCGAAATGTAACCGCCGCGACCTCGATGATCTCATCGAGACCACTCTGCAGGCCAGTCGTTTCAACATCAATTGCAACGTAAATACGATTATTCATGCGCAGTTCGTTCGTGTGCCAGTGCTGGTAAGCGCCGCCTGAAGCTGTGATTCATTGTAGCACGGGGCGAGCACGGCGCTGCACTGCTACTGTAAGAACGGCACAACCTGCGCGATGAACGCTTCTGGTTGCTCATCTTGCACCAGCAAGCTAGCTTGATGAATTGTCACTACTTTCGTGGTCGGGCGGATGCGCACAAAGTTACTGACCAGACGAAGTGGACTGATGGTTGCTTCACTGCCCCACACCAGCATCGTTGGCATCGCTAGCGTTGCGAAGGGTGCGGCAATGTTACAGTTGAGTAGCCCGCTGAGAAAACAGATTGGCGCATAGTAGGCGCCAGGGCGACGGCAGGTCTGGTAGAAGCCATCAATCCGTTCGGGCGTTACGTTGGCGGGATTGGCATACGATTGGCGGGTCAAAAACCAACTCACGCTGGCGCGGGTCGTGAGTAACCGGTAAAGCAGTTGACCAAAAGGACTGCGCAAAACTTGATAGACTGTGTACGCTGCGATCCCAGGACCGCGATCAAGCTGGCCGATTCCTGTCGGACAAACCAACACCAGTCGCCTCACCAGATCCGGTCGGCGCGCCGCTGCAACTACGGCGTAGGCAGCGCCAAGTGAACTGGCAATTAACGCAGTCGGTTCGCCAATCCGCTCTAGTGCAGCAATGATTAAATCGATGTAGATGGCTGCCCGATACCGCCAGGGTGGTCGGCTTGAATTACCGTAGCCAATCAGATCGATGGTATGAACGGAGAAATGTTGACTAAGCCGCTGAAATGGCTCGCGCATCTCAAACACTGAAGCCGCAGCGTTAATGCTGTGGATCAAGAGTACGGGCTGCCCAGCACCAGCATGATAAGCCGCAATCTGCTGGTCACGCCACCTAAACCACGAGGGCATCACGGGCAAGAGCGGCAGAGGATGGTCGCTTATCATAGGGGCTTCCTGTTCATTATCTGCAAGCAGCCACAGCGCTCAGCAGCGGGTTCCGCCTGTTATTATGCGATAACATCGAATGAAATGCAATGATATGTTTTATATGCAAAGACTTAGTTGCTAGGCTAGGCGTGGTATGACGCGGTATAATGAAGAGTAAGTCGTTGCGGTTCGCAGGCTCTTTCGTAGTCAGTGCATCCGTCGCAGCTATGACGCACTTGAGAGCAGAGGCAAGTCTCTGCTCACTGCAGGAGATACAGCGTGTTCTTATCGGCTGGCAGCTGCCACCGCTCGTGCCTGAATCTGAGTGTGGTGTGACTGGGAGGCAATCGCGTGGCAGTCACCGATTAAGGGAGTAACGCCAACAACGTCGTACAAAAAGGATACCCATGAAGTCTTCGCCGTCATCACCTATTCGCTTTGCGTCAGCGCCCCTTGATGAATATGCTAGCAAAGTTACCTACGGTCTGGCCTACGTTGGCGGATTGCTCGTGTTGCCTCAATTTTTCGCCTACTTGGCCAATTTACGCTGGAGTGGCTTGCAAGTGCCGTTAGGCCTGGCGGCGGCCTTGGCTTTGTTCTTACTGTTGAGCTTTGCCTTTCAACCCAAATCGTATCGGCTCGATCCCGATCAACTGGTCATCGAACGGCGCTGGGCACCAGCGATCCGTATCCCGTTCGATCAGATCAGCGGTGTCTCACTAGCTACTGCGCTCGCCGATATGCCGCGATTCGGGCTGCGGTTTGCTTTCAACGCTGGTATTTTTGGCTATCAAGGCCCCTTCAAACTCGATCCCTATGGACGCGTCACACTCTTCGCCACCAACCGGCGGCGTCTAGTCGCAATTGCGCGCTACAATGGGCCCGTGATGATCATCAGCCCTGACCGTCCGCGTGATTTCATTGCTGCTCTCAATGAACAGCGGCTTGCTTCAGCTACCCGTCAGATGCAGGCTGCGGAGGTGAGCAATGCGCTTTAAGGCTCTTCATCAACTCGCCTTACGTTGTCGTTACGAGCAATTCATTCCGGGTGAACTGCATGCCGACGGACGGCGCTATCTACCGCAGATCGTCATCATGCCATTGGCCGCCGGGCCAGATACCGAGCCAGCTACCCGGCTTTGGCTGGTTGATCGCCACCATCGTGCCGATCCGGCCCTGGTTGGGCACTATGTCGTCGCACGCCTACTTTGCGCGCTGAGTGTCGTTCAGTTGCAGACGCCACCATTTCGCGCCGGTTTTGTGCCACCGCCCACATGTTCACTTAACGTTCCCCTGAGCGAACCGGTCGTCTATGGCCGGGTTGTCGAGGTGATTGCCTGGGAAGTACAGCGTGGGCACTTGCCCTTCGAAACACTTTACACCGAACTCGTCATCAATCTGGGCGAAGAGGCTACGCTTGGCCTCCGTACCACGCTAAGTGCACCGCGCATCGCCGATCTAATCGGCTGTGAGCGTCTGTTGCCAGGCCACTGGATCGAGGTACATCGCTCGCGTATCGACCTCTTGGCACTAGAAGCTGACCCAGTTGTGGTGTAAGCGTCGTTAATGAATGCGACGGCGGACGCTCGTGCGTCCGCCAGCCTACGTCTAATGTTCATTACTTAGTCAAGCGGTACGGTACATCAATCCGCGCCGTTGCGAGACCCGGTTGTAATACCCCATTAACTCATTCATCACACTCGGCCACGATCGCCGTTCAGCAGCAGCACGACCGGCCAGCCCTTGTGCTATCCGGCGGGTATCGTCGGCGAGCAGTTCGCGCAGGCGCGCACGCAGATCACTGGCAACGCCAGGCGTAAAGAGATAGCCAGTCTGACCAGGTCGCACTAGATCAAGTGCTCCGCCAGCCCGCGCCGCTACTACCGGTAGTGCCGATGCCATCGCTTCCTGGATCACCTGTCCGAATGTATCGGTGTCAGAGGGGAAGACAAATGCGTCAGCGCTAGCATAGGCGGTAGCTAGGGCCTCACCTTTGAGATAGCCGGTGAAATGCACTGGTAGACCAACGCAGCGCCGTTGTAGCTCGGTGCGGAAGGGGCCATCACCCACTATCACCAGGCGCGTGTCGGGTAGCCCGCGAATTGCTTCCGGCAGCAGCTCGACCCGCTTTTCGGCAGCTACACGTCCAACGTAGAGCACGATCCGCTCGTCCGGACGTGCGCCGACCGCAACCCGCCACGCTTCACTACGGTAGCGCGGGTGAAAACGTTCGATATCAACTCCCCGGCCCCAAATCTGAAGTCGGCGAAAACCGGCTGCGCGCAATACGTTCAGTGTAAATCGCGAAGGGCATAAATTGATTCGGCAGCGGTTATGAATCCAGCGCAACCAGGCATTGACGCCGTGTTGCAAGAAACCAAAGCCGTAGTGGCGACTGTATGCGCCAAAGTCGGTATGGTACGACGCAATGAGTGGTAGGCCGAGACGGCGCACAAGCCCGGGCACAATTGCCCCTAGCACTACTGGTCCGACCAAATGCACTACGTCAGGGCGAAAACTGCGTAGACGAGCCGTTAGCCCAGGTTGGGGTGGCGTCAGTTTAACTTCGGGGTAGAGCGGCAGCGGCATTCCGCTTAGTGGCACAACTTCAGCGCCGGCATAGCTTTCCGGTGCCCCCTGCGGTGCGAACAATAACGCTTCGTGACCAGTCTGCTGCAGGTGCTCGAGTAAGCGGCAGAGCGTGGTGGTTACGCCGTTCACATCAGGCAGGAAGGTTTCAGCGATGAGCGCCACACGCATGCAAACAACTCCAGACGAGCGAAAGGAATAGTTCGTCAGCGCCTACCATACAATGCCAGTATTAAATGCGTGTGCGTCCGAGATTAAGGGCTGGCTAACCAGGAATGAAATCGCAATAATGTTCCGCGCACAGGTTGCAACAACTCGGTATAATGTACAATGGCAGCTGCTGGCTGCAAATGACTTTTATCGGCGGGACTGCCTAAGCCTCACTCCCGTCGCGCTCGCAGCGAGCCACGCCCTGTACGTCCACGACCGCTATAGCAAATAGCAGGGAGAATATGCCATGACCGATGCCGAGGTAACGAGCCGCAATGCCTGCTATCAACGGCTAGCGACCCTCTTTAGCGCCGGAGAGTTGGTCTGGATCGAATCGGAAGAATATGTCGAATCTGAATTCTTCTGGCGCGTAACGTTACTCTGTCGAAATGCATCTGGTCAATGGGAACGCCGGCGCTATCGTTACGATACGCTGAGTGAAGCACTCTTTTTTATAGGCGCCACACCGGTCAGTGATGAAGCAGCGGCTCGTATTCGTCGAACCGCACGCCGTTTGCCTACCGGTCACGCGCCGCAAGCGAGGGCTGCATGACATTACAACCAGTTGATCCACCACGCCGGTTTGGTAGACGCAGCCTGTTTGCACTGGCTGCATTGGGCCTCCTGGCGATCTTAATTCTGCTCGCTCTGAGCCTCGATGCTGGCGAGCAGACTCGGTTTCTTACCGGTGGCGGCAGTGTGCTGGTCCTTGCGCTTCCCGCCTTTCTAGCGGGCGTGCTTAGCTTTTTGTCACCCTGCACCTTGCCCATCTTGCCGGCGTATTTCGCCTTCACCTTTCAGGCCAGTGGCCACGGGCGGGCACGAGTGGCCGTGATGGGGATCGCCTTCTTTCTCGGTCTGGCCACCACGATGACGCTGCTCGGCGCAAGCGCAACCGCACTGAGTGGCTTGCTCTTCGCTAACCGCAGCGCGCTTACCTTCTGGGGCGGCCTCATCATCATTGGCTTCGGCTTAATGGGCATGTTTGGCAAAGGCTTTGCGGGGCCGCAACTGCAAGAGCGTCCAGCGGCCACCTTTGCTGGTTCGTACCTCTACGGTGCGACCTTTGCCCTAGGTTGGACGGCATGCGTCGGGCCGATCCTCGGTGCACTGTTGACGCTCCTGGCCGCCACCAGCGATATTGCCATTATTCAAGGTGCTGTCCTGGCGTTTATCTATTCACTGGGATTGGGCTTGCCGCTCATTCTCATCTCCACCTTCTTCCAACGCCTAGGCACTGGTTCGCGGGCCTGGAACGTGTTGCGCGGGCGTGGTTTTACCGTTAATCTGTTTGGACGCGAATTCTTCTTTCATACCACCAGCTTGCTCAGCGGTGCCCTGATGGTTGCTATGGGGCTGTTGCTGGCTACTGGTCGGCTAGAATGGATTTCGCAACAGGCTAATGCCACCCCAATGGCTCGGTGGTGGGTAGAAATCGAGTCAGCTATTGGCCGGCTCTTCGGTCTTTGAGGACATATGACGGAGACACCAATTCGCGCTGCCGGTTGCGTTGTGCTGGCTCGTGATCCTAGGGGCCAGCATCTTGTCTTGTTGATTCAAGATCAGCAAGGCGTCTGGACGCTGCCCAAAGGCCATGTTGATGATGGCGAAACCGATGAACAGGCGGCAGTGCGCGAGGTGGCCGAAGAGACAGGTATCCACTGCACAATAGCTGAGCGACTCGATCGAGTGACATACCCAGTGTATCGGCGTGGACGCTGGCGCGACAAGCAGGTTACCTTCTTTCTCGCCAGCGCGGCACCCGAACCGCCAGTACCAGCTTTGGCGGAAGGGATACGGGCCGCGGCATGGGTGCCGCTTAATGAGGCGACCCGTCAGATAGGGTATCGCCAGTTACGCGTGCTCCTTCAGCGCGTGGCCCGTCGGTTGGGCCGCATTGGCTGATGCCATACTGCTTCGCATACCGCAGTCAGACGTGCTATAATGCAACATACGGCGCGCTGGCGTGTGTGCGCCTTGGCAATATTCTGCGCCCTGCTTGCTGCGCAAAGTGATTTGTGTTAAGGATACCACCGTGAAAGTTACGACCGCGAAACTGCCAAAGAGTCTCATCTCATTGCAGATTGAAATCGATCAGGAACAGTTCGAGCGCGGCCTCGATCAGGCGGCGCGCCGTCTGTCGCAGAAGTTTCCGATTCATGGCTTTCGTCCTGGCAAAGCGCCCCGCTTTATTATTGAACGCACTTTCGGACGTGCTGCACTGATCGAAGAGGCCACTGAAGAACTGATCAACAACGCGTACAAGCGGGCGATTCAGCAAGAGCGAATTGAAGTTATCGGCCCGCCAACCCTCGAACGGATTGACTCACTCGAACCATTCGTCTTTACCGTCAATGTGCCAGTGCCGCCGACGGTGACGCTTCCTGATTACCGCAGCATTCGCGTGCCGTTTCAGGTCGAGCCGGTAACCGACGAAATGGTCGAGCTTGAGCTTGAGCGGCTGCGTGAAAAGCATGTCTCCCTGCAAGAGCTGGACGAACCGCGCCCGGCGCAGCAAGGTGATCGCGTGCAGGTTAAGCTAATTACCCGGGTCGAGGGTGATGGCGAAACAGCTACCGACGCTGAGGAAGCTGCCGGTACGGCCACTGAAACCGCTACCGCCCAAGCAGCAACGAGCGCTGAATCTGATGCCGAAACCGCAAGTGATGAGGCCGAGGAAGAAGGCTCAGAAGAGTACCTTGATCTGGAACCGAACCGGCTGGTTGACGAACTTTATCAGGGTCTGATCGGGATGAATGTAGGCGAAAAGAAAGAGATTGTCGCCGTAATGCCCGATGACCACGCCGAGGAGTCGATCCGCGGCAAGAAGGTGACGTTCAAGGTCGAGGTACTGGGGATTCAGCGCCGGATCGTGCCTGCCTGGGAAGAGCTACCAGCGCTTGAAAACTTCACTGGTACGCTTGATGAGCTAAAGGCAAAGGTGCGCGCCGATCTGGAAGAGTCCGAGCGGCGTCGGGCCGAGCAAGCGCTGCTCAATGCCTACCTCGAGCAACTGATCGAGCAGACCAGCTTCGATATTCCTGAGGTGATGATCCGTGAGCTGGCCCACTCGATGTTGCACGACCAAGAGCAGCAGTTTGCACGCTATGGCATTACTCTCGAACAGGTGTTGCAGCATCGTGGCATTACCCACGATCAGGCCGTAGAGGAATTGTTGCCCGAAGCCGAAAAGCAGACGAAAGTAACACTCGCATTAAGCGAGGTGATCAAGCGGGAAGGGCTGGCCGTTAACGACGCGGAAATCGAAGCTGAGATTGAGCAAATTCTAACCAGCTACGACGAAGATCGCCGCCCGCAGTTACGCGAGATGCTGCAAACCCAGTTGCGCTCCTCGGTGGCGAATGTCGTTCTCGACAAAAAATTGCGCGCTCGCTTGGCCGAGATTGCGCGCGGCGAGTTGAACGACACGTCGTCGGCAACGGCAACTGCTACCGAACCAGCGTCGGCGGAGGATCCATCCAGCCGCTCAACTGATAATGCATGAGGAGAACGATATGATTTGGTCAACTCGCTCTAGCTACGATTGGCGTAGCATGCCGAGCCCAGAATGGCTTTCGCAGCGGCCAGAATTACTCATCCCGATGGTGGTTGAGAGTACGAGCCGCGGCGAACGCGCGTTCGATATCTATTCGCGTTTGCTAAAAGAGCGGATTGTGATCCTGGGCACGCCGATCGATGATCAGATTGCTAATCTGATCGTTGCCCAGTTGTTGTTCCTTGAGAGCGAAGACCCTGATCGCGACATCTGGCTCTACATCAACAGCCCTGGCGGATCGGTCACTGCTGGCCTCGGTATCTACGACACGATGCACCACATTCGCCCCGATGTGGCGACGGTCTGCGTCGGTATGGCTGGCAGTATGGCGACACCGATCCTGGCTGGCGGCGCCAAAGGTAAGCGCTATAGCCTGCCCCACTCAACCATTCACATGCATCCGGCAGGCGGTGGCGCTCGCGGCTATGCCCCCGATGTCGAGATTATGGCGCGCGAGTTGCTGCGCCTACAACAATTGGTGCGTGAATTGCTGGCCAAAGATACCGGTCAGCCGATCGAGCGCATCGCCAAAGATTTCGACCGTGACCTGTTCATGACTCCTGAACAGGCAAAGGAGTACGGTATTATTGACGAAATCCTCATCCGCGAGGACAACAAGAAGTAATGACGTTCGGGCAAGCGCGATAATCCGCGCTCGCCCGCTCGTCTGGAGAATTCCCCATGACTCGTACCCGCAATTCCGGCCGTGATCCGTATGCCTGCTCGTTCTGCGGGCGCGGACAAGATGAAGTGCAGCGTCTCATCGCTGGTCCTGGCAACGTCTTCATCTGCGATGAGTGTGTAGCGCTGTGTAGTGCTATCATCGCTGAAGAGAGTGATCAGAAGACGCCGACTGCACGGCGCGCGTCGTCGACCGGCCCTGTGCGTCTGCCAACCCCGCGTAAGCTGCGCGAAAAGCTCGATCAGTATGTGATCGGGCAGGATCGGGCAAAAGTGGCACTGGCAGTAGCTGTGTACAACCACTACAAGCGGGTGCGGGCCGGTGCTCGGATCGATGATGTCGAGATTAGCAAGAGCAATATCCTGCTGATTGGGCCGACCGGCAGTGGTAAGACGTTGCTGGCTCAGACGATGGCCCGCATCCTCGATGTGCCGTTTGCGATCGCCGACGCAACGGCGTTGACCGAGGCTGGCTATGTCGGGGAAGATGTAGAGAATATCCTCCTGCGCCTCATTCAGGCTGCCGATGGTGATGTCGAGCGGGCGCAGACTGGGATTATCTATATCGACGAGATCGATAAAATTGCCCGCAAGTCGGATAATCCGTCGATTACACGCGATGTGTCTGGTGAAGGTGTGCAGCAGGCACTGCTCAAGATCCTCGAGGGTGGTGTTGCCCATGTGCCGCCGTTGCCGGGCCGCAAACATCCCCAGCAGGAGTATATTCCGTTCGATACGACCAACGTGCTCTTCATCTGCGGCGGTGCATTTGAAGGTATTACGAATATCATCGCGAAACGGCTGCGCGGGAAGCAGTTGATTGGCTTCGGTAGCAATCCGGTTAAGCCGGTTGATGAAGAGGGTGCTTTGCTGGCACAGATTACGCCTGATGATTTGATGCACTTTGGCTTCATTCCCGAGTTCGTCGGTCGTCTGCCAGTGGTGGTGACACTCGATCCGCTCAGCCGCGAGGCAATGCTGCGCATCTTGACTGAGCCGCGCAACGCGATTATCAAGCAGTATCAAAAGCTGTTCGCACTTGACCATTGCGAGCTGGAGTTTACCCCCGATAGCCTTGAGGCAATCGTGGATCGGGCGATGAGCGCCCGCACTGGCGCCCGCGCCCTCCGCAGCATCGTCGAAGAGGTGTTGCTCGACGTGATGTTCGAGCTCCCTTCGCAAGAGCATATCGGGCGTTGTATCGTGAATGCGGAAGTGATCCAGGGTCGTGGTCGCCCGATTCTGGTTCCACGCGCTGAGTACCGCCGTCGCTTAGACGAGGCTGTATAATTGGCAATCAGCGGCGGATTGCGCAGCTGATCGATTTGCTTGATCGACAGTGCGACAATCTGCGGAATGGTAAACGTCATCTGGCGCGGATGAACAAAACGTATGCCGTTGTTTCATCGCACATCTCAACGCACTGCTGACCAGCCACCGCCGAAGCGCCGGATCTTGGTGGCCGATGATGATCCGTCCATCGGTCGCCTGATCCAAACGGCACTTCCTGCGCAACAGTACGAGACGGTCGTGGTTGCCAATGGTCTGGAGGCGTTGGAGGCTTTCGACCGCGAGCAGTTCGACCTCGTCTTCCTCGATGTGATGATGCCGTTCGTTGATGGTTTCGATGCCTGCGAACGGATCCGTGCCAAGAGCGATGTGCCAATCGTGATTATTACTGCTCGCGATGGCACCGATGATGTGGTGCAGGGCTTCCGACGCGGCGCTGATGAGTACATCACCAAGCCCTTTAAAGTCGCTGAGTTCGTGGCCCGTGTCGAGGCTATTTTGCGCCGGGTAGATATGCAAAAGGCCCGAACTGCCCCTACGTTCGTCCAGGTCGGCGATCTGATCATCGATGCCATTGCTCATCGCGTGTCAGTACGCGGAGCTGAGGTCAAACTGACACCGATGGAGTTTGAATTGCTCTATTTCCTTGCGGCCAATGCCGGTCAGGTCTTTACTCGCGAGGTACTGTACCGCGAGGTCTGGGGCTACGAATACGTTGGCGAAACCAATTTGGTCGATGTTTGTGTGCGCCGGTTACGCGAAAAGGTTGAGATTGAGCCGTCCAAGCCAAAGCTGATCGTAACGGTGCGCGGTGTGGGTTACAAGCTCGAACGCGCCTGAAGCGGCAATGAGCCGCAAATGTGATACAGGGTAGGTAGGGTGCGGCTGAACGGCGCTATCTATGGCCGATCCTCCTGTCTAAGTGTATTCTCGCGCGTCTTCACCAGAGCTGTTTAGCACAGGAATTGACCATGTCGTCGCAGGTGTTTGTTTCACGTCATCCATTGGTGCAGCACAAACTGGCGTTGCTCCGCAGCAAATGGACGGAACCGAAAAAGTTTCGCGAGCTGGTGCGCGAAATTGCGCAGTTGCTGTTTTACGAAGCGACGCAAGACCTGGCCCTTTCTCCGTTGACGGTTGAAACGCCGCTGGCTCTGTGTGCTGGGTACGAGGTGGCCGAGCGAATCGGCATTATTCCGATCTTGCGCGCCGGTTTGGGCATGGCGGAAGCGATCGTCGATATTCTCCCCACGGTTCATGTCTGGCATCTTGGCCTCTACCGCGATCACGAGACACTCCAGCCAGTCACCTATTACAACAAGCTGCCTAGTAAACCCGATATCGATCTGACAATTGTCGTCGATCCGATGCTAGCTACTGGTGGGTCGGCAGTGGCCGCAGTGGACATTCTTAAGCAGTGGGGGGCACAACGCATCAAGTTTCTCGGCTTAATCGCTGCACCGGAAGGAGTGCGTGCGCTCAGCGCAGCTCATCCTGATGTAGCGATCCATCTGGCAGCGATTGATAGTCATCTCAATGAACGCGGCTACATCGTGCCCGGTCTGGGCGATGCCGGCGATCGGCAGTTCGGTACCGGCTGACCTGCCGCGGTAATGAGTTCTTTATGGCTGCCCGAAGCAAAGCTGCTGCAACCGACATGTAACGTCTGCGCTGCTGATGACCACTATTGCCGGGGAATCGCGCATTAGGCGAGAGCAACGAAAGCATGTCTATTACGCTGGTCGTCATTGCCGGAGCGCCGCTCATCGCCTTTGTTGTCACGGCGCTGCTCATACCGCCTCTGATCCAGCTGGCTCACCGTGAAGGATGGGTTGCCAGACCTGGTCCGCGCCACGTGCACCGCAAGCCGACGCCAGTCGTAGGTGGCCTGGCGATGATCGCTGGACTAGTGGCGGCGTTGCTGGCAACGCTTGTATTCGAGACTCTTGATCCGGCGCTGCGCCGCTCGCCCTTCGAGCACCTACGCATTGGGCTACTCCTGGTGGGGATCGCCATTATTGCCTTCGTTAGCCTCATTGACGATCTTTACGATCTGCCTGCTATGCCGCGGCTCGTTGTTCATATCATCGCCGCTCTGGTTGCTGTTGGTCCTTATCTGTGGGATCATACCCTCTACCCCGATGCACTCGGCCAACCCACCGAAGCGCGCGGGATCATTCTCACTGCCTTCAATTTTCCCTTTGTCGAGCAGGTGCACCTCCACAACCTGAGTCCGTGGCTGGCAATTGTAGCTACTATTTTCTGGATCGTTGGGATCCAGAATATGGTGAACTGGATCGATGGTCTCGACGGTTTGGCAGCCGGGGTGACGCTAATTGCCGGTATGGTGCTGGCCTTGCATACGCTTACGCTCGATCCGCCGCAGTTAACTGTAGCGCTGCTGCCGCTGGCGCTAAGTGGCGCGTGTGCCGCGTTTCTTATCTATAATACCCATCCGGCCCGTATCTTTATGGGTGATGTGGGGGCGATGACCATCGGTTACACCCTGGCTGTCTGCGCGATCATCGGTGGTGCTAAGCTGGCGACTGTCTTGCTAGTGCTGGGCGTACCGATCGTCGATATGGCATGGCTCATTCTCACGCGCGTGCTACGCGGACAGTCGGCGGCTCAAGCTGGACGTGACCATCTCCATCACCGCCTACTTGATCTGGGACTGAATCAGCGGCAGGTCGTGGCCTGCTATTACGTGCTGAGCATTGCCTTTGGTTCGATCGGACTGCTTGATTTTTTTACCCCGCTGATGAAGCTGATGGCACTGCTCACCCTCGGCTGCTTGGTGGTGGCAGTACTATTAGTGTTGCAACCGAAGCAGACCACGGCTCGCGTCGGTCCGGGCCAGTAATTTCAGTAACTTCGGTCTGCAGTCGCTTGATCCCAAGTCTGCGCTCGCTTATATAAGAGGCAGAGCCGAATTGCTCCAGCACAGCTGCATGCAGTGCATTCTTCCCGGCAACGCCTATGCGCCGCTTTCTGCTGCTCGTCATTGCGTTCTGCCTAATCAGCGTCGATCATTCAGTACCTGTGATGCACTTGGCAACATCGCCTTCGGCAGCGCGTGCTGCGCGGCCAGCGCCCCACTCCCGATCTGGCCCAACGATCGAAGCCTACGTGCGTCCCGAATTTGCGGCTCGGATGCACCGCCTGCGCGATGTCATCCTAGCTGCAGCAGCACAACACAATCGTCCTCAGCTGTCGGGCATGAGCGATGAAGAATTTGCCGTCGTTATAGCGACAATCCTCTATAACGAGAACTTTGGGTGGGCGGAAGAGCTGGCGCCACCGTTGCGCCTGGTCACGCCGCTGTACCAGCTTGCTCAACAACGCGCCAATCTGAGCGGTTTGGGAATGAACTTCAGCGTTTGGCCTGCCAACTTACGACCTTCAGTGGCAGCAGAGATTCTGGCTGGTGAGATCCCGCTGGCCGATGGGCGTGTGCTAAAGACTCCGTTACACGTTACCGGAAGCCAGATCGATCTGGCCCGTTATCGCACGCAGGCTGAACTGTTTGCCGCTCTTACCGTCGAAATCAGCTGCGACGAGCTAGCCATCAACTATCTCGCCGCTAACCTAGAGCGCGGCATCATCCGCGCGGCTCTTGAAGGCCAGCCGATCTCGTGGCGTACCTTGGCTGCCTGGCACAACCAGGGATTGGTCGATCCGATGGCGATCCGAGCCAATCCCACCGCGCGCGACTACGTGCGTCGTGCGACGGCCTATCTGCCACTGGCACGAGCGCTGTTCGCATCGACTGGTTACGCTGAAGTGCAGGCGGTCTAGACGATCAGTGCGTGGTGTGTATCTGGATCAAGTCGGTTGTCATAACTGGCACGTGCAACTTTTGCCCGTATCGCAGCGTCGTACTGGCAGGAAGCGAATAGTAGCGTGATCAAGCGAAGGGACAAGACAATGTACGGAAACAATGGTAATGGCTCGCGCCAGACATATGTATTGATCGGCGGCTATCCTGTCAAGCCGATCTACCTGGTCATTCTGGGCGTGATTGTCGTTGGGCTGCTAATGTATCTTCTGTTGCGCTTCTTCAGCATCGGCCTGACAATGCACTTTAGCGCATTCGCTGGTCTACTGCTACTGATCGCCAACCTGCGCGAGCTAATGGGAACGAGCTACACCCATCGCGGTAGCACTGCCCTGCTCAACACCTTGGTGGGTGGTGGCTTGGTTTGTGCCTGGCTGGCCCAGTTCTTCATCTTCTTCTGGCTGCCAGCGCTGCTAGCTATCGGAGTCGCCACCCCACTCGTCTTCAATCGGGCGAGTGTCTATACCGTCTACCTGACCACGGCTCAGCAGGCGATTGAACGGCTTCGCCGCACTTTGGTGCGGTGATCAGGCGCAGGGGGGAATAGGGGGAGCGTAGCTGTTGCCATCGATACTCCCCCATGCTTGTTGCGTTTCCCGCTGGTTGCCTTATGGATAGATCCGGTACAACTGCCGAGGGAAGGGAATTGTCTCGCGGATGTGGCGAGTGCCAGTGATCCAAGCCACGACGCGCTCAATTCCCATACCAAAGCCGCTGTGCGGCACGGTCCCGTAGCGACGCAGATCTAGGTACCACTCATAGTCTTCGCGGCGCAGGCCGTGTTCCTGGAGACGCTGTTCGAGCAAGTTCAGATCGTGGATCCGCTGCGAACCGCCGATGATTTCGCCGTAGCCCTCTGGGGCTAGCAAGTCGGCGCATAGCGCTACTTCGGGCCGTTTGGGATCGGGCTGCATATAGAACGCCTTCACTGCTGAAGGAAAGCGTTCGACAAAGACCGGACGGTCAAACTTCGAGGCGATCAAGGTCTCGTGTGGTGCACCAAAATCTTCGCCCCATGGGAGCGGATTGGCGTCTTCAACTTCACCTTGATGGTGAGCGATCAATTCGAGCGCTTGGTCATACGTGATTCGCGGGAACGGCGGTGCGACCCGTTCGAGCAGACTCGTATCACGTTCAAGCACCTTGAGATCCTCGCGTCGTCGCTCGAGAACGCGCGCTACAATCGCACTAACAAACTGCTCTTGTAGTCGCATATTATCTTCGTGGTCGGCGAATGCCACCTCTGGCTCAATCATCCAGAATTCGGTTAGGTGGCGACGTGTCTTGCTCTTCTCAGCTCGAAAGGTAGGGCCAAAGCAGTATACCCGACCAAACGCCATCATCCCTGCTTCGACATAGAGCTGCCCAGTTTGTGCCAGATAGGCCTTACCTAGATCAAAATAGTCGGTCGCAAACAAATTGGTTGTGCCCTCAGCAGCAGTCGCTGTGAGAATAGGAGTGTCGAAACGTACAAATCCCTGCTCATTCAGCCACTCCTGTGCCGCAGCGATCACTTCGGCCCGAATCCGCAAGATTGCGCGCTGTTTGGCCGAGCGCACCCATAGGTGGCGATGCCCCATCAAGAACTCAACGCCATGTTCTTTCGGCGTAATTGGGTATTCGTGGCTGGTACCAATCACCTCAATCTCGGTTACATCCAGCTCATACCCTCCTGGCGCTCGCTCATCAGCTCGCACACTGCCCGTGATCCGACACGAACTTTCCTGAGTTAACGCCTGCGCTGCAGCAAATGTGGCCTCGCTCACATTATTCTTAAACGTCACGCATTGAATTGTGCCACTGCCATCTCGCAGCAGAATAAAGATCAACTTCCCCTTTTCAGTTTTGTGATATACCCATCCGGCCAGCGTTACCTGCTGACCTACATGGCGGGCAATTGTGGCGACGGTTGCGGTCGGCAACAGCGACATAGACGCTCCTTAGTATCGCTTCACAGCGTAGTTTTTACGTAACAACTAACGGCCCAGATCGCCCCTGTGGCGCCAGAATACCAGATCGGCGCCCAACACGTTCAATCTGGTCCCAAGGCGATGTGACAGCTCGTTCATGGCGGCAGTATGCCACGATTTGAGATGGCTGGCAAATTGTAGAAATCGATAGCCAATACCAGCTGCTCGTGACAAGGGATATATGGATGTGACAGCTGTCGGTAACGGCAGGATATCGGCGACATACGGCAGCAATGACAAACTGATGAAGAGCTTGCGCTAAAGCTTAGCGAAAGGTCGTCAGCATGGCAAGAGTTAACGAGCTAGGGAAGACAATCGGTGTGAATAGCGCGCAGGCACTTGAGCAGCGTAGGCAAGCTGAGGGTAGGACCGGCTACAACCCTGTGGCCTGTAGACAAGCGTGTGTCGTAGGTAATCTTATTTGATAAACACTCTCGGCGCTGTCTTCATTGTTGCTACTGTGAAAGCGCAAAACTGGACATCAGGTTCGGCGTGCCGGTCAAGTTCGGTGAGTGCAGCGCGGATGCTCTGGCCGGTGGCAACGGGATACGAAAGCTGGATTCCTGGTGGTTCAGGCTGCCTCAGAATTGCGGCTCGTACAGCACTTTTACGCCAGCTTCAGGGTCAGTGGTGATATTGGTACATCTAGTCTAGTCGCGTACTCGTGGCTCGTACCCCAGTGTGGAAGCAACTTGGTGATGTGTGACCGGCACATCTAGATGCTCGTGCTCGTAGCTGCCCATCATGATAAGAGCATCATAATGCGTAAAGGACGAAATGGTGATCAGTTGTAAGCCAGAATGACAATTTTTTAATCCAATCACGCTCTTGCCGATTTTGGAAGAGTTAGGAACGCCGAGCCAATTTTGGCTGCGCGTTCCCATCTGTGCTTATCTGTGCTTACGCTGGCCTAAAGCTTCTATCTACTATCCCCCAACAAGCCATGCTCAGCTAAAAATCGGCCTACGCGGGTGCGAAAAGCATCGGGATTACGCCAAGCGATAAGATGTCCAGCCTCTGGCTCGTACACGATCCGTGCACCGCGAATGGCCGTTGCAATTGCCCGCACTTGCTCATCCGGCACGAATGGGTCCTTACCGCCGTGGAAGATAATAGTTGGTACCCTAATCTGCTCAAGGCAGGGCGTGACTAGCGCCTCCTGCGCTGCCAACTGCTCGATCACTGCTTCAACTCCAGCATTGAGGATCGGCCACCAATCAGCACCGTGTTGAGTAGCCATGTAGCGATGCCAGCTGGGTGACATACTCGCCGTTGCTTGGCGATGGGCCTGATAGGTGGCTGCCGTGACTCGGGCAAAGACGCCATCGAGGATTAATGCCGCAATCAGTTCGGGGCAGATGCAGATGGCGTTGAGTGCACTGATTCCGCCAGCACTCATGCCAAATACCGGTACTGGCTGATGGAACAGGCCGGTCAGCGCGTCGGCGATAGCTTCGCCCTGTATCTGAAAATAACGGACAGTAAAGAGATCAGGTGGACGCGCTGAGCTGCCATGTCCAAGGAGGTCGAAGGAATAGACGGTGAATTGGTTTGCAAATCGCTGCGCTAGGCGCACCTGGGTGGCGGCGCTGTAAGTGTTGCCATGGAGCAGGATAAAAGGCGGACCGTTGCCGACTGTCAAATAGTGGAGTGGACCATGACGAGTAGCAATGATTGACACGGTAATTACTCCCATTGTATTAAGATTAAACTATTTACATCAACAGAATGAACAAAAATTAACAAACTATTTTTAACTAAATGTGATGGTCGGAGGATTGTGTTGCCAAAAATGTTCCTATCTCTTGTAATAAATATTGGCATTCTAGACAAAATGCCCTATAATCGAGTAAGAATGTTATGCCTATCCTCTGTCAATAACCCCTTCAGAAACTTTGTCTTCGGGGGCCGACAACGGAGAAAAACTATGCAACGTCGGATTGTTGCCCTGATGCTGCTCTTTTGGGTGGCAGCCTTCACATTGCCAATCTTTTCTGTGGTCAATGCTGTTGAATTGCCGCCTAGCGGTTCACCCTTCTACATCCAGACTTCCAGCTCTTCCCGGTCGTTGTCGATCGGTGACTGGTACACGAATACCGGCGCTGGCAACGGCTTTCACTACTTCACACTACACATCCCGTGTGGCTGGGATCCCAACAATCCAGTGCATATCGACTTGTTCCATCCCGATTTAAATACGACTGCTGGTAGTGGCGTGAGTGATGAAATTACTTCCATCGGTGTAACAAGGTTTGAAGTATATGCTCCTGGCACGCCGCTAAATCCACCGACTCAACCATTGCCCAACGCATCTGGCTCGTTATTTCAACAAACCTATAATCCCAACACGATTGGGCCGAATTGGACACGATTGTACACGATAAGCTCACCGGTAGGCTGCGGCACCTATATATTGCGTGCCGAGACTGGCGGTACGGCCGACAATAGCTGGCGACTGCGCTTCGGTATCGACGATGACAATGATCCAACCACCCCGCCGCCGCCAGATTATAGCAATCCTGATGGATTGCCCGGAACTGGTGATGAGTTAGTGATCGGTTTAGCTAGTACCTCGTACCAGCACGACGCAGCGAGTAGTCCTTGTCTGACCCTCCATCAATATGTCACTCCTGGTCAGACCAGTGTCACGTTTCACAATTTTGATATGGATAGCAGTGGGTCTGTCACGTATTATGCACCAGGTGCTCTCATCGGTACAGCTGGGACTCGGTCGGGGAACGCGGTCTGGAATGGTGGTACTGGTACAACGCGTGGCGGTGACACGATTATCAACCCTGCGCCGGGTTGGTGGCGGATTGTGACGTGTATTAACAATAATAATCAGTTCATTCAGGAAGGACAGACTGGCGTTCTGTCGTTTATCGATCCACCTCCGCAACCAGACATGACGATTGCGAAGGACGATGGTGTAGATCTTACTGCACCCGGCCAGGTCTTGACGTATGCTCTCACCTTTACGAATCAGGCTAATCTTACTCGCGATCCTCCCGGTGCAGCCTTCAATGTGACCATTACTGATACGCTGCCACCTTCGACAACGTTTCTTAGTTGTAGCCTGAACGGATGGCCCGGTAGTTGCAGTCATAGTGGTGGCATTGTCACGTTTACCCTCCCCGGCCCAATTGCCGCAGGCACGAGCGGTAGCGTTTTGCTGACGGTTCAAGTGAACGATGACGCAACAGGTACATTGACTAATACAGCAACGCTTGACTACCGTGATCAGCTCGGTAATCCGTATCCCCAGCAGCAAGCCAGTGACTCCAATACGATTCCGCCCCAACCCCAGCTAGTGTTGAGCAAGAGCGACGGGGAGACGGTAACAGCGCCGGGGCAGGTGTTGACCTACACGCTGAGTTTCACCAATACGGGGGTGGGGGAGGTGCGGAATGTGATATTGAGCGACACGTTGCCTGCGGGGGTGAGTTACCAGAGTTGCAGTCTGGGGGTGTTAGCCGGGACGTGTACCGCGAGTGGTGGGGTAGTGAGCTTCGAGCTGAGCGACCCGCTGGCGGCAGGCGCGAGTGGTAGCGTGAGCGTGAGTGTGGTCGTGACGGCGAGTGGACCCGCCACCCTAACCAACACGGCAACGCTGACCTACACCGACAGTGCGGGCCAGGCGCGGCCAGCAGTGACGGCGAGTGATGAGACGGTAGTGCCAGCCCAACCCCAGCTAGTGTTGAGCAAGAGCGACGGGGCGACGGTAACGGCGCCGGGGCAGGTGTTGACCTACACGCTGAGTTTCACCAATACGGGGGTGGGGGAGGCGCGGAATGTGACCCTGAGCGACACGTTGCCTGCGGGGGTGAGTTACCAGAGTTGCAGTCTGGGGGTGTTAGCCGGGACGTGTACCGCGAGTGGTGGGGTAGTGAGCTTCGTGCTGAGTGACCCGCTGGCGGCAGGCGCGAGTGGCAGCGTGAGCGTGAGTGTGGTCGTGACGGCGAGTGGACCCGCCACCCTAACCAACACGGCAACGCTGACCTACACCGACAGTGCGGGTCAGGCGCGGCCAGCAGTGACGGCGAGTGATGACACCTTCATTCCAGGCCCAACTGGAGTCCAAGTAACGAAACAGGCGACGATTACAGTTGACAATAATAGTGATGGTTTCGCCGGTTCTGGCGACATCATCGAATACACTGTTGTTCTAACCAACACTGGACCAGACACCGCAATGCTGCTACAACTGGTCGACAACCTCGATCCCAACACAACATTAATTGTAGGCAGTGTCACTGCTACACCTGCTAGCGCAGTCGTGGTACGGGGGAATAACGTTGGTGATACAAGTGTTGAAGTAACGCTGGTCTCGCTGGCAGTGAATGATAATCTAACGGTAGTCTTCCGTGTGCAGGTCAATACACCCTTGCCTTCAAGCGTGACTGAAATAGTCAATCAGGCCACTGCTAGCGGGTCGAATGTCTCTTCAACCCCAAGCGACGATCCGACTACTACGACTCCCGCCGATGCCACTCGGTTACGAACGCCACCGCCGGAGTCGCCGCCGACTGCGATTACCTTGACCGAGTTCCGATTGGTGCCGGTCAACGATGGTCAAGAGATTCGTTGGACGACTGGGGCTGAGATCAATACTGGTGGGTTCCTGATTTACCGCTCGCTGACAACGCGTGATCAGGCTCAGCAATTGACTCTGATCCCCATTCCAGCGCGGGGAAGCGCAACTAGCAGTGCCAGCTACAGTTTTGTCGATCGTACTGTGCAACCCGGCGTAGGATATTCGTATTGGTTAGTAGAAATTGAGACCACTGGCCGTCTCAACGAATATGGCCCGTTACGCTCATATGGTACGATAAGTCAGCAACATCGCTACTACATCCCATTGATCGGGCGCTAGCGGAGTAACAAACGCATGAGACACGTTATCTGGCGTATCTTCTCCATTATCGTCGGTGGTGTCATCCTGTTCGCGGTGGGGTTCTCAACGCCGCCAATTATGGTTGATGCTGCGCCACCGCTGAGCATTACGGAAACATCAACTGCTGAACCGCCTACCCGCACTCCAACCAATACGGCGACGGCAGTGGTGCCAACCAACACCGCCACAGCGGTGGGATCGACGAGCACGGTCACACCGACGAGCACGGCGACACCGACGAGCACGGTCACACCGACGAGCACGGTCACACCGACGAGCACGGCGACATCGACGAGCACGGTCACACCGACGAGCACGGCGACACCGACGAGCACGGCGACGGCGGTGGGTCCGACGAGCACGGTCACACCGACGAGTACAGTGACACCGGTGGCGCCCCCCAATACAGGTATACCGACTCCACAGCTTCCGCCAGGCGCGCCAGGAGCTTTGCCCGATCTGGTGTTGACCAAGTCGGTAGCGCCGACGGTGGCGCAGGTGGGTGATCAGGTCGTCTATACCCTGACGCTCGCCAATAACGGTGGCGCACCTGCTTTCGATGTGACCATCACCGATCAGTTACCGGCATTCCTGCGTCTGATCGAAGCTCGATCTTCAGTCGGTGCAGTTCAGATTAGTGGTGTCGCGGTGATCGTCAGTCTGCCAGTAGTCAATGTCGGCGATACGGTAACAGTTACCATTCAAGCTGAGGTGGTTGCGTTGCCTTTGCCGCCGGATAACCAAAATATAGCGGTCGTGAGCGCAACCAATTCCGAGGTCACGACCAATAACAACTCTAGTGCCGTCATTCTTCAGCCATCACTGCCCGATCTGGCCTTGCGCAAATCGGTGCAGCCAACAGCAGTGCAGGTTGGTGATCAGGTCGTCTACACCCTAGAGGTGCGTAATATCGGATTTGCTCCGGCCAATGATGTTATCCTCACCGACGATCTGCCTACGTTTCTGTCTCTGACTGGTGTGACTACTACTGCGGGTGAAGTCAGTGTGGTTGGAAAGCAGGTAGTAGTGAAAGCCGCTACCTTGGGTCCTAATGAGACGATCGTCGTTCAGGTGACGGCGTTGGTAATTGCATCGCCTGAGGGCGTGAATACGGCCCAAGTTAGTACTAGCAATACCGAGATTACCACTATTAACAATATCAGCAGTGTTAAACTAGAGATGGTGTTGCCGGCAGTCTTGCCACGCACGGCCGGTGGTGCAGCCCATTTCCTACTCACGCTACTTGGCATAGCCTTGATTGCCATCGGGCTCGGTGGATTCTTCCTCCGTCGTTCGGCTTTGTAAGTGACATTCCTGTATGCGGCGACTCTTCTTCATCGTGATTACACTTGTCGCTGGACTTGCTACGGTTGTGCCGGCATCGTCGGCGCAACCACACTCCAATCTGGAATTATTACCCTTCCCCGGCGGAGTGGAAGTGCGCTGGTATGGGCATGGCGAGCTGGCAGCACAGCGGTTTGTGTTATACCTCGCTCCAGGTGCAACCGCTACTCCCGAAATTCGTCTGCTTGAAGATCGGGCATTGATGCAACCACCGCCCATCTCAACGTTGCCAGTCATAACCCTGGCCGGTGAGAACCGTCCCCCATTACCCGCTTTTATTCCCGCTCCTCCATCTGCCCCGTTACGACTGCTCGCAGAGGGATGGCAGCGTGGCGTTCGTATTGCTTTGTACGAAGTGTCGCCGTGGTATCTGGCTGACGGCGAACCTCGACTTGCTCTGCATCTCGTGGCCCGTATCGCTGGCGCAACGCTCACGCCGCTGCCGCCAGTGCCTGCTCCCAGCTTGACGAGCGTTCCAGCGCCGCATCCGCTGGCTGCTCGTGAAGCGTGGGTTATCGATGTTGCCGCCGAGGGGATTCAGCAGATCAGCGCTGATACTTTGCGTACCCTCGGTCTTGACCTCAATAGTATTGCTCCTGGTCGGTTGCGTCTGCAGCGCTACGATCAAATCGTGCCGATCGAACTGGTTGGCAGTGGCACCACGATCTCTGCAATCCGTTTTTATGCGCCGCCTGCTGGTAATCGCTGGTCGGCCATCGATCGCTATTGGCTGACAGTGGAACCAACAAGCGCTCCCTTTACTATTGCTGTTCGCACTGCTCAACCGCAAGCCGCTGATCAGACAGGTGTCATTCAGGTTACGGGCACCTGGTCGGCGACGCCACCTACCATTTACGAATCCACCCTCGCTGGGGCTGATGGTGACCACTTTTTTAGCCATCAGCTTGATGCAGCAGCGGGGATGCCAGTCTCGACAACGATTACCCTGTCTTCGTGGCTGCCGTTGGCTGCCGTTGGCCCCATGACCGTTACCCTCGAACTAGCGACCCTGGTTAAACACAGTGGTGCTCACCGCCTCCGCGTGGTGGCTGATGATAATTGGAGTACAGTGCTCGAGTGGAGCGGTGCTGGTATGTATCGCCCGACTCTGACTCTGCCCGCGCCAACTAGAGCCTTGACATTGACCCTTGATCCTGTGACGTTAGTCGATCGCGTGTACCTAGACCGGGTAGAATTTACTGCTCCTGCCCAACTCAACTTCTCGGCTCGGGGTGGGATCTTCATCGGTCAAACCGGGCGCTTCGCCTATCCGCTCACTGGTGCACCTGAAGGTGTTGATGTATACGATGTGAGCGATCCAACCCAACCAGTTCGGCTCAGTTTTAGTGGCTCGATCTTTGCCGATGATGCTCCTGCGCCGCGTCGGTATTTGGTGACCGGTACTGGTACTCTGCATAATGAACCGACAGTTACGCGCCATCAACCAGTTGATCTGACTACGCCTCGCGGGGCACGTGCAGTTTATATTGCTCCCCGCAACTTTCTAAACGAGCTCACACCATTACTTGCCCACCGTCAGGCGCAGGGCTGGCCGGCAGTCGCCATCGCTGTCGAAGATCTGTACGCCGGTTGGAGCAACGGTGAGCCTGACCCTAATGCGATCCGCTCCTTCTTGCGCTACGCTGCTGCTACCTGGTCGCCCGCACCGGAAGCCGTCATTCTGGTCGGTGACGGTAGCTCCGACCCGCGCAATTATTTGCAGCGTAGCTGGTCGATGTTTATCCCTCCCTACCTAGCCATGGTCGATCCCTGGTTAGGTGAAACAGCGTGTGAAACTTGTTTTGCGCAGCTTGATGGTGATGATCCGCTAGCTGAGACCCTCTTCCAACCCGACCTATGGATCGGGCGCTTACCGGTGAAATCACCAGTCGAGTTACACGATCTAATCGCGAAAATGCTAGCTTACGAGCGTGGTGCCGGTGGCGTCTGGCAACGCCAGGTAGTGTATCTGGCTGATAATCCCGATATGAGCGGTGATTTCCCAACGCTACTCGATCAGGTAATGACCCTTCAGCCGGTCAATACTAGTGCAACGCGCGTGTACTATGACCCAGCAGGCGGGCCTGATCGAATCGCCAATGCTGTTAGGGTTCGCCAGCAAGCCATTGCCGCGTTCCAACAGGGCGCTGGTCTGCTCGTCTATGCTGGTCACGGGCTGCAATTTCAGTGGGCTTTTACCGATGCGACCGTGAGTGAACCGTTTTTGCTCAATGTTGACGATGCGACCGACCTGCGCAATGCACCGGCGCTACCGGTGACACTCAGTATGACATGTCTGACCGGTGCATTTCAGACCCCTTCTTTCCGTGGTACCACGATCGATGAGGCATTGGTGCTCAATCCAGTCGGCGGCGCAATTGCAACCTGGAGTTCGAGCGGTTTTGGTGTGGCTTACGGGCATCGCCAGCTCCTAGAGGGCTTTCTCAGGGCCCTGTGGACTGCTGAGTCGCGGCGTCCCTTGCTCGGTGAATTGGTTGCGGCTGGATATCGCACTCTCGCTGAGAGTGGCGATGCCCCTGAGTCGTTACGCACCTTTCTCATCTTGGGCGATCCACTGACGCCAGTGGTTGTCCAGCCTCTCTACCGAATCGATCTGCCGCTAGTGCAACGTTAGTCATGTCAGGGATTAGTTGTGGATGGTTCAACGAATTGGCGCAGCGGTACGTCATTTAGGGTAGCCAGTCGCGTTTGCGCACTCTGCACCCAACCGATGTACCGCTGATCGCCGACCCGCACCAGTGCCTCGTACCAGTCGTCATTCTGGTTAAACACAAAGATCCGACTGTTGGCTGGTACGCGAGCCACTGCACGGGCCGTATCCGCTGGCCCAGTCCGTATCGTCGTCTCGACACTGGTGTACAGAATTGGCCATTCAGGTGGCAACAGCGCTGCGCCATCCTCAGGATCCCGCTGGCTTAGATATTTTAGAATCCCTTCTGCAATGCCGCGTGCCGCCAGCTCCGGTCGGGCAACAATGATTGCTCGATCGTCCGCATTGGTAAGAAAGCCGGTTTCCACAATAATTGCCGGCGTGGTGGCCGCAATCGCATGGGTATGACGTCGGTAATTGAAAGCGTAGTATCCACGCATATTAATCGTCACGCCGTTGCGATCTTCTGGTAAGCCAGTGATCGTCCCATAGGTCTTCGCTACCGCCTCCATCAACATCTTGCTAGCTGCCGAGGCCCGCCACGGTGTGGCAATCTTCCATCCCCGCGCGCCTTCCACCGAACCGTCGGCGTGAATAGCAACAAATGCATCGGCGTCATACGATGGTGGTACAGTTGCTGGTAACAGATCGACCTCCACCCCGGCGGCTATCAGGATGTCGCGCACGCGCACCGCAATTGCCTCGTTGACTCTAGATTCAGTGATGCCATTCCAGTGTGCTCCAGTTGATGAGCGTAAGTGAGCCAGTTCTTCAGGCAACTCGTGTGAGCGCAGATGTCCGATCTGCAAACCGACGCGCGGTGGGGTCCCGGCTGAACGTGCTGTGGGTGTGGGAACAGCGTTTGGTATGACGATAGACACAGTTGGGCTCAATACAGCCCCAACATCATTGACTAGCGACGCCGCTGGTTCAGCCCCAACATCGCTGCTTACTGGCGCTGACTGCTCAATCCGTGCCGGTGAAGTTGTTGGCACGGGCGTTATCGTTGGGCCCGAAAGCAGTATAGCAGTGGCTGAGGGCATTGGCGTGACTATTGTGTTCTGCAGTACAGCTTCCGCCAGCGGTTGCCCTGGCGGGATCGCACAGGCAGCCAAGATGAACAAGTGAAGTACAATAAGAGCAAGTGATAATCTCATATTGGATCTGAGGGTAACATTCTAGCGTGCATGTAGCTGCACTACTGATTTTTAACCACAGGCAATCGTATCATATCAGCAAGATCGCAATCGTTGTTAGAGAAATTGGTGAGAAATCAGCTAAAGGAGCGGAGATTATGTTGGTGGTCAAGGTGGGTGGCAGCGCTGGCAACGACTACGATGCGCTGTGCGACGATCTTGCCGGTCGCTGGCAGGCCGGCGAGCGAATAGTACTCGTTCACGGCGGTTCCGATCAAACTAATCGGCTGGCTGAGGCGCTTGGCCATCCGCCCCGTTTCGTCACTTCACCGGGTGGTCACACTAGTCGCTACACTGATCGGCGCTCACTCGAGATCTTTATCATGGCGACTGCTGGTCTGATCAACAAACAACTGGTCGAACGGCTGCAAAGACGTGGTGTGATGGCACTTGGCCTGAGTGGTCTTGATGGGCGGTTGCTGGAAGGGAAGCGTAAGTCTACCATCAGAGTGATCGAACAGGGTCGGCAGATGATCCTCCGTGATGACTGGACAGGCACTATCGAGCGGGTTAATGTACCGCTCCTACGCACGTTGCTTGATGCTGGCTATCTGCCGGTTGTCGCTCCCCTAGCCTGCTCTACTGCTGGTGAAGCAGTCAATGTCGATGGTGACCGTGCGGCGGCCGCTATTGCCGCTGCTCTCGGTGCGCAGCGTCTGATTCTGTTGTCAAATGTCCCCGGTCTGTTACGCAATGTTTCCGATGAGTCGTCGCTGATCAACCACATTCCCCGTGCCGAACTCGAATCGTATATGGATTATGCTGCCGGACGTATGAAGAAGAAGCTGCTCGGTGCCCAAGAGGCGTTAGCAGGTGGTGTACAGCGCGTTATTTTGGCTGATGCTCGTATTCCAGCCAGTATTTCACAGGCGTTAGCTGGCGGTGGCACTCATATCGAATAGGTGCCGATCGATGCATCTCGCTTGCAATAGCTCACACTGTACTCAGGTGGAATACCTAGCAAGTATGCTGGCGATCGATGGCGAGCAGTTCGGCGGTAGCTCTGCGCTGCCGCCATCATCGCTTGTCTCCATTTACAAACGCCTGCACCAGCGCTGCGATGGCACCTGGGCGCGGTGTTAGAGCGTAAGGGTCATTTGCATCCAACCCCTCGTAGACGCCGTCTGGTCCCAGTGCAAACCGCTCGATTGCACCCAAATCTACTTCGCGCAGTGACCATACCAGTCCGATCAGATCATCGACACTCAGATCAGTGCGGATGTGAGGGCGGAGCGCGGTTGTCACATGTGCAGCCAGTTCGATCTGCCTGATCGGATCGTGTTCGCGGATTCGACGAGCAATTGCCAGGATTATCAGCTGCTGCCGCGCTTCGCGCGCATATGCGCTATCGGCATGGCGAGTACGGCTAAGGATTAAGGCTTGTTCTCCATTGAGCCACTGTTTGCCTGCTGGAAAATAGACAGTGGTATAGCCGTAGTCCATCGTCGGGTACGCTGGATCATAGATCGACTGTTCTAGCTCAACCTCAATTCCGCCAATCGCATCAACTGCGGCCATAAAGCCAGTAAAATCGACCCACACGGTATAGTTGATTGGCAATCCTAATAACTTGCTTACCGTGCGACGGGCCAGTTCAGCGCCGCCGATGGCGTGATTCATTTCGCCGTAAACCGTCGCGCTGTTAATCCGTCCATACCCATACCCAGGAATTTCGACCAGTAGATCGCGAGGCAACGAGAGCAACGCAACGCGCTGTGTTGTCGGTTCGATTCGCACCAGCATCACTGCGTCAGCGCGTGAGGCCCAGCTTTCACCAGGACGTCGGTCGCTACCCAACAATAGAATGTGGAGGGCATTGCTGGCTGGTGGACTCACACCAACGGTTGGCATCAATGTTGGTACTGGTACTTGACCGTTAATGGCTGGCAAGCGGATGGGCGTAATCGAAGCGACAACGGCAACTTCCAGTGCTACCGGGGTCGGTGATGACACTACTGGGTCACTGGTACCAATTATGGTTGGACCCAGCGGAAACGCGCTTGGTGTCGATGCGGGTGAGGCTATCGGCGATGCTGTTGACATTGCGGTGATGGTTAGTGGTGGTGCAGTTATGGCTGGCGAAGGTATCTGCATCGCGGCTATATTTTGGTTGATCGTGAACGCGGCGAGCAACACCCGTCCCGTCTGAAAGCCTAGCCAGCCCGCCAGTAGCCCTAACAGCACGAGGAGAACGTAGGATGGATATCGACGCCGCACTGACAAGGGCTCTGGTAACGGTTGCATCAGCAAGCTTGCCAACAATGCCCGATCAGATGCTTCCGCCAGCGCGCGACAGCGATCGCATTCGGTAAGGTGATGATGCAGGCGCTGCTGCACAATTGAACGTGAACCTGGACGGATCCCTGCGGCAATCAGTGCGCGCGCTTCACTACAGGTCATAGATTGCTATTTCATCACCGGCAATACCAGTGACCACAGCCAGAGGAGTCACGATTTGGATAATAGCTGATTTGTAGTATACCATTCTGCTTTTCCATCTGCTATGATAAATAAACGTAGGCCAAATTGGCCTTTGGTTCAACCGTAAGGAGAATTTGTATGCGGCTCCCCCGCCAGTGCTGGTGGATCGGCGTTCTAGTCGCGATTGTTGGTCTACTTTCTCCGGTATCTGCTGCCCCTATCCGCAACAACATTGTGAATGTCAATCAGTTCGGTAATGAAGATGATTTGCCGCCCAATCTGCTCAGCGATGAGGAGATTGAGCGAATTGATTATTTGCAGAACGGAGCCTCATTCCCGCTTGCAGTCAGTGAGATAAGCCCTGATGATGCGGCGGTGTTTATTAGTTCCCGTGACGGTTTTGCGTTCCTCGATACCGAAACCGGTGCCACCGTACCGGTTGATCCGGCGATCTTCGATGCTGCACTGCCACTTCCTTTCTTTGGTGTGGGCAGTTATAGCTGGCAGGATGACCAAACGCTGAGTGTGCTGGCGGTGAATTTTTTCGCCACTGGCCTCGAGGATGCCCTTGTTGCTCTCTTCATCGATCGGTTCACTGGCGAGGTCACTGGGTTTCCTGTGGGCATCCCCGATGAGAATATCGGTATCGTTTCCATCGCACCCAATCTCACCTCCTGGCTAATTGTGCGCGAATCACCAGGTAATGAAGCAACAGCCGCAGCGGCAGGCTTTCAGACCTTTACCAAACGCTATACCTTGGGGCTGCCAGTGCCTATCGCTGCACGCATCAATAGAATCGAGCTGCCAGCACGCGTTCAGAAACAGGTTGATCGCTTCCGTCAGCGCCACCCTGCGGTGCTGTCCCGTTTCCTCTTCCAGGATCAGTCCGATGGCGTAACGGTTGAGGTAACACGCAAGCCGTATGATCTCTTTCTATACGATGCGCAAAACGGTGGTGAGCGTTATATCACCACTATCCCCTACGCTTCTAGCTTGCTCAATGATACCTGGACCAGCGACTCGACCCACCTAGCGATTTCATTCTACGGCGTGCCTGATGTCGAGGGACGTAGTTCCTACACTGGTGCCCTCTTCTCGGAAGAGATTTATCGTGATGCCAGTGGCAATCTGCCGCCACGCCTGAATCCGTTTATCCAGAACAATAACACGTATGTGATCGATGTCACGAGCGGTCAAACCCAGCTGATCCGTCCTGATGCAGCTATGGGCGCTCCGATTCTCGAGGCTCATGATTGGGCACCTGGCGGGCAATCGTTGCTGATCAAAGCCCACCATCCGGCCTATCTAAAAGGGCGTGCGCAACCGATTTACAATCCACGCTTCGCTGAACGCACCAGTTTCCGCTTCTACGATCGCGACGCCAATAGTCAATTCCGCCAGACTGGTGTTTTTGCGCATCCGATGTTGTCGGGTGCTGATGTCATCTTTTCTAGCGTGGCCGATTTTGTGAGCCCCGATGAGATCATTCTCCGCGGTGTTGTTGGCAGCAATCGCCACCCCTACTACTACAATCGGGTATCGGGTGAGCTGCGCAATCTGGCTGATCGCGCCGGTTCGTATTTCAATGTTGTGGCCACGAGTAGTCGCTCACGCCAGATTGTCTTTACCTATAGCTCGTATACCGATCCGCCCGACGTCTACCGTCTCCGTTGGGATGGGCGCGCCCTGGCTCGCCTGACGTGGCAAAACGAGGAGTTGCGCGTTGCAGCCAATCTGCGTCAGGATCCGGTAACCTTCACACTGCGTAACGGTCAGGTGCGGGTCGGTACTCTAATACAGTCCGCTGATGCCCCTTTCCCGCCCCAAAATGTGCCACTGATCGTCTGGCAAGAGGGTGGGCCGAATGTGCCAATGCTCAATATGTGGCAGGCGAATGTCGAGAATCCGTATGCCCTGCTGCCGGCTTTCGGTTTTGCACTCTTGATCACACCGCTGGCTGGCCGTCAGGGCTATACTCCAGCTGTGTACAACTCACTAGTTGACAGCGCCAATTTCGGTCAGATCGATATTGATGAACAGGCCGAGATCGTTCGTCAGGCTATTGCACGTGGTTGGACGAAGGCTGGCAAGGTTGGGATTACTGGTTGTTCGTATGGCGGTTACTTCGTCTTGCAGAGCATTGTCCGTCATCCCGCTCTCTATGCGGCGGCTAATCCACAGTGTGCCTTTATCGATGTGATCAGCGAATGGACGCTCGGCACTGTGATCCTGCCACCTTACCTCGAAGGGTTACCGCCTTATCGGGCATTCCGAGAGTATGTGAACGATTCGCCAAGCTATGCCGCTGATAAGGTTAAAGCAGCAGTGCTTACGTTCCATGGTACTGATGACTTCTTGCCTATCGTGCAGAACGAAAACTTTCATTTGCAACTAGTCAACCGTGGTGTTCCGGCGCGTATGGTGCGCTTTGTGTCTGAAGGCCACGGGTTAAGTTTGTCGGAAAACCAGCTTTACGCCGCCCAAGAGCAGATTAGCTGGTTCCGCACCTATCTAAAGTAGTATCGGGTTAGGCCACGTTCTGGCTATCCGTTGCTAGGGCTCTCGCCTGCTCTTGCAAGGGGTTTGGAGGGATGTGCGGTGTCGTTTGCCGGCGCCGACTCAGTCCTCCAGACCCCATACGTGATTGCGTGCGAGGCACGCTAATATCGGCAGGAGGCAGTCGTTGGCGTAGGTGTCCTTCGCTGGGCTTTCCGCTGCGCTGTACAAGAGGACGTCGCTTTCGGTCCATACCTGTATCACACTGCGTCATACCCAGTAACGTCGGCCGGACTGTCCTGATCGCCGCTTTCTCCGCCTGAATACCCCATGGTTGCCTATTAGTAGTTGTGGTACACTATCGTAAGATCGGAACCACGGTTATTCAGTCAGCGGGGTCTCTTATGCGACGCCCCTTCTACTACCGCCTCAGTGAAGGTATGCGGATCAGTGTGCGCCCTCAGTATCTGCCGGGGCACTCGTTTCCACCGCTGCAACGTTTCGTGTTTGCCTACGATGTGCGTATCGAGAATATCGGTCGGCGTGCCGCTCAATTGATGAGTCGGCGCTGGACGATCTACGACTCGATCGGAGAGCAAATAGAGGTGGTCGGTGATGGCGTGGTAGGATTGCAGCCGCTCTTGCAGCACGGTGATGTGCATGAGTACCAAAGCTTTTGCGTGCTCAAGTCACCTCGCGGCTGGATGGAAGGAGAATACTACTTTCGCACACAAGACAACACGTTTTTTACTGCCATTATCCCGCGCTTTGATTTGGTTGCTGATCCAGAGTGGATCAGCGACGAAGACTAATCATCGCATCTGTATTCTCTGTCGCTCACGGCGGTACGTTTGCACAAAGATGATTGCTAGGAGCGGCAGCAGCCAGGGCCAATCTGGTCGCTCTTCACGTAACAGGCGCCACGTTGCTCGTAGTTGAATAAAAAGAGGAAACTGGGCTAGTTGCACTTCTAGAACAGCCTGCAACCGCCGCTGCCAGGCCGATTGATTGTTGGTCATAGGTGGTTGCTTGGGTCGCAGAGGTAATGGCAATCGCAGCGCATCGAGAAGGCTGGCGCCGGTTGCAAACGATTTAGGTTGCGACATAGATGCTCCTTGTGACGACGTCTTTGGGTCGATAGCTGGAGTATGGGGCGGGCGAGACATGCGCCTCACCCGCATACCGCTTGCTTACGCCCCAAAGAACTTACGGTTCTTCTCGATATAGCTCCGCCACTGCTCGGGCACCGCGTCATCGGCGAAGATCGCCTCGACCGGGCACTCTGGCTCGCACGCCCCACAATCGATGCACTCATCCGGGTTGATGTAATATTGATCCTCGCCTTCGTAGATGCAATCGACCGGGCAAACGGCAACACAAGAGGCGTCCTTGGTTCCAATACACGGTTCAGTAATGACGTACGGCACAAATGTCTCCTTCCTAACGTTGCACGGCAGTGAACCTGTTCCATGGTTGTTTGTGTTCAGACTACTATAGAGTACCCATTGGCGTCTACCACTTTTGTACCACTTCGCCAACAGGTTGCGGCTTTACCCGTAATGTGCGCTCTGGATGGTAGCTGACCAATCCAACTGGACCACCGGGAATCTTCCGTACAGCTCGCCGACGACAGATGTCTACTTCCACTGCCGCGTCATTCCGGGCCTGGCTGTAGTAAGCAGCCAATGCCGCTGCTTCTGCAATGGTGTGCTCGGGTGGGTTGTCAGCTCGAATAATGACGTGAGCGCCATGAATGTTCCGTGCGTGCAACCAGAGATCGGTGGGGCGAGCGATACGGAATGTCACCTCTTCATTCTGGCGCGCAGTGCGACCAATGTATATCGGCAAGCCATCGCTCGAACGCACCTGTAAGGGGCGGGATCGAAGAGTCCGTCGTCGGCTGGTTGTCACGCGGAGATAGCCTGCCTCCTCTGCCTCAGCGGCGATCAGGTCGATCTGCATCGCATCATCAGCTACTGCCAACAGTGCCAGCAATTGATCCAAGCTAGCCAGACGGGTCTCGGTTTCAGCTAGCCGTTCCGGCAAAATGTTACGGGCGCTCTTGGCCTTTTCATACGCCTTAAAGCGCTCCTGTGCTTGTTCCACCAGGCTACGGCCCGGATCGAGCGCGATTCGTTCACCATCAACTATCAGTTCAGTGGCGCCGTGTGGTATCTGATGCAGAAAGGCGAAGATCATCTCGCCTTCCCATCGTAAGCGATCAAGTTCACTGACCCGATCGAGCTCGGTGGCAATTTGCTCGCGTTGGCGCAGCAATTGCTCACGGCTTGCTTGTAAGCGTGCAGCAAGATCGGCTCGTCGCTGATCGCGCCCTGTAGCTGGTTGGCGCGCAGTGTAAAAAGCCTCCAGTACCGCACTCATACTCTCGAACGGCTGAGCACCAGGCAGGTGCAACGGTCGGTATGGCGCATAGGCTATGGGGCCGTCTACGCCACTCAGCAGGTGTGGTTCGGGTGGTTCTGCTACAATCTCACGTAAGCGAGCGGCAATAGTGTACGTCGGTAGTTCCTGACCGGTTGTCGGCGTTGTGCCACATGCTCGCACTAGCACTTCGCGCGCGGTTTGGGGCGAAATGCCACGGTACGTTGCCACCAGGGTCTTTACCGGATCGCCAGGCCCTAATACCGCTGCAAGCTCGGCAGCAGTAGCGTACAGCGGATCGCGTTTCAACGGTGGGGGCGGCAGTTCGTACCCGCGTCGGGGCAGAATCACCCGACTGCTCATACGCGGTGTCACCCGCTTGATCGCGTCAAGGATGAGGTTATTGTCATCAACGAGAATGATGTTGCTGCGCCGATCCTGTGGTTCAACAATTAGCTCACTGCGCAACAATTCGTCGTCGGATATCGTCGCATCATCATCCAGCTCGTCAAGGATCACTTCATCAGCATCGATGGACTGTTTGCGTGACTCCGTTGCTTTCGTTATACTGAACAAAACGACACGCTCGTAGGGTGGCTGTTCAATATTTACGATTCGACCACCGAGCACGTATTTGCGCAGTAAGAGCAAAAAAGGCGGCTCGCCGTCAACACCGCGTGTCGGGCGCTGACTGACCAGATGGATCCGCGCGGTTTCTGATTCGGCTGAAGCCACCAGGTAACGACGCTGACCATGCGCGTAAATTTCCAACCCGATAGTTAGCGGACCAACCAGCATTACCCGTTGGATCCGCCCATACAGGATCGTTGCGCGCAATTCTTCCACAACGGCAGCGAGGGTAAGAGCATCGAAATACATCGTCGAACCGCAAACTGTACAAAGATACCGCTAGCAGCATACCACAAGACGAGTGCAGGCATGGAACAGCTTCTCAATCCGATATTGCAGGGCCGACCACCGCAGCCACTGCTGGTAGTCATCTCGGGTCCATCCGGTGTTGGCAAGGACTCCGTGCTGATGCGGATGCGCGAATTGGGCTTGCCCTTCCATTTTGTGGTTACTGCCAATAGTCGACCACGGCGTCCAGGTGAGATCGACGGTGTGGATTACCATTTTGTGACTGCCGAGCGTTTTCGTGAAATGATCGATAATGACGAGCTCCTCGAGTGGGCCGAAGTGTACGGCCAATACAAGGGAATCCCCAAGTTTGAGATCCGACGGGCGATGGCGAGTGGGCGTGATGTGATTTTGCGGATCAATGTGGACGGTGCGGCTACTATCAAGCGGCTCGCCCCTGAAGCAGTCTTCATCTTTCTCGCCCCAGCATCACTTGATGAATTGCGTCATCGTCTGTTGTTGCGCCGCACTGAGTCCCCTGACGAAGTTGAACGCCGTCTGGCGATGGTGGCTGATGAACTGGCCCAGTTGCCTAATTTCGATTATGTGGTGATCAATCACGCTGATCGGCTCGATGAGGCAGTTGGTCAGATCCGAGCCATTATTAGCGCCGAGAAAGCGCGTGTCTATCCACGCCGGGTTTCGTTGTAAAAGGGTCTCAAGGTTTCTTCGTGCCGGTAAGGGTGACAACGTGCCGCGCTCAAGTTAATCTGATCAAGCTGGCCGGAGTTGACAGGAGCGAGCTATGAGTATTCAGGAACGACTTGCTAACGATTTAAAAGAAGCGATGCGGGCTGGTGACAAAGTGCGCGTGAACGCGATTCGTGCGGCGCGGGCAGCGTTGCAGGCAGCCCAGCTTGATGCGGCCAAGCAACGCTTCGATGCTGCAGTTGCCGCCATCGAGGCCGAACATGCCGGTGATCCAGTGGCGATTGAGGCGGCCAAAGCTGCGATTTCAATCGATAGCCATGCCCCGTTGAGTGAAGCTGAACAAGAGGCAGTGATTAGCCGTGAGATTAAGCGACGCCGTGATGCTGCCGATATCTACCACAAAGCCGGTCGAGCTGATCTGGCCGCTGCTGAAGAGGCTGAAATTGCCGTGCTAAGCGAATATCTGCCAAAGATGCTCGGCCCCGAAGAGTTACGTCCGCTAGTGGCAGCAGTCATTGCTGAGCTAGGTGTTAGCGGTCCGGCGGCAATGGGCAAGGTGATGCCGGTCTTGCTCGAACGCTTTAAAGGGAAGGCGGAAAATCGCCTTCTCAGTCAGGTCGCGCGTGAATTGTTGAGCGCTTCGTGATCCGCTCTCGTCTCGAGACGTCTATGAAAGCTCTCTCACGCCATCGGTTTGCGCGCTGGTTTAGCAGGCCGCAACCGCTTACTCTTTCCCGAAGTCAACTTCGGTTGCTGGTGGTGGCATTGTTGTTGTGGGCCGGGATCTGGTCGGTACTTTCCTTCCGTTTACCCGGTGTAGGTGGGTTGCAGGTCGGTCAGCCCAGTCCCCTTAGTATAACTGCGCCCACTGAGGTGATCTATACCAGCGAGGTGCTGACTGCCGAACGGCGCAAACAGGCGGCGAATAGTCCCGAAAACCTTGTCTACGCCAACGATCCGCAAATTCCGATTGAGCAGCGCCGCAATCTCTTTAATTTGCTCGATATGATCGGGCGTGTGCGCAGCGATCCGCTCCTCAATGACGCTGGCCGTCTGGCGGCGCTGCGCGATCTGGATAGCGCCGATATTCGTTTCTCAACCGAGCAGGCGCGCCTTATCCTTGCTCTTAATGATGAGGAATGGTCGTTGTTGCGCACTACGATCTTGAATCTTTACGACCGTGCGATCGAGCGTTACGACTATGCGATTGATGAACGCGCGCTTGAACAGTTGCGTGAACGCTGGCTGAGCTTTTGGCTGGCCACGACAACCCTCGATGCTGCTCAACGCGAGCTGGCTCAAATGATAACTGCCGCATTTCTGCGCGTGAACCGCACTCTCGATACGAAAGCGACTGAGGAACGGCGGGCTGAGGCGGCAGCCAAAGTAGTGCCGGTTGAAGTCAAGGTACTGGCCGGCGAGATGATCATCCGCGCTGGTGAGATTGTGACGCCAGCCCATATCGAGAAGTTACAAGCGACGGGCGCCATGCCTCGTCCGCTAGGCTGGTCGGAGTTGTTCGGTCAGGGAGTGCTGGCGGCATTACTTGCCGCTGGTGTCATCGGTTATCTGCGCGTGTTCCAGCCCGACCTGACAGAGCAGGTACGATCACTGATGGTGCTGACAGGCAGTATCATTGGCACTCTCATCATTGCGCGCATCGCACTACTGGTGTACGATGCGCGTCCGATCTTCTTTCCACTGGCAGTGCTGGCAGTGGTGGTGACGACCGTCTTTTCCGGGCAGGTTGGACTGGCCGTAAGCTTGCTGACCGCGCTCGTTGTCGGTGTGATCGAAGGCAATGACCTCATGCTGACGACGACCCTCTTTGCTAGTTGCGTCAGTGCTATCTTTCTCGTACATCCTGCTGAACGATTGCGCTCGTTCTTAATCGCTGGTTTGGGGGTAACGGCGACCATTATTGCGTTAGAAACTGCGTTTTGGCTGAGTCAGCAGGCTATCTTTACCCTATCTGGTTTTAGCGGCTGGATGCTTACCACTGTGCTTGGTGCTCTGATTAGCGGTGGTTTGACTACAATCTTGTCGTTTGGGCTCTTTAATGTGGTTGGGCGGATGGCCGGACGGGTCACAGCGTTGCAGTTGATGGAACTGGCTCATCCGTCGCGACCATTGCTGCGTAAGCTAATTCGGGAAGCGCCAGGCACCTATTATCACAGTGTTGCGGTGAGTAATCTCGCTGAAGCAGCGGCGGAAGCAATTGGTGCTGATGCCCTCTTGTTGCGTGTAGCAGCCTACTATCACGACATTGGTAAAACGATTCGTCCCGCTTTCTTCACTGATAACCAGATGGGACGTGAAAATGTCCACGATGATCTCGACCCATACATTAGTGCGCAGATTATCATCGATCATGTGCGCGAGGGGATCAAGATGGCGCGCGCCGCTGGCCTACCCGAGCAGATTATCGATTTTATCGCCACTCATCATGGTACTGGTCTGGTGCGCCATTTTTATCAGCAGGCTCTGCAACGTTACGATCAAGTCGATGAACGCGATTTTCGCTACCCCGGCCCCCGTCCACAAACCCGTGAACAGGCTATCTTGATGCTGGCTGACTCGGTTGAGGCGACGGTGCGTTCTAAAGCTCAACACGGTAAGTTGATCGCCAAACGAACCAATGATGTGTCAGAGCGATCCACTAACGGCGCGGTGACTCTTGACGAACTCGTGCAATCGATCATTGATGCGCGGGTGCGGGAGGGCGAATTGAGTGACGCGCCATTGACAATGCGTGAATTGGGTCAGATCAAGCACGTGTTTGTCAATACCTTGCAATCTATCTACCATCCGCGGGTTGATTACGCGCCGCCAATCGTCCGGATCTGAAGAGAGGAGTGTGAGGGTGATGTACACTGCTGACAGCCCCATTCTTGGTCCGCAGACCGCTACGATGGATCAGATGCGTCGCTACATCCTGGCGCGCCCGCATGGTGAGTACACCGAAAAGGATATTGCCGATGTGATTATTCCGGCGTATATTCGGATCTGTGTGCCAGTCGGGGTTGATCCGTTGATTGCCGTGGCGCAGATGATCCACGAAACTGGTAACTTGACCAGTTTTTGGAGCCAGCGTCCGCAGCGTAACCCGGCTGGGATTGGTGTGACCGGGCAATGGCAATCGCAGCAACCGCTCCGTGCTGCTGGTTGGGCTTATAACTTGCAACGTCAACGTTGGGAAGCAGGCGTGAGTTTTCCCACCTGGGCCGACGACGCTATTCCGGCTCAAGTTGGCCGATTGCTAGCGTATGCACTCCACGAGGGCAACGAGACGCCGTTACAACGCGATCTGATTGCCAAAGCTCTCAGCTATCGTTCCTTCCCGCGCGCCTTCCGCGGTAGTGCGCCCACGATTAAACAACTGGGCCGCGCTCACAATCCGCTCGGCGCTCGAGGAGCTGGTTGGGCCAGTCCGGGTCACAATTATGGCGAGGCTATTGCCCGCATTGCCAATCAGATTCTGGCTGTGCCCGGGTAGGGCATCAAGAGTGGGTTCGGCGTAGGGCTAAGCGCCTAGCCGCTGTGGTTTGGGTTGGTGCGATTCTTCACTCATCTGTACTCTACGCTACCCATCACCCAACGGTAGATTGGCTGTCACATCGACATCCCAGCCATAACGCACGCCGGCTTCAAACCGATAAAAAGCGGCGGCTGCCACCATTGCAGCATTGTCAGTGCACAGCTCAAACGGTGGAATCCGTACTGGTACAGTAGCGCGCCGGATCAGCTCTTCGCGCAGACGCCGATTAGCCGCCACTCCACCGGCCAGCAGAATCGCCTGTGCTCCGTATTTACGCGCAGCATCAACTGTTTTACTGACCAACACGTCTACAACCGACTCTTGAAACGCATAGGCCATTTGGGCGACAAAAGGTGCATCGAGCTGCGCTGATTCCAGCGCGCCTTTGCGTCCACTTAGTCGCGCTACTTGGGCTAGTCGATCCTGGACGCGGTGTAAGACAGCTGTCTTCAGCCCGCTGAACGAAAAATCGTAACTATCACGCAGCCATGCCCGCGGCAATACGCCTCCTGGCGTCGCCTGTGCAGCTGCGGCCTGAATCGCCGGCCCACCCGGATAGCCTAGTCCTAGAATGCGAGCGACTTTGTCAAAAGCTTCGCCAGCTGCGTCATCGCGTGTCTGGCCAAGCAATTCGTAGTGACCGTGGTCGCGCATCAGCGTTAACAATGTATGGCCGCCGCTAACTAGGAGTGCTACCAATGGAAACGGCGGCGGTGGATCATCGCCTAGCCAGCCGGCGTACAGATGAGCTTCGAGATGGTTGACTGCTACAAAGGGCAGTCCACGCTGCCAAGCCATCGCTTTGGCCGCATTTAGACCGGTCAACAAGGCACCGCTCAGACCGGGGCCGTGGGTGGCTGCGACCGCATGCACATCGGCCCAACCTCGCGGTAGTGCTGCCAGGGCAGCCCGCACCACCGGCGCTAAACTGAGTATGTGCTGGCGGGAAGCAATTTCTGGTACCACGCCTCCGTAGCGCTCGTGGGTTGCCATTTGCGAGGCGACAATATTGCTGATCACCGTTCGTCCGCCGCGCACTACTGCTGCAGCAGTCTCATCACACGAGGTCTCGAGTGCAAGAATCGTAAAATCTTCAGCGAGCTGGCTCATAGCCGTACAACTTCCTCATTTGGCATTCCTATTGGATCCATCTGTCGCTAGCCGCGGGTAGGTTCATCCCGGCGGTCGCTCACCGAAAATGGCCCGTCCGATCCGCACCATCGTCGCGCCTTCAGCAATAGCTGCTGTGAGGTCGTCGCTCATCCCCATCGATAGCTCGCGCCAGTTAGCCTGTGGATAGCGACGCGCCAGATCGTCACGCAACGTGCGCAGCGCGGCAAAGTATGGCCGGGCCTCGTCGGCTTGGGTAACAATAGGGGCGATAGTCATTAGGCCACATACCTCCAGCGCTGGTAACTCCAGAATGGCCTCGATCTCGCGCAAGAGCGTGCTATATGCCGTGCTATTCGCAATACCACCTGGTAGCCAGAAACCTTCTTTGCTTTCTTCACCGCTAACGTTGATCTGCAATAGGATCGGCAACCGACGATCGCGCTCGCGGGCATAGCGGTTAAGGGTTTCAGCTAAGCGCAGGCTATCAACTGAGTGGATGAGATCGAACAGTTCGACTGCTAACCGGGCCTTGTTGCGCTGAAGATGGCCAATTAAATGCCAGCGCGGGCGCGGTTGCAATGAATGTAAGGCGCTGATCTTCTGCTGTGCCTCTTGGACGCGATTCTCGCCCAGATCGGTCACACCAGCGGCTACTGCCGCAGCCACTACTTCTGGCGGATGCATCTTGCTCACGGCAATCAACCGGATATCATTCGGATTGCGGCTAACCGCAGCCGCGGCAGCAGCAATCTGAGCACGTACGGCTGCTAGGCGCTGGCCTAACTCTACACTCATAGCTGTTTTCCCTGGACATCGATCAATAGTCGTTGCTCGAGCGGCGGATCTGGCGGTAATCGGGTAATGAGCAACAGGCCGCGTCCTGGTGGTAATGGCACACTCAATTCAAGTGGCGCTGAACCGCCGGGCGGTAGGTTTGTCATTGTCGAACCAGGCGCGCGGTAGCTCTCGCCGGTGCTGTCGCGTAGCTCGAATGCGCTAATCGGTACTACCAGATCGGTATTTGTCAGGTTGGTGACCATACCCTTGATCCGCACGCCATCGGTAGTCGGTTCAAGCACATCGATGACGACCCGCAACCGCTGGTTGCTGGCAATGGGATCGATTGGCTGACTGCGATTGCCAGACTCGATCCGCTCCCAGATTGCACGTGCTGCCGCTTGCGCTTCGGGAGCCAGATTCTGCAATTCTAGTTGTGGGAGTGCTGGTAACGGGATTGCAGGCGCAGTTTGGCGGGCAAACTGATCAATCAGGGCCACAGTGCGTGATTGTTGCATAAAGATGCTAATCCCGATCAGAACGAGCGCTCCCAAAAGACCTATCATCCAGAACGGGATTGGCGGCGAATCGTCGTGCATCATGATGCGTACCTCTGTGGAGACGACTCAGGTGTCGCCTCGCTAGATTATCTTCTGCTTATTGTAGCCAAGGCCGCAATGCTTGACAAACTGGCGCGGATCGCGTATATTCGCCTACTGTCATCCATGTGTGGCCAATTGTTTGTAATGCAGCGATATGCAGGGCTGATCCCGGTCGTCCCTGTTTGGTTGCGTTACGAGCAGTAGCCTGCTGGAGACGGCAGATTACCGGTTTGAAGTCAAGGAGAAATCAGTTATGAAGCGAGCGATCAGTCTGTTGTTGCTGGTCGGTATGCTGGCGTCGATGCTCGCTGCCTGTGGTGGCGGTACAGCCGCACCGACAGCGACGCCGCAACCGGCTGCACAGGCAACGGCGGTACCTACTGCAACGCCGCAGCCGACAGCTACTCCTGCTCAGGTGATCAAGATTGCCACTCAAAGCCCCTTGTCGGGCGGCCAGGCTGCGCTTGGCACTGGTATCAAGAATGCGGCGGAACTGGCTGTGAAACAGCTGTCGGGTCCGTTGGCTGAACTTGGTTTTACTGTAACGCTAGAGCCGTTCGACGACCAGGCCCGGCCAGAGGTAGGTTCGGCTAACGCCAAGAACATTGTGTCCGATCAGGACATTCTCTGCGTGGTGGGGCACCTCAATTCGGGTGTGGCGCTGGCTGCTCTGCCTGATTACAAGAACGCGCGCCTAGCGATGGTATCGCCGGCGAACACCAACCCGAACATCACTGAGGGTGGCTATGAGGTGGCCTTCCGCGTCGTCGGTCGCGATGATGTTCAGGGCGCTGTAGCCGAGAAGTTTGCCCGCGAAGAGCTGAAGGTCAAGTCGGTGTACATCATTCACGACACCACCGCTTACGGGCAGGGTGTGGCTGAGTTCTTCCGCCAGAACGCAATCGCTAATGGCTTGCAGGTGCTCGGTTTTGAAGGCACCGAGGAGCGCAGCGACTTCTCGGCCATTCTGACACCGATCCTGGCTGCGAACCCGGATCTGGTCTTCTTCGGCGGGATCTACGACCAAGCAGGTCCCTTCTTCCGCCAGGCCCGCGACCGCGGAA
>JAINCM010000019.1:0-124903 GCA_036574065.1 Chloroflexus sp.
GTCGCCTTCCTCACGGAAGGCGTGGATTGAAACCCTTCTGGATTGGTGCGCTACGGCGCGTCACGTCGCCTTCCTCACGGAAGGCGTGGATTGAAACCGTGTCCTGCCCACCGGCGCGGGGGGCACATCCGTCGCCTTCCTCACGGAAGGCGTGGATTGAAACCTATAATGGGGGTAACGATGCTGGCCATTGAGGCGTCGCCTTCCTCACGGAAGGCGTGGATTGAAACGTGGGCTGTCGCTCGCGCGCCAAGGAGCAACGCGTCGCCTTCCTCACGGAAGGTGTCAATAACAAACAAGCACCCCCTGCGGCACTACATACTACATCCGGTACTGGCAGACGACACCGCTATGCTGCATCGCGCCGGAAGATTACCCGCAACGAAGAGTCTTCAAAAAAGGCGTCCTGCGCGCGTAAGCGAGCGAGCGATTGCGGTAAAACGATGCGATGCCGATGCCAACCAACCGAAATTAGCAATTCGTCATCGCTCTGCGCCAGATGCACCTGATCTTCAGAGGCAAATGGTAGTGGTACGATTAGATCGTAACCATACGCTGTCTTCTCCACACGCTGGGTGGGTCCCCGGTAGAGGAAGGCAGCAGGGTCTTGCTGGCCGAATAGGTGATCGGCTAGTTGCGAAAGCAGTTCGGCTCCGATTACCTCCTGCGAGAAGTGAGGTGCGCGCAAGAGTGGCAACGGCTCGAACATCTCTTCGACCATCGGCGCGTACTGCTGCTGCATGGCTCGCCACTGCCCAAAATGGGCATCGACTTCCGGTGGCAAAATCCGGTTGATGATGATCGCATCAACTGCGTAGCCGAATAGGCTGAGGTAAGTGAGTGAACGTTGCGCTTCCCGAATGACCATCTTCTCTAGATTCATGACGATGCGCGCAGTACAGATCTGCTGATTAGTTAATAGCTGACGTACTTCGATCAGCGCGTCGATGGCTTGCTGAGCCGAAGCTAGTACGTCGTCGTCGGCAATGGGCATATCGGTTACCCGTTTTGCTACCGGACGCACGACGCGTAGGAGGGCGCGGGCAATCGGGAAGAGGCGCGCAATCCACCAGCGCATAACGTCGGGAAGTGAGAGTAAGCGCAGAGTTTCGCCAGTGGGCGCTGCGTCGACGACGATGACATCGTATTTGCCTTCATCGTAGTGGCGTTTGATCTGGAGCAGGCTGAAGAGTTCTTCCGTGCCGGGAATGACCGACAGTTCGCCCTGCGCGATAGTTTCTACACCCTGCCACGCTAGCAGATCGGCAAGGTACCGCGAAACAACGCCCCAGCTTGATTCGAGCTCGTGCAAGGCGTTGATCTCCTGCGCCCATAGGTTGGGGGCAACCTGCAACGGTTCAGCGCGTAGTTCGACACCGAGCGAGTCACCTAGTGAATGGGCCGCGTCGGTTGAGAGAACGATCGTGCGATAGCCAAGTTGGGCGCAGCGGAGGGCGCTTGCCGCTGCAACACTGGTTTTGCCAACGCCACCCTTGCCGGTGTAAAAGAGGATGCGCATACTCGTTGGTTGTTTCAATCCAGGCCTTCAGCCGTCTTTGTCCATATCCGCAACGAGAGAAGGCAGCTTTTCTTTATAATAATGTCGTTTTGTCTTTTATGCAAATGATGTCTACCATACCAACCTAAGGAGACGGTTGCCTTTCGCTAACAAAGACTACCTGTTTCCTAACTGGCCGCTACCTCTGATCCCACTGTCAGTTGGTCACGGTCGAGCTATTGTCTGCCGCTTGCGTCTCTGCAGCACACATGCTCTGCTCGACTTCATGCCCAGCCGAGATCGTCAGGTTTGGTGCTGCTGGTCTCACTCTCTTCCCCCTCCTTCTTCCCGCTCAACTCTTCTTCTAACATCTGATCGACCATCTCGTCCCAGTCTTCGCCTGCATCTTCACCTAGTTCCTTGCCGAGCCGTTTGGCCCAGCGCGCAATCGAACGGGGATCACTCTCGTCTAGCCCCATGAAGTTGGAAGGATCAGCTAGCGCTTCGATCCGATCGTCTTCTGATTTGAGTGTGGCGAAGCGTGAGATGGCTCGGCGCACGCTGGTGTTGCCACAACGTGGGCAGGCTAGACCAGGTGGATCATCGAAACCACGCACCAGTTTCTGGAATTGACCGTTGCACGATGGGCAGATGTACTCATAAATTGGCATACGTACACCCTTATCTCTGGCAGACGCGACTAGCGAACAATTTCTTCGACCAGCGGCAGTGGCATTGGCGGCGTCTTACTGATAGTATAGGCGTTGCGAAGCCGTTCGGCAACCGCTGTAACATCGCTTTGACGCGCAGCGTGAATAGTGAGGAGCGGATCGCCGCTCGCTATCGCGGTACCTACCTTGGCTCGCAATACCAGACCAACCGCGTGGTCGATAGTGTCTTCGGCGCGTGTACGACCTCCCCCTAACGCATTAACCGCTAATCCAAGTTTCTGACCGTCGATGGCTGCCACAAAGCCGGATTCTGGCGCCGGGAGATCTACCTGCACTGGCGCGGTGGGTAAGCGATCGAGATCTTCGATCGCTGTCGGGTCACCGCCTTGATTAATAACCATCGCTCGAAACTTTTCCCAGGCTGCACCACTGCGCAACGCTGTTTCCAGCAAGGCCCGCGCCTCAGCAGCGTTCGTTCGCAACCCGGCCATCTGCACCAATTCACTGCCCAGGACAAGGCAGAGCTCAACTAGATCGGCAGGGCCATGGCCGCGCAGTGCCGCTATTGCCTCGCGTATCTCCAGCGCATTGCCAATCGCAAATCCTAGTGGCTGTTGCATACTACTCAGGACAGCCGTAACCTTACGCCCGGCGTGCCGCCCAATCGCCACCATCGTTTGCGCCAGCTGCCGTGCCGCATCGAGCGTGGTCATAAATGCTCCCCGCCCATATTTGACGTCGAGCACAATACAGTCGGCACCAGCCGCCAGCTTTTTGCTCATGACACTAGCCGCGATGAGCGGGATAGACTCAACGGTTGCCGTGACGTCGCGCAAAGCGTACAGCTTTTTGTCTGCTGGCGCCAGATCACCACTCTGTGCTGCGATAACCAAACCGATCTCGCGCACAGCACGGCGGAATTGCTCGACACTCAGTGTAGTGCGCAAACCAGGAATGCTCTCCAGCTTGTCAATCGTACCGCCACTAAAACCTAACCCACGCCCGCTCATTTTGGCTACCGGCAAGCCTACCGCCGCCACCAGCGGTGCCAATACCAAAGTTGTCTTGTCGCCGACGCCGCCAGTGGAATGTTTATCAACTGTTAGCGGAGCCACGTCATGGAGATCAAGCATATCGCCACTACGCGCCATCGCCATCGTCAGATCAGCCGTCTCACGGTCGTCCATACCGCGCAAGACAATAGCCATTGCCAGCGCCGCCATCTGGTAATCAGGGATCGTACCAGAAGTATACTCTTTAATTACCCATTCAATTTCAGCTGTCGTTAGCGCGCGCCCGTCACGTTTGGCGGCAATGATTTCCACCATACGCATCGCGTTTGTTCCTTTCCAGATCTGGCGTAGCGGTTTAGCTTGCACGTAGCTCACGTATCGCCAACGGCAACAAGGGCAACAGATCGCCTGCGATCACACCGGCCTCCTCCAGCGTAGCACGCGCTTGCGCACCAGCAGCGCCGTGTAGATAAACCCCTAGTGCAGCTGCCGCGAACGGAGCACATCCCTGGGCGAGCAAACCAGCGATGACCCCTGCCAGCACATCGCCCGAACCAGCAGTAGCTAGTGCTGGGTTAGCACCATCGTAGATCAGGGTACGACCGTCAGACCCGGCGATGACAGTCGTAGCGCCTTTCAACACGACGGTCTGTCGCCAACGCTGAGCCGCCTCGGCCGCAACTGCTACCACATCAGGCGGCAATTCAGTAACACCGAGCAGACGGCGCATCTCGCCGGGATGCGGCGTTAGCACACACCGTTCAGGAGACAAGCGCTCAAACCAACCGCTGGCACTCGCCAGCAGATTGAGGCCATCGGCATCAATAACAGTGGGTGGCAATTCGACCGTTTTTTGTGGAAGTTGCGCGCTCGTCTCCCCTACTGCCACAAAACCGACGCGGGTACGACTACGCGCCTGATCAAGACCAAATAACCGGAGTACCAGTTGGCGCGTCGTCTCGGCCTGCCCCAATCCTGGCCCGATCAACAATGCCTGATAACGGGGTAAATCACTGGCCAGATCATCGATCGCTGCTGGCCCGATTGCACCCCAGTCGCCTTCAGCAACCGGAAGCAGCGTCACTTCGGGCGGCAATGTCGCCACCGTCAGCACGTTCCGCCCAGTTGCCAGCGTCACCAAACCAGCGCCCACACGCTGCGCACCAGCGCAGGCGAGGACCGCCGCACCGGGATAGTTGATCGAACCGGCCAGCACCAACACTTTCCCAAACACCCCCTTGTGGGCATCAGCCGGGCGCGCCGGCAGTAAGATGCGGGCCTGGTGTGCGGTTAACAACTCACTCATTGTCAAGGCTCCATCTAACTTGTTCAGACCGATCGGAGCAACCAGAATCGTGCCAGCGTACCCGCGACCAGGCCAGAGCAGTAAACCGCGTTTGCGCAAACCAGTCGCTACGGTCACATCAGCCCGAACGGCGACCGTCGCCACCTGGCCATCATCGGCAGCCACCCCACTCGGCAGATCGATCGCCAACACACGCAAATCAGCGCGGCGTGCACGCATCTCGTTCACTGCGACAATGATTGCCGCTAGATCGGCGGTTGGCGGACGAGCGCCAGTGCCAAGCAGGCCATCAATGACCAATGTTGCCGTCGCCAGCGCTGCGTTCAGCAACGTCCCATCGCGATCATCAGCTGCTTGCAGTTCTCGAACACCTCGGGCTCGACACGCCAGGAGATTATCATCAACGATGGTTCGTCGCCAGCAATAGAGCGTTACCTGTGCGCCAGCATCAGCCAGATGGCGGGCAGCAACTAACCCATCACCACCGTTGTTGCCAGGACCAACCAAAACCAGTACAGTGCGCCCGGTAAGAGGCCCAAACTGCTGCAGGGCTACTGCAGCAACACCGGACCCCGCCTGTTCCATCAACATCGCCCAGCTGACACCAGCGGCTACCGCCGCCTCTTCAGCCGCGCGCATTTGCGCGGCAGTAACCACGAATGGCCATGTTGCCTCGTCCATCAGTTACTCCACTTGGCTGACATCTGCGATACCACCCAACTCAGTGCAGCCGTAAAGGACCCGCCAATGTCAGATCAGAATGGAATGGCATTCGCCAGGCCAGTGACGCGCTACGCTGTCTCTCCGCTTCCCCATGCAACGACACTCGCCAAAGCCAGATTACCAGTGTGCGACAAACTGACCGCCAACGACTGAATGCCCAACGTTGCTGCAGTGTGCGCGGCAATCCCCGCCAGCCGTAAACTCGGCCGACCATTCGTATCACGGACCACTTCAATCTCGCGCAGACCAGCGCGCGGTCGATCAGTGATAGACAGCGCTCCCAAACCACGCAATCCAATACCGAGCGCTTTGGCACAAGCTTCCTTGGCCGCCCAACGCGCCGCCAACGCCTCGAAGCGCACAGCCTGCGTGGCTACACCACAGTCGGCCTGCTCGAGATCAGTATAGACTCGACTCAGAAACCGCTGGCCATAACGGGTAACTGCCTGGCGGATACGCGCTACTTCAACAACATCGATGCCGTGATAAAGGATCATTGCGTGCCTATTGTGTTCCAACCAACGACACTTCAGCTACTTTCGCGTCATAATCGTGGCCGTTGGCATAAATCTCAATACTACGGATGTACCGGTAATCGGGTAACCAGTGTGCATCACGCAGATCAACGCGGAACAGCGTCCACGTCGCCGGTTCAACCCGCACGTAGAAAACCCCATCAGCTCGGACCCGCAAATCTTCCTCGCGAGCGGCAGTGTAGATACACACCACGCGCTCTTCGTCAGGATCAACCGGACTACTCCGACGAGCTACTACCCGGATCATCACTGGACACTCGGTCCCACGATCGCCCGCTGCCGTTAAGGACTGATAATCAACTCGCGCCCACAACGAAAAGATGAGCGAGCGAAATTCAGACACATCAACACCGACACCTTGCGCACCCAATAACTGACGAATGCTAGTTACAAAACCATTCACCTGCCCACCAGTACGATAGAACCAGGCGGCAGTACGCCATTCTTCCGGCGGACAGACCAAGGTCGGATTGGGTGGACGGCACAGCCGGGCAAGGCGGAAAAAGCCGCGCTCGGACAATGGCAAACTTGGGGTACCCGAAACCTGCCAGGTTGTCGCCCGCGAGAGCGTTGGATCATCAGTGCGAGTCGTATTGTTATACTCGATCTCTGAGAAAAGCGAGAAGCCACCATCGCGGATCAATTCCCAGCGTGCCGGCACTGGGAGACCAGGCAGACCAGCTGGATCGATCTCGACGCGCTGACCAGCGATTAGACGCACCGATTGACCATCTATACCGGTGATAGTCACACGGCCGGCACGGGCTGCAACATCCGCTACCAGCGCTGGACGGCCATCGATTCGGCTTACGCGCCGCTCTGGAGCGTATAAACCAATGCTATAGCTACCACCGGGCTGCAATACCACTCGCGCATCACCAACTAATATAGTAAACTGCACCGAGTCGAATGGTTGATCGTTCCGCAGATCGTAACGCACGTAACCGCCACTCTGTTCGAGCGTAACTTGCAATGTGCCACTATGCCAGCGCGTTGTCCGCAGCTCACGCAACCTCAACTCGGCGCCTGCCCACAGATCCAGCTGGCTGCCATCAAATAAACGTAACGACGCTACCTGACCATAGCCAGCATTTGGTAGCGCTCGCACTGCATCACCTTCGCTCAATTCCTGCTGATCACGTGCGCCCTGAAAGATTGTCCGGCCAGCTGGTTGCCAAACAATGCTCTCATTGACACCGCGTATCACCAGCGTCGCCGTCTGCGCATCCGTTGCCGCGAGATACCACTGACGCAGAGTGAGTGCTACCTGCACAACCAAAGCCAAAAATAGACTCAGGAAGACAGTAAGGGTTAACCACGCAATCCGTAACGTGCGACGCTGAGCGGCTAACCGATCATTTGGAATCGTTGTTGTTCTCATATGCAGCAATTATACTCGAATCGATCAGTATACAGAACAGAAGGAACAGCTAATGACGAAGAACTTGAACAAACGTACTTGACAAAACAAGTGTTCGGAAGCTATAATTGCGACATAAGTTCTAGTTTTACGCCGCAGTCCGTCTTTACTAGGGCCGCGGCCCATTGAAAGGATAGCGGCCATGCCACGACGCGAGATGTCTGATAAACAAAAGAAAATTTTTGAGTATATTGTGAACTATATCAAAGAGCGGGGCATCTCACCGTCCATCCGCGACATTCAACACCATTTAAACATCTCATCTACCTCAGTGGTCTCTTACAATCTCGACGTGCTCGAGAAATTGGGCAAGATCATCCGCAATGATAAAATTTCACGCGGCATCAGTGTTCCCGGACTCTCCCTAGAGCTCATGAATCAAGATGCTGGTCGCGTGCCGTTACTCGGTGTCATTACAGCTGGTTCACCGCTTCCTGATCCTGAAGACATCGATCTGAGCCAAGCCGAACAGATTACCGTGCCAGCTGACATCATCCCACCCAACCGCCTAAACGGCGTCTACGCTTTGCGGGTACGTGGTCAATCAATGATCGATGCCTTGATTGACGATGGTGACTTCGTTTTGCTCCGGTTTCAAGAGACGGCTGACAACGGCCAAATGGTTGCTGTGCGCCTGATCGACGAAAATGCAGTTACGCTGAAGAAATTCTACCGCGAAGATGGTCGCATTCGCCTGCAACCAGCCAACGCTACGATGCAACCGATCTATACTTCGCCCGAGAATGTGCGTATACAAGGACGCGTGATCGGCGTACTGCGTAGCCTGTTGTAACCAACTGCAGCGACAATACGTCCCAAGTAGTTGGGAAACTTGTACTCAAGCTGAGGGTGTGTGCCGTGTAAAGGGAATACCTAACAGCAATACCCGACTTCAGTACGTCTATGTATTACCGAACAGCGAAGATACTGCTCTTCCCAGTTATCAACAAAAGAGGCTTATGACAGAAAGCCTGCCAGACAGACTGGCAGGCCTCTTGTTGCCAACTCGCCAACCACAGTCTCTCATTACGCTCAAGGTTGCGGCTCTACTGGCATTGGCATCGGATCGACTGGCATTGGCATCGGATCGACTGGCATTGGCATCGGATCGACTGGCATTGGCATCGGCTTCACTAACCACGGATCAACCGGCGGCACAATCCACCACCAGTCTATTCGCCACCAGATCAACAACGCTATCGCCCCCACCGCAGCTGCAAAACCTAGATCGCTCCAACGCGGCCACCAACGCCGCGTCGGCAAAGCACAGTGCGAACTAATCCAGAGCAACACGAAAGTTAACAACCAGTACCCAAGCAACGTGGCGCGATACACCGGCATTAGCACTGGCCCTTCAGGTGTGTAGCGCACAATACCGACATTAAATTGCGACAAAAACGGAACTACCATAAAAGGATCATAGATGTCGAAAAATGGCACATCAGGGAGCGTCGAGGCTGGTATAACCGTCGTAACTGCTACAATGGCACTCAATGGATTGAGGTACAATAGCCACGGCGGTGGACTCTGCCCCATCGGGTTGCTGAATTGTTGCCAGACCGAGGCAATCAGCAATGGGACACTGCATAACAGGAGCACAATTGTGTAGCTCGCAATCGTGGCTGTGGTCGTTCGCCTGAAGAGTGAGGAACAGAACAGACCAATCGTGCCGAAGAAAAGCGCCGCACTCCCTAACAGCAGCATAATCCATACCAATATGCGCAGCTCGACACCGCCGAAAATCAGCACAGTGCTAAACACCGGGATCGAAGCGAAAATCAGCAGCAATAGGTAACTGAGCGCACCAATCAGCTTGCCGGTTAACATCTGACCAGGTCGTAACGGTGTAGCGAGCAACATATCGTAGGTCAGTCGTTCACGTTCGCTGCTGATCGCACCGCTGGTGAGCGCTGGCGCCACCAACACAATGAAGAGCATTTCCACAAAAGCTAGGCCCCGAAACAGCGCCTGTCCGATATGAGAACTGAGGACAACCATCCCGGTGCGAGCCTGAGAGTTCATATATTGGTAGATACCAAGTGCACTGCCAATGAGTAAGAGCAGGAAGATGGTCAGCATCAGATAAGGGCGAATCCCGCGCATGCGCGTGCGCGCTTCGCGCACGAGGATCGGGTTAAGCAGTGGCCGTCGAACTTGAATTGCCATAGTGAAACTCGCGTTCACTCACTTTACATTGCACTATCGTGCCTGAGGCACCACCCCAGAAAAATGCGCCCTTATAGTTAAACTATGAACCAACCAACAGCGTGACCTACTTACATTTGACACTATACGATTAATTGTTCGCATGTGCAGGGATCGTAGTCAAACGCAAGAAGAGCTCTTCCAAGTTCTCACTGCGTGCGCTGAACTCGCTGACGGCAACGCCGGCTCTGACCAGCTCGGCCAGCAGAGCAGCGCATTGTTCTTCATTGACTGGTTCGTTGAAGTCGACCATCAGTCCCCGCGGATCAGCGGCAGCGGCGATCACCGTGCGCACCAGGGGCTGGCGTTGGAGCAGCGCTACCGCCAGATTGATATCGCTGGCGTGAGCGACGCGCAACCGCACCCGTGAACCGGTAGATAGCTGTTGCTGCACTTCGCCTAACGGACCGCTAATCAGCATACGACCATTGTTGATGATCCCAATTGCATCGCATATTTCGGCTAGTTCACTGAGGATGTGTGAGCTAAGCATGATAGTCTTGCCCATGTCACGCAAAGTGCGTAATAACTCGCGCAATTCCACACGTGCCCGCGGATCAAGACCACTTGCTGGCTCATCAAGCAACAGCACCGGTGGATCGTGCACCAACGCGTGGGCCAAACAGAGCCGCTGCTGCATCCCGCGCGAGAGCGTCTGCACGAATGCATCGCGTTTGGCTTCCAGATCGACCAGATCGATCAGCTCGTCCACAACGCGCCGCAGCCGTGCCCCACTCAACCCGTAGCAACGAGCGAAGAAGTCGAGATACTCCCATACCCGCAGATCATCATACACACCAAAAAAGTCGGGCATGTAGCCGACCAACCGTTGTGCCGCCCGAGTGGTCAAGCGCTCACCGAGCAGATACACCTCACCCTTGGTTGGCATCAGCAGACCGGCCAGAATGCGTAGCGTGGTAGTCTTGCCTGCTCCATTGGGACCAATAAAGCCATAAATGCTGCCTCGTTCCACCTGCAGATTGAGATTGTCGAGCGCAACCAGCTTCTTGTAGCGGTGCGTGAGCCCGATAGTTTCTATCGCCAGCGTCATGGCAGTCGTCCCCGTATGGCCGGATCAACATAGACGCACGAAAACGTCTGATTTTGGTCACGCCGTTGCAGGCGCACGCGCATCGCACCGTTGCCATTAAGAAACCGTTCCGGTCGCTCTAGACTCACTGCTAAATGTTGAATTAATGGCTCTGACAGCAGTGACTCCCACCGGCCGCTTGCCCAATCGTACACTTCAATGGCAGCGTTCCAAAACATATCCGAACGAATGTTCAACGTCAAATCTTGTAGCTGCAAACCAGCAAGATCACGAGGCAAGGTAAAACGCAGCGTGGTCGGCTGGGCATCGGGTACAACACCAAGCAAGTTCCCTGCAAAACACGGACTATTCATTCCACTGACATGCTCGAATGTCGCTGCAAAGCCACCACTGAGCTGAACTTCACCTCCAACGTGCAGTCGCGCCATGCTCCGCACCAGCGTCAGGTGTTGCTTCGTTGCCTGCCGTCCGATCAAATCGATCTGCGCCTGCTGATCGCTATACCAGCCGATAACCAGCGGCTGCGCGCCGCGTGTCCCCATACCGTAGCCGTAGAGCGCATCAAGAATGCGACTGCGCAACTGCAACTCCGGCGGAATCACCTGCCCCAACCGGGTAATCTGGTCAAATTGCGGGCCGTAGATGATATATCCCAAGGACGCTTGCTCAAAACCAGCTGGGATCGACTGCATCGGCACGGTACGCTGCTCGCCAGGAGCCAGCTGGTCAGTCACACCAAACTGATTACCGTATATCAGCGCCACATCTTCCAACATATAGTGGCCGCGATTGGTCACCACGGCTAGAACTTCCTCGCCGTTAACCATCATCTGCGCTTCCAGACCAGGGGCAGGTGCTATGTGTTCGAAGGTGATAGCCTGCAACGACCATTGTGGCACTTCTAAATTTTCAACCACCCGCCCATCAGGAGCAGCCTGAAGATAGCGACCATTCGCCAGCTGGCCTGTACTCCATGGTCCTTGCACTGAAATCGGACGTACTAGCGGTGCGTTGCCAAGTGCGCGCGCCTGATAGACCGAGCTATCTGGTGAGAAGATGCCAACTACCTTGCGCTCGCGAGCCAGGGTTGGCTCAAACGCATCGATCAGCGTGATTTGGCTAACAATGACATCACCACCACGGAGATTGAATCCGACCCCATAGGCAATCACTGCAAACACTACGGTTACCGCTGGCACTACGATCCAGCCCAGCGCCAGGCGATCTAACCGGCGTAAAACCAGATACGTCACTGGCCCAACCACGATCAGATAGCCGCCAAGTAGCAAGACAATCAGATTAATCGAAGGCACGTCAAGTGCAGGAAGGCTAGTGAGGGCGCTGGCCAGATTCTCTTCGATGAATGTGGCGAAAAGTTTAGCGCCGAAACCCAAATTCGCTGGGACGAATGCTGGCGGAGGTAAGAGCGTCTGCCATAACTCACGCCATCCATCCCACCTCGACAATTCGGGCGTCCACAGGTCAAATGCCAACACAATGACCTGACCTTCACCGTACTGCTGACCAAAGGCCAACGGCAACGAGCTGGTCAGCATTGGCAACACAAGCGGATACACGCTGTTCTCGGATGTATCACTACGCGGCTGCAGTGCCAACGGCGTCAGCGGCGGATCGTTCAAGGGCGGTAAAACATTCCCCGGCGTTACTGGCACTAGCTCAGTAGGCAGAAGGTTCAACGCGCGCTTGATGCCAGCATCACCATTGATGATCAACGTCCCCCCACGCAAAACCCAGGCTTGCAGTGCGCTGCGCTGCGCTGTTGTCAATTCGTTGAAGCCCGGATCGGTCAAGATCAACGCATCGCAGGGTGACAAACCTAATCCTTCATCCGGCACCTCGGCCAACGACAGCAATGTAGTTGTTACTCTGATGCCATCAGCCAACTGCGCCGGAAGGTTCGGCTCGCGCTCGCCAATCACACCAACCAGCAGGCCTTCACTAACTGGCTGTAACCGCACTGAAGCGCTGGTCAGCTCTTCCCCACGGCTTAATAGACGCACATTGAGCTGGCGCGACGCGCCTGCCACATATGCGTAGACAGTTACTCCTTTACGGCTGCCACCAGGTAGATCGACTAACATACTATGGAAAGGGCCGCTGGGAACACCGGCCACAATCTCAACCACGCGATCTACCCCACTATTCGCTATTTCGATTTGCAGCGGCAACCAGGTACCAGGACGAACGAAGCCCTGAAAGGTCGGCTGTACTGTCAGCGTGACTTCGCGACTTTGCGCCGTTACCGGCACCAGCAATCCAGCACTTAGCACTGCGGCAACAATCAAAATGATCACGTTAGACCAGGCATGCTTCCTCTGCATGCGGCTTCCTTCCCACACTCGCACTATCTTCCCCTACTCCGTTTCAAAGACGTTGCCAGGAGAGGAAAAGTTCCCCGAAAACATAACCGCGCGCTCCTCAAATCAACGAGGAGGCGCGGCAGGCGAGGAGGCTGCGGTACAATAAGTAGTACTTAGCGGCGCCAGCGGCGCAGCTGTTGGCGATCACAAACACGGACCCGGATAAACTCGGGTTGCACACGACGCAGCGAGACGAACAATCCACCGGCAATGACGATACATACCGCCAGTAGAATGAGAGTGAACATACGCAAATCCTTTCCGCTGCGAAGAGGTGAGCACCCGCGAGGCAAGTGCATAGTTTCAGTAGTGAGTAGTATAACGAAAAATTGCTACCACGTCCATACCATTTGGTGGATTTTTAGCGATTTTTCATTTTCGCCGTTGCAACTTGGAGAATGCTATGTTTGATCCTGTCGCGATTCGTTCTGGACTAGCGCCTGATGCCAGCCTGCCGGTAACGATTTATTGTTACGATCAGGTTAGCTCAACAATGGATCTGGCGCGGGCCGCAATTGCCACCTTACCGCCCACGGCCCTGCCCGTCTTGATTACAGCAGAAGAGCAGACGGCAGGTCGTGGTCGCCTTGGTCGACGCTGGATCGCCCCCCCGGGCAGTGCCCTCCTTTTCTCACTCGGTTTGCGTCCACCAACTATTGCTACGACCCTCCCCTCCACGCTCATCTGGCTGGCAACAGTAGCCCTGATTGAGACAATAGATGCCACAACACCACTACAAGCCGGCTTAAAATGGCCTAACGACGTGCTAGTGTATACACCGCGCGGATGGGCCAAAACTGCTGGTATCCTGCTCGAAGGGAGCTGGGATAATGGACGGTTAGACTGGGCAATTATCGGTTGCGGAATCAATGTCAGCGCCGCGCCTGACCTGTCATCAACCCTCTACCCAGCGACTGCGCTGGGGCTGGCCGGTGCACCAGCCCCTGATCGCCTGTATTTGTTGCAAGTACTCTTACAACGGTATGACTTCTGGTTTCGTCAACTACAGACCGGTAATGCCGAGTCGTTATGGCGCACCTGGCGGGAACGCCTAATTACACTCGGTCAGACAGTAGCGATCAACACTGGCAGGGGTATGATTCACGGTGAAGCAGTGGATGTTGATCGCAGCGGTGCCTTGATTGTGCGCGAACCGAACGATGTGGTACGAACGATTGAGAGCGGTGATGTCGGATTGTTGAGCAATCCGAGAGATACGATATCCGAATCATAGCAATCATGGTTGATACCACCGGATCCAGGATGGTCAAAGGCCTACTGGATTGAGTGCACACGCAAGAGATTCCCAAGCGAGACAGTACATACCGGCGTTACGTGATAAAGAGCAACATGAATAATGAACGTGGCGTAGATCAGCAATTCACGCATCCATCAGTTATTTGTCAGCATGGCATCATTGTCTGCTGTGTTCACGTGGTTGCATTGATGTGGTATAGTAACAATCGGCACGAACAGCAATAGGAAAGATGCCCGATCCGCGTCCGATCGCTGCGCTGCGCGACCAGATCGCAAATATTCGCCGCGCAATGAAGTCGCCAGGTAGAGCGAACGGCATCTGTAATTCGGAGCAGGAGGTTATGTTGGTTTCGCGCAGGCGCATCCTAACCAGCGCCGCCTTCATTATCAGTCTGATGGTCGTAGCCACGCTGCTGCGAATTGCCTTTGAATGGCGTCAGGCGCTGATAGACATTGATGCCATGATTGTCACGCCGGTGACATTGCCGGCTGAGGCAATGACTCAACCAACTCCGCGCCCGACGGTTCCTGCCAATGAAATTTATGGCCCTCCTCCAGCGCCTCCAGAAGTACAACCCACCGCCCCAACCGTGACGGCTGACAACCCACCGGCAGCGACGGCGACTGCTGAAGCTCTGCAACTAAGCCAGGCCGAGCTGAACATTCTTTTGTTAGGCACCGATGCTCGCCCCGACGAGACCGGACCCACCCGCACTGATGCGATTGTGGTCGTGCACATTGACCGCGATACTGGTCGCGTCAGTATGCTCTCGATCCCGCGCGATCTTTGGGTTAGCTATCCAACCGGCGGTGAAGGCCGCATTAATGCCGCTTACGCTATCGGGGAACATCGCTTCGGACCCGGTGGTGGCGCTGCCCTCGCTAAATCAACGGTGAGTAAGCTGCTAGGGGTACCGATCGACTATTTCATCCTGATCAATTTTGAAGGTTTTAAGAAGATTATTGATCTGATTGGCGGCATTGAAATAGATGTGCCGCGCCCAATTTACGATCCGGCCTATCCTACCGAAGATTACGGCACTATCGAGGTTTCATTCGATGCCGGTCGCCAATGGATGGATAGTGAGCGTGCCCTCATCTATGCCCGCACACGCCATGCCGATAGCGATTTCGGGCGCAACCAACGCCAGCAACAGGTGTTGATGGCGATTTTCCAGCGCATTCGCGATCAAGGTCTGTTGCAGCAAATTACCAATCTCGACGACTATACCGGCGCACTGCGCAATTATGTCACCACTGACCTCAGCCGCCGCAAGATGCTCGAACTAGCTAGCTTTGCACGCACGATCAACAGTGAAAATATTCTGCGCTACGCTATCGACTCATCATCAATTGTAGAACTTGGCGGCGGCGCAACGTTCCGAGTGAAACCGCAGGCATTGCGACGGATCGTCGCCCAATTTACTGGCGAAGCCGTCTCAACGGCTGGTGGTGAATAGTTGACACCTGTGACTGAGTCTTCTGCAACTAGCAGCGTCTTTCGCAATATCGCACTAGCAGCGCTGTTGATTAGTTTGGGCAACATCACCAGCCGGGTACTTGGTGTGGTGCGCGAGCCGATCATTGCTGCCTACTTCAGTCGCGGTCTAGCAGTCGATGCTTTCACCCTCGCCTGGACGCTTCCCAATGCCCTTTACGAATTGCTCATTAGCGGGGCAGTCAGCGCGGCCTTAGTACCTGTGTTTAGCGAATACGCCGAACGCGACCGCACCGAATTCTGGCACGTCGTCTCAACCATCATCACGCTGGCGTTCACGGTGCTAGTCATCGCCAGTGCATTGCTGGCTTGGCAAGCACCGCTGGCAGTATCCCTCCTTGCCCGTGACTCAGAAACAGCTCTGCAAAGCGAGGCCGTGGCGCTGGTTGGCTGGTTGTTGCCTGCCGTTACCCTGATGGGCATGTCCGGCATTGTGACGGCCATCCTACACGCTCAACGCCGATTCCTGTTACCAGCATTCGTGGCGGCCGCATTCAATGCCGGCATGATTGTTGGCATTGTGACACTCGCGCCTCTAATCAGCGTCCAGAGCCTGGCCGCTGGTACTCTGCTCGGCGCCATTGCCCAACTGCTGATCCAGTTGCCCGGCTTACGCGACGCGCAGCTCCGACCACGTTTTGATGTGCGCCACCCGGCGGTGCGACGCATTTTACGCCTTTACGCTCCTGTCACCCTTGGGATTGGCTTCTCGCTGATCGGTACGTTCATCGATCGCTGGCTGGCCTCGGGATTTCCGGCTGCGCTGTCAACTATGCGCTTCGCCACCACGCTGATCCAGTTTCCACTTGGTCTAGTTGCTTCAGCAGTAGCTCTAGCTGTGTTGCCGACACTCTCTAGGCAGAGCGCCGCTCAAGACGAGGCTGCCTTTCGCACTACGCTGGCAATGGGGCTCAAGGTGGTGTTGCTCCTAATCCTACCGGCTACCGCTGGGCTGGCGGCACTCAGTGTTCCCATCACTGCCACCCTCTTCGAACGCGGCGCATTTGGACCGAACGACACCTTCGTGACTGCCCTGGCGTTGCTCGCCTATCTGCCGGGATTACCGGCGGCAGCGATCGACCAGCTACTACTGTTCGCCTTCTATGCTCGCAAAAATACCCTAATCCCCAATCTGATCCAGGGCGCAGCCATTCTGTGCTACCTGATCGTGGCCATACCGCTGGCCGAATGGACATCGCTAGGATTTTTTGGATTAGTGCTAGGAAATTCAGCCCAGTGGATCGGTCACGCCATCATTACTGCCTGGCTATTACAGCGTTCGCTGCCCCTCCACGGCTTGCGGATCGGCGAAGCGCTCGTGAAAGGTTTGATTGCCAGCGCGCTGATGGCGCTGGCTGTCAATAGGATGGCAGCGCTCGGCAGTGCCTGGTCGCCGCTACTACAGGTTGTAGTCTCCAGTAGCGCCGGCGTTGGAATCTATGCGCTCCTAGCCATTGGTTTGCGGCTGGAAGCAGCAACCTTTATGTTCAACCTGATCCGGGAACGGTTACGGCGGTGACGATGTGTTACCTACAGAGAATTGTCAATGCCAACTATCACTATGATGATGGGTACAAGCGCTGCTCAAGTGCCTGCATCCGCTCGACAAACAACGACAAAAAACGCGGCGTATCAAAGCTGATAACTGCTCGCGCATTGGGTTGTCGTCCCTCACTTAGCATGAAATCGGCTACCGTGAACCCGATCGTCAGCGGACTACACGTCTCAACGGTCACATACACATCAGCGTAGGTAGCCAGATCAGGCAAAAACACCAGCGCTAGTGCCGCCGGATCGTTGATTGCACAGCCATCGTAGCCAAAGTAGCGGCGATGAAATTCGATGTAAAACCTGGTTGCATCGGCAATAAAGCGACCGATCGGCTTACCCGACATCGCCAGGCGCTGCACCTCGCTCTCGTGTAAACGGACAAGGCGAGTAATGTCCCATGGCATGATTACCAGTGGCGTGCCCGACGAAAAGACAATCTGAGCTGCGTGCGGATCGGCGTAGACATTAAATTCAGCACGGGGCGTCACATTGCCATCAGCACGTAGCGCTCCGCCCATCATAACAATTTCGCGCAATGCTCCAGCTAATCGCGGTTCTTTGCGTAAGGCCAGAGCCACATTAGTGAGCGGCCCGACGGCCACCAGTGTCACTTCACCCGGCGCAGCCAGCGCCGTCTGGATAATAAAATCAACCGCATGACCATTGGCCGGCTCGATCTGTGCTGCAGGCAAGCAGGCATAACCAAGTCCACGCTGACCATGCGTATCGTGGGCAGTCGTCAACGGACGAAGCAGCGGTCGATCGCAACCAACAAACAATGGCACGTGCTGACCACCACCAAGTTCGAGCACGGCCAAACCATTAGCCACCGCTTCAGTTAGCGTGCAATTGCCATGCACCACGCTCAGACCGAGGAGTTCAATTTCAGGTGACGCCAGCGCTAGCAAGATTGCCAGCGCATCATCAATTCCGGGATCAGTATCAAGTATGATCCGGCGGGGCGCGGAACTCATTGGTCCTCCTTATAGGAAACAAACTATTGCGTATATTCGTTGATTACTATAGCACAAGTCACTCAGCGTGCATTGACGCTCTGCAACGGGCATGCCATAATGAACGCGAGTGGGTCGGGGTTGACAACAGGAGCAAGCATGCGCGCTTATCTTGATATTGAAACAACTTACAATGGTGCAATTAGCGTGCTCGGGATCTACCGACACGACTTCGGCAGCATCCAATTAGTGAATGGTGGGATTTGTGATATTACGTTGTATGATGCGCTAACAGATGTTACCACCATCGTCACATTTAATGGGAGTAGCTTTGACCTGCCCGTGATTAAGCGTCAATTGCGCGTCGATCTCCGCGCCCAGTTTGCTCACCGCGACCTGCTGCACGAATGCCGGCGCCGCGGATTACGCGGTGGCCTAAAGGCAGTTGAAGAGCGATTAGGCATCGTACGCGCTTCCACTGGCCTGAGCGGGCACGATGCACCACGCCTCTGGTCATACTATGAACAGTACGGGAATCAGGCTGCATTACAGCGCTTGCTTGACTACAATCGTGATGATGTAGTAAATCTGGTCCGGTTGGAAGCATGTCTCGACGCCAGCGAACCGGTGCCGATAAATCCAGCTCGCCTCGTCAAATTATCGGTGTCAGTGTGATTTTCGAGCAACTGTAGTAGATGAACGATGCAACCCCAACTTCTTGATGGTCGATATCAGATCGAACGACTGCTTGGTGAGGGTGGAATGGCGCGTGTCTACCTTGGACGCGACCTGCGCCTCAGCCGTTCGGTTGCTATTAAAATCCCCTATCCTCACCTCATGACTGACCCCGATTTTCTGGATCGCTTTCGCCATGAAGCGCGAGCGGCAGCGATGGTCAGCCATCCCAATTTAGTTGATGTATACGATGTCGGTCAGGATGGCGATCAGCACTACATTGTGATGGAATATGTTGCTGGCGTCACTCTGAAACAGTTGATCAACCGCGAAGCACCATTTGCCATCCCTCGCGCAGTGCGGATTGGCGAGCAGATCGCTCGCGGTTTACACGCTGCCCATCGCGCTGGTCTGATCCATCGTGATATTAAACCACAGAATATTATAGTCACTGATGATGGCCAGGTGCGTATTACCGACTTTGGCGTCGCCAAGAGTCCGCTTTCAACCGCAATGACCGAAACCGGTATCACGCTGGGTACCGTTGACTATATCGCGCCAGAACAGGTACAGGGTCGTCCGGCAACACCGCAATCAGACATCTACGCACTAGGGGTGGTCCTCTACGAGATGCTCACTGGTCGCCTTCCCTTCACGGGTGATACACCAGTGGCAGTGGCGATGAAACACATCAGCGAACCACCTCCCCCACCGCGCCGATACAACCCACAGATTCCTGCCGCACTCGAAGCGATCATTCTGCGTGCCCTAGCTAAGGACCCTGCCCAACGACATAGTAGCGCGCTGGAACTGGCCGAGCAATTGCGTTCTTACGAACAACTGGTCACCCAGGCGACAGTGGTCAATCCTAGTATTGAAACTACGCCTGCTCAAGGCCGGTCCGTACCTCCGCCACGGCCAGCCCAGGCCATAGCTAATCGGCCAGCCGCTATTCCTGGCCCACGTCCGATGACAACGCGTGCATCGCGGCCAGAAGGGTTGGGCTGCGGTATTTTCTTTGTGGGGATGCTCACCTTGGTCGGCGTACTAGCAGTGGTCTTTCTCATTAGTAGTGGCATGCTCAATAATCTGTTTCGCCTCCTTATGGATCGATCCACTGCACCATCATCGTCGGCACCAAATGAAACCGTTGTTCCCTCACCAACAGCAGTAGCGACAGCTATCGTACCCGAACTGATTGGCCGCAGCGATGGAGAGGCACGCACATTACTACAACAGAATCAGCTGATTCCTGCACCAGACAGCGCATATAGCCGTGAAGTGCCGCAAGGGATCGTGATCACACAAACTATTGCTCCTGGTACTATCGTGGAAGTCAACAGCCCCGTATCCTACACCGTGAGTTTGGGGCCGCTTTTAGTAGTCGTGCCAGATGTGATCGGTACCCGCAGCGATGTGGCCCGCAACCAGCTCATTGCAGCTGGGTTTGTGGTCAATGTGGTAGAGGAACCAAGCCAGACAATCGACGCTGGCTTTGTCATCCGTCAATCGCCTAGCCCGACTCTCCGCATCCCTCAAGGTGATCCGGTGACAATCTATATCAGTTTGGGTGATGTTGTACGGTTTCCTGATGTGATAGGGCGTAGTCGTGCTGAAGCAGAAGCCATTCTGGCTAACACATCTGGCCTAACGCTTGTCTTCGTTGACGTTCAGGGCCGTGACCGGTTGCCCAATTTCGACCGCTATCAGCCCAACGAAGTGGTTAGTGCTGCGCGGGTGACCGGAAGCAATCAGGTGATTGGCATTTACAACGGCGATTATTTGCCCCGCGGCAGCAGTATCGTCTTGGGAGTACGGGCTGAAGAGTGACCCCCTCACACGTGCTCTCAATACAATGCGGGTGGTTTTGTCACCACCCGCAATTATTCAGTACTGACACACGCCCCAATCAGGCATGCTCAGCAGGAGTTACGTGCAAGGAATGTAACCGTTCGGCTTCGGCCAGCAGGCGTTGACGTTCGCTCACACTCAATGCGCGATCGGCGAAGCGGCGCCATTCTTCGTTAGTAGCCCACGCCCACTGACCGGCAGCAGTCGTAATCCAGCGAGGTGCTTTAGGAGTGGTGTGAGCATTCGTTTTCATCATAGGTGATAAACCTCCTTCACTACGCGCGAATACACAATACTCATATCATACAGACGCCGGTCACAAACTTAACAATACTACTATCACCTTGCAACCGGCTGAACAAAGCAGCGTTGACAGATGACAAGGCCGTTATGACGCTGCTAGTAACGTTTCTTCGCTAATCCGACCGTTACGCAATTGAAAGACGCGGTCGGCTATACCGATCATTTCACGACTGTGCGTCACCATCACCAGTGTCTTACCCACCTGCCGGGTCAGGCGATCAAGCAGATCAAGCACTTGACTACCGGTATCGCTATCGAGATTACCGGTCGGCTCGTCGGCCAAGACAAGATCAGGATTATGCACCAGAGCGCGGGCAATAGCCACCCGCTGCTGCTCACCGCCACTGAGGCGATCTGGATAGGTATTGGCCCGATCAGCCAGTCCGACAGCGGACAACATCGCAATCGCTCGTTCGCGGGCTTGTGGCCCACGTAGACCGTTCAGCTCTAGCGGTAACAGCACATTTTCTAGCGCTGTCAGCGTCGGGGCCAGATTGTAGAACTGGAAGACAAAGCCGACTGAGCGACGTCGGAAAAGGGTGCGCTCACGCTCGCTCATCTGATCGAGCCGTCGTCCCGCTACCCAGATAACCCCCGAACTCGGTGTATCGATACCGCTAATCAGGTTGAGCAGGGTGCTTTTGCCACTGCCGCTCTTGCCGAGCAACACCACAAACTCGCCTGCTGCCACCGTAAGCGTAATATCGCGTAAGACGATGCGTTGCTGTTCACCCTCCAGGTAGGATTTGGTGATTTGCTCACACTGGATGATGGTTCTGCCAGTCATTTGCATAGTTTTTCAAAGGGATTTGCACAGTTGTATGATTATTATACGGCATATTGTCCAGAAATTGCAACGCATTGCGGCATACGCGTTTACAGCAAAAAAGGCGCGAAGACGCTAAGAGGCTATCGGCTCAGAGGTCTTCGCGCAATCTCGAGCAGATTGGCAGCAGTAATCAGGCGTATTCAAGCCAGCCGTAGCGATCGGGGCGTTCACCCTGAACAATACCAAAAAATGCTTCTTGAACAGCGGCAGTAATTGGCCCCCGGCGACCATTGCCCACAGGTATGCGATCCACCGAGCGGATCGGGGTTACTTCGGCAGCTGTACCAGTAAAGAACAGCTCATCGGCCAGGTAGAGCATCTCGCGGGGCAACATCTGCTCACGTATCTCGATCCCCATTTCGCGCAACAGGGTCATCACCGTATCGCGGGTGATCCCACTCAGGATTGAAGAAGTCAATGGCGGGGTATAGACCACACCGTTCCGGACTAAAAACAGGTTCTCACCGCTGCCTTCACTCACATGACCATCAGCATCGAGGGCAATTCCTTCGGCATATCCGTTCGCCATGGCTTCCATCTTGATCAACTGTGAGTTCATGTAGTTACCACCCGCTTTAGCCAGTGCTGGCATTGTGTTCGGCGCAAACCGGTTCCACGAAGAGACACAGACATCAACGCCCTGCTCCATAGCTTCGGCACCCAGATACTTGCCCCACTCGATAGTCGCAATTGCCACTTCAACTGGATTGTTCAGCGGATTAACTCCAATTTCACCATAACCGCGGAATACTACGGGCCGGATATAGCCGGATCGCAACCGGTTAGCGCGTACTGTTTCTTTCACCGCTGCTACTAATTGATCGAGGGTATAGGGGATAGTAGTGCGGTAGATTTTAGCCGAGTCGATCAGACGCTGCATATGCGGGGTCAACCGAAAGATAGCTGGCCCCTGTGGGGTCTCATAACAGCGAATGCCCTCGAAGAAGCTGGTACCGTAATGCACAACGTGGGCCATCACGTGGATGGTAGCCTTATCCCATTCTACCAGCTCGCCGTTGAACCAGATGTAATCCATTTTCTGGATCGGCATCGATCGTCTCCTCTCCTATTCTCGACCTCACATATCGTAAGCAAACAATGCTGTTTGTTGCCACTGTTCACGCGCTTGCCAATACAGCATCCGGCCTGGCATTGGTTGTGCACGGGCCGGCAGTGCCCGTAGCATCGGCATTCGGGATATACCAGCCTGTCGCAAGGTTTGTTGCACGCGGGCCACTGCCGTTTGTGGCGTATTAGCATGAAGCGAGAGATGAGCCAGCCAGACATCACCGATACTACCTTGAGCAGCAATTTGGGCCAGCAACTGACCGCATTGCACATTGTCGAGATGCCCACGCGGACTGCTGATCCGCTCTCGTACCGCAGTCGGATAAGGTGCCGCAGCCAATAAAGCACGATCGTGATTCGCCTCCAACACGATCAAATCGGCCATTGCCAGTGCAGCTACGGTAGATGCATCCCAACTACCCAAATCCACAGCAATCGCGACCGTTACTCCAGCAGCCTGCACACGATAACCAACCGGATCAACGGCATCGTGGGCTACGCGAAAACTCTCAACAGTAAACGCACCAACCGCACCCCGTTCACCTACCGGTAGGATTGCTGTCGGCACGTTCGCGGTCATTTCACCCAGCACAGCCAATGTTGCAGCATTGGCTATGATCGGGGTCTGATATCGACGCGCAAAGGATGTGGCACTCAACACGTGATCACGATGCTCGTGGGTCAGCAGCACTGCTCTGATTTGCGTCGGGGCAACACCATGACAAGATAGCAAGTGCTCGATCGAGCGCAGCGCAATACCCGCATCGATCAGGAGCGCCTCATCACCAGCTTGCACAAGTAGCGCATTGCCATCACTGCCCGACGCCAACGACGCTACGAACACGGAATCCTCCTAAAACCATTTGCTTGACGAAACCGATGAGAGCGATCAACGCTCACACATCGCCACCGCCAGTTACAAATCTACGTTGGATCATGCTGCTGAGAGAGCTGCTGCCAACGAACCAACACTTCACGCGCCGCGCGTGCGGCCTGCGCCCGATGACTAATCTGGTTCTTGCGCTCGGGACTTAATTCGGCTAGTGTCGCATCTTCGTCGAGAACGTAAAACAACGGATCGTAACCAAAACCGCCACTACCACGCGGTGCATATTCGATGACCCCTGGTAACACGCCCGTCATCAATTCGGTAGGGAGATCGGGGTGAGCCAACGCAATGACACAGACAAAACGGGCCAGGCGCTGGTGCCACGGGATGTCGCGCATCTGATCAAGCAGATATTGCAACTGTGCCGCGCCGGTTAAGCCACCGTAGCGCGCCGAATGTATCCCAGGAGCGCCACCCAGCGCCGCTACCTCTAGCCCGCTATCATCAGCCAGCGTTGGCAAACCGCTCAAGGCACAGTATTCCTCGGCTTTGAGACGCGCATTCTCGGCAAAAGTCTGCCCTGTCTCTTCCACAACCACGGTGATACCTAGATCGGTGAGTGAATAGAGGCGCAGATTGAGATCGGAAAATATCTCGGTGAATTCGCGCAATTTGCCTGGATTATGCGTAGCAATCAATAGTTCACGCATGGTGTTGCTGGTTCGAGATTATCTGACAGGTCGCGCTGAGGCCGGTTGCCATTGTACACGAATGTCAGCCTTGAGGCAATCGAAGCTACTTCCAGCCTCCGACGCTGGTGACGCCTAGTTTAGCTTAAGTCAACCCGTTTTGACGAGTACAACCCTGGTAGGTTACAATCAAGCCAGGTTAAACTCGACGCGACATTGCAAAGACAACTATGAACAATCTCTCCGGTTCGCAATCAATCCGGCACGCCGCTCCCCTGAGTGTACAATCGCTCAAAGCCTTAGTTCGCACAATGCGTCCGCGGCAGTGGATTAAGAATGTGTTCGTCTTTGCCGCGATTGCCTTTTCAGAAGATAGGCTCTGGTATACCGAGCCCTTGCAGCTTTTGCGCGTTATTGGCGCGTTCATTGCATTCAGTATGGCGGCAAGTGCCATCTATCTTATCAACGATCTGGTCGATATTGAGAAAGACCGCGCCCACCCCAAAAAACGACATCGTCCATTAGCTGCTGGTGTGCTTAGTCCAACCCTGGCTGCGGTAACTGCAGCCTTCCTCATGATTGCTGTCTTTCCACTAGCGCTCTGGATAGATTATGATTTCGATTTTGCGCTTATACTGGCGGTCTATGTCATTGTACAGGGCTTTCTCTACAGTTTCTGGTTGAAAAATATCGTTATTTTCGATATCCTAACCATCGCCGCTGGTTTCATTCTGCGTGCGATTGCTGGAGCGGCCGTCATTGACATCGTCATTACCCCATGGTTAATCATTTGTATGGGACTGCTAGCGCTCTTCCTGGGCATTGGCAAGCGTCGCCACGAGCTCAAACTTCTTGAAGAAGGTGCTGGTAATCACCGACGAATCCTGAACGAGTATTCAATCCCACTGCTCGATCAGATGCAAGCAATTGTCACCGCTAGCATTGTGATAGCTTATAGCATGACGGCATTCTCGGCACCGGTTGTGCCGAAAGAGCCGTTTCCCATGCTGATGATTACCATTCCATTTGTCGTCTACGCTATCTTTCGTTATCTATACCTAATCCATAAACATGATGGTGGTGGTGCACCTGAAGAACTTGTGCTCCAAGACCGGCCACTAGCGCTCAGCATTGTGCTCTGGGGAATCACTGTGCTCAGTATCCTGATCATCTTTCCATCGTAAACAACCGTGTATACCTTCATCAAATTTGGCGGTTCAGTCATTACCGACAAAACAGGACGTGAGGCGGCTGATTTGAACGTCATCGCCGCGCTGGCCAGTGCAATTGCTGCTGCCCGTGCCGCTGAACCGACGTTGGCACTGGTGATCAGCCACGGGAGTGGCTCGTTCGGCCACCATTATGCAGCACGTTATGGTGTCCACCGCGGTCTGCCTATTGATGCCGATCATATCGGATTGGCTCTTACCGCGGCCGCAGCTCTCCGCCTCAATCGAATTGTGGTTGATGCCTTGCTCGCCGCCGGTGTGCCCGCTATTAGTTTGCAACCTTCAGCCTCACTCAGCAGCGCTGGTGGTCAGATACAGCACTGGGAAACGACCCCAATTAGCGAGGCACTGCGACGTCGACTAATGCCAGTGATTCACGGCGATGTAGCATTTGATACTACCCAGGGCTCCGCAATCATCTCTACCGAAGCACTGCTAAGTTTTCTAGCCCTCCACACTCCCTTGCGTCCGCATCGGATTGTGCTTGTAGGCGAGTCAGCTGTCTTTACGGCCGATCCCCACCGTGATCCAACGGCACAACCTATTCCGCTCATTACCCGCGCTAATATCGCGCAGGTATTGCACGGCACAGGTGGATCGCGGGCGGCTGATGTTACCGGTGGGATGCGCAGTAAACTCGAATTGATGTGGCGCCTAGTCGAGGCCGTGCCTAACCTTGAGGTCTGCCTGATTGGACCAATTCCCGAGCTGGTGACAGCGGCGCTGCTCGGGCAGCCGCTCACCAGCGGCACGCTTATGCGGCTATGAATATTCCTGAGATCGTCAAATTCATTTTGGGTGAAGAATAGTGATGACGTATCAATAAAGACTAATTGTAGATGCAATCGAAAATCACAATCAATAACAACATATTGACAAGAGAATTCGCAGAGATGATCAAGGTGAACCTCCGTATAATTTCTTTTCCGGTTACAAGGCATAAGCTGGTTGCACACAGCGTTTCGATTGCACTGCCAGCCTGTGAGGTTTTGTTAGCAGTCGTATAACTCTCCAACTGAGCACCATCTCGACTACGGGATCGTGGGTGGTGCTAGCTTACCACGTGAATAGACGATCTTCTCCTGATGAGCGTGGCCCCCTTATGGTAGCAACACAGTGGACGGTTGTGTTAACTGTACGTTCATTCTGGTTATCGCTGATCTAAACGAAGCTATCATTTCAGCTAATTGTTTACCGTTAGCACTCAAGTTGCGTATATTGGGCGCAGGCAGATCGGATTCTCCTACGTGCCGTTAAGCCAACACAACGCCAAGTGCTGACCTCTGACAGACGCAGACATAGATAAATTATTGCCAACTAGGGATGGACGCTGGTGAAGGTGTTACCGGCTGACTCATCAGACGCAGTGCGCCATCCAACTAGTCGGATCGCCTCGACTACTACCACACCACCATCACCAACCCCCACTGGATCGAACCGCAACCCGCCAACCAGATCAAATTGGGTAGCCAATGCAGTTAACTCTAGCCGATACGTGGTCATCTCTGCAGTCGGTACTAGCGTAAAGCGCAGCGAGCGTGCTTCACTAGCCTGACCAGCAGGATCGAGAAAAAAGATTTGGGCATCACGTGCCTCAGTTGTGGCTACCAACCGCACCTCAATAGCCGCCACCTCAGCCAGTGAGAACAGTAGCGGTGGACTGATCAGAGCCGGATCGAACCCTGGCGTCAATTGCCAGCCAGTGGCCGTCACTGTTTCCGCATCGAACCCCGTCGCACGCCAACCCCAACGTCCAGCACGAAAATCCCAGCCGGTCGTGCGGGCTAATTCGTTGGCACGGGGAATGAACGTATACGATGGCAGATCGGCAGGTAATGGCAGCGGACGCAACATTGTCTGCACTGGTGCATAGCACGCTGCTACTGTTTCGGCAGTCAGCCCAAATCGCTCCGCTGGGGTGGGCGGCTGATTAGGAGGAGCCGGCAATGGACGCTGGGCATCAGCGGCTAGCAATACTGCATAACCGCTTGCCAAAGTAGTTGTAATCCGATCTTGCAAGAGTGCACAGGCCTTCGGCCAATCGCCGGCACTGGCCGTCATCGCTTGATTGAGGCTATACACGGTATCGTGCCCCCAATAGTGCGGCATGTAGAGTTCCAGCACACCATCCGGCACAATGATCAGATCACCAGGCTGGCTATTGGCGGCCAAAGCCGCTGCAATCCAACGTTGCAAATCGCGGCTAGCGTCACCACGTTCACGGATCGCCGGTAGGTTAAGCACTAGCAACACCAAGGCTAGGGCTAAGCCAGCGTAGCCAGCTAGGCCAGCGCGCCAACGGTCGAACGGGTGACGTGCCGCCAACGCAGCACTCAATAGTACTGCCAACGGTGGAAGACTCGCAATCCAGAACTCAATATTGTCTGGTTCCCACCAGAGAAAGAACAAACCATACCCCATCAGCCAACTCAGCAATCCGACCAACAACGGACGTGGCAAACAGGCAATACCACGCCAGCCGATCAACAGCAAGAACAGCCCTGCCATCCCGACCATACTGCCGCCGGTCAGCGCTAAGGTCTCGCTCCAACCCTTGCCTAGACCAACCAATTTCGTCTCATTGATCGCTCCACCCCAAAAACCGGTGCGAGCGTAGCCAGTCAGCCATACCCACACCTCCTCCCAACTCTGCATTCTACTTACCCCGAAAGCCACCCACAGGTACGCACCACCAACAACCATTGTCAGTGGCAACAAGTAGGCGAGAGTCAGAGCAAAGCTATGGCGACGGTCAGGTACAGCCAGCCAGATAGTCAACAACCCAGGTAAGGTGAGTAAGACATTCGTCTGATGCCCGAGCACGGCCAAAGCCTGTACTAGGCCAAGCCAGACAGCGGTCTGCCAGGTCGGCGCACGTGCAATCATAGCTAAGAGCCACAACGACGCAATCAACGCGATCGCCGCCAACGTATAGACTTCAACCTCAACCGCGTAATACCAATACGCATAGCTCAAGCCGACACTCAATGCCGCTGCTAGTGAAGGCACCAGTGCGCCAGTCAGCGCGCGACAAAGGAGAAAGATGAGCACAACACCCGTTGCGCCAGCCAGCGCGTTTACCACCTGCAACCAGATCTTGACACTCCCTTGCCAGCCCAACATCGCTGCTAGCGCCCGTATCGATGCCCCCAAGGGGCCGTAGAGCAGATGGTGCGGATGAAACAATTCAGACCAAGGTTTGCGATCGACATCGAGAATGTACGAAAGGGCATCGTACGTATGCACTTCCGTCAATGTCAGTATATAGAGTGCAATAAAAACGACGCCGAGCAGCGGCGCCAGCCAGAGTATCTGTAGTCGGGTATGATTCATAAATGAAGCAATATGTCGCTTAGGAACACATCGAGTTCAACCAATCACCCAGAGGTAGCCATCAGCATTGATCAAGTCCTAGCCAATCGTCTACCGTCCCTAGGCTGAAACCAGTCCCTAATCTTGCTATGACGACGCAGGTAGAGTATGGGTGAAGCTTCGTGACGATGCGTCACTGACAGGTGGATAAGCTCACAGAGAAAACGACACCTGTATCCGTTACCTCTTAGGCATAGAGCTGACAGACCAATCCAAGATTTCGCGCATCACGCAGCACCAGACAAGACGACAATCTGATCACCGATAGCCGTTGCCGAGGATGCAATCACACCCACGGGCAATTCCAGGGCGTAGCGCGCGCTGCGGTGACCAGCGTAGAGGCGCCACGGCGGCAATTCAGGATAGAGCGCTACCACGTACCCGTGCCGATCAACGAAAATCACATCGATTGGAAATTTCATGAACAGCATGTGAATACTGCTACAGGGCTCGATCAGCAACCCCTTACCCGCTGGCAGACTGGTTCGCCCAAGTAATCCACGACCGCGAGCCAAAAATGAACGCGCCACCTCACATTGCTCAGCAAGGACAGCACGTCGAGTTTGATTAACGACTTTCACCATAGTCGTCTATTCATCATCTCAGCGCCAAAAAGCTGCTATGAGCCTTGGTACAGCCGGGCCAAGAATGACCACAAACAACGCAGGAAAGATGAGAAACACCATTGGAATAAGCATCTTCACCGGCGCTTTTTGGGCAGCCTCTTCAGCGCGTTGGCGACGGCGCGTGCGCAACTGATCAGACTGAATCCGCAAAATCTTTGCCATTGATACACCCAACTGATCAGCCTGAATCACAGCTGAAACAAAGGTTTGCACGTCATCCACACCAGTGCGTGCCGCCAGATCACGCAGAGCCTCACGGCGTGTACGGCCGAGCCGAATATCTTGCAGGACACGTTGGAACTCCCGTGACAATTCATTGTCCCATTTCTGGGCGACTCGCTGTAAAGCGAGATCGAAAGCCAAACCAGCTTCTACGCTAATGCAGAGTAGATCGAGTGCATCAGGCAAAGCTTTCAGAATGTTCTTTTTCCGCTCCCTGATTTTGCGATCAAGCCAGATACCGGGCAGAATATAGCCAATCATAGCGGCGATCGATATTCCACCTATGGCTTGCATCAACGGTAAACGTCCGAAGACGAGCGGACTGCTGACCATTACCAACACAATAGCCAACGTCACTCGCAAGCCGATAAACATTTCGGGAGAAATATTGCCCGGATTACCAGCGAGTTGCAGATTGCGGCGTATGCGTTCTTGATTTTGCTTCAAGCCAAACCGACCGAGCGCATTCAATAAGGAACGAAACAACGGAATAAGCACCCGTTCACGGAACGGTTGCTGCAACTCCAACTCTTCCAGCGATAGTTCAGTATATTGGTTAAGGCGCTCGCTAATGATCCGCGACTGATTCATTTGTCTGACGATGAAGACGATCAGCAAAAGACCGCCGATCAACAGCGCAGCAATGATTCCGATCATTATTGCATCCATCACTGCACCTCACACTTCGATATCGATAATTTTTTGGATCGCAAAATAGCCGAGCGCGATCATAAACAGTGAAGTCACTGGCATGCAACACCAGGCATCCGGCGGCATACCAAAGGTAAAAAGTGGCGCCATATAATCCGGATTTATCATTGTGATAAATATTGCCAGGCCTATCGGCAAGCCAGTAATAATCCACGATGAGAGCCGACCTTGGGCGGTAAGAGTGGAAATCTCACCCTTGATTCGCACTCGCTCACGGATCGTATGACCAATGGTATCGAGTATCTGAGCCAGATTTCCACCTACTTCCATCTGAATACTAACTGCCGTAATCAAGAGATCGAGGTCATCGGAGGGAACACGCCGTAGCAGATTCTGCAGCGCCTCTTCAGTCGAGCGACCAAGACCAACTTCTTGAACAACCCGACGAAATTCAGTGGATGACGGAGCTGGTGCTTCGCGCGCAACCATATCAAGGGTTTGCAAGAAGCTATAGCCACCGCGCAGAGCATTCGCCATCATCGTAATGACATCGCCCAACTGATCATTAAACGCCTTTAATCGCTGCTTGGCCCGTATATTGACATAAATATTGGGCAGAAAAGAAAAAGCAATCGCACCTACAAGTGCCGAAGCAATTTGCGCTTGTACGCTTGCTCGACCCAAGAAAATGCCAAACACTGCGCCAAGCAAAGCAGCACCTAGCTTGATTGCATAGAATTCAGTGACCGTCAGCTTTAAGTCAGCACGGGCCAAATCATTCCTAATCGAACCGGCCTGCTTTGTTCGTGAGACTACAGAATCAATGCGTTCGATCGCTTGCCGCGCAATCGGTTCATTAGGCCGTTCCTGAGCTTTGACACTACCAACGTGTGTTTCCAGACGTTGGGATACATCGACAGTAGCTGACTGGCGCATCACCAAGATCACGGCCACTACCAGCACTGCTAGGATCAGGACCAACCCGCCTAATATGAACGGCATAAATTGTGGCGAGAGCAAGACATCCATAGTAGTAGCGCCTCCCTCCAGCAACGGCAATCGCCGGGATGGTTAGAAACTAAAACGTTCCGACGAACCGAAGATAGTTGGCGGCAGGAAGATATTCATTGCTTCAAACTTTTCAAGGAAGCGCGGTCGTACACCGGTGGGGCGCAATTGCCCGACAATCTTGCCCTTTTCGTCAATCCCGGTCTGTTCGAACACAAATATGTCTTGCAGGACGACTACATCACCTTCCATCCCGGCCACTTCAGTAATCTGCGTCACTTTGCGCGAGCCATCTTTGAGACGCGATTGCTGAACAAACACGTGAATTGCCGAGGCGATCTGTTCACGGATTGCGCGGGCTGGCAGATCCATACCGGCCATTAGACACATGGTTTCGATACGACTCACAGCATCACGGGGGGTATTAGCGTGGATTGTGGTCATTGAGCCATCGTGACCGGTATTCATTGCCTGTAACATATCTAGCGTCTCGCCACCGCGGCACTCACCGACGATGATTCGTTCGGGGCGCATACGTAGACAATTAATGACCAGATCACGGATAGTTACCTCACCCTTACCTTCCACATTCGGCGGGCGTGACTCGAGTGTCACAACGTGATCCTGACGCAATTGCAATTCCGCTGCATTTTCAACAGTGATAATGCGCTCATCTTCGGGAATAAACGACGACAACACATTTAACAGAGTCGTTTTCCCGGAACCGGTACCACCAGCAACGACTATGTTCAGACGGGCTTTGACACAGGCAGCCAGAAAATCGGCCATATCCTGTGACATCGAGCCAAAGCGCACCAGGTCTTGTACGGTAAGCTTATCTTTGCGAAACTTACGAATGGTAATCGTTGGCCCATTGAGCGCCAATGGACGGATTACAACATTAACGCGCGAACCATCTTTAAGACGAGCATCAACCATTGGTGACGACTCATCGACGCGGCGCCCGAGCGGAGCAACGATCCGGTCAATAATTCGCATCACGTGGTCATCATCAGCAAAGGTAATATCAGTCTTGATCAGTTTGCCCTTCTTCTCGATGTAAACCTGCTTGGGGCCATTGACCATGATTTCGCTAACTTCCTCATCAGCCAGCAGCGGCTCGATCGGCCCCAGGCCGATAATATCGGCAGCAATACTTTCGAAGAGGCGCTGACGTTCGGTTCGCGACAATACGATACTCTCGCTATCGAGGATCGCGTTAAAGATCTCTTCAACCTGTTTTCGCACTTTGGCCGAATTATTCAGATCAAGTTGGGGGTTAAGTTCGTTGATCAGGCGTTCCTGTACCCGCGAGCGCAATTCGCGGAAGGTCTCATCAACACTCGGCATACCAGCACTTGGCAAGCGGACCGGTGCTTCTGGCCGCACTGGCGACCGCGACACGGCCGGCTCAACCGGTGTTGGTGTAGTGCCACCAATTCGCTTCAGCAACGACATCGCAGTCACCTCCTTGACTGGCCTGAGTGACACTCATGACCCACTGGTTCAATCTAGCGACGGGGGATGAACTTACCCAGCCATCTAGTTTTTGTGCTTACTCCGGCGGTATTAGCTGGTGCCGCACTGGTCTTCGCTACCAATTCCCGCGCTAGATTCATGATGTCCTTCGCAACCTGATGACTAGGACGCGACAAAATCAGCGGCGCTCCTTGATTGATAGCGAACGTCATCTCCTGGGGCGCATCAGCAATCTGCAGCGCGATCTTGCGTTGGAGACTCCGTTCAACCTCTTCGGCCCTGATGTTGGTGCGGCTCGTCGCTTTATTAAGCACCAGCATAATCTTGTCGTTTGGGTAGCCGAGGAGATTGGCTACTTCGAGGAAGAGGGTAACATTCCGAATACAGTGCATTTCTAGCGTGATCAGAGTAACAATCCGTTGTGCCAGATCGAGTGCTGCTAGTGAGCGATCGTGGAAAGAGGCAGGCGTATCAACAACGACATAATCATACTCGTGCCGTAGTGCCTCAAGAATGATGCGAATATGTTCTGCCGTGATCAACTCACCACGCTGCGGATCCGGCGGTGCCAACAACACTCTCACCTGGCTAGGATGCGTCATCATCACATCGTTAAGGAGCTCATGATCAAGATTTTCAATTCGCGACGCGATGTCAACAATAGTCTTATTGGCACGCAGATCTAGAATCACACTCAAATCACCAAAGATCACGTTGCCATCGACCAGCGCCACCTTTTTATTTGTCTGCTGCCGCAGCGCAATCGCCAGGTTAGCTGCGATCGATGAGGTACCGACACCGCCCTTGGGGCTAAACACAGCAAAAATTTTGCCATCTACCGAGGATTGACCAGCTGCTGCTACCGGCCCTCCTCCGCTTGCCACTGCCACAACTGGGCGCATCGTAGCCAGTTTAGCTACATGCCGGATCGAGCGGTAAAGGTCGTCAGCACTAATCGGCTTGATCAAAAATTCGCGCGCGCCAGCTAACATCGCCCGCCGAATATAGTCGGTCTCGCCCTGCACGCTCATAATAATGACTTGAATGCCCGGATCCTGAGTGAGGATGGCTTCGGTGGCAGCAATCCCATCCATGTCGGGCATATTAATGTCCATCAAAATGACTTGGGGACGATACTGACGCGCATACGCAATTGCCTCGCGTCCATTGCTCGCCTTTGCCACCACCTCGATATCTTTTTCAAAGAAGAGCAATTTTTCGAGCTGATCACGAGTGTCAACCACGTCATCAACGATCATGACTCGAATCTTCTCTGTTTCATTCATGTTGTGGCTCCTCAGACCTGATTGCTCTGATCGTTTGCAACGGACGCGCGCCTAGAATTTTATGTCCAGACCCCAACCTCCACCAATCGCCTGTACCTGCCATTGTACCCCAGAGTCAGCGCCTATGGAATAGCTACGGGAGCGGAGTTGGTGTTGGCGCTGGTTGGAACACTTCGTTTTCCCCATACACCCGCGGTGGGAGTGGTTGTGGAAGCGGTAAACCAAACTCTCGCACCAGTAAATCGAGCGTGACTCCGCGAGTCGTCGCAACCGCATTGTCATCGAACCTGCGCAATGTCATAACGATGCGAGCCTGTGATTGCAGAGCAAATTCCAGCAGTTCAATCTCTTGATCCGTTAACGCAAGGATGACAATCCAATATCCTTCCGTCGACGTACTTAAACTACCACTACTATCCTGACCACTGGTTACTGGTTGTCCTGAAGCATCAACCTGAGGCAAGCTGGACGATGTCGGTGGTGCAGTATCGCTTACTTGCCCACTACCTTCACTCAGGGTCGTTGCCGGACGCACAATTTGTAACACGCGCGCCCGCTGAACGATGGTCTTGGTAGCGAATAACGTTTGCGATTCACCATAATCGTATTCGCGCACCAGTTGCTCACTTCCATTGACTGTAATTACCGATAGACTACTTGGGCGAATGATCTGCCGCTCAACGGCAAAAGAGGCGATAATATCTACTATGTCATTGACTGCCACCTGATCAGCGATACCTGACAGACTGTTCACGATTAGGGGATACGCTTTTAACGCAGGACGTCCGGGCTCGGGCGTAGGGATGCGCTGCGCCAACCCAGGCTCACGCAGATTTTCACGCCGGATCGGCTGACCAGCAATCACTGAATTGATCAGCAACTTCCCAAGCACATCATTGATATTGCTGAATTCGTTGGCTTCATCAAACTCGTTAGCGGGAACATCCTTGGTAGAGAGCAAGCCTGGGTCAGTTAACAGAGTGCCCGCGTCGATATCCACCCGCGCCTGCACGACGCGCACCAAAGGCACTGCTGTCGGCGGTGGAGGTACTTCGGGCGGTTCTGCAGAGGTATCCAGTGCACCACTACGGAAGACCAAGAAAGCCGCCACTCCACCAACAACAATAATGAGCACTAGTAGTAGAGGTAATAGTGGGCTACGCTGCATAGAAAGCAACCTTCCTGTTCAGAGCAAAGCTGTCTAGCTTTGCGCATCACCTTTCCCATTATAGCACACACTGGCAAGGGCTAACAGGAATTTTCTGCCTTTCAAGCAGCAAGAAGACTTTACACTTTATCGTTGGTTTTCACAAATCCTACGACGAATAATCGTTTTCTCCATCGAGAAAGCGCGCAATCGTTTGATAACATGCGGCTGGATTCTCAACCATTGGTACATGGCCACAATCTGGCAGGATAACGACTTGTACATTTGTAAGATAACGACCAAGTGCACGCACATTAGTAGATGGGAAAACTGGATCATACCGGCCACTGATCAGCAAGACTGGCGGTAACGGCTGTTGCACCGCGCGCTTGAGCTGTGGGTGGCCCATAATCGCTGCCGTTTCGATTGCGACCAGTGGGTCCATAGCTACCAAATCAGCAATCCCTTGAGCCAGCAGTGAGTGATCGAGCGGGCAGTACACCATCGGCGCGGCCAGCAATTCTGGTGTCGGCGGCAGGCTCCACCACGCTTGTCGCCAGGATAGGGTAAATCCCCACCATGGTCGCCACCAGATCAGCCATGGCCGCCAGTACGCCGCGGCTACCTGCCACTGCGCACCAGCGATCGTAACTAGCGTGTCTTCATAACAGTTGGCGCTAAATCCAAAACTGACCAATCCTAAACGCTCAACCCGCTCACGAGCCAGATCGGCAACTGCCAGCGCTACTGCTGCACCCAGCGAATGCCCGACCAGTGCAAACCGATCGATGTCGAGCGCATCAGCTACCGCCAGCACAGCGCGCGCATACGATGCCAACGTAACTGGCTCCGTCGGCGCAGGTGATAAGCCGCAACCGGGCATATCAATTGCAATCAGGCGCCGGTTTGGTAAGAAAGCTGGCGCAGCCTGCCAGTAACGACTGGATCCACCCCATCCATGCACTAAAATCAACGGGCGTCCCTGACCAGACACCCGAAAGGCCACCGTCCCTAGCGGACTTTCAATTTCCCAAAGTGTTGGCGACGTAGACATGACAAACCTCCTCTATTCGCTGGATCCACTATAATCCCAAATAGTTACAGTTCGTAGACACGCTGCTTTGCGAGGCCACAGCAGGATGCCATCGTTGATTGCCACGTTAATTGCTGATCTGGCGGCGCTACCCGCACCACCCGATACTGTTAACATGTATGCATGGGATCCACCTGAAGAAGAGCAACGTTGGGGAAATGCAGTCCGACGGGCCAATCTGGAGTTAGCACTGACCCTGGCTTTGGAGCGCGGCCCCGACCTGCTGCTGATCGGCGAAGCACCGGGTTACAATGGTGCACGTCGCACTGGTGTGCCTTTCACCAGCGAGCAGATCTTGCTGGCCGGCGTTGATCCACCTGGTCAGTTTGGCGCCGAGCGCGGGTTTACATTGGCCACTGCCGATGGTCGTATCTCTCGCGAACAGACAGCAACGATCGTTTATCGCGAGCTGGCAGCTCTTAACCGCTTTGCCGTTGGCTGGAATGCTTTTCCACTCCATCCACACCGACCAGATCAACCACAGAGTAATCGCACACCGCGCCAGCACGAAATTCAGTTAGGACTACCGTTGCTGGCCCGCGTGTGCGCACTTTTTCCGCACTGCCCAGTAGTAGCTATGGGGCGGATCGCTAGTCAGGCATTGACTCGCCTCGGTATCCACCACACTGCTGTACGACACCCCGCGCAAGGCGGTGCACGCCAGTTCGCAGCTGGACTACGTCAGCTCTTCGGCTCGGAAGCTGCTACCTAAGCATTGAGAAGTGGAGAGCACATGAAGAAGAGATTTGCTATAATGCGCGCAAGCACAATTGATTGATGATGAAACGGTTTCTTATGCATCGACTATCCCTCTGCTTGCTAATCTCTATTCTACTAGCAGCTTGTGGTCTGCCAGCGGCGACACCAACTACTCCGTCTGCTACAGCAATAACGGCGGCCACCCCTACCAGCACTCGTCCGCCAACGCCTACGCGCGATCCGCGCTTGCCAACGCTTCCACCCCGGATCACACCCGGGCCTACTGCGACCCCTTTCCCACTCCAAGCCGGCTGGTGGGACAGCGCGGTTTGCTACGAGATCTTCGTGCGTTCGTTTTACGATAGCGACGGCGACGGGAACGGTGATATCAATGGGATTATCGAAAAACTGGATTATCTCAATGATGGCGACCCTACTACCACACGTGATCTGGGCGTCAATTGCATCTGGCTCATGCCGGTGACCGCAGCAGCCAGTTATCATGGGTACGATACCATCGACTATTACACAGTTGAGAAGGATTATGGGACAAACGATGACTTCAAGCGACTAGTTGCCGAGGCAGAAAAACGGGGGATCAAGATTATCATTGACCTGGTACTTAATCATACCAGCACCCAGCACCCTTGGTTTCAGGAAGCGCTCCGCGATCCCAACTCACCCTATCGGGACTGGTATCTCTGGTCAGCAATCGATCCAGGCTATCGCGGTCCATTTAATAACAATGTAGTCTGGCACAAATCGCCAATTCGTGACGAGTATTATTACGGCGTCTTCTGGGGCGGGATGCCCGATCTCAACTTCCGCAATCCAGCCGTCACTGCCGAGGCCTACAAGATTGCGCGCTTCTGGGTGGAAGAAATGGGTGTGGCTGGTTTCCGATTCGATGCTATTAAGCATCTGATCGAGTACCATACCTTACAAGCTGATACTGTCGAGACGTTTGAGTGGCTACGCGAATTTCGCCGTTTTCGCGACCGCGAATTACCAAATACCTTTACTATTGGTGAGGTTTTCAATGGGAATCCTCGCACGCTAGCGCCGTATTATCGCGATCAGCTCGATTACTATTTCGAATTTGAGGTTGCTAAACAGATCGTCGGTGCGGCCAATACAGGTCTGGCCAGATTATTCATGCAGGCTGTGCAAGAGGCTTACACCAAACTACCATATCAGCGTTGGGCCCCCTTCCTGACCAATCACGATCAAAACCGGGTGATGTCAGTGCTCGGCAACGATTTCAACAAAGCTAAACTGGCCGCACTGGCGTTGCTGACGTTGCCCGGACTGCCATTCATCTACTATGGTGAAGAGATTGGCATGGTAGGAGTAAAACCGGATGAACGGATCCGGACACCGATGCAATGGTCGAAAGAAGAGTTTGGCATGTTTACCAGTGGCTTTCCATGGCAAATGCCACAGCTCGATTACCCGACCAAAAACGTTATGTTGCAGGACGCAGACCCGGATTCATTGCTAAACGCCTACCGGCAGTTGATCCATCTGCATATCAACACGCCAGCACTGGCTAGCGGAGACTTTATTCCTGTCCAGGTCAGCGGTGATGATATTGCAGCATACCTCCGACGTAACAACGATGACATCGTGCTCGTGCTCATTAACTTCGACACGGTACCAACCGAACCGTTTACCCTGACATTAGGTGAAAGCGAGCTACCGGAGGGAACCTATCAACTCCAATCGCTCTACGGTACACCACCAGCACCACCAGCGCCACTGACGATCAGTAGGAATGGCACATTCGCCGACTACCGACCATTAGCCGAAATGCCGGCTCAGACAGGATATATTTTGAAATTGGAGCGGTAATGTTACGTAGAGTGACTGCAACTCGTTATGTGACGCCCCTGCGTGAAGGCGGCTCGTTGCCAGCCATCGTCGAGGCTGATGATGATGGTCTGTATGTTGTCAAGTTTCGTGGCGCAGGGCAAGGGCCAAAAGTGCTAGTCGCCGAATTGATTTGCGGCGAGCTGGCCCGCGCATTAGGCTTACCAGCACCCGATCTGGTTTTAATCGAGGTTGACCCTGCATTGGGACGCAACGAACCTGACAGTGAGATTCAGGATCTGGTAACCGCCAGCGCCGGGTTGAATTTGGGGGTTGACTTTCTCCCCGGTGCACTGGCTTTTGATCCGACTACGGCTCGCGTATTAGACCGCGAACTAGCTTCGCTCATCGTCTGGTTTGACGCGTTCATCACCAACGTAGATCGGACACCACGCAACACTAATCTGCTCTGGTGGCACCGTCGGCTCTTCCTCATTGATCACGGCGCAGCGCTCTACGTCCACTTCACCTGGCAAGATTACCACAACCGGGCCAGAGCACCATTCAGCCAGATTCGTGACCATGTGCTGTTACCAGCGGCGAGCCAACTCGGTGCGGTTGATGAGGTGTTGGCCCGCCAAATTACACCGGAACTAATCCGTGCTATTGTGGCGCAAGTACCTGACGAATGGCTCGCTGATCCGCGATTTCCGTCGATTGAAGCACACCGGGCGGCGTATGTTGAATATCTGACATTGCGACTAACAGCACCGCGCGCATTTGTACAGGAGGCTATCGATGCCCGCGAGCGCCTTTGAATATGCCCTGCTACGACTGGTACCGCGCGTCGAGCGTGGCGAGCAGATCAATATCGGCGTCGTGCTACTTTGCCGACAACAACGATTTCTCGGCATGCGGGCCTATCTCGATGAAGTGCGGATCGCTGCACTCTGGCCAGATATCGATCTGGAACCGGTGCGCGAGCAACTAGCTGCTTTCGAGCTGGTGTGTAACGGTGGTGCTGCCGCTGGACCAATCGGCGAGCTCCCTATTTACGAACGGTTTCGCTGGTTGACGGCAACACGTAGTACAATTATTCAGCCCTCGGCAGTGCATTGCGGGCTATGCGAACAGGCGCAGGCGATGCTCGAGCACATCTTTCAGCAAATGGTGCTGATTTCAGGTGGGATTGCAACCGAAGTTGGAAAGAACGGCTAGCGCTAGCTAACGAGACTACAGCTCGGCACGCACTCGCTCAACCATTGCTTGCAAGGCAAACCGAGCCTTCCCGAGGTTAGCAATCTCGCTCAGCACGCCGAGCACACCGTAATAGCCAGGCAAAATCTGACTGGCCAGCATCAACAGGGCATCGGTCTCGATCACCAGATCGCGTACATAACCGGCGCCAATCCGATCAGCAGCGGCAGTAGCGCGGGACGTGAGTTCGGCTAACTCTAGTTCGGCCAGTTCGAGGTCGAGATCAACTGCTGCTGCTGCAGGATGAAAGGTCATCGCTACACTGAGACCATCAGTGCCGACGATCCCAGCAAATTGCGCTCCTTTGACGCTGGCAATAGTTTGGCTGAGAATGGTGTTGACATGCATAACGCGCGTTTGGTGTGATATATTCAGCGTCCTGACAATTACAGTTCTCGTCGGCCTTCCAGAGCAGAGCCAAGCGTTTCAGGATCGGCCCATTCAAGATCACCGCCGGTAGGTAACCCGCGGGCTGGCCGCGTTACCCGCACTCCCAGGGGAGCCAGATCGCGCAGGAGTAGAAACGCTGTTGCCTCTCCCTCGGTATTAGGATTGGTAGCGAGTATGACCTCGCTGATAGGTTCGCTGCGCACACGAGCCAACAATTCATCGATCTTGAGATCCTCGCGATAGATCCCTTCAAGTGGGGCGATATGACCGTGCAAGACGTGGTAGAGACCACGATAGGCACCGGTTCGTTCAATAGCCAGCACATCGAGTGGCTCTTCTACCACGCAAATTTTCGTCTGATCACGGGTCGGATCGCGGCAAATTGGGCACAACTCACCAACAGTGATATTGAAGCAACGGCGGCAGTACCCCACCTGCTCCTTAACATCGAGGATAGCCTGCGCCAGGGCTTGCGCCTGTTTTGGTTCAGCACGCAGGAGATAGAAGGTGAGCCGCGACGCAGTTTTCGGCCCAATTCCCGGTAATTTGGCAAACTCTTCGATCAGACGGGCAACCGGAGCAGCTATTAAATTTTGTTCGGGGCGAACGGTCATACCTTCCCCACCCAAGTTTAGAAGAGACCCTTGAGACCGCCAGTCAGCGGTTGCATGCGCTCTTCAGCCAATTGCTGCGCCTTGCGCGAGGCATCGTTAATGGCAACCAGTAACAGGTCTTGCAGCATTTCGACATCGTTTGGATCGACTACGTCAGGTGAGATGGTGATTGACTGCACTTCGCGATGACCATTCATCTTTACAGTAATCATACCTCCGCCAGCTGTACCTTCGACAATCGTCGCCGCCAGTTCTTCCTGTACCTTTTGCATCTGACGCTGCATTTGCTGCGCCATCTGCATCAGTTGACGCTGATTCATGGGACGTTCTCCTTGTGAGACTACTTGCTAACAATGCCAGCATTCGAGAGCGACACCTTCAACCATCGCTTCCGCTCGCCCTGATACGCTCGCGCCAACATGAGTGACCAGTACGCGATATTCAGGTCTACCTAATGACCGAACTGCTTGCAGACGAGCTCTTCCTTATCCTCGGCCATTGAGCATGGCGCGATCCTCGTCATTTAGCTCACATTTACGATACAGCAAAGAGTGCTAGTGAGCGGTGAGCGGTTTGACAGTAGCTTAACCGCCATATGATCATACTCGTTTAGCGACTTGTGAGCAAATTGCTAGCCCTTGCCCTTGACGCTCGGACACACTTTGGTCGACAATTCGCAAGCTACGCGATAGCGACTACTTCTTTGAGCAGATACAAAACGCCACCCATGTTTCAACTTGCGCCTGACAGCTTGGATGGGGCGTAGGTCACCTCAAATCTTATCTATACTCCTCAATCTAGAGCGGCCGAGCTTATCGCCAACCTTAATGCCAAGAGCGTTTAGCACGTCGGTTGGAGCAGATACCGCTCATTTTGCAGCGCTAGTTCGATGGACAGAGAGTGATTCGGGATTGAGGGCAGACAGACTCTTACATTGGTAGGTAAACCTCTTGAGCAACCAAACATTTCCCGGATATGGGTCGCTATCTTCGCTGTAGCTGTAGAAGTGTGTGACGATGCAAAAGGATAGCAGTGCATTCTCAGTGTCTCCGTCAAGGCCCCATCTATACGAGTGTCGGTTGTAGGCTGTTGATCAGTAGTTTCACTCACGGGGGCAATAGGCTATACAAGCGAAATGCCCCAGACGCGACACGCTAAGAACCTGATGATAGACAACTTCAGTTCCTGTAATGAGGGTATCCATCCCAAAATAGGGAATTTGTCACACACGATACAACTCTCGCCCTGCCGTCACGGAATAACGAAGATATACAGCGTTGCCGACACAAGCGTGGGCAGGCCAAATATCACGTGCCAGGGCTCAAAGGGATGCAGTCGCGCGGAATTATGGTCCACCAACACCTCACACTGCCATCTTGGTCACCGGCTGATGTGGTTGTGGTTGCCCTTGCGAAAAAGTGCGGCCCTCTCTTTTAAGCGCCTTGTTTCTATAACTGTAGCATATCACGAAACATGTTGCCAAGCAATAACACTGTGTCAGCACGCCACGCAACAGTATGCCAACCCAACCACAATTATTCTGGCTCCAGCGGTTCAATATCAATAATATGAGCATCGAAAATGTTCAATGCTGCCCGTACTAATTCGTCCTTACGGGCTTCACGAATTTTACCGCGCAGATCGGTTGGTTCTACCGATTTTTCCTCGATGGTACAACGAACGGCCACGACCTGACCAAGGCGACGGCGCAATAGCTCTTCGATAATTGCGCGGTTCTTTGGCTCTTCTAGACGCTCTTTGTGAAACGACGAACTGACTAATAAGATAATCGTATTGCCCTCGACATCGTAAGGACGGGCACTGTTGAGTAGAGCCTGCACAGTTGGGCTGCGCGGACGCACGTCGCGCTTGAAATCTTCCCAAATTGCTTCGAGCTGCTCGAGCAATGACAGATCGGCCGCAGCAGCACGTGCTACCGCTGGGTCAGCGGGTGGTCGCGACTGTTGGGCAGCTGCCCACGCTGCCGGTGGTGGAGGTGGTGGGTCAGCCACTGGTCGCAACGGTGCTACTGGCGCTATCGGTTCCTCACTCGACAATGGTGCGACTGTTGTTGGTGCCACTGGCAGGGTTGGTATTGATGGCGCAGGTGGCTCCGTGGTACTTGGGAGGTTGGCTTCAGCCAAAGTAGCCGACTGGAGGCGTGGTGCAGCTGGCGGCATGCTCATCGACGAACGTGGCGCCGCAGGCCGAGGAGCAACAGGTTGGGCGGCAGGCGCGGGAGCTAATAAGGCCTCGACAACCGCCACCTCTAACGGAAGCTGGCCATAGGGTGTGGTACGCAATTGATAATCGAGATTGCTAAACAACTTGACCCATTGCACCAGCGCCGCCATCTCAGCTCGCTGCGCCCATTGCATCAACTGCGCCACTTCATCATCACTTAGATCAATCAGGGAACGATCAGCAGTTGCTTTGAGCAGCATCACTGCACGCAAACGTTCAACCAGATCACGAGTAAACTGACGCACATCGGCGCCCTGACTTACCACTGCATGCACAGCGCGGAGCGCAGCGGTCAAATCGGCATCGAGGAGAGCAGCGAGCAGCGCATCCACTTCGGCGGCAGCGGTCATGCCGAGCAGACTTTGGACGTGGTGCAACGTAATCGGACCCTCAACGAACGACGCCAGTTGTTCGAGAATACCAAGAGCATCGCGCATACTACCGGTCGCCGCTCGTGCAATCGCTTCCGGAGCGCCCTCGGCTAGAACGATTCCTTCAGCAGCAGCGATTCGCTGCAGGTGCGCCGCCATTGCCGTGACGCTGTGCCGTACAAAAGTAAAGCGCTGGCAGCGCGACAGTATGGTTGCGGGTACCTTGTGTACTTCGGTAGTGGCCAGAATGAAGAGCGCGTGATCGGGCGGTTCTTCCAAGGTCTTGAGTAGCGCATTGAAGGCCGCCGTCGAAAGCATATGGGTCTCATCGATGATGTAGACTTTCATGCGCGCCACACTAGGCCGAAACTGCACCCGTTCGATGATCTCGCGCGCATCTTCAACACTCGTGTGCGACGCCGCATCCATCTCGATCACATCAACCGCGCGCCCTTCGGCAATGGCAATACACATCTCGCACGTACCACACGGACGCGCGGCAGGATCGGGGTGCAGACAATTCACCGCCTTGGCCAGCAACCGAGCCATCGTCGTCTTCCCGACACCGCGCGGGCCAGTAAAGAGATAGGCATGGCCAACCCGGTCTTCGGCAATTGCATTCCGCAACGTCTGCACAACATGCTCTTGCCCAACCAGCTCGGCAAAGGTTTGGGAACGCCATTTACGGTAGAGTGATTGAACCGCCATCGCCTTTCCTAGTGTTGGTTCGTTAGCGATCGCTATTATACCAGAGGACATCAGCCGCCTACCGTACTCTCTTGCAATCGGCACCGCACTGTTTCGCTACCTGCGCAACCGACAATGATTCGCTTATAGTTTTATCCCCAACAGTGGTATAATCGGTCATACTGATACCCGCCACTGCGCCAGAGGATAGGCTATGCTCACCTACGAGCAATTAATTTCTTACCTCATTGAACATCTTGAGCACCAGCAGATCACGATAGCGCACACTCAAGAACAGCTCAACCTGCACAATATGGGGCGTAGTCTACAAGTCATCTGTCTGCCGCAGCAGATTGACACGGGGGTATGGCGGCAACCACCAGCACGTGCTGTGATTAGTATGCACTGGCCGGCAGAATTTACTGTCGCCTCAATTCACGGTCAGCCGATCATCGATGCGCTAAACCAGATTGTCGCCGAGCAATTGCACGAACTACGGTATGCGAGCCCAATGGTCTTTGAGGTAACCTACTTTCTGCCATTGCGCGAAGAAGAACAACACACACCAGATCTAAAACAATTGACCACAAAAGTGCTTGATGCGTTTGTCGATCAACCTAACCTGGCCGATAATCTCGAGATCAATTTCCTGTTCCGCACCGCTCTTAAGCAACCAACGGTGCTGGTGCAACTCACTGTAACTCGGCTCTTTCCAGTCAACGGCTGGCAGGCCGAGCATATAGAAGATGCGATTCATACGCTCGGGCACGAATTGCACACAATGCTGCCCCGTCTGGCTCAAACTTTTCGGCCAGAAAATCAATCAACTCGAAGTGACCCGGAACCAGGTCTCGATCCACAGTTTTACTTACGACCACCGACTGCCTGATGCCATTTTCACGCGCTGCTTTGCATGCTCTGCTTGAACCCGGCGTCGGCGAACGCTGGCAAGCAGTGCAACGCCTCTTGCACCCGGAAATGCTGGCGTTAGCCAACCGCGCTAGCCAGCGAGCAGCAGCGCTTTTGCCCCAACAATGGCCACTGTACGAGTTGAGCTTTAAAACGCGACGTGCAATTGACCGTGGTAAAGGACGGCGTGACCCGATTGAAGATTACTGGTTCGCCTTCGACCGTCCACCGCGCGGTGCCGGTATCATGCTCACTGTTAGCGGTAGCGAGCGTGCTGTGACGGTGGGGTTGCAATTGTGGGGGGCGCGCCGGCCACAACTCGCCCGGATCTGGAGCGAGGCACGTCCGCTGTGGGAAGAGCTGATTGACCAAATTGGCACGAGGGGTCAGGCTCGGTTCGCCAGCCGTCGCCCGCCTACACCCGATATGCGCTGGATCGATCACTATTTGGCCCAGCGGCAGGCGCACTACTTGTGGGCCGGTTTTGTCTATCCGTGGGATGCATTACCCCCTGAAGAACAGCTCATTGATGATCTCTGTGCCTTATTGCCCCTCAACGAAGCCTTGATGGAACAGGCCGAGCTTGATCTTGCTACTGTGCGCGTGGTTCGTGAGCTGCCAGCGCCCTACCTGGCTGGCACCCCATCACCTGCGCAGATTGCGGCAACGATCCGGCGGCGCGGCATGGTGATTGACGAGCGCACCATTGAGGCCTTTCATTTGGCGGTACAGGCTCGTCCATTGGTGATTCTGGCTGGACCAAGTGGCAGTGGCAAAACGTGGCTGACGCGGCTCTATGCTGACGCGCTCATTGGGATAGAAGAAGGGCAGGCCAACCCTATCTACCTGTTAGTAGCTGTGCAACCCGACTGGCACAGCGCTCGGGATCTCCTCGGCTACTACAACTCACTGACCGGTCTGTACCAACCAACACCGTTTTTACGTCATCTGCTCAATGCAGCCGCTCATCCCGATCAGACCTATATTGTCTGTCTGGACGAAATGAATCTGGCTCGTCCGGAATATTACTTAGCACCCATCCTATCAGCAATGGAGACCGCGGAGCGACTGATTGATCTCGGTACGCCATTGGCTGAAACCCCACTGGCTGGTGGGGGGATGGTGCGTAATCCGTTGCGGCTACCAATCAATCTGCGTCTCATTGGTACGGTCAACGTCGATGAAAGCACCTTCGCCCTAAGCGATAAGGTGTTGGACAGGGCTAATCTGATTGAACTAGGGGCCGCCGATCTTACGGCCTTCCGCGCTGCATACCAGGGCACCATTGATGAGCAGATCTGGCAACTATTAGCTGACATTCAGGCGCAGCTGACTATGGCCGGACGACCACCGGGATATCGGGCTCTCGGTGAAACACTCCGCTTCATCGAGCAAGCTAGTGGCATGAGCGCGTTTGAAGCTCTTGACTGGCAAATGATGCAACGTCTTTTGCCGCGTCTACGCGGCGATGACACACCGCGGTTTCGGCAGGCACTACGCGGCCTGCAAGCCCTCTGTAGCGAACGATTGCCGCGCAGTGCCGCTCGACTGGAACAGATGCTAGCTCGCCTCGATCGCGAAGGATATACCGACTTCTACGGCTTCTAGCGGATGCAGTGCGCCAGCGCTGCCCCGGATTATGCCACACGGACAGCCGCCAAACAACGGATAGCAGCCGGCACGTTTCCTACTGGCTGCCATGTCCGCCCACGATCATCGCTGCGCCAGATCTGACCGGCATCAGTGCCAACCCACACCACATCGATGTGGTAACTACTGGGAGCAAAGGCGCTAATTGCTCCTTGCCACGCCACTGGCAACTCCTGCCACTGTTTGCCACCGTCGTCACTACGCATCAAACGTCGGCCATGGTCAACTGCCGCCAGCAACACCTCTTGTTTGCCCGACAACACAGCCAGCAACTCAACGCCAGCCAGCGTCGGCTCAGCATCACGCCAGATGCCCATTCCTTGCGCAGTTGCCACCGGCAAGTGATTACTATTCAGGAAATTAAACAACGCCCGATCTTCGGCATCAGCCTCACGCCATTGGCGACCTCCATCATCGCTTCGCAAAAATGCCTGTTTGGTCGCCACAACTAGACTCAGTGAATCGGCGGCAACCAATCCAAATACCTGTTCACCAGACAAGGCCGTATCAGGTAGCAGCCGCCAGCGGCCGATACCGCCTGGATCACTGAAGATATACAACCCATCGTCAGTGCCAACGTAGAGTACTCCCGCCTTTGCCATGCGGCCTCCTCCGCCATGCCGTCAAACTGACGTCCTATGCATTGCACGCTGCGATTGTAACATAGCATTGTTTAACGTAGTGTGATATGATGGTACGGTATCTTGAAGAGTGCATCTCCGTTCGATGGCTCCATACCTTCGTGCCCTGCTTACCAACTGCAGAATGAGGTTATGTTGCTCTCGCAGCTTCGCAACTTCTGGTTTAGCTCTAACCCGACACCCAGCGCCTTACGGCTCGCCTGCTGGTATATCATCATCGCCGGGATATGGGTCATCTTTTCTGACCGCCTGCTGGCACTCCTAATCACTGACGTTTCCCAACTCACCGCATGGCAAACCATTAAAGGCTGGTTATTCGTATTGGTGATGGCCGTCTGGCTAGGAATTGAACGCTGGCGTACCCTCAGGCAGCAAGCACAGATCAATCACGAACTACGTGCGGCCAATGTTGCACTGCAAGAACTTAACGCCACCCTGGAACAGCGAATTGCAGAACATACAGCACCGTTGCAGGCCGCAAATGCAGCTCTGACGCAGATCAATGAAGAACTGGAAACATTTACCGCCGCACTTTCCCACGATCTCAAAGCACCTCTGCGTGTGATTGAAGGTTATAGCCAAATCTTGCTGCGCTTTCACACCCAACACCTCGACAGCGACGGCCAGCAATGTCTGCACAATATCCGCACGGCAATCACGCAAATGAACCAGCTCATCGACGATCTACTGGAATACACTCGAATCGAGCGCAAAGCGCTCACATGCACAGATATTGATCTGGAGAATGTGATCGATCAAGTTCTCACTATGTATACCGATCAAATCATCAGTCGCGGGGTGATTGTCGAACGTGAGCTGGGCTGTGCAACAATTTATGGTGACAAAGCCGGACTGACCGTGGCCCTACGTAATTTGATCGACAATGCACTGAAGTTTACTGCGCCCATGCCCCAACCCCGACTGGCGATTGGCGCCAAAATAGTCGGCAACTATGTGCAGCTCTGGGTCAGAGATAATGGAATTGGATTTGATATGCTTCATCATGATCGCATCTTTGGCTTCTTTCAACGGCTGCATGGGTCAGAAGCGTATCCTGGCTCTGGTATGGGCCTAGCCATCGTCAAAAAAGCGGCTGAGCGGATGGGAGGCCGAGTCTGGGCCGAGAGTAAGCCCGGCGCCGGCGCGACTTTCTACTTGGAGTTGCCCTATGCCAGCAGAACCACTTCGGCTATTGTTAATTGAAGACAGTTCATTCGACGCCGATCTCTTCCGGCGGGCAATGCTGGCCTACAATCCATCCATCGTTATTACCCACCTCGATTCCTATCAGGCAGCCAACGCATATTTCAACCAGCTATCGCCGACAGATCCCCCCTTCGATGGAGTGATTCTCGATCTGCATCTGCGCGACGGCGATGGCCTTGATCTCTTGGCGCTGATTCGGGCACGCAATTTGCCCCTGGCCGTGATTATCCTGACCGGCGGCGGTGGTGACCATGTGGTTATCAGCGCCCTAAAAGCTGGGGCTGATGATTATGTCATTAAACGTGACGACTACCTTGACCGGATCGGACTGCTGATTGAACAGGCCTGTCAGCGGTTTCATTCCCAACGTGCACGGCGTAGTCAGCCAATCCATGTCGCCATGGTCACTTTGGCCGCCACTGGGAGTGAAACGACTCTGCAAGCGTTGCAACGTGCTGCCCCGCATCTACATTGTCGACTGTTTCGCAGCGGATCAGCTTTCTTGCGCGCGATTGATCAGGGTGGGCAGATTGATGACGTCATCGTGATCGATTGCGACCAACCGCAGTTACCGATGCTCAATCTGGTGAAAGAGTTGCTCCAGTTTCGACGCCTGTCTCAGCCGCTGATTATTCTGGCCCAACCCGGTCACGAAGAGTTCCTCTTACAGGCGTTACGTCTCGGCATTACCGATTACATCATCAAGCGCGAAGAATTCGTGGCCCAACTGCCAATTGTCATCGAGAATGCTTACTATCGGGCGCAGTTCTATTCTCAGCACGAACGTCTCCGCTGGCAGGCCCAGGCGCTCAACGCCGCCGCCAACGCCATTGTGATTACCGACCGCAACGGCATTATCGAGTGGGTGAATCCAGCTTTTACGACACTGACTGGCTATCCAGCAACTGACGTGATTGGTCAATCGATCCGCTTGCTGCGTTCTGACAAACAAGACCAGTCGTTCTACGCCGAACTCTGGACGCAGATTCTAGCAGGTAAGCCGTGGCGAGGTCGCCTGATCAATTGGCGAAAAGATGGCAGCCTCTACCATGAAGAAATGACCATTACGCCGGTAGCTGATGAAAACGGCGCGATCCAGCGTTTTATCGCCATCAAGCAAGATGTTTCCGAGCAGATCGCCCACGAGCAACGGCGGGCTACGTTGATCAACTTCGGTGTAGCATTGCGGCCGGCTCAATCGTGGGAAGAATTAACGCCAATCCTGCTGGCCCAGGTGATGGATATAACGCAGGCGGAAAGTACTGCGCTTTTGCGTCCATACGGGACGACGTTGCAGCTGAATCGAGCGGTGGGATGCCTGAATACTCTCACTAATCACATCTGCACTGCGCTGAGCGCTCAGCTGGTTGCAGCCACCGAGCCAGTAGAGGTCGGCGAGGTATTGAATCGGCCCAACGCTACCCTCGTTGGTGTTCCGCTTAATGCCGCCAACCGATACGTTTACGTTGGCGCGCTGCTTATCAAACGTGAAACACCCTTCAACCCAGCCGAACGTGAGCTGCTAGCTGATCTGGCCGATCTAGCCGCCAACGCGCTCCACCGCACCGAACTTATCGAGCAGCTGCGCGCCGCCAACGCCGAGCTACGTGCCGCATACGACGCCACAATCGAAGGCTGGTCGCGAGCCCTTGATCTCCGTGACCGTGAAACGGAGGGCCACTCACGTCGCGTTACTGAACTAACCGTGCTCATTGCTGCGCGCATGGGCTTCAGCGCTGAAGAACTGGTGCATGTGCGCCGGGGCGCGTTATTGCACGACATTGGCAAAATGGGGATTCCCGATGCCATCTTGCTCAAACCCGGTGCGCTAGATGAACAGGAATGGGCAATTATGCGCACCCATCCTACCCTAGCCGTGGAATTGCTACGTCCTATCGAATTTCTCGCTCCAGCGCTCGATATTCCCTGGTGTCATCACGAAAAATGGGATGGCTCCGGCTACCCACGCGGTTTGCATGGCACAGAAATTCCCTTGGCAGCCCGCATCTTTGCCGTAGTTGATGTGTACGATGCGCTGACCAGTGACCGACCATACCGATCAGCCTGGTCGCGCGAACAAGCGCTCGCTTACATCCGTCAGCAGGCCGGGCGCCATTTCGATCCACAGGTCGTGGCGGTGTTTGAGCAGGTCATCGCCGAAATGAGCAGCGATGATATAATGAATGAGTAATTGTGGCGTATTGTCCGAACAATACGCAGAACGATGCGCGACTGCGTCACCGCAACGATTGTGCCCGGCATGCCAGGCTGGCAGCAGTAAAAGTTAGGTGCACGCGACCTGCGTCACCACAACGATTGTGTCTGCCAGAACGAATGTCACCCTTTTCGGGCAGGATATAAGGAGTTGATATGTTACAATTTCTCCGGCGTTTGCTCGGCGACAGCAATGAGAAAGAGCTGCGCCGGCTCCAGCCGATCGTGGAAGCCATTAACCGTCTCGGCCCAGAATTTGCCCGTCTGAGCGACGCTGAATTGCGCGCCAAAACTGATGAGTTTCGACAACGCCTCGCTGATGGCGAGACGCTCGATGATATTTTGCCTGAAGCCTTCGCTACTGTCCGTGAAGCAGCTGCACGCACGATTGGCCTGCGCCATTACGACGTCCAGTTAATCGGCGGTATCGTACTCCATCAGGGGAAGATCGCCGAAATGAAGACGGGTGAAGGCAAGACCCTCGTTGCGACCCTCCCGCTGTATCTCAATGCTCTTGAAGGCAAAGGCGTCCATCTAGTTACAGTCAATGACTATCTAGCGAAAGTTGGTGCCGGCTGGATGGGACCGATCTATCATTTTCTCGGTCTCTCGGTCGGGTATATCGCTCACGATCAGAGTGCGCTTTACGATCCCGATTACATTGATCCCCATGCTAATCCCGAAGACCAGCGCCTCGTCCACTGGCGGCCCTGCACTCGTCGTGAAGCCTATCTGGCTGACATTACCTACGGTACCAATAACGAATTCGGCTTTGACTATCTACGCGATAACATGGCGTATGAGAAATCACAGCTTGTCCAACGCGACCTACATTACGCCATCGTTGATGAAGTTGACAACATCTTGATCGACGAAGCGCGCACACCTTTGATCATCTCTGGCCCGGCCCAAAAATCGTCGGATCTCTACCGGCAGATGGCCCAGCTAGTACGCCAGTTGCGCCGGTCGTCGGTAACGGCCAAACAAGTGAAGGAAGAGGGTCTCGAGCCGGACGGTGATTTCTTTGTCGATGAGCGCACTAAGAGCATCTACCTGAGCGAGAAAGGGATCGAAAAGCTGGAGCGCCTGCTGCGGATCCCACCTGGCGAGAGCCTGTTTGATCCTGAACACTACGAGAAGACACATTACATCGAGAACGCACTTAAAGCGCAATTCATCTATCAGCGTGATCGCGATTATATGGTGACGCCAAACGGTGAAGTAGTAATTATCGACGAATTCACCGGACGCGCGATGCCAGGCCGCCGTTGGAGTGATGGCCTACATCAGGCGATTGAAGCAAAGGAAGGGGTGCCGATCAAGAACGAAAATGTGACTCTGGCCACGATTACCTTCCAGAACTACTTCCGCATGTACAAGAAGCTGGCCGGTATGACCGGTACAGCATATACTGAACGCGAAGAATTTGCCAAAATATACAACCTTGATGTGGTAGTTATTCCGACCCACAAACCGATGATTCGGGAGGATTTGCCCGATCAGATTTACGCTACCGAAGAGGCCAAATTCAACGCGGTGTTGCGGGAAGTACAGGAGATGCACAAGATCGGGCGGCCTGTACTGATTGGTACAACATCAGTCGAGACCTCCGAGCGCATTAGCGAGATGTTGAAACGAGCCGGCATCCCTCACAATGTGCTTAACGCTAAACACCACGAGCGCGAAGCGGCGATTGTGGCGCAGGCCGGACGCAAAGGTGCCGTGACCGTTGCAACTAATATGGCGGGTCGTGGCACTGATATTCTGCTGGGCGGTAATCCTGATGGCCTGGTAGAAGAATTTTTGCGGAAAGAGGGTTTGACTCTCGAAACCGCTACCCCCGAGCAGAAGCGGGCGGCGTGGGAAAAGGCTAAAGCATTGACTGACACTGAAGGTGAAGAGGTGCGCCGACTCGGTGGCTTGCACGTGATTGGTACCGAGCGCCACGAAGCACGCCGTATTGACAATCAGTTGCGCGGTCGCGCCGGTCGGCAGGGTGATCCTGGCTCTTCACGGTTCTTCCTCTCGCTCGAAGATGAATTGCTGCGCCGGTTTGGACCCGTGGATCGCATCAAGAGTCTGATGGAACGGTTCATCGATTCGGATGTGCCGTTGCAGGCCGGACTCCTTGATCGCACGATCGAAGGGGCACAGACGCGTGTCGAAGGGTATAACTTCGATGTGCGGAAGCATACCGTTGAATTTGACGATGTGATGAACAAACAGCGGCAGATTATCTATGCCGACCGCAAAGCGATCCTCGACGAAGCCGATATGCGTGAACGGGTGCTCGATCTGATGGCAGAAGAGATTCAACACCAGATCGATAACCTGCTCACTGATGAACCAGATGCAGATAACCTGAACGAGCTGCTACGCGTATACCGCCGGATCAATCCGACGTTACCGGCAACAGTGACCGCCGAAACACTGAAGGGCAAGACGAAAGAGGAAATCGAACAGTACCTGCTCGATCACCTGGAAACGACTTACGCCGAGCGTGAGCAAGCAATTACGCCCGAGGTAATGCGCACGGTTGAACGGCGGGTGATGTTGGGCGCTATCGACCGCCAGTGGGTAGATTATCTGACCGCAATGGACGAGTTGCGGCAAAATATTCTCTTGCAGGCTTACGCGCAGCGGGATCCGCTGGTAGAGTTCAAACGCGAGTCGTTCCGCATGTTCGATGAGCTGAAAGAGAATATTGCCCGCGACATCGTCTACAATATCATTCCAGCCTCGTTCCAATACGAAGCGTACCTGCGTCAGATTGCTGAAGAGCAGGCGCGACGGTTGGCAACTGCTCAAACCGCTAGCAGCAGCACCGAGGCTGAGCAGACTCGCAAACCGCAGCGGCGGACAACGCCCCAAATTGGACGCAACGATCCTTGCCCGTGCGGTAGCGGCAAGAAGTTCAAACATTGCCACCTCGGTCGTGAACACGAACTAAGTGCTGTGATACAGGCTGCACCAACACCTGCAGTCACACCGACCAAAACGGCACGAACAACCAATTCGGCTATCGCTGAGGAAGCGGCACAGATCAAGGCCGCTATCGAGAAAGGGAAATTGCCCCCTAATGGACCCACCACACCTCGTGGACGTAACGCGCCGCCAGCGACACCACGCGGTAAAAAACGATAAGTGTCGGTAACTAGAGCACGCCAGGTCAATAGTGACCCGGCGTGCTGATGGGTTGCGATCCCGAAGCTAGGAATGCAGGTTCAGCGGTCAATAGCGACCCAGCGTACCGAAGGGTTGCCATCTCCAACGGCGTAATGAGCCATGAGAAGATATTCACCGTAGGGCCTACCCGGCCACTGGTAACGGTGAATCATCAGCCAACGCTGTATCGTCATTATCACTATCATCAATCAGATCGACCGGCGAGCGCGAAAAGCGTAGTGCAGCTGCCTGCGCTCGTCCATCACGTTCGTAGGTGAGCGACCACGATGCCTGGTCGACGAGTAACGCCAACTCGAGGCTACGACCTATCGTGAGCGCCAACCGACGGGCGCCGCGCTCTAGCTGGCTGCGATCAGCAGCTGCAGCAAACCAGCGCCGGGCATGCTCTAGTGCGCCCTGAGCCCGAGCGCCAGCAGCTGCCAGTTGGGGATTGACGGCTGTCGCTGTCAATGCTGCGACCAGACTGATCAGCGCTTCCCAAGCTCCGTCTTGAGCAAGGGCACGTACTGCGTCGAGTGCCAACACGTTGGTTGTCCCTTCCCAAATGGGTAACACCTGCGCATCGCGTAACAAGACCGGTAGACCGGTATCTTCGACATAACCGGCACCGCCGAATGCCTCGATTACTTCGCTCATTACGGCTACAGCCTGGCGTGCCGTAGTTAGTTTGGTAATCGACGTTAGTACCCGTAACAATTGCCGCTGGTGTTCATCGGCAATCCCTGTCTCGACGACCCCTAACAAACGGGCAGTCAGAAAACTGAGCAGAAATGCACCTTCAAATTCAGCCTGTAACGTCGCTAACGTCTCAACGTGGAGCGGTTGCCGATTGAGCGTCGCGCCGAAAGCGACGCGTCGTCGTGCATAATCGCGCGCCAGGGCAATACCGCGACGCATAAAGGATACGGACGAAATGCTGTTCCAGATCCGAGTGACCTGCAACATCGGCACAATAGTGCGAACACCACCTGTAAGCGAGCCAACCAGCCGTGCAGGCGTGCCTTCGAGGCTCAATTCGGCAGTTGGCAGTTTGCGTGTACCGAGTTTATCTTTAAGGCGATGAACTCGAATGCCCTGCAAGCGACCAGCAGCGTCGCGCAGCTCGATGTAGAAAAGGGCCAGGCCGTGACTTCCCGGTGGATTGCCCTCTGGTCGTGCCAACGCTAGCGCCATCTGCCCAGTTATGGCCGAAGTAAACCATTTGCGTCCAAACAAGCACCAACCGCCGGCTCCATCTGGCCGCGCCACGGTCTCGATCTGACTCACATCAGAACCGCCAGGTAGCTTGGTCATCCATTGCCCACTCGTCCAGCAAATATCCGGATCACGACTGATTAGGCGCGACACAGCACGTTCGATAAGAAAGGGATCACCCACCTGCAACAAGGTGCGCGCGGCGCCATCAGTCATTGCTAATGGGCACGTATACACATCGGTCGATGGATGAAAGAGGTAGACTAGCGCAAACTGCACAATCCGCGTCAAGGAATCATACTTACACTCGTAGGGCAATGCCACAAGACCATACCGAGCTGCCAGCTGTGCAGCGCGGCGCCACAATGGCGTCACTTCGATCTGATCGATGCGCTCGCCCCACGCATCCCACTGCGTCAGCACCGGTTCGTTACGCCGATCGGCTAGATGGAGGCGATACAGTTCCTGACCAGCCAATTCACCCAGCGTGAAGAGATCCGGCTCGGCCTGCGCCAGGACATCTTCTGGCAATACCCGACGCAAAAACGACTGGAGGACCCGGTCATCGGTATACTGGTTCCCCAGCAAAGGGGGTGGCTGACGAAAGAGTTCACCCATCATCGTTCCACTCCTCTTCGGCATATGGTGAATAGCAGTAGGGAAGCGTATATGGTTCGCGACTGATTTATTTGGCTACTGTTCCTCTACCATACCACCTCCAGCTGGTGTAAGAGGGGTGGAACATAGCACGAAGGATAGAATGTATTCCCAGATCACATTGATCATCAAAACGCCATCTCCGCAATCGATGCGACTGCTACCACATACCCCTTTGCGCCGGTATCGCCCGTCGAGGACAGGCACTGAGGAGAAAACAACACACGCTGGAGCTCGCGTTACAGTCAGACCCACCGGTTCGCGTCCCCTGCCTGATCTAGTCCTTCTCATCCGCTCTGGTCCGCTCGAGGCATGGCACAACAGCTTTGCTTCCTACCAGGCATAGGTCAGCAATCGAAATACTCATCTCCCCCGCCATTGACTGGCAGGCAATTGCTGTTGCTACTCCTCGGTCGCGTGAGGCGCAACCATTAGTTTTGACGGTGAGCTATCCTCTACTACGCATCGGGATCAGCTCCCGGTTAGTCTAGGTATCAGGTTAATCCCAACGACTCAGCATCTAGGGATCGTGATCTTGAACCGAAACATTGCTAGCCGTCAGAACATCGTCTGCCGTTGTCAATCGGGTTGGACAGAGGGGCACACTGTGACCTGCAATCATCAAGCATTACCAGACGATCAGATACCGAGAGTGTTGCGCAGAGAGTGACGCTCAAGAAGTGGCTCACAAAGTCAAGAACGACAGGTAGAAGATCAGGAAGAAAATAAACGAGACTGCATTGGCAATCAGAGCAGCCATATAGCTGGCCGCTGCCTTCCGCCTACGAATAAGCATGAACACAAAACCTTCTACCAGTACAGCGACGACGAAGGCCGCCACGATCACGAAGAGCGGATTTTCCAGGCTTAACAGCAGCTGATTCAGCAATGCAATCACAATTGACGAAACAACGCTGGCCACTGCTGCATCGCCGAGGGCGCGAAACAGGGGCTGCCATTTGATTTGCACCAATGCCTGCCACTCGACGAGCAGCATCAGGATCAGGATACCAACGCCAATCGGGCTGAGGAAGAGATCAATAAATGGAAACATCAACGCAATCCTTACTGTGCTACACAAGGCAGATGCTGCATGGAGAAGCCACCTCTATCGCAGGGGGAAACGACGTGCTAATCCGGCAGCGACGTGCAACGCGGCAGCAAAGGTGCGGTCGCGACTAAGCAGGCGCAGTTCGCTACTGAGGAGGTCGGCCAATGTGGGACGATCAATGGTTGCTGTGCGTTCGATCGGTGCTGCATCGGCAATCGTCGCGCGGGTACAGGCATACCCAAACTCGCTCGTCAATTCTACGACAAACTCAGCACGCTGATTATCAACTGCACGCAAGCCCAATCGTACCAAACCCTCACGAACGACATGCTGCACTGGTCGTATCTCGACACTCACCAGCCGGATCGCCGCTGGCCCGACGCCAACTGCTGGTCGCCGCAAGTAGAGCCGTATCGTTTCTCCCTCAACCCCTACCGCATCTTCCAGCGGCGTCCACTTGAGACAACTCACCAGCCAACCTGCAAAGAGCAACGCAGCAACCGGATTAGGATGATCAGTGGCAGCGTATTCAATCACAATCTCATCAATCCGATGCAGGTGCGGTAAAAACGAACGCGCATCGAAGAACTGAGCTGTTAATTCTCGCCATGGGGTAAGACGAGTCCAGCCAAGATCGCTTACTGCAGGCGCGCCGTTGGTGGCCTGTTCGAAGGCAGCCAGTTCGACCAATTCGCGCACCGGATCAGCGAAGGTAGTCGAGTCGACAATGACCCGGTCACACAGCCGATAAAGGCGCTGTACTAGCGGCTGAGCGAAGGGCTGTGCTCCTGGCGCCCACAGCACTACCGGCAAATCAGGCACTAGTAATGGCAAGATCAGGCTAGCCAATTGTCCGGCTGGTGCACCACGGGCGCTAATCGTCACCTGCTCGCCGCAAACCTGCGTGCGGCCGGCATTGATCAACGTGCAGAGAGCCTGGACATTAGCCTGCAATTCGGTGGTCTGACCAGGCCGGTCGATCACAATCACCATGCGGCTTGGATGCTGAGACATGAGGGCAGGTGATATATCAACAACCTGCTCCGCCCAGCGGTCATTGGGAACACGTACAATCAGATTGCAGGTTAGCGCCCGAATAACCGCCTGGCCGCCAGCCTCAGGATGGGTTGCATACTCTTGCCACATCTGGCGCAATTCACGCTCGATGGCGTTAATATCGATTGCCGCCTCACTCATAGACACCCCCTGATTATAACCGACGCCAGGCCCGGCCATCACGGGCAATAAATTCATCAGCTGCCGCTGGCCCCCAACTACCTGCTTCGTAATTAGGAAACGACGGCGGCGGCCCTTCGGCCCATGCCTGTAAGATTGGCGTTAACAGCGCCCAACTGGCCTCCACTTCATCGCGGCGAGTGAAGAGCGTGCCATCGCCCAGCATGCAATCGAGCAGCAACCGTTCGTAAGCATCTGGTGAGGTCACTCCAAACGACGCTCCATAGCGAAAATCCATAGTTACTGGACGGATCTGCGGCAGGCCGGGGGTTTTCGAGCTGAATTTGAGCGAAATGCCTTCGTCAGGCTGAATTTTGATCGCCAACACATTAGGATCAAGATCATTCAGCGGCGTCTCGGCAAAGATCATCGTTGGTGCCGACTTGAACTGGATGGCGATTTCGCTCACTCGCCGCGGTAAGCGTTTGCCACTCCGTAGATAGAATGGTACGCCGGCCCATCGCCAGTTATCGATAAACAGCTTTAGCGCCACATAGGTTTCAGTCTGTGACGTCGGCGACACCCCTTTTTCTTCGCGATACCCCCGCACTGGACGGCCGTTAGCACTGCCTGGCCCGTACTGACCGCGCACCGTGTCGTTCACCGACAAGGGCCGCACTGCCCGCAACACTTTAACCTTCTCGTCACGCACAGCATCGGCGTCGTATACCGATGGTGGTTCCATCGCCACTAAACAGAGTAACTGCATTAGGTGGTTCTGGATCATGTCACGCAGTGCACCAGAGGTATCGTAATAACCACCACGTTCCTCTACACCGATAGTTTCGGCAACGGTAATTTGGACATGATCTATCTGATTGCGATTCCAGATCGGCTCGAAGATGCCATTGGCAAAGCGAAAGATCAGGATATTTTGCACCGTCTCTTTACCCAAATAGTGATCGATGCGAAACACCTGATCTTCATCAAACACCGACAGCACTTCTGCATTGAGCGCCTGCGCGCTGGACAGATCGTGCCCAAACGGCTTCTCGATAATAATCCGGGTCCACCCATGCGAATGCGCCAAACCATGAGCACCAAGCTGGGCCACGATGGTTGGATACGATTCCGGCGGCGTCGCCAGATAGAAGACGCGATTACCGCTAGTGCCGCGTTCAATATCAATCTTGTTCAGTCGCTCAGCTAGCCTAGTGTAGGCCTCCGGATCATCGAAACTACCCCGATGGTACTGAATACCCTGAGCAAAACTAGCCCACAGTTCCGGATCAACCGGCCCCGAGCGCGAATTAACATTCACAGCTTCATGCAGCACCTCACGGAAATATTCGTCAGTCCAATCGCGACGCGCAAAGCCCACCACCGAGAAACCTCCGGGAAGCCGACGCTCGCGGGCCAGATTGTACAACGCTGGCACAAGCTTGCGGCTGGTCAGATCACCACTCGCGCCGAAGATGACCATTGTGCAGGGTTCGGGTGTCCGACTGATGCGCAATCCGGCGCGGAGTGGATTATGGAATTTAGACGTAGCCACGGTCATGGTATTCCTTAAATGACAGGCACTGCGAGAGCGCAGCGCACGCATCAGCACTGCCTCACGCTGCGCTTTCACCGCTACGAACGGTAGGCAAGTTCATTCCACCTTCTTGACCGCATGGCCGCCGAACTGATGACGCAAAGCCGACAATACCTTCGCACTAAAACTATCCTCTTGGCGTGAACGAAAGCGCATCTGCAACGAGAGGGTAATCACCGGCGCTGGTACATCGAGATCGATACTCTCCTGCACTGTCCAGCGTCCTTCACCACTATCTTCGACATATCCGCGAATACTGCTCAGATCGGCATCTTCACGGAAAGCGCGTTCGGCCAGCTCTAGCAGCCACGAACGCACCACACTGCCCTGGTTCCAGAGATGGCTGATCCGAGCTAGATCGAAATCGTAACGCGATTGACGGAGAATTTCGAAACCTTCCGCATAGGCTTGCATCAAACCGTATTCGATCCCGTTGTGGATCATCTTGACAAAGTGACCAGCGCCGTGCGGCCCACAGAGCAGGTAGCCCTCTGGTGGAGCCAATGTTTGTAACAACGGTTCTACATGGCGGAATGTCTCTTCATCGCCGCCAACCATCAGGCAATAGCCGCTTTGCAAGCCCCAGATGCCACCACTCACCCCTACATCGAGAAAACGCAACCCCTGCGCTGTCAGTTGCTCAGCATGAGCAATGCTAGCTTTGTAATTGTTATTCGCACCATCGATCACAATATCTCCTGGTGCTAGCAGTGGAGTCAGTGCAGCAAGGTGTTCGTCAGTTGCTGCACCAGCAGGCAACATCAACCAGACTACCCGCGGCGGTGTGAGTGTTGCCACTAGTTCAGCTAGATCGCCGGCGGCAATCAGATCGTGCTCGGCCGCCAGTTCACGCGCCTTGGCAACAGTGCGGTTGTACACGATGACCCGATGACCGCCCCGACGCAGCCTAATCGCCATATTGGCGCCCATCCGGCCGAGACCGATCAGACCAACTTCCATGATGCGCTCCTTAATCTTGATCGTCGCAATGCGATTGATAGACCATGCATTCGCATTATACTCCGGTCTGACGACAGCAGCGGCACAACGCGGTATGCTATAGCGTAGTGCCTAGTATCGGCGGCAATACCACGCTTATCGAGGGCACCTGGGAACGCTTATCTTATCAAGACAGATCGATGAGTATGTCAGACAATCCGCGCCAACAACGACCTTACACCGGTGAAACACTAGTTATGCATCGACCAGGCGCGCGACGCGGCGCAGCTGCCAGCTCACCATCAAGGCGCAAGCGCTGGCCAATCGGACGCATCCTGCTAGGATTGCTCGCAGCGTTCATTCTAGGACTGGGCATTGGCTATTGGTATCTACACCAGCTGGCACAACGGATTGTGGTCGCTGATCCACGTGGACCGACGTTTAGCTCGCCCTTACTAGGAGCTAACATTTTAATCGTTGGGGTTGACCTCCGCCGTGACCGCCCAGAAGAGGGTATTCGCAGCGACACACTTATGCTGGTGCGGATCGATGGCATCGGCGGCTGGGCAAATTTGCTCTCCATTCCTCGCGACACGCAAGTTGATCTGCCCCACCTTGGCCCACGTAAGATCAACGCGGCTTACGCTTACGGGTACCTACACGCTGATGAGATCTACGGCACTGGCACCACTGCGGAGCAGGGCGGGATGGGCTATGCTGCTGACGCTGTAAGTCGCTTCCTCGATCTTGAACGGCGCGGTCTGAGAGTTGATTACATTGTGCAAATTGATTTCGACGGTTTCGCAGCCCTGATCGATGCCCTAGGAGGCATTACCGTTGATGTACCGCGGCGGATCGTCGATGATGCTTACCCCACCCCCGATTACGGTATGATGCGAGTTACGTTCGAACCTGGTCCACAACGGATGGACGGAGAACGCGCCTTGATTTACGCCCGCACCCGCCATGCCGACAGCGATTTCGGGCGCACTGAACGGCAGCAACAGGTCGTACAGGCGATGATCAACGAGTTCCAGCAACGCAGCTGGTTGGAACGCCTACTGCTACTACCACGTATACTCGCTGCTGTCGCGCCACCCGGTGAGACGCCAACAGTATTAACGACGCTACCTCTAACCAACTTCGATTCACTGCTGGCCTTTGGACGGCTGGCTACTAGGCTCGATCCGGCCCTGTTAGGACGTTACCGGATCGAACCGGGCAGTGTGAAGGTCCATGAACAGGGTAGCAATCTGATCTGGGATGCTGACGATGTTGCAGCACTAGTGAATCGCTGGCTGACACCGCCAGGAGAAGCGAGTGAGCAGGCCCAAGTACAGGTGCTCAACGGTACCAATATCGTCGGACTCGCTCGACGCACGAGCGAACAGTTAACTGCGGCTGGCTTTACCGTGATTGATCCGGACGATGCACCACCCGGCGACTATCCGCGCACAATTGTGTACCAAGTCGGCAACGCACCCTTCACGGCCCGCCGGCTAGCGCAACTCCTTGGTGCAGAGCTAGTAGTCGGTACACCACCAGACTACAGGGCAACGGTAGAAATTGTGGTTATTTTGGGCAATGACCGACAACCGTAAGGCCAGACCAGCTACGCTCTGTACTGGCGCGAGAGCTGCTTTAAGTGAAAGCAACACGGTGCACAACCCGACATGTCATCACGACCAGAGCGGTCTACGATTGCTGAGGAGTTAGGGATACCATCCATATGGATGGATCATTACTCAACAAATGAATATAAGCCGCCTATCCAACCCGTTTCTGCCAGCGTCTAGGGTCAGGGTGTGTATGAAAACCTGTGCTTCACCGCAGATTGGTTAATGCGCAGGTTGCTACCAGGGCGCGCTACCGACTCCAGCCCCAGCAGCAATCATTGTCGATAGTAGAACGATACTGACAGAAGATTGACGTGTGTTCAATCACACTACAGCAGCATTAAACTACACCTGTAGTAATTGACCCTGCCAGGGGACAAACCCCTCTCGCAATAGTGGCGGGCATTGCGCTTGAACGGGTATCACTGTGCCCAAGCGCATGCACCCAGCATTCTGGGGCACTATGGGAAGTAATCTCTACTGCACCATCCATAAACCATAAAAACTGGCAGGTTGGTACAGTGAGAACTGTACACTGCTACCAGTTATTAGCGGCGTGAAAGCACAGTAGCAACGCATCAGACCTCTTCGAGAGTGGAGAGGATGCGATGAATTCGTATAGCTAACCAGAGCGCAAAATGCTCCTCGGCATTATCGAGATCCATCCCGCTAATCTCTTTGATCCGTTCCAAACGATAGAGCAGCGTATTGCGATGAACGTGGAGCGCTTCAGAAGTCGCGCGCAGATTACCGAGATGATTGAAGTAAGCCTCTAGGGTTTTGATGAGATCGGCGTGCTGCCGTTTGTCATACTCAGCCAGACTGGCCAGCGTTTCACGGTAGAACGACCACAGCTCGGGCGTTTCGCGGAGACGGATCAGGAGTCGATATACCCCAAGATCGCCAAAAGCTAACACCCGGTCATTCCCAAAAATCTGACGACCCAGGCTAAGCGCCTGCTCAGCCTCTTCCAATGTGCGCCGCCACTCGGTCAAATGGGCGGCGGGAGTGCCAATAGCAATCACAACATTAGGATGATCGAGCAACAAACGTTCGCGTAACTGTTCAGCCAGCTCACGCAGGCGACTAACATTAGGCGACGGCAGCATGCAGAGTACGTTGCTTTCGCGCCGTGAAATCGGCGCATTGATATTCAACCGCTTTAGCTCATTCTGGATATTCGCTGACGCCCGGCCCAACATCGCTGCGCTGGCATCGTCGATATGCACCAGCAGAGCGGTGTACGGCACATTGAGGGTATAGCCCAGTTCCTGGCCGCGCTGGATTGCCGCAGCTAGATCACCGGGTGGACCAGCCAGGATACTGGCGATAAAATCGCCACGCAACCGCTCTTCAGCGGCCTGCACCGCCTGCTCTTTAGCCAGTTCGAGGGCCAGTGCTAATGCGCCGCGTTGTACCGCCGTGCGATCCCATGGATCGAGCGTTGCCCCAGCAATGGCCACATATCCTGCTGGCAAGGTAGTGTTACCGATCGGTTCAACCCAGATCTGCTGATTAAGCAGACTCGTTTCGCCGCGCCCTGTGGGGCGTAGCGCCTGCAACGCTAGACGGGCCTGCCCTCGGCCACGTTGCGCGCGAATAACACCATTTGGTGCATAACAAGCCACGCTCTGCCCAGTCCGCTCGTGAAGAATATCGAGCAAACCACCGATACCGCCGCCCTGTAACGAGCGCTGCGTAAGCAAATCGTAAAGTTGAGCGGCCCGTCGCTCGAATTGCGCTTCGTAATCAGTAATCAGGCGCGTGATCTCACGTTCGACCTCGCGCAAATCAACCCCAGCTGGCAGCTGCAGCAGCGGCAGGCGTGCCTCTTCAGCCGCCTGTAGATCTTCGGGAGTAATCTCGCCTACAGCAGCAACGCCAGCGATTGGTACTGGCGCCTGCGCCAGCCGACGTACCAGGACAGCCAACGTTAGACGCGAGTCGAGGGCACGTGCCGCTTCAACCGATAGTAAGGCGAGTTCACCACCGCGCAGCTCGGCAAAAGCTGGCAATGTCGCCCGAAGTGTCGCAATCCAACTGACCTGCCGCCCTAACCCGGCAGCGCCGGCCACCACTGCTGTGCCTTCCGGCAGCGCCAGCCGCACAACATCGCGCACGGTGATGGTTATCATAGTGATGCATCACAAATCGTTATCACCGAATTTTGCTCTATTATACATTGTTCTCTTAACAAACAGCACAAAGGCCCTCTTGACAGACATCTGTCGCTTCTGATATAATCGCCTACACAACAATTTTAACTACAACTATTTTGTTGACAACGAAGTTTTCATAACCCTATGAAGCCATCCGGCGTCAGGCAGCATCAAATGATCCAGGAAGTTTACGTCTTACTCGATGATGGCGACCGGCGCCTCCTGCGCCAATTCCAGCTTAACCCTACCCAGTACGCGGTGCTACTCTTGCTGGCCGAACAGGATGGCTTACGTCTATCGGATCTGAGCGGAAAACTGTTGATCGACAAGAGTAGTACCACGCGCCTGATCGATCGACTGAGCGCGATAGGTCTTGTCGAACGAGTGGCCGATCCAGGTGATCGGCGGGTGCAACGCATCGTGTTGACACCCAAGGGCAGAGCACACTTGATGACAGTACAGTCGGCGCACAGTGAATCGCTAACGCGACGGTGGGCAGTGCTTGACAACACAGAGCGCGAATTGCTTACCCGTCTGTTACTAAAACTCCGTCGCGAATTGACAATATTGCAACATGGGACAGAAGGAGGTGCTGCAACGCTGATTGAAGATCAGTAAAATGCCAGGCTCAGGCTACCGTTGTAGGTCCTTGTAACGTAGGCATTGCCGCCTCTATCAAAGGAGAAAGTTGTGAAGCGTCTATCCTTTTCCCTGATCGCCCTGCTGGCCCTGTTCGCCACGCTTCTCGCCGCCTGTGGTCCTACACCTACTGCCCAGCCAACAGTTGCGCCTGCGCAACCAACCGCTGCTCCAGCTCAGCCTACCGCTGGCGGGATGGCCATTACCGGCACGGTAACGCTCTGGCATGCTTACGGCACTGGCAGTGCCGAAGAGAAGGCGATTAATATCTTGATCGACCGCGCTCGCGCTGCCTATCCGCAAGCCACAATTAATGTCCTCCAGATTCCCTTCGACCAGATCTTCAATAAGTTCAACAATGAAGTATCATCGGGTGGTGGGCCCGATATGTTCATCGCACCTAACGATAGCTTGGGTAGCCAGATCCGGGCCGGCGTTCTCGCTGACCTGAGTGAATACCAGAATATGCTGACTGATGTCACACCTTCAGGTATAGCTGGCATGTCACTCAACGGCAAGTTGTATGGCATCCCCGAGTCGTTTAAAGCAGTGGCACTGTATTACAACAAGAGCAAAGTTACCAATCCTCCTGCTACAACCGATGATCTGTTGGCATTGGTCAAAAGCGGCAATACGTTAGTGCTCAACCAAAACGCGTACCACAATTTTGGCTGGTTGCAGGCCTTCGGTGGTCAACTGATGGACGCCAATGGAAAGTGTATCGCTGACCAGGCTGGCGGCGCTGAGTGGTTTGCGTACCTCAAGGCGCTGAAGGAGGTGCCAACCGTTACTTTCTCGACTGATGGTGGGCAGGCCGATTCGCTGTTCAAGGATGGCAAGGCCGACATGATCATCAATGGCCCGTGGGTGTTAGGCGATTACCGAGCCGTGCTTGGTGACAACCTGGGAGTTGCGCCGATGCCAGGCGCGACCAAACCAGCGGGCCCACTAACAGGCGTCGATGGCTTCTATGTCAGCATCAATAGTCAGAATGTGGCTGGCGCAGTTGCACTGGCGCTGTTCCTAACGAGCCCCGAGTCGATGAAAGTCTATGTTGATGAAGCCGGACATGTGCCGGTGAGCACCAAGGTATCGATCAACGATCCGTTGGTGCAGGCTTTTGCCCAGGCTTCGGCTACCGGTGTGCCACGTCCGCAGATACCCGAACTCGACAATTACTGGGGGCCATTTGGCGACGCGATGACAAAAGTGCTCGACGGTGGCGCTGATCCGGCAGCGGCAGTGGCGGAAGCCTGTGCGCTCATGAATACGGCGAACGGTAAGTAGCCTTCGGTACTCCTGCCAGACTCTCTTTCAACGAGAGTCTGGCAGTGTTATCATACACGGCATCGAAATCAAGCGCACCGTAGGGAGGAAGCCGCATGGCAACCACAAATCCAGAGCTGGCCGCGCCAACGACGAGCGCGTCGCGTTCAGCTCTGCGCGAGGGGTGGAAACAGCTACGCACCCCACTTGTTTATCTGTTGCCAGCGTTGGTAATAATGCTGGTCGTCACCTTCTACCCGCTGGCGTTTCAGGTCTGGATGTCGTTTACTGACTACGGCGTGATCAAGGAAGAGGGTAAGCAGACGCTCAATCCTTTTGGACCAGGTGGAACTACGCCCCCCAACTACCGGCCTGCCCAGTTTGTTGGGTTGAAAAATTATCTTGATATTATTACGAACAACCCACAATTTGTTGCCCGTCTTGGCGGCAACTTTGACTTCTGGCGCCTGCTGACCTTTAACCTATGGTGGACATTCTCAAATGTCGGTTTCCACGTGGCTCTAGGCGTGATTATTGCTGTTTTACTCAATGTTGAAGGTCTATGGGGGCGGAAAATCTATCGAGCTATCTACATTTTGCCAATGGTCTTACCCAATATCGTAGTAGCCACTGTCTGGCGCAACATGTTTGATGATCAATATGGTTCGATCAATCAATTAATTAATCTCTTTATTACGCCGTTTGGGTTCGATCCGGTGCAGATCCGCTGGTTTAATCAAATCCAGGACCCAATTCCCGGTATTGGTCTGCCACTGAGCTACTACGCGATGCTGATCGCCAACATCTGGCTTGGGTGGCCGTTTATGGCGATCGTGGCAACCGGCGCTCTGCAATCCATTCCCAAAGAGATGTATGAGGCGGCTAGCATCGACGGTGCCACCGATTTACAGCAATTCTGGCGAATTACGCTGCCCCTGCTGCGACCAGCAATGGTGCCGGCAGCAATGGTGGGGATTGTTACCACCTTCAACCTCTTCCACGTTATCTACTTTATGAGCGGCGGTGGACCGCTAGGACGCACAGAGATCATGGTGACGCAGGCGTTTAAGCTGATTAATGTCAACCAACTCTACGGCGTAGCAGCGGCATTCTCGGTTATCATCGCACTGGTGTTGATCCCCATCTTCCTAATCACGAATAAGATTTCACGCGCTACGGAGAGCTACGATGTCTAGTGTCGCCACTCGTTCTCGTCGCACAGGCAGCACAACCGCTGGTCGCCGCCTGAAGTGGTGGCAGCAGTTGATATTACAGGCGATCTGTCTTTTCATTGCTGCAACAGTTCTCTTCCCGGTGCTCTGGATTGTCAGCATGTCGCTCGATCCGCGTAATATTTCACGTCCTACCGAGCTGAACCTGATCCCACCGGGTGCTTCCTTGCAAGCCTACTTGCAGGTGCTCGACCGACCTACCGCTAATCCGGTGACCTTTGCCGAATTGGCTTTCAATAGTCTACGCCTCGCAGGCGGGGTCTCGGCTTTTGCGCTATTGATTGGTGTCAGCGCCGCTTACGCCTTCTCACGGTTTCGGTTTCCTGGCCGACAGTTTATGATGATCGCAGTGCTGGCGATTACTGTCTTGCCCAGCGTAGCAACAATTGCACCGCTCTTTGCGTTGCTCAACAGCATTCGCATCAGCAGTACAATCATGAGCATCATTTTGGTTTTAGCTGGCCTGATGCTGCTGGGATTGACTATCTTTGCAGTCGCGCCTGCTGTTCGCCTTGGTTCCGCTGGACCGGGCAACTACTTCTTCGGCGCGATCGGCCTGACGATCAGTTTAGGATTGATCTATGGCGGATTGTCGCCAGCCCGCAGTGAAGTCTTTGTCTTGCGCAATTCGCTGCTTGGCGTCGGGATCGCGATGGTCTCCGGCGCTTTGCCCTTTGCGATCTGGAATCTGAAGGGGTATCTTGACACCATTCCCAGAGAGCTAGAAGAGGCTGCAATTATTGACGGCGCTTCACCCAACCAGGTTTTCTTCCAGATCGTCCTACCCCTAGCCACGCCAGCACTCGCTGTGACTGGCTTCCTTGGCTTCACTAGCGGCTGGACAGAGTTTTTCCTATCGTGGCAATTTCTGACCGATCCAAAGGATTTTACCCTGGCGATGTCGCTTTACAATATGACTGGTCAATACGCTGGACAGATACCGTGGTCGCGATTCGCCGCGTTCTCGATCCTGCTCTCGCTTCCAATAGCGATTGTCTATCTGCTGTTACAGCGGTATATCATCGGTGGCCTGACTTTGGGCGGAGTGAAGGGGTAAGCAATTTTGCCCTCACTGGCGAGCTGTGTACATGGACAGCTCATCCGTGCTAGCTCACGCCCGACCCATCGACGCATTTACACCGCAGCTATCAGATAAGGATTGTTCACCGTGGAACAGATTCATGTCTCTGCCGACTTCATCTTTGGCACGATGGCAACAGACAGCCGCCGTCTAGGTTATGTACGTGCCGAACTGGCCGGTATGTCGCATCGCTATCGCATGGAACCGGCGGCACCGCGCGCAGGAGAACCGGTACGCCTGTTTGTAACTCTGGGGCCAAGGCTCACCGTCGATCGGGTCAGCGTCTACTATACCACTGATGGCAGTGAACCGGCTGGTCAACGTGGCATTCCAGCGCCAGGCAGTGCTGTAGCGGCAGGGCAACGACTTGCCAGCCAATGGGATACATTGCTTTGGGGGTATGCTGAAGAGTGGGTAATTGATATGCCACCGCAACCGGCCGGCACGGTTGTGCGCTACCGGATTGAAGCCTGGTTAAGCAAAGGTGAAGGCTCGATCTGGTACAGCGAAGTCATTGGCGCGACTGCTGGCGATGGTAGCGTGATCGGTCAACCCGGCCCAGGCGATCACTATCTGCGCGAAATGGGTACCGAGTTCAACCTTACCTTTTACCGCCGTCCGCGCACTTGCGCTTACCGAGTTGGAGATGAAGGGGCACCAACCTGGCTCGATGAAGCTTTGATCTACCATATCTTTATCGACCGCTTTCATCCCGGTCCTGGACGACAATTCGCTAATCCACCAACTCCAATGGGCATCTATGGTGGGACTCTGGCTGGTATCACTGCCAATCTCGACTACATCGTTAGTCTCGGAGCGACGGCGATCTGGCTCTCACCCCTCTTTACCTCACCATCGCACCATGGGTACGACGCCACCGACTACTATAGCGTCGAACCGCGACTTGGCTCAATGGCTGATCTGCAAACGCTGATTGCTGCTGCTCACGATCGCGGGTTACGAGTTATCTTCGACTATACGGCCAACCACTGCTCAAACCGGCATCCGATCTTTCAGCGTGCCATTGCCGATCCAACCAGTCCAGAGCGAGATTGGTTTATCTTTACCCACTACCCTGACCAATACGTCTCGTTTTTCGGAGTAGCCGAATTACCGCAACTCGATCTCGACCATCCGCCGGCGCGCCAATTTATGATCGATGCTGCGCGCTTTTGGCTCGAACAAGGTGTTGACGGCTATCGGCTCGATTACACCATCGGCCCTTCTCATGACTTCTGGACCGTATTTCGCGCCGCTATGCGCAGCCTCAAGCCCGATTGCGTCTTGTTGGGCGAAGCGGTGGATACTGCTGAAGTCTTGCGGTCGTATGTTGGCCGCCTGGATGGATGTCTCGATTTTCTGCTCTTACAGGCCATCCGGCGTTTCTTCGCCTTTGATGAGATGAGCGCCAGCAGTTTCGCCGTCTTCCTCAACCGACATCTAGCATACTTTCCACCAAGATTCGCGTTACCAAGCTTTCTCGACAACCACGACATGAACCGCTTTCTCTGGGTCACCCGCGGTGATACTCGCCGACTGCGACTGGCTGCACTGTGTCAGTATACATTGCCCCATCCACCAGTCCTCTACTACGGCACTGAAGTCGGTCTCAGCCAGCGCCTTGACGTGCGCCACGCCGATGGCAGCGGCCATCCTGAAGAATCGCGACTGCCGATGCGATGGGGGGATGACCAGGATCGCGAGCTACTCCACTTCTATCGTCAACTGGGCGCGCTACGCCGTGCTACAACGCCTATCTGGCGCGGCCAACGCACCTTCACGCACATCGATGATCGCCACGGTCAACTAGCCTATACCTGCACCGCTAATGGTGAGACGTGGCTAGTTGCACTCAACAATGCACCGTATCAAGGTGCGATCCCACTCCCTAGTGGTCGGTGGGAAATTGCCTTGACGACACAAACCGCCGAAATAGGGCTCGGACGGGTGACGTTACCCGCTTACGGCGGTGCAGTGCTAAAAAAACTGGCCTGATCGGCTCAGGGGATGATCAACGGTTCATTGCTGGTTGACAGGCCAACAACGAAACAACGCTGAACGAGACCAGGCTCACAAGCCCCGAGTACTGTTAGAGTAGACACTGCGCCGTTGAATAGCAACGGCGCACTCTTTACCGCGTCGCCAGCATCCTCGAACCACAAGTCGCGTGATAGGTACACTCCGTTGCTGTTGCCTACCACTATTTGTCACACCACTATCGACAATCTAGAACCGCAGCGGACAATGACACCTATCCTGACCTGATGTAGATCCGCAAGAGCACCGCAAAATCTGACAGGCTTGACAACGCTCATCAAGATGAGGTATTGTCTCAATAGCAGCAGAAGTTGTGCCATATCCTTTGCGCAGGTACAAGGCATTATTGCCTAGTCAAATCGGCGGTCCATCCACCACTACGTGCACCAGTGTATGGCTCCTGCTTGCAACGGCGTGGAAGTATTGACCAGTTAGGTGATGTACCATCTGCCTATTGCGTCCCATTGTGTCGACATCTCTACCGATGCTCGACGCGTATGTGAGAGTGATCATGCTCATTCAGTTCATTAACAGCCACAAAGAGTTCCGCCGCATTCGCACTCCCGAATTGCTCTATCACATCGCCCCAACCAGCCACGCCATTTCGCAGAACGGACAACTGTAAATCATATCAACTATGAGTAGCGATTCGGATCGAACCCAAAACTGGAACTGAATTGCTACACCATTGCTACACCTTGAAGATGGGCAATTGTATAACCAGATACATCATAGACGTGCGATCCCATCTTCTGCACGACCAGGCTAGAGTTTAGGTAGGCGTGTCAAGCCATCACGCCAGTTTACATCCCTTACCGGCCTATTTGCCACTGAGAGGAGGTTTAAACGCTGCAAGTTACGAATAGGGTTGCTATTGGACGCACCGCAAAAGACACTCGAATCTATACATTCGTCATACTAGGTCGATTATTTTGAGTAGCGCTTTGTCTGACGGTAAGGAGCATGCAGTGATGAATAAGCTGAACTGGATATGGGGCAACCGGCTTTATGACCTAGCTCGCCAAGGACAACGGCTCACGCCATGGTGGGCAATACTGCCGTTATCCGTAGTGATAGTCTTCGGATCATCAATTTTAAGCCTGCCGATAGTGCTCATCGACTTGTGGCTCTACGGCTTGCCCGACACTCCGACCAGAACCGAACCCGATCTGCTTAGTGCTAGCCTCTTTACCGGTTTGACTCTCGCCTTCTCGTTTGGTGGGATCATTCTGGCCGTCTGGTTGTGGATCCGGTTTTACGAGCGACGATCATTTGTTACCTTGGGTTTTGAACGTCAGGGGGCGCTGGATCAATACGTGCGGGGCTTGGTAATCGGTCTCCTCGCTTTCAGCGGCGCAGTCGGATTTATGGCGCTCTTCGGATATATCGATATCGAAGCCAGCGATCCGGCCCAAGTTGGCGTGGCAGCGCTGGGGAGCGCCCTGATCACCCTGCTCCTTGGCTGGCTCATTCAAGGCGCTGCTGAAGAGGTATTGACGCGAGGCTGGATGATGCCAGTCCTAGGCGCGCGCTACCATCCCTGGATTGGCATTCTGGTCTCATCGCTTTTCTTTGGCATCATGCATGGGATTAACCCTAATCTGAGCGTACTTGCTATGCTCAACCTCATCCTCTATGGCCTATTCGGAGCTATGTACGCGCTACGCGAAGAGTCACTATGGGGAATTTGCGCCTTCCACTCGATCTGGAACTGGGCACAAGGAAACCTATTTGGGTTAGCAGTAAGCGGACAGAACATCAACACGGGCACAATCTTCAACCTCGTCGAGACTGGCCCGGACTGGTTCACCGGCGGCGCATTCGGACCAGAAGGTGGGCTGGCGGTAACAGTTGTACTGGTGATTGGGATGGTAATGATGGTAATCTGGCCCCAGCCGGTTGCCACAGTGAGAACGTGAGTAAAAACCACGGACGGTGCCAGATTCGCTGCGCCGCCAGTTTCTATCAGGCTGGGCGACGGGCAGGTAAGCAGCTGATTAGCGACACCATCGACCTATATCCCAGAGCCATTAGTTGCAGTTGCGCGTCAGCGAGGCTTCCGTTATACTGTCATATTGGTGTCAGGAACGATGGCTTTGCCGGAAAAGGGGGGCACACCAAATCTACAGTGAAGGAGGTGATAGCAGAGGATCGCGGATACGACCACGGAACCCGGCGCTGCCCCACGCCTACCATGGTTCTGTGCCGAGCATCGGTCGCCGTACCGCCGATCCAGCAGCGCTATGCGAGTTGAACGTCGTGAAGGCGAAACCGTAGAGCAATTGATTCGCCGCTTCAATAAAGGGGTCGTCGCTGAGCGAATCACCAAGACCTATCGCGAGAAGATGCACTTCATCTCGAAGAGCGAGCAGCGCAAAGAGAAGCGCCGCCGCGCTGAGCGGAATCGCCGCAAGAAGCTGGCCAAAGCTGCCGCTATGGGATTGTAACGAATCGGTATTTCGATGGCACGATGCGCTGTGTTATAACTCACGCATTGTGCCATTGGTCATCCTGGCAGAATCAATATTGCTTATTGGTAACACGCTATCCATCTTGCCTGCCAGCGTTGTGACCGACTTAGTATCTTTATCTCAGCAAACCCTGCAGACTGGGCCAGGCTGCTACCACACTAGCCTAGCCCAGACCACACCCAGGCAGTGGAATAGGACATTATGTTTGACAGACTGGCTGCCGTTGCTGCGCGCTACGACGAATTAACTGAAATGATGGCTCGCCCAGAGGTAGCGACCAACGCTACCCTCTTGCAACAGTATGCGCGCGAACAGCGTGAAATAGAAGATATTGTCACGACCTACCGTGAATACCAGGCTACCGAGCGCGCAATCGCCGAAGCGGAAGCGATGCTGGGTGATAACGACCCTGAATTGCGCGCCTTAGCGCAAGAAGAGCTGGAGACCCAACGCAAACGACTCGCCGCGCTGGAAGAGCAATTGAAACTGTTGTTGCTGCCGCGCGATCCGAACGACTCAAAAGATGTCATTATGGAAATTCGGCAGGGTGAAGGTGGCGATGAAGCGGCTCTCTTTGCTGCTGATCTTTTCCGCATGTACACGCGCTTCGCCGAATCGCGCGGCTGGAAAGTGGAAGTGGATAGCCTAACCGAAAACGGCATCGGGGGCATCAAAGAAGTGATCTTCCAAATCCATGGCGAAGGTGCGTACAGCCAATTGAAGTACGAAGGCGGCGTACACCGGGTACAACGCGTCCCGGCTACAGAAGCGCGTGGCCGTATCCATACCTCGACCGCGACGGTAGCGGTGTTGCCGGAAGTAGAAGAAACCGAGATCGAGATTAAGCCCGAAGACCTGCGCATCGATGTCTTCCGCAGTGCCGGTCATGGCGGGCAAGGCGTTAATACAACCGATTCAGCGGTACGCATTGTGTACAAGCCCGGCACACCTGAAGAGATCGTCGTTACTTGCCAGGACGGTCGCTCGCAGATCCAAAATCGGGAACGAGCAATGACGGTGTTGCGTGCCCGCCTCTATGCCCGCGAGCAAGAGAAGCGACAACGTGAGATTGGCGCTTCGCGCCTCGCTCAGGTTGGTAGCGGCGAACGTGCGGAAAAGATTCGCACCTACAACTTTCCCCAAGATCGGATAACCGATCACCGCATTGGTCAGAACTTCTCGAACCTGCCAGCAGTGCTCGACGGGGAACTAGACAAGATTATCGAGGCATTGATCGTCTACGATAATGCCGAACGACTGCGCGCGAGCGGGATCAGTAATAACTGATCGCCGCTCACGTCCATCGGAAGATTAGATTGGATGTTCCGGCATTGTCGTGTCCAGAATGTACTACATTAAGTCGTATTACCGACGCGATCGATCCATCTACGCGAACCTATTGGGGCTGACGCACTACGCTGGTCGAACGACAGCATAAGTGGCAGGAGCAACACTCTCCTCCTAGATCTAGTACAATATAGCGCAAACCTGATCGTGACGCGAGGAGCGCAGCATGTTATCGCCGACGCTCGAGACATTTATTGCCCGGATGCCCAAGGTCGAATTACACTTACACCTCGAAGGCGCTGTCGCTCCACAGACGTTTCTCAGGCTAAGCCAACGCAACGGCATTGCTATTCCGGCCAACAACGAGCAGGAATTGCAGGCCCTCTTCCACTACAACGATTTTCACGCCTTCCTCAATATTTTTATGGCCCTAGCTGCCACTGTCATCCAGGGTGAAGATTTTGAACTGTTAGCCTATGAACTCGGCATGAGTCTCGCAGCGCAGAACGTAGTCTATGCCGAGGTGATGATCTCGCCGATGCAACACACCCGACGCGGTGTTGATTTGCGTGAGGCCCTAGCCGGTACAGCGGCTGGCTTTGCGCGCGCCACCCGAAATAACGGCCCGCGCGTTGGACTGGTTCTCGACTATGGCCGTCAATACGGAGCCGAAGCTGCCTGGCCAATTTTGGAAACGGCTATCGCCTGCCGCTCGCTTGGAGTGGTAGGCTGGTCGATTGGCGGGAACGAGGTCGGGCATCCCCCTGAAGAATTTGCCGATCTCTTCGCAGCCGCACGAACTGCTGGTCTAGGAGTAATGGCTCATGCGGGTGAAGTGGTTGGCCCATCCAGCGTATGGGGCGCCATCGACGTGCTAGAAGTTAGCCGCATCGGTCATGGCATTCGTAGCATCGATGACGCGACCCTGGTAGCGGCGCTAGCCCAGCGCGGAGTGGTGCTCGATGTATGCCCGAGCAGCAATGTTCGTACCAAAGCCATACCATCATGGCCCGAACATCCGCTCCGCCAACTGTACGATGCGGGTGTACCAGTCACGATCAATTCCGATGATCCCACTTTTTTCGAGACCACCATTACAGAAGAGTTTCGTCGTGCTGCGCAATATCTCGGCTTCACCGCAGGCGACTTCTGTGCGATGACCCGCACTGCCGCCGAAGCCGCCTTTCTGCCCCTGGCCGACCGGCAGGCGCTAGTCACGACTATCGAGCAGGCGCAATCGAGGCTGCGGGCTGAACTCGGCCTCTAGCGTCACAGCTCCATCCAGACCGTTGCTAGAGAAACCTTCAGAATATGCTACAATACTTTATATCTCCGGCAGAGTGCTCGACTGTAGTGCTCACTTGATCCGCATGATACGCCCGCAATGAGGTCGCCTGTGACGCAGAATGGTCAAGAACGTCCGGTCGTGCTGGAAGCCCGCGGCATTACTAAACGCTTCCCTGGCGTGGTGGCTAATGACAACGTTTCGCTAAAACTTCACAAAGGCGAAGTGCTAGCCTTGCTCGGTGAAAACGGCGCTGGTAAATCGACCTTGATGAACATTCTGTACGGGCTCTACCACCAAGATCAAGGTGAAATCTACGTCAAAGGTGAATTAATTCGGATTAGCAATCCCCACGAGTCAATTGCCCGCGGTATTGGCATGGTGCATCAGCACTTTCAGCTCGTTCCGGTAATGACAGTGACCGAGAATATTATTCTCGGCAATGAAGTCACGAACGGCCCTTTCCTCGACCGCAAACAAGCCGCCGAACGTATCCGCACCATCTCGGAACGCTACGGTCTTGCCGTTGATCCGAATGCCTTAGTGGCCGATCTCGACGTTGGCATGCAACAACGGGTTGAGATTATCAAAGCCCTCTACCGTAACGCCGATATTTTGATCCTCGATGAACCAACCGCCGTGCTGACTCCGCAAGAAGCCGATGAACTGGTGCGGGTAATGCGCACTCTAACGGCACAAGGCACATCAATCATCTTTATTACCCACAAACTACGCGAAGTGCTCGAGGTTGCTGACCGGATTATTGTCTTGCGTGGCGGCAAAGTAGTCGGTGAAACAACCCCAGCCGAGGCGACTGAGGCAAGCTTGGCGGCCATGATGGTAGGGCGCGAGGTGATTTTGAAGGTTGAAAAGCAGCCCGCCCGTCCTGGTGCACCCGTCCTCGAGGTGCGGGGCTTACAGGTGCGCGATGATCGCCGGCTGTTGGCCGTCAAAGGGGTCGACCTCGAAGTACGCGCAGGCGAAATTCTCGGCATTGCTGGTGTGCAGGGCAACGGCCAAACCGAATTAGTTGCAGCTTTAACCGGTCTGCGGGCAAGCGAAGCTGGTACCGTGCGGATCGCAGGCGTTGATGTCACGAATGCCACCCCGCGTAGAATCAGTGAATTGGGTGTGGCGCACATTCCCGAAGATCGTCAACGCGATGGGTTAGTCACTTCCTATCCCCTTACAGACAACTCAGTGCTGGAATTGTACTATTTGCCGCCGTTTGCCCGCGGCGTTGTGCGCAACGAACAGGCTATCAACGAGCACTGCACGCGGCTGGTCGCAGAGTTCGATGTACGCACTCCCAGCATTCATGTTCCGGCTAGCTCGCTCAGTGGCGGCAATCAGCAAAAACTGATTGTGGCGCGTGAATTTACCCGCTCACTCAAACTGTTGATTGCATCACAACCCACGCGCGGCATTGATGTTGGTTCAATTGAGTTTATTCACAATCAGATCGTTAAAAAGCGTGATGAAGGCGTCGCTGTGTTGCTGGTCTCAGCTGAACTCGATGAAATTCTATCGCTAGCTGACCGGATTGCGGTGATGTATCACGGTCAGATTGTCGCTACCGTAAAGAATGGCGAACTGTCGCGTGAAGAATTAGGGCTGTTGATGGCCGGCGCTACCCTTGATCGTTCAGTACCGGTTGAGGCTTAGCAAGCGAAAATCGCCTTCAGGCGGTTGGGGAGAATGCCATGGCGCAGGTAGCCACCGACACAGCGATTCACGCATCGGCGATCCGCCAGTTTTGGGATCGCTGGTCGGGAATCGTCGTTCCGATCTTGGCAGTATTCAGTGCGCTGGTTGTTGGCGCATTCATTATCGGTATTACTGGAGCCGATTGGTACGCAGCATACGTTGGTTTATGGGAAGGCGCTTTTGGTTCGCCACGAGCGCTGGCCGACACAGTTGTGCGCTCAACACCATTCATCATTTGCGGATTGGGTGTAGCCCTCGCCTTCAAGGCTGGTCTGTTTAATATCGGAGCCGAAGGCCAACTCTATGCAGGCGCAGTTGCATCAGTGGTCATCGGTGCCACGTTACAGATGCCGCCTATTTTTCATATCCCAACCACACTCATCGCTGGTGCGCTTGGCGGCACTGCCTGGGCCGCGATTGCCGGCTTTCTTAAGGCTCGGACCGGTGCCCACGAAGTGATTAATACGATTATGCTCAACTATATCGCGCTACGGATAACCGACTGGTTAATCCGTAGCAAAACACCCTACATTCTGGGTGATCCTGCCGATACTACTGGCGCTCGCTCACGACTGATCGCCGAGACGGCGCGCCTGCCCGGTATTCAGGTGGGCAGTTCTACCATCTTGCACCTCGGCATACCGCTGGCGATTGTGCTAGTCTTTGTTGTTGCCTGGTTGCTGTACCGCACCACCATCGGCTTTGAGATGCGCACTGCTGGAACTAATCCCAATGCTGCCCGTTATGCTGGTATTAGCGTACCCCGCACCATCATCCTAGCGATGGCATGTGCAGGTGCGCTGGCTGGTGTGGCAGGCGCCATCGAAGTGGCTGGTGTACGTGGTTCGCTCAGCGCTGACTTCTTTTCTGGACTCGGCTTTGATGCGATCGCAGTGGCGTTACTAGCGCGCGCTAACCCCATCGGCATTATCTTTTCCGGCTTACTCTGGGGAAGCCTACTCACTGGCGCTCGGCTGATGCAGGTACGGGCCAGTTTGTCGATTGATGTGATCAAGATCGTCCAGGCGCTGATTATTATGTTCGTGGCAGCCGACCAAATTGTTCGTTTTATCTACCGCTTACCCAAACGTAAACCCGGTGAAGAGACACAACTTTCAAAGGGCTGGGGTGGATAAGACGTTCGACCTCATCACGACGGCAACCTGTCCGTCACCATGTTGTCAACGCTGCTATTGCTAATGCTGACGCTCTGAAGAGCGCCGCTTTGCATCTTCTGTCATTCGCCTATGGATAACATTACCATTCAGAATCGACCAGCCAAGCCGGCTGACGAAGAACGCATGGCCGAGATCATCCTGCCGCACCAGACCAATGGCTACGGCACTATGTTTGGCGGTGATGTCATGGCTTTGATGGATAAAGCGGCTGCTATCGCCGCACTGCGCTTTTGCCGCTTACCGGTTGTTACTGCTTCAACCGAGCGGATCGACTTTCGCACCCCGATCGGGCAAGGTGAGATTGTGGAAGCCTTCTCGCGGGTAATCTACGTTGGACGTAGCTCTATGGTCGTGCGTGTTCATCTCTTTGCCGAACATCCGCTGATCGGCGATCGCCGCCTTTGCACGACCGGCTATTTCAGCATGGTGGCGATCAATCGTGAAGGCGGACCGGCTCCTATCGTGCCACAATTGCTCTTGCTTGATGATGAAGCGCGTGCTGAGCACGCTATCGGCGCTGAGATTCACGCTGCAATCGCTGCCCGCCGTAATGCAGGAAAACGATGATTGACGAATCACTCTTTCGCCAGACGATGAGCCACTTCGCTTCAGGAGTGACGGTTGTCACCACTGCGCACGAAGGCCGCCTAGCTGGACTGACGGTGAGTTCTTTTGCTTCGTTGTCGCTCCAGCCACCACTGGTGCTGATTTGTATCGATCACGCCGCTAGTAGCCATGATGTTATCGCTGCCGCTGGTCAGTTTGCGGTCAACATTCTGGCCGAAGATCAGGAATATCTCTCGCGCCGCTTCGCGATGCACGACAGTGAAAAGTTCGCGCCCTATAGTTACACCCTATCGCCGCGCGGCCTACCACTGCTTCACGGCGTACTGGCCCACATCGAGTGTCGACTGTACAGTGCGTTTCCCGGTGGTGACCATACGATCTTTGTTGGCGAGGTTGTTGATGCACACGTCTTTGGAGGCCGCCCCCTGCTATATTATCGGTCAGGGTATCACCAATTAGGGTAAGCACAGTAGTGGGTGGGTATTCCGCTGCCAGCGAGCAACTGCTGAGCTATGATCGGCACTCTGTAGTCCAACCGAGTGCCCAATCACTCGCCAAGCGTCACTGCGCGCGCCAACTCACGGGCAGCCGTCAGTGCGCGCAGGTGCCGTGTACCGTGCGTAGGCATCGTCAGTGTACACTGATCGTCTGGACCTGTCTCTGCTGGATGCTCGTATGCACCGCCTGCACCACTCTACCACCGTCAGTAAACCCGCCATCCAGCTTACCCACGCTGATACCAACGGCTACTGCTGAGCGACTGCCGACGATCGATGGTACCTGGCACAAACTGGCCGACGGGATTGAATTGCGCCTACTCGAAGCGCCGGGATTACCGGTACAGGTGATTCGGGTTGATCCAGACCGTGTGCGCTTTGTGGTTGGCTATGAACCAACCACGCCTCGCACTCTGAGCGTCTGGGTTGCACAGTACGGTGCGGTGGCAGCGATCAATGGCGGTTTCTTCGATAGTCGAGGTGAGCCGGTAGCACTTTTGATCAGTAACCAACAGGCTGTCGGTGAAAGTTATGTCAATCAAGGTGGCATGTTTGCCATCGACGACAATGGCACCCCCTATCTCTGGTCACTCGCCGAGCGGCCCTATGACGGTACGCCGTTTGCACAAGCGATGCAAGGATGGCCGCTCCTGGTGCGATCAGACGGCAGCGCAGCCTATACGAGCGATGACAATCAGCGAGCGCGCCGCAGTGCGATCGCACTTGATCGTTCTGGGCACGTCTTGTTGATTGTGGCACCTGCTGCTAGCTTCAGCTTAGCCGAATGGTCACAGTTTCTGGCTGCCACCGACCTCGAGATTGCCATTGCCATGAATCTTGATGGTGGATCATCAACCGGATTAATCGCACAGAGTCAGTACGGTAGCGTGCGTATCGATTCGTTTGTGCCATTACCGTTTGCCCTACTGGTACTACCGCTTTGACAGGCCGCCCCAGGCCAGTTAAGATGCAAAGAGATTGGCAAACGGGATACCGGTGATGCAGGATGGCAATGCCAGACATTCACCCGCCAACCCATACGCATTACAGCCAAAGGAACTTCAGTGCGACATTGGAAATTATGGCTTGGTCTGATTATTAGCGCATGCTGCCTCGGTATTGCGCTCTACGGTCTCGATCTAGCCCATTTCTGGGAGGTACTGCGCGAAGCGAATTACTGGTGGCTCATTCCGGGCATCGCCGTCTATTTTGCGACCGTCTGGGCACGGGCCTGGCGCTGGCAATCGATGCTCAACCATATCGCGTCTGTACCGCTCAATGTGCTCTTTCCTATCGTCGTAATCGGCTATATGGGTAACAATGTCTACCCGGCCCGCGCCGGCGAAGTATTACGTAGTTACGTATTACGGCGCAACTGTGGTATTGCAATGAGCGCCTCGCTAGCAACGGTCGTACTCGAACGACTGTTTGACGGGTTGGTTATGCTCCTCTTTGTGGCAATCACACTGCCCTTCGCGCCACTGCCTACCACCTTTCGCGCCCTTGTGATTGGCTTTAGTGCGCTGTTCATTCTAGCCCTGATCGGATTCATTGCGCTGGCTGCTCATCCGCAACGTATGAGCCGCCTGTACAGCATAGCTGTCGATCGATTCGCGCCAGCCACGCTCCGCCCACATATTCACGGCCTGTTCGACCGTTTCATCATTGGGCTACAATCCCTGCGCAGTCCACGCGAAATGGCCATGATCTTGGCAACTTCAACGCTGATCTGGTTGGGCGAGACGCTAAAGTACTGGTTTGTTATGCACGCCTTCCCATTTGAAGTCTCGTTTCTAGTGTTGATGTTGATGACCGCCGTGGTCAATCTCTTCACGACCATACCTTCAACACCAGGCTATGTTGGCACTTTTGATGCGCCGGGAATTGCTATCTTGACCCAGTTTGGCGTTGCCCATGCGCTGGCCACCGGGTATACGCTGGTACTGCACGTCGCCCTGTGGTTACCGGTCACGCTGCTCGGCGCGTGGTATATGCTCCGCCAGAGTCTATCGTGGCGCGATATGGATCGGGCTGCCGCGCTACGTGAACAGCCTGCTCCCACCCCAACCGATGACACCCCCTCGACACAGCAGGTGTTGCCATGAAGATTGCTATCATCGGCGCCGGCATTGCTGGTCTGAGCGCAGCCTATGATCTGGCCGGCCAAAACCATGCGGTGACTGTGTACGAAGCTAGTGATCAGGTGGGCGGTTTGGCCAGCGGTTTCCGTGATCTGGCTTGGCAATGGCCGCTCGAGCGGTTTTACCATCATATCTTTACAACTGACCATACCATTATCAAACTCACCGCCGAGATCGGGATGCGCGACCGTCTCTTCTTCCGCACGCCAGTCACTGCGCAATGGTGGAATGGCCGCGGCTACGCGCTCGATGGCGTGCTACCAGTATTGCGATTCCCTGGTCTGCCACTGCTCGATCGGCTCCGCTTTGGAATGAGCGCCTTTTACCTGAAGTTTATCACTAGGAATTGGCAACGCCTGGAACGAGTGACGGCAACGGCATGGACGGAGCGCTACTCAGGGCGCAATGCAGCCCGTGTGATTTGGCATCCGCTCCTCGAAGGCAAGTTCGGTCCTCATGCCGATGAAGTCAATATGGCATGGTTATGGGCACGACTACGGGCGCGCAGCTTTAAGCTGGGCTATTTCCGAGGCGGCTTTCAGGCCTTCGCCGATGAGCTATGCACAGCCTGTGAGCGCCGCGGGGCTCAGATTTGGCGACAAACGCCGGTGAAGACGATTATGCAAACTGCAACTGGCTGGCAGGTGCTAACTGATCGGCAGGCGCCGGTTACTTACAATACCGTGTTGGTCACCGGGGCCCCGGGACTGTTGGCCCACCTGGTACCGCATCTGCCATCTGACTATCTTGGTCAGTTGCAACGGTTGCGCTCGATGGGAGCAGTGGTCATGACCATCGCTCTGCGTCAGCCGCTCACCAATGGGATCTACTGGCTCAACTTACCGAAAGCTGAATTCCCATTTTTGGCTCTAGTCGAGCACACCAACTTTATCGAACCGCAGTATTACGGTGGCGATCATCTGATCTACTGCGGCGACTATCTTGACCCTGATCACGAATATTTCCACCTCTCGCCTGCAGAACTCCTCGAACGTTTTTTACCAGCCTTGCGCCAGATCAATCCCAATTTCCGACGCGACTGGGTACGCGCCTACTGGTTGCACCGCGAAGTTTACGCCCAACCAATTGTGCCCGTGAACCATAGTCGCAATATTCCCCCAATTGCTACTCCGCTCCCCGGTCTATTCTGGGCTAGCATGAGCCAGGTGTATCCGTGGGATCGTGGTACTAACTATGCGGTTGAATTAGGACGCCGTGCTGCACAAATCATCCACGAACACGCTTATCGCGATCAACCAGTACCTTCTGACTATTAACAGCATCGGGAGACCTGTGCTACAACAAAATTACCATCACTGTTTGCGCAAGGGAAGGGGGTACGATGCAGCCCCGGCTGACTCATCTTCTGGCAAGCTGGTTCTGCTGCACACTGATTGCGTGTAGCGCCAACAATGCTACAACTGGGCCAACACCAACGTATGCACAGCCCGCGCCTGCACCAACGCAGGCGCTGCTTACACTGTCACTCACGCCTGAGTCAATCCCAACGACTGTAGCGCCAACAGCACCGCCTGCACCGCTGACGCCGATACCGCAATCGGCAACCACCGGCTTTTCGATCAGATTCTTCGGCAGTAGTACCAATGATCTGGATCGCATCAAAATTCCGCTAGGGGTTATCGACAGCGCTGGCCGTCTAACTAGCTCATATCCGGTTAATGTAGGTAACGATTTGACGATTGAGTTTTGGATGAAGGCGAATGCTACTGACAACACCGCACCCGATTGTGATGGTTGGTACTACGGCAACATTATTATCGATCGTGATGTCTTCGGCGATGGTGATTACGGTGATTACGGTATCGCTATCTGCAACGGGAAACTGGTAGTGGGAGTGAGTGTGGGCAACGATGATCGTCTATTGAAGGGTAACATCACAGTGACCGATGGCAACTGGCATCATGTTGCCGTCACCCGTGCCAACGATGGACGGCTGCGATTGTTTGTGGATGGTCAGCCCGACGGTGCTATAGCCGGGCCAGTTGGTCGGATCGATTACCGACTGAATCGCAACACTACGTATCCCAATAGCGATCCCTACCTGGTACTTGGTGCAGAAAAGCACGATTATCCGGGTAGTCGTTATTATAACGGCTGGCTTGACGATCTCCGCCTGTCGCGGATTGTACGTTATACCGCTGCTTTCACACCTCCAACTGCACCACACGCGCTCGACAGCGACACGCTGGCCCTCTACCGATTCGATGAAGGTAGTGGTACCACCATTAATGACAGCGCCAACGGAGGGCAAAGCTCTGGCGAACTCAAACCGCGACCGGGGGGCGCGACTCAACACTGGTCAGACGACGTACCATTTCGCATAAACGGCGGCCCCCTCATACCACAAGCCTACCTACCGGTGATCATCCGTAGTTAAGCCAGTGACGACTTGAGGTTAGTGATATAGTGATAGCGCTGCAGTTACAAGCAGGGAATACGCTCTACGACTCCTACTCGCGTCACGATCGATCTAGCAACGATTTCATCCGTTGCAAAATCAAGTTAACCGCAAGGCGTGGACTCAGACGGTAGATGCGATCCATCATCTGAGCATCGTTACCAACCAGTACCCGGAATTGGTTCCGTTCCATACCATCGATGATCATTTGTGCCGCTTGATCGGCTGGTAACGGCTTGATCGAAGACCCCTGCTTGCCATTGGTTACTGGCATCGTTGGTAAGCCAGAATTAGAAACGATGTTAGTACTGACTGCACCAGGGAAGACCACAGTCACACGCACACTAGTGTCACGTAGCTCGGCGTATAGCCCTTCTGTAAATAGCTTCACCGCCGCTTTGGCTGCACCGTAGATCGTCTGCCCCGGCACGGGCAGGAAGCCGCCCATACTCGAAATATTGACGATATGTGCTTCAGGTCGGTCCAGGAGCGTGGGCAAAAAGGCTTTCGTCATGAAGACCGTACCGTAAAAATTAACGTTCATGACCTGATCGATCGTGGCTTCATCAAGATCTTTCACCCGTACAAACGGCTGGATAATACCCGCATTGTTAATGACCCCATCGACGACACCATGGGCAGCCAGCACCTGTGCCGGCAAGGCCATCACTGCTGCCCGATCGGCCACATTGACAATGTGGGTTGAAAGCCGACTCGCAGCCGCGCCAGCCAATTGCACCGTTTCAGCCAACGTCGTCGGATTTAGATCGACTGCTGCTACGCGCGCCCCTTTGGTCAACAACAACAAGACCAACGCCCGTCCAATTCCGCTACCACCACCGGTTACTACAATCACTTTGTCACGCACGCGCATAGTTGGCGCCCCGTCACCAGCCGGCTTGTGATCACATTACGCGCCGGTATACAAGATGAGGACACTATACGCAGGGAATAGCACCTTCGTCAATTATCAGTTGAGCAATAATGGGTAGAACATCGATACGGAGAGGCAAGCTGCCTCTCCGTTGCCAGCACCAATTCAGCGGTTGGCCTGCTCTTGATACCAAGTAGCAAAATGATGGACCGGCCCGTGACCTTGCCCCAAACCAGGAGCATAGCGTAATGCAGTGGTGATATACTCTTTCGCCTGTTGCACTGCAACGGGAACTGACAACCCCTTCGCTAACCCGGCGGCGATAGCTGAAGCAAAGGTACAGCCAGTACCATGGGTATGGCGCGTCTCGATCCGGGTGGCTGTGAAGTAGGAGAATTGGGTTCCATCGAAGAGCACATCAACGCTATCGCCTTCCAGATGCCCCCCCTTCACCACGACCCAGCGCGGCCCCATAGCGTGAATGGCTTTGGCCGCCTGCTCCATATCACTGACAGTAGTGATTTCCATGCCAGTCAACGCGCGGGCTTCGGGTAGATTGGGCGTCACAACGGTTGCCAGCGGGAACAACTGTGAAACAAGTGCAGTGCGCGCCTCGGGACGGAGAAGCGGATCACCACTCTTGGCGACCATCACTGGATCGACCACCAAGTACGGCCATTGATACATGCGCGCTTTCTCAGCCACCACTGTAATGATCTCGGCATTAGCCAGCATCCCCGTCTTGACCGCATCAACACCAATGTCAGTCACCACTGAATCAATCTGTTGCGCCACCAATGTAGCCGGCAGCTCAAACACCGCCTGCACTCCAACTGTATTCTGGGCAGTAATCGCTGTCAGAGCGCTCATGCCGTAACTACCTAGCGCGGCAAAGGTCTTGAGATCGGCTTGAATGCCAGCACCACCGCCCGAATCAGAACCAGCAATGGTTAAACAACGCGGTAACGTCATAGTAATCCCCTCTGCTCTGCAGTCGCCCGACGGGCATTGGTAACAATGGCACGTAGCTGACGCGCCGCTTCAGTCACATCTGTCGCCGCCACAATTGCCGACACAACAGCTACGCCATCTGCGCCAGCGGCAATCGCCTCGGCGGCATTAGTTGCATTGATCCCACCGATAGCAACTATCGGGATCGAGATATGTTGACAGATCTGCCGTAATCCATCCATCCCGATGGGCGGCGCCGCGTCTGGTTTGGTTGGAGTAGCGAAGATAGGCCCTACACCCAGATAATCAGCGCCATCAGCCACAGCCTGCCTAGCTTCATCGAGTGTCGATACCGAGACACCCAAGATTTTGTCGGGCCCAATCAATTGCCGGGCCAATCGGACAGGCATGTCATCTTGCCCAATATGGACCCCATCGGCATCAACAGCTAAGGCCACATCAATCCGGTCATTCACAATGAGCGGTACACCTGCTCGTTGGGCAAGCTCGCGCAATTCGCGCGCCTCAGTTACCATCTGGCGGGTCGAGGCCGCTTTTTCTCGATACTGCACCACTGTTGCCCCACCAGCAATTGCCGCTTCAAGCACTGTTTGATGTGAACGCCCGCGGGCCAGACCAGCATCGGTAATGACGTAGAGATCCCACGTGATCGTGCCTTGCCACACCATAGTTTCGTTCTCCCTTGCACGGTCTCACGGCAGGCATGAGCCCATCGCCTGTCATCCTCAGCTGCCGCTCGACTGCGAGCTGACAGAGTGACCATCACTACGTCAGCCGGCCTAGATCACCTCACGCGCCGCTTACCGCCACCTTCACGCCCGCCCGGATCTGATCAGCTGACAACTGATAAATCGCATCGTAGAAAGCCACTTTGAAACTGGCCGGCCCGCGTGCCTGTGGCGCCGCCAGTTCAGCAGCGAGACCAAAGCATGCCAATCCGGCTGTCGTAGCCAGCACATAATCCCGCTCGACAGCCGCAAAGGCAGCAATAACCGTAGTTGCCGCGCAACCAGTACCGGTCAGGGTCTTTAACCACTCGTGACCGTTATCAACCATCATCACACGTTCACCATCAGTCACGATATCACGTCGACCAGTTACTGCCGCAACCACGCCGTAGCGCCGCGCCAACGCCCGTGCTGCCGCGACAGGATCATCCACCTCGACGACTGCTTCTACCCCCTTAACAACGCCGCCCATCCCAACTAGCGCACCGATTTCACCCGAATTACCGCGCACAATTGCAATGCGCAACTCCTCAAGCAAGCGTTGATTACTCGTAGTACGCAACGTCGTAGCCCCAGCTCCGACCGGATCTAACACAATCGGAATACCCAGTTCATTGGCCCGTTTGCCTGCAATTAACATTGACTCGATCCACTCTGGCGACAACGTACCGGGATTGAGCACCAGCGCGCCCGCTGCAGACACCATCTCGGCCACCTCTTCGCGCGAGTGCGCCATCACTGGTAATCCGCCAATGTGGAGCGTAACGTTGGCAGTGTCGTTCATCACCACAAAGTTTGTGATGTGGTGGAGCAACGGTCGCTGCTGCCGCACTCGTTCGCGCAATGCGGCAATCTGTTCATTGATGTTCATCAATCACCTCCATCTCTCATCAGGCTACCGAGGCCAGCATGGTTAGTCATACCATCCGCCGTAGCGAGCCGACTAACAACCCCGACGCTCAACCCACCAGCACCTTCGCACCCGCCCGAATCTGATCGGCTGACAGATGATACAGGGCGTCGTAGAAAGCCACTTTGAAACTGGCCGGTCCCTGGGCCTGCGGCGCCGCCAGTTCAGCGGCCAGACCAAAACATGCTAGCGCCGCCGTCGTAGCTAGCACCCAATCACGCTCAACGGCGGCAAAAGCAGCCACTACCGTTGTTGCTGCGCACCCAGTACCTGTCAACGTGCGCAACCATGCATGGCCGTTATCAACCATCATTACCCGCTTCCCATCGGTCACGATATCTCTGGGACCAGTTGAGGCCACCACCACCCGATAGCGACGGGCCAGTTCTTGCGCAGCAAGCAGTGGATTTTCTGGCTCGGCTACAGACTCTACACCTTTGACCATGCCACCGAGACCAGACAGCGCCCCAATTTCACCCCCATTGCCACGCACCACTGCAATCTGCAACTCCTCAAGCAGACGCCGCATCGTAGCCGTACGCGGCATTGTCGCCCCAGCCCCTACCGGATCAAGCACAATTGGAATTCCCAGCTCGTTGGCCCGTCTGCCTGCCAGCAACATAGCATCGAGCCACTCCAGCGTACCAGGATTGAGCACCAGCGCCCCCGCCGCCGTCACCATCTCGGTCACCTCTTCGCGCGAGTGAGCCATCACTGGCAACCCACCAATGTGCAGCGTGACGTTAGCTGTATCGTTCATCACCACAAAGTTGGTGATGTGATGCAGCAAGGGACGTTGTTGCCGTACTCGTTGGCACAACTCAGCAATTTGTTCTACTACCGTCATTGTCACCTCGCATGGACCAACGACGAAGGAGTCGGGGAACGCTCTACGTAAAAAAACCGTCCTGCCGCGGCAGGACGGTGAGAACTTCCACAATGGACGCAGACCTGAGACGACAGTGCGACTGCGTCCTGCTCCTCCCTCCGCTGGCATAACCCAGATCAGGTTCAGAGGGTCGGCGTCGGTAGCAATAGCTAGAGACGCCCTCTCAGCCCGGTTCCCCCAGGCTCCCCTGGAACGTAAGATTTGTAGTATCTTACCATGGCATGAACGTAAACGCAATGGCAATATAACGATGCAGGTTGATCGGGTCGTAAGTCATTGTGATCGTTTGACTCTCGCCAGAGAGGCTGGTATAATGCAGGCTTGATGTGAGCGTTGCATCACAGCAGTTGGTTGTTGTCTTGACGTCAGCGGTACTGGTGATCGGCAGTTCAGCGAAACAGATGTATCGCGCTGTCATCATTATTCGAGAGACGAAGGAGTCGCGCTATCAGAGACCGGTTTCGCATTAACAATCGCATTCGCGCCCGTGAAGTGCGCCTGATCGACGAGAATGGAACGCAGGTCGGTATCGTTCCCTTGCGCGAAGCTCTAGCAATGGCTGAAGAGCGCGGATACGACCTCGTTGAAGTCGCGCCTAATGCGGTTCCGCCGGTATGCCGTCTGCTTGATTACGGCAAGTTTCGCTACGAACAGAGCAAGAAAGAGCGTGAAGCCCGCCGTAATCAGAAACAGTCAGAGTTGAAGCAGATCCGGCTGATGCCACGAACCGATGATCACGATATTGCGGTGAAGGCGAATCAGGCGCGGCGCTTTTTGCTGTCCGGCGACAAGGTGAAATTCAATCTGCGCTTCCGTGGCCGTGAGATGGCTCATCCGGAGATTGGACGCAAGATGCTCGATGAGATTGCCGAGCAGTTGAGCGATATCGCCGTCATCGAGCAAAAACCGCTAATGGAAGGCAAGGTCCTCTCAATGTTGCTGGCACCGACGGCAAAGGTGTTGAAGGCAGCACAGCAAGCGCAAAAGGCCAATGCTCAGCGCGCAACTACGGCTCACTCCGCCTCGGCTCCAGTTGCAGTGAATGAATCGGTGACCGCTGAAGCTGATGAGGAAGAAGAAGTAGAAGACCTTGTCGATGAGAGCGACGATGTCGAAGAAGAAGAAGAAGACTTCATCGACGAGGATTACGATGAAGATGAAGAAGACGAAGATTTTGACGACGACGACAAACCTAATCGCCGGAGACGCTGAGCGTTCATGAGCGATTGGTCACCGTCTGCGCGCGATATTGCAAGGAGATGTTCAATGCCTAAGATGAAAATGAAGACGCACAAGGGTGCTAAAAAGCGCTTCAAAGTAACTGCGTCTGGTAAGTTTCTCCAACAGCGGGGCGTGCGTGGTAACAAGCGCAATCGGTCCAGCCGCTCGCAGCGCGCTTGGGGCAAGGATCAACCCACTTCACCTGTCAATCGCCGGCTCTTGCAAGTTGCCTTACCCTACGGGTTAGAGTAAGTGCCAACGGGTCACGGCCGGCCCGTCATTGCCAATGGCCCTACGTTGCGCGTAGGGTCTTCATTAGTGTCGTGTAGGTTTATTCGTTTCACATTGGACTGCGGATGAAGTTCAGGGTTTGGTTTGCCACCTCCTGACCGATCCGCCAAAGGAGAGAACCATGGCTCGTGTAAAGCGTGGCATAATGGTGCGTAAGCGCCACAAGAAACTGTTAGCTCAGGCCAAAGGCTATCACGGTGCGCGGAGCCGCCACTATAAAGTTGCGCACGAAGCGGTAATGCACGCGCTCGCCGATGCTTACCGCGACCGTCGTCGCCGCAAACGAGATTTCCGCCGTCTGTGGATTGTGCGCATCAATGCTGCTGCTCGCCTGCATGGCACCACTTACAGCCGCTTGATCAATAGTCTCAAGCAGGCCAATATTATCATCGACCGCAAGATGCTGGCCGATCTGGCCGTGCGTGACCCGCAAGCGTTTGCTCGCATCGTAGCTCAAGCCCAGGCTGCGGTGACTGCGTAACGGATTGATCCCTGCCTGAAGAGGCTGGTCGGCAGTGGGCTTGCACCGCGCTGCCGACCAGTCTTTTTGTGGCAAAGATGTCGTTTCCCTGGCACTCCAACACATATTGGCTGTGATTACGAGTACTGCCAATCAACATGTCAAATGGCTGCGGGCCTTAGCCGAGTCGGCACGTCAGCGGCGACATGAACGCAGCTTTGTACTCGAGGGAGTGCGACTAGTTGCCGATGCCCTCGCTGCGGGCGCCGAGCTGCGCCTTGCGCTCTATGCGCCCGAACAACTCGCCGCCACGAGCGCCGGGGCCGCCCTGCTCGAACAGCTACGTTCACTGCCCCATTGTTTTCCCGCTAGTCCAACCGCAATTGCCGCTGCTGCTGATACAGAACAACCGCAGGGCGTGATTGCCGCAGTGAGCTGGCCAGAATTACCGCTACGACCCGGCCTACGTCTCGTACTCGATGAAATTCAGGATCCGGGTAATGTCGGTACATTGCTCCGCTCAGCGGCAGCGGCGGGAATCGGTGGCGTGTTCTGTGCACCCGGCACGGCTGATCCTTTTAGCCCCAAGGTGGCACGCGCTGCAATGGGTGCACACTTCCTAATCCCGCTTCGCTTGTTGGGGTGGGAAGCAATTGCCGCCGAACTGACTGGCTATATCATCTACGCTGCCGATAGTGCCGGTCAACAGCCGTACTATGCTGTCGATTGGCAACAACTAGCAGCGCTGATCATCGGCAACGAAGCGCATGGGCTAAGCACAGCCGCGCGTACCCTAGCCCACCAGACCATCTCAATTCCTATGGCGGGCCCAATCGAATCGTTGAATGCCGGCGTCGCGGGCAGTATTATCCTGTTTGAAGCGTTACGCCAACGTGCGACCAGAGCCAGCTAAGCTCTGATCCTCTGCGCAGTTGCCGGCTTTCCTGACCACCACACGCTATCACCGCCATCGTTACAATGTATAATAGCAGCGCAATTGCCATTCTTCTCTAGAACAAGATGGTGTCGCATGAACGTACTGCTCGACGAATTGACCTCGCTTGAACAGGAAGCGCTTGCTGCGCTCGAATCGGTTGCCAATCTGACAGCGCTTACCGAATGGAAAAGCCGCTACATCGGCAAGCAGGGTCGCCTCTCGCGCCTGAGTCGTGGCTTGGGGACGTTGCCCGCCGAAGAACGACCGCTGGTTGGTCAGCGCGTGAATACACTGCGTGAACGGCTCGAGGCTGCTTTCGCCGCTGCTAAAGAACGGTTGGAAGCGCAGGCAGTTGCCGCAGAACTGGCCGCTGAACGAATCGATGTGACGATGCCCGGCCGTCGCCCTCCCGTCGGGTATGTCCATCTTACCAACCAGATTTTGCGTCAGGTGCAGCGTATCTTCGCCGAGATGGGTTTTCAAGTCTGGGAAAGTCCTGAAGTTGAATACGACGCTTTCAATTTCAGTTTACTTAACTTTCCCGACGATCATCCGGCGCGCGATATGCAAGATACGTTCTACATCGAAATGCCGGCTGGGGCGCCATCAGTGTTGTTGCGGACCCATACCTCGCCTGGTCAGATCCACGCTATGCGGCGCAACGCCCCCAATCCGTTACGGGTGCTGATTCCTGGAAAGGTCTATCGCAACGAGCAGGTGACCGTGCGCAGCGAAATGATGTTCCATCAGTTTGAGTTCCTCGCCGTTGGCCGCCATGTGACTATGGCTGATCTGAAGGGAACCCTCAGCTTCTTTGCCGAACGGATGTTTGGCCCAGGGACCCAGGTACGGCTGCGCCCAAGCTTTTTCCCCTTCACAGAACCTAGCGCCGAGATGGATGTCACCTGCTTCCTCTGCAACGGCAAAGGCTGCCGGATTTGCAAGTATGCTGGCTGGCTTGAAATTGGCGGCTGTGGTATGGTGCATCCGAATGTGTTGCGCAACGGTGGCTATGACCCGGCTGAGTTCAGTGGCTTCGCTGGTGGCTTCGGACCTGAACGCGTAGCTATGCTTAAATATGGGATTGACGACATTCGCTGGTTCTATAGCGGTGATCAGCGTTTTGTCGAGCAATTTGGGTAAGCTATGCACCGCACTGCTTTAAACAAAGCCATTCACGATCTGTACCGCGCTGAGCATGCGGCGCTTGGCGAACACGGCGGTTACGCCTTGCTCGAGCGGGCTCGGCAGTGGGACCTAGCTCCCACCCTAGCGGCTGGCGGCGTGATCGTGTTTCCACACGCCGGTGTCGCCGATTGCGGTCACCAGATTGCCGCGGCAGTGCACGCTTGCCTCGATAGTGGTGCTGATCAGGTATTGGTGATCAGTGTCCTGCATACCTGGAACGACGAAATGGAGCAGGCGCGACAACGCGTAGCTGCTGGTGGTTCACCGGCTGCAGAACGTTACTGGGGCATTCAGGGGCCTGGTCTCAATCGCGGTGCAGAGTGGCAACTAGACCACGCTCTCTACAGTTTCCGTTTCTTTTGGGAACTTGAGACTCGTCGTCGTGGTATCCGCGGGCCACGTGTTATCGAACGCTATCCCTATTTGGCTAGCGGCCATCCCGAGTTGCTCCCTGGGATCGAAGAACTGGTTGAACTGGCCCGCGACGCTGTCATCGTCTCAACAGCTGATCCCTTTCACCACGGCATCGGCTATGGCGATCCACCTGAACAGTCACTCACACCAGAGGCTGGTGGCATCGAACTAGCTCGCCGCACCATCGAAGAAGGAATGGCGTTACTCGCTGCCGGTGATTACTGGGGATATAACCAGCACTGCGTGCGAGCTAAAAGTGATGCACGTGACGCTGGTCAGGTCGTTCGCTTTTTACGCGGGCCGATGCGGGGTGAGATCCTCGAGCTAGTGACAAGTGACGCTACTCAACTGTACCAAACACCACCTCCGACCTGGGTAGCCGCACCTCTGGTGCGCTGGACGAAAGTAACTGCATGAACCGACATCGCCTTTGGCTGTACACTGTTCTATTCACTGGCGTAATGATCGCCTCCACAGCCTCTATCATGATTCGCTATGCGCAAGGCAGCGGTATGTCGTCACTGAGTATTGCTGCTGGCCGCCTTGGCCTGGCCGCGCTTATTCTCACACCGCTGGCGCTGAGCCGTGCTGGTGACGAGATTCGACGCCTGCGTCAGCGTGATATTCTCTTTGGTATGGGATCAGGCGTATTCCTAGCTATTCACTTCGCCAGTTGGATCAGTTCACTCGAGTATACATCGGTCGCTAGCAGCGCTGCGCTCGTCTCTACGAACCCACTTTGGGTTGGTCTGGCCTCACTCGTTTTCTTCCATGAACGCCTGCATTGGACCACGCTTCTAGGTATTGCCCTGACCTTGATCGGCACAATTACTATCGGTATCAGCGATAGTACCAATCCTACTCAGAGCAACCCTCTCCTTGGCAACACGCTGGCCCTGGTAGGAGCAGCAACTGCCAGCGCCTATCTGCTAATCGGGCGCGATCTCCGTCGCCGCCTGTCAGTGCTGGCCTACATCTGGTTGGTTTACACCAGTGCCGCTGTTGTACTAGTCATTTGGGCACTCGCGACTAAACAGCAGTTTTTCGGTTTCCCACCGTATGTCTATCTCTTCGTGCTCGGTCTAGCCGTCGGTCCGCAATTGCTCGGTCACACCGCGTTTAACTATGCTCTGAGCAGCCTCTCGGCTACTTATGTGGCAGTCGCTATTTTAGGTGAACCTATCGGCTCCACGCTACTCGCCTTCGTCTTTTTTGGCGAGACGCTAGCACCTTTGCAATTTGGCGGCATTGTGCTACTCCTGTGTGGCATAGCCATTGCTTCCATTGCCGAACAACGCGCACCAGCCAGCGACACCCAGCAGGCTACTAGCTAGGCCTGACCGCACGACTGGCCATTGTGGGGAGTTTGTGCTCGTTTGCTAGTGCAGCGCGCTTCCTTCCTCTTCAGGTCTGCTCTGACCAAGTTCTGCGTCATAGCCGCGCGAAAGGTATGGTATAATATATATTCGCCAGGTTGTGAAGAGGTTTGGCCGTGTTGATCGGTCTGTCCGCTTTAAGTTTCAGCTATCGTTGCGGCCTGATTGGGCGCGGTACCACTCGGGCGGTCCGTCATCCGCTTGATGTCGATGATGTCATTACCCTCGCTGCGCGTGCTGGTTTGCAGAGCATCGAATTCCCGCTGAGCTGGCTGCCCGATCTCTCACCAGATAGCCTGAATGCGATCCGTGAGCGATTGAGTTTAAGCGGGTTGACTCCGGTTGTCGATAGCGAGATTGCTAATGTTGACTTGCTGCGGATGCATATTCCGGCAGCAGCCATGATTGGTGCTAGGGTATTGCGCGTGCTGGTCAGTCCAGTACTGGAAGGTTATCGACGGCTGTTTACCGATAACTGGCCCGCTCACCTGGCTGACATTGCCGAGCGATTACGTGCAGTGAGCGATCTGGCACTCGCTCACAATGTTGTGCTCGCGATTGAGAACCATCAAGACGTCACCAGCGCGGATCTGGTGGCGATCTGTACGGCAGTCGATAGTCCGGCTATTGGGATTTGTTTCGATGCCGTCAATTGCCTGGCCGTGGGTGAAACGCCGTATGCCGCTGCCGAACGCCTCGGCCCCCGCATCCGCAACGTTCACCTCGCTGATTACGAAACTTATCCCACTACACAGGGCTGGCGACTGGTGCGCTGCGCACTCGGAGAGGGCGATCTGGATATTCGGCGTCTGCTCGGTATTATCGAGCAGTATGCCCCCGAAGTTACCTGCCAGATCGAACTGGTCAGTCACAGTGCACGCCACGTGCGCATTCTCGATGATGACTGGTGGCAAGGTTATCCGCCCTGCGATGTGCGCGAGGTGTTGCCGGTTTTGCGCCTGTTTGCCCAAACGATGCGCCTACGCGACGACGACTGGCGCACTCCATGGGAACGTGGCGCCAGTGAAGAGCAGATCAGCCTGTACGAAGATCAACAGTATGCGGCCTCGCTTGCGTACCTGCGCGCGATTGGCATCCTCCCCCGTCTGTAGAAACAGGACTAAATTCCTGTCGTTGTACTCTTCCTGCTTGTTGTTGCAGCGTGATACAATCGAAGACAACTTCCAAAGATAGTATTTCTTCTGCTGCGTGCAATTTGCTATGCTAAGGAGTTTCCCCATGCGCGCCCGCAGGTATCCTCGGTGGCTGGTAACAATGGTGTTTCTGTGCAGTACGCTGGTCTGGGCTGACTACAGTTACACCCAGACCAGCACTATCATTTTTTATGTTGATACGCTGCTTGATAACCCTGTGACCGATCTTGCCAGTCACTGCATCGACAACCTCCCTAACACAAATTGTAGTCTGCGTCAGGCGATTACCAAAGCGAATGCCAGTGCCGGAACCGATCCCATAACCATCAGCTTCGAGTTGATTACAGAGGGTCAGGTTAGTGCACCACCATACATCATTACGCTTACCAGCGGGCAGCGCTTACCGCCCATCACCCGCCCCAACATCAGTCTGATCGCTGAAACGGTCAATGGTGTGCCCCAAGTTGCGATTAACGCCAATGGTAACGATGTCGGTCTAGCGCTCAATGGTGGTGGCGCGATAGTGGAAGGACTGACCATTTACGGTGCCAGCAATGCCGATAGCATCTATCGTGGCAGCGGCATCTTCATTGGTAGCGCCAATAATCAGGTACGGAATTGCCTGATTGGCCTCGACCTCAATGGCAATGAACCGCCGCAGCGGAATCGGAACGGCATCGTGATCAGCGGCATTACGGCGACCAATAATCAGATTGGTGCTGCAAATAATCCCAATACTATTGCCGGCAATACGGCCCATGGCATTTGGATCAACAACGCGTCCCAGAACATCATTCGTGCCAATCGAATTGGAGTTCTGTTTACTACTTCCACTATAGCCCGCCCCAACGGTGGGTATGGCATTCAAATTATTAGTGATGTGACCAGTGATCCGAATGGAAGAACCGAGCAGAACACCATTGGCGGCAGTGTTAACCTCGAACGCAACGTTATTGCGGCAAATGGAGCGGGCGGTATTTTGGTTAGTGGCACGCGTACTATTACCACCACCATCACCAGTAATCTGATCGGTTTTAATCTCGATCAAGATCCGGCGATTGGCAATGGTGGCGATGGTATCACTATCGAAGATGGGGCCCAGAATACTATTATTGGCAGCCCTAGCTCGACTCAACCACTCATCATTAGTGGGAATACCGGGTTTGGTATTCGGCAGCACGCCAATGGCGCTGCACCAGCCAACACAACAATCCGTGGCTTTACCGTCATTGGTCTTGGTCGGAGCGGAACAAGCGCACGCCCTAACACCCTTGGCGGGATTGCTATCACTGAGGGCACCGGCACAACAACCGTTGGCAGTGCGAACACTCTTGTGCGCATTGGCGGTAATACCGGACCGGGGGTAACTATCAATAGCGGTAGCGTCACGCTCACCAACCTGCAAGTTGGTGTCTTCGATAATGTGCCCGGCACCTTCCCCAATAGCGGCGGCGTCCTCATTGCTAACACAACGCAAATCACGATGACCGCCTCGACGATCGCAGGGAACAATGGGTACGATGTTCGAATCGAGAATGCCACTATGGTAACGCTTGATGGCAATACGATTGGGTTGAGCGTTGACCGACGTAGCGCGCCCGGCAGCGTTGCGGCAGGCATTGCCATCAGCGATAGCACGAGTATTGTCATCGGCAATACGAGTGGCAATGCCATCGCCGCCGCCAATGGCCCGGCTATCGCTATCAATGGCGGCAGCAACATTACCGCACGGGCCAACATACTGGGTTTGCGACGCGACACGGTTGGTGATGCACTGACGGTCGCTGCACCTAACACTGGCCCGGCCATTCAGGTCAATGGTGCCACCAACGTTACGCTTGCCGGTAATGTTATCGGTGGCAACGGTAGCGCCGCCGGGATTGCGCTTATATCGACCCAGTCGGCTACGATCCAGCAAAACCAGATCGGCTGGGTTGCTAATCCAGCTAACAGCAGTACGCTGCTAGCCTACCCGGCTGGCATCGGCATCGATATGACAGATGTCACCACGGCAACCTTGAGTGGTAATCTGATACGGTTCAATGCTAACGATGGGATCCGACTAACCAATACCAGCGGGGTGTCGATCACTAACACCAACGTGGTTGAACAAAATGGCGGCGATGGCATCGAGGTGAGCGGCAACAGTCTGGGTGTTGATATTACCGGTAATCGGCTGCGGGCAAACCTTGGTTATGGAGTGCTCGTTGCTGATCATGCCCGTCGGGTACGGGTTGTCCAAAACCAAATAGCGGCCAATGTAGCTGGTGGTATTCATCTGCAAAATACCACTCGGTACCACGGTGAGGCTTCTGATCCTGATCAGAATCTCAACCGCCCCAACCATAGTATTGATCCGCCTTTTAATCTTCAGTTGACGCAAGATGGACGACTCTCCGGTCAGGTTTTTACGAGCAATGCCACCAACGAGGAGAGCCTCGATCCAGTTTCAGCCTGTGCTGGTTGTGTGATCCATGTCTATGGTGTCGATCCAGAGCTACCTAATCCCGATGGTCAAGGATGGCAGCTGCTTGAAGTCCTCGTCAATGGTATTCCCCGCCAGAATATTCACCAGGTCAACGGTCTGGGTGAGTTTAACGCCATTTTGATAGAACCACCCACGAATTATCGCCAGATTGCCCTTACGGCGACTGACCAATTTGGGAACACATCAGAGTTTGGCGTCTTCACCCCCACGCTTGACTTACGTTTAATACCAATCGATCCGACTACGCAGAGTGCAGCACCGAGCAGCAGCGTCACCTACCGCGCTCGCCTGGAGAATCATGGGACACTGGGGATCAACCGGTTGCGCCTCTTAACTTCAGGGACTCTGACCGGCTGGACAGTAGCTGCTGAACCTACCACGACGTTCAACATCGCACCCGGCGCTAGTCAATTGATCACCGTGACCTTGACCCTCCCTGCAGGAACCCATCCCTCGGTTCAGGTACCGATCACCGACACTACAACTCTGACGATCACGGCGCCGGCGTTTGATCCGATAACCCAAACGTTGTGCACCAGTGTGCAAGCACAACCTGTGCTGCTCGCCACACCGATGAGCAATGCGGCAACCATTCTTCCGGCTACTACCCATATCTATCGCCATCAACTTACGAACAATGGCAACGTGACGACAACGATTGATGTGAGTGCTACTACCGCTGACCTCATCGGGCTTGACACCTACAATACTACGGTGTTAACGCCAACGCTGACACTGGCGCCTGGTGCGAATGCTGAAATTGCGGTCGCCATTACCGTGCCTGCTGGATCGCAAACGACCGACGCCAGTGGTAATCCAGTGCGCGCAACCACGGTCATTACGGCTACACCGCGCGGCTTTAGCAGTCAAGCGATTACTATGACGAACGTTACCACCACTGGTTTGCGTTACGCCGCCGAATTGCGTAGTGGCTACGAGCAAGATGTCCAGGCTGGGCGCGAAGTCGTCTTCCTCCACACGTTGCGCAATACCAGTAATGGCCGGGCAACGTTCCAGCTCAATTTTGCCGCCAGTCGTGGCAGCGAGCTGATTGCCTTTGAATCGGGAACCAGTGGCGTTGCCATTAGCGGAAATACTGTGACTCTTGACAATATCGCGGGCAGTGGCCGCATAAACCAGATCACGTTACGCGTGCGCGTGCGGATTAGCGAAACGATCCTGCCCGGTACTCGCGAGACGTTGCGGATCTGGGCATCGATCCCTGGTTCAGATATAGCTCTCAGCGGTGCCGAAGTGCAGAATGTAGCAATTGTGCGCGATCCATCAGGAGTGCTGATACCAGCAGTCTGGATTCCCCTCATCTTGCAGTAGGAGCGGCGCGCTATGCACCGACAACTTCGCTTTGTCATTCTGATGATCTTCCTCTTCAGCCTACTGCCAACCGCGAAACCTGCTTTCGCTGCTACGTTCGTGGTCAATTCATTGGCTGATACCAATGATGGCGCGTGCACGACTACACCCGGCGGCTGTACACTGCGCGAAGCCATCATAGCGGCGAATAGCAATGGTGTGCCCGATACTATTACGTTTAGCGTGAGTGGTACGATCTATGTGCGCAATGAAGGCCTACCAGCACTAACTGAGGGTGGCACGACGATTGATGCTGGCAGTGACCATACCGTCATTCTGAGCGGTGAACAACTACGAACCGTCGACAATCTCCCAATTCCGGCGCATGGACTGATCATTGCCTCCGACAATAACGTGATTCGTGGTTTGGTAATTGTACGCTTTAGTCGCAGCGCTGGCTTTACCAACGGTGGTTCTGGTATTTATCTGCGTAGCAACGCACAGAATAATCTGATTGCTAATAACTGGATTGGACACCTCAATGGGCAACCGGAACCCAATGCTGGGTACGGCATTTTAATCGATGGCGGCGCTAGCAATAACCGAATTGGAACCGGTGACCCCGCTGACCGCAACGTTATTAGCGGTAACGAGACGGCTGACATCGGCCTAAATAATAACCTCAGCACCGAGCCGCTACATGGAAATCAAATTCTGGGTAACTACATCGGCACAAACGTTGCTGGCACAGCGGCACTGGTTACGACCTCCTCACCAGGCAATCTTGGTGGGATCTCGATCGAGAACTATGCACGCGAAACACTGATCAGCGGTAATCTGATTGGCGGGTATACCGGAAATAACGCTGCTGGCATTGTGCTGTTCAGCAACGCGACGAGCACTGGCGCCGCTAGTATCCCCCGTAACACCCGCATTACGGGCAACTGGATCGGCGTTAATCCAACTGGCACCGTTATCGCCAATCGGATCGGTATTTTACTGGCGGGTGGCGCAACTTTTGGCGCCATTGAGACTGAAATTGGCGATCCGTTCAATCCTATTGCCGGACGAAACTACATTAGTGGTAACACTAACGGCGGCATTGTCATCTCAGATACCAATTTCGCTACTGGACCCACAACTATTGTCGGTAACTATATCGGGGTAGCTCTTAACAGTAGTGGAAATCCTATTCCAGTCGGGAATGGCACTATCAATCAGGTGAGTGGTGGCGAAGGGATCTTCGTCGGTCGTAACAGTACTGCAATAACAACCACTATCGGGCCGGGAAATGTCATTGCTGGCGCACGCACGAATGGGATCCGAATTCGTGCCAGTAACACTGTTGTGCGCGGCAACTACATTGGTGTTGATCCAGCCGGCGTTCAGACCACCCCGACGACAATTAATGGCACCACGGTTGGTTATGGCACTGGTGATGTGGGTGTTTATATCGAAAACGGGAGCAATGTGCTCATTGGCGGGCCTAACCCAGCAGATCGCAATGTGATAGCCGCTGGTAATTTCGCCTTTACCGGCGCTGGTGCAGCAGTGTTGGTCGAACCTTGCCCTACCGGATGTACTGCAAATGGAAATATCATCCAGGGGAATTACTTCGGGGTACGAGCTGATGGTAACGGTATTCTGGTTAGCAGTGTTGTGCCTGAAAGTGAAGGGGTCCGCATCTCAAATGCAAGTAACGCTTCCGTGCGTAACAATGTGATTGGGGGTGTGGATCGCGGCATCAATTTGCGTAACAGCGCTAACAATCATTTGATCCTCGATAACCGCATCGGCGTGCGCGCTTCAGGTAGTGATACACCTGGCAGCGGAATGACTATCCGCCGCGACGGGATCTTGATCAGTAGCGGCAGCAACAACCGGATCGAGAATAATCTGGTGGCATTTAGTGGACAAAGCAATTTGTCGCCAGCTAATGTTGCTCACGGTATCAGGATTAACAGCAGCAACAATCAGATTGTGCGTAATCGCCTAGTGCGTAACGGCAATTTTGGTCTCGGTCATGGCATTTTCGTTGCCGATAATATTACCGGTGTCTTGATCTCACGCAACACGACTCAAGACAACGCTGGTGATGGGATCGGACTCGGCAGCAACGCTAATGGCAATCTGGCCGCCCCCGTATTCAATCCAATCACTGCTGGTTCGCCAGTGATTAGCGGTAACACCGGCTGCGGCGCAAATTGTGTGGTGGAAATCTTTACTAGCAGCGCCAGTATTACCGATCGCAACCGTGAAGGACCTGTTTTCCTAACCAGCGCTCTCACGAACGCCAGTGGCGGTTTCAGCGCCAACATCACTGGTTGTCTAGGGTATATTACTGCTACGGTGCACAACCCTACCACTGGCAACAGTTCACCCTTTTCTGAGGCATTAGATGTCACCACGACCGATGCCTGCACCATACCAACTGCAACGCTCACTGTTACTGGTGGGAGCAACCGTGCAGTTAGTTTGGGAAGTTCTACCACCTATACTCTGACACTTTCACATACAGCTTCTGTCACACGCACCTATAACCTGAACCTGGTCAGCAATCGCGGGTGGACGAGCGGCCCGACGCAAGTTGAGGTTCCACCTACGGGGAGTACCCAGATTATCATCGATGCCACAGTACCGCTGACAGCCAACGCTGGTGATACTGATACAACAACGGTAACTGCACGGAGTGATCTGACTGTTTCCAACAGCATTACTCTGACCACTATTGCCCAGGCTGTGACCATTATTCCAGCACAGCCGGTTGTTTCCCCCGGTCAGATTATCGAACGAACCGGCAATACGGTAACATTTACCCATATAGTCACCAATACAGGTCAGCTTACCGGAAATTTGAGCATTGTGCAGCCCGACGGTAGTAGTGGCCTACCCGTTTTCAGCGGTACGTCGCCAACAGGATGGAGTATCACGTCGGCGACCTTTACCAATCCGGTCTTGGCACCCGGCGCTACCACCACATTAACTATTGTGGCTAGCACCCCCGCCAGCCCTACGTTGCTCGCTGGTGATTATCCATTTGCATTTCGGGTGCGTGCCATTAGCCAGCAAGGCACCCAATTGTTTACGGAACAGAGCGATCCAGCGACGGTCAACATTGTACGCGTGCCAATTAACCGCAACTTCGAGTTCACTGCCGTACCGCCTACTACTCGCCAGCTCACTCCGGGCAGCACTACCGATTTCACTTATACGTTAACGAACACCGGCAACTTCACCGACACTTTCATTATCACGCCGCCGACTAGCACCGTCCCTGCTTCAGGGTTGAGCTTCGCCAGTGTACCAACTGGCACGTTTACCTTGGCCGCCGGTCAGTCCCGTCCAATCACGCTTACTGTTACCGCGAGCCCTAACGAGCCAGTCGGTAGTTATGGATTTACTATCGAGGCCGGGGTCAGCGGTGGTGCCAATCCTCCAGCTAACCGCACTGCTAGTGGTAGTGTGCAGATCACTGGTGGTGGTACGCCAGTTTTCGTGGGCGAACCAGTCGTCAATCCGGTGCCTGTCTTGCCGGGTGGGAGCGTTACCATCACTGTCACGGTGCGCAACGGCGGCAATGCGGCAGTACCATTCGACTTTACCCAGACCTTACCACCAGGTTGGGCCCTCGTAAACGCAAGTGATACCTGTCCCGTGTCTGTTCCTACCAACGGGCTAACTTGTACCCGCACGCTACAACTCAGCGTGCCGACAACGGCCGATGGCGGCATTGCCTCAGTGAGCATTCAAGCTATCGCCCGTAACGGCGGCCTCACCCCGCCTGCACCTGATACTGAAAGCAGTACTACCGTTGATGTCACTGTGGCAACCATTCGTGGGTTGAACTTCGCACCGACTGCTCTCAGCGCGAACGGTAACCCTGGCGAAGTAGTTACCTTCACTCACACCCTCACTAACACAGGCAATGCGCCTGATACCTTCGACCTGACAATCCAGGGTCTACCTGCCGGCTGGACAGCAACCGTTAGCCCAACGACTACACCCGCATTGGCACGCAGTACCAGCCTAACGGTAACTGTTCAGATCGTGATCCCCACTGGCACGCTAGCCGGCACGACGGCAACTGTCACGGTTCGGGCTGTTTCACGGGGCGATCCGCAGGTCAGGGCAGAGGTTGTCGATAGCGTTACCATCAACAGTATTGATGGGGCGACACTCTCAGCGGGTATAACACGCAACGGCTTCCCCACTACTACGGTTATCTTTACCCATACCCTACATAACACCGGTTCATCAGCTATTGCTTACGATCTGAATGCCAGCAGTGCTGACTCAACCTGGCCACCGCCTATCGTCACACCAGCAACTAGCACCGTCCTGAGTCCAGGGAGTAGTACTGTCATTACGGTAAGCGTGACTGTACCTCCAACAGCCACTGTTGGCACGAGCAACTCGATCACAGTCACAGCGCGTGCCAGTGGAGCCAGTGCAGTGCTGGCCAGTGCAACCAATATCGTCCAAGTCGGAGCGCTCCGCGCTGTTGCACTCGAACCTGCACGCGAGGTGATTGCGCTACCCGATCAAACCACTGTGATTACCCACACTGTGCGCAACCTCGGCTTTACCAGCGACACCTATACCATCACCGCAGTGCAGGGAGATGGGCTCAGCGCAATCGCCACACCGAATCAAGTAAGCCTAGGACCAGGCGAAAGTCGTGACATCGCTGTTTTGCTTACCTTAGCGCCGGGTCTACCAGCCAACACCAGCCTGAGCAGTATTCGAATATCTGCCATTTCCCAAAGCGACAGCACAGTAAGCGCTGTCATCTTTGACCAAGTGCGTGTAGGGTTGATAACTGGCGTTGCGCTCGGCAGTCCACAACTCCGCGTTATCCCTCAAGATGCCACCAGCATCACTTTCACCGGGTTAGTCATTGAAAATCTGGGGAATGCTACCGACACCTTCGATATAACCGTCAGCGGCATCGACAGCAAATTCCGGGTAACCGTCATCCCGGATAGCGTCACTCTGAATGGTGGAGCCAGCGACGTCGGTTTACGCGTCACTGTCTATCTACCGCCAATTCAGCCTGTAGCGCTGCGCAATGATCTGATCCTCACCGCTACCTCGCGGCGTGATCCCACTCAGCGCAGCAGTATTCGTCTCTCGCTGATCTACCTCACCCGTCAGAACATCTTTGGGGAACCGATCTTCATTCCTATCATGAGTCGCTAACCAGCTGCCAGAGGATATGTCAAGTATGAGTGCAACAGTTCTGGTAATCCATGGACCCAATCTGAACATGTTGGGCCGTCGCGAACCACACATCTACGGCACAATGACGTTAAGTGCCATTAATGAAGCGCTTCAGGAGCGTGGTGCAGCTGCCGGCATTGACGTGCGCTGCATTCAATCAAACCACGAAGGTGAGCTGGTCGATGCTATCCAGACGCACGGCTGGGAAGCTATGGGTATTATCATTAATCCAGGAGCGCTAACGCACTACGGGTTATCGTTGCGCGATGCACTGGCAATGATCACAGCACCGATCATTGAAGTTCATTTGTCGAATGTCTATCAGCGTGAAGCGTTTCGCCACACCTCGGTGATTGCACCAATCGCGCGCGGCCAGATCACTGGTCTTGGTTGGCGCGGCTATTTACTGGCGCTAGAATGGTTACTGGCTGAACACGGCCGTACCTGAATCGTAAGCGCGCCGGCACGTTTTTTCAGCCGACCGGCGCGCCAGGTTTACTTATGCTGCTAGACCAAGACTACGCTTCTTCGCTTCGATATCAATCCCATGGAGACGGGCGAGATTCAAACCGAGGATCTTGCGCTTGGCTTCTTTTGTCAACTGACCACAACCGTATCCCTGCACAATATCCTCTGGCAGCTCAAATTCCCAGAAAGCTTTTAACGCCCCGCGCGGATGCCAAATCGGGGTTTCACCACCGTAGATAATCTTGTCTTCACCGCACCAGAAGAGCAGCTTGGCCATCGTTTCGGCAAACACACGCGGCGAGCGCACCACAAAATTCACTGTGGCCGCAATCGAGGCGTAGAGGTTGGGATAGCGCACCAGTTGCCAGCAGATCTCATCGATAAACGGCAGACCTACGTGAAAGATAATGAAGTTAATTTCTGGGAAATTGGCTGCTGCGCCATCCATATCCCAGGCCTGGGTATGTTCAACCGGTTGTGGACCAAGCGGCACGCCCTTGTGGACACCAATAATGTTCACGCCTAGCTCTAGCGCCTTCTCAAAGATAGGGAAAGCCACGCGCGGATCGTCCATCCGCCAGGGGAAGGGCTGACCATAATCGTAGCGCACGTTGTAGAGTTTGAAACCACGCGCACCGTATTCTTTGACCTGCACCTCCATGAGATCGAGCGCCTTCTTCCCCTCGAGCGGATTTACCGACCCCCAAAAGATCGTTCGATCGGGGTAGCGGCGCGCCATGTCAGCACAACGCTCCCAACTCGACAAACCATCTTTGAACAGATCGGTCAGTGGCAGCGGTTGGGCCACGATCATATCGGTCGGACTTTCCTCAAACACCATGCGTGCAATTTCATCAGCGTGCCATTCGCGCATATACTCTTCGCGGCTGAGCGTCTTTTCACCCGGCGCATTCAAAACCTGATGAAACGCATAGAGGTGTTCGATAAACATTTCACCTGGCTTGCCAAAGGCATTCGCTTTATCAAAATTGAAGACGTGGCACACACCATCGAACACAAAGACATCGTCGATCATGGCTCACCCTCCTGTTGCGCGCGTCGCAATCGCGCCTCACGCAATGGCAACAACTGCTCGAGTGGCAACCGTAACCGTTCACGAGCTAAAGGCGACATCCGATCCGGCGACCATGGCGTATCCCATGTGATGTGAACCTGAACCTGTTCGACACCGGGCAGAGACTTCACTTCGTCTTCCATCATTTGTAACAGATGCAATGCAAATGGACACCAGCCAGTAGTCAGAATGATGTCGATATCGACTTTTGCCTCCTCGACCCGAATCCGCTCAACTAGCCCCATATCGACGACACTCACCTGTCGCTCTTTGCAGCATGGATCGTAGCAACGGCGGAGCGCGGCCATTACCTCGTCGTGATCAACCTTGACCGTCGTGGTTACCGTCGTGGTTACTGCCATTGACACCTCCGTATAGCGCAAAACCTCCACATCAAACCGCTCTGCGGCAATACCAGCGAGCGATGAAAAGGGCAGATGCAGCGCCGCGCAAATTTAGTTTGCCACGTGAGATCTAGAATGAATATATCAAATATCCTGAATGAATACAAGTTAGTTACAAGGGAACGGTGCAGAAAAAATCTGGCCTAATCCGATCACGGTCAAGCCGCTCCTACGCTAGGCAGCGGATGAGCGGGTACACCTGTGACCAGCCCGCCAGAACGCAGCTACTCCAGCCAGATCAACACTTGGTATGATTGACAACGCCCTGATCGATCTCCCACCGCACGGGCCACAATTTCGATTCGACACAATGGCCTGAAATGTGGTAGGATACAGCAGATTGACGAACGGTAAGGAACCGTACTATGGGACACCAAATCCATCGCCAGTTAGCGGTATCGCAAACCGATGCCATTCCCTGCGCTGTGCTAACCATTAGTGACAGTCGCACTGAAGCGACCGATGATAGCGGTCGTTACATCCGCACTGCGTTGACGCAAGCCGGCCACAATGTGGTACAATATGCCGTGGTGCGAGATGAGCCGGCGCAAATCGTTGAGATGGTGCGTCGCTTTGCTGCCGAAGGGTGCAAGGTCATTATCACGAATGGCGGGACCGGTATTTCGCGGCGGGACAGCACGTTTGAGGCTATCGACGCCTTGCTCGAAAAACGATTGCCTGGTTTTGGCGAATTGTTTCGCATGCTCTCGTTTGCGGAAATAGGGCCGGCGGCAATGCTCTCACGCGCAACCGCTGGTGTGTTTGGCGGAACACTGTTGTTCTGTCTACCCGGTTCGCCGAACGCCGTACAGCTCGGTATGGATCGTCTCATCTTGCCCGAATTGGCGCATCTGGTGTGGGAGACTGTGCGCTAATCGTCATTTTCTGTTATAGTATGAGCGTTGTCGCAAAAAACCGTTCTCTTCGTAGCTGTGAGAAGGAGCCAGAGAACCCATGACGTCAGTAGAAGCCTTCCGCGGCCTGTACTATCCCAATAAGATCGGCCGACTCTGCTTCCTGTCGCTGGAGGAAGTCATGGGTCAGAACGGCGTGAAGGCCCTGCTCCGGCTTGCCGATCTGCAACAGTACATCAACGCCTACCCGCCGAATGACCTCAAGCGCGAGTTCCCCTTCGAAGCGATCTCGAAGTACTCGGTGGCGCTCGGCACGATGTATGGGCCGCGTGGAGCACGCGGTCTTGAGTTGCGCGCCGGACGTGTCGCCTTCTCGCTTGGTCTGAAGGAGTTCGGTCCGTTGCTTGGTATGGCTGATCTGGCACTGAAATTAATGCCGATCACCATGAAGCTCAAGATTGTGCTTAATGCCACTGCTCAGACGTTTGACCGCTTCTCCGACCAGTCGAGTCACGTCGAAGAAGAGCGCGGACGGTTTGTCTACCACATTACCCGTTGCTCGAATTGCATTACCCGCCCTGAGCCAGGCCCCGTCTTCTATATCGCACGCGGTATTCTCGAAGAAGCTACTGCATGGGTCAGTGGCGGCCGCCGCTTCTCGGTCGAGCAGATTTCGTGCATCGGTCAGGGTAATTGCTCGTCGTGCGCCTTCGCCATCGGTAAGGATCCACTGGAGTAATCCAATGATCCGTTGGTTACTATTAAAGTTGATTCGCTTCTATCAGGTTGCTATTTCGCCGTGGACACCGCCGAGCTGTATCTATACCCCCACCTGCTCGCACTACGGCTACGAAGCGATTAAGAAACATGGTGCACTGCGTGGCAGTTGGCTGACGATCAAACGGATCGCGCGTTGCCATCCCTTCGCCCGCGGTGGTTATGACCCAGTACCCTAGTTGCTGCCTGAGCGCCGCTGACGCGGCGCTCAGATCTTTGCTGGTGGCAACTTTTTCCTTCGCGCCATCGTCTATTGATCAGCCAGTCCGCTGCTGCGTAACTGTAGCGAACGTAGGGCGCTAATCACTGGCGCCGGGAGTAAGATATCGGTGGCTGAACCATCTCGCGAGACGATTGTGCGCGCCCAACAGGGCGATCCGCAAGCATTGACCGATTTGATCATCGGTCAGCAGCATTATGTCTATAGCATTGCAATGAGCGTGCTCAAAAACGCTGACGATGCGGCCGATCTGACCCAAGAGGCGTTCATCCGTCTCTTCCGTTCCTTACCGCAGTACAATGGCGAGAGTCGCTTTACGACCTGGCTATACCGGCTAGTAGTTAATCTGTGCCGCGATGAGCTGCGCCGACGCGGTCGCCAGGTACCACTCGTGCCACCCGCCGCCGACGATGAAGAACTGGATATGATCCATACAGTAGCTGATCCTGATCGTCTGGTCAATCCGGCTCAATCGCTCGATCTGAACCAGCTCCGTCTAGAGGTGCGTCACGCACTCGCCCAACTCGAACCTCATTACCGTCTTGTCCTGACACTGTACTATTTTGAAGATCTGAAGTACACCGATATTGCTGAAATTCTTGACCTGCCCCTCAACACCGTGAAGAGCCATATTCGGCGCGGCAAAGAGCGCTTGGCGCAGTTGCTGCAACCACACGAACCACCAGCTGCCCCCGCTATGCATCAGTCGCCACAGAAGCCTGCCGATGACCAATTGCGGCAAATTACACCGCTGCGCTTGCTGCCGGAGTGGGGAAGGAGGTGAATAATGAGTACTTCTCTGCCAACACCACCACCCGAAGAACTGCTCGATGCGGTATTGCGCCAGGAACTGCGCTGGGAAGCACCAGCTGAACTAACTCAGCGCCTGCTAAAGCTAGTACCAGGTACGTCGCCTACTGTTGCACCAGAGCCGGCATCGCTCCCAGCTTGGCGTTTTTACCTCGCTGTCGCGCTGATTGCAGCTACGATGCTCATATCGATTATTAGCGCCACCTACATGTACCAGATTGTTTGGTTCCAACTCGGGGCCGATTATCTGCTAGCACAGCTCGAAGCTATGCCTGCACGCCTGTTACAAACGCTGTATGACACGATTCCGTTTGCGCGTGAATTGATCAGTCTAGCTGCGTTGCTCCGCGAACAACTCCACTGGGTATTCCTGGCACTGGTGCTCTGGATTATGCTCGATCAGTGGCAACCGGAGTGGCACCTGGCCCGTAATCGACGCTCGTAGCACCACAGTACGGGCGGGAAATCCTACCCACCCGTACTGACGCTAGCATTCTTCAGAATTTCGGTATCGGCTCGTACCAATGATAACTAGCCCATTCTTCTGCCGGGTAGACCCGCTGTGGTCGTAAGGGGTTGATGCGGGCTGACAACCACGCACCGCGACGCAACTGCGGGAATCCTGCCTCTTCTACTAGCCAAACGACCCGTGCTTCGTAAGGACGACCCGCCGGTGGATAGACCCACAGGGTTAGCTCGACCTCAACTGCACGCACTAGGATGGCGCGCTTGTACGAACCTACCATCTCGACCTGCAAGAGTTCGGCCCGGACCGGCACCGACGTTGCCAAATCTCGTTCCATCGCCTGCCGAATTGCGGCATAGCGTCGCTCATAACGCCGAATGGCCGTATGCACCGGCGGAATCAACAGCAATGAGGTGCTAATAATCGCATATGGCAGCATTTGTTTCAAATCAAGCCGCTGGTCTTCACCGTTGATCGTGCGACAACGAAAGTGGAGTGTGCCCTCGTTGCGTACCGGCCGTAATTCACCCAGACAAATCAACGGGCCGATCACACGCGCTAGATCGGGCATGAAGACGAGTCCGGTCGTGCCACAAATGAAGCCGAGTAGCAAACTAAGCGCTATCCGGGCTAACATAGCGGCCCCCTCTCTAGGAGATCATGCTTCGTCGTATGCATCAGTTGCGGATGCTGGGCTACACGAGCCTGGTCAAATAGCGCGTATCGATGCAGAAGGAGGGATTGGGGCTGATGGCTCTGCGCTCTCAACTCCGGCAACAGTTGCTACACAATTTCCGCAGCCACTGACAGCACATGCGGCTTCCACAATCGCGAATACGGCTGCGACGTGCCACGCAACAGTTGCTACACAATTTCCGCAGCCACTGACAGCACATGCGGCTGAGCCGGTGGACACCACCAATCGTTACGTAGGACAACGCGCAAGATCTAGTGGCAGCACAGTTATGGCTGTTCCGGCTTTGGTTTATGTCTGATTGTAGCACATGCATTGTACTAATAACTATGGAATTATCTGGCATGTTGGCGCTGATTAATGAGGCGCGCCACACGCTCCGCCAGATTACGCAACCGCACCGGTTTAGCGAGATAATCGGTTGCTCCGGCCAGTAGGCACCGTTCCCGATCGCCAGGCATAGCTAGCGCTGTCACTGCGATGATCGGCGTCGCTGCAAACTGGGTCTGGGCACGCAATTGGCGAATAGCTTCGAGTCCGTCCATTTCGGGCATTTGAATATCCATGATGATCAGGTCTGGCTGCCATTCTGCAGCCATCTGCAAGGCTTCACGCCCATTACGGGCCACCCGTAATGTGTAACCGCACGCCTGTAGATACTCGCTTATCGTGGTCAGACTCAACTCGTTGTCCTCAGCTAGCAAAATCCGTGCACCTGCTCGATGGTCCCCCGTTAGCGACCAGCGTGTCGTCGCAATGTGGTCTAGCGCCTGTCGCACCATTGCTCGCTGAATCGGTTTGACTAAGCATACCGTTGCGCCTGCTGCCCGGCCCTGCGCAGTCTCGTCCACCTCAGACACAAGGATAACTGGAATAAACCGCAAGTCGGGATCGCGTTGCAAATCAGCTAGAATCTCCCATCCCGACCGATCGGGTATCTGGAGATCAAGCACAATGAGATCGGGGCGCAATGCTACTGCCTGCGCAACCGCGTTCTGACCACTAGAGCAGAGTGCCGGTTGTATCTGCTGCTCTTCAAGATAACGCGCTAGTTGATCGGCAATCATTGCCGACCCTGCAATCACTAACGCTAATCGTAGTGGCGGCAACTGATTCTCCATTGGCGAGACGATCAGACCAGCCATCACTGGCTGATATGGGAGGGTCACGGTAAACACACTGCCCTTGCCCTCTTCACTAGCCACTGCGATACTCCCGCCATGCAGATCAGTTAGCCGCCGCACCAACGCTAGGCCCAGGCCAGTGCCTTCGTGTTGGCGGCTTAGACTGCTGTCGAGCTGAACAAAGGGCTGAAACAGCCGCTGCAACATATCAGCGGCAATCCCAATCCCGGTATCACTGACGGTGAAGGCAATCGTGCCTTGTGCTGCATCTGTATCAACCCGCAACGTTACTGATCCGCCTGCCGGAGTAAATTTGACAGCGTTACTTAGCAGATTGACCAGAATCTGTTTGAGCCGACGTGGATCAGCCAGGAAACGTGCCTGCGGATTGTCGAGCTGGAGAGTTAAGCGAATCTGCTTCTTGCGCGCCTGCTCTTTAACCATAGTCAGGCTCGCTTCGCAGACATCGCTCACTGCCATCACTTCCTTGACAATATCCATACGACCAGCCTCGATCTTTGCCAGATCGAGAATGTCGTTGATCAGAGTCAACAGATGCCGACCACTCGCCTCAATCGCACGGATCGCCATCTGTTGCCGTTCATTGAGCGGGCCGCGCAACGCTTCCAACAGACTCTCACTCAGAGCCAAGATCGCATTGAGTGGCGTGCGCAGCTCGTGGCTCATATTAGCTAGAAATTCATCTTTGGCCCGTACCGCCCGCCCTAACTCAGCATTAGCCCGGCTGAGCTCAGCGGTACGTTCAGCTACGCGACGGGCCAATAGGTCACGCTCTGCCTGCAATTGCAGCTCAGCAGTGCGCCACGCCGTCACATCACGCACGATAGCGATCGCGTCATCACCGGTTGGAATTGCCTTGATACGTGCTTCAAAATATTGGGCTCCATCTTCGGACGAAAGCTGATAAGCAAAGGATTGCAATTCGCCACTAGCAAAAGCCGCTGCCAACGCCTCTCGAAACTGGCGGGCTGGTTCAGCCGGGAAGAGCACCTCTAGCGGCTGATTGAGAAACTCGGCAGGTGGTTTCGGCAACATGGCTGGGTCAGTCGCTGCATAGTCAATCAATGCCCCCTGCCGATCCAGCCGCAGTACCAGGTCGGGCAAAACGCTGACGATCAAATGATTGCGCTGCTCGCTTGCCCGCAGCTGCGCTTCTTGGTGGCAAACCTTGATGGCAAAGGCGATATCCTGGGCTAGTTCATTGAGTAAACGCTGTTCTGCCGCATCGAAAAATCTTGGCTGGTCGGCGTACAAACTTAACGTAGCGTATACTTCATCTGCGATAATGATTGGAAAGCTGGCCAAAGCGCCCAAACCGTAGCGTAGTGCCAATTCTCGCCAAGAGGCCATCTGGGGATCAGTGGCAACGTCGTCAATCACGACCAACTGCCGCTTGCAGAACGCCTGCACGGTCGGGCAAGGACTATCCTCGGTGATCGGTAATCGCAACTGACTCACGAACTCTTGCCCCACTCCATCCACCACAACCGGCACGAGCTCAGGCCGATCTGAGTGGCGCATTCCTACCCAGGCTAAGCGAAACTCGCCCTCACGGATTGCAATCTGGCATGCGGATTGCAAGATCCGATCTGGATTGCGTTCGCGAATGATGACTTGGTTGATCGCACTCAACAACGCATATGTTCGCGTGAGACGACGCTGGCGGGCCTCGTGTCGCTGGCGCTGGCCGAGAAAAATGAAAAAGACGGTGACACTGGCAAGGGCAACGAAGGTGCGCACCATAACATCGACATTCATCCAGGGCCGCGGATAAGTTAGACCTGGCCGTAACGCCAGAGACCATTTTCGTTGGTAGCGCTGCAACTCGACAATCATACTGGCTTCGCGCAAGAACGTCGCCAGCTCTGGCGGTGCCGTTAATGTCGGCGTGGCTGGTGCAAGAAAGGCCAGCGGTTGTGGTGGTGTTTTCGTACTGTCGAGCAAAAAGATCTCGAGATCAGGCGGTTGGATCGGGCTCAGCGCTTGTACCAACAGTTCTTCTGGCGATACCAGTATCAGAACAAATCCTTGCAGCCGGCTTTGACGCTCACTGACTGATTGGGGCGCCGATCCAGGTGTATAAACCGGCCTGATTAACAATACGGCAGGCGCGTGTACCTTGCCCACGTAGGGCCTAATAACCGGGGTCATGACGGTTTGACCGCTATTACGGGCCTGGAGCAGCGCTTCGCGACGAACCGGCTCAGCTGCTACATCCATACCCAACACCGGGCGCCGCGAGGCAAACGGCTCCACGAAAGTCAAAGGGTAATACTCAGTCCGCTCAGCGGCTGGTGGTCCAAATGCACCTGGCTCCCGGATCCTAAAATCAGGAATGCCGGTCTCCTGGATCTTGCGTTCGAAATCCAACCGTTCCGCATGTGGCACGCGCGGTGCCCAACCTGCTGATTGTACGGCTGGTAACTGCCTTAACAGGTCGCGGACAAACACCGAGAATTCGTGTTGTTCAACCTGCTGTGAGGCCATAAAAAAGGCGCTCAAACTTTGAATCGCTTGCTCGTAACGGATCAAGCGATCCTCGATCAGGCCGACTACCTCTCTAGAATCGGCCTGTAATTGCACATCATACCGCTGATACGCATCACGCCAAATAAGTTGCAGACTGAAAAGCAACAATCCGAGGAGCAGGCTGCTGATTGGCCAGAGGAACGGCTCAGCAACGACCCGCCGTTGCCAGCGATACGCGCCAAATACTAGCCACGGCGCTGCTATCCACACCCCGATGACAAAGTTTAGCCACCACTGCAGCGCAGTCAGCGGCCAACCAAAGGCGAGCTGAACACCAGCAATCGCCATTATCGCCGTGCCGATGAAAGGCCCTGGGAGTACTGCAAGTGCCAGCAAGCCACTGATGCGAAGCACGCCATTGAGTGATGCTGGCGGTAACCCACCCCCAAACTGGCGGACCAGCAGATCGGCCAGCCACGCCTGCCCAGTTGCAATCAAGGCAAAGATCAACCCGATCACAGGCAGGCGGTAATCGCTGAAGCCCAATTGCCAGAAAACGACGCTATATCCGATTAGTGCTCCAGCAAAGATGACCGGCAATACCTGCCGACTGGCCAGCAACGCACTGCCAACCGCAAAGCCTGTCGCGATCCAGATCAGCGGTACACCGCGTTCGACCAGCAATGACTGTGCAACTAACCAGATCAAAGTGGCGTACACGAGGCCAAGGCCGATCAACGTTCGCCAACGCAAGTGGATCATGGCCAGGCGCTCCAAGTGTCACGCCGATCGTAGTGGCCGGAGGAGACGGTCCGATCGATCCAGATGGATCATAGCCAGATACTCCCGTCGTCATGCCGATACTCGTCCAGAGCATAGTGTGGCAAGTGTATCGTAGCACGATGGCGCAATTCATGCTAGTGACGACGAAAGCTCAGCCAGTTGACGGTAAGCGCCAGCCACATACAGCAATGGTTCACCTTCAGTAGCACGACGAAGCGCAACCACACGCCCTAATACAATCAGATGATCACCACCATCGAGGATCTGATCGCGTAAACAGACGATGGTAGCCAGGCTATCGCTCAACACTGGTACCCCTGCCAGTTCACTCAACGGAACGATACTGTCAGGCTGTGGCTGGCCGGCAAAGTGGCGGGCAATTGCTTCCTGATCGGAACGTAGAATATTTACAGCAAAATGGGTCGCAGCGCTGATCACTGGTGCCATGCGTGCCCGGCGGCTGACACAGACTAGCAAAAGCAGTGGATCCAGTGATACTGAGGTGAGTGAATTAGCGGTCATGCCCCGGATCTGGGTACCGTCACTGGCGGTGATGACGGTCACACCAGTGGCGAAGAGACCCATCGTTGCGCGATATTCTCGTGGATCGACAGTCATAGAGCAACTCAACTACTTTCAAAACATTATCCTTTTAGAAGTATATGTCGATTCAGATGAAACAAGCAAGGCGGTGCAGCACTGCACCGCAGCTTCGCCAGAGACCAGTTTGTCTCGTTGCTCGCTCTGTGCTATTCTGTATAGAACAGGCTGCTATCGTCAGATCGGTTTGTGAGGAACAGGTGCAACGATGACTATCACCGATCGCATGCTCACTGGTGCCATTGCTAACAACCCCGGCAACTATCACGGTGATGGCGAGTGGCGCTACTCGATCACGCAACGCACGCTCTACTTCAGCAAAGCTGCTGCCCCCGATCCACGCGATCAGGAGCCTTTCTTCGCCTTACCATCGCTCAATCCCGATGGCTCGGGTCGGATGGAGCGTGCTTTTCGACAATTTATCCGTCGGCGCTGGCCACCCAGCCGCTGCGCCGAGATCGAGAAATTTGCCGAGCGCAAGGGCTGGCATCTGGCGATGGAGTTGAAGTATGGCGGAGGCGCCCTCGAGGATCACGAGGCGGCTGAATGGCAATACGTCGTCAATCGCGAATTGCAGCGTCTAGCCGCTGAAGTACGCGCCCGCATTGCTGCTCTGGAAGCACAAGCTAACCAGCCTGACCCGACACCTGCATCTAGCGGGTGACTGTCCAGCCTAACCGGCGGTAGACCAGGGTTGCGGTGATCGTGTACGCTTCACCAGTGCGAGCAGTACCGATCAATGGCACTTCTGCCTCCAATGCCTCACCATCAACAGTTACACTCCCGGTCGCACCGCCGGCAAACTGAATATCAAAGATTATGTTGACCGGTCGCGCTCCTGCGCTATACCCCCAGCTCAGGTTAGCGTACACTGGCCCAATGCCGCTCAGGCTAGTGATGCGCGGATGGCGTAGTTGCGCAGGAATAACGGCTCCCCGCACCGTGATCAACGTCACTATCGTCCAAAACGATAGCCAGAAACCGCGTTGCAAGGCTTTAGTATTCATACTGCCTGTCCTATCTTCTCGGCTCTGCATGCAGCTGGTCATCTGATCGAGCACATTACCCTGCTCTTTCCGCGCCATACTATGGCGTTTAGAGACGAATCTTACGCTGTTGTGGATCGGCGTGCTGACGATAAAGAATAGCTGTGTGACCGACAATTGCTACTAGTTCGGCCCTAGTGGTAGCCGTAATTGTTTCGAGTAAAACGGCTTTCTCATCTTTGTAGTCAATAAAACGCAGCTTTATCAACTCGTGTGCATCAAGCTCCTGTTCCACCTTCGAGAGAATATTTTCGGTCAGACCGTGCTTACCGATCATCACTGTCACTGGCAGTGAATGGGCAAGCCGACGCAGATAGGCACGTTGAGCGGGGGTCATTGAGATGCCACCTCTTCCACTGGAGCGGATGTAATATCGTAGCGACCACAGAGGTCATTCAGGCGCACGCGCACCACATCGCGTAGATTGCGCCATGAATCGCGGAGGGGATTAACTTTAGTTTCCACACCATAACGCCACGTTACCGGAATCTCGGCAATCTGGTAGCCACGGCGTTGCGCTAGAAAGAGTAGCTCAACGTCGTAAGCAGTTACTGCCGCGCCGCGCACAACCGGTGCATCGTCGCCGTAGATACGCACGCGACGAAAGAGGTCGCGCGCTACGTTGCGACGCAGCGCTTTGAATCCACACTGGGTATCGTTGATGCCACGCAGCGCGACGAGCTGAATAATCCAGTTGAAAACACGCCCCATCACATGGCGATACCAAGGTTCACCTTCACGCGAAGCGCCAACGCCTTCGCGCGAACCGATTGCGATCGGGTAACCGGCTTCAATCGCTGCACGTAGACGTGGCCATTCTTCAATAGGCACAGCAAGATCGGCATCGCAGAGCAGGATAATCTCACCGCGTGCTGCTAGAGCACCGGCACGTACTGCAAAACCTTTGCCGCGATGATCGCAACGCAATACGGTCACACCAGGACAGGCCTGGGCGACTTCCGCCGTGCGATCTTCGCTGCCATCATCAACCACGATGACCTCGCTGGCATACGGCTCAGTAGCCAAAAACGCTTGGATTGCGGTCAGAGTGGCCGGTAGCCGCCGCTCTTCGTTATACGCTGGAATAACGATTGAGAGCAAAGGTTCAGGATGGCTGTTCATAGTAATCTCTCATTGGCGGCTGACCGAGCATCAGTGCCGTCGTCACGGCTGCCGCTTCTTCGGGCAACGCTGAACGCCGGGCCATAAAGCGCGGCAACGCGCGTAAAGCAGCAAGCTGCCCACGCAAACGCGCTCGCGCCGCCGGCTCGCGAATATGCAACAAACTATGGACTGCCCAGCGCACCTGCGAGATAAGTAACTCCGGCCAGTGCCGACGGGCTAGCGGTGTTGGCATATTCTTGACCCACACCAGCGGAAAATTACGCCCACAATAGTAACTGGCTAACGACCCACCGCCGCTAGCACTCAGGCGATGGTATACAACGGCAGTTGGCACAAAGATTGTGCGTAATCCCTTGCGCTGCGCGCGCAAGTTGAGATCAACATCCTCACAGTACATCACCAGATCTTCGTCGAATACACGCCCATCTTCGGCCAGCAGCTCAAGTGCGCTTCGTCGATAAGCCGCCGCACCAGCACACGGACCAAACACTTCCACATAAGCATCGTACTGACCGCGGTCTTGTTCCCAAACGCCACGGTTACCCGGTTCACCATTGATCCGATAGAAATCGCCGGCTGAATGCAACACATCACGGCGATCAAAGAGGCGTAACTTTGAAGCGGCAAAAGCGAATTGCGGCCAACGTTCAAGTGCGCCGATCAGCGCCTCTAACCAGTGTGGATCAGCTTCAGTGTCGTTATTGAGCAACGCGACAAACGGCTGGCGGGTAGCTACCAGTGCTGCATTCACTGCCGCTGCAAAGCCGCGATTGCGTGGCATAACCAGCACCTGCACTTCAGGGTAGCGTGCCTGCAATAATGCCACTGAGTCATCGACGCTGGCATCGTCAACCACTGTCACTACAAAATCGCGCCGCGTCTGCGCCCGTAAAGAGTCGAGACAGGCTTGCAGAAAGGCACTGCCATTATAGTTAGGCACAATCACGTCAATCATAACAATGGTGTTTCGTGGCGCAGCTGTTCCAGGTATGCGGCTAGCGCTGTCTGCCATGGACGAAAGGTAATACCCAGCGCTGCCCCTGCCACATTTGCCAGCGGTGTAAAAGGTGGTGGCGTGCTATCACGCTGAAAATCACGCAACCGAATCGGTCGTAGCGGCACGTGCACTCCAGTCTGGCGCAAAATCTCAGCGGCGAAATCGTAACGCGAACAGCTACCATCATTCACGAAGTGGTAAGTGCCGTAGTAATCAGTCGTGATCAAACGGGCCAGCCCCACAGCTACATCAATAGTGTATGTTGGACTGCCAATCTCATCGGCCACCATCCGCAAGCCATCAGTAGGAGGATTGCTCGCCAACCGTAACACTGTGCGCACAAAATTGCGTTCGCCGCCAAACAACCAAGCGACCCGCACAATGAAGTGGCGTGGCCATAATGCACGCACTGCCTGCTCGCCAGCCAGCTTGCTCTGACCATAAGGATTGATCGGACGGGGCAAATCTTCCTCCAAGTATGGACGCTGCGCATCACCGGCAAAAACCTCGTTCGTGCTGATGTAGACCAGCGCTGCGTCAATCCGGCGGCAGCCTAACGCTACATAGCGCGTCCCTAGACCATTGACCCTGTATGCTAGCCCGGGATCGCGCGCACATCCATCAACATTGGTATAAGCAGCGGCGTGGATTACCACATCGGCGTTCGTAGCAGCAATTTGATCAACCGTTGCCGGATTAGAGACCTCAACCTGTTGGTGGTTCAGAGGCACTACTTCGTGCTGGTCGCTTAGCACTGCAATTAGGGCGCGTCCTAACTGCCCATTTGCTCCGGTAATAGCAATCCGCACACTTCGGCTCCTTCTCTGCATCAGACCGGCCATACAGAGTAGCAGAAGAGCCGATCAGCGTCAACTCGACAACCCGGCGATGCCTGCGCTTACACTGGGTGTTTGCTCTTCAGCAAAGGGAAGGCGCAACTCGACACAAATCCCCGGCCGGTCCGACCGGTTTCGCATCTGACAACTACCACCCACCGCCAACACAATCCGTGCTACCTGGGCCAACCCTAGCCCCATCCCTTCTACCTGGCCAGTGAAACTGCGCTCAGCCTGGTAATAGGGCTGCCAGACCTTTCGTAACTGGTCAGGCGGCAGATGGATACCATCATCACAAACTATCAAGCGAACCTGATTATTTTTTAGATCGGCTTCTACTTGCACTGTCAAGGTAGGGGTATGGTGTGGATGGAACTTGATAGCATTTTCGCATAATTCACGTAACACTACCTCCAGACTGCGCCGCGAAATGTGTAGACGCCGACTGTCAAGCGCCGGATCTAGAGCTAGACTAACGGTCTGTAAGCCCAACTCCTGGCTGAGGTTTGACATCATAGTCGGCAGATCGAATACCGTACAGGTATCGACATGATAAGCATCCCCAGGACTACGCACGTAATGCAGAATGTCATCAATCGCGCTCTGCAGACGATGAGCGCCGCTTAAAGCGATGGCAGCGATATTGCGGGCAATGGTCCGATCGATCTGCTCCATATTGTCGTACAAAATGTTCAATCCACCAAGGATACTGACCAGCGGTGTGCGGAGCTTGTGTGAAATCACGGTATGAAATGTCCACATGTCGCGCTGGGCAGTGATTTGTGCCGTCACATCGCGGATTGTCACGACAATCTGGTCGTCACCCGTATGAATGCTTGCTGTTTCAACACTGAGCCACTGTTCTGCGCTACGTAACGTTTCGGGATGGATTAGAAAGCGTTTCAGATCAGTTGCCGAGGGCCAATGTTCCCAAGCTTCCGGTGGCTCCAGACGATAACGCTGAGCGGCCAACGCGCAGAAGGTCTGATCTGGCTGCTCGTTATACGCCAGACCAAGGTAGTCGCGGGCACGCGCATTGAGATATACGATTCGATCATTCTGGTCAACAATCAAATAGGCATTATCAGATTCTTCCACGACCCACTCAAATCGTGCGCGTTCAGCGTTAACTCTTGCCTGCTCTCTAAGCAGTTGGCGATAGCGATTCAGTCGCAACACGGTATTGATCCGCGCCTGTAATTCGCCGATATCGAACGGTTTAGTAATAAATTCATCAGCACCTGCCTCAAAACCGCGCAGCTTGGCATCGCGATCGTGCAGGCCCGTGATCATGACAATAGGAATCTGCGCCAGCAGGGGTTCATCGCGCAACAATCGGCAGACCTCAAATCCATCCATGTCGGGCAGCATGACATCAAGCAGGATGAGATCAGGCTGATGTTGACGAGCCAGTTGCAATGCCTGATCACCGCGCTGTGCAGTAAGCAGGCGGAGATTGAAAGGGGTTATAGTTTCGATAAGCAGTGAGCGCATCTGCTCATCGTCATCAACAATCAAAACAGTACTTTGCTCCATGGTTATATCCTACCACGGAGCAATTACCAATACAAATATGATAGTAGATACAGAATTCAAGTGAAACTTATACTGGCCCGACCCCTCCACGGGTTGATCGCACAATGCTCAGCACCTCCTCATCGCTGAGTGGGTTGCCATTCTGCGCCCACCACTGACGGTACCAGCTCAGATTGGCAGTAAAGCCGCGTATCACCTCATCGCGACTTAGTGGAGGCACTTTACGCCGCAAGGCCTCACGTACCTCTTGTCGGTCCTGCTCGGTCAGTTCCGGTAGTGAGTCGAGAATACGATCGGCTCGGAGCAAAAACAACTCCCGTTCAATGGAAGGAAATTCGCCACCGATCTGGCGAATGTTACCAAGGTAGGCAATGGTACGCTGGCGCGGTTGGCCCCGCTCATCGCGATAACTCTCGACCAGATAAGCGTCGTAGAAGTTGGTGTTGGCTATCTCGGCATTTTTATGCCGTCGTACTACCCAGCGAATGTACATAACGCTGGCTCCTGTACGCTTTCACGATACAAACATCGTTCACAGCTAGACTACAGCACAGCCCACGGGGCAGTTGCGTCTGTACTCCTGATGACTTTCACCAACCACCACCACGGCTATAGCTGAATCTCAGGTTTTGCTCTGCCCATTGATGATGGGACCGATACGATTATCTTTCTCTTGTTTGCCTATTATAGCATATTATGTTGGTTATGGCATGTCGTTTTTGCATAGAAGTCAAAAAATTGTCTGAAAAACGCTTTTACCCTCTTACCGGTGCCTATGGGCGCAGGGCGCTTGCACTCAGTGCAGCAACATCATCACAGTTTCATGTCTGCCGTACTACACGTACTACGCGTTGAAATCAAATCGCCTCTCCTCACCCAATTGTGAGGAAAGGCGATTAGTGAAGGCGACAACCGGACCGGGTTGTTACCGCAGGATGAGCGGTACTAACACGCGATGCGTGAACTGCAATACCGGGCGGGATAACATAAACTCGTTGCGATCTCCATCGCTTTCCAGCTCGACCAACCAGTAGTAGTAGGTCACAGCCGATTGCGCTGTCCGGTCAAGCCACTGGTATCTAGCACCGCTGACCGCACTGCCCTGCGCTGGGATTGGTGCCGCGAGGAGCGGAATCGCATCAGCCCGATTGCTAGTGGTACTACGCAAGATCAGGAAGCCAACCGTATCGCGCTCGCTGCCCGTTACCCAGCTCAACAGGATGCCGTTCCCTTGTTGCTCAGCAGTAAAGCTGAGTAGGGTGATAGCCGTCGGCGGCGTCGGCTGATGGATGCCAGCCCACCAGCTCGTATCGCTCTGGCCATTACCCAGAGTGAAGACCAGTGTACGTCCGGTAGTGGGATCGACGTCGCTATCTCTGCTACTGTCGCCACCCTGGCCTGGTGAGCTAAAGACCCAGCCCATCGGTAACGTGAACTCGAGATAGTAATTACCTGGTGCCAGACCGGTGAAGAGGAAGCTGCCGTTACTGTCAGTCACAACGGTCTCCACGAGCGTCCCATTTTCCCGGTAGAGCCTGACAATGACTCCACTAACACCCTCTTCACCGCTTTCCGCAATACCGTTAGCATTGCGGTCGTGCCACACCCGATTGCCCACACTGGCCGGCTGGTACATTCCGGCGTCGCGGTTCAGGTCATTCTGCCCGCTAACTAGCGTAAAGATAGCTGTACGGCCAGTATCGGGATCAGCGTCTGAATCGCTGCTTTCAGCGCCTCGATTGGCCTGGGTAAAGCGGTAGGTCCCAGATGGATCGCTAAATACCAGATAGTACTCGCCTGGTGTTAGATCCGTGAAGCGATATGTGCCACCGCCGGTGGTGACTGTGCTCCCCACCTCAGTGCCATCGGCCCGGTAGAGCGTTACCATGATCCCGTCAAGGCCCGCTTCACCTCCGTCTTGCACACCGTTACCATTTTCGTCTAACCACACCCGATCACCCACACTGGCCGGCTGGTACATTCCGGCGTCTCTGGTGAGATCTGTCGCACCACCAGGTAAGAAGAAGGTTGTTATGACCCCACTGGCATCGCTATCCGAATCGATGCCGTCATCGACGCCGCGGTTAGCCGCCGTGATGACATACCCATACGGCACGCTGATGATGATTGCGTAGTTACCTGGCTGCAAATTATCGAAGCGATAACGCCCATCTTCGTCTGTGACTACGCTCCGATCAACGGAGTTACCATCAACATCCATCCCTGTTATACGTACCGTTACGTCTGCGATCCCTGGTTCACCAGCATCTTGCACCCCGTTACCATTCACATCGTGCCACACCCGATCGCCTACACTGGATGGCAGAATGAGTCCAGCATCCCGATCCCAGTCTGTTGCACCATGGCTCAGCACGAAGGCGTCGGTTGTGCCAGTGAGTGGTTCTACGTCTGAGTCGAACGCCTGATCACCCGCTCGAGGCGTCGTGAAGCGACCGCCTGTCGGCAAATTATCGAACACCAGATAGTAGATTCCTGGCGTCAGTTCGCCGATCTCGTAGAAGCCATCGCTGTCAGTGGTGGTCGTTGCAATCAGGATATCATCACCTGTACCTGCCACACCGTCGTTGCCGACATGGTAGAGGGTCACCTGTACCCCTGCCACACCCGGTTCCGTGCTCTCCTGGATACCGTTGCCATTCCGGTCATTCCAGACCAGATTGCCGACGTACCCTGGCTGGAAGATGCCGAAGTCGATTGTGAGGTTGCTGTTACGCCCATCACCATCACCAGCCGTATCTGGCTCTGTATCAGGTCGTAGAGTAACGATACTGCTAACGATGTTTAACGCCGATTCAGCATCGGGTTGCCGACTACCGTTGTCGTCATTGTCTAGATCGGTATTCGCAGCAACACCCGGCTCGTACGGACCGCTATCAACCGCTATCCCGCCAGTACTGCTGCGATAGCCAACCCACGGCGTGTCAGCAGAGAACTGCCGACCCGGCAAAACTACGAAGTAATCACCCTGCTGCAAATTGTTGAAGCGATAAAAGCCATTGCTATCAGTGTAGGTGGTCGCGATTAATTGATCGCTTGTATCCCACAGCCCATTGCTATTACTGTCGCGGTAGAGATGAACCCGAATGTTAGCTGCGCCCTCTTCACTACTATCCACGACACCATTATTATTCTCGTCTACCCACACTAGGTTACCCAAGCTGAGCAACGGATACAATCCAGCGTCGCGGCTTAGATCTGTCTGATCACTGACCAAAGTGAAATCAGCTGTACGGCCAGTACTCGGATCCACATCGCTATCAAGCGCGTCATCCGACCCGCTATCCGCTGGACTGAAAGTTAACCCGGTCGGGATATCGTTCAAGCGGATCTGGTACACACCCGGTGCCAGCCCTGTGAAGCGGTAGGAACCATCAACGTCAGTGGTCGTGGTTAGATTGACTACCACCCCTGCACCTGTCGTGCCGCTTAGCGTCACCGTCACCCCGCCAATCCCGGCCTCACCCGCGTCCTGCACGCCGTTGCCGTTCTCGTCCTCCCAGACTAGGTCACCCACGCTGGCCGGGCGGTACATCCCTGCGTCGCGGCTCAGGTCCTCCTGCCCGCTGCTCAGCGTGAAGGTCACCGTCCGCCCTGTCGTCGGATTGGCGTCGGAGTCGCTCGTGTCGGCCCCAACGTCCGCCGCGGTGAAGG
>JAINCM010000020.1:0-24545 GCA_036574065.1 Chloroflexus sp.
CTTGGCACGGCCACGGTTTAGGCTTCGCCCGGTTCGCTCGCCGCTACTACGGGTGTCGTTCGCTCTTCCTCCGGCTACTGAGATGTTTCAGTTGGCCGGGTTCCCGCTCCCAGAGGGAGCGCCACCCGATGGGTGGCGGGTTGCCCCATTCGGAGACCTCCGGATCACAGCCTGCTCGCGGCTCCCCGGAGCATATCGGTGCCTGGCTCCGTCCTTCTTCGGCACGCAGCGCCTGGGCATCCATCGTGTGCTCATCGTGTCTTCCCGCCGTCACGGTCCCACAGACCGAACGGCTCCAGACGGTGGTGGACGATCCTTTGACGATCTTTTATCGTTGATGCCGCAGTTCGTTTACTTGCAATCGCGTGAGTTGTCAAGGTACAACAGGCCCGACGGCGAAAAAAAGCGGAGCAGGCAAGAATGCGCTGCGCCGGGTGACGACGGGCCACTTGTTGCGGAGCGCGCCGTTATGGCCGTCCTCCGTGTCAACCGCGGTGCGATTGACGGTAGGGAGTATAGCAGGCCACGCCGAATTTGTCAAGTGGGGAACTGTGAAGTATCGTTTTGAGCATTCTAATGAACTATATCCTGCCTCAACCCTGATCCGGTGCGCACTGACGAATTTGCGTGGTACACTATGAACAACGTGATTAATCCATCCCCTTTCCTTAGAAAGGACATCAATTGTGCCTGTTCTGCTCGAACGCACAGCATTAGCTGTTAGCCAGTGGAGATCGGCGAGCAATCGGTGGATCATTGCCGGCGAGCAACGTAATGATCGAGCGCCCACTCAACCCAGAAACGCAATTACAAGATTTCACGATCCGATCTCGGTCACGCGACGCATCGGCGATTTCGCCGATTATTATTTCCCGCACCCGTACTGGAGTTGTAACTAGAATGCGCAACGCATTGCGTGCAGCATATGATGTACTGCAAACCTGGTTCGTAACTGGCACTACAAACCTTTGCCATCACCAATAGTCGAAGCACGTTGCAGTACAGCAGCGAGTTGATCACCTGGCCTTGGCGCGCGCATCGCTTGGGCGGCGACATACCCAGAGCGTGCGAGTTCGATTATCCATGACGCAAATTATGGCGCCTGCGGCTATCATAGCTTACAGCGCTGCGTTCGATCACTACTACCAATAAGTGCCTCAATAGTTTCCTGGCTCGATATGAATACTAAGAGGGAGTATGTCAATCGAAACTCAGCCTCCACTCTGGCGACTATGGTTATGGCCGGCAATGATCGGCATCGCCATTGCCATCGCCAATGTCCTTGTCTTCATTCTCTTGCCCCCCAACCTGGTTGAGCAGTTAGGTGCCCTAGGCTATCTAGGCGCTTTTCTTTCGGCTGGGATTGCCAATGCTTCAATTGTCGTTCCGGTGCCTTACTACCCATTATTGATCCGACTAGGGCAGGCTTTCAATCCTTACGGCGTTGCAGTTGCTGCCGCAGCCGGGTCGGCACTGGGCGAGCTAGTCGCCTTCTACGCTGGTCGTAGTGGACGGAAAGCGATGGAGCGCACAGCATTCTACGCTTGGGTACACCGCCAGATGCAGCACCGCTGGCGCGCACCTCTCGTCCTGTTTATACTATCGGCACCGCCCAACCCCTTCTTCGACGTTGCTGGCATTATCGCCGGTGCTGTGGGCGTGCCAGTCTGGGTGTTTACTACTACCGTTTTTCTGGCCCGCATTGTGCGGATGGGATTGGTAGTCGTGCTGGGATATACCATTTTCGGTGGATGGTAAGAGCAATGGGATGCAACCGACGAGTGTCAACGTTCTTCTCGCAGCTATGCTACAATTCGGGGTAATTGCACGGCACGTGGCTGGCGTGCCACTAAAGTGCGATCGCCAGCAAAAGAGCGGAGGCGCGCGATGGAGCGTAACCTTGGAATGGATCTAGTGCGAGCAACCGAGGCTGCTGCCCTGCGTTCAGGTCGTTGGATGGGTCGCGGTGATAAGCACAGTGCTGATCAAGCAGCGGTTGATGCGATGCGGATGGCACTGAATAGCGTGCCAATGAACGGGATTGTCGTCATTGGCGAAGGTGAAAAGGACGAAGCGCCGATGTTGTATATCGGTGAACGGATCGGCACCGGTGAGGGCGAAGAGATTGACGTCGCTGTCGATCCAGTCGAAGGCACCACCCTGCTGGCTGAAGGTATGCCCGGCGCAATTGCCATTGTTGCGGTCGCTGAACGACACTCCTTCTACAACTGGCGTGGCATTCCCTACATGGATAAGCTTGCAGTAGGTGAGCGGGCCAAAGGCGTGATTGATATTAATGCGCCAGTGGCCTATAACATTCGCGCCGTTGCCCGAACGCTCAACAAGCAGGTAGAAGATGTAACAGTGGTGGTGCTGGATCGCCCACGCCACAAAGATTTGATCCGTCAGATTCGTGAGGTTGGCGCCCGGATTAAGCTGATCCCTCACGGCGACGTGAGCGCCGGTATTATGACAAGCATTGAAAATCCGCCTGCTGATATTCTGATGGGGATTGGCGGCGCACCCGAAGCAGTGCTGACTGCAGCCGCTTTGAAGTGTCTGGGGGGAGAGATTCAGTGCAAGGTCTGGCCGCGTAACGACGAAGAGCGCAACCGGATCGCCGAGTTGGGCATTGATCCTCGTCAGGTGCTCACTACTCGTGACCTGGTACGGGGCGAGAATGTAGTCGTGGCTGCAACTGGAATCACCTCCGGCGAATTTTTGCGTGGCGTAGAATACTTCGGCGGCGGCGCCCGCACCCACAGCGTGGTGATGCGCTCGCGGTCAGGTACTGTGCGTTACATTGAAGCCACCCATCGCTGGGATAAGCTGATGCGTATTTCCGATATGCCGTATGTCCATTAAGCTGGCCTCGTCATCGCCAACCTGGCGCGACCGGTTGGTGCAATCGCCTGTGGTCATAGCTAGTCTTGCCCTTTGCGCTGGCGGCCTGATCGGCGGAATAACTGCTCTCGGGCCGCTTTACGCTATAGCCGGACTGCTTGCAGTAACGATCGCTATTGCCCTACTGGTCAGCGTTAAAGCCGGCTTAATTGCAATGCTGGCGGTTGCAACCGTGATCCCGTTCGGTACGCTGCCGTTTAAGGCCATTATCACGCCGAACTTTCTTACCCTCGTGCTGGTTGCCCTCAACACCGTCTGGTTGTTACGGGCGCTGGCCCGCTCGGATACCTATGACGTCCGGTTCGGTTCGCTTGGTCTACCCTTGATCGGCTTTCTGGGCCTAACCCTCTTTTCATTGGTGTTAGGAGCACGCGGATTACCCGATCCGCAAACGCTCCATAATTACACCAAGTTTGTCCTGGGCATATTCTGCTACTTCACAGTGATCAATTGCGTTCGTGACCGTCACACCACTCGTCTCATTACGCGCACTCTAATTGTCGTTGGTGGGCTGTCGGCACTGATTGGGCTGATCCTGTGGACCTTGCCCGATCCAATCGCACTGCAACTGCTGGTCGCACTGGGCCGGATCGGTTATCCGACTAGTGGACGGGTCTTGCGTTATGTCGAAGATGACCCCAATGGATTAGAACGGGCGATTGGCCTGGGTGTCGATCCGAACAGCTTTGGCGGTATGCTCGCCCTGGTAGCAGTGCTCACTCTCACTCAACTGGCCGCACCGCGCCCTATCTTACCCCGCTGGCTGCTGGCGATCCTCGGTGGATTGCAGGTGCTGACACTTTTGCTCACTTTTTCCCGTGCTGCTCTGTTTGGCCTGATTATCGCGGCTGCCTTTCTCGCCACTGTGCGCTATCGCCGCCTCTGGCGGCACATGATTGCAGTGAGCATCCTAGGCGCCATCTTGCTCTTTGGGCTCGGTTACGCCGACGAATTCAGCAAGCGGGTGCTCTCTGGCGTGCAATTCCGCGATCAGGCACAACAGATGCGGCTCAATGAATATGCTAATGCCATCGCCATCATCCAACGTTACCCGGTATTCGGCATCGGGTTTGGGCAGGCGCCTGATCTCGATCTTTCGGCAGGGGTGAGTAGTATCTATTTGGCGATCGGTCAGCGTATGGGTCTGGTTGGATTGGGAGTCTTTCTTGGTCTCATGAGCCTGTGGTTTAGTCGTAGCCTGCGGCTCCTAAACCAACTCGACGATGAAGCGGCCAGCTGGCTGCTCGGCTGTCAGGGTGCTATTGTGGCAGCGCTGGCCGTCGGATTGGCAGACCACTATTTCTTTAATATCGAATTTAGCCATATGGCAACGCTCTTCTGGTCAACAATCGGCCTGGGTAGCGCAATCGAGCAGCTGATGTATCAATCACAGCGCGAACAGTAATAACATGGCAACGAAAAACAACCATCTCGGCGTGGTTGCCGAAAACCGTAAGGCTCGCCACGATTACGACATCGAAGAGACGATTGAAGCAGGCATTGTGCTCTCTGGCAGTGAAATTAAATCGGTCCGCGCTGGTAGGGTCAACCTCCGGGGTAGCTTTGCCCGCGTTATTGATGATGAAGTCTTTCTCTACGATGCGCACATCGCCCCGTATGAGCAATCTGGGAAATACTTTAACCACGATCCAATGCGACCCCGTAAGCTTTTGCTACACCGGCGCGAAATTAACCGTCTGAACGGCTTGGTGCGCATGAAAGGGATGACACTAGTGCCGTTGAAGATCTATTTCAAAGGCCGCCGCGCTAAAGTGGAGTTAGGAGTCGCGCGCGGTAAGAAGATTTATGACAAGCGTGACGATATCGCCCGGCGCGACGCGGCACGCGATATTGAACGCGCTCTAAAGCGTTCACGGCAGGAACGTTAAGCGCGAACGTTGCACTGCACAATCTAGCCCCAACATCCTTTGAGTTCAATCTGGCAATATCTGGTAGGGACGAACAATGTCGGAGCGCTTCCACCGCATTCGAGACCGCTATCTTAGTGGCGAAATTCCCTGGGATCACCCCGAACCACCGCCTGAAATTATTGCTTTGAGTCGAGAGCTCCCACCAGGACGCGCCCTTGATCTGGGTTGCGGTACTGGTAGAGCCTGCATCTGGCTAGCACGGGCCGGTTGGCAGGTTGATGGCGTTGATTTCGTGCCAGAAGCGATCACTATCGCCACCGAACGAGTAATTGCCGCTGGCGTCGTTGATCGAGTGCGACTGTTCGTCGCCGATGCGACCAATCTGGCTTTCCTAAGTGGGCCATACGATCTGGCTATCGATGTAGGTTGTGGGCATGGGTTCAACGAAACGGAATTGCACGCCTATCTGAACGAAGTGCAACGCCTACTACGACCAGGCGGGTTGTTCGTATTCTTTGCCCATCTGCGCCACAGCGATCATCCTAGCACAGAGACGCTAAAAACTAGTATCGAACACTCATTGCTCATGCAGGCATTACGCCAGTATTTCACAGTTGAACGATTCGTCCCCGGTGAAACTGTCGTAATGGGCAATCGCGGCCCGTCAGCATGGATCTATCTGCGCCGGTAATGACCAATCCAACAGTACAACGGAGCTGGTATGAACGCCATTCAAGACACCTATCCTGCTGAATTAAGTCACTGTTACGGTTGTGGTCGGCTCAACCCAGACGGCTTACAGATCAAGAGCATCTGGGACGGCCAACAAGCAGTTGCCCGCTTTACACCACGACCCTACCACACCGCTATACCCGGCTATGTCTACGGTGGGTTGCTCGCTTCGTTGATCGATTGCCACGGCACCGGTACTGCTGCGGCGGCAGCTTATGCCGCGGCTGGACGTGAACCAGGCACTGCTCCCTATCTCCGCTATCTTACCGCCGCGCTGCGGGTCAATTTTCTGCGTCCCACCCCCCTTGGCCCAGAACTGCTCATTTATGGTCGGGTCAAAGAGATGGCTGGTCGCAAGATTGTTGTCGAGGCTTGGATCGAAGCTGCGGGCGAAACGACGGTCCAGGGCGAAGTTGTCACTGTGCAGGCTCCTGAACAGATGCTGGAAACATTGTTGAAGGGCGCATAAATCAGGTTATGAATTATGGTAGATGGGGCGTCAGAAGAACTGGCTTCCCATCTACAACGAATTGGTGTTGGGAAGATAGAGTATGGTACACGAGCGAGCCGAAGCAACGTGATTCTACTCCCTGGTTGATAACGCTCTCCAGACCACCCAACCAAAGTGAAACAGAACTCGCTTACTTCAAGCGCTCGCACCACTATAACGGCTTAGGCCCCAGCGCCAACAGAGACGGGCAATCACAAACAGACTACCACTGACCCCTATGGCCAGCGCCAAAGTTGCTCCGGAGAGGCGGGCAGTTAACGCTTCGGCAGGTACAGTGACCGCGAACGCTACCGGTACGACAAAGGTGAGCAGAGCACGCAACCATCCCGGGTAGATGCTGACCGGCCAACGCCCAGCTGCGAAAAGTCCTTCAAACAAATTGATCAGATTTTCGATCTGAACGATCACAAAACTGGTGGTGGTTAAAATCAACCAGAATGAATAGAGCGCCAGCATTCCACAGAAGAGCGTGCCAATAAAGATGACTACTTGCCAGAGATCTAGCTCAACCTGACGCCAAATCAGTCCTGCAGTAATCACCAACAATCCCAACACTACGTTGGTAAAGCGCCAAACCTGCCACTCGCGGATGCTGACAAGGAGCTGAGCGTCTACCGGTTTTGTGAGAATGTAATCGAATTTGCCATCAAAGATATCTTGTGCCAGGCGCACCATGTTTGGTTGAATGACAGACTGTACGACGCCGCTCATCAACACGTAGATGCCCATCACCACCAGTAATTCTGCTGGTGTCCAGCCAGCCAGGGCGGTAGTATGACGAAAGACCAGGGCCAATCCAATCAGGCCAGTGAGCAGGCTAATGCCCGACTCGAGGATCTGAAAGAAGAAGTTAACCCGGTACTGCAACTCGTTGAGGATACCAATCCGGGCAAAGACAGCAATCAATCGCGCGAGTTCCATTGTCTGTTCAATTCCCCACTGCGGTATAGCGACGCAGCGCTTGCCGCCAGAGTAGCATAACCAACCCCCAGCCCACCAGAATCCAGCCAGCCTGGATAGCCAGACCGGACAGTAACGCAGTCGACGACAACTGACCGATCAATGCCTCGATAGGAAAGCCAAATGTCCAACGAAAAGGGAACCAATCAGCCAAGGCTTGCACCCAATCGGGAAACAGCACCAACGGCGCAATACGTCCAGAGAGGAAAAGTTCAAAAGCAAAAAACAGTTCATAAATAGCAGCTACGCGTGTCGTCCAGAATGAGATCAAACCCAGCAACCAGAGAAACATCATCCGGATCAAAAATGCACCCCAGATCGCTACGACAAAGACGCCGCTTTCAAGCCACGTTGGCGCCAAGGCAGGTTGGAAGAGCCAGGTCAGGATAGCCGCGATTGGCAGCCACAACACAATGACCACCACCTTCCAACCAGCAAAAAAGGCTATATCGTAGTGAAGCGGGTGGAGCGGACGTAAGAGTAAGCCGGACAGCTCGCCGGATCGGATACGCTCTTCCCAACCGTATGGCGTGAAGACAATATTCATATTGCGCACCAGCGTCCAGACGATGTAGTAGGCTGCAAACGCGCCAGCATCATAGCCGGCAATAGTACCGCCTTGCGCCGTGGCAACCACATTCCAGACCGCCAGATAGATGATAGGTTCGGCAATCATGCCGATCATGTAGAAATAGTTTGCAGTCCGATACTGGAACTGAACCAGCATCGACAACCGCATTGCTGAACGGTAGAAATCAAGCATGGGCAACATGAGTGGACGTAGCTTTCTTAGGTCTCGGTAAACGTTAGCACGCTTCTGCGGCCTCAACTGCGAAAACTCGCTCGATCACATCATCAATAGGTGGTTCTTCGACGACCAGATCGACTACCGGGGCCTCAGCCAGCAAACGAGCTGTAACGTGCGGTGTAGTCACTTTGGGGACCCGCAGAGTATACCGTAAGCCGTCATGAGCGATTACCTTGCCAAAGGTAGCCAGATCTACTTGATGAACGCTGGGTTCAGCTAGAGTTACGACCAGCGTGCGGTAGGCGGCAAACTGCTCAACCAAACCGCTGAGCAGACCATCGAACAACACCCGACCATGGTGAATGACAATCACACGTCGACAGAGGGCCTCGACATCAGCCATGTAGTGACTAGTCAGCATTACCGTGGCACCGGTACGGCGATTGTACTCAGCGATGAAGGCACGAATGCGGCGCTGCATAGTTACATCGAGCCCCAGTGTCGGCTCGTCGAGAAACAACACCCGGGGCCGATGGAGCAAGGCGCCAATAATCTCCATCTTCATCCGTTCTCCTAGCGAAAGGTTGCGCACCGGCTTTTTCACCAGATCGCCAACCTCCAGTAGGTCGATCAGCTCATCGCGGGTTGCACGAAACTCGTTAGACGGTAACCGATAAATAGCCCGGATCAGCTCAAACGAATCAAGGGCCGGCAAATCCCATTGCAACTGGTTACGATTACCCATAACCAGCGTAATCTGGCGTAGAAAAGCCGATTCCCGCCGAGCTGGGATGTAACCTAGTACCCGCGCTTCGCCGCTGGTTGGATGGAGTAGACCGGTTAACATCTTGAGCGTAGTCGTTTTACCAGCCCCATTGGGCCCTAGAAAACCAACTACTTCACCGGAATGGATCGTGAAACTGACACCGGCAACTGCTTGCACGAGTCGCACGCGACGCCGTACCAGACTACGAACTGCCGCTAGTAAACCGGCGTCACGCTCAGGAACTTGATAAGTCTTAGTCAGATCGTTGACAACGACGACTGGTTGCGAGGGTGACATTGCGCGATTTTTCCCTTTACATCGAGGCGGTGGAAAGAGCGAGTGTTTGCCAGCAAGAACTGGCGAAACGAGCAATCGCCGCACCAGCTGCTGACCAGCTCGGATCGAGCATGATGTCGTGAGGCGCATCAGGTACGATCAACAATTCGGCGCGATAGGCTGCAGCCAACGCCTGCTGAGCAGTAAGATCAAAGATCGCATCGCAACCGGCAGCAATCACGATCACCGGCACCCGACAACGCTCGGGCCGGGGGCGGATCAGCATACTGCTTATTGTGACCAGTGGTGGTTCACTGACCAGACGCTGCCGGTAGCGCTCGAGATCGGCGGCTGGAATATCTGGACGAAAGAGGGCAGCCCGTACAGCCGCCGGCTCACGCCGCAATAGAGCGCGGATATCGACCATTGGCCGACCTTCACGCCAACGCCGGATAAAGTAAGCGGGACTAGACACCGGCGAGCTGCACAAGAGCACTACCCCTGCCAGCATTGGTAGCAAGCCACACCGACCGGTCATCAGTAACTGGGCCACATAGCCACCAGCACTGTGCCCGACCAGAATGGGAGGTACCGACAACGAAGCGACTGCGCTAGCCACTTCGCGTACATACGAGCAAATCGTCGTATACCACTTGGCAGGCGGACTAGCCCCGTGTCCACGCAGACTGATTGCATGCGCAGTCAAGCCACGCGCCGCCAGATCAGGCAACGCTCGTTCAACCCAACACCAGGCACCATGCCAAGCGCCATGCACCAACATCACCGGCGGTGCCGGTCGTGGTTGCTCCGGCACCGCCGTTACCCATTCGAGCGATTGATTCATTCTGCAGTATTTAGCACTTTTTCTGCCGGCAGACCCAACTGTCGCCGACGTTCATCTGCCAGACGACGCTTTTCAGCGATCATCTCATCGGTCACATACACACCAAACGAGCGCAAACGGGCCAGCTCCAGTCCATGTTTCTTCCACAGCCGGTACACCTCTTTCACCCGTTCGATCTCAATATTGCGCCCCAGCGTATAGTCTTCGAACTTGCCCTCCATCGCCAGCAACGCTGTCTCGGCTAGGCAAGCGTAAGCAGTGCCGGGCGGCATATCGATATCGAAACCAAAATCTGGCTCACCAGGCAGAATAATCTCACCACTTTCAATGACCAACACATCGGGGCGGCGACGCGCATCTTCTTCTTTCACATCGGGCGGTCGCGCTACATCACACACCACTGCACCTGGCTTGAGTTTATCGATATTGATCACTTTACCAGTCAGGGAGCTGGTGGTGGTAATAATCAAATCGGCATCCCCGATATACGCATCGGCATAGGTAGCAGCCACCACCCGCGCGCCCGGTGTCTCGGCCTCAATCTGTTTCTTGAGGGCAATCAAACGCTCGGCGCGCGGTGCCACCAAGATCACATCGTGCACCGCCTGAGCCAGCAGACGTGCACAGACCGCACCAATCGATCCGGTGGCGCCGATCACCACTGCACGCAGCCGTTCCGGTCGACCACCCTTCATCAGCAGCACAGCCTGCTTCGCTGCTTCGAGCGTCGCCGCGACTGTCAGCGAGTTACCCGACGTAATTCCGATATCAACCTTCTGTGCTACAGTAATACCAGCATCCCCAACGACCGACGTAAAGGCACCCAACCCCATAATCTGCGCGCCCATGCGCTCGGCCATACGCGCAGCCTTGATCAGCCGCCGGTAGGTAAAGCTCGGGGGGCGACGCATCATCTCACGTGGGGTGGCACCTAACGTCAGCAACACTCCCTCGACCTCTTCACCTGTGGCCTTCGAGCGGATCCCACGAATCCGCGATAGATAGAGGGGAGGAAACTCAGCCGCGACCAACTCTACTAGACGCGGCGGCAGATAGCGTGTCCAGCGGAAAAGGCGGTGATTGGCAATCAATTCGGTACGCAGCGGGTGAATCACAAACGCGAAGCGCGGTTTTGGACGCGGATTAAGGTTCTGGATCGTCGGCCCCCAGTTCGCGGCAGTGATAAATTCGATCACCTCGGCATCACCAGGTTGGCGCAGACTTTCGGTGATAGCGGTGATAACCGCTTCGATTGCATCGGCGGCGATGAAGGGTCGCTCATCGCTGAGCGGTGGAGTCATCGTGACCAGGGTGGTAACCCCGCGACGACGCAAGTCTTCGATCTCGGCAGGGGCTGGATCATCAGTAATAACAGTCTTACGCGTCAGATCAGACGGAGCAAACCGGCGGATAAAGGCAAAATCACCAGCAATGACATCTGCCCACTGGAAGAGTGCAACAGCGCGAGGGTCGTGTCCTTCCTGACCAAGCGCAACTGGATGCAGAAAACGGTACGGCAGCAGCGCGAGGAGAGGCAATGCTGTCGCTGCGTAGAGTTCGAGCTGTTCAAGCGAGCGCGGCGGAGGCAGAAAAGGGATCCCAGCGTGAATGATTGGGTCCGCAAAGCGTAATTCAGGCTCATACTGACTGATGGCCGCCGCGAGCTGATACCGTTCGACGCCGCTAGTAATCAACACCCGCTTGTAGCGGAGCAGATTAGGAATCTGGCGGGTTGCCTGAGCAATCGCCCACCGCTCGAGGGTAGCTTTGACCACACCGCCATCAACAACTGGTGTGCGTCGCGCCTGGGCAGCAATATGAATCGCTTCCTGATGGGGATAACGAGCGCGTCCGATGCGAAAGACCGGCGTCAGACCACCGAGACCGATCGCGTCAACCTTGCCATCAAACTCTCGCACCAGCGCCATTGCCTGTGCTACATCACCATTTGTGCCAATCCGGCGCACTTCAACATGCTGGCCCAGCACCGTTACGGTGATCTGATAGTCGCGTTGAGCCGAACCGAGGCTAATACTTACGACTCGCTTCATTGTCGCTTCCTCCTCACGCTGTTAGCGCAAGTATACCATACCGCCACCAGCTAGCGAGGATAGCGAGGATAGTTGAGAAGACAATCGTTCGGTGTGGATAGTCCGTCGGTCAAGCCTATGCCGCTCCGCAGCCAAAAGTATAGATGCTCTTGCCAGCTATGTTCACGCTGGGTTCCCGGCTCAGGCGAGCATACGATGGTGCGGTTTCATAGCGTAATGAGTGGTATCATACAAGTTGGGTACGGGCTGGTGTTACCTCTACCCAAATTCCATCATCATTATGAATGGATAAGGGAGTTACCAGCTTATGACGACAACAACTCTACCAACCTTTCACCGCCTCATTCGTGGATGGTGGATTGTCAAACATCTGTTTGCATTGGTAATCATAACAACATTGCTGATCCTTGGCTTCTGGCAACTTGATCGACTCGAACAACGACGGGCGGAAAACGCTGCTCGCTTGGCGGCGCTGGCGCAACCAGCGCTGCTATTGACGCCGAACACTAATCCGGCTGATGTTATCGGACGACGGGTAATCGTCAGCGGCACGTTTCGCAACGACGAGAGTGTCGTGCTTCGTGGACGACGCTCGGATAGCGGAGTGGACGGGGTTCACCTATTGACCCCCCTTCAGCTGGCAGACAGCGAGTACGCTGTGCTGGTCGATCGGGGCTGGATCCCATCTGCACAAGGCGCAACGACGGCCTTTGCCGTTACGCGTCCAGTTACCATCGAAGGTATTGCGCGCGCCCCCCAGCTTCGGCCTGATAGTCTACTGGCCGGGCGTGACTTACCCTTGCCAGGTGAAACTCGCATCAACGCCTGGCTACGGGTCGATGTACCGGCAATCCAGCAACAGGTTGCGGTGCCGCTGTTACCACTCTTCTTAGAGCAAATCCCTGATGGTAGTGCCAACTTGCCACGACCGCCCGATCCATACCGGATCGATGAAGGACCCCATTTGAGCTATGCACTCCAATGGTTCACATTCGCAGCGATTGTTGGGGTTGGCTACGTTTTGCTCTTGCGCCAGGAATTGCAACAGCGCTAAATGTTGACACACTTCTTACGTTTTGCAGATATCGATACAACAGCTTTCTGGTACACCACAAGACGGTAACAACGGCACACAATACGTAGGGCAAGGAGAGAACAGGCATGGTCGCTGATATGAAGACAATGACGGCACAGACGGCGGTAATAGAGGTTTCTGAAGCCACCTTTGAGCGCGAAGTATTGCAGCGCTCGCAAACCACGCCAGTGGTGATCGATTTCTGGGCGCCGTGGTGCGGTCCATGCCGCGTATTAGGCCCAACCCTCGAGCGACTGGCACGCGAAGCCGGCGGCACATGGGTGCTGGCCAAGATCAATGTGGACGAGAACCCCCGCCTGGCCCAGATGTTTCGGGTGCAGGGCATCCCGGCGGTGAAAGCGGTATATCAAGGCAAGATTGTTGATGAATTTACTGGCGCTCTGCCCGAAAGCCAGGTACGAACTTGGTTGAAACGCATCATTCCCGATCGACACGCCGACCTGCTAGCGATGGCGCAGGCGCTCGAAACGAGCAACCCCAACGAGGCGATCGCTCGCTACCGCTTGATCTTGGGGCAGGATCCCAAGAACGAGACCGCACTCTTCAATCTCGGCCGCTTGCTCACTCTACGCGGCGATCCAGAAGGGATCACCACTCTAAAGCAGGTGCCAGCGAGCAGTACCTTCAGCAGCCGGGCTATCGCTGGCTTGGCCATCGCTGACCTGGTCAATGCGCCAGATGAACCGGCCGAGGGCAGCGAGGGTCTTTTCCGCCAGGCTGCTGCCGCTGTCCGGCGTAGCGATTACGCAACGGCAATCGAGCATTTGTTGACACTGGTTGGGCGCGACCGCGCCTTTCGGGATGATGGCGCGCGTAAGGCATTGCTAGCCCTCTTCGCCTTGCTCGGTGATGAACATCCACTGGTAGGTCCGGCCCGCCGTCGTCTCGCCAACCTGCTCTTCTAGTAAGGCACAGGCGCGCAGGAGTATCGCTCCTGCCCGTCTGTGCATTGCTTTTGGTCTAATGAGCCAATCACCTTTAACGGTGATACAATAAGTGAAGTGGGCGTCAATGTCTTCAATGCAAGGCTTACGCGAGCGCATATAGAGCATTAGATATGATTGTTGTTCTCGCTGGCGGCGTAGGCGCCGCTCGTTTTTTGGAAGGACTGGCCGCCGTCGTTGCACCAGAACGTATCGTCGCCGTGGTTAACACTGGCGACGACTTCATCTTACATGGATTGCACATTGCCCCTGACCTCGACATCGTCACCTGCACACTGGCCGGAGTTATTGACCGTAAGCAAGGCTGGGGGATTGCAGGTGACACTACGGAGTGTCTGCAATGGCTTGGTCGGCTTGGTGCACCAACATGGTTTACTCTTGGCGATCGCGACCTGGCCCTACACATTTACCGCACAGCACGCCTACGAGCTGGCGCAACTCTCTCGCAGGTAGCCGACGAGATTCGGCGGGCGTTGGGAGTGACAGTACGGATCATACCGATGAGTGACGACCCGGCGCCTACTCACATTCTCACCGATAGCGGTGAGCTGCATTTTGAAGAGTATTTCGTCCGTGAACGGTGCCAACCGGCCGTGCGTGGCGTGCGGCTCCATAGCGCAGGTCCCGTGCGTCCAGCGCCGGGCCTGCTCGATCTATTGGCCAGTGCCAAGGCAATCATCATTGCACCAAGTAACCCGGTGGTGAGTGTGGGGCCAATTCTGGCCATTCCGGGCGTGCGCGCGGCGATTGCAACAAGTGCAGCGCCCGTTGTCGCGATCAGTCCGATTGTTGGTGGGGTAGCCATCAAAGGCCCGGCAGTGCCAATGATGGTTGCGACCGGTATGAAACCGACGGCGGCAGGCGTAGCTGAAGCATACGCCGATTTACTCGATGGAATAGTTATCGACCACGTAGACGTAGACCTCGCTCCGACAATTCAGGCCCTCGGTATCAAACCACTGGTCACTGACACCATTATGCGTGGCTTGCCTGAAAAGATGGCCCTGGCCCGAGCAACTCTAGAACTCGCCGGGGTGGCGGTTTCAACCGGTTAGAGGATAGACTGGTGATCAGCATCGTCATTCCGATTAAGCGCCTCACATTGGCAAAATCTCGGCTGACTAACCTGCTTGATCCCGAAGCACGCCAGCGACTGGTGGTGGCACTGGCAACTCACGTCGTTACTACTGCTCAACAGGCTGTCACGCAACAGACTACCCCTGTCACCATCTGGCTAACCAGTGCCGATCCGATCATAGCAGCGCTGGCGCGCTCACTCAACAGTGGGTACATACCTGATCAGTACGAAGAGTTGAATGCCACGCTGGTTGCTGCGCGCACGCGCGTACAAGCTGCTGGTGCGCACGCGATGATCGTGGTGGCTGGCGATTTGCCCTTCCTTACCCCCACCGACATAAACTTGCTGATCGATGCCCTGGATGAATCCGATCTAGTGCTAGCCCCCGATCAGAGCCAGCGCGGCACCAACGCACTTGCTCTGCATTTACCCACCACGTTGCCATTTGCATTTGGTGATGAGAGTGCTGTCCGCCATCTGGAAGCAGCCCAACGCCTCGGTCTGCGCGTCCGCCTGATTAGTACGGCGACACTAGCCTTCGATCTTGACGACGGCGAACGATTACAACAGTACTATCAGCGTGTCGGTTGCTGTGGTGCGAACGCCTGATACCGTCGCGCTGTCAGCAAACTGTCGGTGGTGTAGACAGCAAGCGCAACCCAGATGGCACTGAACCCTAATAGTTGCGCTGTTGAGAACGGTTCATCGTAGACCAGCACCCCTAGCAAAAGCTGAAGCGTTGGGGCCAGATACTGCAAAATACCAATTGTCGTTAGTGGAATGCGACGCGTAGCCGAACCGAAAAAAAGCAACGGCGCTGCAGTGATCACACCCGTACTGATTAGCAAACCCCATAGCATCGCATCGTGATGAATGCCACCCCGCTCAATTATCAGCCAGCTCAACCAAAATATAGCCAGTGGCAACATCCAGAGCGTCTCCACTGTCAACGCTTCAAATGAACCGAGCGGCGTCTGCTTGCGCAGCAAACCGTACAAGCCGAACGAAAACGCTAATGCCAACGCAATCCACGGCAACGTACCAGCAGTGTAGGTCAGCCAGGCTACACCCACGAACGCCAGCGCAATAGCCAGCCATTGCGCTGGTCGAAGACGCTCACCCAACACGATGACGCCCAGCGCAATACTGACCAATGGGTTGATAAAATACCCCAGACTAGCATCAACCACCCGATTGATCTGCACGGCCCAGACGTAGACTCCCCAGTTAACCGCCAATAAGAGTGCACTCGCCAGATAGATCAACCACAACCGGCGTTGCTGATAGAGAATCTGTAACCAACCCCACTGGCGCCGCATCGCCAACACGCCAAGGAGAAACAGTAACGACCAGACCATGCGATGGGCAAGGATTTCGATCGCATCAGCACCGTGCAATGCCTTCCAATAGACCGGCAACAACCCCCACAATGTGTAAGCTGCAATTGCGGACAGCACCCCTTGAATGACTGATTTTGGCGCCATTGTTGAAATTCTTCCTTTTTTTACTACAGATATACGTATTACAAACCTTCGAAAAAGCACCGCCGTCTCCTCAGTAGGTTAACAAAATATTCATTTTTTGGATGAATATCTGTTAAAGATGAACGACTCGCTTTGCAGAGCTACACCGCTGTTACCACTGTTAGCAGAAATGGAAAGCCCTTCCTAACGCGACTAGACGGTTTCAACTCGACTACAGTGCAGGCGTCATTGCAACGTTTTTTACAAATGCTTCACCTCTTGGCAGCGAGCGCCGATTTCGGTAACGCTTCGGTTCACCCGACGGTTATTATTCGGTTAAAACAGTTTGCTCCATCGTTTTGTATCTCTGCTGGAGAGAGAGCCATGGCACGCCCGATGCAACGAGCATTATCCTCGTTCCTTACAATGATCGCCATGCTTGTCATCTGGTCACTAGCCATCGTGCCCGTGCTGGCAGCCAGCAGCACCTGGAATGCCGACAGCGGGAACTGGAATGACTCAGCAAACTGGAGCAACGGTGTACCGCAAGATCGTAATGATATTGCGATCTTCCCAGAGGCACCGGCACCACGCGTGATCACGCTACCTAGTGGACAAGTAGAAATTGGCGAAATTCGCTTCGATAGTTCGATACCGTATACGCTAACGGGCAGTGGCAGCATATTTTTCCCACCCGCCGGCGCCGGTACTATCCGAGTTCTGAAGGGATATCATAGCATTGAAGCAACAATTGATTTGCAAAAAACTGTCTCGTTTGATATTGCAGCCAACAGTGGTCTGAGTCTGATTAGCCCCAACAACCTGTTGCGCGGTAGCGGCGGCATTACCAAAACTGGCGAAGGTGAATTGACTCTGTTGGCGCCGAACGAACACCATCGTTATCTGGTAATCGGTTCATCATTGTGGAAGGCGACGTCACCTTTAGCGGAGTGACAGATCCGGCTGGTGGACGCAACCTACGCAAAGGGGGCGTTGGTGATTTGACCATTAATCTGGCCGGCACCAAGAATATTGGCGCAGCAAGCGGCTTCGTGCGCAACGAAAGTGGCCGTCTCAACCTCTACGGCACTGGTACCGTGGGTGCCATTGTCTACAATGCCACTTCTGACGGTGGTGATATTGGTATCGGTGATCAGCGCGACCTAGCTACCGGAAATGTGATCCGTGGTCAGGGAACATTGACAGTAGCAGGGAATGGTGATGGAGTACGCCTCCATAGCCCGAACATTCGCCTGCACTTTGAGATTGGACCAGGTGGTGATAAGTTGGTTCATTCACGAGCAGCCAATATTGAACTCGCAGGCGGAAACAATCCTGCTGGCGCTGAATTGCTGTTGGATCTCGTGCCGGGATACACCCCAACTCCTGGTGATGAATGGGTAATTGTTCATCAGCAGAACACCACTGGCGACATTGTGGGCACATTCCGGGATTTGCCACCCGGGGCAGTCATTCACGTGGGAGGCTATCCCTTCCAGATCCGCTATACCAACAAGCAAGTTACTTTGCGCGCTTTACCGCTCATCATGCTTGAGCTGCGCGATGGCAACAATCAAAGTACGCTGGTTAACACAAGCTTCGCTCAACCGCTTCAGGTATGGGTAGGTGACGAGTATGGAAATCCTCTGCAGGGTGTCTACGTAACCTTCACCGCACCTACCAGTGGTGCCAGCGCTGTCTTTCCTGATGGCAACGGCGCGTTTAGCGATGCCAACGGCTTGGCGACGGTTTCAGTGCAAGCGAATACTAACGCCGGAGCGTATACCGTTACAGCTAGTGTGGGCAGTGCCAGCGTCACTTTTAGCCTGACCAATCTTGATCCGGCGCCGACTCCCAGTCCCTCGGCTACACCGTCTCCGACTGTCACCCCTGCCCCTTCAGCAACAGTAGCCCCAACTACAACAGTAGTTGCCACCGCTACACCGACGACTACGGTCACTATCACCGCCATGCCCAGTGGAACGGTCATTGCTGCCCCAACGACCACGCCGACGACTACGGTCACGGCCACCGCTACACCGACGACTACGGTCACGGCCACCGCTACACCGACGACTACGGTCACTATCACCGCCGTGCCCAGTGGAACGGTCACCGCTGCCCCGACGACCACGCCGGCGACCACGGTCACGGCCACCGCTACACCGACGACTACGGTCACCATCACCGCCGTGCCCAGTGGAACGGTCACCGCTGCCCCAACGACCACGCCGGCGACCACGGTCACGGCCACCGCTACGCCGGCGACCACGGTCACAGCCACCGCTACACCGACGACTACGGTCACGGCCACCGCTACGCCGGCGACCACGGTCACCATCACCGCCGTGCCCAGTGGAACGGTCATTGCTGCCCCAACGACCACGCCGGCGACCACGGTCACGGCCACCGCTACGCCGACTGCCACGCTGGCACCGACCGCCACGCCGACTGCCACGCTGGCACCGACCACGACGCCGACGACCACGCTGGCACCGACCACGACGCCGACTGCTACGCTGGCACCGACCACGACGCCGACTGCTACGCTGGCACCGACCACGACGCCGACTACCACGCTGGCGCCGACCGCCACGCCTACCGCGACACCCACTACCAATCCGGGTGAAGCTCCTCAGTTGGAACTGAATTTGCCTACCACAATCGCGGTTGGTAGCCAGCTGCAAACCCAAGTGACTGTGTCGGGCAGTAGTGGTAGTTACACCTATCAAGTCAGTGGTCAGTTGCCGCCTGGTCTAACCCTACATCCCGATGGTCGGATAGAGGGACAGGTCACGCAAATTGGCACCTATACATTCACCATCCTGGGGACTGATAGCAACGGCTTCACGATCAGCCGGACTATAGAGATGTCTGTAGAGCCAATGCGATTGTTCGTACCGATCATCACCAAGGTGACACCCGCTAATGCACCAACGTCGCATCTTATCTTCGTACCGGTAGTGATGCGCACAACACCATAACGACCCTTGCACTTCCTTAGCCGCCAGTTCGATTGACGCCAGACTTTCAGGCCAATCGGACTGGCGGATTTTTGCTTTGATCAACTCGCTCGGTGCAATACACCAGGTTCCCCACCAGCTCATCTCTCCTACGCAAGGATACGTTAGCGCATCATGCAGTGGGCACTATGGGGCGGCGCTATCGACGTTTTGTGCAAAATGTACAAATAGAAGCCCCTTGAAATTGTGCAAATTATCTAGTACGATGAAGACGCAACTAGCGATAGAGCTGTCACGACGAAGATAGTCTCAAGCGGAGGAACACAACTATGCGCAACGGGAATTTCGAGCAATATACAGTTGAAGAGGTATTGCAGACTTTCGGTGTGGAGGCTCGCTCGCTCATGCGAGAGCATCGAATTGACCGCAGCACACTACGCTTCACTGACGCCTGCGCTGCTGCCAGCATCACCCCTGATGAGTTCTTCGCCCAGCTTGATGCTGGTATGCGCCGCCGCACAGCTCGATTTGCGAAGCAGAACGTCGTCGAGCACGTCTAGATTTACCTACAACTCGCCGCCATAAATAGGCCGACGCTATTAAGCGTCGGTCTGTTATTACGTCGACCAGCTATGCAACTCAATCCATTACCAAAAGTCGCTGGAGCCAATCAAGGCACCGCGCCATCTCACAATACGTGCACCGGGTCAATATCAATGATCCACCCATGGAGCGGCCCTACAGCCTCAAGCGCTGCAGTAAGAGCGTGACTAGTTGTATCGGCGGGCACCCGTAACAGGAGATGCCAGCGCCAACGATCGCGCTGACGACGAAAGAAGGCAGGCGCTGGACCAATAAGTCGCCAGCCAATCAGATTACGCGCGCTCACATAAGACCGGAGCGCAGATGCCAGGCGTTCAGCCTGTCGCTGACAGACAGCCTCGCTTGCAGCACTAATCACGAATCGCACCAAGCGCCCAAATGGTGGATAGGCCAACGACTGCCGGAAAGCAATCTCTTCCTGGAAGAAGGCGCGATAGTCGTGTTCGCGGGCAGCTTGTAGCGCATAATGATCAGGTTGATAGGTCTGAATAATGACTTGGGCACCGTCACTGCGCCGCCCGGCGCGTCCGGCTACCTGGGTCAAAAGCTGAAAGGCACGTTCTCCACTGCGAAAATCGGGCAGATGCAAACCAGTATCAGCCAAGATCACTCCTACGAGCGTCACTAACGGTAAATCTAGCCCCTTGGCAATCATCTGCGTACCGACAATCACATCAATTTGACGCGTCAACATGGCCTCTAGCAACACATTGTGGGCATCTTTACCAGTAGCGCTATCTCGATCCCAGCGCGCCACGCGCGCATGGGGGCAGAGTGCCTGCACCGCTTCCACAACACGTTGCGTCCCCGCACCGATAGCCCGGATGCGCCGACTCAGACATTGCGGGCAAACGACCGGCATTGCGGTACGTTGACCACACGAATGGCAGACGAGCACCGCTGTCTGCACACCAGTTTCAGCAGCGGCCGCTTGGTCATAATGCACGGTGAGCGGGATCAAGCAACGATCACACCGTGCGACATAGCCGCAATCGCGGCAGAGGACAAACGATGCCGCTCCTCGCCGGTTGAGAAAGAGCAACGCCTGTTGACCACGCTCTAGAGTCTGGATCAAAGCATGTTGTAGTGCTGTCGAGAAAATCGAAGCATTGCCCTGTTGCAATTCCTGGCGCATATCGACGATGCGCACTGGTGGTAATGGTAGCGAACGCGGGTGAACGAGACCATCAATGCCAGTCTGCCCGCCAATACGTTCGGGCAATTGCAAGAGTTGCAAACGACCGGCTCGGGCAGCGTAGAAACTCTCAACACTCGGTGTAGCGCTGCCGAGCACAACCGTCACCCCGGCCAGCTCTGCTAGCTGTAAAGCGACATCACGCGCATGATAGCGCGGCACCGTATCGCTTTTATACCCTGGTTCGTGTTCTTCATCGACGATCACTAGCCCAAGATGGGGCAACGGCGCAAAAAGCGCTGATCGGGCTCCGATCGCCAACCGAACTTCCCCACGTCGTAACCGACGCCAGGCATCGTACCGTTCGCCATCGCTTAAACCGCTGTGCAGTACGGCTAACTGATTCCCAAAGCGTGCGGCCAGCCGTCGCACAAGTTGAGTAGTCAGGGCAATTTCAGGTGCCAGGACCAGCGCCTGTTTGCCCAGACGTAATGCACGCGCGATCAGCCGCAAATAGACTTCAGTTTTTCCGCTACCGGTAATGCCGTGAAGTAAAAAACAACCGCCAGTACCAGCTTCCAATGTCGTCACAATCGTCTCATACACGGTTCGCTGAGCAGACGTCAGAGGTGGCGGTACATCCGGTGACGGTATATGCGTCGCCAGTGGATCACGATAGACTTCACGCTCAACGATGCTAATGAAGCCCCGCCGCATTAATGCCTGCGCACCAGCAAGGTTAATGCCCGTTGCCCGTCGCAACTCAGTCAACGTCGGCGGCTCTGGCTCTGACCGTTGGGCCAACCAGCGCAACGCCGCAAGCTGGCGCGGAGCACGGTGCAGCTGTTCTTGTGCCTGTGCTAGATCGGTGATGGTAAGTTGCACTACATGCTCGCGACGCGGACGCACGCGTGGCGGCTCGATTTGCAGACCACGTACCACCAAACCACGTTCGGCCAGAGCTCGATAAGCTGCGCGTAAATCGGCATCGCTGCCCCGTAGAGCAGCGCGCAATTCCGACTCACGTTGTTCGCCGTGGCGGCGGAGATAGAAGAGAATCGCACGCTCGCGTTCAGGTAGCGCGCCGAGTTCACAACTTAAGCCGATTGCTGTCGCGCGCCAAGTCGGCTCAGCCTGGCGAGCAATACCTGGTGGTAGACAAAGATCGAGGGCAGCCATCAGCGGAGCGTAATAAGTAGTTGCTACCCAGCGAGCAAGGGCAAGGCTCGACGGTGGAATCGACAACTCAGGATCAACGAGATCGATGAGATCGCGCAGCCCGACCGCTGACCGCCGGGAGAGTGTCAACACAACTCCCTGTACTGGCTGTTGCCGTAATGGAACCCAGACCAGATGACCAACTGTTATCAGATCGTGCAGGTGCGCGGGGACACGATAGGAAAACAGACCGTCACGCTGGCGACCGGTCAATGTCACGCGCACGGCCACATCAGCAACCAGAGCAATTGTATGCTCGCCTGCCAGAGTCGACAACTGCACACCTCATTCATACACAGCCGCGAAGATATGATATACTATTTGCTTGGATCGTGAGAGGGTCTCGGGCCGGTGTGGGGCCGGCTTCTCCCCTCTGTAATCAGCAAAGAGAGGTACACTGTGGTTAACGTCAAGTTGGCGGCTCAGCGCCGTCATATTTTCGGCAAGAAGGTCAAGACTCTGCGCCGCGAAGGGATTCTACCGGCTAACTTTTACGGCAAAGGGGTTGAAACCACTGCCATCCAGATTAATGAGCGCGATTTCGAGCAAATCTTTCGCACCGTACCCAAAGGCGAATCGTTCACGCTCGATATCGAAGGCACAACCTACCCAGTGGTAATCTACGTGGTGCAGCGCCATCCGGTAACACGTCGCTTCCTGCACATTGACTTCAAGCTGGCGTAAGTACGCTCACGCGCGGGTCGGGACCTCCCGGCCCGCCATCGCAAGCGCTTTCACTTCGTCACTTACCCTACGCTCCCCCTAGCCCGCATACCGTCGCCCCTTCCATGTCACTCCACGTCCGGACTGAACACGTAAGATCCCGTAACCAGCGATCAACAGATACATCATCAAGCCGATTGGCCAGAGAACGGCATACAATGGACTAAGACGGTAGAATCGACGATAGAGCAGACCCCAAAAGAACATTCCAGCCAACCACGCTAAGAATCCAGCCCCTAGCGCCACACTACCAGCCAGACCGCCACTAAGCCAACCTCCAGCCATCAACAATAGTGGACCGTAAGCCTGGGCGAGCAGCAACCCCATACCGGTCCATGAACGCCAGCCACCACTTCGCACACCTGCCGCTGCATTCTTCATCAAGCCCTCGGCAACCTCAGCTGCACTGGTATACATCCGCACTGACAGATACTCCATGCCGATTGCCCCCCGCACAGTAAAGCCGGCGGCTCGCAACGCCTGACCCAAACGCACATCTTCCAATACTTCGCCCCGTACCGCGCTATGACCACCGATTGCGTCGTATGCAGCCCGGCGAACAAAGATACACTGTCCATTGGCTAGCACCTCTTCGGGCCGCACGTCGGGTTGCGCCAGTCGTTCGAACGGAAAAATCGACATGATCAGCGCGATAAACGGTGGTAACACCAAGCGCTCGGCCCATGTGCCCAGTTCAAGAAACGGAAAGATTGTTACCATATCGCCATTCGTTGCCAACGCGTGACAGAGGAGTGCAGCCACCAAATCAGGAGCTGGTGCGGTATCAGCATCGAGAAAGAGCAACCAGGCACCAATAGCAACCTCACTCGCCTGTTGACAGGCATTGCACTTACCAACCCACCCAGGCGGCAATGGGCGCCCGGGTACCACGCGTAGTCGTGGATCGGTAGCTACCAGCTCAGCCAAGATCAAGGGTGTGCGATCGGTAGAACCATCATCGACAACGATCACTTCAAAATGGGGATAACGCTGAGCAAGAGCCCCAGTTACACAACGCCGGATAGCACGTTCTTCGTTACGCGCGGGGATCAAGATCGAAATGAATGGCAGATCAGACGGCAAGCAAGGCGATGCTAAGCGCGGAACTCGGTGCATGCGGTACCAGTGAGCACCAAAACTGGCGACAAGGGCCAATCCACACAAAGCCCAGAGTAGAGCTAACCACATACAAACCTCGGCAGTAGCCAGCAACTGTACGATAGTATAACAGGTCATGCTTCGGGTGAAATGGGCTGAGGATCAAGCAAACACTGTGTGCAGAAAAACCCACAGAGGAGTGAGCACGCTCGTGATTGTGCCTGGCGTGTAGGCGCAAAGTTGTCTAGACTAGTCGCGAGCTGCTGATGCAACGTGCACCAGCGGTAGCGCGTATCTGTGCCCAACGTAGTGTCACCTGATAATGAATTACATGCAAGCAGGTGCACGTGATAGCGATCGTTGTGCGCCATTCCTGCACATATCCCAAACTCGATCGCCACTCTTGCCGGGCATAAGAGAGGACTAATGCACCAAACGATGCTGGCTGTACGGCAAGAAATCCCGGATTCAGCACCGGCGCCGCCTGAGTGCACAGAGCGGGTTTAGCGCATTGGCATGCGCTCGCACGGGCCACGGACGGCCTGCTTGACAAAGCGCGGT
>JAINCM010000021.1:0-203944 GCA_036574065.1 Chloroflexus sp.
GTGACACTCAACGGACAGGCGGTGCTAACGCTCACCTTCACGGCAGCGACGTGGAATACTCCCCAGACGGTAAGTGTCCAGGCCATCGATGACCAGATCGACGAGGCGCCGATTGGTGACAGCTATGTAGTCGTCCTGATGCATACGGTGGGTGGAGGTGACCCCATCTATGCCGCTCTGCCGCCGCAACCGTTCACGATCACGATTCTGGAGAATGACAACGCTGGCTTTAACTTTAGCCCAACAGCACTGACTATCGTCGAAGGCGTTCCCGGCAGTTGCGCCCTGACTCTCTCGAGTGCACCGACTGATGATGTTGTGGTAACAATTGATGGGCAAGGTTTCTTGCGCATCAATGGCAATGCTACAGCCACTTTGACCTTCACCCCAGGCAACTGGAATGTGGCGCAAACTATCACTGTCTTGGAACCAGACATTGATCAAATTGCGCAGCCAGCACGCACGCGCATAGTTTTGCACGCTGCTAGCAGTTCTGATCCGACCTACAATGGTTTAAGTGGAATTGAGTTTCCGGTAACAGTGAACGATAATGATATTCCTGGTATTATTCCCAGCGCAGCCGAGCTAACAATTATTGAAGGAACTAGTATCGGTTATACGATCGAGCTCGCCACTCAACCAACTGCAAATGTTGCTATAACAATTGATGGTCAAGGCGTCATGTTGGTGAATGGAGTTCCTACTGCGACTATTACCTTTACTCCTGCCAACTGGAACGTGCCACAGCTTATCACCCTTTTCGTTCCTGATGACAACATTGCTGAAGCACCGCAAAGTCTGCTTCTGTCGCATGTGGCTAGTAGTGCCGATCCTTTCTACGACGGATTGGTGGGAGCGTTTATTGAATTAACAATTCTTGATAATGATGTGGCTGGCTTCATCACCAGTGAATTATTAGCGCCACTGATCGTTTCTGAAAACGGTTCCAGCATCCTATTCCAGATCCGGTTGTCTAGCCAACCCACTGCGCCAGTTCAGATCAATATTTCGGTAAGCGATTCGACAGAGGGCGCTGTCACTCCAAATACGATCATCTTCGATAGTACGAACTGGTATCTCGATGCGGTCGTGTTGATCAGCGGTGTTGATGATGCCCTCGAAGATGGTCATCAGCCATTTACAGTCCAGTTCGCGCCTGCCATCAGTGCCGATCCGTTCTACAACGGTCTCACGTTGGCGAGTCTCGATGTTATCAACCGCGATAATGAACCAGTCCGCATCAGCATCAATGACGTAACCCGCTTTGAAGGCAATAGTGGTGTATCCAACAGCAACTTTATTGTGCAACTGAATCGAGTTTCAGATCGCGATATCTTGGTCGACTATACTACAGTTAATGGTACAGCCATAGCTGGACTCGATTACAATGCCACTGCTGGGGTATTGACCATTCCTGCCGGGCAATGGCAAGTGGTGTTACCAGTAGGTGTTATTGGCGATACGATTTCAGAGGATGATGAGTTCTTTATTGTCAATTTGAGCAATCCGCGGCCTACAATGCCTGGGCAACCCAGTCTCCTGGTCAGTGATGAGACAGTTCTCTTTACCGACAGCGTAGGTGTAGGAACTATCCGTGACGACGATCCACCTGCGGTAAGTTTTACCGCCAGTAACCTCTTTGTTAGCGAAAGCGCTGGCGATGTTACGGTAACCGTTACACTGAGCCGTGCAACAACCAGTCCCGTAACTGTCAATTATGCTACGATCGCTGGTGGCACAGCTCAACCTGGTGACGGCACCAATCCCTCTCATGACTACATACCAGTCAGTGGTCTGCTTAGTTTTGCGCCTGGCGTGACCAGTCAGACTTTCACAATTTCAATCTTGAACAATAGCGGCACTGATGATCCGTTTGAAACCATCCTGATAGCACTCAGCAATCCAACCAATGCGACTCTGGGCGATCCGGTCATCGCTACAGTTACCATTATCGATGCCACACCGGCGTTGTTGACCCAAAACCCGACTGCGTTGCAAACCGCTGGTCCTAACTACAATGCTTACGGCTGGAACTTTTACGGCACCAACGATGGCGCTTCAGTGGTAAGGATTGATGTGCCGTGTGGTTTTAGCGGAGGATTAGTCGTTGAGCTGCTCAGTCCATCCATAAATCCCGCTACCAATACGCACGATGTGATACGTGGCAGTGCCGAAACAGCAACCTTTGCACTCTACCGTATGCCGGCAGGGTGGCAGGCTGCAGATGGTTATCCACCAACGATCGGTACGCTGGTCACCAGCGCCAGTTATGCGCCCAACACCGGCGACTCGACCACGTGGGTCAGCCTTCCTGGTATAGGTACGCCAACACCGTGCGGTACCTATCTGCTCTTGGCAAGCGTGCCTGATAACGATACTAATGGTTGGGCAGTGCGTAGTGGTTGGGCTGGCAGTAGCACGCCAACGGTTGATCTCGATGGTATTCCCGGCACGGGTGACGAGATTGTGCAAGGGATTTTACGCCAAAGCCTGCGCCATGCACCAGGAGTGCCGGTTTGTACGACTTTCTATCAATATGTAGCACCAAACCAAAGCAGTGTTGCTTTCCACAACTTTGATTTGGAAGGAGAGTTCCCCGGTCGATCATGGGTACGTTACTATCCGCCAGGTTCGCTCTACGATCCGACTGGACAGAGTGGCGGGATTGCAGGCACAGCATCGTTTAATGGACAATGGAACAACGGTACTGCAACGACGCGTGGTGGTGACGTGATTCTATATCCGACTCCAGGCTGGTGGCAGATTGTCACCTGTACAAACAGCTCTGTGAGTGAAAACCACTTCGTACAAGAAGGGCAAACAGGTGTCCCGATCTATCTAACACCGCCGCCAGCCCCTGAACTGACGCTCGGTGTAACGCCGTCGGTAGCGACTGTACCAGCTGGAAGTGAGTTTGGCCTTACGATCAATTATACCAATCAGGCAAGTGGACCAACTGCCGGCGCAGCGCGCAATCTGCAACTCACTGTTGTCCTTCCTGCCGGTCTTGGATTTGGTGCAAGCGCATGTGCAAGTGTCCCCGGCATATGCAGCATCAGTGGCTCGATCATGTCAGTTGAGCTTGGATTGCTGGCAGCTGGTGACGCTGGCACCTTCACCATTCCGCTGGTTGCCGACGTAACGCCGGTCGGTGCAGTACCGATAGCGGTGCAGGCTACTGCCACTGATCAGATCGGCAATCCTTACTTCTGGTCAGCCTACGCAATTACCCGCATAGTACCGTGAAACGCACTCCCATTGAGCTCAGTACTTGCTCAATCTGATCTGAGGAATTGCATCCAACGTACCGAATGTTCAACAGCTAAGCCTCTTTACTGGAGGCAGCCTGCAGTAGGTGCGCTGTTGACGCAATGTACTTTTACGTTAGCTGCCGGTCGTACGGTATTAATGAAGCTTGCAACCATTCGATGCCTGGCGCGGTTGTGAGCATATGGCGGTGAGGTGAAGAGTGATTGCCGTTATTGTTGCGCGCTCGCTTTCGCTGATGATCCCCAAGTAAGTAACGAGTTCCTGACGGAGTGGTTGCTGAACCTGAACTGTCACCTCAGCAACCAGTAATTGGCTTATCACAAGGTGGGAATGATACTGCGGGCACTAGAAACGCTCTTGTCTCATAACTAGCGCGTTCACCATCGTTACCCATCGTCATCGGACCTGGCCAACATTCGTGCTGCTGCTGCCTGAGCCTCATCCCAAGATATCTGCGCTAAACGTTCTTTGATGGCAGGAATGCGGGTCGGTGCCATACTCAATTCTTGTAGTCCTAGTCCAACCAGCGCTGGTGCTGCTTCGAGATCGCCACCCAGTTCGCCGCAGATTCCAATTGGGATCCGAGCCTGCTGCGCTGCACGTACTGCCAACTCCATCATTCGCCACACTGCTGGATCACTGGCGTGATATCGTGTGGCTAGGGTAGGATGCCCGCGATCGACCGCTAGTGTATACTGGGCCAGATCATTGCTTCCAATGCTGAAGAATGCCGCTGTACGGGCTAGTTGATCAGCCATCACTGCCGCCGCTGGTGTCTCGATCATAACACCCAATGGCGGATCAGCGCGATGCTCAATGCCGGCAGCTGCAAGTGCTTGAGCTGCTTGGCGCAATTGTTCGCGTCCCCAGTTCAGATCATCCGGGGTGGCGACCATTGGGAGCATAATCCAGATATCGCCGTAGATAGCAGCACGCAGGAGAGCCCGGAGCTGAGTTTGGAACAGATCGGGTCGCTGCATACAAAGGCGCAGCCCACGCACGCCGAGAAACGGATTGGCTTCGGAAACAAGCGGCAGATAGGGCAACGGCTTATCACCGCCAATATCCAGTGTGCGAATGACAATTGGCCGATCAGGCAATTCGGCTATCACTGCCCGATATGCAGCAAACTGCTCTTCTTCATCAGGCGGGGTATCACGATCGAGGAACAGAAACTCGGTGCGAAACAGGCCAATGCCCTCTGCGCCGTGCTCACGTGCCAGGCGTGCTTCAGCTGGATATCCAATGTTGGCCCACAATGCCACCAGTCGGCCATCGCGCAACCGACCAGGCTGGTCGCGTAGGGTAGCCTGACGGCGCTGCACCGCCTGTAATGCTGCAATGCGTTCTTGCGCTGCCTGCACATCAGCATCACCAGGGTCGATCAACACTGTCGCTTCATCGCCATCAATCAGCAACAGGGTAGTGTTGGGCACTTGTAAAATCTCTTCACCCAAACCCACCACGGCTGGGACGCCGCGCGCACGCGCCAGAATAATGGTATGACTGGTTGGTCCACCGCTGGCAGTGGCAAAACCAGCCACATGGTGGGGCAAATCTACAGTCTCGGCGGGAGTGAGATCAGGGGCGACGACAATCGCACCAGGCGGGATTACAGGGCTCGCGTGATCACCGCTCAATGCGTGCAGTAGTTCTACGCCTACCGCAGCCATATCCGCAGCGCGCTCGCGGAGATAGGGATCGTCGAGATCGGCTAGTAGCGCCTGCATCTGCGCCACTACAGTCTGAATAGCGACAACCAGCGGTTGGCCCTCAAGCACCAACGCTGTCACCCCATCCGTCAAGGTGTCATCCTCAACTAGGAGAGCCTGCGCATCAAACAGATCGGCCTCACGTAGACCGGCTGCACGTTGCCGTTCTGCCAACATACGCAAGCGCTTAGCAGCCGTATGTTGGGCACTGCGAAAGCGGGCAAGTGCCGCTTCTGGCGGTTCGTTAGGCGGATCAATCGCTTCGGTAGTCCGCCGCCAATGATAAACTGGGCCCAGCGCCAAACCAGCAGCGCCGCCTGCTCCGCGCAGAATTCTACTCATACCACTACTCGCTCTCGCCGAAATTCTCTTCCACCAGTCTGGTCAAGGCTGCAATCACTTCGGCCTCATCGTCACCATTGGCACGCAGCCGAATCTGGTGCCCTTGCCGGACCCCGATCTGCAGGAGGTTGAAAGCCGTTACGGGCACCTCTTTCGTTTGGGGGCGGCTCAGATTCTGAATCGTGACTGTGCTCTTGTAAGCTCGTACTGTCTCGACGAAAAGTTTTGCCGGACGAGCGTGCAAGCCAACCGGATTATTCACGGTTAGAACTACTTCGGTCATAGGCTTTACTCGAATACTTTAATCAATTCACGTGCTTGCAGTGCTGCAGCAGCAACTTCCTCGAGTGTTGCCTCGGGCTGAGTGGCCTCAACTGCTGCCAAATACGCCCCCTCCACCAGTGGTGCATTGCTAATCTGAACTGGTGGGCCAGTAAACTGTTCTAGCGCAGTTTCCACGCTCATAACCGCGCTGCCAAGGTCAACCAGGGCCAGAATGCCATCAACTGAACGCAATTGCTCTAGACCGGTCAGAATACGTTCAACGCTGGTGCCGAGTGAACCATCGCTGGCCCCACCAGCAGCTACAATCGGGATCTGACCGCTGCTGATCTGACTAACAAATTCTTGTACACCCTCGGCGAGACGGGCGCTATGCGAGACGATCAAGAGACCGATCATGCCCCCTCCTCATTATGGTTGCACACCATCGCCAGCGCCTGCAGGATATATGCCGTCGACGTCGCGCCTGGATCTTGATGACCAATACTCCGCTCGCCGAGGTATGAAGCGCGTCCTTTCATTGCCAGCATAGGAATAGTAGCCTGTGCGCCAGCGTAGACTGCCGCTGCCGCTGCCTGGGTAGCTCGTCCCAAGGGCTGGCCCGCAGCGAGCGCAGCACGCAAGGCATCAATCGCTGGTGCCAGTGCATCAACTATCGTCTTTTCGCCTCGTTGCGCCTTACCGCGGGCCACAATGCCATCTAGCGCCGCCTCTAGTGCTAATACCACATCGTCAGCGCCAATCTCGTGGCGATCGGCCAGTGCCATGCCAGCGCGCACAAAAGCGGTCCCGTACAACGGCCCGGAAGCACCACCAACCGTGGAGACAATCGTCATACCGGTCGTTTTTAAGACGGTACCAATATCTTTATCGGCCACGGTGGGCAAGCGTGCAAGCACTGCAGCAAACCCGCGATCAAGATTTGCACCATGATCAGCATCGCCGATAGCAGCGTCGAGTGCCGTCAGTTCATCGCGGTGTGCATTGATCAACTTCGCCGCCGTGGAGAGAAAATGGGTGACGTGTTCGATCGTGATTGGCATCGTTGCCTCGCTCAGATCCATAGGTGATGTGGATGGTTTGACAGGCTGTGTGTGTAATCAGTGAGCTCTGACAATGACCTGGCAGACGAGTCACTTTTGTATGCTAGGACATAGCAGGCTCCGGATCAAGCGACGATAGCTGGGCAAGCGGCCCATTTTTGTTGCAATTCTGCAACATTGCTGAATAGAATCGCCCGCAGTAGTCTCTGCGGGCGATGCTGGCGGGGAGGGAGGGATTCGAACCCTCGAGGGGGTTGCCCCCCTAGCGGTTTAGCAAACCGCCGCACTAGGCCACTATGCGACCTCCCCATAGCAATACTGGAGGGGGCGGTGGGATTCGAACCCACGGGACGTATCGCTACGTCCTTCGGTTTTCAAGACCGACGCAATAAACCGGACTCTGCCACGCCCCCGCTTGGCCGGCCGGCATAAAAAATTGGCAGGCGGGACAGGACTTGAACCTGCAACCGGTGGATTTGGAGGCCACTGCTCTGCCAATTGAGCTACCCGCCTTCGCGTCCTATATCCTACCATATTCGACCGATTTTGGCAAGAGCGTCGTACTGAGTTTGTGCAGCCAATGGCCTTGGTCTTGAGGGCATAGGCAACAATTTAGCCGACTCAGAAGCCTTCAGGCGCGTGATACCGCTCGAGGTTTTGGAAACGCGTTGTGCGTGACTCAAAGCGTAACGGGATGATGCCAAGTGGGCCATTGCGGTGCTTGGCAATATGAATTTCGGCAATACCCTTCTTGTCAGTCTCTTTGTCGTACAGCTCTTCCCGGTAGATGAACATGACAATGTCGGCGTCCTGTTCGATTGAACCTGACTCACGCAGGTCGCTAAGCATAGGAACGTGGCTCTGGCGACCTTCGACCGCGCGTGAGAGTTGCGAGAGCGCGATGACAGGCACGTTGAGCTCGCGTGCCAGTGCCTTGAGGCCGCGGCTGATATCACTTACCTCCTGGACACGGTTGTCGGTGCGGCGCCCCGACATCAGTTGCAGATAGTCGATCATCACTAGGGTGATGCCGACTTCACTATGCAGGCGGCGTGCGCGCGCGCGCACATCGGTGATGCTCAGCCCGGGAGTATCTTCGATATAGATCGGCAACTCGGACAGCACACCCAATCCCTCGATGGCTAAGCTTAACTCTTCGCCGCGGAGATTTCCGGTCCGCAGACGCTGCATATCGATGCCGGTGTGCATAGCGAGCAAGCGCTGCACCAACTGCTCGCGACTCATTTCGAGGCTAAAGATTGCAACGGTGCCGTTCGCGTGAGAGGCAACATTGTAGGCCAAGGAAAGTGCAAGTGATGTTTTACCGACGCTGGGTCGAGCGGCGAGGATGATCAGATCGCTCGGTTGCAAACCGCCCGTCAACTCATCGAGGTCGTGATAACCGGTCGGTACACCGATCACCTCTCCGCGTCGCTCTTGCATCGACTCGATTTGCGCGAAGAGCGTATTAACAACGCGGCCAATATGCACGAAGTCTTGATTATTGCGTCGCTGAGAGACGGCAAAGAGTTCGGCTTCTGCCCGGTCGAGAGTTTCTTCTAGATCACTTGCTTCGTCGTACCCCATCGCCGCGATCCGGCCTCCAGCCTCGATTAGGCGACGTAGGAGGGCAGTGCGTTCCACAATGCGGGCATAATATTCGATATGAACAGCGGTTGGTACCTCGGTTACCAACTCGCTTAGCATCGTAAGCCCACCGATCAGCTCGAGCTGACCACGTCGCCGTAATTCGGCAGCGACAGTGGCAATGTCTGCTGGTTCGCGCCGGTTGTAACACGCCAACATCGCTTCGTAAATCAAGGCGTGTTTTTCGAGGTAGAAGTACTCAGAGGGAAGCCAACCAGCCACCGCGATGATGGCATCGCGTTCGAGCAAGATCGAGCCGAGCGTAGCCCGTTCGGCCTGTAAGTCAAAAGGTACGCTGCGTTCAATACGATCTTCCCGTTTTTCCACTGTTCTTCCCCCGTTGCCCACCGGTTATCCACATCATCGGTATAAAACGCCAATGTGCCGCATATTGCGGCACATTGGCAAACAGTCTGAATTGAGCGGACGATTATTCGCCGGTGACGACAACCTTAAGTGTAGCCGACACTCCGCTAGCAAGTTCGACCGGCACTTCATATTCACCAGTGCGCTTGATCGGATCTTCGAGGGCAATCTTACGCCGATCGATTTCAACACCGATCATCTCGTGTAGTTTAGACGCAATGTCAGCGTTGGTCACCGAACCGTACAGCCGATCCTGCTCGCCCACCTTAACGACGAAAGTTAGGGTGAGATTGGCCAGTCGGGCAGCCAACGCCTCGGCTTCTTTACGGGCAGCCTCGGCTTTTCGCCGCTGAGCAGCCATGCGCTCCTCAGCTTGCTTGATCTGGCTCTTGGTTGCCAATACGGCAAAACCTTTCGGTAGCAGATAGTTACGGCCAAAACCGCCGCTCACATCTTTGATTTCGCCCGCCTTGCCCAGATGCTCAACATCTTTGACGAGCAATACTTTCATTTTCTTTGCGCTCACGGCGCACTCTCCTTTACCTATGCCGGTTATCAAGCAACGGCCTTTATCTTACCATGACCCGACGTGGATCGTCAACGCGCTGCTATCGGCAGGTAGAGGCGCGGAAGCGATGTGACGATGCGTAACGTGACCGGGATCCGCTGTGTGCCGGCGCTGCCAGCGTTCACCACGATAGCAGCCGTGTAATCCCCCGGTGCCAGCCCGCTCGGATTCGCCCGATAGCGTAAACGGCTAGTATGACCACTGCCGCTGGTAGTTTCGATCGTTAGCCAGCCGGTTCTACCGTTAGCCTCCCAGGTAATACTGGCAGAACCGAGATTTTGCACCATGACCTCGTGGGTAAGCGGAGGATCGGTAGATAACGCCAATAGCGTTACGCTGCCGGGTATTACTGCCAATTGTGGCGGTGTGTCTTGCTGCAGATAGACTGGCGTGTCGCTAAGAGGAATTTGGACCTGGCCGGTCAGATTGGTTGTCAAGACGGTACCATCACGACTGATCAATTGGGCTATGCGACCGGTTTCCAGTGGCATTGAAAGAATCTCAGCATTGCCGGTTGTCCAGAGGAGATCGATCAGCCTACCAGTCGCAGTTTGGAAACGAAGATGATAGCGTGCCGCTGGGATATTGGTATTGTTTTGATGGCTATAGGTATGTAATGGGCCAAAACTAATAAAACGCGCTCCATTGAGCTGACTCGTCAGCGTGGCGTAGGCATTGGCGGCCGGCTTGCGAGCGTAGCTCTGGCTACGGTTGCGGAGCAACGCTGCATTACCCCATAGATCACTGGCTGGACTATCGAATTTATCTTCGAGTTGAAACCAGTTGATGTGCTGCACGCCAAGTGCCATAGCAATGCCATGACTACGAACAAGGTAGTTCGCCTGGTTTTGTTCGCTCACACACACCGGCGATGACAGATTGCAGGTTGACCAACCAAGTTCACTAATCCAGATTGGAACTGTCGGTCCACGGCGAGCGTTGAGCCAGCTCTGGACGTTAGCAATCCGGCCCCAGAGTGTCACTAGCCCAAACAGACCGGCACGATCGGGCGCAGTGTCAGGCATATAGGGGTGGATCGCCAGGACGTCAAAGCTAGTCTGTGCTGCAGGGACCGTTGCAAAGGCTGCCCCAAGAAATTCGAGCCCGTCACGGTTGTCGCCTGTGCGGGTACTGCCATCAAAGACATAGACACCGCCCGTGGCGATGATTGCAGTCGGATCGGCGGCTTTTGCCGCTGCGTAGCTCGCTGCCAACAGAGCACCATACTCGTTTGCTTCGCCGGGCCAGGTCGCCCAGTTATTGGGCTCATTCCAGATTTGCCATACTGCCACCCGTGGTGATCCCGGTGCATCGTTGAAACCATCGCCATCGTAGCGTTCGACTGCTGCTGCCACGAAGTCGGCAAAGTCTTGCGGGTTAGCAGGTGGACACCAGTAGTTAAGTGATCCGCCGTTGCGTGTAATCCGGCTGTTGCAATCACTTACCCGGGCCCAGGTTGGCGTAGTTAGCAACATCCCAACAATACCAAATCCGGCCTGAGCCGCCTGTGTGAGCGCAGCATCCATCAAATCCCAGGTAAAACTATTTTTTCTTGGTTCGAGGTTGGCCCAGCTGATCTCCTCTCGTATCCATCCGACGCCAAGTTCCCGTGTAGCGTTGATCAGTGCAGGTAGATCGTCGTTACGGTTTTGCGGCAACCGCTCCAAACCACTGAAGTAGGTATTCATGCCAAAGGTTGTGAGACTGGGCGGCTGGTTGGGAGTAGCGTGACTAGGCGAAGGAAACGGGGTACTAACGATTGCACTGATCAGGCAAACGATCCAGAGCGAAATCAGGCGTTGACGCATAGGAGCAGTTCCTCGTTGACAGTGGCACGGTTGGAAGAGAGAAGTGCTGGTGAACCAACTATTCCCGCTGAAGTCGGTGGCTCTAATCGTATCACAACTGGACGTCCAATGGTTGTGGCGCTTGTACATAGTTTCACCTCTCTTCCCGTTTCCTGTCATTTAACTGACATCTCACCCCGCTACGATGGGGCTATCTCAGTGAGAGGTACCAACGGGAAGGGAACGCGCATGTATCGCCGTTATGGAAAACGCCTGCTTGATCTGGTGATTGTTATTCCGGCATTGATCATCCTGGCGCCAGTAATGGCGATCATTGCCCTACTGGTGCGCATCAAGCTTGGGCCAGGGGTCATCTTTCGCCAGCTTCGACCCGGTTTGCACGGACGTCCATTTACGATGCTCAAGTTTCGCACTATGACCGATGCTCGCGACCCGCAAGGTCGGCTCTTGCCCGATGAACAGCGTCTTACACCATTCGGACGCTTTTTGCGTAGTACCAGCCTCGACGAGTTGCCTGAACTCTTCTGCGTGCTGCGCGGCGATATGAGTCTCGTTGGTCCGCGACCGTTGCTGATGCAATATCTTGCCAGATATACCCCTGAACAGCGACGGCGCCACGAGGTGTTGCCGGGGATTACGGGGTTGGCGCAGATTAATGGTCGCAACGCCATTTCTTGGGAAGAAAAGTTTGCTTACGACGTGCAATACGTTGATCAACTCTCGTTCTGGCTCGATCTCAAGATTCTCGCCCTCACGCTGTGGAAAGTGATCAAGCGGGAAGGGATCTGTCAGCCGGGGCACGCTACGGCAGAAGAGTTTCGTGGTTCGTCTATCCCATCATCGCAACCGGTGTCACCCTCGCTGCCTGGCAGCGATTAAGCAGACCAGTGGCGAACAGGGGCAATATGGTTCGGCGAGGCAGATTCGGAAGACCGTCTCGTTACAGTAGATTTAGCCTATGACACAGCATATTTTGATCATCGGTGCTGGCGGTCACGGCCAGGTCGTTGCCGACATCCTGGTTCAAGCCATCGCGAGTGGAGTCGATTATCGGCTTATCGGCTATCTCGACGACAACCCTCAGCGCCACGGACAGCGTGTGTTGGGATTACCTGTGTTAGGGCCAGTGACGGCACTAAACACTATTCCGCATGACGGATTGATTATTGCTATCGGTGATAACCGGCTACGCGCACGTCTGTTTGCTGAATTGACGGCTCGGAGCGAACGCTTTATCAACGCTATTCATCCCTCGGCGATTATCGCGCCAGATGTGGTGATCGGACCTGGAGTCGTGATTGGTCCTGGAGTCATCATCAATACTGGCAGCATTATCGGTGCGAATACCATTCTCAATACTAGCTGTACAGTCGATCATCACAATCAGATTAGCGATCACGTCCACATTGCGCCTGGCGTTCATACCGGTGGCGAGGTAGAGATCGATACTGGTGCATTAATCGGGATTGGGGCGATCGTTATGCCACGGTGCCGGGTTGGGGCCTGGAGTGTGGTTGGTGCTGGTGCGTTGGTGCAGCGCGATGTTGCGGCTGACAGTGTAGTGATTGGTGTACCGGCGCGTTCTTTGCGACACCGGGCGGTCGGTGAATGAGCCGCTGGACGCGGCTGGGTGACATACGAAACCAGTCAAGAGCGTGATTATCGGTGTGAGATTGGTAGCACGGTTACCAACGACCGGTTGTACTGGTAGCGTTAGCTGCTCGTTTCGTCTCAAATCAGCTGCTCACCGCGAACGACAACTGTCGCTAAAGAGGAGGAGTTATCCGTGTCAATTCCAATGTCATCGCCGGATATTACCGAAGCCGAGATTGCCGCCGTGCAGCAGGTATTGCAGACTAGCTATCTCAGCATCGGGCCACAAATTGTTGCCTTTGAACAGGCCATGGCGCGCTACATTGGTGTACCGCATGCGATTGGTGTTAATTCTGGCACCAGCGGATTACACCTCTGCTGTATTGCCACGGGCGCGCGAGATGGCGACCTGGTCATCACCACCCCATTTTCATTTATAGCTTCAGCAAACAGCATCCTGTACGAGCGCGCGATACCGATCTTTGTTGATGTTGATCCAAGCACAGGGAATATCGATCCCCAGCTGGTAGCTGAGGCAGCTGCCGATCTGATGCGTGGCGGTGCCGCAGCCGCGCGCTGGTTACCCCGTCGACACGGCGAGATTGGTCAGCTCAGGGCAATCATGCCTGTGCACGCATTCGGCCAGCCAGCCGATATGGATGCGATCAATGCTGTGGCCGCTCAATACGGACTGCGCGTGATAGAAGACGCTTGTGAAGCCATTGGCTCAATGTACAAAGGCCGTATGGCCGGGACGTTAGGTGATGCGGCAGTTTTCGCTTTCTACCCTAACAAACAGATGACGACGGGCGAGGGTGGCATGATTGTGACTCGTCACGATGACTGGGCAACGCTATTCCGTTCCCTACGTAACCAAGGACGTGATGTCTTTGATGCCTGGCTCAACCACACCCGTCTCGGCTACAACTACCGGCTCGATGAACTTAGCGCTGCGTTAGGAGTAGCACAACTGCAGCGAATCGAGGAATTAATTTCGCGACGGGCGCAAGTTGCTGCGTGGTATCACGAATATCTGGCTGATTTGGAATTAGTTGAACGACCGCAGATCAGCCCGGATACCACGCGTATGAGCTGGTTTGTTTACGTCGTGCGCATTTTACCGCCAGCAGACCGCAATACCGTGATGCAGCGGCTAGCAGCTAGAGGGATCCCCAGCCGACCCTATTTCACGCCAATTCACCTGCAACCCTTCTACCGCGACCGTTTTGGTTACGAGCATGGCGACTTTCCTGTGACTGAGCAACTGGGCGATCGCTCGCTAGCGTTGCCTTTCTCTAGCGTGATGCGTGAGGAGCAAGTCGTAGAAGTCACACGTCATTTGCGGGCAGTGCTGTCCTGAGATATGCACTATGTGAACAGCTTCGTGACAAGATGTTTATCGCTTAGGTTGAAACTCTACATCTATTGTTCACGTGCAGCTACTACCATGGCATCGTCATCGGAGGAGACTTGCGCAGCGGTTCTCATAGCCGTTTCCACTTGCCCACGCTGCCTCTGCCGCTCATGCAGCGACCCGGAAAGGAGTCTGGCTTGAAGCTCGTGCTACCCTCTCACCTGCGCATGCGCAATCGTTATTTCTTCTTGTTCGATGTCGTGCTATTGCCATTAGCAGCGTATGCAAGCTTTTGGGTGCGACTCGACGCTGCTCCTACCGATGCTGCTCTCGCTGGTTGGACTATACTAACGTTGATTGCTATTCCAGTTCATCTGATCTTGTTTCAGCGTTTAGGGATCTATTCACGGTACTGGCGGCATGCTTCAATCGATGAATTACTGCTGCTATTGGCGACTATTTCGCTGGCAATGATCATCGTCACACCAATCACGTTTGTGGTTGCCAGTCTCTCGCCACTCGTGCTCTTGCCTCGCTCGGTGCCAGTCATCTTCTTCTTTTTCGGCATGGCGGCCACGATCGGGCCACGTATGATGGCGCGTTGGCTCTGGCATCGCCGAGCGTTGAAACGCAAACGTAGAGGCGATCTGAACGGCAAGATGCATCGCGTTTTGATCATGGGGGCTGGGGCCGCTGGGGTAATGATTGCACGAGAAATGCGTGATAATCCGCAACTGGGTATGGTGGCGATTGGCTTCCTCGACGATGATCCCCTCAAGCATTCCATGCATATCTACGGCATACCAGTTTTGGGCAATCGGTTCGACATTCCGCGCCTGGTCCGCGAACGACAGATTGATTACGTCATCATCGCGATGCCGTCAGCAGCAGGCAAAGATATTCGCAGCATCGTCGAACTGTGCGATCGCGCTGGTGTGAAGACCAAGATCATGCCTGGGCTGTATGAGATGCTTGACGGTAAGGTGAGTGTGAATCAGTTGCGCAATGTCCAGATTGAAGATCTGCTGCGCCGACCACCAGTGCAGACCGACATTGCCGCGGTTCATCATCTGTTGGCGGGCAAACGGGTGATGGTCACTGGTGGTGGCGGTTCAATCGGATCAGAACTGTGCCGTCAGATCCTTCATGCTTGCCCTGCCGAGTTGATTATTCTTGGTCATGGTGAAAATTCGGTCTTTACCATCGAACAAGAATTACGTCGGGTAGCGCCATCTACGATCAAGATTAGTGTGGTGATCGCCGATATTCGGTTCGCCGAGCGAATCTCGCACATATTTGAGCAGTATCAGCCAGAAATTGTCTTCCACGCCGCGGCTCACAAACATGTGCCGCTGATGGAACTACATCCTGTCGAAGCGGTAACCAACAATGTGATCGGTACGCGCAATCTACTAAGTGCCGCAATCCAGATCGGGGTCAGCCATTTTGTGATGATATCGAGTGATAAAGCTGTTAACCCTACTAGCGTTATGGGCGCCACCAAACGTATCGCTGAGTTGCTCGTCCATGAAGCAGCACGTCAGAGTGGTCGTGCCTACGTGGCGGTACGTTTCGGCAATGTGCTGGGTTCGCGCGGCTCGGTAGTGCTTACCTTCAAGCAGCAAATCGCTAATGGTGGTCCAGTAACGGTTACGCATCCGGAGATGCGCCGCTTTTTCATGACGATCCCCGAAGCAGTGCAGTTGACGCTGCAGGCAACAGTGCTCGGGCAGGGCGGTGAAGTTTTTGTACTCGATATGGGGGAACCGATCCGCATTGTTGATCTGGCCCGCGATATGATTGAGCTTTCCGGTTTGCAGGTGGGACGTGATATCGATATCATCTTCACGGGTCTTCGGCCAGGTGAAAAACTATACGAAGAATTATTCGTTGAAGGTGAAACCTATGAGCGTACCTGCCATAGTAAGATCTTTATTGCTCGCAATGCCTCAGCATTAGTACCACGCACGCTCGCTGATCAGATTCGGACCCTTGAAATTGCTGCCAATAATAATGACACAAGGCTGCTGCTCCACATCATTCAGCAGCTGGTGCCGACCTTCAGGCAACCGCTACCAACGCCGATGACAGAGCCCAAACCGCGTGAGCGGGTGATTGGGGAACCGCTCTTGCGGTGGTACTTGGCTAGTGATTGAGGTGCGGGTAGCAGGTGTTTCGGCTAGAGGTACAGGTACATTCCAGAAAGATCGGTGATCAAATTAGGGAACAGGGAAGAGGTTGACGTAAGCAGGGGCAAAATGAGCGGTCTGCCTGTGCTGGCTATAATGAGCGGGCCTATGTCACGTCGCCTGTTAAGGTTATTGCTCATTCTTATCTTTGGAATAGTGCTCGGAATTTGCTGGTATGAACCACCGACGACCGCTCAACCGCGCACTGATGGTTTGCTGGTGCAATCGGTCGCCAGTGATCGACTGATCATAACGATGCCTGGCCGTTTTGCCCTCACCTTCACGCCGGAAGGTTTGCGGGAGTGGCGTGATTTACGGCGTGATCCAGCTGGGAATCGTCATCTAGTGGCACCATCAGCAGCGCTAGTGACGATCCACGATACTGCTGGCAACCCACTGATCGCTTCACCAGAGGCTATCCATGTATCGCCCTTGCGGGCGTTGGTCCGTTATACGGCTGGTGGCATTACGGCTACTTATGAAGTCTGGGCCGGTGGTCAGATTGCTATCAAGCTGAGCGGTGCTCCGGCAAACCTGAGCGGTCCCCATCTTGCTGGCGATGCAGGCATTGGCGCAGCTTTGCAGCCGGTGATGAAAACGGACTCAGTGCAGCATTGGCTCCTCTACCTCGACTCCTGGGTCGTTGACGAATTGCCGAAGACGACATCCAATCCGGCATCGGTTGGTATCACGACTGGTAGTACTGCCGGCCTAGCGGCAACTGAGGTGTCGATCACGTTGCCGAACGGTATCGTGCGCTATCCACGACTACGCGTTAGCAATTGGCCGGGCGGAGCGGCGACTGTGCAACGCGCTGGAGTAACATTAATGCCCGGGATTGACTATTTGGCCGAATATGATACTGTAAGCGGTGATTTGCTCATCCAGTACCTACATCTCCTCCCACCCGGTCCGACCTCGATGCGTACCTTTACCATCCGTCCAGCCCAAACTGAACCCGTGTTATCGCTGGCCATTTTGGACGCAAATAACATCCCGCGCCCCATCGATCCCGTGACCGGTATGTTGATCGTTGATGCTGACCTGCCAGCAGGATCGCCCCCCGCTCCCGGCCCACTAACGACGAAAGATGTCTTTCTCATCCCTTATCTGCAGACCGAGCCGACTTTGCGTTTGCAAGCAACCATTACTGATCCGCCAGCAGGTTTCAGCGGTGTTCGCTTCAGTGTGAATGGTCCCAGCTTCAACCAGATTATCGACGATACAATCGCTACCGATGGTTTCCAGGCAACATTTACTCTGCCTCGGCGGGCGGAATATACCGTAACGGCCACCGCCTTGGTCGATGGTGCACCCGGAATGCTCAGTCGAACGATTGATCCAGTTGGTTACGGTCGTATCTTTGTCAGTATTGGCGACTCGATCACTGCTGGTAAATGGGCCTTTTATCGACTACCACCAGGTTCGACGCTGAGTGGTGCCAGTGATGGTTACCCGTTCACCAGTCCGCCGACGCCAGATAGCGGCTATCCGCGCAGCACTGATGGCCGCAACTATCCGCAATCGGATAATACCCAAGTTGATAGTTGGGGTTATCAAAACATTTACTACGCTGGCTATCAAATTGAGTTGAACGATCATCTGACCACTTGCCTCAACAGTCCAGTCTTCATTCTCAACGATGGCTTCAGTGGTATTCGCACAGCGCGCGATTTGTATGGCAATACCACCGGTTCTGATCGGATTGGTACAAGCGGATATTTGAATGTGTTAGGGAAAGCCGCCATTTATCGTCAGCACATAGCTGACCTTGGGGCGGGTCAGATCTTGTTGCAAGTCGGAACGAACGATGCAACTGCAGTGAGCACCTCAAACCCTTATAACAATCTGATGCCAGCCGATGTCTTTAAAGAGGATCTCCGAGCAGTGCTCAATGCTTTGCTACAGGATCGCCCTGACCTTACAGTGTGGGTCGCGCGATTACCGTGGCGCAATGACGGTACCTCCTCTCAGGCGGCCACCCGACGCGCAACCATCCAGGCCTTCAATGCTAGTATTGCTGAGCTGGTGGATGAACTTGACGACACCACGTCAATCCGGCTCGGCCCCGACTTTTACAGCCATTTTGCCGCCAATCCAGATCAGATTGTCACAGTTAATCCGAGTAATGGTAGTGCCGACAATCTGCATCCTAATGCTGCCGGCTTTAGCGCTATGGCTGAATTGTGGGCCGGCGTGCTTTGCGCCGATCTCCCACGCGAACCGGATCCTTTATTCTCGATTTACTTGCCAACTGTGATCATGGCGCCGTGATTGAGGATGGTCGTCGCAACAGCAGCAATGATCAGACACACCCAAGGATGACGTCACTAGTCGCTGGCGCTATGCTTCCAGTTGCCGGTGCTTCGCGTATCCGATGGGTGCCCATGCCAGTTGTTGAGACATAATGCTCGTTATGGGTTGCCAAAATGATCAGTGCAGGTAGGGAAACAATAGCCTCACGATGTTGGCAATACTGGAATTGCGACAATGCTTCAGGCGCTCTGAATGAGCGTCTCATTACTAAACGCGGCGTAGCAACTCCAGCAGCGCCGCAGCCAGCTTCTGACCATCATGGCGTAGGACACGCACTGCACGGCTTTGTTGTGGATTGTCAAGCGAGGTTGTGTACTGTATGACTGCTGCCGCCAGATCGGCCTCGATCACCATACTTCCTTCGATGATCACGCCTCGGCGGCCATGGGTGTCACCGGGTAGCGTGGTCAGTTCTTCGTAGTCGCCAGGATCGAGATAGACTGGCGTCTGATTCGCTGCAGCGTAAATGCGGGTGGTTTCCGGATCAATGCGCTGCGCATTCACTAGCACATAGTCAGGCGTAAAACCAGCAAATTCTTTAATTGCGCGTATATGATCGGCGACCCGAAAGCCGGTCGTCCGACCTGGTTCGGTCATCAGGTTGCAGATAAAGATCTTCTTCGCTGCGCTGTTCTGCACTGCCGTAACGAATTCGGTTAGTAGAAAGTTAGGTAAGATGCTTTCAAACAAGCTGCCGGGACCCAGCACAATCGCATCGGCCTCGTGCAAGGCTTCAACCGCGATCCGCGTCAGTGGCGGTGGATTCATTTCGGTCAGGTGAAGTTGTTGCACACGACGCGGTGCCAGTTCAGCTCGCAAATGAATGTGCCGAACATCAACCAGAGTACCATCGTCGAGTTCAGCCATAACTTCAAGGGGAGTCGGTGTTGGAACGACGTAGTAGACGTTTGGTTGATTGAGTAAGCCTGATGCGCGATAGTAATACTCAACCGGATCGGTTACTGGCACGATACAGGTCATTCGATCGACCTGGTCGCTCAATGCCGACCATACTAGCATGCCCGCTCCTCCGGAAATAACAACGATTCGGCGCGGACGTTGGGTCTGATCGTAGCCCAACACCAATTCACGATCAGCAGGTAATTGCGTGGGTCGTGGGATGACAACCACACCACTGAGTTGCCAGATACCGCCAGCGAGTACAATCAGACCGACGGCCAGCAACAACACGCCGCGCCACGGTCGGGGGAGGAATTGCAGTGTTAACCACCAGACAACGTCGGGCAACCCTTCAACTGTGCGATAGGCATGAATGAAGAGGTAGGCTACGCCGAGCGATAGCAACACAATTCCGACGAAGGTAAGCGACAGTGCAGGGATCAGATGACGGAGCGCACTTAGACGTTGAAAAATGTGTTTCATGCGGCATCTACTCGCTGCGCGATGTTATGGTGATCCGGATCAGAGGTCGAGCGACCATATGGTTACGGATGCTTAGACGGCGCCGAACTGCGCTCGCAGCGTTGCACAGAGGGCACGGAGACCACCCTGACTGCGCGCTACAGCTTCGCACATCAGCAGACCAGCCAGTAATCCATCCGGACAGGTACTCCAGCGACTGAGCAATACTTCACCAGAAGCTGTCATTGCGACCACTGGTTGTCGTTCGCTCGAGAGGCTATTGGTCGCCAGCTCTAATCTGTGACCGGTCGTTTCTTGCCAGGCTGTTAGATATTTGGGTTGGATCTGCAATGGACTTTGTGGCGCAGGTGGTGGTGCGATTACTAACCCGCGTTGCCGATGTTGACTGGCGAGATAACCAGCCAGCAACAGAGCGGTCTCAAACGAATCGAGTACCTCACCTGCGGGATCAACCACAGCCAGAGCTGTTCCATCACCAGAGATGGCCAGTCCCAAATGGGAGTCGCTCTCACGCACTAGCTTGCGTAATCGGTTGAGGCTGGCTGCAAATGGTTGGGGCGCACCACGAGCGAACAGTGGATCAGGATCGCGGTTGATCTCAATCGCGCGCGTTTGACCACCCTCACCGAGCAGCGCGGTCACCATACCGGCAGTAGATCCGGCCATCGCATCGACAAAGAAAGTCATGGGTAAACGGCGGATGGCTTCGAGATCGAGCGCATTGCGCAGCATTTCGAGGTAGGGTGCGCGTAGATCGACAGTCGCTTCAGGCGGAGCAGTCGGTGGAAAGGGCACTGGTGGCAGTGGATCAGGCGCGGGATCGAGGCTCAACCCGCTCTTCTCATCACCGATGAGAATGAGGCCGCCCATATAGTACGGTTGATTACGGGCTGAAACGTACAGTGCGCACGAGGCTTGTTTCCGATCGAGCGCATGATGGATTGCCGGCAATGGCACTGGTGTATCGGCGAGCAAGACGCTCACCCCTCGCGCCGTTAAATCCTGCGCTAGGGTTTGGGCAAACAGATTCGCCAAAAAGCGCGTATCGTAGGCAATCAGGCAACGCGCGCGTTGTGGTACCAGCGCCGCGCCGATAGTTGCTGCCCGGCGGCGGAGCTGGTCGAGAGTGAGTTCAGCTGTATAAGCTGCCTCCCATGCCTGTAGCAAAGGACGCCGATACACGCTCATGCCTGTGTGCGAAACTCCTCGACGACGCTCAGCATCTCATCACGAATAGCGTGGACTCGTTCCCATGTGTGCGCTTCGAAGCGGGTCGTGATCGCTGGCTCAGTGTTGGAGGCGCGCACCAATCCCCAGCCATCGCCAAAATCAACTCGTACTCCATCAATATCGATCAGAGGGTATTTTCCAGCAAATCGATCACGTACATACGCGATCGCTGCAAACTTACGCTCTTCTGGGAAGGGGATACGACCTTCATCAATTGAAGGCAAAATCGGGTATGGTGCCAAGGCTTCGCGCAAAGTCAACCCTAGTTCGGCCAGGGCATGCAACAAGACGGCGCCAGCGAACGCTCCGTCATCGAAATAGCGTCCGGGGAAGGGGAAAATCGTATGGCCGCTCAACTCGCCGCCTAACACTGCATCGACTTCACGCATCTTGGCCGATAGACTCGTATAACCAGTTTTCCACATAATCGGTTCACCACCCAGTTCACGGATAGCCTGGGGTAAAACCGCACTACATTTGACATCGAAGACAACTGGTCCTTTACGCTTGGCCAGAAAAGCCCTAGCCAGCGCAATCAAATAGCGGTCAGCGAACACCACCTCACCAGCTTCGTCAACCACACCGAGCCGGTCACCATCGCCATCGAGCCCAATACCTAAATCTGCGCGATGTTCGCGAACTGCCGCCTGTAGATCTCGTAGATTCTCGACCTTAAGTGGATCAGGATGGTGGTTAGGGAATGTACCATCCGGCTCGATGAACAGCGGAATGACCTCGATGCCTAACGCCTCGTACATCGCGACAGCAAGCGGCCCGGCGACACCATTACCACCATCAAGGACAACTCGCGGTCGCCGATGACCGAAATTTAGCCAGCGGCAGGCCGATTCGATATAGGCTTGACTAATGTCTACCGTTTCATAACGGCCATGCCCCTGAGTAAACTGACCACTCGCTGCCAATCGCCCCACTTCCTGAATAGCCTCTGCCGAGAGCGGTTCAGAGCCAAACCGTGGTTCAGCACAGCGCAATTTCAGACCATTAAACTCAGGCGGATTGTGGCTGGCTGATACAATAGCGCCAGCATCAGCTTTGAGCGCTTCGACAGCGAAGTACATTACTGGTGTCGCCACCATCCCGATATCGAGGACGTCCATACCCGTGGCGCACAACCCCTCAATCAACGCTGTCTGGAAGCGGAGTGAGCTCAAGCGGGCATCACGTGCAACGACAATGCGCTGACGACCTTCAGCACGGAAAAGGGTACCTACAGCGCGTCCCAGACGCTCGTAAATACCTTCATCAAGGTCTACTTCAACAATACCACGAATGTCGTAGGCACGAAAAATCGTATGATTGAGCGATACACCCATGCCTGCCTCAAATCGGTGGGTCACGTTTCCCACGAACGTTGCAATCTGGTATCAAGTTGGTTCGATCCTATCCGAAAGCATGGTATCCGTCAAGATGCAAGCGATGTACGATGGCGGTTGGGTTTAGATGGGCAAACGCCTGCCTTATGCACAACTACTGGTGGGCAATCCTATCGGGCACAACGCGGTTGCAGCAGTATACGACGCAGAGTATGAGTAGTCGGTTGAGCGCTTGTCAGACCTGCTGGCATACGCACCAGCCTGAAACTGCCTCTCCGTGGTTCTTCCAGTGGTTATCTGGCCTACTGGCAGCAAATCTGTCGGTGAACATTGTCTACCGGCTATGAGACACCGTTACCGAAGCGATACTATACCAAATTGGGAACTCAGAAAAGCGGTAGCCACGGTCGTGTGATTGACGAATGAGGAAAGGTTCTGCTACAATGCATGCTGCATGCTAAACATACTTGCCAGGCGATTACACCATGGAAACTGAAATTGATCTGAAACCGTACGTACGGAAGCTCTTGCGTCGCTGGTGGGTGATAGTGACTGCTGGAGTAGTGCTGGCTCTGATTGCAGTTGTGGTAGCCATCCTCAGATCTCCTCCTTATATAGCAAGTGCTTCCCTACTAATCGTACCAGCAACTGTTCAGCTCTCGCTTGACAGCCGATTCACCACTCGCGATTCTTTCCTGTTCACTACAACCAACAACCAACGCGAAGCTTTGTTGAGTTTGGCCAGTGACAGAACACTGGAAAAGCGAGTAGCTGAGGTGTTGGGAAAGGCATATACTCCCAATTTGTTACTTGGCCGGATTACCATCACTGTTGATGGTGATCTAGTGCGAATAACAGCTCGTGCTGAGACAGACCTTGAAGCTGAACAGCTGGCAACGGTGTGGGCACAAGAATATGCCGGACTGGTACTAGAAACGTATAACCGTACTGTTTCATCTCGCGAATTAGTCGAACAACAGCTTGCCGAAGCTCAGCAACGCTACCGTTTGGCGCAGGCCGAGCTAGAGGCATTCATTGCAAAAGGCGAACTAACTCGGGTCGAACAAGAGGTTCGGCGGCTGACTGATCTGATTGGTAGTGCTCAATCAGCGGGAACCGATCGATTTAGGGACTACCTCTTGCGCAGCAATGCTATCGAGCAGCTGTTGCGCGATGCTCGCCTGCTACGCGATCGGCTAGAAAGCCAGCCCCTCAATAACGTGAATCAAGCAGATGCTATTGCAGCGTTACTATTGCGTATTCGCAATCTCAGCGATCGAGGTACTGATCGGCCTATCTTGCAACTCGATAGTTCGTTGAGTAATAGTACCAGTGTAACTATTGCCGAGCTTAATCAATTGATCAACGTACTCGAAGCTGAGCAGCGCGCTGTGCGTGTAGAGGCACAAAAGTTGAGCGAATTGCCACCGGAAGACTTAAGCGCCGATGCAAGTCTACTTTTGTATCAGAAACTAGCTGCTGCGCAAACAAAGCTTGAGCAGTTGAATGGGCAACAACGTGAGCTTATTCGAGCTCGTGATATAGCCTTTAATTCAATTGACGTTTTGCTGCGGCGGATGGAAGAGTTGCGTATGGCGGAGGCTGCACCACAAGTTGCAGTGCGTTATCTTGGTACGATTACATCTCCGACATCAGCTGTCGGTCGCCAGACAATCGTACAGGCCGCCACAGCAGCACTCGTCGGTATGGTACTAATGTCAGTGATCATCGTAATACTTGAAGCTATAGCGATCGCTAGACGCAACACCACTCCTCAACCCAAACCAACGGGTGATTAGGGTCGCAGATGTTCAAGCACATCCTTGTGTTAACGTCTTCTGCTAGCTTGAGAGTAAAGAGTGTCAACACCTGTGAACCGCCCATTGTTATCCGTTATCATCCCCTGCTACAATGAAGCAGCAACTTTGCCAGATATTCTCGCCCAGGTTGAAGCGGTTGACATTGATAAAGAGATCATCATTGTCGATGACCATTCAACCGATGAAACACCGATCATCCTAGCAGAGCTAGCCCGTTCGCGCCCTAACCTCACAGTGATTCGGCATCCTCAAAATCGCGGTAAGGGCGCTGCTGTGCGCAGTGGTCTCGCCCACGCTCGTGGCGAAATTACGATCATTCAAGATGCTGACTTGGAATATGATCCGCAAGACTATTACGAACTGGTCAAACCAATTGCCAGCGGCCGGGTTGATGTCGTCTTTGGTAGTCGCTTTCTAGGTCGCCATACTGGGATGTACTTTTGGAATGCGGTTGGCAATAAGTTCCTCACCTTTCTTACCAATTTTCTCTTTGATTGCTGGATCTCCGACATGGAGACTTGCTACAAGGTGGTGCGCACCAATATTTTGCGCGACTTGCAGCTCGAGAGCAACGATTTTCGCATTGAGCCAGAGATAGCGGCCAAATTATTGCGACGCGGCTACCGTATCTATGAAGTACCGGTGAGTTATCTGGGGCGCACTTACGAAGAGGGTAAGAAGATGAAGCCCATTCAGGGCATATACGCCATCTTTGCTCTGCTCAAGTACCGCTTGTGGATGTGATACCGCCATGGTCGCGGTTAGCCAATGAGCGAAACAAAAAACTTGTGCAATCAGATAATTTGTGATACAACACTCAGAGAAGGCGGGCATAGCGCCCGCTATTATTCCGCGGAGGGGCGGGCGGTGCAGGAGTTTCCTGGCACGCTCGCTTTTCATTCGTGATGAGGAACCCATGCGGATTGCAATGCTGAGTGTCCACAGTAGTCCACTGGCTCGGCTGGGCGGCAAAGAGGCTGGTGGTATGAATGTGTATGTGCGGGAATTAGCCCGTGAGTTGGGGCAACGCGGGATGTTGGTCGATATTTTCACCCGGAGCCAGGACCGGGCTACTCCTACCATAACCCCGCTTGGACGAGGTGTTCGTCTGATCAGCCTCCATGCAGGTCCAGCCGCGCCTTATGACAAAAACCTGCTCTTGACTTACCTGCCTGAATTTGTCAGTCGGGTGCGCTGTTTTGCCGATGGTGAAGATTTGAGTTACGATGTAATTCATAGCCATTATTGGCTGTCGGGTGAAGCAGCACTTCGTTTGCGTCGGGTGTGGCGAGCGCCAGTTGTACAGATGTTTCATACTCTGGGCGTAATGAAGAATAGTGTGGCTCGTTCTGCGGAAGAGGTGGAAACCAGGCGCCGAATTGCTATTGAGCGCCGCTTGATGCGTGAGGTTGATACTGTGGTGGCGGCAACTCCGCTCGATCGGGCACAGATGGTCTGGCATTATGGTGCCGATGCTAGCCGGATCCGGGTTATTCCGTGCGGGGTTGACTTGCGTCGGTTTCATCCTGGTGATCGTGCAGCTGCGCGCGCTGAATTAGGGTTGTCTGCTGATGCACTGGTGCTGGTGTGTGTTGGCCGTATCGAGCCGCTGAAGGGGATGGATGCTCTGATCCGAGCCGCAGCGCGCCTGCTAGCGCAATATCCACACTGGCGCGAGCGGTTACAGGTGCTGCTGATTGGTGGTGACGATGAACAGCAACCAACGCGTTGGAACAGTGAACAACGTCGTCTCGATGCGCTCCGTCGCGAGTTAGGGATCGCAACCCAAGTACAGTTTGTCGGCGCACAACCACAAGAGCGCCTGCCGCTGTATTATGTAGCTGCTGATGTAGTTGCTGCTCCCTCGCATTACGAGTCGTTCGGTCTAGCTGCCCTCGAGGCGTTGGCTTGCGGTGCCGCCGTGGTGGCATCGAATGTCGGTGGACTGGCGCTCACCATTGAGGATCGCCGTAGCGGTCTGCTAGTGCCGCCTGGTGATGATGCAGCTTTGGCCGCACAGATTGAACGGATCCTGACTGATGGGGTACTGGCTGCACGGTTGCGATCGGGAGCAGTACAACGCGCGGCTGAATATGGCTGGCCGACAGTTGCCCGGCGGGTTGCTGCACTCTATGATGAGCTGGTGGCGGCCAATGTGGCGATCTGGTCGGCACGGCGATTGGTGCGGGTATCGTGAAGCAGACCTGGGCCTTATTGACTGTTGGCGCACTCTATCTGGGCGTAGGCTGGATCCTATCGGCCATTGGGCCAAGTTTGCCCGGCTTGGCGGCGCAGGTTGGTCGTCAGGTGACTGATCTAGGCGCGGTCTTTACGGCCTTCTCTCTCGGCGCTGTGCTGGCATCGATCGGAGTAGGGATGGCGATCGGGCGCTGGGGAATGCGCGCGGTTATCGCAGCTGGGGCGGCGCTGATGGGCAGTGGCATGTTGTTAGCCGGATGGAGTCCATGGTTGTTTGATATTCTGGCTGGCACGTTGTTGGCGGGGTTCGGCTACGGTGGTATGCTGGCCGGCGGTAATCTCTTGATTGCGCGCTTGTATCAGGGTGCAGCTGGCGCAATCAATGCTCTTAACCTCTTCTTTAGCATTGGTTCTATCGGTGGCCCACTGCTGGTGGCGGTGATGATTGCGCTGTTCGATCGCCCGCAGGCTGCCCTCTGGCTGGGTGCATTGTTGATGTTAGCGTTGGTCTGGCCGACCACTCGTTTGCACGAACCAACACAAGCGCCCGCAGCACAGATGTCAGGTGCGCCGCGCTGGCTGGCGGCAGTGATGTTTGGACTGCTAATGTTTACCTATATCGGTACCGAGATAGGGATTGGCGGTTGGATCGCTTTGATCCTTGAGCGAGGAGCAGACCTGGCGGCTCCGGTGGCTGCGCTAAGCACTAGTCTCTTCTGGGGCATGCTGACCTTTGGTCGTCTGGCTGCAACGTTCTGGGGTGATCGTATTGGGCCACTGCGTACACTTATGCTGTGCATTATTGGGCTTGGTCTGGGTGGTATCGTTCTAACCCTGGGTGCGAACCGGGCTGAGCTGGCGCTGGCAGCAGTAGGACTGATGGGATTAGCCTGTGGGCCGATCTTTCCTACCACGATGTTGATGATCACCCATGCTGCTGGTCGCAGCGGTGCAGCACTTAGTATGGCACTCACTATTGGTACTGGTGGCGGTCTGTTTCTGCCAGCACTGTTCGGATTGTTGATTGGCTGGTTTGGGCCAGCGAGCGGATCGATTCTAGTCACTATTGATGCTGGTTTGATGCTGGTGATATTGGCCGTTGCGCGTCGGGGTATGATGCGGTCTGCTGCGTTAGCAGAAGCTGCTGTACGATCATCGTGACTTCCAGCTGCACAACTATCTAGCCCTAGCCTCTAGCCGCAGTGTTATCGACTAGTGTCTGTTGCACTTTTCGATGGATGCAGGTAGCACAGCTATGATCATCGATCTCAATTGTGATTGTGGCGAGAGTTACGGAGTGTTCCAGATGGGCGACGACGATGGGATTTTACCATTCGTTAGCTCGGCGAATGTGGCCTGTGGCGGCCATGCTGGCGACCCGCAAGTGATGCGCCGTACTGTGCGGCGCTGCCGTGAACTAAACGTGGCCGTTGGCGCTCATCCTAGCTACCCTGATCTGCACGGATTTGGCCGGCGGGTGTTGCCAATGACACCCGCTGAAATCGAAGATTGGGTGCTGGCTCAGATCGGCGCCCTGGCTGCAATTGCTCGGGCCGAGAAGGTGGAATTACGCCATGTCAAGCCACATGGTGCGCTCTATAATGCGGCAGTGCGCGATCCTGCGATTGCTGCAGCAATTGCCCGCGCCGTAGCTGTGTTTAGCCGCGATCTGGCGTTAGTCGGTTTAGCAGGATCGGCGCTAATTGCTGCTGGTATCGAGGCCGGGTTACCTGTACGCTCTGAAGCGTTTGCTGATCGGGCCTACGAAGCCGATGGTCGATTGCGTGACCGCCGTTATCCTGATGCGTTGATTGTTGATCCGGCAGCATGTCTTGCCCAAACCCTGAGTATTGTGCGGGATAGAACAGTGATTGCGATTGATGGTACGTCGGTACCACTGCAAGCGGATACTATTTGCCTACATAGCGATACGCCGGGTGCCGCCGCACGTGCCGCTGCACTGCGACAAGGGTTGAACGCGGCTGGGATTGTCGTGCAAGTGCCAGGACGATGAGCGTGTGGATCGATCTCATGGGCGAAGCTGCCCTACTGGTGCGTTGGTCAGCGGAGGCTGCCGCGGCGGGTGCGCCACTGGCAGTGACGGCAGCATTGCAACGCAATCTACCACCAGGCGTGATCGATCTGGTGCCAGCAATTGACTCTCTCCTGGTCTGCTTCGACCCGCTCGCAACCGATCGTGACCAGCTTAGCACTCAACTGACTGAGCTGGCTCGCCATCCGCCATTAACGGCATTGCCAGTAGGACGGGAGGTGGTGATTCCGGTGCATTACGGTGGTAAAGATGGCCCTGATTTACCAGAAATCGCCGCACAAACTGGGCTAACCCCGACCGAGATAATTTCACTGCATACAGCTACTGAACAACGTGTCATTATGATTGGCTTCGCCCCCGGTTATCCCTACTTGGGGTGGTTGCCGCCGGTTCTGCACCTACCCCGCCGCAAGACGCCACGCGTGGCAGTGCCAGCTGGTTCAGTGGCTATTGCGGCTGGTTTGACTGGCATCTATCCTGCTACGCTACCTGGCGGCTGGCACCTGATTGGGCGCACAGAGCTGCGGTTGTTTGATCCGACTGCTGATCCGCCAACATTACTACAACCAGGCGACCGAGTACGATTCGTCGCGCTGTAGTAGTTCGTTGTGACGTCAGGCTGAAAGCGCGTAGATGCAATCATCGTCAGAGACAGCTTTTATCGAAATAATAGCCAGTGGGCCGTTGCTGACCATTCAAGATAGCGGTCGCCCGACGGCGCGGCGCTACGGTGTTCCAGTAGGTGGGGCAATGGATCGATTTGCGCTGGCAGCGGCTAATCGCTTAGTCGATAACCATCCAGACGCGCCAGCGCTTGAATTAACTGCAGGTGGCATTCAACTCCGCTTCAGCACGCGGATGGTGATTGGCTTAGCTGGGGCTGATTTACAGGCTCAGCTTGATAATGTTCCGCTGGCGCCTTGGTGCAGTGCCGTTGTGTCAGCAGGTAGTACGCTCAGTCTACGCGGACGACGGGGTAAGTGGGGGGGACGCGCGTATTTGGCGGTAGCGGGTGAACTGGCTGCAACGTGGGCGGTAGGTGGCGCTGGAACCTGTCTGCCCAGCGGTTTTGGGGGGTATGAGGGGCGGGCATTGCGCGCCGGTGATCGCATCGCCGTGCGTCTGCGTTCGCGTCTGGCAATGGTAGGCACGCGCTGGTGGCCGCTCGAACGGCGTCCACCCTACTGCGCACAGCCGCAATTACGCCTGTTGCCTGGACCGCAGCGTCACCTACTGCCGGAAGCTTGGGCAACGCTCCTGACAGCAACCTTTCAGATTGATCAGGCTTCCAGCCGCCAAGGTTATCGCTTGATTGGCCCTGCGTTGCCTCCCCACACTCTCTCGTTATCCTCATTTGGCGTGGTGCCTGGTGCTATCCAAATCCCGCCGGATGGCCAACCAATTTTGCTCATGGCTGATGCCCAACCTACTGGTGGTTATCCGGTCATTGCAGTGGTGATTGGGGCGGATCTGCCGCTAGCTGCACAACTGTTGCCTGGTGATCAGCTCAGTTTTATCGAGACCGATCTGACAACAGCGCAAACAATGCTAGCCCAGCAGGCAGCGTGGCTAACTGCTGGGCCAGAAGAAGACGATAGCGACTGGTTACTGGCTCAGGCCGGAGCAGTCGGCTAGCAATTGCTACACCATCCTGGCCGACATAGCAATCAGGACATTACCCAGCACCATCACCAGAATAATCCCCAACCCTACTGGCGCTGCCCAACGGTTGAGGCGCGCGAGGGGACTGCGCGTACCAAACAAGATGTGACCAACGACTGCAGTGACTAGTCCTAACAAGGGATGCAAAATGAACGGGAAGCTGAGGAAATAGGTAATGCCAGCAAAGATGCCTACTAGCCAGTAGATTAAACCTAATGTCGCCTGAATATCGATCAAAACTGGGAAGAAGCGGGCAACCAGACTGCGCGGCGCATTTGGACGGTAGGTCAGAGTGAGATATACAGCCGCAGCGATAATCAATACTGACAACACTTCGCGTCCAAAGATCGCATGAATTTGCCGAACAGTGACAAAGATAGGATCCATAGTTTACGGCTCCGTTGTGCAGAAGAAAGTACTCCCTCAATCGATACAGCAGTGCAAGATAGGCAGAGGTTTGTGATATACGTCGGCAGTCTCACTAGATCGCTTCATGCACTTGCATGCACTGTGTATCGGATCACAGTCAGTTGGGCCGGGTGAGTATATTTCACTCGGCAACTTCATCGTACAAAGTTTCACAATGAATGTCAAATCGACTCGTTCTGGCGAATACGATGGTAGAGAGCTTCGGTTTCAGGCAACGGCTCGATCCCTAACTCTTCCCGTAACGCCTGCACGCAGCGCGTATAAGCGCGCAGCGCCTGTGAACGGCTACCCGCGCGGGCGTGGGCACGCATCAGAAGCTGATAAGCCTCTTCATAACAGCGATCACGACGCAAAACCTGTTCAGCGATCTGAATCGCTTCATTATGCTGCCCTTCGGCGCTGAGGCGTTCAGCATACGAAATCGCAGTTGCCAAATAACGGGCTAGCAAGCGCTCGCGCTCTTCTATCGTCCATGGATCGTAGAGCGACTCGGCAAGATAGTCGCCGCGGTAGAGCTGGAGAGCAGCCTGAGCGCTCCGGCGGGCAAAGTCGGGATCGGTGGCTGTCTGAGCGCCGCTTGCGCGCAATTCAAACTCATCGACGTCAATCCAGGCACCGAAGGAGGGGGCAAAGCTGTACGCTAGCCCCTGGCGGCGAATAAAGAAGGGTGGCACTCGTGGCGGGCGGTGCGGTTCCAGAGCAGCATTCAGCGTATTGAGCGTGACTTTAAACTGACGTTCAGCTGCTTCGAGATCGGCATCAGGCCAGAGCCAAGCGCAGATCTGCTCGCGCTGCACCCAATTACCGCGCATCGTCAGCAGCAACTGGAAGAGCTGGCGTGCTTTTTCGCGTTGCCATTCGCGAGCCTGGATCTCTTGATTGCCGCGCCAGACCCGAAATGCGCCCAACATCTGCACGCGCAAGGTAAAACCGGGATGGTAATCATCAACCGTATCATCGGCAGCAATGGAAGGAAAACCCTGGCGCAAGAGCCGGATCGCTGTCTCGCGATGGGCCGGCATTGTGCGCGCGCGCAACAAGAGTGGTACCAGCGCTGCAATATCGCGCGGGCCAAACAGGCTAGGGCCGATCAGGACCTGCTCGTACCCATGTTCGACTGCTTCCTGCATCACCTGATCGATCAACGGATCAACGGCAGTAGTGCGTCCGGCACGTAATGTTGCTAATGCGCGCCAGAGATGAACAAGAAAGAGTCCGAAGGTGTCTTTTCCAGCCTGAAAGCGTTGTTCGGCCTGTTCGAGCCATTCGTAGCCACGCGGGTCATCAGCGACGAGAGTCACACTGCCCAACGCCAGCAACATGAGTGCAGCCACCCACTCATCACCAGAAGAGGCAGCTAGCAGCAAGCCTTCCCGTGCATCAGCCTCGGCGCGTGCCAAGTCGCCAGCATGGCCGTGGAGAAGGGTCAGACCCAGGTATCCTTCAGCGCGGGTACGCGGCACTGTTACTTGCTGCAAGAGCCGTAAACCCCGACTGTAATGTTGACGAGCCGCTTGATCATCACCGCGGGAAATAAGCTGATAAGCATGGCCTAGGCGCAACTCGGCCAGGGCTTCAGTTACCAGATTGCCGCTCTGCTGGGCTTCGGTCAACATGCGATGTGCGAAGGCCAGCGCTTGTGCTCCTACACCGAGCATGGCGTTGATGAGCGCCAACAACAAGAGCGGTTCGCGGTGAGCAGTTGCGCGTGTCAGCGGTTGTTCCGACCAGAGACGCTCTTCGAGTAACTGGCGTGCTTCGCGTAAACGACCAGAGCGCAACAACAACCGTGGTCGTAGCGTTTCAGCCTGCTGGGCGTAAAGGTGTTCTAAACGATGCGCTGTAGCCAGTTTATACGCTGTCTGCTCGAGACGCAGACCGATGTCAGCACGGCCACGATTAGCCCAGTTTTCGGCTTGCATCAACAACAGTTCGATCCGCTCTTCGACACACTGGCGTGGGAGCAGTTTCAGGGCCCGCCGCAGCAGATCGGTGGCTGGTGCTGGTTGTACAGTGTCAAGATAGATAGCGGCCTGGCCGCGCAAACAACGCGATTGACCGCGGCGATCTTCTTGTGCAGCGAAAGCCCGTTCGGCACGCCGATACGCTGCTAGTGCTGCTTCCAGTCGGTTAAGTTGATGGAGTGCAGCCGCCTGGATTTCGACCAATTCAGGCAGATCATCAGCCGGCAGGGCCAGTCGTCGCATCCAGTCGAGTACTGCCGTTGCTCGACGTTCAGCAAGTAAGGCTCGCGCTAGGGGGAGGAACGTGGTGAAGGCGGCTGGATCACCAGCAGCAATTTGATGATACAGCGCGCTCTCGTGATCGCCGCGGCGCTGAAAATACGCCGCAGCCAGGCGGTGAAGCTGTGGCCATTCCGGATCGGCGGCGGCTCGGCGGGCCAGCCAGGCAGCGATAATTGGTTGGAAGCGGACGCCATGATCACCAAACGGTTCGACGAAGAGGCGGCGGCGACGCAACTCGGCAATCAAGGCCGTTGCATCAAGACCAGGGTCAAGCGTCGTGCAGAGATCGGGTTCAAGCCAGCGCAAACCGGCACTGCGCTGGAGGCAACGCCGCAGTGCTGGTGGTAGCGATGCCAGCACCTCGCGCTCAAGATACTCGTCGAGTGCTGGTGGGACATGTTCTCGCAAGCCCAGAGCGCCCCGCCAATCAGCGGCATCGAGGGCAATGCGTAGCGCCAATGCCCAGCCAGCACTGAAGGCGAGCAGTTCATCGAAATCAGCTGGCAAGGTGCGCCCGGCCAATTGCCAGAGACTAGTCGCCTCATCAGAGGTAAATGCCAGCTCGCTGGCATCGATGAGGACAGCCTCGCCGCGCAGCCGTGCCGTAGCAATGAGTGGCGATTCAGGTTCGCGCCGGCTCGCTAACACCACGTGCAGACGTGGTGGTTGGGCCGCAATTAGGCGTTCAAGCAGGGCACGTAAGTCAGGGTGCTCGTCGATCAGATGAGCGTCATCGATGATCAACAGGGTTTCATCATCGAGATCGCTAGTTAGGGTATTGATCAGACCCTCGATGGTCGTGGGAGGCCGGTCAGCAGGCAGTGGCGTAACCCGGCTCAGTGCTGCGGTTAGATGGCGCAAGAGTCGGGCAGGATCATCGGCAGCGTCAGCACGACACCAGGCAGTGGGCCACCCACCATGCACTGCCAAAGTGGTCAGCGCAACTGTTTTGCCGCTGCCCGGTGGTGCGACCACTATCGTCAGTGGCGCATCTAGTGCTACCGCCAGCCGTTGCTCGACGCGAACTCGCCGCGTGCGATACAATGGTGCTGGTGGCGGGAGCAGCCGAGGCCGTAGCAGTGATTCGTTGTACTCACCTGTAACCGCTTGTGATACCATGAGAGTGGCAGAGATCGCACAATAGGGTAAGGTGCGCGATTGCCCTTATCGTCACTATCTCCTATTCTACACAGGGCCAGATACAATGTCGAACAACCAGGAACACGAACGCCAGCAAACAACATCCTATCGGACAAAGATGCCGGATTTGACTGATCCCATGTTCCAGTCGTTGCGTGCTTGGAATGAGTTGCTTGCTGCCAGCACCGATATGGCTTTCGACATCGTGCTCAAGAACTGGGATTACAGTCGCAGCTTGCGTCATTCTACCGAACAGGCAGTTGCCGACGCGATCCGCACCCAGCAGCGCCTGAGCCAGGAGATGATGCAGGCATGGCAGGGATACGTCGGCGACATTCATTCCATTATCGAGCGTATGCGCAAATCATAACCGGCGCATAGCGCTGCGCCGGCGTTGATCACATATAGACACCGCCGTTGACATTGATCTGCTGGCCGGTGATGTAATCGCCATCGGCAGCTAGGAAGACGACGGCTTTTGCAATCTCCTCGGGCAATCCAAACCGCCCCATCGGGATCCGCGCCTTGATTTGTTCCTGCACTTGTTCGGGCACTTTGGCCAGCATATCGGTCACCGTAAAGCCCGGTGCTAGTGCGTTGACAGTAATATTGTGTTTAGCCAGCTCGAGCGCTGCCGTCTTGGTGAAGGCGATAATACCGCCCTTGGAAGCAGCATAGTTTGCCTGCCCGAAATTACCTGCCTGGCCCACAAACGAGCTGATATTGATAATACGGCCGTATTTCTGCTCGATCATGTACGGCATAACTGCCGTAGTGCAGTAGTAGACGCTATTGAGATTGTTCTGGATGACTGTGCTCCAGTCTTCATCGGTAAGCTTGCGCAGCGTGCGATCGCGCGTAATGCCGGCATTGTTGACCAGAATATCAACCCGCCCCCAATGTTCGATAACCTTCTGCACCATGCTGCGTGCTTCATCGGCCTGGCTCACGTTCGCTTGCACCAGCATTGCTTCACCACCACTGGCAGTAATCGTATCAACCACTTCCTGAGCAGCGGATGCGCTACTATTGTAGTTCACAGCCACCTTTGCGCCCTCGTTGGCCAGTGCCAGCGCGATAGCGCGCCCAATTCCGCGTGATGCGCCGGTGACAATCGCCACCCGACCCGTCAATTTACCCATGCTCGCCTCCACCTCAAGCTGTAAATATGCACAAGGTTTTCTTCTTTGAGCCGGTAATCGCAACCACAATTACCGGCTCGTCGCCTCTGCCCAACCCGAACAATTGTAGCACACCTACATACGTTCAAAAATCGCCGCGATACCTTGTCCACCACCGATGCACATCGTTACCAGCGCGTAGCGACCGCCGATGCGGTGCAACTCGTAGATCGCTTTTACGGTCAGAATGCAGCCAGTGGCGCCGATTGGATGACCGAGCGAGATGCCGCTACCGTTGGGATTGGTCCGATCCATCGGTAGGCCCAGATCACGGATCACTGCTAGGGCTTGCGCGGCAAATGCCTCATTGACCTCGAATAGGTCGATGTCTTCGATCCGCAACCCGGTGCGTTCGAGTAGTCGGCGCACCGCGGGCACTGGTCCGATACCCATGTATTTGGGTTCAACTGCCGCATTGGAGTACCCCACCAGGCGAGCCAGTGGCTTGTAGCCGCGCCGTTCGGCTGTCGCGCGATCCATCAGTACTACTGCAGCGGCTGCATCGTTGATGCTTGACGCATTACCGGCAGTGACGGTGCCATCTTTCAGGAAGACTGGCCGCAGTTTGGCCAGCTTGTCAATCGTAGTATCACGGCGCACCCCCTCGTCGATGATGAACTGGGTGGTGCCACTTTTGCTCTTGATCTCGACTGGCACGATCTGGTCGGTGAAACGCCCCTCATCGATCGCCCGCGCAGCCCGCATATGGCTCTCGTAGGCCAGTTGATCCTGATCTTCGCGACTGATACCCCACTTTGCCGCTACATTCTCGGCTGTAACCCCCATGTGACAATCGTCGAAGGGGTCGGTCAAGGCACCGACCATCATATCAACTACCTTCGAGTCGTTCATGCGAGCGCCGAAGCGCATCGCCGGCAAACTGTAGGGGCCGCGGCTCATACATTCAGCACCGCCAGCAACGGCAGCATCCACATCGCCCTGTAAAATATACTGTGCCGCCGAAACGATCGCTTGCAAACCGCTTCCACATAGTCGGTTCAGTGTCAGAGCTGGTGTTTCCACTGGCAAACCGCCACGCACGGCAGCGTAGCGCGCCATATACATATCGTGCGGTTCGGTATTGATCACGTGACCAAAAACGACATGACCAATTTCTTCCGGCTGTACACCTGCCCGTGCTACGGCCTCTCGGGTAACCAGCGCTGCCAGTTCGGTCGGAGGCGTATCTTTGAGACTGCCGCCAAACGTGCCAATCGCCGTGCGCACACCACTCAGCACCACGACTTCGCGCTTTTCGCTCATGACGACCTCCTTGCGACGGATCGCCGGGCGACTCCGCCGGTTGCTTGCTGCACCAAGGAACGGGTACAATTATACCAGCTTCAATCACATTACCGATGTAAAACTGGCGATTATTTGCGGAAGTTTAATGCAGCAAGCTACGGCGCGTAGGTAGGCAGGATAGGGAAGGGAGGAAAAATGACAGTTGGGATCGCCATTGTAGGTTGTAGGTTTATTACATAGCGAGATAGGGTGGGGGCGATCGATAGGGGTTTAACATGATATCTCTGCATTTCAATAGCAGGAACGTAACCCGCCTGTAACTACATGTGGTATATTTCACATACTTCACATATCGAATCACTTGTCCACACACACCAGGAGGCTGGGCATGGCCTTACGCAGCGAAGCGATGAGCAATGTAGCCCTAAAAGATGGCCGGCAAGTCACGATCCGTTTGCTGGCCGAGAGTGACCGGGCAGCACTGGCTGATTTCGGTTTGAGTTTACCTAAAGATGATCTGCTCTACCTTGAAGAAGACTTTACCAATCCCGACATTATTGCCCGGTTGGCGAACGCATCGCACGCTGAAAACTGGCGGCAGATCGTTGCGATCGCCGCTGATGGTTCGATCGTGGCCTACACCTCGGCGCGTCGGGTGCCGGGATGGTCGAATCACGTGGCCGAGCTACGCTTGATTGTCAAACCAGGCTGGCGGCGTAGCGGCTTGGGGATGCAGATGGCGCAGGCGATTGTGGAAGCGGCGCGCGATCTGGGGGCGCAGAAGGTGACGGTGGCAATGCTAGCGGCGCTCAAGGCTGGTCAGGCCATCTTTTCACGTCTGGGCTTTGCCGTGGAAGGGCAACTGGCCCGCCATGCCATCGACCGCAATGGTGAATTGCACGATGTGGTGATTATGTCGGCTTTCCTGCGCGTGTAGTGCCGAATTGTCGCATGCGGGGCGCCGCAAAGAGCGCCCTCGTTGTGTTAGTTAGCGACACTGTTTTCGCCTGCAGCACCAGGGCCTGTGCTCTGTGCAGATTGACAATTGCCTCATCCGCTGCTATACTCGACTTCAATTGCAGAACGCTGCACTCATCCAGAGCGGTGGAGGGACCGGCCCGATGAAACCGCGCCAACCCGGCGGATCCTGACCTGACGGGTGGCAACTCCGGCAGCAAGAAGCTGGCAGATGAGAGGAGAGCGGCGTCTTCTTGCCAACCGGCAGGAGTGCGTCATCTTGATCTCTCGTCGCCCCGATGAGAGGTTTTTTTATGCCTATTAATCTCAACTATGGTCCAGGCACCGCCGCTGTCCACGCTGGCGAACCACGCTGGCGCGCGTTCGATGCGATCACCCCACCGGTCGTCCATAGTGCGACGTACACTTTCCGCGATAGCGCCGAATTGATCGCATTTCAGTCAGGCGAACTAGAACGGGAAGAATATGGTCGTTATGGTAATCCGACCGTGCGTGCTGTGGAAGCGCGCCTTGCCGCGCTCGAGTCGCCGGATGCGCCTGCCGCTGCGCTGCTGTGCGCTTCCGGGATGAACGCTCTAACCACAGTGATGTTGGCGATGCTGCCTAGCGGTAGCCACGTGATCTTAACTGATGATGGCTATCGGCGTACGCGCCAGTTTGTGCATACTGTGCTGGCTCGTCTCGGTGTAACCCATACCGTGGTTGAAGCGGCCAACCCTGCCGCGATCGCAGCCGCAATTGAGCCGGGACGCACCCGTCTGATCGTCACCGAAGCCCCTACCAATCCCTATCTGCGGGTGATCGATCTATCTGCAGTGGCCCGCATTGCGCGCGAACATCGGGTCAAGACCATGATCGATGCCACATTTGCTACGCCTTACAATATGCGTCCGCTCGAGTACGGGATCGATCTGGTCGTGCATAGCTGTAGCAAATATCTGGCCGGTCACAATGATCTGCTGGCCGGTGTAATCATTGGGCGGCCGCCAATCATCAGCGCGCTTCGCGAGACGCAGGGTATTCTGGGTGGGATCTGTGATCCCCATGCTGCCTACTTACTGGGCCGTGGTCTAAAGACGTTGGCTTTGCGCATGGAACGTCACAATCAGAATGGGCAGGCGGTAGCCGAATTTTTGGCGCGCCACCCGCGGGTGGCCCGTGTGCATTATCCAGGCTTACCCGACCATCCCGACCATACTGTTGCTCGTGCCCAGATGCGTGGCTTTGGGGGTGTCGTTTCCTTTGAGGTACACGGCGATCTGCGCAGTGCAATGACGGTCGTTGACCGACTACGCCTGCCTTACATCGCCCCTAGCTTCGGTGGTGTAGAGAGTCTGGTTGAACAACCAGCTCTTATGAGTTACTATGAGCTAAGTAGTGAGGAACGGCTGGCGGTGGGCATTCGCGATAATTTGATCCGACTCTCGTGTGGGATTGAAGACGCTAGCGACCTGATCGCCGATTTGCAACAGGCTCTTGCTGAAGAATAGCTATGCACTCCACGCTGCAACGTCGCCTGGCTGCCGGCCAGATTGTTGTGACTGGTGAAATTGCACCGCCAAAGGGGGCGGCCCGCTCTCATCTCGAAACGCTGGCAACGAATCTCCGCGATTATGTCGATGCGGTCAATTTGACCGATAATCAGCGCGGAATTGCACGTATGTCGTCGTTGGGCGGCAGCGTGATTTTACAGCAGCTGGGGATCGAGCCAATTATGCAGATGACGTGTCAGCATCGCAACCGGATTGCACTGCAGGCTGATGCATTGAGCGCTTCGGCGTTGGGGGTGCGTAATCTGCTGGCAATGACCGGTGACCATCCACGCATCGGCGATCATCCTGACACCAAAAATGTGCTCGATCTTAATTCCTTTCAACTCATTCGTATGTTGCGTACCTTGCGCGATCAGGGTGTTTTTCAATCGGGGACACCGTTGAAAGAAGCTCCCCGTTTTTTCATCGGTAGTGTCGCCAATCCTAACGTTGAGCGGGCGGCGCGCTTGGAAAAGAAGATCGAGGCGGGGGCTGAGTTTGTGCAGACCCAACTAATCTTTGATGTACATCGATTTCGGCAGTGGATGGCTGACGTGCGTGCCGCTGGCCTGCATCAGCAAGCCTACATTCTCGCTGGGGTGATGATCCTTCGGCGGCCACATTCGGCCATCTATCTGCGCGACCATCTGCCTGGCACCCTCATGCCCGACGCCGTGATCGAACGTATGCAGTGCGCCACCGATAGCGAAGCCGAAGGTATCGCTCTGGCCGCCGAGTTAGTCACTGAACTGCTCAGTGTCGAAGGTGTAGCTGGGGTGCATATCATGTCGGTTGATTGGACCCGCGCTATTCCGCGGGTGGTGGAACGGGCCGGGCTGCTGCCGCGTCCACCGGCGCCAACGAGCGATGGAAATGAGAACTATAGCTGACTCTTGGTGTCAGCCGGTATAGTGCTCGTACCTGCTCAATACTGATGGCAGTGCTGGCGCGCCATCAGTGCGCTGTGTCGTGCCCGGCTTTGCGATGCATTCCCGTCGTACGCTCACCCATTATTACCTGGCAATAGGTCATTGGCGTCTCTGTTCGGCGTACAGACGAGATATAGTATACTTTGGGCCCAAAAACGACCTTCTGGCATGACGCCAATTATGCTATAACACAGGTAGCTATAACGCGAAACGAAGAACGAAGTGAGAGAATCTCATGGCTATTATTCTCAAATCTCCAGCCCAAATTGAACTACTACGCGCTGCCGGACAGTTAGTACGGCAGACGTTCAATGTACTGCGCGAGCATATCCGACCTGGAGTGACTACAGCTGAACTTGATGCGATTGCTGAAGAATTTATTCGTTCTCACGGTGCTGAACCAATCTACAAAGGCTATGTTCCCGCCGGTCGACGCAACTATGTTCCACCTTTCCCGGGTACGATTTGTGCGTCGATCAACGATGTCATTTGCCATGGCATTCCCAGCAAGCGCGATCGTCTACGCCAGGGTGATATTGTAGGGATTGATATTGGCTTACGCCTCAATGGCTGGGTCGGTGACGCCTGCGAGACGTTTGCCGTGGGCGAGGTTGATGAGGAGACGCAGCGTTTGCTCGACGTAACGCGCCGCTGCCTTGAGCTGGGGATCGAGCAGGCGCGGGTGGGTAACCCGCTACGTGCTATCGGGGCTGCTATCCAGCGCTACGCTGAAGCAAACGGCTTTTCGGTCGTGCGTGAATACACAGGTCATGGACTGGGGCGCAATCTGCACGAAGAGCCGACCATCCTCCACTATGATGATCCCAGCCAAACGCGCAAGATTGTGGCTGGCATGGTTTTTACAATCGAACCCATGATTAACATCGGGAAAGCGGCTACAAAGATCGATCGCGATGGCTGGACGGTGCGCACTGCTGACGGTAAACGGTCAGCTCAGTTTGAGCATACGCTGGCAATTACCGACGAAGGACCGATCATTTTAACAGCGTGATCAGGAACCCAAACTGCTGCCACTGGTAGCAGGAATCAGGATATCTGCGCGGCAATCCGGGTGAAGGAGGAAAGGCATGACGCTCGAAGAAGAACTGATTGCAGCTTTGGCAAGCGGCGATCAGGCACGAGCGAAGTCGTTGGCAAGCGAGCTGTATGCGCGCGGTCTCGATATGGCTGTCATTGAGCAACTCTTGGCGGCGCAACCACAACTCGAAGAACAACTGTGGGGAATCTTGCACGAAATTATTCCCATTTCGCGGCGGGCGCTGAAGCGGCGAGCGATTCGTGCTGCTGAAGAGCGTGATTGGGGCAACTGGAAAGAAGGACGCCGTTGGTAGGCAATGGCAATACGACCACTGCCTCGGTAAGCGCTAGAGCTGCGCGACTGAGGTTTAACGCACGCGGTAGATCACAATCGTTTGCGGGCCACTGCTGTCGCGGAGCATAATTTCCACCTGATCAGGTCGTACTATGCTGCGCGACAGGGGATCGTATCCGGGCTCGCCTTCGATGTAGTAGTAATAGACGTGACCTGCGTAGCGAAAACCACGAATATTACTGGTGCGAATTGCCACTCCTGGTTTCACTTCCACCATCGGATCAACGATTGAACCGTTGAGGCGACCCTGAATCTCGCGGGTAAGTGGCGTCAGATCGGGTACGGCAGCCAGTGGTGTGCGCGGTTGAGCGGAGCTGAGGAGCCAGCCGGCAAAGCCGAAGAGCAAACACAGTTCAAGACCTATCATCAACGTGAATAGCCTGAACTGACGGAGCCGGTGCCAGTCTCGGAATGTAATACGCTGTGCTGCGCTGGTGGACACCACTGGCTTGATCATGGTGCTCTCCTTGCCCAGTCCCCGAATGATCGCCGATGCAACAACACCTGTGCGTAGTGCGTAGTGAGTAGAGAGCAGTGTAGCAAAAACCAGTTACCAACGCCATAGGTCTTTAGGCATAATTTGTTGAGAAATATCTCCGCATTCTGATAGCAGGTGCGGCTACAATTCAGCGCGTAATATCGATAGAGCCCTGGATGTTGCTGGGGCGTTGGCATGGAATGCTGTTTGTTCTGACCAAAGAAGAGACGATCGCGATCGCAATACAGTTCCAGGCCGAAGCTATGCCGAACAAAACTCTCAATCTACTACGCGTAGGGATCGCCATGTTCGGCGGCGCCCTCGGTGGCTTGCTGACCGCACGACTGGTCTTGAAGGTACTGGCTGCACGACCTGATAATCCAGCAGTCATGTGGCTCTACACTGTGACCGGGCCGCTGATTACGCCACTGACAGTGCTCGACCGTGCCCAGCCTCGCTTCGGCGCAGTGCTGGAGTTGAGCACGCTGGTGACACTGATCATTCTGCTGAGTCTGACTGCGCTGGTATGGGTCTGGCTGGGAAGGAAGCAATCCCTGTGACTGAACCGTTAATGACATTCTTAAGCTGGTTGCTTGCGCTGATGCTGATTGGACTGCTACTGGCGACGGTAATGCTCTGGCTCATCTGGCAACGCTTACGCAACTTGAACGTGCCGCCAGATGCTGGGTTCTTTACGACCATGCACTACATCCCGATTGCGTTGCCGATCGTGCTCGATCTGCTCGACTTAGGGCTGGATGTGCTGGCAGCGCCAATTAGCTGGCTCATTCTCGATCGGTTGGGGTTGCGAGGCTTGCGTAATAAGGCGGCTATCGAGGCACTGATTCCGCTGACACAGCCGATACCGGTGTTTACGATTGGCTGGCTGATTGCTCGTCTGACTGGTTGGGGCAGGACGGTTCTGGAAGAGACGCAACCGCGCTGAGTACCGTTCAGCTGGATCCGCCGCGGGCAGATTCCTGCTTAAAACGGCAACACGATGGTGCCATGCTTGGCTAGCAATGAGCGTGGACCTGCAAAGAGCTCATAGCGCGTCACTGTCCGCAGCACCTGATGGAAAGCCAATGCACGGTCGTTTGTGCCGTCGCGTCGATAATTGCCACTAAAGGTGTTACAACCAGCAAAGCTGCTAAGGTGAGCATGAAGGGTTGGTGACGAAGCAGTAGTGACTGACCATCGGATCGCAACGAGTTGCCAGCGGGTTCGCGTCGGTGCGGTCTCTGGCTTGCTATTGTCACTGACGGCGAGTAACCTCAAAATCATCAGGCGGTAGCGCGGGATAGTATCGCTTCCATCTCCGCACTGCGGGCAGCTGCGAAGGTGGAGCAGCAGGTTCATCACCCTTATTGCCAGTGCACCAATGGGAAGACGGCCCGGAGTATTGGCGGTTCCTTGGTCGTTATCAGCGCCGCACTGGCAGGCTCTGTATTACAATAGAAGTAGGGAGGTAGCCAAGGCAAAGGTTGACATATGATCATTCTCAATTACGCTCACACGCTTACTCCTGCGCAGCAAGAGCAGATTGTGGCGCTAACTGGGCAACCCATTAAGCAATTGATTGACATTCCCAGCCAAATAGATCAGCAGCAGCCACTCGAACCGCAGATTGTGGCGCTGGTCGACGCTGCTGGCCTCTCGCCGCAACAATGGCAGAGTGAAGCCATTTTGATTAACCTACCACTGCTCAATGTGAGCGTGGCCGCGCTGCTGGCCGAGTTGCATGGACGTATGGGCTATTTTCCGCCGGTCTTGCGTCTACGCTCGCTAGCTGGTGAAGTGCCGCCGCAGTTTGAAATTGCCGAAATCCTAAATCTGCACGTCTTACGGGACGAGGCTTGTACTCGCCGCGCTCAATAGAGAACTACGTATGACAGATCGCCTGATTTATCTCGACCACGCTGCGACGACACCACTCGATCCGCGCGTTCTAGAGGCTATGCTGCCATTCCTAACCGGTATGAGTGGCAATGCTTCGAGCATCCATCAGGTCGGACGGGCAGCGTTGCAGGCACTTGATGATGCACGGGAACAGGTAGCGCTCACGCTCGGTTGCCAGCCGAAAGAGATTGTATTTACGAGTGGTGGTAGCGAGAGTATTAACTTGGCGATCAAGGGTGTGGCTATCGCTCTACGTGCTCAGGGCAAAACTCACCTTATCAGCAGTACGATCGAACATCATGCGGTGTTGCATGCGCTCGATTACCTGAAGGAATACGAGGGTTTCACTGTTACCCTACTGCCAGTTGACCGAAGCGGGCGGGTGAATCCAGCTGATCTACGGGCAGCGTTGCGCGCTGAGACTGCGTTGGTTTCAGTGATGTACGCTAACAACGAGACAGGTGTGATCCAACCGATTGCTGAACTGGCGGCTATCTGCCACGAACAAGGTGTTCTCTTCCACACGGATGCGGTGCAGGCACCTGGGCAGTTGCCGCTCGATGTACAGGCGTTGGGGGTAGATCTGCTCAGCCTGACTGCACATAAATTCTACGGACCGCAAGGGGTGGGCCTCCTCTATGTACGTCGCGGTACCGCGCTGGTGCCACAGATCAATGGCGGCGCGCAGGAACGACGGCGGCGGGCTGGCACTGAAAATATCGCTGGTATTGTCGGTTTGGCAAAGGCGTTGGCGATTGCCGAGAGCGAGCGGATGATGCACGTGACACGCTTGCGAGCGTTGAGCGAATGCCTGATCGAAGGAGTACTGAACCGGATCCCGCAATCGTGGCTCAACGGCGATCGCACTCATCGACTGCCCGCGATTGTCAATCTTGGCTTTGCATGCATTGAAACGGAGAGCTTGCTCCTCTTGCTCGATCAACGTGGGATTTGTGCCAGTTCTGGTAGTGCGTGTACCTCTGGCTCGCTCGAACCATCGCATGTGCTGCTAGCGATGGGCTTGTCAGCTGACGAAGCCAATGGCTCGATCCGTTTCTCGTTGGGACGTCAGACCACCGAAGCGCAAATCGAAACCCTGCTTGACGTCTTGCCCGATCTGGTAGCGCAGTTGCGCGCAGTAGCGCCATGCGGGTAGATCACAGATGACAGGTAGATTAGGAGGATCCCGGCTATGTTTCCAGTGATCACGATTGCCGGTGAGCCGTTTGAACGGGGACGGCAGTATGGCGCGGCGACTGCAGCCCTGATTCGGCATAGCATTGCCAGCTATGCCCGTCTCTTCGCCTACCGGCGTGGCCTAGATTGGGCAGCAGTGCAACACGCGGCACTGGCTTACGAACCGTTGTTGGGCGAGATTGCTCCTGACCTGCTCGCTGAAATGCGCGGAATTGCCGTGGGGGCAGAACGCACTCTGGCTGAGATTATTGCGCTCAATGTACGCACCGAACTGTTGGCGGGAGTTGGGGTGGGCGTGCATCATCCCGGTGCAGCAGCGGCGCTGGCTCGCAATCGAGCAGCTGGTGTGCCCGAACATCCTGTAGCCCCAGCTCTGCCAGGTACGGGAAGTGGTGATGACGGCGAATGCACGACTGCCGCTGCTGCACCACCTGCTACTGCCAACCAAGGGGTCTGGTTGGCACAGACATGGGATTGGCAAGGCGATCAGCGGGCGGCGTGTGTGCTGTTGCGTGTTAATAGTCCTGATGCGCCGCCGATCCTAACGCTCACCGAAGCGGGAATGGTGGCTAAGATTGGGCTGAACGGTGCGGGCGTGGCAGTCGGCTTGAATTTGCTGCGCTCGCGCGCTGATGGGCAGCGCCAGGGGATGCCAGTACATGTACTGTTACGTCAGATGTTGCAGAGTGACAGCGTGACTGCCGCCCGTCGACTGGCTACACGCGTGCCGGCTAGCGGTTCATCGTGCATTACGCTGGCTGGCGTTGGCGGCGAATTGCTAGCACTCGAGATTACTCCTACGGGGGTGGCTGAACTGCCAGCGCGCGAAGGGTTGCTGGCCCACGCAAATCACTGTCTCGATGCTGTCGCTGCTAGGGGCGAATGCCCGTTAGAGCCGACTTCCACTTCGCAGGACCGTTACAGCCGGGCATGGGATCTGTTACAAGCTGCGGCTGGTCGAATTGATTTAGCAGTATTGCAGTCCATCTTGCGCGACCACGAAGGTGCGCCGCGCTGCATCTGCCGTCATCCCGATCTGCGGCTCAACCCGGTTGATCGCGGCGAGAGTGTGTGTGGGGTGATTATCGATCTGCAAACTGCTACTATGCACGTAGCAGCAAATGTGCCCTGTCAGGCGCCATTTGTAGCGATACCGTTGTGAACTGTTGCGTCCAGTGCTGCACGATCAGGTATTGATGACTGGCGTGGCTGGCGGTATAGCGCACCCCACGGGATTATGCCAGGATTAAAAGCCCGAGGTGGCACGGAGGCAATATCACGGTAGATGGAATGTGATTACATGATCGTGGCACTTTGAGAGGCCTCGTCATCTGCCCCCAACTGGCGTGTGATCAACACAGGAATAGTAAAGTCAAACGTTGTTTGCATGTCGGCCTGCTAGCAATGGTGGCAAGGAATTGAGGCTACGTTACCCGCGTCTGGTCACCACGTGCTTGTTTCCAAGCCAGGGCCTGATGCTAATGCAGGAATTGAAGTTACCCGCGTCTGGTCACCTCTGCGCGTAGCATAAGTCGAGCTGAAACTGAGCCGCGGCATTATCCCCGCCGACCAAACTGTCGTTCGAGCTGGGCTGGGGTCATTAGGATCATGGTTGGGCGACCATGCGGGCAGGTACGTGGACTAGTGCACTGTTCAAGCTGGCGCAGCAACTGCCGCATCTCTTCGTGTGAGAGAGGCTGACCGGCTCGCACAGAAGTGTGGCAGGCGAGCGTAATCAACATTGCTTCGCGCCAGTCGAGCGGACTACTGCCACTGCGACCAGCTAACTGCTCGGCCATCTCGTGCAGGGCTGTCGAGAGTTCATCGAGTGGTAACGTAGCCGGTATGGTCCGCACCAACACACCAGTCCCCCACGGTTCGAGCTCAAAGCCCCATTCAGCTAACTTCGCCGCATTGCCTAATAGCAAGGCGCTAGCTTCCGGACTTAACTCAACCGCTTGAGGGATCAACAACGACTGTGTCTCAACCGCGCGCTGGGCATACTGGTTCATTAGCTTCTCGTAAGTAATCCGCTCGTGCGCGGCGTGCTGATCGATCAGGTACATTCCTTCCGGCGCTTCAGCGACAATGTAGGTCAAACCAACCTGGCCGACAACGCGCAGCGGCGGCAAAGCTGGAGCAGACGGGGTTGCCGGAGTAGCGACAGGTGCCGATTCAGTGGCGGGCGTCGGCGGTGCGGCTAATGGGAGTGGGGTAGCAATATCAGCCGCTGGTGAGCCAACATCCCAGCGTGATCGTTCGCGGTCCCATGCCGTTGCACCTACTCCCCACGCCGATGGAGTTGACGACGAATCTTGGCCGAGGCGACGTAGTTCGAAGCGACGTTGGGCCGTTATTGGATCAGGTGCATCCCATACTGGAATCTCAGCGCCACTGAGCAGGGCCTCGCGAATCGCCTGCCCCAGGACACTATGTACATGAGCCGCGAAGCGGAATTTCACTTCGCTCTTGGTTGGATGCACGTTCACGTCAATTGCCGCCGGATGCACGCGGATATCGAGAATAGCGATAGGGAACCGTCCCTTCATCAGCATGGTATGGTAGGCGTTCTCGACCACTGCAGCTAGAGCGCCGCGTGGCTGCAGGGCGCGCCGATTCGCAAAGATAGCCAGATAGTTGCGCGAACTGCGCGTCAGATCAGGCGGTGAGATCAGCCCATTGACTGCGACCCACAGCTCATCGGCGCCGGCTTCGGCATGCACTGGTAACAGCGCTCTTCCTACTTCAAGACCATATAGCTCAGCCACTACTGCGCGTAGATCGCCGTTACCTGTTGTTTGAAACATGACCCGGCCATCAATTACCAGAATGAAACTCACTTCGGGGTAAGCCAGCGCATATTGCTGCACAATGGCACTGATGGCACTCGCTTCAGTAGCTTCGGAACGCAAATATTCACGACGCACTGGCGTGTTGTAGAACAGATTACGCACCGTAATCGTCGTGCCAGAGGGGCAACCGCAAGGTAACCGCGACTGTACCTCACCTCCAGCGATACGTAATTCCACGCCCAGCTCAGCTGTGGCGACGCGGGTGACGCAAATGACTTGGGCTACACTGGCAATGCTCGGTAATGCTTCACCACGAAACCCTAGGGTACGAATCGCCCAGAGATCCTCGGCAGAGGTGAGCTTACTGGTGGCGTGGCGAGCAAAGGCCAGTTCAACTTCATCGGCAGGAATGCCGCAGCCATCATCTTGAACGCGGATTTCGCGCAACCCACCGCCGCGCACCTCGACTACGATCCGTCGGGCGCCGGCATCAAGTGCGTTCTCGACCAACTCTTTGACTACCGAGGCGGGACGTTCTACCACCTCACCAGCAGCAATCTGAGCAGCAATCGTTTCATCAAGCAGCCGAATAGGCATAACGCACCGTCGTCTTCCACGCTGATCTGTACTAGCAGCGATTCAGGCAACTGATAAAACAAATGTTCATAGTATTATATCACAATTGGGGCGTGATGACCGGTGATGGAGTAACAGTTGAGGTCGTGGTGGTGGCGGTTGGCGAGCCATACAGCGGAGGCGGAGGTGGTGCGGTGCGATTGGTTACCAGCGTAAAGCCGCCCAATCCGATCAAGAGGATCAGAATTAACGATGCTAGTATTAATCCGCTGCGCGACAATGGCTTGAGCGTTGGTGGTGGTGCAGCTGGCGGTGCCGGACGTGTCGCGCCAGTGGTAGTGCTCTCGCTAATGGTCGGATCCAGACCATCAACCTGTGCGATCACCACTGTGATATTGTCAGGTCCGCCGCGCGCGTTCGCTTCTTCCACTAACCGCCGCGTCGCCACATCGAGCGGGTGCATACTGGCAATGGCGGCAATTTCATCATCATTGAGCAAGCCATGCATGCCGTCAGTTGATAAGACGATGGTATCGCCGGGCAACAGCGGTTCACGAAAGATATCGACGTCCACATGGCTGAGGTGCCCGATAGCGCGAGTGATGATATTGCGAATTGTGGAAGCACGGGCCTGTTCAGCGGTGATCAGGCCCGCTGCTACCTGATCGCCAATCAAAGAATGGTCTTGGGTGAGCTGACGAATCTGGCCTTCGCGCACGAGATAAGCGCGACTATCGCCAACATTGGCGATGTAGAGGGTATTGTGCCAGAAGAAGGCGGCCACCGCTGTAGTGCCCATAGTGCCACGCCCCTCTTCGTAGACCCGCTGGTTAGCGGCGGCAAAGGCCTGGCGCAACCCTGATGCTGGATCATCACCCGGCTGGAACGTAGTCAGGATGGTCTCGACTGCGAGCCTACTGGCGACTTCGCCAGCTAGATGACCTCCCATGCCATCGCAAACGACGAGCAGCGTTCCCTGCCCAATTTCGGCGCTACCGTATGCATCTTGATTGATCTCACGCCGTTTACCGTTGTCTGTGCAGGCACTATAGCGAACGTGCATGGCCGACCTCTTTGCCGTCTTACTGTTGTCAGCAGTATACCACAGAGCTTGAGCGGCCATATCCCCCATTAACGCTGCCGGTTAGCAGCGGGAAGAGCAGCGCGCATGAGTCTACCCAGCAGACTGTTGTTTCATGGTACTATAATGGCAAAGGATGTTTGATAAAGCAAGGATTTGCCCAATGCCAGCCATCGATTTCACTCGCTACTACCGTCCACACGAAGTCGAAGCAGCGTTGAGAGGCTGGGTAGAAGAATACCCACAGCTCTGTGCGCTCCGTAGTATCGGCACCAGCTACGAAGGACGGCCAATTTGGTTAATGACGTTGACAAATCAGGCTACCGGTGCTGATGATGAGAAACCAGCCTTTTGGCTCGATGCCAACATCCATGCCACTGAAGTCACTGGTTGCATGGGAGCGTTGCACGTGATTCAGACTGTGCTAGAAGGGTACAGTCGTGATCCCAATATCACTGCTCTGCTCGATGAGCGCGCACTGTACATTGTGCCATGCCTCAACCCCGATGGTATGGAACAGGCGTTAACATCACCAGTTTATGTTCGATCAGGTACACGCCGTTACCCCTTTACTGATGACCGCGACGGGTTGTACCCCGCCGATATCGACGGTGATGGATTGATTTTGCAGATGCGCGTGGTCGACCCTGATGGTGGCTGGAAAGTGAGTGAACGCGATCCGCGGCTTATGCGACCACGCGCGCCTGACGAGCGCGGCGGTGTCTACTATCGCGTCTACACCGAGGGGTATATTCGCAACTACAACGGGTACGAAGTCAAGATCGCGCCGCCGAAGCAAGGGCTGGACTTTAACCGCAATTTTCCTTACATTTGGGCTCCAGAAGGTGTACAGCGTGGGGCTGGGCCGTACCCTACCTCCGAGCCGGAAATTCGAGCAGCTGTCGAATTTTTGACCTCACACCTCAACGTGAGCAGTGCCATTTCGTACCACACTTATTCAGGGGCTATTTTACGTCCTTATTCCGACAAACCCGACGACCAATTGCCGATTGATGATCTTTGGACGTATAAAGAGTTGGGGCGGCGCGGCGAAGAGATCACAGGCTACAGACATGTCTCGGTCTACCACGGCTTCCGCTACCATCCACGCGAAGTGATGCGCGGTGCGTTCGATGACTGGGCTTACGAGCAGCTCGGTATCTATGCTTTCACCGTGGAATTGTGGGACATGATCGGTGAAGCCGGGATCAAAGATCGTGACTTTATCGAATGGTTCCGCGACCATCCTGAAGAGGATGATCTCAAGTTGTTGCGCTGGAACGATGAACAGCTTGACGGAGCAGGGTTCGTTAACTGGCGTCCCTTTGATCACCCCCAATTGGGGCGAGTCGAAATTGGTGGTTGGATTGAACGGCGCACCTTCGGCAATCCGCCAGAAAAGTTTTTGCTGCGCACCCTCGAACCCAATACTCGCTTTGTGCTAGCACTGGCACAGACGGGGCCGCGACTGGAACTGCGCCATGTTAAGGTCGAACCTCTCGGTGGTGATCTCTACCAGTTGCAGGCTGTGGTCGCTAACAGTGGCTACCTACCAACGTATGGCAGTCGCAAAGCTCAGGAAGTAAAGGCCGTGCAGCCGATTGAGGTCGTGGTGCATCTACCCGACGGCGGTGAGTTAGTGACCGGCGAGCAACGGCAAGAGATCGGTCAGCTCGAAGGACGGGCGAATAAGCGGGCATTGTGGGGCGGTAATTTCCCAACTGACAATCTGCGTCGACTGACCTGGACGGTTCGTGTCCCAACGGCAGGCCAGATTACCGTTGTTGCGCGCTCACAACGAGCTGGCGTTGCTCGGGCGACAGTAGCGATAGAGAAATGAACGGGGAGATATAACAAAATCCGGCCTATGCGGATGCACTGCGGCCTGGTGCAGGTCGCAGTGCACCGATGCGTTTGTCGATGGAGGCAAGGGTATGGAATGATTAGGCAGGCTAAGCCCAGCATTTCCCATAATGACACCACGCTTTACATCATCACAATACTGTCTTGGCCCTTGCGCAGCGGGGCATATCGATTGTGCTCGCCGTGGAAGCTGCCAGCTCTCTCTTGGATAATAAAAGCCTGCTTACGGTTTACTGCATGACGACCAATTGCCACCGGTTTCTCAGGTGTCGATTGTCGTGTCGCGCACGATACCCGCGCTCCTACTAACCCTCGTTTGCTCTTGTGTAGACCAAGTGTCCAGGTTGTTCCTCACCACGACTGCGGCGTTTCCTCAAAATGATCTCCTGGATCGACACATCGGACTGCATTAGACAAGATCGGAGCGTGATCGCGCGCATCACGCTCTGTAGAGAGCCCACGTCGCTCATACTACGTCAGCTGTGCGCTGTACCACTTGTTACGGCATTAAGGCTTCCGTTCTTTGTGTTTCCTATCGACGGCGGAGTGTAGGTAACGAAATTGATCGTCCAGATACCGGATCAGTCGGGGCTACTGTGCTCGCGATAATGTGCTCAACTTCACACGGCTGCGTATTTCCCCTGGTACTGTTGCTACTCAGCCCAGTGTCGCCGTCTATCGCCTTAAGATGAAGTATGGGTAAGGTGTTGGCGTTGGTCTGCGCGATGAAAAAACAGTATCACGCCTGCCCATCAAAAGGATGTTGTCGATCAGGACAAGCGATCTTCAACATATGGCATGCAGAATCTGGCACGTATACGAGATCATGAGCTGACGGTGATTGGCACAAAAAACATAAGTTGCACCAGACAAGAGCTATCTGACTGGTGCAACCTGTCAGTGCGTGCATAGCACCATTCTGACCTGTTCTATGCCTTCTATCCAGCGATCTACGCTCGATCACACCTTTGCTGCCGAACAAACCGAGGTTACGGCGAGGTAGGTTCTATTTAGACGGTCAGAAAACGCAACCGACATTCTGAGGCTGTGACTCCTCCTTCGTTTGGCCGTTCACCCTTCTTTCTTGCCGCCAAACAGTCCACCCAGCAGCGACTTAGCAGTATCGATCTGCTCAGATAGCGTGCTAACATCGCTCTTCAGGATCTGATCGACCTGTGCTGCGATCGGTTCAGGCAGTTTGTCCTTCAAAAAACCGACCACCACCTCAACGGCCTGTTGCGCCTGTTCGGCGCTGACGCCCGTTTTTTCCCGGATCAGTTCAACCAGCGTCTTCCCTGCACTCATTGTGGAACTCCTTATGGTCATTGGTAACACGCGATCACAGCTAGCACGCGGCAACTTCAGTATAGCACCTCGCGTCTGGAGCGATGAGAGCGATGCTGATCGACTACGACCGCGCAGTACGGAAAAAGGTCACCATGTCGAGCATACCATACAGACTAGCGCTGGTAAAGGTAATACTAGTGCCAGCAGTGTGCTCTAAAACGACGGCTTCCCAGGCGGGTAAGTCTGCTTCGGCGGTGGTTGCCAGCGCCGGATCGGCGAAATAGCCCAGGGTGATATGCGGCGCGTATGGTTCGTAGGCCGCAATGCCGAAGCGGTTGCTAAAGCTAGTATTCCAGGTGCTGCGCATCTTGGTAAGCATCGTGAAAGTATCGCGGGTGGCTGGCGTTGGTTCCAGAAGTGCTACCAGTGCTGACTGATGCGCGATTGTCAGTTGGCTGACAGTAAATTCGACCTGCCAGCCACGGTGACGGATCAGCGGTGAACCGGCTATTGTACCGCTGATTAAATTCCCGTGGCTCAGAGCTCCGGGAATATCGAGTAAGAGATCGTCAAACCGCTGCCGCATATGTGGCAATGCCTGCGCCACATTCCCATCATTCGGTCCATCCCACAAGGTGACGTGATAGGTTGCCGGTGGCAGGGCGCAGAACAGATACTGGCGCAAGAGCAGGTCAGTGTCCAGCTTGCACATAGCAGCGCGCAGACCACGATACAGGGTATATTCTGGAATCGCATCGAGTGCGCAATCGAGCCGCAGCCACGGTCCGTCGCGACGGAGACCGATATTGTTAAAGAGAATGGTTAAACCGCGGTAAGTGGCCCAGCGCGGCGCAAAGCCAGCAATTTTAGGGTTGGCGATGGTCAACATAGTGACCGCAACATTCTGCTTTACGTTCCGACGCAGAGACGCACTGTTAAGGCCAAGTCGCTACTTAATCTTGCCTGTCCTGAGCCTCCTTTTAGCGTCTCTGCGTCAGTACGTTCACGATCAACCCTCGCGCGCCTTCAAGTCTTCGAGGATAGGCTTTGCGCCTTGCGTCAGTTCATCATTCACCGCTGTGAAGACCGAGCTTGGAGCTTCACCGTTCACAATAATCCGCTCCAAGCCTTTGCCGATGATCTGATCACCGTTGCGCACGAAAACACGGGCCGCGTCCTGCGCTCGTGTTTTGGGCAATTGATCAACTGCGGTCTTGAAGTTGGGATTGTTGGTGAAGAATTCCACCATTTCGGGCATCTGCTTAGTGCTGATCCGTACCGGCATATAACCAGTGCTGCGCGCCCACACACCAGCATTGACCGGGCTGGTCGCAAAGGCGATATATTTCATTGCTGCCAGTTGCTTTTCTGCCGGCGCTCGGCTCACGACTGCTAGCCCTGCGCCGCCGGTTGGGCAGCCAAAGTTGGTCTCGCGGGGCAGGAAGCCAACACCGACTGGGAAGGTAGCGTTAGCCTGAATACCGGCCAGCGCACCCGTCGAGGCCATCATCGAAGCAATAGCCCCACCGAGAAAATCCTGGTTCAAATTGTTGCTCATCACGGCCCACTTGTCTTTCAGGACCGTATCCTGATAGAACTGAGCCGCACGCAGCGTGTTGGGATCAGTCATCGTCATGGTGAAATCGGGCATTGAATACTGACCACCAAACTGCCAGACCACGCCTTGGAAGAGCCAGGCGATGTAGCTAGCACCGTTGGGGTGACCAAACGCCGCTCGGCTGCCATCGCTTTTGACTAGTTTGGGTGCCCACTCACTGAACTCGGCCCAGGTTTCAGGGGCCCGATCAGGAAGACCGATCTCAGCCCAGATGTTCTTGTTGTAGTAGAAGAGTGGCGTACTGCGGGCAAATGGGATCCAGTAATGCATCCCTTTGCGTACGCCTTCGTTCAGGAGCACTGGCTCATAGTCGGCGAAATCGAGTTGCACCTGTTTGGCCAGATCGTCAAGCGCCGAGATAGCACCAGCCAGATAGAAGCTGAACCACCATACATCCGAGAGCAAGATGACATCGGGAGTGGTATTGGCCTGCAACGCCGCTGTGAATTTCTGCGCCGTCTCTTCGTAGCTGCCCTGGAACTGATACTCGACCTCGACTTCGTTTTGCGACTCGTTGAAGGATCTGACCATTGCCTGCTCGGCTTCGCCCAGATTGCCGCTGAACGAACCCCAGTAGGTGATCTTGACCTTCGAACCAGGCTGGCTGACAACTGCGGGTGCCGTCGTCGCTTGCGTTCCCTGCCCGCTTTGACCGCTCGAACTGCCGCAAGCCGCCAGCAACGCCGCTCCACCGCCCGCCATCATCAGGCGCAACATCTCGCGCCGGGTTAATGTCTGCTTCATGGTTACTCCTTAAATGCTGGAAACCAGATTGAACGCTGAGTGTTCAGTTATTGCATACGGCCCACTGCCGTGATGCCAGAATGAAATCGACAGGCGCATACGCTGCCGCGTCGCAATCACGCCCGCTACCGTCACGTGTTGCGTGGTAACCGCGGCTATCTTGGCGCCACGTCTCTATCCCTTCACCGCGCCAGCAGTCATTCCTTCGACGATAGCGCGCTGTGCTAGCAAGAAACCGATCAAGACTGGAACAATCAGAAAGAGCGAACCGGCCATGACCACCCCCCAGTTTGATAACCCTTCACTGTTGCGTAGCCAGAAGACGCCAATTGGCAGAGTACGCATATCAGTGGTATTGGTGACGATCAATGGCCAGAGGAACTCGTTCCACTTGCTCACCACCGACAAGAGTGCCATAGTAACGATTGCCGGCTGTGCAATCGGCATAACCACACTGAATAGGGTGCGAAGATGCCCAGCACCGTCAACTTTGGCTGCTTCGAGAATTTCGCGCGGCACCGACAGAAAGGCTTGCCGCAAGAGGAAGGTACCATAGGCAATGGCAGCACCAGGAACGATGATGCCCTGATACGTGTTGATCCAACCCAGACGGGCGACAGTAAGATAATTTGGCACAATGGTGATTTCGACGGGGACCATCAGTGCCGCTAGTAGCAAGAGAAAGACTAGATCTTTGCGGGGAAACCGCAAATAGGCCAGCGCGTAAGCCGAAAATAACGCTAGGGTCACCTCAGCCGCTGCGCCTAAAAAGGTGACGATAAAGCTATTGAGATAGTAGCGTCCAAATGGGGCTGCTTTCCAAGCAGCTGGGAAATTAGCTAGAGTCGGATTGGTTGGCCACCACGTTACCGGTAACGAGTAGATCTCACGCGTCTCTTTAAATGCGGCCATCACCGTCCAGTATACCGGCAGGCCAATAATCAATACAGCGACGATCATTGCCACGTATCCGGCAATTCGCCAGGCCAGCAACGAGATCGGCAACGATCGTCGACGCACTGCCACTGGCATTATTGTCTGTTCCAACTCATTTGATACTGCCATACAACTTGTACCAATCTACAATCTGATTCCTTTACAGGTCACACGGACGCCGCGGTTGATGCGCGATCATCCGTAAGTTACCTGTCGCTCAACATAACGTAGCTGGACAATTGTCAGGGCCAGCATAATCAGAAAGAGCACGATGGCGACCACGCCCGCCTTACCGGCGTCATAAGACACAAAACCGAGTTCGTAGAGGTGGAATACAAGAGTGGTAGTCGCATCCGCCGGGCCACCATTGGTAAGCACGCGGATGATGTCGAACGCTTGAAAACAGGTGAGAATGCTGGTCACTGATAGAAAGAAGGCTACCGGCGAAAGACCAGGCAGGGTGACGTGCCAGAATCGGTCCCATGCTCCTGCGCCATCCACCCGTGCCGCATCGTACAGCTCGCGAGGGATGTTCTGCAGGCCAGCAAGATAGATCACAACGGCGTAACCTATATTTTTCCAGACATAGACGATAATCACCGCCGGCATTGCCCAGAAGGCGTCACCTAGCCAATTTGGCGAGTCAAGACCGATGAAGCCGAGTAGTTGATCAATCAGACCGTAGCGCGGATCGAAAATATAGCTCCATACTACCGCTACCACTGCACCTGAGATCACTACTGGCGTAAATATCACTGCCCGTGCTGTATTGCGGAACCGTAACGGCTGATTGAGTAGCAGCGCTAACAGCAATCCGATCGTAAGAGTTAATCCTACCGACCAGATAGTGAATGTGGCGGTTTGCCAGATGATATTCCAGAAGCGGGGATCGCTAAAGACCGAAATGTAGTTCTGTAATCCTACAAAAGGCATCGTGGGGCGTAGGAAGTCCCAGCGTACCATGCTGAGATAGACATTGTAGAGTAATGGCCAATAGGTGAAAACACCAAACAATAATAAATTGGGGCCGATAAACAGGGCAAAGAGCAACCACTCCCGATGCTCGCGCCGTGAAGTTTTCGGATGATGCTCCTGACGAGGCGTATACGTGGCCATAGCGACTCGCAATGATATTGTTATTGCATCTGCATCGCTATGGTAGTGCTCTTAGATTAATCGATCATCATTAATATATTAAGTTTAAGTTAACTAATTACTATGCAACCATTAAAAGTCAGGGTTAGATGAGTCTTCGCAATCGATGATCAGGCTTGCCTGTCGCTCGCGTAGTTCAGTTTCAGTTGTACAGTAAACGCTGGGATGACGGCAAGCTACATACAGTATGCCGCAACCATCTGCGGTGCAAGTGGGCACATCATGGTATAAAATTTATGCGCCCGGAACCAGGCACAACGTGACTTTGTCACTGATCTGCTTGAGCATGTTTGATATAGTGATAACAGGCAAATCGTAACTGGTCGGAGGAGGAAGGTAATGACACCGAATATGGGGAACATTGATCGAATTGTGCGGGTGGTAGTGGCACTGCTAGTGGTGGCATTGATCTTCACCAACGTCTTGTCGGGTGTATGGGCCTGGATTGGTGGCATCCTAGCAGTAGTCTTTATCGCCACGAGTGCGATCGGCTTTTGCCCGCTCTACCTACCCTTCCGCATTCGCACCCGATAAGTGGAGGAAAGCGCCAGCAATCAGTGGTAGGTAGCGTGACAATTGAGTGAGGCTATTCGGAGCGGCCTACTAGGCCGCTCCGTTGTGTTATCACCATACCTTCGCGTCCGCTGCACTGTTGAAGCTCTTTAGCCGGTAGGGCCAGCTCGCGGTTGCGCGATTACTAAGTCTTTCACTATCTCTACGCGCTGTCTTCACAACCCTTTCAAAGTAACCTGCTACCATCAGCTTAGGATAGATTGCAACGCTGAGTCGCGGAGAATAATCTATGAAACAGAACTGGCTCTACTTCCTCGTTGACGGCGCGATGTTTACAGCCTTCCTAATCGCGACTGCGCCGCGTTTCAGTGGTCTGGCCATTCACGAATGGTTGAGTCTGGCTCTCGCTGCAGCTATTATCACGCATCTGTTGATGCATTGGAACTGGATTGTAATGGTCGGGAAGCGCTTCTTTATCCGGACGACCTGGCGATCGCGACTGAACTATCTGCTCAACGCGCTGCTTTTCGTTGCGTTTACAGCCACCATTGTGACTGGTATCCTGATTTCGCGGGAGGCGTTGCCGGTGTTCGGTGTGACTGTGACCCACGACCGTGCGTTGGAATTGCTCCACCATCAGGCTTCGGATCTGACCGTGTGGATACTCGGCTTACACGTTGCCATTCACTGGAGCTGGATCTGGGGGATGATCCGCCGTATCTTCGCTCCGCGGAAACTGGCGACCCACCCGATCAAAGTGACGTCTCAACTGGAAGAGGTGAAGCGATGAAGATAATCAGTCGCATTCTGATTATTCTGGGGGTGGCATGGCTGGTAGTGATGGGTCTAAACTGGCTGCGTGTCCAGAATCTACTACCAGTGAATCAGGCGGTAGCAATGGAAGGGCAGCGGGAAGGATGGCGAGGTCGTGAGCGCGATTTCGGAGCAGGACGCTATCGCTCTGAAGAGGCACACCTGTTTGCCGAGCGCGGTGACCATCACTACAGGAGTACTCCTTCACTGGCAGATGCCAAGGATATGCTGGGCACGCTAGCCAAGATCGGGATTATCACCGTGATAGTTATCGCTATTGATCGGATTATCAGACTGTTCAACCGGCGCAAACCACAACCTGCAACGTAAATTATGATGCAAAGTAATATCGTCCTACGTTAACGGCAGAGCTTAGCTCTGCCGTGATGTTAGGGTACGAAACCGTCGCCATACGCCGACTGGGTATCCAATCATCTTGGCAACATCACCCACCAGTCTGATCAATGGCACGAGCGCAAACGCGGCCAGGCGTTCTGGCAGTGGACGATCGTAGAGGCGCGGCCATAGGCGTCGGTAAGGGGCTCGAGTGTAAGCGGTAACCCCGATCCCGATCAGAAAGCCGATGGGGAGCCGTAAGCGCGGGTGCGTGATGGCCAGACCTATCAGCCCGCTTAGCGTCAGGTAGACGGCATAACGGAGTGCGTGTCGGGCTGGCCATAAACCGGCGCGCCCATCACCACGGGCATAGGTGTAATACTGGCGGATAAAAGCGCCTAGAGTTGGGCGCGGCGCGAAATGCACAACCGCTTCCGGTACAAAGACGCGGCGAAACCCTGCCTGCTGCACCGCCAGATCGAAGAGCAGATCTTCGCAATGACTGGCCCACTCAGGGAACCCACCGACCGCTTCCCAGACCTCTTTGCGGAAAGCCATCGATTTGCCGAACGGTAGGAAGGTTGAGGGGTCGATCTCGTTGCTCCGTCGGTAATTCGTCTCCCCTAAGACCAGTCCGAAGAGCGAGCGAGGGGTCGGGTGAAAGAAGCCACCTACTAGATCGGCTTCACCGGCTTCAATTGGAGCAACGATACGCGCCAGCCAGTGGGGATCGAGCGTCAGGCCGGCGTCGGTGCTAGCAATAATCGGGCCGTGGGCATGGCGAATGGCGTTGTTGCGCCCTGATGAAATATTGTGACCGCCACGTACCAGCCGGATTTGCGGGTAGCGGGCCGCATAGGCGGCAACAATTGCTGGTGTCTCATCGATACTCTGGCAGTCGTTAATCACGATCTCGTCAGCAGCGCGCGTCTGCGTCAGCATCGAATCGAGGAGGGCAGCAATATTGTCGGCCTCATCACGCACGGTACAAATGATTGAAACAGGAAGATGGGTCTTGGTCGCCATTGCCTGAACGCTTCTGGTACAATACTTACAAGATAAAAAACCCTATCGTGTATTCTACCAGACGAGGTTGTCATGACGAATTGGCATGGATTTGAGTTGCTGCGCGATGAGTTTATTCCCGAACTCAATACACGCGCACGTCTCTACCGACACCAAAAGACGGGTGCTGAACTGCTTTCCCTCGAAAATGACGATGAGAATAAGTGCTTTGGTATCACCTTCCGCACACCACCTCGCGATTCGACCGGAATTGCGCATATTCTTGAACATTCGGTATTGTGTGGGTCGCGGAAGTATCCTGTCAAAGATCCCTTCTTCACCCTAGTGAAGGGCTCAGTGCATACATTTCTCAATGCTATGACTTTCCCGGACAAGACGACTTATCCGGTGGCTAGTACTAATTTAAAAGATTTCTACAATCTAGTTGATGTCTATCTGGACGCGGTCTTCTTTCCGCGGATCACTCCTGAAGTGCTCAAGCAAGAGGGCTGGCACTTCGAGCTACCTGCACCTGATGCGCCGCTGTCGATCAAGGGCGTGGTTTATAACGAGATGAAGGGCGCCTATTCTTCGCCCGACAGCATGCTCTACCGCTATTCGCAGCAGTCGCTTTTTCCTGATACCACCTATGGGCATTCGTCGGGCGGCGATCCCCAGGCCATCCCTGATCTCACCTATGAAGCATTCAAGCGCTTCCACGAAACGCTCTATCATCCCTCGAATGCCCGCATCTTCTTCTATGGTGACGATCCGCCGGAGGAGCGGCTTCGCAAGCTCGACGAGTACCTTAGTCAGTTTGAGCGCATCGATCCGCCGTCGCACATCGAGCGCCAACCACGCTTTAGCGCGCCACGGACGTTTGAGTATCCCTTTAGCGCTAGCGATGGCAATAGCCAGAAGGGCATGGTGATGCTCAACTGGTTGATCGATGACAACCGCGATCCGACCCAGCTGATGGCACGCGAGTTGCTGAGTTACATTCTGCTGGGGAATGCGGCAGCACCGTTGCGCAAGGCGCTGATCGATTCGGGTTTAGGAGAAGAGGTCGTCGGCGGTTATGAGAGCGATCTGCTTCAGCAGACCTTTTCGGTCGGAATGAAAGGCATTGATCCTGCCAATGCCGAACGGGTCGAGGAACTGATCCTGCGCACATTGACCGAACTGGCCGAGCAGGGGATCGACCCAGAGACGGTGGCTGCTGCCTTCAACACCTTCGAGTTCAGCCTGCGTGAAAATAATACTGGCAGTTTTCCGCGTGGGCTGGTGTTGATGATGCGTGCGCTGAGTTTCTGGCTTTACGATGATGACCCGATTGCACCGCTCCGTTTCGAGGCGCCCCTGGCGGCTGTGCGCACTGCGGTAGAAAGCGGCGAGCGGCTCTTTGAGCGCCTGATCCGCGAGCTATTGCTAGACAATCCACACCGTACCCGGGTGACGTTACGACCCGATCCCGAACACGCGGCACGGCTGGCCGCCGCGGAACAGGCACGGATCGATGCTTTTGCTGCAACACTCGATGCTGAGAAGCGGGCAGCGCTGGTTGCCGAGACTCAGGCCTTAGCGGAATGGCAGCAGACTCCTGATCCGCCAGAAGCGATTGCGACGATCCCGACCCTGCGGTTGGCTGATCTTGATCAGAAAGTTAAGCGGATCCCAACCGAGATCGACGAACGCGGCGGGGTTACCCTTTTGCGTCATAATCTCTTTACCAACGGGATTGTGTATCTCGACTTGGCCTTTGATTTGCGGGCATTGCCGACGCATCTGTTGCCCTACGCGCCGCTGTTTGCTCGTGCTCTGACCGAAATGGGCACGGCCAGTTCTGACTTTGTCCGCCTATTGCAACGGATCGGGCGTGAGACTGGTGGCATCTATGCTGCTACGATGACCGCTACCGACATTACAACAGCGGCGCCGGTAGGTCGATTGATGGTGCGAGGCAAGAGCACTCTGGCGCAGGCCAGCAGCTTGCTCCGGCTGTTGAGTGAGATCCTGCTTACGGTTAAACTCGATGACCGCGAGCGGTTCCGTCAGATTGTGCTACGTGCCCGAGCGAACAAAGAGTCGGCATTAGTACCGGCGGGTAATGCCTATGCTCGGCAGCGGTTGGCGGCACGCTTCTCGCCTGCCGACTGGGCTGATGAGCAGATGGGTGGAGTCTCGGCCATCTTCTTCCTCCGCGAGCTCGAACAGCGGATTCAGCACGATTGGCCGGGTGTGCTGGCTGATCTTGAGGCCGTGCGTGTAGCGTTGATCAACCGACGCGGGCTAGTGGCGAACTTGACCCTCGATGATGATAGCCAGCAGGCGATACTTCCGATGCTGTCCGCCTTTCTCGCTGAGCTGCCCGCATCACCATACGCGCCGGTGTCCTGGTCAACTCGCCAAGTTGATGGTGGCGAAGGCTTGATCATACCCGCTCAGGTCAACTACGTTGCCAAGGGGGTGAATCTGCACGCCTACGGTATCCGCCCCGGTGGCTCGGCGATGGTTGTGTTGCGCCATCTCACCATCGACTATCTGCTTGATCGGATTCGGATTCAGGGTGGTGCGTATGGTGCTGGCGGTAACTACGACCGTAGTACTGGCTTGTTTATCGCCACATCGTATCGTGATCCTAACCTGTTGCGCACGCTCGCCGTCTACGACGAGATGGCTGCGTTCTTGCAGCAGACAGCGCTCGATCCGGCAGCGATCGAACGAGCGATTATCGGTACTATCGGTGATATGGATGCGTACCAGTTGCCCGATGCCAAAGGGTATACAGCCTTGGTTCGCTATCTGACCAATGTGAGCGATGACTATCGCCAGCAGATCCGCGATCAGGTTCTGGCCACAACAGCCGCCGATTTTGTGGCCTTTGCCGAGGCGGCTGCCGCCTTACGTGATCATGGTCAGGTGGCGGTGTTGGGTTCGGCAGAGGCCATCGAGATGGCCAACCGCGAGCGTCCTGGTCTGTTGACGCCAGTCAAGGTGTTGTAGTTAGCGCGAGTGACAGGGTGTGTGCAGGAGGGTGGTCGCTACCATCCTCCTGTGCTAACACGGTAACGAGCGGGCAGATGTGTCTAACGCAGTGGAGAAAACGGCATGACAGCTCATGATCCGACACACTCGATTGGCACCGCGGCATATGAGGCAACCATTGCCGATTTGCAAGCCGCAATGGAGAACGGTGCGCTCACGGCGCAAGCCCTGACAATGGCCTGTATCGAGCGCATAGAGGCGCTCAATCGTGCTGGCCCTTGCCTCAATGCGGTGATCGAGATAAGCTCAACCGCGCTGGAAGCAGCGATGGCCCTCGATGCCGAACGCGATATACGAGGGCCACGCAGCCCGCTCCACGGTATTCCAGTCCTCCTCAAAGACAACATTGATACGCTCGACGATACTGCTACTACCGCTGGTTCGCTGGCGTTGCTCGGCTCGCGTCCGGCAGCGGAAGCAACAGTTGCCGCTCGCTTGCGCGCGGCTGGCGCTGTTATTCTCGGTAAAGCCAATATGAGTGAGTGGGCCAACTTCCGTAGTACTGCCTCTTCCAGCGGTTGGAGTGCGCGAGGCGGTCAGGCCCGCAATCCGCATGTCTTAACGCGCAGTCCGTGCGGCTCCAGTTCTGGTTCAGCGATAGCTGTAGCAGCCAGCTTGTGCGTGGTGGCCATCGGCACCGAAACCGACGGCTCGATTTCATGTCCGTCAGCGTTGTGTGGTGTAGTTGGGATCAAACCAACGGTCGGGCTGACCAGTCGCGCTGGTGTGATCCCAATCAGTTCGACCCAGGATACGGTCGGGCCACACGCACGTTGTGTTGCTGACGCCGCAACCGCACTCGGCATCATTGCCGGGCCTGATCCCCGTGATCCTGCTACGGCCGCCGCCGTTGGTCGAGCGCGGCCTGATTACCGAACCTGTCTGCAGGCTGATGCATTGCGTGGGGCGCGGATTGGCGCATTGCGTAGCGACCGCTTTGCTAGCTTTGGTCGTCACGTCGAGCAGGCCTTTGCTGCTGCCCTCCAGGTGATGAGCGATGCTGGTGCGCATGTGGTTGATCCGGTGAAACTGCCAGAGGATCTGCTCGTCTTTAGTGAAGCCGAGCTGACTGTGCTCGTTTACGAATTTAAAGCGACAATCAACCGTTATCTGGCTGGGCGCGTGCCTGATCCACAGGCTACGACACCGGCCCCACGTTCACTGGCCGAATTGATTGCCTTCAACGAGCAGTACGCCGAGTCAGAGCTGCGGTTCTTTGGTCAGGAGTTATTCTTGCAAGCGATGGCAGCGGGTGATCTCGACGATCAGGTCTATCAGCAGGCCCTGATTGCAAGTCGCGATAGTGCCCGTCAGGCGATCGACCAGGTATTGTATGAACAACAACTCGATGCACTGGTTGCACCGGCCACTGGTCTGGCCTGGCCGATCGATCTGCTGGCTGGTGACCGCTACCCCGGCGGCAGCAGCTCGCTGGCGGCCCGTGCTGGCTACCCGATCGTGACTGTACCGGCTGGTATGGCGTTTGGGTTGCCGGTTGCGATTAATTTTATCGGCGGGGCCTGGTCCGAACCGATGTTGATCCGGCTGGCCTACTCTTTCGAGCAAGCTACCCGACTGCGTCAGCCCCCTGCCTACCGACAGCGAATTGTCGGCGATGACTGAGTCGGTGAGAACGGTGACAGCGAAGGAATCCCTAGTGGTAGATGGTGTACGCCCATTCCGCTGACCAGCGAGTGACACAGGAACAATTAGCTCGCTTCTTGCTGACGTTGCTGTTCAGGAGGAGTTCACAGGAGTTCTGGGATTGGTCTAATGTTCTGCTAAGACGTTGCTTGGGTATGATGAGACTGATTCCCACCGTGTCTAGCAGCTAATCATGGTTAAGTGCGCGGTGCTCACACCAGAGATGAAGGTGGGGTAACATCTAAGTCTACAGAGGATGGCAACGCTGTATACAGTTCATCATCGCGACACGCCAAGAACCGGTGGTCATCATCGACTGTGCTTGCCTACATCTAGGGAGCGGCAATCAACTGGATATGAGTGGCAATCGTTACACAAAGGTCCTCTCCCGTAAGGAAGAGGACCATGCTTATCAGGTGAGGAGTAACGAACGATCCTCACAACTTCTTGCAGCGGTCATAGTATCAAGGGTGGAGATTCATTAACCCTACACTTCGCATCAACCAATACCCCGTAATCATGTCTTGATCAGCGCACCTCAAAGACCTCTTTGTCAACCAGCTCGACCTCGACCGGGTAGTGCCCAGTAAAGCAGCCCGTACAGAAAGTAGCCGGATCGCGTCCGGTGGAGCGGATCAACCCTTCCAGACTGAGGTAAGCTAGACTATCAGCGCCAAGATGTTGGCGAATCCCTTCAATTGTCAGGCGATGCGCGATCAGTTCGGGGTAGGTTGCCATATCGACGCCGAGGAAGCATGGGTGGCGAATTGGCGGGGATGAGACTCGCACGTGCACTTCGCGGGCGCCGGCCTGTCTGAGCAGGCGCACAATCGGGCCACTGGTATTGCCACGAACAATGCTATCATCTACCAGTACTACCCGTTTACCAGCCAGATTATCGGCCAGCGCATTGAATTTGAGCGCGATACCTAACTGGCGTAACCGGTCATCGGGTTGGATAAAAGTGCGACCAATATAGCGATTCTTAATCAAGCCCTCTGAATAGGGAATACCTGACTCTTGGGCATAGCCAATTGCCGCTGGGGTGGCACTATCGGGGACGGCAATTACAACATCAGCGTCGCACGGCGCTTCCCGGGCCAGCTCGCGCCCCTGCGCTACGCGCATCGCGTGCAATACTTTGCCGTGCAAGACACTGTCGGGACGGGCAAAGTAAATATACTCGAACAAACAAGCCGCCGGGCGGGTTGAGGGCTGCTGGGCGATCACTTGTGGACCGTCGAGGGTTATCTTGAGGATTTCACCAGGTTCGATCTCACGCACGAATTGGGCACCAATTGTGCTCAGGGCACAGCTCTCTGAGGCTACCACCCAGCCTTGATTGCTAAGCTGACCGAGGCAGAGCGGATGCAAGCCCCACGGATCGCGCACTGCATAGAGCGCGTCGCGGGTTAATACTGTCAGACAGTATGCACCCTGTGCCCGCACCATAAAGACCTTCAGCTTTTCTTCCCACGTTCGCCCCTCGCCGCCGGCCAGCATCTGCGTGATTACCTCACTATCACTACTGCTAGTCAGGCCAACGCCACGCTGCAACAATTCACGGCGCAACGCTGATGCATTGGTCAGGTTGCCATTATGCCCAACAGCCAGTGGCCCTAGGGCACTCTCGACAACGAAGGGTTGCGCGTTCTCGAGTTTTGAGGAGCCAGTCGTGGAGTAACGTGTATGACCAATTGCCATGGTGCCTGTAAGTGGCCGTAACTTCTCTTCATCAAAGACTTGTGCCACCAAGCCCATGTTTTTATAGTAGCGAATACTTCTGCCATTGCTGACCGCAATGCCAGCGCTCTCTTGGCCGCGATGTTGGAGCGCGTAAAGACCAAAGAAGGTCAGGCGGGCAACATCAGCGTCAGCGGCGACAATCCCAAAAATGCCGCATTCGTGGCCCGGTTTGTCGTCGGTGCCAGCATGATCGGTATTATCATTATCAATGGTATCATTACGATCAGCTACGCCTGACAGCGATTGATCGTTCATGAGAAGTGATCCTCCCGCGCGCAGGTTTGGGGACTAATTGCATCATTGCTATAGTGAAAGTATAACACGGATCGTTATGGAATCATTCGACAATCTGGCACCGCGTACCTCTACGTCGGCAGGTAGAGGGTGTATTTTGGCAGCGATTCTGGTCATTGCGCTCTGCATCGGCGGTTTTTTGCGTCTGGTAGAAATCGGCGCTAGCTCGTTTGGATCGAGTGATGCTGGACAGGCGGTGGTAGTCTGGATTAGTCTGGCCGTAGGTGCGGTGGCATTTGCGCTCTGGGTCGGGTTAAGTCACGGTGCAGCGCGCGATGCCGGGCTGCGCTGGTTAGCTGGGTTGCCATTGCCAGCGTTGTTGACACTCACTATCTTCCTGCCATCAGCAGAAAGTCAGCTGATCGCGTTAGCTCAACTCGGGCTGATCCTACTATACGCGCTCGTAGTTACTTCGCGTGTTGCCCGCCCCGTGCAGTTTATTTGGCAGCCAATAACATTAAGTGTTGGTCTGCTTATCAGTCTGCCCTGGCTAGCGATCGGTGCGCCCGGTTCATGGCTCGATCTGGTCCTAGCCTTGGTTACCGGCGCGACCGTGGGGTGGATTGGTGGCCAACTGCTAGCATGGCGACCACCATTGAGCTGGCAGCAGGCTGATGTTTCGTTTGGAGTGTGGCTGGCCGAAGGTGCTGCGCTTAGTCTGCTGTTGTTAATTCTCAGCCGGGCATTGGGACCGAACAACGCCGCGCTACTCTTTTTCGTGAGCGCTCCGGCAGGGGGCTGGCTCTGGCTAGCATTGGGCCGGCGGGCTGGGAGGTCTGCGGTCGTACCGGCCTCGGCGCTGTTCGGCATGTTCTTTTTCGGTGTCCCTTTAGCGCTAACCGATTCCGATGCGCTGCTAGGGTTGATGCTCTTGGGTGACTTTCCTGAAGGATTCCATCTGGCATTATTGGCTGCTGTCGGACAAGCGCTGCTAGCTTTGCTAGCAACTCCACTAGCTCTATTTGTGACCAATCAGCGCTTGCATATCGCTAGTGCGGGCTTGGTGGCGTTGGCCGGAGTGGCACTGTTGCTTGGCGGTGGACGGTCAGCTCCTGCCGGCGATCGTTTGTTCGTGATTTTGCGTGATCAGGCTGATGTGAGTGATCTGGCGACCCTGACCGATTACCACCAGCGTCGGATTGCCGTCTACCAACGCCTGACCAAGCATGCCATCACTACCCAATCTGATCTGCGTGCTACGCTCGATCGGATTGGCGTGCGCTATACACCCTACTATCTTGTCAATGCGCTCGAAGTTGAGGGTGGCTGGCCGTTGCGGCTCTGGTTGCAAAGTCGGGCCGAGGTGGCAATGATCATTCCATCCCCGCATCTGCGTCCCCTCCCAGTTAATCGCGTTCCCGCGCGTGGTGATCAATCGCTACCGAACGAGTTGCCATGGAACCTGAAACTGATCGGCGCACCAGAAGCCTGGGCACTCGGTGCACTAGGATCCGGTATCATTATCGGTCAGGCTGATTCGGGGGTCGATGCCGATCATCCTGAATTGCGCGACGCCTATGCTGGCCGCACTGCGGCTGGGGTCGAGCATGCCTATCATTGGCTCGATCCATGGACCGGAGCCACCGTGCCGTACGATTACGGTGGGCATGGCACTCATACCCTAGCAATAGCACTAGGCAACAATGTGGGTGTGGCGCCTGATGCGCAGTGGATTGGCTGTGTCAATCTAGCGCGCAATCTTGGTAATGCGCCGCGCTATCTTGACTGCATGCAATTTCTCTTTGCGCCTTACCCACCGGCTGGTGATGCGTTGCGTGATGGGGATCCAACGCGCGGTGCTCATGTGTTCAACAATTCATGGGATTGCCCGCAAGACATGGAAGGATGCTCACCGACTTCACTCCAACCTGCAGTACGAGCCCTGCGCGCTGCTGGTGTCTTTGTGGTGGCTAGCGCTGGTAATGACGGACCACAATGCGGCTCACTCAACGCACCACTGGCGATCTACCCAGAAGTATTGACTGTCGGTGCAGTCGATGCTCAGGGGAATGTTGCCCCATTTAGCAGTGTGGGTCCTGTCCGGTTTGATGGCCGCGAACGGCAAAAGCCGGATTTGGTAGCCCCAGGAGTGGACGTATTATCAGCTTTCCCCAACCAAAGTTATGAGCGTGCTGATGGTACTTCTATGGCCGGACCACACGTGGCTGGTGCAGTAGCTTTGATCTGGTCGGCTAATCCGGCATTGATTGGCGACATTGCAACAACCGAGCGGATCTTACGCGAAACGGCCCGTCCATACCTCGCGGCAGATAGTAACCGCTGCGGTGATGGCAATATCGCTGGTGCTGGCATCCTCGACGTGGCAGCAGCAGTGAAACGAGCTCTAGAGCTGACCTCCGACAGCTCCGGCGGGCGCTAGATCGATAAATATAGTTAAATATAGGTGCGAACGCCGGCGTGTGATGCACCGGCCAATGCGATCTGTCTGGTTAGGCTGATATGATACACTCTCGTATATGAACTATCGTTTCACGCCACTCATCCAGACCATTATGGCGCGTTACCAGCGGGCAGCCTTCGCGTTTCTCGGCCTACTCTCGCTGGTAACGGTGATTGTTGCGCTGAGCGCAGTGAGTGATGCAACAGTCCGCGCCGAATGGCCGCGCCTGCTTGGAATGCTCGCTTGCCTCGGTGCATTGTTGGGTTTGGCCTGGCTGACACCGTTGCGTGTGCTCACTGTTTGGGGGCAGTTGATCTTGCTCAGTCTCGAACTGGCCGCAGCTGCGGGTGCGCAGTTGTTGACCGCCATACCGCTAATTGACTATCTCTACCTGATCATCGTCTTGCAAGGCGTAATCCTCTTTCAGCCGTGGGTGTGGGCAATCACGGCAGTGAGTGTTTGGGTGATCTGGGCGCTGGTGCGATACCGGCTCTCGAACGATCTGATCACGTGGTTGCAGAGTAACCTGGCTATCGCTTTTCCCGCGACTTGTGCCATCATCGCTGCCTTCATCTATGCTCGCCATGTTCATCGCAGCGAACAAATGCAGCACCTGTTGCAGCAGATGCAGCAGCGGTACGCTATGTTTTCCTCGTTGCTACGCGACCTTCAACAGCGGGTAGCACACGAAGAACGCCAACGGCTGGTGCATTTGCTAACGAATGAGGTACAGCATGCCCTATCTGTTGCTGAACAGAGTATGACATCAGCGCTATCTATGGCGCAAACAAACCTCGGTCGCTTGCAGGCAGCGCTTGAACTGCCCCAGGCTGCAGCAGCTACGGCGATCGAACGGCTGCGTGCGACAGTGCGAGCATTACGCTATGTCCCGAACCAGCCAGAACAACCACCACGCTTAGCTCTAGTCGGTCCCCGCGACGACAGCTTGATCGCGCCGCGTCCCAACTATGCGCTGGCTTGGATCTTACCGTCGCTCTTTGTCAGTCTCTCATTTGGTCTAGCCATCCTGCAACCGCAGCGTGCGTCGGGTGGGTTGCTCTGGTTACTTGCCCTAGGCGGGGTCCTGATCATCGCTAGTGCTTGCACCCAACGGGCGCGTCGCCCCCTCTTTGTTCAGCTCGGATTAGCTGCACAGATATTGACCATCACTCTGATGGCAGCGCTAACTAATCTCCTGCCCCTGCTCTGGGGATCGCTGCTGGTTACCTGGCAAATAGCCAGTCGGCTTTCACTCAAGCAGTGGCTCCTCTTTACTAGTCTTTTCCTCTTGTTGTTAGCACTTACGGGGGCTTGGCGTCCGGTTGCAATCGATACTACTACAGCCCTTAGCCTGGTCCTGGCCATCATTCTGGTTAGCGCCCCCCTATGGCTGGCTCGCTATCAGTTGCGACGTCGGCAGCAGGTTGAATGGCAGGTCAAACTGCTCGAGACCGAAATGCAACAACAGGCTGACGAGATACAGGCGATTACGGTTGCTACCGAGCGATCGCGGCTTGCACGCGAAATGCACGACGATCTCGGCTCAAAGCTGGTGTTGATCAATCTTGAATTGCAACTGGCCGCTGAATTGGCGGCCGAAGATCCAGCGGCAGCACGTGATCATCTGGCCAACAGCCGCGAATTACTGCGTAGCGCCTGGCGCAGTTTGCTGGCTGTGGCCGACGCTGAACTGTCGGTGCAGGGGCAATCGCTAATGACCGGTTTGCACCAGTTGGCGCTGCATTGCGCTCACAGTACCCGGACGCGAGTGGAACTGGAAGTGCAGGGGAGTCTCGATCAGGTACCTCCATCGGTGGCGCATTGTATCTATCGCACTGTGCAAGAGGGTCTGACCAACGCCTGCAAGCATGCGCGTGCCAGTATGATAGAGGCTCAAGTCAAGGCCGAAGGCAGTTACGTAGTCGTGACAATTACCAATGACGAACAACCTGATCGCGCTTTACCAACCATTGATCTCGGCAGTGGCAGTTTTGGCCTAATTGGCTTGCGTGAGCGGGCTGAGGCTCTCGGGGGTGGTCTTGAGGCTGGCCCCCTACCCGAGGGTGGCTGGCGACTGCGGCTGGTGTTGCCGATTGATAATGAGGAGTAACCACTGCGTTCGACCGTCGTGGTATGCGCTGCGACAGCTGCGCCGGAGGTGGCTGATTAACAATGAGGAAGAACTATGGCCATTCGGGTGCTGATTGTTGATGACCAGCCCTTAATTCGGACGGGAATCGCTACTTTGTTGGCCCGCAAACCTGACATCGAAGTCGTTGGTCAGGCTGCCAACGGTCGTGAAGCGCTCGAGTTAGCGGCTACACTCGATCCCGACATCGTGCTGATGGACGTGCTGATGCCCGTGATGGATGGAGTTGAAGCAACTCGACAACTGACTGCGCGCGGACCACGTCCGGCAGTTATCATACTTACTACCGTTCCCGACGATGAGAAAGTATTACAATCAATCGCTGCCGGTGCGCGTGGATATCTACTCAAAGATGTTGATCATCGCGCATTGGCTGATGGTATTCGCGTAGTGGCTGCTGGTGGGGCCTTGATCCACCCCCATATCACTGCTCAATTGCTCCCCCGCTTGAGTCAGATTGCAACCACCATAGCCCCTGCGCCCACACCGCCCGCATTTGATCCTGCGATCTCTTTTACCCCCCGTGAACGTGAGATTCTTCGCTTATTGGCTAAGGGTTGCACCAACCAAGAGATCGGCGACCAGCTAGCGTTGAGCATCGGTACGGTAAAGAATCACCTGAGCGTCATCTTTGCCAAACTCGCCGTGCGTGATCGTACTCAGGCGGCGCTGTGGGCGCGTGAGCATCTCCAGTTGCTCCAAGATTAACCCTCGCCTAACCACAGCGCCACCCTAATGCGGCATGAGTGACATGTCAGCGCGCGACTATCTCGCGTCTTAATGCGCCGAATTGCGCGAGATGATCGGCATATATGTCAGGTAAGATGGTGGCGCGAAATTGCCTTTAGCTGTGTACATCACTGCATTTCCTGCGCCATCGATAGCAGTGATAATCAGGCGCACCTCCATCCATGGTCGAGGTACGCTGGCTGTCCAGCGTAATGGATTCTGCTGGTCGCGGTTAAAATCGAGCGGGAGCCAGGTTACATTATCGCTATCCAGATAGACCGCACTGACGGTTACATCTGGAAACGATGGATTGTCAGGATCGCTGACAATTACTTCGATCAGCGTTGAAACTGTCTGCAATCCAGCTGGTTGCCCCTCGATCCGCACCTGCTCGATCACTGGCGGGGTATTATCGGCCAACGCTTGCTCGGCGCCACTGGCCTCCGGGTCAGTATAGATTACCTGATAAACTAGTTGGGTATAGGTGCGCAACGTTCCGGTGACGCCGTTGCTAGCCCGAAACTGAGCCGCTGTGCTGATCAGCGTATCACGCTGATCGGCACCATACCCAACCCGGCTATGGCCAAAGAAGCGGTCGGGGACCCAGAACCCTATCCCGGCACTAAAGTCGGGCTCGATCGTACTGGTGATCAGCGGGGTAAAGGTTTCAGTGACGATCTGGGTGACAGTCGGATTGAAGTTCTCGACCGTATTATACGTACCGCCGAGGAAGATAACGTCCCGCACCACTAGCGGTACCTCGTCACTGTCGTCATCGCTCCCTGACAGGGCTGTGATGTCGTAGGTGAAGGCGGGTAAGCCGGGCATCCCGATCAGGTTGTTATCAATGACGGTGACGGTTGGCGTTACATTGAACGTATGCTCGAGCAGGAATGTATCGGTGATAGTGAATTGCTCGGCCTGTAGTTGCACCCGTTGCCCGGTGCGGGTTGTTTGCAAATAGTTGGGTGCATAATTGATCGTGAAGGTAATCGTGCGTGTCAATTGGCTGCCAGCAATGGGTACTGGCGCCGTGCGATCGCTCACCGGTAGTTCGGCATTAAGATCTTCCACTGATGCATTCAGTGGATTGTCCACAAACACTCGTTTCCACGGCAGGCCGTAGAGTGTCATGATCGACAATACCTTGTAGTCATAGGCGTTGAGTCCAATCACTGTGCGTAGGTAGCGTTGCTTCGCGCTAACTAATGCCTCGCCGATACTGCGTCCGACGTAAGTAAACCCCTCCCGATCGGGTCGTACCTCGCGACGGGTCAGCTCTTGCGTGTACAATCCAGCTAGGCGTTCGCTGTAATCAATGCCATCCAAGGTCCCGTAACCATAGCCAGTATTCCCGACCCAGTTGCCGCCATGTCGGTTGAAGGCCTGCGCAAAATCGGCAGCGTAAAAGGCGCTGGGGAATTCGTTGGGAAGTGATTGTGACAGGCGAGGATCAGTGAGCATTGCCGAGTTTGCGGGTGGTTGAAGTATAGCGCTGAATGGCACATTGTACCCGCTGTGACAGCCTACAGAGTAGTAAATCGTGTTATAGAAAAACCCTGGGCAAAACATTGGGTACAAATCGCACGACGACTCGTCATCGTATGTAACCGTCAAGAGCCGATCAGCTGGGAAATTAGGTGTGCTGCCTTGGGCAACCGCTGGAATCAGTTGCCAGTGATCGAAGTGAGCATTCAGTGAGCTGAGCAGCGTCTGGGTAGTGGAAAAGACACTGAGCGGTGAGGTAAAGAAGTTTGTAGCGTTGAGTGGCTGTTCTAGCCATTGCTGTTCGAAACTGGTCCGATTCCAGTTATTGTTGATGATGATCCGGCTCGGCAGTAACGTGGATGTGACTTGGGTTGCCTGTTGCAAGGTGCTGGAAATGAAGCTCGCTCCATCCATTAGGAAGTCATAACCAGTGATAGAGTATGAGGTGTTACTCCAAGCATCGTTCCGCAGAGAAATGTTGACTTCTTCCATTGGATTATTACGACGCAGAAAATCGGCAATTTCTGCCGGTTGCTCTACGATCCGACCTACTGCTAGGTCGGGTATGAAGAGCGGAAAGCCGTAAAAGCGGTAGGGGCGAACGGTGCCGTAAGGGTTATCACTCAAGAGCATCCGGTTGCGTAACGCTGCACCAAGCGGAGAGTCAGGGATGATAATGCTGGCGTTATTGCTACGACTATCGACTGTTTTCAGGTAATTGAGGTACTCGGCTTCGTTAGCGATCGTGGTTAAATCGGGTAAACGAAAGAAAGGTATGATCTCATCACTACCGATTAGCACAATATGACGCACGTTGGGATAGGGTGTTATTGAGTTGTTTTCATTGTTCGGCGTGCTATCGTTATCGGCCGTGATCCGGTATCCGAGCCGCACATCGCGTGAATGACCGGTGTTGTCGGGGGATGTCGCTGCCTCAATCACGTGATCGACGATACTCGCAATGTAGTTGGCGTAGAGTGGGTTGCGCTGATTTGCAGGTTGTGACCAGTTGGTGAGTAACTGGCTGAACGAAGGTGCACCACTTTCCGGAATAACCTGCAGATTGGCCAGATCAATTACTGCACCTTTTTCCTTCACTAGGCCCGTTTCGGTTTGCCCCCACACTAATATCTTCTGTTCGGAATACCACGCTGAATTCAGGGTTTGCGCGATCGTCTCGATTGCGGGATCATCAGGATAGACCTCTGCCATCCGCGCTGTATTGATAATATACAGCGTGGTGACATCAGGATCGGGTACGTCAGTGAAAAACTGGACATGGGGAGCTGGGCCAATTGGTTGCAATGTACTGCGCTGCATCGTGATGGTCAGACGGTAGGGCTGTGCACTGGTCTGACCAGCGTTAGAAGGTGCAACAGCGACGAAATACAAGCCGGGTTGCCAGACAATTGTCTCGATCCGTTCGTCCCTCGTCCCAGGATTCACGCTAATCGAGGCAATCTGCCCGCCAATGGAGGCGATCTGTCCGCCGATGGAGGCGATCTGTCCGCCGATGGAGGCGATCTGTCCACCGATCGAGGCGATCTGCCCACCGATGGAGGCGATCTGTCCGCCGATCGAGGCGATCTGCCCACCGATGTGCGTCACCCCTTCCAGACCCGCTTCGCCGTTGTCAAACTCAAAGGTTTCAGTGGCCCCGCCCACGCCGGTAACCGGATCCACGCCACCGCCGAAGACGATATCATAGTCGACAACTAGGTTCGTGAGATCGATGGTCACCAGTGAACCAGGCGCGTCAACAATGAACCGGAAATAATCAATATCACTAGCAGAAGACAAGGTGCCGACAATTGGCTGTCGCCAGCTATCGTTTCGTCCTTCCGCAATCCATTGTGCATTTGGATTCGGAGGCACGATGCGATTGTTGGGCTCAACTTCATTGCGTTCAGGCAGTTCAGTAACGTTGGTCAGGTGAATCGACTCGACATCAGTAGCGATAGTCAACGTTGGTTTTGATGCTACGGCCAGTGGTGTCAGTAGCATGCTAAACAGCAGCAGGGTGAGAACGAGGCGATGCATACAAAAACTCCTTCCAGGATTAGGTAGCAATGCTATCCCACCGGCAAGGCAAGGGCGAGCGCGAGATCACGTTGCGCATCGAGTTCTGTGAAGATGGCGATAGCCTCAGCGCGGGCCGCTGCCGCTGCCGCACGATCGTGGCTGGCAAGGGCCAGATAGGCCTGCTGGTAACGGGTTTTGCCCAACTCGTAGCGATTGTCCAGTTGCGTCAGCGCAGCGGCGCTGCGGGCAAAGAGATCTTCGGCCGCTGTGAGATCACCAGCCGCCAGTGCCACTTCACCTAATACGCGATTGGCAATCGCCAAGTCGTCAGCCTGTCCTAGTTCTTCAGCAACCATCAGCGAGCGACTTGCATAGGTGCGGGCTGCATCGAGCTGATCCAGCGCTAGGGCAGCCAGCGCAGCCAGTCTCAGCGCTTCCGGTAAAAAACTGCGTGCATTAATAACCTCTAGATCATTGATAGCAGTGGTAAATAGACTAAGCGCCTCGGCAGCACGGCCCTGATGCAGCAGCACCTCACCACGGTTGTAGTTGGTTACCGCGACGCCGAGGCGTGAACCAAGCCGAGCGAAAAGTTCTCCGGCACGTCGGTAGAGTTCGGCAGCCCGATCGAGCTGGTTGCGTCCGACCAACACAACGGCAAGATTATTGGCTGTACGGGCAGTGGCCAGTACATCACCAATGTTCTCGGAAATCGCCATAGATTGCTCAAAGACAGCAATTGTCTCGGCCCAGCGCCCAGCCTGAGTGTAGACGCGGCCCAGATCGTTGAGTACATCGCACAATCCTGACAGCGTAGCAGCCTGCTCATATAGCGCGCGCGCCCGGTTGAGCGCTTCGATCGCCTGGATCCGATCGCCCTGATCGTTCGCAATATTTCCGATAATTTTCCAGGCACGGGCCTGATCGATCACATTCCCCGTCTGCTCGGCTAGCTCATTACCAATACGTGCCCATTCCATCGCATGGGTATAGTTGCCGGTGCGGTAGGCAATCCCGGCGCCGAGTAGATAACAGCGAGCTGTTTCCGCCGTGAGACCACGATGTGCACGAGCCATGCCTTGGGTCAGCAAGTCAAACGCTGCCTGATAACGCGATCGCCGCTCTTCAACTGCGGCCAGCATCCGGTGCATTAACAGCCAACGTTCGCAGACAGGTTCATCGTCCAGCGGCAAACTGAGTTGTAGCGCTTCGCGGAAATGGTGTTCGGCTGTATCGTATTCGCCTAACAATAGATGCAGCTCACCTATGGCTGCGTGAATGTCAGCCACTTGCTCGATCAATTGGGCGGGCGGGAGAACTGTTGCCAGTCGTGGCGCAATGTTGAGTGCAGTGGCGTATAACGCTAGCGCATCGCGGTTTGCAAAGCGTCGCCGCGCTAGCTCGGCGGCCTGTATGTGATAATACAGGGCTGGCTGCCACTCTTCAGCCTGCAAAAAATGCCATGCTAGAACAGCGTACTGCTCTTCAATCTGATGCGCTGCCAACTCCTCGATGCGGCGGGCGACACGGGCATGCAATGTGCGGCGACGAGCGTAGAGAATGCCTTCATACGCAACATCGCGCAAGAGAGCGTGGCGAAACATATAGGCCAGTGTTCGCTCCTGCTGATCGGCCTGAAATAATTCACATTCGATCAGGCGTTGGATACTCTCATCCAGGATGACGCGATTGGAATATACTCCTTCTATTACTGAACGTAAAAACCGGCGTCCGATCACCGAGGCAGACTGCACCAGTTCCTGACGCGGCTCGTCGAGCCGATCCAAGCGCGCAATGAGTAAGCCTTCAATGCTGCGCGGTAGCTCGATCTTTTCCGCTGGCCTGGTTAGCTGCCACTGACCGCTGATGTTGTCACGTGCTAATACTCGATCACGTGCTAGGGCTCGTACTAGCTCTTCGATAAAGAAGGGATTGCCCTGAGTGCGTTCAAGCAGGGGTAGAATTTCCGCTGGTGGTGTGCCACCCAGCAAGGCCGCCAGTAATGCCTGACTGTCACTGGGAGACAGCTCGCCCAGTTCGATCCGCGTGGTGCTTGGAAGGTTGTCCCATGGTGCTGGCGTAGTCATTTCGGGTCGGTAGGTCAGGATCAATGCCAACGCCCGGCCAGTCGCCGCCTTACTGAGCCGTTCGACCACTTCCAGCGAGGCCATATCGGCCCAGTGGCAATCTTCTAGCACGAGCAAGACCGGTTCACGATCTGCGGCTGCCAGTACCAGTTCAACGAGTAGCTCTTGTAGTCGATCGTGACGTTGTTGCGCTGAGAGACCTGCCGTCAGTGGCGTCTCTGCCAGCGGTAAGCCCAGTGCATCGGCCAATAGGGGCGTGAAGCGGCTAAATGTCGGCGCCAGCTTCTGGACGATAGCCGCGGTATTAGCTGCAATCTGTTCTGGTGAAGCACGTACATCAATCCCCAACACATTTAGCATAGGGGCGCGAATAGCGGCATAGGCTGTGCGCTGATCGTAGCTTTGGCATTCGCCGAACAGGATAGTAAACGATGGCACTCCCTCTTGATAGTCATGATGTTCGATGGAAGAGATAATGAGGCGCTGAATAATCTCTTCCGCCAACCGTGATTTACCTGCGCCCGCTTCGCCTACCAGAGCGATGGTGGCCCCCTGCCCTCTAAGCGCTGCGCGCGTTGTTGCCAGGATGCGCTCTACTTCCGCATCGCGTCCGATCAAGGGTGCTGCCATCAGGTGCGTATCAGCATGGCGAACGGGGACGGTGGCAATCTGCACTACTCGCGCCGGCACAATTGCTTCGCTAAACCCCTTCAGGAGAAGTGGTGTTCCTGCTTCGAGGACAAACTGACCTTCTACTGCTGCCTGGGTGCTTGGTGAGAGGTAGATAGTGTGTTCAGGTGCGGCAGCCATCAAGCGCGCAGCCAGATTCACTGCTGGCCCCATCACCGTATATTCGTAGCGGGTTGCACCACCGACGCGCCCCGCAAAGACGGTGCCAGTACTGATCCCGATCTTCTGCGCTAGCGTCAAGTTGGGCACCCCAGTTAGAGCCGCAATGGTGCGATTGACCTCATGCAGGGTCTCGCGTAATTCGAGGGCGCAGCGCACTGCACGGGTTGGATCGTCTTCGTGGGCAGTAGGTGCGCCGAAGAGAACCATCAGCTTATCGCCGTGGGTGTACATGTCAACTTTGTTAACAATCCCCTCATAACGATGCACCACAGCCTGTGCTCGCTGATAGTAGGTATTGAACACCGTCGCCGCGAGTTCGGGTTGGTCAAGAAATAATTCCAGATAGGCAGAGAAATCGTAAACGTTGGCAAAGAGTACCGTGACCGGGCGGAACTCCCCCAGTTCGCTGGCAGCTGGATCGAGAAACCGTCGTGGCAGACGATGGACGAGGTACGGTTGAAGTGCGGCCAGTTGCCGGGCCAGCAGATTCAGGGTTTCTAGATCGTCAGTGCTGGCAAGCGGCAATGGTGGTGGGAGCATAATGCTGGTTGCCGCCACGTCTAGCTCGACCAGCCGCACGAAACCGGCTCGGTACTCCTCGACCCGATGCTGACCTAACAATTGTTGGGTACGCTCAGTGATAACCACTTCACCCGGCGCTGCAATCTCCTGAGCCTGCGCGACCCGGTTAACTTCTGGTCCAGTAATGACCAGCTCGATATGCGAGACATCGCCAACTTCAGCGGCGAAGACGCGACCAGCATGAACGCCGATGCGCAAACGAAGGGTAAACGTGCCCGCGCGCGTTTCAAGCCGCGCAAATTCGTCCATGCGTCGCTGCATCGCTAGTGCTGCTGCACAGGCGGCAACAGCATGCTGATTGCCTAACATCGCTGCATCGAAGAAGACAGTGAGCGCATCGCCACCAAATTTCAGCAGTGTGCCATTATGGGTTTGCACCTCGTGCAGCAACGCAGCGAATAAACGATTGACAAGGGTTGAGACCTCTTCTGCGCCCTGGCGTCCGAGAACCGATAATCGTTCCGACAGGTTGGTAAACCCAGAGAGATCGGCAAATAACAAAGTGCCTTCCCAAAAAGCGCCGGTGGTGCGGCCTGGCTGTGGGTTGGTAAGCTGATGGTAAACGATACGGGCAGGGATGTAGGCCGCATGCGCCAGAATCTGATCGCGCAGCGCTCGTGCAATCTGCGCTCGCACCGTTGCATGCAAGTCACCAGTGGCAACAATTTCAGCTATCTGCTGATCGGTAAGGTGCGCGGTCAAATCACGCCAGGCAATGAGCGGGTCGGTCATGACTGTATCCATGCTATGCTCCAGCGATGCACGCTTCCTGTATCTATATAGGTGTGTGAACGCCCACTTATTGATTTGATATATAGTTCTATATGTGTGAACGTCTCCTTACCGTAGATTGGCTTCAGATTTCGCTTCAGTTTGGTCTTCAAGAGCAGCGCTTTTGCTCTAGCAAAGACGACCTCCGTCCCAGCAGTTATTGCTAGCGGACGGTAGCAAGCATGGATGGCAAGTTGACCAGCTGAAGCGTGCAGGCCGCGCAGCGGAGAGAGGATCGCGTTAGTGGAATGCGCTTTGAGCGACCTCCGTCCCAGCAGTTGCTGCTAGTGGACGGCAGCGAACATTGATATCAAGCTGACCAGCCGAAGCGTCAAGTGAGACTATTCTTTGTCTTGCCAGTCAGCCCGATGCACGCTCGATAAATCGATACCGACTCGTCGTCGTGTATCCCCATTGTGCAACCAAAATAGTAAAAAGAGAAGGGGGAAAAAAGTCAGGGTCGATGAGAAATTTCTTAGTGACCTCTTGACAATATCTCGCCGGCGGTGTATACTCATCGCAATTATTAAAAGTGTAATAATAACACTAAATCGGAGTTCTCCAGATGGTCGCCCAACCCAATGAAGCCACTGCCACCGCTGACTTGATCGCCGAAATCAACGAGTTACGCCGCCAGCGCAATGCCATCATTCTGGCCCATAATTACGAGTATGGTGAGATTCAAGAGATTGCCGATTATGTCGGCGATTCGCTGGGGATGGCGCAGGCGGCGGCGCGTGCTCAGGCCGATGTGATCGTTGTCTGCGGTGTTTACTTTATGGCCGAAACGGCAGCAATTCTCAATCCGCAGCGCACAGTGTTGATTCCTGATCCTAATGCTGGTTGCTCACTGGCCGATTCGATTACCGTCGAGCAGTTGCGCGCGTGGAAAGCGGCCAACCCTGGCGCTGTCGTTGTAAGCTATGTGAATACCAGCGCTGCTGTCAAAGCCGAGAGTGATTATTGCTGTACGTCGGGCAATGCCGAGCGGGTGATCAATGCCATTCCCCCCGAGCAGACGATTCTATTCTTGCCTGATATGTTTCTCGGCAGCTATCTGCGGCAGAAGACTGGCCGTCCACTCAAGATTTGGGCTGGTGAGTGTCATGTTCACGCTGCTATTCGCCCGGCGATGATCGAACAGAAGCGGGCAGCAATGCCTGACGCCGAATTCCTAATTCACCCGGAATGTGGTTGTGTAACCAGCACGATGGATTATCTGGCCCGCGGCGCGATCGATCAGCGTGATACGTATATTCTCTCAACTGAAGGGATGATAGCTCACGCTAGTCGCTCGGCAGCCAGCCGGTTTGTCGTCGCGACAGAGATCGGGGTGTTGCACCGTATGCGCAAGGCGAATCCTGACAAACAGTTTGTGCCGATCGATGAGTCGATCAGTTGCCGTTACATGAAGATGATAACACTTGAAAAGGTGCGTGATAGCCTGCGTGACCTGCGCGAACCGGTTACTGTCCCCCCCGAGATTGCTGCTCGGGCACGTGTGGCCATTGATCGGATGCTGGCCCTGTAGAGTTGATTGTGTCGTTGGGGGCTGGTTTGCCACTGCGCACACTGGAGCAATGCTATGCAATCACCTTCTGTTTCGCGGAGCATTCTGCAATCGATCCCACCGGCTCGTGATCGACACGTTGATGTGTTGGTCATCGGCGCTGGTGTAGCTGGTCTGACTGCGGCGTTGGCGGCAGCGGCGCACGGCGCGCGGGTACTAATGTTGGCTCGCGGTTCATTACCCGAAAGTAATTCCGCCTGGGCCCAGGGTGGGATCGCTGCGGCCCTTGATCCCGCTGACTCGCCAGTTATCCACGTGACCGATACTCTGATTGCTGGTGCTGGTCTGAGTGATCCAGCGGCTGTAGCAGTGCTTGCCAATGAGGCGCCAGCACTGATGCGTGAGTTAGCCGCACTTGGTGTTCCTTTTGAACGGGAAGCTGATCGGTTTGTGCTAGGGCTAGAGGGTGGTCATTCTCGTCGCCGTATCGTTCATGTTGGTGATGCAACCGGTTGGGCCGTTACGCGGGTGTTGATCGAACGGGTGCGCACGACATCGTTGATTACCGTTCGCGAGCGGGCACAGGCGGTGGAATTGTTGACCGCAGGTGAGCGGGTGGTTGGGGCACTGGTGCGCCTGGACGATGGTTCGTGGCTACGGGTGTTGGCAGCAGCGACGGTGTTGGCAAGCGGTGGCGCCGGCGCGTTGTATGGCTTGACCAGCAATCAGCCGGTTGCCCTTGGTGAAGGTATTGCTATGGCCTATCGCGCTGGTGCTGAGGTGGCCGATATGGAGTTTGTCCAGTTCCACCCCACCGTTTATCGCACCCGTGATGGGCAGGGCTTTCTCATCACCGAAGCGGCACGCGGTGAAGGTGGCTTGCTCTACACGCCGTCTGGTCGCCGTTTCATGCCCGACTACGATCCGCGCGCCGAACTAGCGCCTCGTGATGTGGTTACCCGAGGCATTGTGGCTGCGATGCAGGCCGAAGCGTGCGACCATGTGTTGCTTGATATAACCCACCTGGCGCCTGATCTAGTTGAGCGCCATTTCCCCACCATCTGTGCCCGCCTGCGGGCTGATGGTCTTGATCCAGTTCGTGAACCGATTCCGGTCGCGCCTGCGGCGCACTATCTGATGGGCGGTGTGCGCACCGATCTGAATGGTGCGACCAATTTGCCAGGTCTGTTTGCCGCTGGCGAGGTTGCCTGCACCGGCGTTCATGGCGCAAACCGGCTGGCGAGCAACTCGTTGCTCGAATGTCTGGTCTTTGGGCAACGAGCTGGTGAAGCTGCTGCTGCCGCGCGTGGTAGGGTGATGTTACCTGATCCATTACCAGTGGCGCCGGTTGCCCCGCCACCACCCGTGGATTGGCGTGCAGCGTTAGCTGCGATTATGCGTGCAGCCGGGCCCTTGCGTCACGGTGATGGACTGCGTGCTGCACTAGCGGCGCTAGAGCACTGGCCTCTCAGCGCTGATCCTGCCGACGCAGCTGCGCTTACCGCTGCCAATGCGGCTCTTACGGCTCGCCTAATAGTGACCTCTGCGTTGCTGCGCACCGAAAGTCGCGGTGGCCATTTCCGGCAGGATTATCCGCAGAGCAGTGAAGCGTGGCGCAAACATACCATCTTGCGCCGCAATGCAGTGCCGTCGTTCGCACTTACGATCGCGCCGACGGCAGCGTTAGTCGCCGCTGAATGAATGAAGGAGTAGGTATGGATCTTCCCCGCCATCTGATCGATACGGTGGTAGCGACTGCGCTTGCCGAAGATATCGGGACCGGTGATGTAACTACCATCACCGTTATTCCGGCTACGGCTCAGGCTACGGCTCATTTTGTGACCCGCGCCGCGGGCGTGATTGCCGGTCTGCCTGTAGCAGCAGCTGTCTTCAATCAGCTCGACCCAAAGATTACCTTTGAGCTCCATGTTAACGATGGTGCGGCCGTGGCTGCTGGCGCCATTATCGCCACTGTGAGCGGTTCGGCCCGTAGCATTCTCACTGGTGAGCGTGTAGCCCTCAATCTGTTGCAACGGCTCAGTGGGATTGCCACCCTGACGGCGCAATATGTGGCTGCCGTGGCTGGCACGCGGGCCCAAATTCTCGACACTCGCAAAACGACGCCCGGTCTGCGTGGGTTAGAGAAGTACGCTGTGCGCATGGGTGGCGGACGTAACCATCGGTTTGGGTTGTACGATGGGGTAATGCTCAAAGATAACCATCTAGCAGTGCTCGCGGCTGCAGGTATCGATCTGACAACTGCTGTTGCCCGTGTCCGCACCCAGCTGGGTCCGATGGTGCAGATTGAGGTAGAGGTGGAAACGGTAGAGGAAGCGATCAGGGCTGCTGAAGCTGGTGCTGATCTGATCTTGCTCGACAATATGCCACTCGATCAGTTACGAGCGGCGGTGCAAGCTGTAGCTGGACGAGCGAAAACCGAAGCGAGTGGTGGCGTTAATCTGCAAACAGTACGTGCGATTGCCGAAACCGGCGTCGATTATATCTCAGTAGGAGCACTAACCCATTCGGCGTGGGCCCTCGATATTGGTCTTGATTGGGCTAGATAACGCCGCTTATTCATCGTCAGCCAGATGCTCAGCGCGTAGTTGCCAGAGCAAGTTGCCTAGTACTGAACCGAATCGATCGATTAAGCGTTGCCGAGCGCGTCTTTGGGCGTAGCGTTGGCGAGCGAAGTCGTGGATCTGTTGGGCTTCTTCGCCAACATGCAGATTTTGCATAAGGGTGAAAGCCACATCGTTCAGCCCGAAGGTTGCCGCAACATCAACCATGCGACTAATCGCCTCGTAGGGAGGTTCGAGTATCACGGTGGCTCGCGTGTAAATACCCTGTTCACGGATCCTGGCGATCAGTTGGCGCGTTTGCGCGCGGCGGTTAGCCGAATCGAACTCACTAGCTGCTGATAGCGTAAAGGTGAGCGCTTCGCAACCAGCCTGGGCCAGCCGCTGTATCTGTTCACTGCTCAGGCGCTCAATCGAAACGCTCGCCTGCCACTTCACATGAAGATGGGCCCCGATCAGGTGTTCAAGCAGTGCATTGAACCACGTCTCATCGTTGGTCAGTTCCGGCTCGTGAAATAGGATGTGGCGAATACCGACCTCTTCGCTCAGCGCCCGCATCTCTTGCCCTACCAGACGTGGCGGACGCATCAACCATTGGTTGTGCCACCGCCATCCGATCACTACCGGTGTCTGCACTTCACCACCCGTTGCGCGCAGGGTGTAGCGTTCGAGCGAAAGCAGATGACGGGCCGGATAGGGTAACTCATCAGTGGTCGGACTGGGAGCCATGGTGGTACCATCAAACCAGGCCAGAATGCTGTTCACTGCGGTAAAGGCATCGCTACCGTTCCGTCGCGCGCGAAGCGGTAAGATATCGGCGTAGGTTGGATGAAGCCGGCTCACGCCCTGCTCAATCTCGTCAGCATCTTCGCCAGCGATAATGATGCGTTGCGGTTGGAACGTCTGCAACCGGCGGTCAATCTCGTCCCACCGTGAGTCGATTGCGCAATCATAAATACGCGGAATAGCGCGTCGCTGCTCAAGAAAAGCCGCCACATACGCCATCGTAAGCGGTGGCAAGTGGTGTTCAGTTCTGCTAGGCAGAGTGATAATTGCAATCTTCACAGTCGCTCCGCCGATAGATTTTCAATCCGGCTGGTCGCAGTACTAGTATAACCGCTCTCCATCTTGGCACTGCTCTTGAACTGACTTGTGCTTTACAGTGTAGCATATACCTAAGCAAATGCATGTGACGAGTTTGTTATCAAAAACAGAGGTCGTATACGGATCTGATTAGCCGCTAGTGCTTTCTGTGAGTGATAGTGGTAGCGAGAAGGTAAAACGGGTACCCTTACCGACTTCGCTGTATGCGATCCAGATTTTACCGCCATGGGCCTCGACAAACTGCTTGCAAATCGGCAGGCCAAGTCCTAAGCCTGCATGGAGCTGACGTGATGGTAACCTGTGATTTAGACTGTAATGTGGTTTAAACACATGCTCGATCTGTTCAGAAGGAATGCCTGTACCGGTATCAGTGACATGAACCAAAATGCCTTGTTCGTGTAACTCGGCGCTAACGATAATTTTGCCGCCAGCAGGTGTAGCTTTGATCGCATTTTCAATCAGGTTCGTCAGCACTTGGCCAATCCGGTCTTCATCGATAACAATGTCAGGTAAATATTCAGGTACTTCGTAGATCAGAGTAATCTCTCGTTCGCGTGCCTGATGTTGCTGTTGTGTGCAGGTAGCGATGATGACGTCGATCACGTTAGCGCGCTTCTTATCGAGCCGAAGCGGAACGCTTTCTGATCGATTGACCTCGATCAATTCGGTGATCCGTTTTGCCAGCCGACGAGTACTGCGGTCAACTTCACGCAGAAAATCGCGCTGTTGTTCAGTAAGTTTGCCAACATTGTCGCTCTCTTTTAACACGATGTTCAGAAAGCCTTGGGCGGTATGGATTGGGCCACGCAATTCGTGAACAACTTTGGCAATAAACTCGCGCCGTTGTTGTTCCTGAGTTTTGCGCTCGGTAATATCTTGTAACAAAAGTACTGCCAGGCGAGTGTTGGGTGTTGCCTTAACGAGTGTGCCATGAATCTGGTAGTATCGCGCTGATTCACCCTCGCCGTCGACAATTTCACGTTTGATGTCTTCGCCATGTCGATGCAGATGGGCAGCAATTTCGGCCAATTGCGCTGCTAGAAGTCCGTTATGATTGGCACTATGCGCCTTAATCTGGCGGGCAATTGCATTCTCAAGATAGACCGTCCCTTGTTCATCGAAAACGATCAGCCCTTCGGCCATATCATTGAGCACAGCGCTCAGCATAGCCTGTTGCTGCCGCAGCTGTACATGCAGATCTGCATTGCGAATCGCAATTATTGCCTGATTACCAAAGGAGGTTAAATGTCGTTCTTCAGCAGGTGAAAAGGCTTCTTCACGATGGCTGACTACGCTCAATGCACCTCGCACCACGTCCGGCTGATCAGGATCGAACAACGGCACGCTAAGTGCAGTGCGGAATTGGGCCTTCGCCAGCGCTGCCCATTCTGGGCAGTGCATAATCTCGTGGCTATCAAGCAATACAGTACGACCGCTAGCAATCACAGCCTGAGCTATGGTAGTAGCCCAGGCGGTTGCCTGAGCATGATCCCGCAGCATTCGGTGCTCGAGATTGGCCTGGTTGATAAGCGTGAGCGCCGCATCGTCGATCCGTTGGACACCCAGCATGTTCGTCAGCGAGTCAAGGATGAGGCGCAAGACTTCATCGAGGCTCAGCGAACTATTCACTGCACGTAGGCTTTCGCCCAGCGCTTCCATACGGCGTAAACGATCGCGCAAATCATTATTGATAGCTTCCAGTGTTGCAAACTGCTGTTTATGTTGGCGACGGGCTTGATCGTAACGTGTCCGCAATTCGCGTGCCACCTGATTGCGATGGTTGCCAAACATGATGATGGCTGCGATGAAGCCCACGCTGAGCAGTAAGCTGCCCAACTCAACTACTTGACCAAGCTGGAATAGGGTTGGGGTTGACAACGCTATCGGATGGTCAAAGACAAAGAGAAACCCAATCAGGATTGGTATCAGTGCCGGCCAGAGTGAAACGAAGCGATAGCGCCAGCTACGGAGAGCACTGATGCCTTGAATAACAAAGAGAACCGTATGGAAGCCAGCGGTAGCTAACAACCAGCCGACAGCGAACAGATCAATTGTGACCGCTACAAGTAGCAGTTGACTACTGTTGAGCGGGAAACGACGAAAGGCGAAAAACAGGGCAAAATTAACGACTGCGTAGAAAAACAGTTCTAGCGAGATTAACGGTGAAAGGTTGAGTTGCGTCAGTAGCCAGACCAATCCGAACACTGGCAACGGCAACAAGCGACGAAGAATGATATGTAGTCGCTTCGTATTAGAACCCATCACTAGTAGCGCCAGCAGTTACAGCTCGAACTTGTACCCTAGATTTCGTACCGTGATCACATGGCGCGGTTGATCTGGATCTTCCTCTATTTTAGTGCGCAAGCGTCGAATGTAAACCGCAACCAGGTTACTTTCACCTTCGTAGTCGTAACCCCAGACCTTGCTCAATATTTGGGTCACGCTCAAGATCCGACCAGCGTTTTTCATCAAGTAGTACAGCAGACGAAATTCGAGTGGGGTTAGTTCGACCACGCGGCCATCAGTGAAGATGACCTTGTGCTCAACTGGATCGAGCGTGATGTTGCCTTGGCTCAGGCGGGTTGAAGTATTGAGCATATCGGCGTTGCGTCGCCGTAGCACCGCTTCGACGCGGGCCAGTAATTCTGATGGCTCGTAGGGCTTGACCAGATAATCATCACCGCCGATTTGTAGACCCATCACCCGATCTTGTAGTTGTCCTCGCGCCGAAAGGAATATGATCGGTACATCGGAGTTACGCCGAATCTGGCGGCAGACATCGAAGCCATCGATTTTTGGCATCATGATGTCAAGCAGGATGAGATCGGGGTTGTGCTGTTCTATCATTTGCAAGATAGTGGTTGCATCGTGAGCGCGAAAGACGCGGTACCCAGCATCTTCCAGCAGGTACGAGGTCAATTTAGCGCTGGGAATGTCATCATCAACTACCAAAATATTCATGGAACGCTCCCCACTTATCCTTTGCTGAAGACAACGTGACAGGCCGCAGATTACAGCGTATTAATTGTACCACTTGCTGTTTGGGTTTGGCTAGAGCTAGAACATTAAAAACTGGGTTACTTAGGGTTGTTGCCGCAAAGAGGTACGCTGGTATAGAGCAGGTGATCATAGTCGGCACTGCGTCTTCACTACGAGCCGCTGTGCTTTGCGACGGCTGTCGGTGGTTGGCGCTTGTAAATAACTGGGGCGACCGTGCGGTCGCCCCTATCCTAGCTAAGAGATAATGAAGACGCCCCTTAGGCAATACTGGCTACTCGCGGACGCAGTCGGCGGCGGGCTGGCAAAACGGCTGGTCGGGCCGGCTGGCGGAACGGTAGCGGCAACGCAGTTGGTTGTGGCCGGTAGCCGAGCAGACGCATAATAGTTGCCTGATCCTGCTGTGGCATCAGCCGCGAGCTAAGGCGCCCGTGCTGCTCTTCGACGATGAAGCGCGCCGCTTCCGGGGTCAGGCAATGGTGTGCGCCACCACGTCCTGCGATCATCTGTTGATATGCGCCAATGCCAAAGATGGCCAGCACTAGGCCGCCTTCAGTCTCTGGTAACCACAGTGGCGCTTGGTCGGGTCGTGGATAGATGTCATCACTGTCGCACGTGCGGCGACCGGCCAGCCGAACCGGGCGCAGCGGCTTATCCCAGTCGGTCAGCGGCAGAATGACAAACTCTTGCCCACTGACGAAGAGTGTATCGGGTAGCATCACCATCAACGATCCATTCACCAGGTACCAGTCAGGATGGCCCGGTTGACCAGCTTTGACCGATCCAACTTCTACCAGGTAGGCGCTGTGGGTGGCCACTGTGTAGCGGCCAAACTCGCCGATCAGTTCGGGCGCGGGCACGTTATGGGCGGCGCAAAGATCGCGGATGGTTGCCATTAGCCGGCTGAGAAACCCTTGATAATCAAAGCGGAAGTTGAGCTGATAGCCAGATGTCGGCATACCGCCGCCAAAGTTAAAGTAGCGTAATGTCGGTATGCGCTGGCGCAGCCGACAATAGTTCTCGATCGAAGCGCGGAGGGTGGCGAGGAAGTGGTTTTCATCTTCGATCTGGCTGCCAACCATTGCGTGATACAGCACCAACGAATGATGGCTGTCAGCAATCACATCGGCGGCCTGCTCGATTTCGGCCATTGTCAACCCAAACCGATCGTTGCCCGGATGACGGCCATCGCGATTACCGGCAGCTCGCTCGCGCACGCCAAACTGGAGTGGAGCTGGCGTCGTGAGCAAATCGTGCAGTTCGTCCAAATCATCGAGTACCGGGATAACCGTCTCGCAGCCATCAAGACGAAAATGGCGGATTGCCTCGCGATAGGCCGGCTCCTTCGACCCATTGCAACAGATCAGACGATCCGGCGGCAAAATGCCCTGCCGCCAAAGACCGTGGGCAATGATCAGATCAGCCGTCGCTGAGGTTTCATAATGAGCACCAGCCGCTAGTGCGGTCTGTACTGCCTCAGCGGCGAAATTGGCTTTGGTAGCGTATGCGTAGTGAAACGCAGCCGGATAGTTCGTCAGTGTGCGCGCCTGCGCAGCCCAGCCGAGCATCCGTTGTACCTGCGTGGTAATTTGAGGAGTATATACGACTTCAAGCGGCGCGCCATATTGGCGGACCAATCGGTTTAAGTTGAGACGATCGCCGAAGTAGAGCTCACCGTCGTAGCGGCTCACGAAATCGGTCAGGCGGCCCTCACCGGCAAAGCCGGTCTGCTGTGCAATCAGGTCGGCAAAGGTTAGCGTCTTCAACTGTACCACATTCCTCCCTAGTACAAGGCGGGAAATACATAACCCGCGAGACGAAAACAAGGCAAGACGAATCCAACCCCACCTCGAGCGGGCTAGATCACGGGTGTGCAATGGCTGCTGCTGCCGGTGCAATTGCACCGCTATTCAGCCATAGAACGGAAGCGATTCAGCGCGGGGAAATGAAAAAGGCCCTGCACCTAATGCAGTGGCCGGGAGAGCGAGAACGCGCAGCGTCACTCGCGCGGCTAGCAGGCATAACCTGCCGGCGCACGGCGTGCATGTGTGCAGTTTGGTAAGCGCTGAATCGCGCGTATGTTGTATGCGCCGTCCATACTGCCTCACACAAGCCCACCCGACGCCGTCTGCCACCTGTGACGACTGTGGCCGTCACGACGACGATTTCCGCTCGGCGTTCGGTATTGCGTGTTACGTGTATCGGGTGCCTTCCCGAAACGCGAAACCCGTAACCCGAACGTAACGGGGGGCGCGAATGACAAGGTCGATTGGCTCGACCGGAAGCGCATTATACATCTGATGCAGGCTGTCGTCAATATTCAAATGGACTGTTTCTGGAGCATTTTTGCTCGCGTGTCGGATTGCTCGCCGAACACGGTGCTGGCATGTTTTGCCGGTATGCGCAACCGGGATGGATTGTCGCGCGATGATGACCTCCCCGGTCTGGCCGTTATCGTTGCGGTTCGCGCGCTACTGCGATCATGGCCCTCCCAACCGGTTGGCTCGCCGCCACTAGGTGCGCGCTTGACCGCAAGGCTATCTTCGGCTATCCTGCAGACGCTATGCGTCGTTTGCTCTTGATCCTGATCCTTTGGCTCAGCGCCTGTGCAGCGCCTCCACCACTGCCGCCAACGCCAACACCGGCAGTGGCCGTCACTCCCACCTTCGTCCCGCCACTGGTGACTGCTACGGCGACGATACCGCCAGTACCGACGGCAACTCCACCAGCGACTGCTACGGTTGCGCCGTCGCCGATGCCCGCAGTTCACCCGCTCTTCGATCCGCAACGCTTGAGTTATGATCACAACTTTGGCAGCGCTGAAATTCAATCCTTTCTCACTGAACGAAATAGTCCGCTTGCTACTACGCGGATTGTCATTGGTGGGCGTAGTCATTCGTTTACTGAAGTGTTGGTTTCGCTCAGCAGCCTCTACAGCGTCAGTCCTCGGTTGCTACTGAGTTTGATGGAGGTGCAAAGTGGTCTGCTTAGCACGCCAGCTCCGACTGGCGAGCAACTGGCTTGGGCCGCCGGGTTTCGTGGCGATCAGGGGAACCGGCGTGGCCTGTTCGCCCAGTTGCGCTGGCTGACGCGCGAATTGCGGGCTGCTCTGCGCGATTATGCGTTGCTTGGACCTACTGAGTTACCACCGTTGCGCTTTGCTGATGGTAGTCAAACTGCCGCGCCGACCGATCTGAGTCGTTATGTCCTTAGCCGCGCGTTGGCACCTACAACGACGCCAGGGCGGCTTGAAGGGTTGCTCGGGTCAGTAGCCCCGACATACCAACGCCTGTTTGGGCTTGATCCTCGTTTAGAGCCACTTGATTGGCCGCCGCCAGCAGAACCGTTCTTGACCCGACCGGCGGAACGCAATATGCCTGTGACCTCGTTCTTCGATCACGACGCTCCCTTTCTGCGTCCGAACGGTTCATTGCTTACGTTTTGGGGGCGTGCTGAAACTGATCGCGCATTTGCCTACGACGGTCATACTGGCTGGGATTATGCGATGGGTCCTCCCGACCGCGTGTTGGCCGCCGCACCAGGTCGAATCGTCTTTGCTGGTTTTTCTGATGATGGCTGCGCGACACCAGCTGGCGCTGTGATCATCGATCACGGTAATGGGTATCGCACGCTCTATTGGCATTTGGCCCGCGTTAGTGTAACGACCGGTGCTGAGGTTATGCGGGGCGCGGTGCTTGGTATTGCCGGTGATACCGGCTGCGCACGCGGAGCGCATCTTCATTTCCAGGTGCAATATCTGGGCCGCGATGTCGACCCCTACGGTTGGTGTGGCCGCGATCCTGATCCATGGGCGAACAATCCGGTGGGGCAGATCAGTGTTTGGCTGTGGAGCGATATGCCCTCGCCATGCGCTCCGCCACCGCCAGGCGTGATTGTAGTTGACGATACCGATCCGCAATTTCGCACCGCCGGTGACTGGCAATCTATTGCTACAGGGTATGGCGGTAGCGCACGGTTTGCGCCTTCGTTCCTCGCCGCGAGCACACTCAAGCCGTGGCGCCTAAACGATTTCGTTGCTCCGCGCGTCGCTGTCTGGCAGCCTAACCTCCCGACAGCCGGACAGTATCGTGTGTTGGTGTATGTTCCCTTTGCCTTAAACGGCTATGACGACTCGCGCGAAGCGCGGTTTTTGATCCGCCATCGCGATGGTGAAACGGTGGTGACCATCGACATGGAAGCCGAGCGTAACTGGTGGGCCGATTTAGGTACCTATGCGTTCGATCCGTCAACACCATCATTGGTCGCTACCGGTACTATCGCCGGTGATCGGCAACGTGGCGTTTGGGCCGATGCTGTGGCCTTTGTGCCGATTGCTGATGCAGCGCCCTAAGCGGTGAGGATTAGATCGCGTCGGTTGAAAGCAAAACGCGCTAGGCCGAGAAACGCCAGCAAGAGCGAGCACTGCGCTAACAGATTTGACCAGGCTGAGACGTTATCGAACGCGCGGCTAACGCTCAATTGATAGCCGTAAAAGATCGGCACCAGCGGACCGCTTAGAATAGTCTGGATCGCACGGAGTAGATCGACCAGAAACGGGTTAAAGGCGTTAATCTGGTTAACGATTGGCCCACCGATAACATTGCTCGAGAGCGCGATTACCACTATAGCCAACACGAAGAGTCGCCAGATTGTACCCATAACAAGTGGCGAGAGGAGCATGGTCAATGCGGCGACAAGGCCGATGTTGAGAATTAACGGTAAGGTGGCAAGGATCCAGCCGGAGATGGTTAGATCAGTAGCCCCGTTGAGTAAGGCGACCAGCAGGCAGAGAATGCCATACATAGCTAGCGAGACGGTCACGGCGGCGCCAAACAAGCCTAACAGATACACTCCGCGACTAACATTGTGGGTTAGCACGATATAGCCCTGCGGTCGATCGCCCAAGCCGATCATATATCCCGTTGTGATGACGGCCAGTGCTGGGCCAAATATTCCCAGCGTGGCAAAGAGGTAACCTGCGCTCATAGGAGTACCAGTCGGGCGCAGCAAGATGACGTAGCAGGCTACTGTCACCCCCAATTCCAACAAGATGCGGCCCGAACGTAGATACTCAAGCAGCGTAAAACCGGTCATTTGGATGGCTTGTTCGATCGAGAGCTTCATTGCTTACCATCCTTCTGTTGCAGTGGGTTGTCGTGGCGGTGCTGCAACAGGCGTTTTAACATCGGATCAATGTCGTCAGCAGGTGTTGGTGGAAGTGTTTCGCGTAGGTTGATGCGCAGTGCCGTGGTAGGTTCGTTGTCAACGGGTTCACCCTGTACGGTGCGCGTGTAAATTTGGGCTAGGCGACTCATCTGCGGTTCGAGTGACCGAATAGTTACGTTGGCCTCGATCAAGGTTTGCAAGACACGAGCCTGAAGTTCTGGTGTATGAGGGTTAATGATCACCGCCTGCTCATTACATTGCACCTCGCGTCCAATCATTTCGAGTCGTTGACGTAAGTGCAAATCCAGCAAATCCGTATGCACCACAATGCTACCAGTTTTCTGGCGCACATCAACAACGTTCAGCTCGCGTGCAATGTGACCATTGGTTAAGATACCAACGCGATCGCAAAGATATTCTACCTCGGCTAGCCGATGGGTACAGAGCAAGACGGTGTGGCCGCGCTGACGCACGTCGCTGAGTAGCGAGAGCAGTTCTTGTTGACCTTCTAGATCGAGCCCGCTGGTTGGTTCGTCAATCAATAACAGATCAGGATCCGTCAGCAATGCTTGCACAATGCCGAAACGCTGCAACATACCCTTGGAAAAGGTGCGTAAGTGGCGATTAGCAACCGCTTCCAGGCCGGTAAGTTCGAGCAATTCATCGATGCGTTGGCGCAAGCGCGTGGTTGGTATGCCATCGCAACGTCCGAGGAAGGTGAGGTATTCCCGCGGTGTGCAATGGAGGTGATAGCGTTGGCGTTCGGGCACGTAGCCGATCAGGCGGCGTTGAGCTTCAAGATCAGCGCTATCGAAAATGCGGATCCGTCCACTATCGGGATGCAAGAAGCCAAGCAGCAGATGCAAGAGCGTGGATTTGCCAGCTCCATTCGGTCCTAACAGACCATAAACTTCACCGGTGGTAACGCGCAGGTTGAGGCCGCGCAGCACTGAAACATGACCGTAGCGTTTGCTGAGACCTTCGACCACGATGACATCGGCCATGACTCCACTCCCCAGTGATGAAGTGACCTCAACGGATGCGCTTAGACACCTTGAGCCTGGCTAAGCATCACCAGAGCCAAGACAATGGGCATACCACCCCATACGATAATCGCGCGGATAGCGGCTGGTACACTCAGGCGCGGTAGTCGACCATGCAACCAGTTCAGGCTCACAATGGTGGCAACACTGCCGCCAACGATCATCAACAGTGTGGCAAATGGTGGCAACACCGTGATCGGGAGACTAGCCATCCATACTACTGTGACCAGGGCCGCGGTCAAAGTCTCGCGGGCAAAGAGTAACGCTGCCGCCGGCCGTGCCGGTAGACCTTCACTAATCCCGCGGGGGCCAAGTGACGGCTCTGGTCCGAAGGGTCCCCAATTAATTGCTGCTGGTAAACAGATGAGGCCAGCCAGCAACAAGAGCAGATGCCCACCTAATGACCAGCCATTCAACGCATCGGTGCTACTGAATCCAGTGGCCGCCACACCCCATAGCATTGCTCGTCCTAGCATGCCGATCTGGGCCTCACGCACTGCGGCCCGTACCAACCGGGCTGTACCGGATGTTAGCGCTGGCCAGAATAGGAGCCAGGCAGCCAGCTCGAGCAATGCCCAGGCGCCCATCCAACCAAATGCCAACGGTGCTGGATGCCACGGCCAGGGTAGAGCGGCTAGACCACCGGCGGTAAGGGCTAACGTCACCAGAGCAATCCAGCCAATCCATTCCCTGATCGGCAACAGATTGCTATGTTCTGGCAGTTGCCGCGATGCAATGAGGCGATAGCCTAGCCCCAGACCAAGGGTGAATAATCCACCTGGATAAATGATAAGCGCTATCAATCCGGCTGCCAGCATAAGAATTGAGATTGAGCCCTTTCTCGGCTCATACTGTGCTTAATGTCGCTAAACTATGCACTGCCGCTTCAATGGTAGCGAGCAACAGGTTTGGAAAGGCGCCGATCCCCACCATAACAACTAATAAGAGGATCAGTAGCCATGCCACTCCCGCCGGTTCGCCAGTTGATTGGGGTGGTGGCATACGATCCAGGATCGTCTCACCGAGTAGCGGTGGTTCATCCACTGCTGAAGATTCACCTGGCCCAATCAGGTATTGCACTGCTAGTTGCACCAACGCTAGCGCTGCCAACGCCATAGCAACCAGCAATGTCAGCGCCTCTAACCAATGCCGCGCGGCGGCAGCTTGCAAGGCTAGCAGGTGACTCGTGCCTCCTGGCCACGGAAGCCACCCGATTAAGGCCAGCCCTCCGCCTAGCAAGCCAGTTCCGGCGACTGGACGCAAGCGCATGAGGTCGCTCCGCATCGTCGCAAGCAGGCGACCATCAGGGTAGGCCAGCAACGCCAGACTGATCAACACAGTGGTGACCGCCAAGGCCAGGTTGATAACCCCGAAAATGGCGCCACTCAAGCCGGCTACTGATAACGATGCGAAACTATAAAATATGATACCGCAATTGCTTGCAATCAGGTAGGCGATCCGTTGGGGTAATGAACTGGCCGTCAACGCTAGTGCGCTGGCCAGTACTGCGCTGATGGCAGCGCCAATCCGCAACACTACCAGTGCCTGCCCGCCTTCAAATACGAGTGTGGGAAAGCTTTGTAACGTGAGTAAAAAGACAAGTAAACTGGCTGGCGTTGGTAAAGCGATAATCAGAATCGCTGCTAGCGATCCAGCGTAGGATACCAGATCGACTAGCCACGAGTGGAATGGAGTTAATGCCATTCGTAAAGCAAAACCGGCTGCTAGCAGGGCCAGAATGAACCGAGCTGGTGAGATACGCCCTGGTAATTCCCCTGGCCGAAAAATATCGGTCAATACATACGCAATGTACAGCAAGATGCCAGCGATAACCATCAAAACCAAATATTTCAGTGCTGTCGCAAGAGTTTGCCGGCTAACCAAAATTCCCGCACCAAATGGCAAATCAACGATCGCCAGCACAGTAGTGAGACCAATTGTCACCAAAACGAGCGCAGTGACAAATGAGTCCTGCATAAGCAGGATTGCCATCGTCTGACCGGTAGTCAGTAGTCCGATGGCGCTAAAATGTTCGCCATGGGGCATCACCAACGCTGCGGTCAGGGTGACGATCCCTATACCCAGAAAGAGAAACAGGAAGATCTGATTCAATGGGCTCAGGAGCAATGTGACACCCAGCACCCGGACTGGATCATCAACGCGTACTTGTACTGCCAGGAGCAGTTCAATGACTAATGCGCCGATGCCGAGACCGATAGCAATCCGCGGCAGACGGCGTAATAGAAAGGCGCTGAAGGCCATGCTGATCGGAAAGAAGATAAGTAATAGGTAGAGCATGGTTATCCGCGGTAGAGTTCATTAATGGCCAGAGTTTTCAAGCGTCCGAAGACTAGACCGGCCAGATACGCGATGGCGAGCGCTAGCAAGATTTGCACAACACTGAGCAGCAAGAGCGGCATGATCTTCAGTCCGCTGCCTGCCGGCGCGCTAATCACGGCACTGTAGAGTAGGTCGATACCGCTGATGCAGAGTATCATCCCCAGTCCGATCTTCAATACATCGCTGGCTGTGGCAATGGTGAGCACGCCGCTGAGCGCTAGCCAATACCATGCGAAATCGAGCGCAGGGTTGGGAGCAATCGGGTAGATGATCGGCAAGACGATGCTTGCTCCCAAGGCTGCGATCCCTGATAAGAAGGGTAGAATATAGTCAATTAGTTGGAAGGTTTCTGCCGAGCGCTGGCGAGCAGCGGCGCGCAATGCTCGGCGTAGTTCCGCTTGCCCGAACTCGTCAAGATCTTCAAGGCCGTAGTCGCGTGAAAAGGTCAGCGCCGTTACTGCCAAAATCAGGGTCGTGCACAAACCGGTGATCGCTTTAATCAGCGCTAATGAGCTCAACCCGAGTGGGCCAAGATCGGCTGGTATGAAGGGTTGCTCGTTCAGCAGAGCGGCTAGAGCGATATATTTGATCATTAACAGGCTAACGGTCAATCGCCAATCACGGAGGAGTAAAACACCTCCGGCAGCAAGACCGAGCAGAATGATCCAGATGTCGAAGTCTGCCATGTATCATCCTTTGCCGTTGTGCCCGCTACTGCGCCATCAAGATCAGGATCGCTAGCAATGCGATGATAACGCCAAACAGATAGTAGCGCTGCTCGAAGATGATCATCGCAAATTGTAAGATGCTCGCCACACGATTGAGACCACGACTAAGAATGGCAATCGTTGCCTGCGCGCTGGCGGTTTCCGTTAGACCGTGCAATAACTCACCGACGCCCTGCCAGGTTGGTATAACCGTCTGATCTCGATCGGATGCAGGTGGTAGCTGGTTGGCCCATCGCGCCAGCAACCAACCCCCTATTCCGACACCAAGTGCTAGGCTGACAAATGGCCATGCAATTGGATCGGCCGGTAATACTGGTGGTGCCGAAGGTGACCAGCTCAACCATAACGGCCATGCCAGCCAAGGCACTAGCCCGGCCAGCACTAATGGAGTTAATGATAGCCCAGCCAGGATAGTTTCTGGTCCGATGTCGCGTTTGCGGGTCTTGCCATACCAGCAACGGATCAACAGTGGCAGCCCTGCGCCCAAACTGATCACGGCCGCTGCTATCAAGGGGGCAATGATCCATACTAGCCGGTTAGCCGACGCTTCGATCAACCAGCGCCAACCCCAAAAGCTCCAAACAAGCGGCAAGCCGGTTGCAGTAGCCGTGGTAAAGAACCAGAGCACGCCAGTCAGTGGCAGTGCGACGCGGCCTGGTGAACCATCGAGGGTATCACTGCCCTGGTGCTGTTCCATCGCAGTGACAAGCAGGCCGCCAGCGATCGCATGGAGTTGCAATGCTAGCAGGAGCGCTGGCGCAGCCAGGCTGGTCAGTGGATCGCTGATAGCCGCAGCGCAGACGATGACGCCGGCCTGTAATGCGCCTTGCCAGAGCACCAGTTCGCGTCCTGAACCTGAGCGTAATGCACCGATAGCAGCACCCAACGCGCCAATTGTGCCGATAGCAGCCAGTATAGTGCTGATCGGTGCTGGTAAGGGCGGTAACTGGGTCAAAAGTCGCACTATGAAGCCTAGGCCAATGGTTGGCAAGATGAGGCCAACGGTAAGTGCGCTGATCAATCCTGGCGCGGTGGCAAGTCCAAGACGTATCATGGCAAACGGCGGCGCACCAGCGATGGCAAGCGCACCCACTAACGCTATGACGACCAGTATTGGTGCGGGTAATGTGTCGGCTGGCAGCAATGCTGTGATAGCAATAATTCCGCTTACGGCAGCGATTGCTCCGGCGCCAGCGACGAGGTGTGGTGGGAGCTGGTCTGGTTGAGGGGTAATGCCACTGCTCAACAGGGCGCCATGAGCCGCCAGAATTGCAACCGTCCAGCTCAGGGGGGTTAGAAAGCTGAGTGGTGGAACGGTTAAACTGATGCAGGCAGCGGTCAGCGCTAGCAGTAACCAGCCAAACAACGTGCCGAAGCCTTCAGCCGTCGATGGTGTGGCCAGTGTAAGCGCCAGTAATCCGATAGTACTACTCAACAACAGCCCCACTACCAGGGCTCGCTCACTGAGGTCGGGCGCCATGGGCCACCAGAGCGGCACAGCGCCAATGGTTGCGATGGGCTCATCAGCCGTCAGCATTATCGGATCACTGATAACACCGACCGTTGCGACTGCGGCGGCCAGGGTTGCTAGGAGCGCCAGGCGACGGGTAAGCCCAACACGGGAAAGGGCGAAGCTCGCTCCTGCGCTTGCCATGAGGCTAATCAGACCAATAAGTAGGCCCATGAGATCTCTTCAACGTACCTGGCAATGTCTAACAATTGCGCTCGTGCGCAACAGCTAACTGAATGTCATAACATCAGGCGCGGCCTATCAGGTAGGTAGCAGCTTGCCAGCATGCTGTACACGGATCAGTCGAGATAGCAATAAGAAGAGCATCGTCAACTGTAGCCTGTTGTAACAGCGTGCGTGCTAGCAACCGATCGAGTTGCGGCGCGATGCCGATCTGCACCTCGCTCAGGCGCTGGCCGTCGCTATGCACAGTATACCGCAGCGATCCCCGCGGTGCTTCAACGGTCGCGGTCGCTTCCCCGGCTCGCAACTGGATGGGTTCATAGATCGCACCGACTGGCAGATTATGTAACCATCGCGCCGCCAGGCGCACCGCTTCAATTGCTTCCAGCAGCAACACGACTGCACGCGCATGCACGTCTCCGCCCTCTTCCACTACTAGCGCTGGTGTGATAACGGTATATCCAGCGTAGGGCTGATCAATCCGCAGATCGGTGGGAACGCCACTTGCTCTAGCCAGCGGGCCGGCCAGACCAAATTGTTTGGCTGCCACTGTGGTGAGGATGCCAATATCAACCATCCGCGCCAGTAATGTACGCCGCGGGATAACTTGCTCGGCAACTCCGATCATCTGTGGCAAAAGATCGTTGATAGCGCGTTCGGCTTCGATCAGGGCCTCATCGGCAGGTGTTGCAGCTAACCCGCCAGGACAAATCAAGTCGGCATCGTGACGACCAAGAATAGTCAGCAGGATCGCGCGGATGCGCGTCTCAAGCCGACTCAGTCGAGCGGCATCGGTCAAACCCAAGGCGGTAGCAATCGCAGCTAAGGTATTGATGTGCGATGCGGCTCGCTCGATTTCTGCCAGCGCTACTCGTATCGCCTGCGCGCGCAGCGGCGCGGTTGTTTCGGCTAGATGTTCGATAGCCAGGCTTAGCGCTAGGGTGTGAGCAATGCGACAGTAAGGACACGCCTGCGCCGCTACCCGCACTGCGCTCGCAAGATCGCCTTTGGTGAGCTGAAGCGCATATGAACCATCGCCAAGTGATGGCCGGTACTCGACATCAACGATTTGTTCGCCTTGAATGATCAACGTGATATATTCGCTATGCCATGCACCGGCTACCGGGTGGAGCGTCAGTTGGTACTTCAAGCAGCCTCTCCTCTCTATCGCGGCGCATTATACCACGCTCCTCAACCGCTGCCGCGGTTGCGATCCAACTCCTGTCCACCCGGTAATCCACCCGTGGTTGGTCGGGGAAAACAAAGGCGAGTGATACAGTATGTATGCGTCGGCCTGGCTCTGGCGCCCTGCTTAACACCTAACGAGCCAGCATTTGGGTCAGCGTTTAGGTGCATTTGGTGTCTGCTGAAACCATATGAAAATAGCAAGGATACCATATGTTATTCTGTATTGATCACGCTCCACGGCCAAGCCATCGGTCTATAGCGACATCATATCAACCGGAAAGCGAATCTTCTGTGGAATACCGTCTTTTTATTGCCAATCAGACGTTCCATATTACCTTTAACCGTGGCTCGCAATGGCACGGAACAGTTATCCGTGCCTCTGATGGTGTGGAAGCATCTTTCAGTAGCCGGTCGTGCCTAGAACACGTGCTTGAGGGTTTGCTCGGTCGGCGCATCTGGGCGCAGTATCGCCAGCAGGTGTTAGCAATGATTGAGCAGTTTCAACCCTGATAGCATGACAATGTAGGTTGGCTTTAGAGCAGCGTGTCGCTATCGCGGCACGCTCTGTTTTTGAGTCGACCATACTGATCACTTTACCGCACTTCATTATCCAGTCGGATGCGCGGATCAAGTAAGACGTAAATCAGATCGGCCACGAGATTGGCAACAGCAAAAATGACGACGGTGATCATTGCGACTGCCTGTAGTAATACTAGATCGCGACGATCGATGGCAAAGGTTAACAGTCGGCCGATGCCAGGATAGTTGTAAACATTTTCCACTACGATCAAGCCACTGATGAGCCAGCCCAAACTAATTGCAATCACTGTGATCACGGGCAGTAGTGCGTTGCGCAGTACGTGCCGACGGAGCAAGGTAGATGGTGCCAACCCTTTGAGCATCGCTGTACGCACATATTCCTGGTGGAGTTCATTGATTACTCCCGTCCGGGTCAGGCGGGCAATATAGGCTAGGAGGGTCAGAGTGGCCGTCATTGCCGGCAATACCAATTGTGGCGCGATTTCGAAGAGCCCGGCATCGGGTCGCAGTGAGGAATTAGCCGGTAGCAAACGTAGACGAAAGGCAAACAGATCGATCAGTAGCAAGCCGGTAACGAATTCGGGTAGACCCGTAACCGCAAGAGTATTGACGCTTATGAGTGTGTCGTCGAATTTGCCAGCGCGCCATCCAGCCCATACCCCCAGTCCGATGCCCAGGGGGATGGCTAGTAACAAGGTTGCAGCCGCTAGCAGTAGGGAGTTATTGAGCCGTTCCCATACGAGTGGTCGAATAGGCTGGCGGGTGCTATACGAGATGCCCCAATCACCGCTGATGAAGCCGCGTAGCCAGTCGAAATACTGAATTGGCCAGGGACGATCGAGGCCGAGTTCGGCACGCAGAGCAGCTAAGGCCGCTTCACCGGCCTCGCGTCCGAGCAAGACGCGCGCGACATCGCCAGGCAGCAAGCGGCAGATGATAAAGATGATCATTGAGCTGATTAGGACGGTGATGCCGAGTAACAGCACACGGCGCGCGAGATAGCGTAGAATCATACGTTTGTAGATGGTCAAGGTTGTAGCCAGATTTACCGACCAGCTTCTCGTCTCGCTACACTCACAATGCCCGATCAGGTGCGGGAATGGATGTCTGATACCTTCGCCGATATTGCCCGCTTATTGCCAGCACGTTACGTTGTCGTTTGTGCTGCGCGTAGCTCAGTTAACGGTATATGACAGCGAATCCGGTGACCAGCATCAGCATCGCGCCACGGTGGTGGCGTAGTGTAACATTGCTCGCCAGCAATGCGCGGGCAACGTAACTGGAATGGGCAGCCAGATGTGGGTAATGGTAGCGTGGGATCAGCTTCACGCACCCGGATACCACCCGGTCGGCTCGCTGCTAGCAATACTTCAGTATAGGGATGGAGCGGTGGTGTGAGTACTGATGCGACCGGTCCTTGCTCTATGATCTGCCCCTGATACATCACCACAACATCATCAGCCAGATAACTCATGACTGCCAGATCGTGTGTGATGAATAGATAGGTTATTCCAGTGCGATCTTTCACTTCGGCTAGCATATTCAAAATCGCTGCTTGCACCGAGACATCGAGTGCCGAGACCGCCTCGTCGAGGACCAGCAGATCAGGTGTGGCCGCCAGCGCGCGGGCGATGGCCACCCGCTGCTTCTCGCCACCACTGAGTTGTGGAGGGCGGCGATGAGCGTACTCTGCTGGCAGGTTGACTAATCGTAGGAGGTCAGGGATTCGCCGATCTGCGCTCTGGCGATCCAAACCGCCGAGACGGATGAGCGGTCGGCGCAACGCCTCGGCCACGGTAAGCGCCGGATTAAGTGCCTCTTGCGGGTTTTGTAATACCATTTGTAGGCGACGCAGATGGTCACGTGGTCGCTGCTGAATTACTGGCGCTAGCGGCACATCGATTAACTCAATTGAACCGCTGGAGGGTGGGGTCAATCCGATAACACAGCGTGCCAAAGTGGTTTTTCCGCTACCGCTCTCGCCTACTACCCCGAGTGTGCGGTTGCGGTACAAGGTCAAATCAACCTCTGCCAAGGCTACTACAGGCGCGGATTGCTTACCGCTGAATAGCTCAGCTAGCGTGCGCCGTGGCGTGATCGTTTTCGTCAGACGATGAGTGCTTAGCAGCGGTTGACCATTCGTCCCGGCGTTGAGTGATGGTAAGACTGGAGACGGAGCGTGAGGCATGACTCGCTGCCAGTGGTGACAGCGCGTGACATGGTCGGGCGCAACCGGTAATAGTGGTGGTCGTTCGCGTAGACAGCGGTCGTCGGCCAGGGGGCAGCGCGGCGCAAAGATACAGCCTGCCGGTAATGCCCCAGGCTGAGGTAACACGCCGGCAATTGGTTGGAGCGGTTGCTGGTCGTAACGTAGTCCGGGATGCGGTAGGCTTGCCAAGAGGCCTTGGGTATACGGATGGTGTGGTTGGTGGAAGAGGATTGTTGTCGGTGCAATTTCAACCAATTCACCGGCGTAAAGCACAGCGGTGCGTGTGGCGATACGCGCGACCAGGCCGAGATTGTGTGAGATGAAGAGGGCAGCTGGCTGACGTTCGGCAATGAGTTCGGCTAACAGATCAACAACGGCAGCCTCGGTCGTTACATCAAGACTGGTCGTTGGCTCGTCTAATACCAGCAAGCGCGGTGCGCCATGCAGGGCCATCGCTATCATGACGCGTTGTTGCATACCGCCACTGAGTTCGTGGGGATAACTGCGCAATACGCGCACCGGATCAGTGATTTGTGCACGCGCTAGTAGCGCAATCGCTTGGGCGATGGCATCTTGCCGGCGTCCACCAATTGCTTCTACCAATTGGTCGCCGATTCGTAGCGTCGGATTGAGGGCAGCTAGTGGATTTTGCGGTACCAATCGCAATGAACGTGACCACAGAGCGCGTAGTGCTGCCCCCTGGACCTGCGTTAGATCAACGCCGTCGAGTAACACCTGACCAGCACTGATTCGACCGTTGGCTGGCAATGCGCGCAAAATCGCCAGTCCCAGTGTGCTCTTGCCACTACCGCTCTCACCGACCACGCCGAGGGTTTCACCTGCAGCAATGCGTAGATTGATGTCACGCACTACCGATAGTGTCTGGCTACCAACGCGGTATTCAACTGTAAGCTGTTGCACTTCGAGCACAGGTTTAGGGTCTGTGGTCACATCACACCCGTGTATTTATCATCTCGCATCAGACCCTCTCTCACCCGCTATTCGTTGATGGCGCGCCGGACCCCTTCCGCCATCAGATTCACCCCGATCACTAGCAGAGCGATAGCCGCTGCCGGAGCGTACAATGACCAGGGCGCAAGGGCGTACTCGTTACGCGCCTCAAGCACCATCAGGCCCCAATCCGGACTGGGTGGCTGGACACCTACGCCGAGAAAGCCCAACGATGCGACCAGAAAGATCGCATAGGAAAAGCGCAGTGCCGCTTCGACGGCCAGTGTTGGCAGTACTAGTGGTAGCAGTTCACGCCAGAGAATATAGTGCAAACGTTCGCCACGCATACGGGCCGACTCGATGAATCCGCGTGGTTTGAGCGAAAGCACGACACTGCGCACAACCCGGGCTACGATTGGCGTGTAGACCATCACAATCACCAGTAGTACACTTGTTCGTGATGGCCCGACTGCACCTAGCAAGAGCAAAGCCAGCAGCAGCGCCGGTAGGGCGATCAGTCCGTCAAATAGACGAAACACAAGTTCTTCGAGCCAGCCGCCAAGGTAAGTTGTGCTGATGCCGATCAGCGCACCACAGACGACGGCAAGCGCAGTGCCGCCTCCGGCCAGGGCCAAAATATCACGCGCACCGTAGATGATCCGGCTCAATAAATCGCGTCCCAGCCGATCGGTACCAAGCGGGTGGTTGAGCGACGGCGGTTGACGGATCAGTTCAGCATGTTGCGCCGTTGGACTATAAGGCGCAATCACTGGGCCCAAGAGCGCTAATCCGAGAAATATAGCCACAATGATCGTACCAGCCGATGTCGCCGGATCAGCGAAGAAGGCGCGACCAAATTGCTGTACGCTCATGGTGTCGATCGTTACACTGCAATCACACTCAGATCTGTGCGGCCAGGAAATGCCTTGGCTACATAGCCACGAATGCCCTCGCGGTGTGCGCTGAGCTGAGCAAAAAAGTAGGGAATGATAATGGGACCACGTTCGATCAAGATGCGCTGAATTTCACGATAGGCTCGTACCCGTTCTGCTTCGTCGCGCGTGGTGCGCGCAGTAGCGGCCAGCGTATCGAACTCGGCGTCACTGAAGTGACTCTCGTTCCACACAGCCCCACTCACCAGCATTACATCGAGGTAAAATTGTGGCACCGGACGCGAACCCCAACCGGTGATCCCCAAATCAACTTCAAGCCACCGGTTATCGCCGTAATAGACGCTTTCTGGCTCGACGATCACATTCACTTCAATTCCGGCTTCTGCCCACTGTTCTTTCAGCACGACCGCCAGATCAGGTCGGTCGCCCGAGTCAGGCACGTGAAGATCCAGTTTGAGGCCATTAGGATAACCGGCATCGCGCAACAATTCGCGTGCTGCGACTGAATCGCGGGGAGGTAATGGGGTTTCTTCTGAATAATAGGTGCGAAACAACGGACCGATAGGACTATCACGCCCAACAGCACCCAGACCGGCTTTCACCTGTCGAAAGATGGCCTGGCGGTCAGTGGCGAGCTTCAACGCACGGATCACCTCTAACTTGTTGCCTGGTTCGCGGTCAGCGCGTAGCCGTACTAGATCAAAGCCATTGGTTGGCGTCTGCACTGCTACGATACCCGGCGTTTGTTGTAGTGTTTGGAACAGCGGCGTTGGCATACGCAGCACTAGATCAACCTGCCCGCCGCGCAACGCATCGACAGCTGCCGCCTGATCAGGGAAGAAGATGATCTCAAGATCGGCGATTAGCGGCTTCCCAGCTTGAAAGTAGTTTGGGTTAGCCGCCAGATCGATCCGGTTCTCGGTGCGGTATTCTACCACTTTGAAAGGGCCAGTTCCATTGAAAGTAGTGGCTGGATTGGCCGTGTCAGCGCGTAGGATGAGCGCGTGGTTGTCGGACAAATCGTAGAGGAAGAAGGGATTAGGTTCGGCTAGCGTAAATACGACCGTGTTATCACCGTCGGTGGTAATATCGACAATATTGGCGTAAAGATCGACCGTTGGCAATTGCAACGATGGATCACGAAGCCGATTAAATGTCCATACCACATCGGCAGCTGTACATGGACCACCGTCGTGGAAAGTCACCCCCTCAGCTAGCCGCAGACGGTAACTCAAACCATCATCGCTCACTGTCCACTCGCGGGCCAGACGTGGCACGATGTTATTGCCAGCATCAACATCCACCAGGTAATCATACACGTGGTTGAGAATGAGAATTTCGGCATCTGACGAAGCGAATGCGGGGTCAAGTTGTACTGGGATTTCGCTTGCCACGCGCAAGCGTCCACTTGGGCCGCTACCAATCGCACTGGTTGGCGCAGCGGTTGGCTGGGTGGTTGGCCCGCTACCGCAGGCGACTAGCGCAGTGGCGCCGGCAGATAACCCTAAGGCCAGTCCTAGGCGTAGAAAGTCGCGTCGGCTCATGCGACCGGCTAGCACCTCCAATCGGGCCAGCTGCAACGCATGCAGTCGCTCGTCTGTTCGGGTCATCTGTGCAGTCCTTTCTCTTCAAAGCGCGATCCCGAGTGGGGCAAACCTCCTTCGTATTCATTACGAATCGAAGGATCGATCGCGAGCATGCAGCACGTAACCTGAGCCGGCGTGGTCAAGCTACGGGTACGTCTCGTATTAATAGCCCAACATCACCAGCCCGATGTCCCCGGCCCACCCTTAAATGGCCCCACAATCTCGCTTGTGATCCAGCCACCGTAAAATTCACCAGGTTGGGGAGTCACCCGTTCATCATCCACATAACAGGCATCCATCGGGCGGGCGTAGAAGGCGATATAGCCACGGATTGGGGCAAATGGCGGTGTTGGCTCGGGGTATGACCAGGCTGCTTGCCGAACCTGGCGGTCGCCAATAACGACATCATAGTAGATCGCTACCCCCTTGAATTCACAAAACGAGCGGGCTGGATTGGGGCGCAGCCACGCTATGCGCACATCGTCTGGTGGAACATAATAGACCGGTGGATGGCTGGTCTCCAGCACCCGGAATGCACGCCGGCTATCGACCAGCGTTTCGCCAGCAAAGATGACCCGAATGCGGCGGGACGTTGGTTCCAAGCGGGGTGGGCGCGGATAATCCCAAACTGATTCTTGGCCGGGACCGGGAGGAATACGTTTCATTGTCATTGGTTTCTCTTTGATTCGTGCCGCGACTACTTGCACTATACCATGTTCTGCCGCTGCTTTCACGGTATCATGATCCAGCGCTGAGCAAGTTGGTTCACCGACCGACAATAGAAAAATTGGCGTTGCAGCCTGATCGCTTATGTCTGACTGCTCTGCCTCATGCCTCCAGATTGCGTTCTGTTTAGGTGTAAACGCGACGACAGCGCCAACAATTGTTGCCCACCCTGCACCAATGCCTCAGGTTGTGTTCTGTTTAGGCACGAACGAAACGTGCTAGTTGTAGGGTCTGCAGTGGACTATTTGAGTCATTCCACCATATCGTTGCGCCAATGAGCACGGTATACTAATAGGGAGGAAATGCAGTCACAACCCTCTTGCTTTTGTCGTACACTTGTGCTATTATAGCACATATGTGCGGGGTAGGCAACGGCGTTGACATCGCCCTCCCCATCGAGTAGAGTAGCAAGAGGAGTATACGAGTGAATACGAATAATGGAGGAGCGCCCGCGATGGCAATCACCCCGGAGAAAGAAAAAGCGCTCGCGGCGGCCATGGCGCAGATCGATCGCAAGTTTGGCAAAGGCTCCATCATGAAGATGGGGGAGGTTGGGAATCGGCTGGCTATCGAAGTGATTCCCACTGGTTCGATTGCCCTTGACATTGCATTGGGTGTCGGCGGCGTACCGCGCGGGCGTGTGATCGAGATTTTTGGTCCTGAGAGCAGCGGCAAAACCACTCTAGCCCAGCATATCATCGCAGAGGCCCAGAAGATGGGGGGCGTTTGCGCTTTCATCGACGCTGAACATGCCTTCGACCCTGTTTACGCGGCACGTTGTGGGGTGAACATCAACGAGTTGCTCGTTTCACAGCCTGACACTGGTGAGCAGGCACTCGAGATCTGCGAAATGCTGGTACGCTCGAACGCCATCGATGTCATTGTGATCGACTCAGTCGCTGCGCTTGTGCCGCGCGCCGAGATTGAAGGTGAGATGGGCGACTCGATGCCCGGTATGCAAGCCCGGCTGATGAGCCAGGCTCTCCGCAAGTTGTCCGGCGCGATCAGCAAGAGTCGCACCGTTGTCATCTTCATTAATCAGTTGCGCATGAAGATTGGCGTAATGTTTGGTTCACCCGAAACGACCACTGGTGGGCAGGCACTAAAGTTCTACGCTTCAGTCCGTCTCGATATCAGACGGATTGAGACTCTCAAACAAGGTCAGGAAGCAATAGGCTCGCGGGTGCGGGTCAAAGTGATCAAGAACAAGGTCGCCCCTCCCTTCCGGCAAGCCGAATTCGATATTCTGGCCAATGAAGGTATCTCGCGCGAAGGGAATATTATCGATATCGGCACTGAATTGGGGATAATTCGCAAGAGTGGTGCTTGGTTTTACCTGGGTGAAGATCGGCTCGGTCAAGGGCGCGAGAATGTACGCGAGTTTCTCAAGAATAATCCGGCGCTAACTGATGAGATCGAGCGTCTGATCAAGGCCCAGGCACTAACCAATCCATCAGTGATTGCACCTAGCGCCGATGTTGGCGAAGATGATGGCATCTTTGAGGAATAGTGGCACAAGTGATAACGGCTCGGGCGTTACCTGTAACAGGGTCAGATATTCGTAGTACGGAAGGCTTCAATACGGTAGCAGGGGATCGACCCTGCACCTGATATTCTTGCCTGCTCCATGCACGATAAGATTAGGTTTGTCTTGCTATAGGTAATGTGTGGTACCCCAGCATTGCTGGCGGGTAGTGCTTCTGATGTCAGAGCGGATACGGTTTACATACGCTGGTGCCATCAAATCTGCTCAGTCAATGTGCTAGGCTAACTCGGCCTCTTGCTGGTCGTAATATTGATCAACAGCTGGCAAGGCAGGTTCCGAGCTGCGGGTGTATAGCGCGTTATCCAAGATTGATCGGGCATCAGCTGCTCAGATGGTATAGTTAGCGCTGCCTGCCAGTAAACATAGTGCTCGCTTCCACCTGTCTCTAGTGTGGCTGAAGGGACTGTGCGCGAATTGCCAGTTTGTGGTAAGTGCACTTTTACTTTTGCTCTGTAGTTCAGATCGCTTTGGTGCCCGCACTTGCGAGTGTGATCTACGCATCGTCTAACAGCACATCTATAAAATGGTGAAGCGACGCAGTAGCCACATAACCGTGCATCGTGATCCGGCGGACGCGTGCATCATCAATACTTTGCATGATCAGGAATGATTGGCACTGTCGTCGTAAGTCAAATTGGGAAGCCTGGTTATGCCAACGGGTACTATTACGGCTATCCGCCCGCAAAGCAACGATCCACAGCGCGTCAATCTCTTCATTGATGGTGAGTTTGCGCTTGGCATCAGTCTGAATACGCTTATACGTGAACGACTGGCCATTGGTACCTATCTCGATGAAGCTGGCTGGGAGCGACTAGTTGCCAGCGAGCAGGCGGATCAGGCATTCCAGCAAGCGTTGCGACAACTCGAGCGGCGTGCCCGTTCGACTGCCGAAATGCGACGCTACCTACAGCGAAAGGGCTTTAGTGAGCTGATTTGCACCCAGACGATTGCTCGTTTGCATGAGCTGGGTCTGCTAGACGATGTCGATTTTGCCAGTCGCTGGGTTGCCAGCCGGCGTGCGTTCCGTCCCCGTGGCGAGCGCGCATTGCGGTCAGAATTGCGTCAAAAGGGGATCGATTCGAGCATCATTGAACAGGCTCTGGCGGTTGATGATAGTGGCTATGATGAAACTACCCGGGCCGAGGCAGCGGCTCGCGCAGTGTTACCGCGATACACTAGCGTAACCAATTGGGTTACGTTTCAACGGCGCCTCGGTGGTTACCTGTTACGTCGCGGCTTTGCCAACGAGCTGATCCGTCCACTATTAGTCCGTCTCTGGCGTGAGGTTCATCCCGAATCCGATAGCGCAGATTGACGTGGAACCACGTCGGGATCTTGCGATCTTACACTGCCATTCGATAGTTGTTCCCTAGCCGGGTATCGGGTATGATGAGGAAACCGGGCAAGAGCACCGGTCGCTCCAGCTAATCTGTTCAGGCCGGCAGATCGCTGTAGTGATTGGGCGGGGAAGTAGTAGCTACGTAGTGAGCCTCGAGTCACGTGATCCCCAAACTGCTATTGTCATCAATTGCCAGAGACAATTGCCAGAGACGGGCTGATATGGCGGTTTGGGGTTAGATCGCTTATTGCTGTGTGTACGCATCTGGTGGGGTGGCGCGTCAACGGTAAAGCGGTGCCGTTGCCTTCGAGTATCGAACTCTGTGCACGTGCGCTCTATTGTTAGGTACCAGCAACAGTACCGCTATTGACGTACCGATGACTTTACTTGGATTGGTAATGGTCGTGCGCCGAACATTGTGTCTAAGACCGAAGAGTCGTGTTACTCTGTAACGTAGTCGTTATAATGTGACGCTTGTGTCTGGGTATATTCGGATGAGCCGAACAAGCTGCTAGAGTCATGAAGTTAACGCGGTATGCGTAGCCTGCAGCCAACTACAGTAAGCCAGGAATATCACTATGGCAGAAGTGCAATATCTCGGTCATTCCTGCTTTCGCCTGCGGGGTCGTGATGGTACGGTGATTTGCGATCCTTACCACCGCTCGATCGGCCTCGATCTGGGTCGACCAACGGCGACAATTGTGACCATCAGCCATCACCATCCCGATCATAACAATGCCGCAGCAGTGCGGCCATTGCGGGATCGGGTGTTTGTTGTCGACGGTCCCGGTGAGTATGAGATCGGTGGTGTGTTGATTACGGGTGTGCGCACCTTTCACGATGCAGTCAAAGGTGCTGAACGCGGCTTCAATACCGTGTATATCATTCATCTCGATGACCTAGTCTTCTGCCACCTCGGCGATCTCGGTCACGAACTCACGACTGGTCAACTGGAAGAGATTGGTTCTAACGTTGATGTGTTGTTTGTACCGGTTGGTGGTGGTGAAACGATCGGACCAGCTGTTGCCAGCAATGTGATCAGTCAGATCGAGCCTCGGTTCGTGATTCCGATGCATTACGCGATGGGACAAACCGGGTTCGAGCCGCCTCTGGCACCGTTAGAGAAGTTTGTTAGCGAAATGGGCCTGAAGGAGTATACCGCTGAAGAAAAGTTGGTGATCAACGCCAATGCGCTGCCTGCCGATGAAGAGCAAACCCGGATTGTCATTTTGCGACCGGCGCATGGCTAGCTCAGTCACTCCCAAGCACTTGTGGTATACTGGAAGACTGAAGTGTAAAAGCGTGGCGAGTAGTTGCCGTTCAAGATATACGCTCGTCAGTAGATAGCGATTGTGTGACATGCAATCGTTTCTGGCACAGAGGAAACGTGAACCAGTGTGGGTCGGTTCAACCGAAGGTTGACCGACCCACAAATCTTTCACATAGGGAGTAGTACTCTATGACAAAGTATATCTTTGTGACCGGTGGCGTCGTCTCTTCGGTTGGTAAAGGGATTGGTGTAGCCTCGATCGGTCGCCTACTCAAAAGTCGTGGCTTCACCGTTTCAGTAATGAAACTCGATCCGTATCTCAATATTGATCCCGGCACAATGTCGCCGTACCAGCACGGTGAAGTCTTCGTGACCGCCGATGGTGCTGAGACCGATCTTGATCTTGGTCACTACGAACGGTTCATCGACGTGAACCTTAGCCGTCTCAGCAACGTCACCACAGGTCAGATCTATTCTGCTGTTATTGCCAAAGAGCGGCGTGGCGATTACCTGGGTGGCACAATTCAGGTCATTCCCCATATTACTAATGAAATCAAGGCTCGGATTGGCGCTCTGGCGCGTAGCAGCCAAGCCGATGTGGTGATTGTCGAAATTGGCGGCACCGTCGGTGACATCGAGAGCCTACCTTTCCTTGAGGCAATCCGCCAGATGCGCAAGGATGTTGGCCGCGACAATATTATCTACATTCATGTAACCTTGTTGCCTCATATCAGCACTGGCGAACTAAAGACCAAACCGACCCAGCATTCGGTAATGGCGTTACGCAATGTGGGTATCAGCGCCGATGTGATTCTGTGCCGAGCCGATCGCCCGATCGACGATGATATTCGTGAGAAGATTGCCTTCTTCTCTGATGTCGATGTGCGTGCGGTGATACCGGTACCTACCGTTGATTCGATCTACGAAGTGCCACTGGTGTTAGAAGATATGGGGTTGGGCGATTATTTGGTCGAGCGATTAGGTTTGCCGGCCACACCGCCTGATCTGGAGGAGTGGCGCGCGCTAGTGGCTCGCATCCGGCAAGAGAAGCGTCGGTTGCCAATTGCCCTAGTTGGCAAATATGTGGAATTGCACGATGCCTATATCAGCGTGGTCGAAGCGTTGCACCATGCCGGGATTGAACAGTCTATCGATGTGGATATTCGCTGGGTTGCTGCTGAAGACGTTGAGCGCGAAGGACCAGCCCGCTTGTTGTCAGGTGTCTATGGGATTCTGGTGCCGGGTGGTTTTGGTGAACGTGGCATCGAGGGTAAAATCGCTGCTGCCGATTATGCGCGCGTGCATGGGATCCCTTACCTCGGTTTGTGTTTAGGGATGCAGTGTGCAACTATCGCCTTTGCCCGTCATGTCCTAGGTACACATGATGTCAATAGCACTGAGTTCAACCCCCAGACGGCGCATCCGGTAATTGACCTAATGCCTGATCAGCGTGACATAACCGAGAAGGGTGGTACGATGCGTCTTGGTCTCTATCCTTGTGATCTGGTGCCTGGCACGCGCGCCCATGCGGCCTATGGCTGTGAGCGGGTTGAGGAGCGTCATCGCCATCGTTTCGAGTTCAACAACCGTTATCGCACGGTTCTAGAAGCGGCTGGTTTAGTAATCAGCGGCGTCTCGCCCGATAGACGACTGGTCGAGATTATCGAACTGCGTGATCACCCGTGGTACGTTGCCAGCCAGTTCCATCCCGAATTCCAGTCTCGGCCTGGCAAGCCACACCCCCTTTTCCGCGGCTTTGTCGCGGCGGCAGCGCAAACGCTGCTAGCTGGGGAAGCTCGGCAATTGCCGCTAGTTGAGAGCATGTCGTAAATCTTCCTTTCTCTCCATTGTATGGTGCGCCATGATCATCAAATGATCATGGCGTACTTTTTTGGCCGACATCCCCCTGCTTACAAGCCAGTATCGAAGCTCGATGCGGGTTATAACTGGGTATTTGAGGTTCCAGGCTTACAACCAGTGTGTTCTCGGTAGACGGTTACGAGCAAAGCTGACAAAAGATCGCGAATCCTTCTGACATCTCGATCGGTTTACTTGATGAAACCATTGTTTATCACGAGGTGCCTAATGCGGTTTGTCAGTCTGCTGCTCATTGTGATCACGTTGGGTTTAAGTGCTTGTGCCGTTCCTGCTACTTCTGTCCCAGGTAGCAATCAATCCGAGCCAGTCCGGAGCAATCGCCCAGTTGGACGCCAATCCAATCCGCGGAAGCCGCGGCTTTGGCTAGCAACCGACGTATCGAATATTCTCACGGCAGCAGCGGCCATTACGCCACCGGCAGCGCCGTCTGAGCGAGTTCAGCCAGACTTTTATGCCAGGTGGCTAACCGACTGGATAAAAGTGATGCTCAGGCTAATCGCCCGTGATGGTATTCCTCCGAATCGTGCTGCGCGCGAACTAATGCTCATCTCAGTTGCGCTCAACGATGCACTCTTAATAGCGGAACAGAGCGGTGAGCGAATCGACCAGATCGCGCTTCTAGCCGGAGCCGCGCGGCCAGTGTTGCGTTATCTTCATCCTCAGCACAGCGATGAAATTGATCAGCAAGTCAACGACTCGCTCTGGAAGGGTTTGCATACGGCCAATCCCGTGCCGCAAACTCGACTCGAACGCAGTTTCCAGATTGGGCATGCTATCGGCGATCACGTTGTGGCTTGGGCACGTGTAGATGGTAGCGACGCCTTTCGTGAGCTTACCCTCCCGGCCAGTGGCGGTTGGAATACAACAAAATTGCCACTTGATCCGCATTGGGGCAGTGTGAAAACTGTTGTGCTACCCAGCGGTGATACGATTATTCTCCCGCCTCCACCAGTCTGGGACAGCGCACAGATGGGTCATGAGCAAACAAGGTTTCGCGAAGAACAGCGCCTCATCACCGACGAGCATCGCGCACTTGCCTGGCACTGGCACGCTGATGTTGGCACGGTGACACCAGTTGGTCTCTGGTTTGAAATTGCGATCACTACTGCACTTGTCGAGCGACTCGATGCCTACCAGACTGCAGCTCTCATGTCACATCTGGGCGTCGCTATGCACGATACTGCAGTGGCATGCTGGTACAACAAGTACCTCTACGGCTTCCTCCGTCCGGAACAGTGGATGGCTACCGTCGACCCAGACTGGAAGCCGGTCTTGCCTACCCCGCCCCATCCATCCTATCCCTCTGGTCATGCCGCTTTCAGTGCAGCTGCAGCTGAGATATTAATCGCTTCGTTTCCTCAGCACAAAGCCTTCTTTGCGCAACAAGCTGCCGATGCTGTCCGCTCACGTATTGTCGGTGGTGTGCATTGGATTATCGATGGTCAGGAAGGGATGGTGCTCGGTCAAGAGGTTGCGCGTTATGTAGTTACACGCTAGTGAGCGGCTATTGCCACCTGTATTCTGAAGAGGTTTCTCATGATCTTGCGCAAAAATCATCGCTTCATCTGGATCCTACTAGTTTGCCAGCTCAGTCTATTTTTAGTGCTACCGACCTCTGCGCGAGCACAAGACGAGTACATTGTTGTTTGGGTAAGCATGCTTATCCGCGATGATAACACGGTTTTGGTTAGTTTTATGGGTGATCTTGAAAATTTTTCCGAGATCCGATGGCGGTGGAATCAACCACCTGATGCGAATGATGAATGGACTTCTTTTAGCGGTCATGAATATTTTGCTGATGTGATTGTTTCGCTGCCACCAAATTATGTTCCTAGTAGCTGCCAGAAGTACCCTCTCTTCATCGATCTGCGCCGTCAAAATGGCACCATTCGAACGTTGGAAGCTTTTGCGCAGTTTGATAATAATTTTAATCCCCAGGCGACGTTAATGTGGCCAGAACGGGCGATGGCTGGATATACGAATCAGAATACGATCAGGATAGAGGTTAAAGATCCACAAGCTTGTACGTCAAGAGAAGGTACGGTGAGAGTGCAATACTCTCAAACCTATTTTATCCTCTCACCTGGAGAGAGTTTTAATGTGGAATTTCCATTACCCAACGAAGACACAAAAATGCCAGTCATCATCAGGTTATGGAGATTGATGGTTGGATCTTTGTACCACGAGTTAGAGTTGATTCGTGATACTACGCCACCAGTGCTTGCCAACATCAACGCGAGGATAGACGATGGTCTGCACTGGTCGAACATAGAGATTGCAGGTGATTTTGTCGATACATATGCGCCTTTGCCGTGGGCAATTGAATGGCAGTTTCTCACGTCTAATGGTCATCCGATCGGCGAGCCAGTTTACCACGTGCTCACTGCAGATGAGGTGTGGTCCGAGGGCGGAACTGCCTTCCAGCTCAATGTTTCGCTGCCAATGATGGCAGTGCCTGCGCAAGCAGAGGCAGTTCAGGTTAGCCTCTTTGACCGGGCAGGGAACGGTCAGATGATTGCATCACCCCTCCCTATTGTGCCACGTCATACCGTTTTTATCCCATTCGTCGGGCGGTAAGTATCTTCCGGTCATTTGACAATCTTGTCCCTGGCGGCGCACATACGCGTCGCCATGGGGAATCACGTGTCAATGAGGAGGCGCTATGCATATCCGGTGGTTCAGGCAGTGGCTGGCAGGTTGTATCGTTCTCGTCTTGATCACCATGTTTCCGCATGAATTGCCGACACCGGTCTCTGCTCAAACCAGTGCCGTTGGGTTTGCAAGCGCAGTGCCGTGCCTCGATGGGAGTGTGAACATTGCCACCACCTGTTTTGCCGACACCATCTATACGCCAGTTCCGTCGGGCGATCCGGCGCTAGTGCGGGTAAATCTGAGCGGCCAAAAACAATCACTTGTGCCAATTGGCACGACCAGTGGCGGTATCTATGGGCGGATTTCTTCAAGTAGCGGGATTGGTTCGGTGTATGGCCTTGCCTACGACGATGGCGCTATTAGTGGTGTCCAGCGTCTCTTCATTGCGTCGTTTACGCGCCGCTTCACTAGCTATGGGTCATTTGGCCCTGGTGGCGTTTACGAGTATCGCTTTGATGATGGCCAACTGTATGGATCGTTCATTGTGCCTGATGCAGGCCAAGATCGTCCCAATCACAATCAAGATGATACCGCAATCTTGCCGGTAGTCGGAGCCAGTGGTCTAGGTGATATAGAGATTAGTCCCGATGGTGAAACTCTGTACATTATGAACTTGACGATGAAGCGGATTGAGCGCTACGACATCACACAGCTGACCCCTCGCCGGCTCGCCCCGGTAGCGGTCCCGCTACATCTCATCAGCTCTAATCCCACATTTCAGGCCAGATTGCAACCATTTGCACTTGAATTTGCTCCGGGTCCGCAAACGGATGAGATGAAGCTGTTTGTTGGTGTGACTTATACTGCTCAGCCCAATGGTGCACCGAGGGCATATGTTTTGGTTTGGTCTGTGAAAACTGGTCATTGGCAAATGATACTTGATCAACCTTTGGTTACGAGTGTTTTTAATGAGCGATTTGTTGGATCAACTTATATGGATATACTGAAAAAGGTAAAATCAAATGAAGATATTACAGGTTGGAATGCTTGGAGTGAGCAGTTTAATAAAATGATCATAGAAAATGTCTCGCGAAGTATTTTCTATGCTCAACCGCTTTTAACAGATATAGAATTTAGCTCCGATGGTCAGTTCATGCGATTGGGTTTACGAGATAGAATTGGTGACCTGACTTTCTTTGGTCCACCACCCGCTGGGCACTACACCTCCATTGCGCAAGGCGATACCCTTAATTATCAATTTGCTAATGGGCGATGGAACCTGCTCCTCGATCAGTCAAAACGAAAAGATCGCGTTAGTACGAGTGACGAACAGCTCCAGGTAATGGCAAATCAAGCTGACTGGGTGAACGATCATTTACACTCTTTCCCTGGAGAACGACCAGCTCACGTTGAAAACCATATGGGTAGTTTGCTCAAAATTCCTCGGACTGATGGGCGCGAGTTGATTGTCACGACTGCTCTTCTTGGCAATAATTCCGCTGGATTAATGGTATATCAAGCTAGTCAAGTAGATCCAACCAGTATGATCACACTCATTCCCTCTGGTACCAATAAATTATCCTCTCTTGGTGATCTCGAATTATTGTGTACCTATGCTTTCGTCAAAGGCCAACTCTGGTTTGACCACAATGGTAATGGTGTACGGGAAGGCCATGATGCAACGCTGGGCGGAATCAGATTAGAAGTCGTTGACCCGGCGACATCGGCAGTGATGGGCTATGCGCAGACTGCCTCTGATGGTAGTTATATATTCGCCGTGCCACCTAATCGTAGCCTATTTCTGCGGGTTGCGCCAGGCCAATTCCAGGTCGGTCAGCCGTTGGCCGGCATGCTCTACACTCTAGCCAATGTCGGCGATGATGATAGTCGCGATAGCGATGCCCATCCGGCTTTTGGCGCAGTTGAATTTGCTGATCGGCAGTCGGGCAATGGTATCACCGGCATTGCCCTTAGAGCGCCATTGCGAGAAGAGCTCGTTCGTCAGGTTGATATTGGTCTAACTCGACAGATGCGGCCTGCAACGATCGGTGATCGGGTGTGGCTCGATTTGAACCGGAATGGCATCCAAGAGCGTGGTGAACCAGGTATGGCCGGCGTCGCTCTCCGCCTTGATCGATTGCCTGGGGCTGCGCCAGCGATTACTACCTATCCGCGCACTGTTGTCACTGATTTCCAGGGGAATTACACCTTTGACAACCTCGAACCTGGCCAATATCGCCTCTTCGTTACGCTGCCTGCCGGACACGACTTTACTACTCCTGGCCGAGGTGAGGATCGCCAATATGACAGCGACGTAGATCCAGCAACGGGTCTGAGTCCTGTGATGGTTGTCACTTCAGGTGATGTGCGGCCGGATCTTGATGTGGGGTTAGTAGCTAATCAGATGGATCTGAGTCTGCATCTGGCTGGGCCCACAGAAGCGATCATCGGGGATGAATTGCACTACATTATCAACGTTCGTCATACCGGCATGCGCGAGGCTACCAATGTTGAGCTACGTATGACGATGCCAACTGGGGCCAGCTTTCTCAGCGCTACTATCCCCGCCCGACTAAATGAATCGACCTTGATCTGGCAATTTCCTCAACTCGGCATAAACTCTGCACAAACGATCGAGGTGCGATTGCGAGCTCCGACCACGATTGGCAATCTAGTCACGCAGGTGGTGACTGCTAGCGCTCATATTAGTGCCAATCCGCCGGATAACAATCCAACTGATAACAGCGCTAGTGTGATCACACGCCTGTTGCGTGCTGAGTTGAGCGTAGACAAAGACGCGCCTGCGGTCGTGCTTAGTGGTGATGATCTGATCTACACCCTGCGCGTAACTAATCGGGGTAGTGCGCCGGCGGCAAATGTAATTATTACTGATCCTTTACCACCGCAGGTTGACTTTGTTAGTCTCTTGCTGGTGCCAGCAGGAGCCTGTCGGTATGAAGGCGCGCAGCATGCGTTGCGTTGTGCAGTTGATCGGCTGTTGCCTAACCAGACAATCGTCATCAGTTTTCAAACCAGACCCCGCCTTACCGCTGCTGATCGACTTGATAATCAGGCCACGGTGACAACAACAACCGCTGGTGATGCGTCCACAGACAATACCGCACGTACCAGCACCGCTCACGTGTCACCGGATCTGGCCGTTACTCTGGCTTTCACGCCAACCCCGGTTCCTGCCGGTGAAGCAACTAAGCTGGTTGTGGGCTATCGCAATCACGGCAACGGTATCGCCCGCGCCACGGCCGTGACCGTCAATGTACCCGAGTCGGCAATATTGACCAGTTGGCCGTCTATGTGTCAGCACAGTGACAATCGGTTGCTGTGTGCGTTGGGTGATCTAGCACCAGCCACAAGTGGCGAATTACGCATCGGCTTACATTTGCCAGTTGCTATCGCTGTCGATCAACTGGCAGCATCGGCAACAATTACTAGTGCGACACCTGAACGCACTGTACTACGGGCCGATAATGACGTCAGCATAACAGTAGCGGTGGTTCGTCCCAACCTGTTTGTTCAGCTGCGTGCGCCAGCCAGTATTGTTGGACAGGGGAGCGTCTTTGCCTACACTATCGATTACGGTAATCTGTATCGTCGTCGTCCATTGCACACCCGTGCTGCTGCTGACACCGTACTCGAATTTGAATTACCGGCAGATGTTCAGTTTGTCGGTTCCAGCCGAACGCCTACCAGTCAGAACGGTCGTCGCTTGTATTGGGAGATGGGCGTTATCGATCCGCAAACTGCTGGTAGCATCGAAGTTGTTGTCCAAACGAACGTGCCTGCTGGCATCGTGTTGCCGGCTACGGCGCGGATCGCAACGGGTACGCCAGCTGATGATTTGATCGATAACATCGCTACTTTGAACATCAATGTGGTCCCACCGCCGTCAACCATTGGCGCGGCTGCTGGTGATCTGCGGATGGCGATTCGCTCAACGCTCGATCCGGCGACTCAAGATGCCATTCAGACTAATGGCGTTTACCTGTCCGATGGTCCGCACATTGCGTGGCCGGTGGGCGAAGTGCTTGATGTGACGCCGCAACTGGTTACGCTAACCTTTGCCGATGAACCTTTGCCCTGGCCGTATGTCTATCGAGTCCAGGTTGTTGGTTGGAGCCTGACGGCCATTGAAGTCGGTGGGCAACATTTCGACCCCCGCGCAACTGACAGTCGTGGTACGGCGGGCTGCCGTCCAGGTGCGCGCCCGCGCCTCACTCCGCAGCTACTGACCGGATGCATCTATCCCTATCTCGGTGGGCAGAATCGAGATCAACTGGGCGCACTCATACTGCGTGAACGTGACCTCGATGATCAGGTTCATCTCTACTGGAGTCGTCCACCCGCACCAAAGATGCGACCTGATGTCTATCTGTATACGGCAGATGGGTTAGAACAGGTGCGGTTGACGATCCAGGTCGAGCTGGAAGTGCAGATCGTGAATCAGGCACCGGGCAGTATTGGTGGGGTTCCACTGCCGCCAGTACCGGTAGCACCGTTGCCTCATCCAGCTCGTCAGCTCATCACTGACCAGTTCACGATCAACCTGCTTGCGCCTCGTTCCCTAATTGCACCTGGCAATTGATCAACTCCTGGCTGCAACCGGCAGCCGTGTAGTTAGCGGTTACCAACTCGGCTCGCATATGACCGTTGTATCCTACCGTTTTCGTTCACCACCAGGCAGGTTGTTGTTCAGACGTTATCGTTGCAGAAAGGAGGGCGTCGCTGTGCCAAGGCAATCTCACCAACCAGGCCAAACTCTGATCGAGATGACCCTGGTATTACCCATCCTACTTATGCTGGTGATGGGCCTCTTTTCAGTCGGTCAGCTGCTGCTTACGCATTATGCCGTCAATCAGGCCGCACGCGTTGCTGCCCATCAGGCAGCCCTGACTGGTGGCGATCGCCTTGCTACGGAAATGGCTGCGCGTCAGTCGCTATCTGACAGCCTTGGTATCGATCCGACAAGTAGCGAGGTCGTGATCACCTGTGCGCGCCGACCTTGTCGCCGTTATGACCCGATTACAGTAGAGGTGCGTTATCACGCTCCACTGTGGGTACCGACCGTATTGCTGCCCTTCGGCAACGAGATAGTGGTTCGCGCCAGCGCCACACGCGCGGCTGAGCGCGATCAGCAATAGGGGGATACGATGCGCCATCGTCGGGTAGGTCAGGCTCTGCCGATTCTAGCCTTAATGCTGCCCACATTGACCCTTTTTGTCATGGTAGTGATCGAGCTGACCAATCTTTGGCTAAATGTAGCCCGACTGGAAGATGCGCTGCAACAGGCGACCCGATCTGCTGTGCAGCAGCTTGAATACGCCGTTTTGGCCCGCGATCAGCAGGCGCTGCGTGGCAATCGCCCATGCCATGCGGTAACTATTCAGGCTCCTGGTCAATGCGCAGCGATTATTCAGGTCGCTCATCAGTTCCTGGTAACCAATCTGCAAGCAGCGCGTCTGGTTGATGTCAATCCAACGGTACTAGCTGCTGCGACCCGTTGGACGGTATTGCCCCAGGGTGGTTCGTGTGCTGGTGTTGCCGTCTCAAGCCCATTGCTCTGCGCTGAACTGCAACCGACGCTGCGCGGCTTGTTTGGTTTGGGCGAAGTTCGTCCGCATATCCGTGCCGCGGATACGATCGATCGGTTAGGCCAACCGTAATTGCTGTAGCGAAAGGAGAACCGTATGTCTGCTTCCGGTACGCTCAATCAAGCATTAACACGCCGCCGCAGCAATCCATTGCCTACCATCCTGATTGGCTTGGGTCTTATTATCACTGCCGTGTTCACGGTGATCGCTTTTCTTGAAGCTGGACGGAGTGAACCGGTCGTCATTCTGGCCCGCGATGTGCCTTTCGGTCAGCAGATTCGGGCTGATGATCTGGCGGTGGTACTACTGCCGCGCCATCGGCCAGTACAACTGGCTGGCATCAATTCGCCGTCATTGGCAATCGGTCAGTTCGCAACGCGTAATCTTGCTGCCAACGATTTATTACAACCGTCAATGATAATGGAGCGTTCGCCCAACCAGCCGGTCTACCCCAACGGTGAAGCGTTGACGTCAGGTATGGTGCCAGTGCCTTTTAGCACAGAAACCATCGGTCCTTTAACCCATCATGACCGGGTAAATATTGGTTTCAACGATCCTGAAGGTTCACCTGATGTGTGCGATCAGACTCGAAGTGCAGTGGAAGGACGCGTACCAACGGTGCAACCGCCAGTTTCGCCGTTGCCGCCACGTCCGTATGCTTGCCGCTTGCTCAGTGGTGCTCGGGTCCTCTATGTTGATACTGAAGCGCAGGTTGCTTACCTTGAACTGACCCCGTACCAGGCGCACGTGATTTGGGCCTTACGAGCCGCCGGTCTACCACTGTGGGGTGAACGATACGGGAGTGATGCGCCGATCTTGCCCGCGCTTGATCGACTCGACATTGGTCAGATCACGGTCGATGAGTTAACGGCGCCGGTTCAGCCAACGACAGCTGAGTAGCGGCGGCCCAACAGGGAAGCGCGATGCCAACAGTTTTCCTGCCAGTTCTTCATTTGCGGAGATGACTATGCATAACATTTGGGATACGCTGCCCCAAGCAGCAATCAGTCCAGTAGCCACCGGTGTCGCTATTGCGGAAGAACTGCGTATGCTGGTGCGCAGTGGCCGCCTGCGAGATTGCTGGCAGATGCCGCCTGAAGCAGCCTTTACGCAACTTGGCTTTGACAGCGCCATTCAGTGGCGTGATATAGGTTGGTATGGCCCGCTCGAAATCTGGCGTGACCCGGAGCATGGTGTGTCAGACATTTTGTTCAACGGTCCGCCTGATTCGCCCTTCTTTGTTGTCCAACGTGGGATGATGGTTAACACTGGCGTTATGGTGCATCCGGCCTGGATTGAATGGACGCAGCGTCAATTGGTGCAGCGGAGCCATAGTGCCACTCCCGATACAGTAATACCATCGTTCGCCCAGGGCGTAGTTGATGGTTTACGTTATGCCATCACCGATCGCCGTGCGTCGCCAGCTGGACCAAGTCTCTCCATCCGTTTGTTGCCGGAACGCTGGGCTACCCTTGATGATCTGGTGCAGAGCAATGTCGTGAGTCGTGAAGCCAGCGATCTGTTGCTGTCAGCACTAAGTAGTGGTGCCTCGCTGCTAATTGCCGGACCGACCGGCAGCGGCAAGACAACTCTCGCTGCAGCCTTGATCCAGGCTATTGGTACGCGCATGCGCCTCGTGGTAATCGAGGACGGTGGAGAATTGCCGCGTAGTGCCAATAGTTTGCATGTAGAAGCGCCGGCTGAGACAGGTGGTTTTAGTCGCGCAGTTACCTTTGCCCTGCGCCAAAAGCCTCATTACATCATTGTCGGAGAAGTGCGGGGTGGTGAAGCAATAGCGATCCTGCAAGCTGCTGCCACTGGTCATCCCGGTTTGGGTACTATTCACGCGGCAAATGTACAGGGCGCGTTGCGTAATCTGGAACGAATGGCTCTGATCGGTCTAGCCTATGAAACGACTGGCGCTGGTCAGGCAGCCGCACAAATCGTGCGTGGTCTCATCACCTCAGATGCTGTGAATCTGGTGGTAGTCCAAATTGGTCGCGCCCCCAACGGTAAGCGAGGGGTTTTGGCAATCGAAGAGGTGTTGCCCCAGGGAGCACAGGGGCAAAGTGGCGATCCCTTTCCGACTAATCCGCTGTTCCGTTATGACCGCACTGGTGAACGGTTGGTGCGGGCTGGTTATGTCAATGGCAGTTGGGGTTCGGGTCGTATGTAGCAGCGACGGTTTAAAACCTTGTGATAACACAACGACCACGAGCCAAACTGACCGTGGCTGATTATCGTGAGGCCTCGCGCGTTCACTCAGCAGGGTTATGGCGATAAGCTGGCAATCTGATGTCAGCAAAACGTCTCACGAAGACAGGGAGCAACCTCCATGGAATTAATTATCTTTAGTGCAATCGAAGGATTGCAAGCCGAGGTTGAACAATTACGCGACGTGGCCGTTTTGGCCCCATCGCGCATTGATCAGGTGCAGCGGTTACTGACCAGTTCTCGTCCGCCAGATGTGATCTATCTTGACGATAGCCGGGGAACACCGCTAGCCGATCTGTGGGATCTGACGGCGCGTGCACAACAGGTTGGAGTACGTGTGTTGTTAGGTTTGGCTGGGCCAGCACGTGCGGCTCTGCCCGATGCGCTGGCCGCTGGTCTACCAGCAACTGCTGAACGTAACCCTGTGGCACTGGCCAATTGGATCGGGACGCAAATTGGCCGGCGCCGTGGTGGTGGGGTTCAACGGCTGCCAATGATTGCGATTGGGGCTGCCAAAGGTGGTATCGGTAAGACTTTTGTTACCTGTGTGCTCGCAGAAGGGTTACGTCGGCGCGGTCTCGACGTGTTGGTGTGGGACAGCGATATCTCAAATCCTGGCCTGGTGCCGGCTTTTCGGATACCAGCCAGCGCACCATCTTACCTTCATCTAGTGCAACGGGGACCTGCGCACTGGAATCCGGCAGGTATTCAGCCCTTCATTTTCCAACCTGAACATACGCGACCTACGCAACAGGGGTGGGGCCGGATCGATCTCCTTATCGGTTCGCATGCAGTTGCCCGAGCTGAGAACGATCTGCGCTTACCTGACTGGCAGGGGTTGTATCAGGGGATCAGCGGTCTAGAAGGTTATGATGTAGTGTTGATCGATACACCGCCTGACTATTTGCGTCGGCCTTACGCCACCCATGCTTTACAAGCTGGCGGTAGCGTCGTTCTCCCTACACCGCCTGGTACTCGTGAGCGTATGGGTGTCGGTCACATGCTGGACCACTTTACTGAGCTGGTCCCGGAACGGCTCGAGCGCTGCAAGTTGCTCTTTATGGAGCCAGAGCGGGGGGTGACGGTGACGGTCGACATGGTAGCTGATCTCTTTAGTCGTCGTTATCCACGGGTCGGAAGTGTGGGGATCTTGCCACGTGAACCGCGCTTGGCTAGTTTAGCTGATGAGCACGATGGCTACATTTCGATGCTTGACATCGGCCCGCAGGGCCGGTTTGCCCGTGCTACCCATCAAGTAGTTGAAGCGCTCTGCGCCTATAACGGTCTTCAGCCACGTTTACCTGTGCCACAAATCGGTTGGTGGCCGCTATTGCGGGAACGCCTATTTGGGCAGCGTATGTTAATACCCGCGATGTCCTAATATTCAACCCTTTGCTGATAGGTCAGTTTGTGGGGAACCTATCTCGTGGGTAGGGTAAGCCAAATGCTTTCTCGCCTAGAAGCTTGGCAAGGATTACCCACGCGATATGCCTATGGCGTTGCTTTTGGGATATCTTCAGTTTGAGGATCGGCAAATTGCTCTTTTCTACGCTGAACGGAGGAAAATATGCACCCTGCCTACCGGCCACTTACTGTCATTGAAGATGGTGGCCTGGCCGATCTGATGGCGCAACAGCAAGCAACAATCGATCCAGCAGCATCAGCGCTCCAAGCAGCGCGTGATATCTTGCTGGCCGAGTTGCCCTCTCATCTGCTTGATCCAGTCGCACCTGCCGCTGAACGCGATCCGGCAGTGCTGCAGGTGTTGCGGAAGGCTATCGGTACCCATACCGAACGTGGTGGACCATTGGCAGGATTGCCGACTGATGATGCTACCTTGCTCCGGCTGTTTCACGATACGATTGGTTGGGGGCCCGCCCAACCCTATCTTGATGACGAACGGATTCAAGAGGTCAAGATTATCGGTGACCGGATTATGGTGCAAGAAGAGGGTGCAGATTTTACTCTAGCGCCCGAGCGGTTCAGCTCACCGCGTCAGGCACTCGATCGGGCGTTGGTATTGGCCTCACGGTTGGCAGTGCCGATCGACCGGAGTCGGCCTCAAGACACGTTGCCATTAGCGCACGGTACCCGTATGCATGTCACTATTCCACCTTGCACACCTGACGATACCGCTCTCATCTGCATTCGTCGCGGTCGGCGGGTCGCGTGGACCCTTGATGATATTGGACGGCGTGGTGCCTGTGACGAGACCGTGCTGGCTGTTCTGCGCTTGTTGGTGCGGGCACGCTGCTCGTTTCTGATAGCAGGTGAAACCGGTTGTGGCAAGACAGCGCTTCTCGAGGCAATTGTGAATTCGTGGCCGGGCGAACCGCATGTGATCACAATTGAAGACAACACGCTAGAGATCAACGTGTGTCATGCTGCCTGGACGCGCGAACTGGTGCAGACTAGTCTTGAACCGATGGCGTTCGGGCGAGCGGCGCGTGAGGTGTTACGCCAAACGCCCTCATTGGTAGCACCAGGCGAGACGCGCGCCGCTGAAGCTGGTGCGATCCTAGCAGTTGCAGTAAGCGGTCATGCCGTAGTAACCACTATTCACGCCCGCAATGCACTGCGTGCCGTTAGCCGATTGGCCGATTGCGCTGCTATGCCGGGAGCATATCTCTATGAAGGTCGTCGAGCTAATGCGTTGGAAGACATTTGTGATAACTTCAATGTCGTTATCCATCTCAGTCGTACTGCCGGACGGCGTTACATTGACGAAGTTGCTCTGCTTGATGGCTGTGAAGAGACGGCAACTGGTTTGCGACCTCGGTTGATCCGGTTGGCCTGGGCTGAGCCAACGACCGATGGTTTGCGCTGGCATTGCGCGGCTCAGGCGTGCGGCGATCAACTGGTCTGGCAAGATACGGATCAGACGCCATTGGCCCTGATGCAACGGTTCGATCTGCTGAAACTGGCCGAACGACCACGGGCCGTGGCGAGTAGTCGAGCTGTTGTTGAGGAGGCACTGATGCAGGCCGCACTAGCTAGGCAGGCCGGATCGTCTGATCGGGCGTTGGCGATATTGCGTCGTGCTTGGGCCGAGCGTACGGATGAGCGATTGGCACAAGCGGCTCGGCAGGCGCTGGTGGATGATCCGGTGCGAGCGCAACAGACAGCCGCGGCTGCGCGTGCAGCATACGAGCAGATCAGTGCGGCATTGACAGCGCGGCGTTGGACCGTAGCTGCAGCCGCTTACGCCGCCTTAAGTGCTGACCTTGAGCGTTACGCTGCGTTTACGCCCGCTGGTGGTTGGTCGGCCTTGGCTGACGCCATTGCCGCTGGTCAGCGCGTAGATCGTGAGACGAAGGCGACTATCAGCCGTGCTGAGCAGGCATTGACGCAAGGTCGTGCTCGTGATGCCCTTGATCTCCTAGCTCCGCTCGAACCGACCCGCCTTAGTGACGAGACCGCGTTGATGCTATTGCGCGTTCGCTACGCTGCGCTCAATGCGCTGGTTCTGAATGGTGAGGTTGGCGCGGCGGCACTGACGCCTGTGGTGGCAGCGTTGCGTATGCGTGAAGCGGCGCTGAATGGACCAGGTGCTACATCAGCCTGATACAACAAAACAGTGATGTTGTGGACAAGGGAGGAATTATGGATTCGGTCGAGACCCTCACCCATCCCGAAACGGCCTGGCTGTTGCGCGTAGCACCGGCGCTGCTGGCTGCGTTCTTGACGTTGACGGCTACCCTGGCGTTACGCCAGCCGCTGACGCGATTCATAGCGCGTCTTGTCTATCGTCGTGTTCAGACCGCGCTCGATCCAGCGCTGGTTTGGCAACCAACGCTGCTCAGTCCACGCGCTGCGCTGATGATTGCCGTTATCGCGGCCACAGTCGTCAGTGCAGGACTGGGTTTGATAGGCTCACTCTGGCTGACGCTGGCCGCGGCACCAGTTGCAGCAGTGCTAGCGGTGCGTGTCGGATTTGTTCTGGCGGGACGTCACTACAATCAGCGTCTGGAACGTGACTTGACTCCGGCGATTGGTCGGCTAAGTGCGCTGCTGGGTGGCGGTTTGGGTTTGCGCACTGCGTTTGAACGCTTACTCAGCGATATGCCCTCTGGGCCATTGTACAGTGAATGGTTGTGGCTGCTCAACCAACAAGGAGCTCCATTAGCCGATGGCCGTATTGCTACGCTCCAGCAGGTGATCGCTGCGCTGGCTATCCAAACCTCGGCGCCTCGGCATACCACCTTGCTCAACCATCTAGCCGTTGCAGCGGATCAGCCTCAGGATTTACAGGCCCGGCGCTGTGCTGCGGCATATGCTGCATTACAGGCGTCTGAACGTCGTCGTGAAGAGGCCCTGACCGAGCTGGCCCAAATGCGTTACAGCGGGCTAGCTGTTGGCGGTGCTGGTCTGCTGATGGCAGCGTATCTTATCGCAACTCAGTGGGAGCGGGTGCGCATCGCTTATAGCACACCAATTGGAATGATCTTTGCGGTGATTGTAGGGTTGGCACTGCTAGCTCCCATTATCGGCGGGATCTGGTTCTCGCGGGTGGAAGATGTCGAGTACTAGCGACAACTGGGGGACACTGCTCTGATGGGTGCTAGGCGCCGCATTGCCTAGCTCTCAAATTCAACAGTGATCCGTGTCGGTTCGTACTAAAGGAGTCCATAATGCCGCACCTTCTTACTACTCCTGCTGCGCCAGCGTTGCTGGCCGCAGTTTGCGGAACCTTGCTGGCTGCGTTCGGTGTTGCTCTGCGCGGGCAAACCATAGCATTGCCGTCGCTTCACGACCGTCAGCGCCTAATCATTGGTCAAACTGGCGGTATTGCGTTGGCTTTACTATGCGTCGGCGCGGCCCTGAGTGGTGGTCCCATCTGGCTAGGAATAGCTCTGGTCGCATATCTAGCAGTAGGTATGGTTTGGCCACGTCAACCGCAACGAGCGCGTGAGCGTATGGAACAACAACTGCGTCGCCTCACACCAGGATTAATCAGTTTCATCCGTGTCGCTTTAGGCAGTTTCGAGGCGCCGAGCATCCTCTTGCGCCGCTACTGTGCTCAGGCTACACCACAGCAGGCTCCAATGCGCGAGGTGGTTGCTGATGCCCTCGCTTTAGGTGATGAACGACGCATGCGTCCGTTTGCCGCACTAGCCGAAGTCGCGCGTCGCTACCGATGTCGTGAGTTGATTGATGCGACCGCGGCGCTGGCTCAGGCCGAAGCTGAAGGGACACCAGTTGAGATGGTTCTGGCTGCCCAACAACAGACGCTAGAAGCGCTGTTGCAAGGTGAGTTTCGCCGCCTCATTCGTCGCCGTACTGTCTATCTGCTCTTGCTCACCGCGATCAGTCTGGTCGTTGGGATTCTGTTCAATCTGCTGTTTGTGATGGTGGTCGGCAGCGAGGTATTCGCCTTCTGGTGAATGGATCTGATGATTAGCGCATAGCCACGCCGTTCTTGCACCTTAACAACATATCTTAATCGCACCTGTATCCTGCATCTGGCAGGTGGCTTTGCGCTGGTCGCGTACAGCTCAGTCGAGCATCTATCTGTCAAACCAGGCAGCCGGAATTACTCTACAATGCTGCTCGTATTGGTGATGAAATGGGAATGTTATCTGCCAGGAATTGATATCAAAAGGGAATGATGGAGTAGGCGTATATGCTCAATAGCTGATAGAGCGTAGTTGTGTTGTTACGAATGTGACAAACAATCACATGCTATCACTATCAGGTGTAGCTCAATTAACTGACCATACGTGTAAGGCGCAATTAGGTTATCATTAGAATTACGTGATCAGTGTACGCGATCTGCAGAGCACTGACTAGATGCGCAAGCCGCTAGCTGCGAGCAGTTTGTTCTATCGTTAGCTATGTTCAATACAATACAAACTCTTCGGTTCGGCAGTAATACCTATACTGCTTTTTCTACTACCGTCGCGCACAATGATGTACTGCTAGCCAAGACTCTTCAACAGCCGCTCCTCTTGTTGCTCGAATTCAATTGGTGAGAAGCCGGGCAAGTGCTGTTTGCGCAGTGATTACGGTCACTACGCGTTGCCAGCAATTGATGAAAAGAGCGCATAGCCGCAGCTGCTGTGTTTTCGCCTGTTGCCGGCAATTGATGGAGAGGCTAACCGGTACGGCACCGGTCGGAGGAATACCACTGTTCACAGGCCTGGCAATCAACGACGCAGACGATGATTAGCGGTGGCAGCTTGAGTGATGGTTGGAGTAAGCCATAAACGCAGAGGTTCAATCTCGCCTGGGAAGTGGGAGTGGCGGGTGCATATCGAACCACGGCGAAAATTCCCGGTAAGCGTACTCTCAGAAAGAGGACTAAATCATTGTGGTCCATCCATTTCCAGCTCTCTGCGTTATAATGAGAGAAAAATCGACATTTGCGTAAGGAAGGGATGTGACTGTGAAGTCTTGGTTGCAGTCTCGTTGGATTACACCGCTCATCATCGCCGTACTGGCGGTGATGCTCGATCAAGTCTCAAAAAACTGGATTGTCGCCACATTGGGTCCCGAAACGATGACTCGTTTCATTCCATTGCTTGGCGATGATATCCGGCTAGCTTATTCACATAATACGGGGATTGCCTTTAGTCTTTTCCAGGGAAAATCTGATCTGCTGACCATCGTGGCCCTAGTGATCATTACCGGTGCGATCTACCTCTACGTAACCCAATTACCCAATCGCCGCCGGCTGGTGCAGATCGCAATGGGTTTCATTCTAGGTGGTGCGCTAGGCAATGTTATCGATCGGATTCGATTAGGGTACGTCATCGATTTCATTCAAGTCGGTTGGTTCCCGATTTTCAATCTGGCTGACAGCGCGATTACGGTTGGGGCGGCGTTGTTGATGTTGCAGTACGTGTTTGATGAGCTGGCATTGCGCCGCATCAAGCAAGCAATGATTTCGCAATGAGGGCTATGCGTGCTCGTTGGAGGCTGCTCATCCTAGTGGCAACACCGACCCTGATCCTTGACCAGCTCAGCAAGATCTGGCTGACAAATATCCTCTTGCAATCTGATCAGCCCATTTCACTGTTGTTCAACTGGATTCAACTGGCTTACCACGAGAATACTGGTGTCGCTTTTGGCCTCTTTCCCGATCAAGGTGGCATTCTGTCGGTGAGCGCTGGGCTAGTGCTGATCTTGCTAGCTTATACCTACCAGCACTTACTGCCAACCGAATCACGATGGGTAACGATCGCTGTCGGCTTGATTTTTGGCGGCGGCGTTTCGAACCTGCTCGATCGAATACGGCAGGGATACGTGGTCGATTTCATTCAACTGGGGTGGTGGCCAGTGTTCAATCTTGCCGATAGTGTTATCTCTATCGGTGTGGCTATGCTGCTCTTTCACCTCATCTTCATCGGAGATGAACCGGCACAGGCGGAACTCGAACCGGTTGATGATAGTCTACTTAACGAGTTGCTCAGCCGCGATCCGGAAATGTCGTTGCCGCCAGAGCCGTTGAACCGCAATTCGGAGTCGCCATCATGAGCGATACGAGCGAACTCGAGTGGTTCGATGTCGACGAGCGCATCGTGGTGGTGCCGCCGACAGCACTTGGTGAGCGGATCGATCGATTTCTAGCAGTGACCCTGCCTGATCTGTCGCGTGCTCAGGTGCAGCGTCTCATCGCCCAAGGTCTGGTCCTTTACGCTGGTCGCCCAACTCGCGCCAGCCAGTCGATCCGCCCCGGTGTTGTCATTCAAGTGACTGTACCGCCCCCGACTCCAACCGAACTGGTTGCCGAACCTATCCCGTTAGATGTGGTGTATGAAGACGCAGATATCGCTGTCATCAACAAGCCGGCTGGTATGGTGGTGCATCCAGCGCCTGGTCATCCACGCGGCACGCTCGTCAATGCTCTGCTGGCTCGCTACCCTGATCTGGCTGTCGGTGGTGAAGTGCGCCCCGGGATCGTTCATCGTCTCGATCGCGACACGTCAGGGTTGCTAGTGATAGCTCGTCATGACGCTGCGTTACGCGCTTTGATCGAGCAGCAGCAGGCGCGTCGTATGCGCAAAATCTATCAGGCCCTCGTGGTGGGTCGACCGCCTGCAACTGGCACAATTGATGCCCCGATTGGGCGCGATCCGCGCGATCGATTGCGGATGGCAGTAGTGAATGATGGTCGTCCGGCACGCACCCACTATCGTGTCCTGGCGACATTCGATAACTACAGTTTGTTGGAAGTTCAGCTCGAGACTGGTCGTACTCACCAGATCCGGGTGCATTTGCGCTATATCGGCTACCCCATCGTGGGCGATCCAGTGTATGGGATGCGCCGCTCCCATCTCCACCTTTCGCGTCAGTTTCTACATGCCAGTCAGTTAGGTCTGTTTCATCCGCGCGATAATCAATGGCGGGAATACACCGCTCCGCTGCCACCAGATCTGTCATCAGTTCTCAACCACTTGCAGTCTATTGTTTCACGTCAGTGATCGTGTAATGTGCTACAATGCGCAGGGAAGGCAACGGCGCACTCCGTCGCATTCCATAACTGGTGCCGCAAAGAAGTGAGGAACCGTTATGCGCAAGAAGATCAGCATTATTGGGGCAGGGTTTGTTGGCTCAACGACGGCGCATTGGCTAGCTGCCAAAGAGCTGGGTGATGTCGTATTGCTGGATATCGTTGAGGGCACACCGCAGGGTAAAGCGCTCGATCTGTACGAGGCAGCGCCGATAGAAGGGTTTGATGTGCGCGTGATCGGTACCAACGACTACGCCGATACCGCTAACTCGGATGTGATCGTGGTTACCTCCGGCGCGCCTCGCAAGCCGGGTATGAGCCGTGAAGATCTGATTAAGGTTAACGCCGACATCACTCGCGACTGCATCAGCAAAGCGGCGCCGCTCTCGCCGAATGCTGTTATTATTATGGTAAACAACCCCCTCGATGCCATGACCTATCTGGCAGCCGAAGTCAGTGGCTTTCCCAAAGAGCGCGTGATGGGGCAGGCTGGCGTGCTTGATGCGGCGCGCTACCGCACGTTTATCGCTATGGAAGCCGGTGTTTCAGTGGAAGATGTGCAGGCGATGCTGATGGGTGGGCACGGCGACGAAATGGTACCGTTGCCACGCTTTTCGACTATCAGTGGCATCCCGGTAACTCACTTTATTGCTCCTGACCGTCTAGCCCAAATCGTCGAGCGCACGCGTAAGGGTGGCGGCGAGATTGTCAATCTGCTTAAGACAGGGAGCGCCTACTACGCACCGGCAGCTGCGACGGCGCTTATGGTCGAAGCAGTGTTGAAGGACAAGAAACGGGTAGTACCAGTAGCGGCGTATCTAACTGGCCAGTATGGTCTGAACGATATCTACTTCGGAGTACCAGTTGTGCTCGGCGCTGGTGGTGTTGAGAAGATCATTGAGCTGCCGTTGAACGAAGAAGAGATGGCACTGCTGAACACTTCGGCTAAGGCAGTGCGAGCGACTCTGGAGACGCTGAAGACGTTGTAGGACGAAATCCTTAAGAGGCGGCGCGTGAACGTGCGTCGCCTCGCTTACTGCGTAGGCGCTGGTATGGCCCGTTCTGTGCAACGATCAACATCGTCATCAAACTCACGCGCGATCTCAGGGTGGCATCCACTAGGCGGTGAGCGATTCTATGTTTTGGCGCGCTGGCTGCTGATCGGGTTACTTGGTGTAGTTACTCACTTCCTTACTAACGGTGGCCTTTTCACTGGTAATATCGAAACATTAGAACTGATTTTTTTAATCTACGCTAGTTTCGCTATCGTCTTTACGTTGCTGGTGTTCATTCCGGCAGCAGCTGGACTGATCAGTCTGTCGTACCTTTTTGACATTGCCTTCATTTCGCTCATGGCCTTCTTTGGTGGCGAGCGTATCGTCATTTTTTTTCCGCTTTACCTACTGCCACTGACTTATGCAGCGATTCGTCAGCCATTGATGGTTGGTGTCCTCTCAGGGGCGCTAGCTGCGGTTGCCTATATAGCAGCGTTTATCGGTTGGCGGCGATTAATTGCGCCGGAAACGCTGATGACGATGCTGGATTATGTCGCGCTGGGGTTGCGTGGTTTGACTTTGACGATTGTGCCGTGGGTCACAGGTAATCTGGTTGAACGCCAGAGTGAGACGAATCGACAGCGCGTGGCTCAAGCCCAGCGCGAAGCCGAACAAGCGTTACAAGAGGCAAATGCCTACCGCGATCAGATGCGATCGCTCTATCAAGTCGCACTGGCGTTGGGGTCAACAGTCGATTATCGTCAGGTGCTTGATACATTATTGCGGGAAAGCCGCAAGATCGTACCTTACCGCGCAGGGGTGGTGCTCTTCTCCTCTGGTCAGCCCAATGAACTTTACGTAGCATTTGGCTCGAATCTGGCCCCAGGTGATCTCAATCGGAAACTCCAGATGGATATCGGCCTGGCGGCAGCCCTCCGTGCGCAGACTGCCCAGGTGATTACCTCGCTCACACAGTTTCCGGCCTTACAACAGATTGGTGCCTTGCGTGATGCCACAACGATGGCGTTAATTCCGTTGCAGGCCGGTATGCGCGTCTATGGCTTATTTGTCGTTGCGACTGATTATACGCTGCAATCGGATCAGATCGAGATGCTAGTGGCTCTGACCAATTATGCAATTGTGGCCTTACATAATGCTCAGCTCATTGCCGATCTGAAAGAAGAGCGGGAGAAACTGCTTTCCCGTGAAGAGGAGGTCCGTCATCAGTTGGCGCGCGATTTGCACGATGGCCCAGCTCAGTCGATGGCTGTGATTACAATGAAGGCCGAGTTTATTAAACGTCTGCTTGAACGCGATCCGGCTCAGGCGCTAACTGAGCTCGACGAATTGAGTGCCATTGCAAAGCGTACCAACTACGAAGTGCGCACCATGCTCTTTGAGTTGCGCCCGCTCATGCTGGAAACGCAAGGACTGAAAGTTACCCTAGAGCAATATCTTGAACGGTTACGAGCCAAAGCAGGTAATACTGCGATTGTGCTAGAAGGTTATGAGATTGACAAGATCCGCCTGGGTGCCAAAGTTGAAGGTGCCCTCTTCAATATGATCCAAGAGTCAGTAACCAATGCTATCAAGCATGCCAAAGCTGCCCATATTTGGGTACGGCTACGGCGGTTGAGCGATCAGATGCTTGAAGTTGTGATCGAAGATGATGGTGTTGGTTTTGATAAAATGGCAGTGTTGAAATCCTACGAGAAGCGGGGCAGCTTTGGTCTCCTTAACATTGATGAACGTGCGCGTTTAGTCGGTGGTCGAGCGGAGATTGAATCGACCCCAGGAAAGGGAACGCGCATTACGATCTTGGTGCCGGTTGAACAGTGAATCCCTATCTAAATCTCCAACGGATCCGCGCCGCGCTGCGCACACTAAATCTCCGCCCTACCCGTGGTATGGGGCAGAATTTTCTGATTGATGGTCAGGCATTGGCAACCATTGTTGCTGAAGCGGCGCTTACTCCTGTCGATACCGTGATCGAAGTCGGACCGGGATTAGGAGTGCTGACGTGGGAGTTGCTCGCTCGGGCCGGGTGTGTCATCAGTGTCGAGCTGGATCGCCGTCTAGCTGAGCGGCTGGCAACTGAGTTTCACGATCGGCGTAACCTGCATCTAGTGCAGGGTGACATCCTTCATTTCGCGCCTGCTGATTTACTGGCGCGCGCTGGTGCAACGCCGCCCTACAAGGTAGTGGCAAATATTCCTTATGCAATCACCGCGCCGTTACTACGCCATTTTCTCGAGGCGACAACGCCGCCCGATCTGAGCGTAGTGCTGGTGCAGTGGGAAGTAGCGCAGCGGATCTGCGCTGGTCCCGGTGACTATAGCGTGTTGGCCCATGCCATTCAGTTCTACGCCGAACCGACTATCGTTGCCCGCATTCCGGCCAGTAGCTTCTTCCCCACTCCTGCCGTCGATTCGGCTATCCTACGTTTGCGCCGTCGTCTACAGCCGGCAGTAACGGTCACCGATGTCAATGCTCTCTTTCGCGTGATCAAGGCTGGTTTCCTACACGCGCGCAAGCAATTGGGCAACGCTTTACCAAGCGGTTTGGCTGCCTTTGGCGTCCACGTTACCCGCGAACAGGTGTTGCAAGCGCTTCATACCGCTGGTATTGATCCTCAGCGCCGTGCCGAAACAGTGACCCTAGCTGAATGGGGGAATTTGCTCGCCGCTTTATCCGAATCAGGGGTATAGTACAAAGAGAACCAGTTTGTGGTTCTTCAGTATATACCTCGGGAGGAAACTGTGCCTGAGCAGACGACACCCTACTTTGCCGGTCTCCATCGGCAGCAATATGCTAACCTGATTACATATCGCAAAAACGGCCAACCGGTCGTGACTCCAGTCTGGTTTGCCGAACGTAACGGAAAGATTTATGTGATGACTACTGCGAATGCAGGTAAGGTTAAGCGCATTCGCAATAATCCGCGGGTGGAAATTGGGCCGTCTGACCGGGCTGGTAAGCCGTTAGGTCCGACCGTACCGGCGCGAGCGCGTATTTTGCCACCAGAAGAAACGGCTGTCGCACGTGAGGCGCTCGATGATAAGTATGGTTTGATGAAGGCGATGTTCGATTTTTTCATGAATGTGCGCGGCGTTGAACGAGCGTGGATTGAGATCTCGCCGATAGAGTGAGCATACCATAGAGTCGCTTGCGCTCGTTGAGCGACCACCTGATTGTCGTTTTTTCCGAACGTTGTTGCCAGAGTGAAGCATTGGTTGGCAGTAGATCCGCTGGTGCAGTCTGTCAATCTAGGCTGTACCAGTGATTTTAGCGTGTGTGGCGCCAGGGATTGGAGATCCACTGTGCAGCCCTGGCGCTGATGCTGGTTGCCGACGTCGCAGGGATAGCATGGTACATGCCGTTGTTGGCAGGCTGCCTATGTGCTGAAAGTAGTACTGATAAGCGGTGGACTACAGAGAGGTATACATTGATGTAACCCGTTTGGCTAGGCACCGAAGACGGTGCTGATTGTCAAGATCGCAGTTATCACCCAGAGCTTGTCACATTCGCCTTTGTGTGTTTCGTTGTGCTCGGAAGGAATGAGCAGGGCTTGCTCACAAAGACCTATTCTGCAGGTAGGGCTAGCGCAGGTTTATCTGCGCTCACAACCGCCGACAGGTTACGTGAAGGTTGGGCGATAGACAAAATTCCACAGGTGGTAAGTTGGGGAGTGTGATTGGTATAGTCGCTGTTCTATTACAGCTGGAATTTGGCGGCAGCAATCCCAATGGGAGTCCACTTGACAGTTGTGCGCATGTAGTGATATAAGCCTGGTCATAATTGCTATCAGCCAAACCTGGCGCCATGTTGCGCGCTATAGGAGAGAGATCGCGTGAAACGCTCGAATCGCGCTCTGTTTGCGCTCTTGCCTGTGCTGGCATTATTGCTGCTGGTGGGCCTAATGGCGGCTGCATCGCCAGAGCCGGCGCCAGTGGCAAACGTGGTCGAAGTGTCGCCACTGGATACCCCGACGGCAGAACCAACTGCTACTGTAACTCCATCACCATTGCCATCGCCGACGCCAACCCCAACACTCGCTCGCCGTGAATTCTTAGAGACGTATGAGGTCAAGGTAGCGCCGACTAGTTTTCTCCCTGGTCGCGGGCCGGTGTTGCCAGGTGAGTTTGTGTACGCCGGACGGCGGCTCGATTTTTACGTTGGTCGTGCTACCTTTAGTGCTGATCAGGTACGTGATCTGGCAGTCAAAGTCGAGTATGCGTTGGGGTATCTGCAACGACGGTTTGATGTCGAGCTGACTGATCGAGTTTCGATCGGTTTTTACAATCCAGCGCTGGCTCCTACTAGTGACACGCGCGGCATTGCATACACTCATGACCGCACCGTTATTCACATTTTTTATGGCCCCCGTGAGGAAACCTATCAAGCGCTGGTGATCATTACCCACGAACTAGCCCACGCTTTACAGGCAGAAGCCTACGGTCGTGATGCGCAAGCGCGGGCTGATCTGATTTTGCTGGAAGGGTTGGCTACGTGGATTTCGGGTGAATACTGGTTAAGTCTGTCTGAGTCGCCACCATTTCAAGCACGTGCCCGCGAATTGTACAATGCTGGCTATCGCGGTAATCTAGCGGCACTGGCTGGCAGTGCCAATTCAATGGCCGCCTACGAGATGTGGGCCGGTTTTGTTGAGTATTTGGCTCGCACCTATGGCTGGGATAAGTTCAATGAACTGTACGCCACTGGTCGAGGCCGTGCGCCGGGTTCGGCCAATTATCGCGGTATCTATGGCAAGAGTTTCCAAGAACTGTACACCGAATGGTACGCTACGTTACGGTAATCAGGTTCTGAAATGAACGATGATCGAGGGAAGGCTGGCAGAAAGCGCTTAGGAAGCGACTTCTGCACAGTTTCGTACCTCTAGAGTTGGCTTATCCACGCAGCTTTAACAGCGCCTCTACCGGGGCGAAATCCCATGGCTCACCGATACCGATAATAATATGGGTCGCGCCAGCTTCGAGATATGGTTCAATCGGCTCACCAGCTCGTGGCGACACACTGCGCTCAATTTCGGCTGGATTGCGGCCAAGCTGTGCGCACCACTGGTCGAGAATCGCGGTCTTGCGCTTGAAATTCTCGACCGGTCCAAACCCATGCCAAATGTCAGCGTGCTCGGCAGTGATGCGCAGGGTCACTTTCTCGCCGCCACCACCGATCAGAATCGGAATACGCCGTCGTGGCGGCGGCTGGTCAATTGCCCAGCGCTCTTTGATAATCGGCAGTGCGTTGCGTAAAGCCCGGAGACGATCGGCTGCTGTACCAAATTCGTAGCCAAACTCTTTGTAGTCTCGTTCGAACCAGCCAGCGCCAAGACCCAGAATCAAACGTCCACCGCTGATGTGATCAACGGTCTTCGCCATGTTCGATAGCAATGCTGGATTGCGGTAACTGTTGCAGGTCACTAGACAGCCAATCTCGGCCCGCTGCGTAATGGTTGCCATCGCTGCGAGCAATGTCCACGCTTCGAAATGTGGGCCGTCGGGTGGGCCATACAGTGGAAAAAAGTGATCCCAATTCCAAATAGTGTCACAGCCAATTGCTTCGGCGTACTGCACGGCGCTGCGGTACGATTCCCATGTCGTGTGCTGGGGGTGCAGCTGAACGCCCACACGAAAACGAGCCATAATTCTTCCTTTCTATTTGGATGCCTAGTAATGAAATTCACACTCTGAAAACCATTCACAAATGTCGTTTATGCTGTAAACTGTGGTATGCAGTGGTCAGGTGATGTTGGGTAGCCACTTTTTGCAGCACGACGTAATTGTACGGGCGAACCGATGAGAGTGCGAATCTGGGGCACACGCGGATCATATCCAGTCGCTCATGCCAATATGCTGCGGTATGGCGGCAACACAACCTGCGTGGAAGTAGAAGTAGAGGGTCATCGTATCATCCTCGATGCCGGTACTGGTCTCCGACTGTTGGGTGAGGCGCTGCAGCGCAATCAAGAAAGTTTTCGTCATCTCGACCTCTTGATTACCCATACTCACTGGGATCATATCATGGGTTTCCCCTTCTTTGCACCGTTGTTCGATCCCGAGCTGCGTCTCGACATTTACGGCCTGGCCCGCACCCAATCGAGTCTGCGCACCACTCTGGTTGGCGCGTTGAGTGATCCGCTCTTGCCATTGACGATGGACGATCTACGCGCCCAGATTAGCTTTTTCGAGATTGGTGCCGGTCATTGCTTTGATCTGGGGCCGGTGCGAGTACGGACAGCGCTAGCCAATCATCCCTATCGAGCTCTGGCCTATCGGCTTGAAGCCCAAGATGGCGTCTTGACTTTTATCCCTGACACTGGCCCATTCCATACCGTATTGTTCGGCGATGAGCGGATCGAATGGACAGGGCAGCCTACTGCGCGTAGTCAGAGTGATTTGCGGAAACTGGCATTGATGAAAGAGGCTATCCTAGAATTAGCCCATAACTCTGACTGGTTAATCTACGACGCGCAGTTTACCGATGCCCAATACGCTCGCTTTCCACATTGGGGGCATAGTAGCGCCTCGCAAGCCCGTGAGATTGCTGAAGAGGCGCAGGTGCGTCAGCTGATTTTGTTCCATCACGATCCTCATCGTACCGATGATGAGCTAGACCAGATCGTGATGGAACAGCAGGCACTGGCGCGGCCGGGATTGCTGGTAACGGCGGCATTTGAGGGTATGGAATTGCAGAGGCAGCCATGAAGGTGCGTTTCTGGGGGGTCCGTGGTTATGTGCCAACGCCAAATGCGGCAATGCTCCGCTACGGCGGCAATACCTGTTGCACCGCAGTGACTGGAGCTCACGGCGAGTTAGTAGTGCTGGATACGGGCACAGGTTTCTGTATGCTGGGCGATGAGCTGATGCAGGGTGAGTTTGGCCGCGGACGCGGTTCGTTGACGCTGTTAATCAGCCATACCTACTGGGATCACATCCTTGGGCTGCCGTTTCCCGGAGTGGTACATATTCCCGGTAACCGACTGGATATTTACGGTCCCGACAGTACGCGCGGTTCGCTGCAAATGGTATACGATGGCATGCTCTCGCCGGTCTATTCACCAGTGTACGGATTGGCACATATCGGCGCAACGCACCGTTTTACTACTATCTCAACCGAACCATTTACATTGGGACGTCTAACCGTGCGGGCTTTACCCCTCTCGCGCCATCACAATTCGCCGATCTGGGCGTATCGGGTCGAGGAGGATGGACGGGCCCTAGTTTATATCACTGACGTGCGCTACAACGAAGCTGGTATCCGCGATAAAGCTATCGCTTTTTCGCGTCATGCCAATGTGCTCATTCATAGCGCACCGTATCTCCGTGAGGAACAGGTTGAAGACTATGGTCACAGCCGGATTGAAGACGCTATCGAAGTAGCATTACTAGCCGAAGTAGAGCGGTTGTTGATTTTTCACCACGCCCCCACACGCACTGATGATGAACTCGATGCGATCATCGCTCGTTTCCGCGCCTGGCTGGTGGCACAGGGCAGCTCGTTACAGTTGCTGGCTGCCGCCGAAGGTGTGGAATTAACCGTTTAGTTGTCGATAGTATGTTCTTGGTGTACGCGCTGGTTGGCATCTAGTGTGCTGCTCAATCACTGCATTGCCCTGCCCACTAGGCAATCAATTATGACGCACGGTGAACAGTTTCTCACTCGGCGCATCTTGCGAGACTGCCGGTCACGTAGTAGAATACGCACAAAGCTCTTCGGCGCGAGCTACGATGTGGTAGCAGCCAAGTGGGAGAAAGGCGTTATGACCACTTCGGTCAGCCACAATGTCTTGCAATTCGTGGTTTTTTGAGAAATAGCTCGGTCCTCGCCGTGCTGCTGGCGGGGGCCGAGTTGTTTTTTATCGCCCGGCCACCCGATGACGGGATGGCGACAGCGGATGGAGGAATGCGATGGAACTGACCATCAAAAGCCGAAACGGCAAGATCTCGGATCGTCAACGCGAGCACATTGAAGAGAAACTCGCTAAATTGGGACGTTATCTTAACGGCATTACCAGTATTGCCGTCGAAGTACAACATGAACAACAGCGGAATGCCGGGGAAGTGTACCGCGTGCAGACGACCCTGATTGCCGAGCATGGCGTGATCCTGCGGGCGGAAGAACGCGCGCCCGACCTCTATGCCGCAATCGATTCAGTGCAGGAGGTATTGCAGCGCCAGATTTCGCGCTACAAAGAGAAATACTGGCGGAGAAGCCGCGAACAGCGGCGCACTGCTAATGGGTTGACGCCGGCTGAGGAGGTGGTGATTGCCGAAGCCGAAGCGGCGGCAGTTGCGGCGCCGGTTGAGTCGGAGCCTGAAGCAAAGGTGATTCGTACTAAGACCTTCCGGCTCCGCCCAATGTTTGTCGATGATGCGATTGAACAGATGGAACTCTTGGGCCATAACTTTTTCATCTTCCAGAATGCTGAGACGATGCAGATCAGCGTGCTTTATCGTCGACGCGATGGTAACTATGGCGTGATTGTGCCTGAAGTTGACTAGCTTCGGTGTTGATAGTTCCGGCATTAGCATTACCCCTCTCGTCGATGCTGGCGAGAGGGGTGATTGTTTGCGCGGTGGTCGCCTGATGTGGTCTGGAAACGGTCATCTCAGCTTTGGTTTCACGCGCACACCTGTCCTGCATGGACCTGATGTGGCCTAGAACCTAGATGATCGTAGGTTGTAGGCGCAATCCTTTTGATTGCGATCGCCACTTCTGCGTGACGCCTGCGCTGCATAGGCTCGTAGTTTGTAACCCAGAAACCAGTTGAATACTGCTCCCACTAGCCTCATTGTCAGTGCCTAACTAGCTAGGAAGAGTTGGCAGAAAGGTGTCCAATGACGTCTGCAGGAAGGGTTGATAGACGATCGCCATTAGCAAACGCAACTTCTGCCCGATAGTGAGATTGTGCTAGCGGTCGGCAAAGGAATAGCCAGCGACCGACAGATGATGCGGAGTGAACGTTGTAGCCTCTGCACAGCCAGATTCATAACCGCAAGACAAAGGTGATGATCATTACTTTAGCTAGACTACGCGCATCACTGCAGCTCGGGTGATGCGCGTAAGATAGACCAATGCCGACTGTCATTTGCCAACCAGCATCAATGCAACGACTGGGTAGTTCAATATGCTGTGCTGGGATAGTATGCTGGTTAGGGTGTGATGCCGTTGTCCGGCAGATCTGCAGCCAATTGCCAGTGCCTGGCGAGGACAAAGTTGACGTAAAGATGTAGGTCGGATATTGCTGGATAATTGCCGAAGATGTGTCGTTCCGCTGCGACCGCGGCCACGATCGAAGCTACGTCGTTAATCGTTACTCTCGTCGCTTTGCAGACCAACGCGGCGTGGGTGAACGCTTGTAGAAGCAGTTGTAGTTATGGACCGTTCTCCTGCTATGAGCGGGAGTGACCCGTCTGGGCAGAGCACACCAAACGGTAAACAACCACAGCTGAAACAATGTTGGGCCTGAGTTCATCAGTCCTGCAATGTGTAGCTGCAAGAAAGATACGCCGGTTATCGCAGACTCTAATCGGCAAACGCGCTTTGCTGGGCGGTCTGGCGGCGGCTAGCCCGGCGATCCGCCACAATGCGACGGGCGGGACGTGGTGCCGGTGTGCGCACGGGCAGGGCAGGGATAGCTAGAGCAACAATTGCTAGGCCGACACGTAGATCGAAGCCAGGTGTTGAGATAACCGGGAAGGGATAGTAGACCTGGGTCGTCGGTTCGATCAGGCGGAGGGTAGCGACAACCGCTACCGCGATACCAGCGGCGATACAGGTGATCGTATCGTGACGATGCCAGCGCTCGCGTCGGTACGTGGTGCGTGGTACGCTACGGCTCAGCTGACGGGCTGACCAGCCGGTAAGGAGTAGCCCGAATGCGCCTAGCGTGCCCATCACTGGCAATGTGGATGGACCAGCCCATAGCCAGCCAATCAGGGCAGTAGCGATGCTGCTGAGCCCAACAACGAGCGCTAGTGAACGCCCGGGTGATGGTGGGATCAGGGTATGACCGTAGCCGCGTGCTTCAAGTGCTTCGGCTAGTTGTAGTGCTCGTTCTAGGCTTCCTGCCAGCAACGGCCCGATCAGTGCCCACCAACTGCGGAGGCTGCCAAAGCGGTGACCGCGGGCACGTTGGGCAGCAGTAATCTCCTGCATAGTGCGCACTAAGCCGGGTGCAAACGCAATGGCAATCGTGACCGCTAGACCGGCGTGAAAGAGTGAACGTGGGGCTAGGCGCAATAGCTGGTGGTGATCGACCAGAGCGTTAAAAGCACCAAAGATCAGGAGCAGAGTCCACAATCCCAGCCCACGCGTGGCGCCCCAGGCCAGCGCCTCGCCAGTAATAGGTCCACCTAGGGTGATGCTACCCAGCCAGACCGGCAACTGGAGAGCTGGCAATGTCACTAGCACGGTGGCGCCTCGTACCCCGCCAACTGTTACGATGGCAAAAAAGACATAACCAAGCCAGATGATGACACCAGCGCGTGCAAAGAGTGAGAAGCTGCGAGCCAGGGGACGATCATCGCGGCGCGCAACAAAAACATAGGTGACTACCAGCATCATAAGAATGTGGTAGAGCGGATTGGGGGCGAGTGTTGCTATTGCCGCGGCGGCAATTAGCCAGCAGAGCCAAGTGCGCGTATGCATCGCAGTTCCTCAAAATATATAGTCATTCTTTCAGCTTGACACCATTGATGAGCAGGTATTCCCCCTCATCTCAGATCAATCTGATCGTCAACGTAGCCAGCGCAACGACCTCACTAATTTCACAAAGCGCACCATAGGTGTCGCCAGTCAAACCGCCCAGATCGCGCACCCACCATTGCGCTAGCAGGTGTACCACTACTAGTACCAGCGCAAAGGTAATGATGCCGGCGATACCGGCGATGAACCAAGCGCTACCGATCATAAGCAGTGAGGCAATAATGAAGTCACGTTGCCGAACCTGGGTGCTAAAAGTGCGTCCTAACCCACCTTCGCGCGCAGGTGGGAAGCGATAGATACCGTAACAATCGGCCCAGCGCCCCAGCATCGGCGCCAGCAGTAACGCTGGCCAGGCAACCGTCGCCCCAGCAATACATGCCACTTTGAGTAGGATAAGCACGATCAGTGCGATAGCGCCCATCGCACCAATGCGGCTGTCTTTCATGATGTCGAGCTTACGTTCGCGCGAGCGCCAGCTCATCACGGCATCGAACGTATCGCTCAGACCGTCAAGGTGGATGCCGCCAGTGATGATTCCCCACATTGCCACTACCATCACTGCTGCCGTTAGATCACCCCATAGTGGCCGAGCCAATGCATCAACGGCAACTAGCGCGCTGCCGATGACTAGCCCGGCGGCTGGAAACCAGGGGATGGCCCGGGCAACGCTCTGCTCGGTCATCGCTGGCAGGCCGGGTAGGGGGAGGATGGTCAAAAAGCGGATGGCTTCGATCAAGCCATTAGCAGGGCGCGTTGGCGATTCGCTACTCATATCGTGCCTTTCTCGTGAGCAGACTCAGCAATAACCGGGCAGGTACGTCGTGCAGTGTGGAGAATGTTGTAGCCAGTATTTGGGGCTCGACTGTCTGGTTTCCAGTACTTACAACTGGGGAACATAATTGACGGTGCGGATGATAATCGATGAACCGTATATATCGAAAGCCGTGATGCTACCTAAATCGATCCGCCAACGCCAGTGTTCAGCAATTGGAGTATGACAACAAACACAGAGCACTAATTGGATCGGAGTCGCATGGGTGACAATTAGTACGCGACCGCCGCGATCTGTGGTCAATATCTCGGCCCAGGCGTTGGAAACACGCTCTGCCACTTCTGCCAGGCTCTCACCGTCGGTCGGTCGGCCAGCAATGCCATTTGCCCAGCGAGCTTGGACATCGGTGGGAAACCGTTGTGCAACTTCGCGATAGGTCAGCCCTTCCCATTGCCCCTGATCAACTTCCAGCCAACGCGGATCTTCAGTCAGCGGAAGGTTACGCTGCGATGATAATAGCGCTGCCAGCACGCGAGTGCGCTGAGTTGGGCTGACGATAGCGCGTGTGAAGGGCAACGCACGGAGGCGACGGGCAACCGCAGTGTGCTGACGTTGTCCATATTCAGTCAGTGGACTATCACCATGACCCAGATAGCGACGGGCGCGGTTGGCTTCGGTCTGACCATGGCGGACGAGCCAGATGCTGGTACGCATAGGGCGCCTCCTGGTTATGCTGGCGACAGCTAATATGCGATCAGGAAAAGCTCATCATGACTCTGTATGTTGATCATCTCCGCCGTTTCAGAGACATAGCAATACCGCCGATCAAGAGTGCAACCAACACTGCAAAGCTCAACCATTGCCCAGCATTACCGGTTGGAACTGACGCTACGGAGGTAGGAGTCACCGCGGAGACGTTGGTAGGGTCAGCAGAAACAGTCATCGCCGGGAATGGGGTCATAGTTGCAGTAGGCAACGGTGTGACAGTCGCCAGCGGTGGATTTGTCACTGTAGGTGTCGCGATGGCAATAGTGGCAGTGACCGGCGCAGCTGTAGCGGTGGGTACGTTGGCAGTAACCGGTGCAGCTGTAGCTGTAGTGGTAAGCACAGTAGCAACAACCGGCGTAGCTGTAGCGGTCGGTACGATGGCGGCGACCGGTGTAGCCGTAGCAGTGGGGGCGATAGTCGCTGTAGGGGATAGGGTGATCGTGGCCGGCTGGCAAATATCGGCCAACTCTAATTCGGGTGGCATTGCCCCACTGCTGGCATCACCTGGCCCCCAGGCCCAACCGTGTACATCGCCATCGTTCACCCGGACGTTGCTAGCGCCAAGGTTGGAATAGCGCCAGGATCCGGCTTCGCGTCGGTAAAACGCCCAGTAGACCACTCGCCCCTGTTCGCGGGCGCAGAAGCAACTGGTGGCAGGGTAGTCACAGCCATCACGTCCGATTTTGCACACCGCCACCCCAATACTGCTCTGCTGACTAATCACAGGCAGACCACTGCGCTCGAGCAGCTCTAGGCCGCTGATCGAAGGCTCACTAAACTCGATGCAGGCGGTCACAACTTCACCGTTGCCAAAGCGCACCACCACCCCGGCGCGGTTAACCGCCGGTTGGGCGGTAGCCACGCCGGAGATGAGGACAATAGCGCAGATGATGATAAGATGGCGCGCCACTTTCATCGTTGCACTACCACCGTGTTCGTGGTTAGGCTAGCCGTGCTTGTCGCAGGGCTATACCCATACCGAGCAAGAGTAACCCGCTCAGTGCTACTAGCGGCAGCATGGGCCATTGCTCACCAGCAGTGCGGGGCAGGTTCGAGGCCGGCGCGATCAAAGCTTGCGCCGCCGCAATCGATGTGGTTGCCACCGGTAAGGCACGACCAGCCAGAGCCGGAATGGCCTGATACGTTGCCAGTGCATTGTCGTCAGGAATTGCAATCTGATAGCGGAAAGCGCCGCTACTGTTTTGGAACGCAGCCAGTGCGCTTAGTGGCGTAGCATCCCCCTGTTTCCATGCAGCGCTGTTCGGATCTTCACCCAACGCAATAATGGCCTGCGTCACTGCTGCTGTCGAGTTTGCATCGCTGGCGTTACCGAAAGCCGATGTCTGTGAGTAGGGGAAGCCACCGTCGGGGTTTTGCTGACCGCGCAGGTAGGTCCGGGCTGCAGCCAAGGCATCGGCAGCGCGCGCCGAGCCAGTCAGCGCCATGACTGCTAGCGCGGTGGTATTCGTATCGCTGCCGGTGGCCGCTGCGCCGTCGAAACTCCAGCCGCCATCGCGCAATTGTAACGTGATCAGCCGTTCGATCGCCGCTGCTGGCGGTTGTGCACCTAAGGACTTGATTGCCAACAGGGCCAGCGCATGCCCATAGACATCAGCGCCATACTGACCAGTGGTTGGATTGTAGGTTGAACCGAGCTGGCGGGCCAAATTGACACCGCCGAAGTTGAGCGGATCGCGATTGGCAGCCACTGCGGCGAGTATCAGCTTGGCTGTTGCGCCGGCCGAGGATGTGCCATAGGTGGCGGCCTGTCCGGCCAGATAGTTTATGGCGCTGTCAGGCGGCTGTTGCCCGGCGGCAACGAAAGCGACAATGGCATCGGCAGTGTCGCCAGGGCCAAAACCAGCAAAACTGCCGTCAGCCTGCTGCTGAGTGATAACCCATTTGAGCGCTGATTCGACTGCGCTGGTCTGTGCCGCAACGGGTTGCCAGAATCCAATACCCAGGCTGATGGTAAGCAATAGTGCAAGAATCCGACGCATAATAACCCCTTTCGTTAGCACATCGGCCCAGCCATTTGTTCGTATGAGGCAACAAAAATCCCTCCACCGGTGGTGGAGGGTGAATCGACGAAAGCAAGAATCCAAGCCAATCTTGCGAGCGCCTCACCCCCTTACCAGCGCGGGTGTGATAGCGAGCAAGTAGGGACGGGCATTCTGGCTCGTCGCATAAAGCGACCTACAGTAGCGTGGACTGCGCCGGCCTTTGACCGGACTTCCCCCAATTAAGCCCTTCGCTTCCTCCGGGCTCCCTACCGGCGGGGTGTAACACCCCGCAATTGCATATATTCAATTGTGTCGATAGTACCATGAATATGGCTGCCCGTCAATCTAGTGACTAGCAGACCTCTGTGCCCCACTCCTGCTGTCGCCTATGTGGGTGTTTGTATACCGTTGCGACGCATGGGTCAACGTAACTGGGCCAACACATCAGCCAGTACAGCGATAGCCCGCTCGTATTCCGCGACTTCGACGTGTTCATCAGGGGTGTGATCAAGACGCGAGTCGCCCGGACCGTAAGCGACGATTGGGCATTGCCATACCGGTCCGACCACGTTCATATCGGCTGTGCCGGTCTTGTGGACAAACGCAGGCTGGCCGCCGTGCTGACGAATGGCACGCAGGAAAGCACTGGCTAGCGGCGTCGTGCGCGGGCTTTGGAATGCCGGACAGGCTCCTTCAAAGACAATGTCTGCCGGACCCGCCAGCTCACGCAGGGTTTCAGCTAGGGTGTGGGGTTCGATTCCGAGCGGCAGTCGCAAGCCAATCGTTGCTTCTACCCATTCGCTAATTCCATCACTACCACTATTGATCCGGCGTAGTGAAGGGATAAGTTGCTCGAAGAGGCGTTCACGGCCAATATTGACGGCTTGACAGTGTCGGGTAATCGCCTGCCAGAAATCAACCAGATGTTCGGGTGCGGCGCGCTGCTCGCCAGCACTATGCGCAGCCGGTTGTTGGTAGCGGTAATGGACGAGCAGGCGCCCTTTGTAACCCAGTGTGATGCGGTCCCATCCGCTCGGTTCACCGATCACACAGAAGTCGGGCCGATAACGGTCGCGGACCGCATGCGCTCCCCGCGAACTGGCCGCTTCTTCTTCGGTGGCACCGATGATCGCCAGCCGACAACGTAATACACCAGCCAATTCGGCCTGGCGTGCTGCCCACACGAAGGTCGCCAACGGTCCCTTGGCATCGACTGCGCCACGGCCATACAGTTTGCCATCCTCGATCCGCACTGGAATGTCTCCTGGCACCGTATCAATGTGGCCGAGTAGCACAACTAGTGGACCGGTGGTGCCGACATGACCAACGGCGTTACCTGCCTCATCGACGAATGCTTCCCAGCCGAACGCCGCCATTTGATCAACCATGACCTGCACTGCTGCTGCCTCCTGCCCCGATAATGATGGTGTACGCAGCAAGCGAACGAGAAAATGGAGCATTTCATTCATCGAACAAAACTCCTGCAAATATTAGCGCGATACTGTGCATGATGCGCTTGGCTCGGAATTGGCTGCTTTGCAGCGGGATCGAACGTTATACGGTTTCCTTGCTGGGTCAACATCCGCTCGTGCTGGGATGCTTGCCCTATGGTATCATAAGCCGTGCATTGGCCGAGTACCCTCAAGATACTGGAGACTTTATGTCCGCATCATTCGTTTTTAACGCCGACCTGCGTCAGCTAAAACAGATTCGGCGTTCTATCATTGATGCGGCCAGTTCATTTGGAGCCCGACGCGAAATCATTGATGATATTGTGTACGCCGCAAATGAGCTAATAGCGAATGCGATCACGTATGGCTATGGTGGCAACACCGGCCCGATCTGGGTTGAAGTCTGGCGGGAAGCGGATATATTGTATGTACGAATTCGCGATGCTGCGCCGGCTTTTAATCCGCTCAACGTGCCGCTGCCATACAACCTGCTCAGAAGCGGTCAACGGCGGGCCGGTGGGTTGGGCCTGTTTCTGTCGCGCCATCTCCTTGATGATTTACAATACCAAGCGTTACCGCAAGGCGGCAATGAATTGATTCTGGTGAAGTGGAATGCGTTTTAAAGCTGGGTATAGGACTGTATACTGTTGAGTATCGGTACATCGCACGCCGTCTCGTTGTGAGCAATTGCTAACAGTAATGCAGTGATATCAGTGTAAAACCGGAACTACGGGGAGTCGCGGTTTACTCATAACATTCAGATGTAGCAATCAGTTATGATTATCGAGAGCACCATCAGTCAGAAAGAGTTTGTCCGGCATGCATTGAGCCGTTACTTCCGCCGACCGATCTTCTACGTTTTTGCCTTTGTAGCCGCATTACTCACGGCGTTTGTCATTTATGACCCGACCACGCCTCAGGTTCCGGCACTGCTCGGGGGCTGGATCCCGTTTGTCATCTACGCGCTGACTGGCTGGTTCCTCATTTATCGGCAGAGCCGCAATCGGGATTTGCCGGTTTATCAGCCCACCCGGTACGAGTTAGGCCGTGACACACTGGTTGTACGTGCCCGCAGTGGGCGCAGCGAGATCCCATGGACGCAGGTGCGATCGTGGCGCAAGCTGGGTGGCGTCTATGAATTGCAATTGCTCAATGGCCAGGTGTTGCTCATTTCGGCCCGTGCCATCGGTCCGCGCCAGGTGAGCGCCTTTGAGCGGATACTGCGGAACCGGATCGAACCCAAACCAGAGCCGGGTATGTTTGATGAACCGTCGGCATAGCATTAGTGATGAGTGATGATTGACGAGCATCTACCACCAATCGAGCTTGATACAACGCAGCCACAAGCAATTTCACCTACTGATCTGGCCCAGTATTTGCGACTCGGTCAGTGTCGGCGCTATTTGCGGCTACGATTGCACGAACGTCGCCACGAATTAAGACCCTGGATGGCGAAGAATGGTCTGGCACTGCAGCCACTTCCACCGATGTTGAACATAGCCGGGCGCCGGTTTGAACACACCGTTGAACAGCAGGTGATCGCGCGCTTTCCCAATGCCATCCATTGTGCACGGCTACGCCAACAGGGCGAGCCGGCGTTTCTGGCCGCTGATCACAATCAGATTGTGATCAACGAGTTGCAGCAACTGACAGCGAATGCTGGTCAGGTGCTCTTCCAACCGCGGTTGTCGGCGTCAGTTTACGGTTGGTCGATGAGTGGCGATGTTGATCTGTTGTTAATGCATCGTGATCACCAAGGCGCTCTGCATGCGCTCGTCATTGATACGAAAAGTTCGGCAACTGTCAGGATCGAGCACCGTTTGCAGCTGGCTTGTTATTATCGTCTGCTCAAGCACATTACAGATGAGGCCGGGATCGAAATGGCATCGATCCGAATTGGCGTGCTCTACCGGGGTGAAGCACCGTCGCCACTGCAATCACCTCTTGATCGGCAGCGGATCGAGACTGAGCGGCAACAGGCAGCGCAACTGCTCGGGGTCATGAATGCTCAGCTGGAGCTGATCGCCGATCCTAGCCCTTATCTGGCCGAGATCGAGACTTTGCTGGCAGGGAACGACTCTATTTTGGCCACAACAGCCCGTTCTCCATTCGCCGAGTTGCCGTTTCACCTGACAGCGAAGTGCGATGTGTGCCTTTACAACGAAATCTGTATGCGGTGGGCAGCTATTCACGATGATCTCTCACTTATCCCATCGCTGACTGAACCGGAAAAATCAGTGCTGCGCACGAATGGTATAGTAACGACCATCCAGCTGGCCCAGCTTAAGACATTGGAAAAAGAAAGTGAGACATTACAGACGCCATTGGCCCATCAGAACCTGATTCGCACGCTGCTCAAACACCCTGTGCTGGCGCCGCGGCTCGATGAACTGATCCATCGTGCTCGTGCTTTTCGGAAGTGGCGTGGTGATGACATCGCTGCCCTAACCTGTTTGCCTTACAAAGGGCAGAGCTCTTTGCCGGCAGTGACAGTCGATTTGCATCCCAACTTGATAGTGGTGTATATCGACCCCCTCTATGACTATACGCAGGGCATGTTAGTGTTACTCGGTGCGATGGTGGTTGGATATCAGCAAGGTCAACCGCAAGCCCCGCAATTTGTGATCGAGGCGCTTGAACAACCACCACAATCGTTGGCTGATGAGGAGCAGTTGCTGAAGGTCTGGATCACCAAGTTGCTCGATACGATTGTAGCTCAAGCAACCCCTGCTGCCGATGGCACTCTTGCGGCCCCGATCCATTTGGTTTTGCCCGACTCCCTTGGCTTGCAAATGCTGCTCGATGGCTTGGCCCGCCACCCCCAAGTCTTCGGTGCGACACCGTTGTACGATCTAGCTGCGCAGAGTGCTGGATTTGAGGCACCGATGGTGACGGTGTTGGTAAATGAGCGGCGCCGTTTTTACAACGACCCGCTGGCCTATGATTCGCTCGTCCGCCTGGCGCGAATGCAAGGTTTCGATTGGGGAAAATACCGCCGAATTTTTTATCGCCGCGTATTTGATGATCTGAGCCACGATCGTGAGATCGGCTGGTATACCCGTCGGGTTCGTTTTAATAACCAGATTCCGCTCGAATACATCTACGCTGCGTGGAATGCATTGCCGCCACCACCGGATCGCGGCAATGACGATTTGTGTGATTACCGCAGGGTCTCGCTGACAGATGTGGTCGGCTTTGTGCAAGAGCGATTACAAGCCTTTGCCAAGCTGACTGAACAGCTGCCTCGTAACTATCGCACGACGAAGCCGGCTTTCGATCTCTCCGCCATTGCCAATTACACCCGTCAGGCACCGACGCTGGCTACGGCGTTGGCCGAATTTCTCTTGATCGAGCGATACGTAGCGCTGGCAACGTGGGTTGAGCAACATCTGCCGCCGCCAGAACAGCGCGTGTTGGCTGGAACGAGCCTGATTGCACGATATTATCAGCAAGATCAAGACCCGAATTTACTAGATACCCTGGCGGAAAATGAGCGTCGGCGGGCATTGCGGGCCGCGCTGACTGGCGGTCGTAAGGGGGTACAGTTGACTGCTGAGCAACGGGAGGCAATCAAGCTGCTGCCGCTACCTGATGTTGTGCTGCGATTACGGCTCGATCTGAGCGCAACTGATTGTGATGCCGAAACCGCGTTGCGGCTGACAAATTTGTCGTCTGGCGATCGAGTGGTCTTGGCGCCGCGCTGGAGTGTTGATGAGCGGTTGCCGCCTGAGCAGCAAGAGCCGTTCACGACCACAGCCCGTCAATTACTCTTCCAACCGCGAGCGACGCTGACGCGGATTGAAATCGATCAATCTGGTACTGTCTGGCTTTTACTCAAGCCCGAACTTCATTCTAGCAATGGCGATCGACGCTTCACCTTCCCAGCACCATGGCGGTGGCCGCAAGATGGTGAATTGTACACTATCGAGCTTGATCCCAGTGATATCTATGCTCAGCGTTGCTTGGCGGTGGTGCAAGAGTTGCAGCAGGGAGCAAAAAACGCGCTTTACATGCGTCTGGTTGACCCAAATAGTGTTCGGGTTGATCTCCCGGCGGCAGTCATAGAGGGGCACGCGCGTTTTAGCGAAGGTTTGCGCGTATTGGCAGAAAAGGGGTTGCTGCCTACATTCGATAATCATCAGTGCGACTATATTGGAGGTCACGGTGCTGCGCCAACGCTGATGGTGCAAGGTCCACCCGGTACTGGCAAGAGCTATACCTCGGCGTTTGCTTTGCTAGCCCGAATGCAGGGTTTATTGGCGGCCAATCAACCTTGTCGGGTCTTGCTCAGTTGCAAGACGCATGCAGCGACTGATGTGCTACTACGCAAGGTGGCTGAGGTACAGCAAACACTGGCCAGCATTCAGGACCACCACCCGGCGCTGTTTGCTGAATATTTCGATGAGCGACTGTTGACCGTTCCCCTCTTCCGGGTGCGCCCTAAAGAAGATGCTAATCTACCACCGACAGCACAGGTGATCAACCACATCAATCCAATTAACGATGTGTTAGCCTGTGTCGTCGCCGCCACGCCATTTGCAGTAGCGTCGCTGCTCAGGTGTGAGCAACGTTACCACACCGAACCCTTCGCCGATCTGCTAGTGCTCGATGAAGCTTCGCAGATGAATTTACCTGAAGCCTGTATGGCTGCCATGGCGCTGAGGTTAGATGGCCGCCTGATTGTGGTTGGCGATCATCGACAGATGCCGCCGATTGTCCAGAATGAATGGCGTGGTGAACGGCGGCGCACTTTTTATGCCTATCGCGTCTACGCATCACTATTCGAGACATTGCTTGTGCTCGACCTACCGCCGCCACTTGTCCGGCTGGTGGAAAGCTTCCGCTTGCATCGCGACTTAGCCGACTTTCTGCGTCGTGCGATCTACGAACAGGATGGCATCCCATATTTCTCGCGTCGTGCCGATACTTTAGGCGCCGTCCAACTTTCTGATCCACTAGTGGCTGCTGCGCTTAATCCAGACCATCCACTGGTTGTGATCGTTCACGACGAAGCGCAGAGTCAGGATATCAATCCTTTCGAAATCAGCCTGATCAAGCCATTGATCGAGGTGCTGGTAAGTCAGTTTGATCTCGATGCTGCTACTGGCATTGGTATCGTAGTTCCACACCGTGCCCAGCGGCTGGCGCTACGGGAACAACTGCCAGATCTGATGAAACAGCTCCTGATCGAGCATGATGGTGCAACTGTTGACACCATCGAGCGTTTCCAGGGTGACGAACGTGATGTGATTATCTTCTCAGCGACAGAAAGCGATCCGGACTATCTAAATGCTGCAAGTACTTTTTTGCTTGATCCGCGCCGGTTGAATGTCGCCCTTAGTCGTGCCCGCCGTAAATTAATCCTGATTGCTTCCCGCACCGTTTTTCAGTTTTTCGCCACTGATGAAGAGATCTTCCAGCATGCCCAGCTTTGGAAACGACTTCTGCGCGATACGTGTCGCACTCTGCTCTGGCGGGGCACGCGTGATGGGAGAAAAGTTGAGGTGTGGGGCAACGAGCGTGGGCAAACTGCCGCTGCAGACACTAGTGCGCGTGTCATAGATGGCTAACGTTCTTTGATATCAACTTCCTTCGATCCCCACTGTATGCTCGGCACGATCAAGGCGTCGTGACCGAGCTGCCAAGCTTTGCGCCCTACGTCAGCACCTGCCGCCCGTATGAGCATTGTGCTCAATCGTGCATCGTGGCACGGGAAGAGCTCCTTTGTCGCCGGTTGTAGATAACATCTGTCATATCGGTATCTGGTTTAGGGTGATGGAACGTTCAGGCGATCACGTGGTGTCATGGCTCCGTTTGGAACCAGACTAACCGACTATTGGGGACGCAGCGTTTTTGCACAAACATCGCACTGTATATCACAAGGAAGAGGGCATTGCAGGTGCAGATCGGCGGTGATATGATAGCCTCACAATACTTTATGTCTGCTATGTCAGTATTGATGCATAGCAACGCAGCTACGGCGAGGTCGCCATGATCAGAAAAGAAGACGTCGTCATCCGTGTCGCTGGCGAAAGCGGTGACGGCAGCAGCGCTACCGGCGAAATGCTAGCGCAGGCGGCTGCCCGCTCTGGTCTCCATGTCTTCACCTTTCGCACCACTCCGGCAGAAATCAAAGGTGGGCCGGTAATGTTCCAGGTGCGTGCTTCCAACAGTCCGGTTCGTTCGATGGGTGATGCGGTTGATGTACTGTTTGCTTTCAACCGTGAGGCGTGGGATCTGCATTATGCCGATCTGGCGCCCAATGCTGTCCTGCTCTACGATCCCGAAGAGTTTGCCTTGCCAACGAGCTTTACTGGAGTTGCTTATCCGGTACCGATCGGCAAGATTGCTCAGGAGGCGGGGAACCGGCGTGGTAAGAATGTGGTAGCGTTGGGTGTGGTAGCAGCGCTGTTTGGCCTAGGTTTGAACAAGCTAGAGGAGATCGTGCGGGCCAAGCTCGGCAAGAAGACCGAGCTACTTGATTCGAATCTGGCCGCGTTGCGTGCAGGTATCGCGTATGCCCAGCAGCTTGATAAGCGCGATCCATTCTGGATGGAGGCAACGGGTGAGCACGAGCGTTATGTGATGACTGGCAACCAGGCGATTATTGCCGGTGCCCTGCATGCCGGGGTCGAATTCTTTGCCGGCTATCCAATAACGCCTGCTTCCGATATTATGGAAGGCATGGCCGTCATGTTGCCGCAGATTGGTGGTGGCTATTTGCAGGCCGAAGATGAGATGGCCGCCATTATGGCTTGTATCGGCGCCTCTTACGGTGGCAAGCGGGCGATGACTGCTACCTCAGGCCCAGGATTGTCGTTGATGAGCGAGGCGATTGGCTATGCCAGTATGACGGAAATTCCGGTGGTCATTGTCGACGCCCAGCGCGGTGGTCCGAGTACTGGTCTGCCCACCAAGATGGAACAGTCTGACCTCCATCTAGCTCTCTACGGCAGTCACGGCGATAGCCCACGGATTGTACTGGCGCCGGCAAGCGTGGCCGAATGTTTTCATTTGACCGTGTGGGCATTTAATCTAGCCGAACAGTATCAGACACCGGTGATCGTTCTCAGCGATTATTCGCTCTCGTTCCGAACGGAAACCGTTGAGCCATTTGATCTAAGCCGCTATCCACGAATTGATCGCTTACGCCCCGCAGGCCCACTAGCCCCCAAGCAGTACCGTCGTTATGAACTGACCGCTAACTTGATTTCACCGATGGTGGCGCCAGGGGTGGCTTATGCACAGTATACCGCGACGGGGCTTGAACACAACGAGGCTGGCAGCCCTGATTATACACCGCACAACCACGCTAGGATGACTGAGAAGCGCTGGGGCAAGCTGGCGCCGTTGCAGCATTCTCATGCTTATGTGCGTCGGTTTGGCGCCGAGCGGGCAAAGGTGGGGATCATTTGCTGGGGCACTACAGCCGGCCCGTGTCGTGGTGCTGTCTATCTGGCTGGTCAGGAAGATCTGCCAGTAGCGATGCTGCAAGTGCAGATGCTGTCACCATTGCCCGTCGATGCGATCAACGAATTCCTCAACCAGGTTGACATTGTGCTGGTACCGGAAGTCAACTTTCAAGGTCAATTTGCCCGTCTCTTGCAGGCAGAGTTGGGGATCAAGGTGCACTCGCTGACCAAATATACCGGTCTGCCATTCTCGCGACTCGAGATCTTGCGCCAGATCCATGCCCTCTACGGGATGGCTGAACCAGTGGTCGTGTAGGCATGTGATCGATGCCGAGGTTCAAAAAGACTTGATATTTTAGCTTAAGGTGTATCCCTATGACTGCCGTACCAATCGTATCTGCGCCTGTGGTGTACAAGCCAGCTGATTATCGCAGCGACCTTAAACCGATCTGGTGTCCGGGTTGCGGTGATTTCGGGGTGTTGGCCGCCATCCAGCAAGCTTTGGCTGCCGTTCAGGTTAATCCCAAAGATCTGGCGGTGGTTTCCGGGATTGGCTGTAGTTCACGCTTGCCCGGCTTTTTGCAGGTATATGGCCTGCATACGGTTCATGGCCGGTCATTACCAGCCGCTATCGGTCTGAAGATTGCGCGACCTGATCTGACCGTGCTGGCGGTCGGTGGTGATGGTGATTTTTTCAGTATCGGCTTGGGGCATCTGCCTCACGCTGCGCGCCGTGATCTTGATATCACCGTGATCGTGATGGACAACGCGATTTACGGTTTGACCAAAGGTCAAACTTCACCGACCTCTCCGCGGGGCCATGTAACCAAGAGCACTCCTTACGGTCAGTCAGCTCAACCGCTGCATCCACTGGCGATAGTACTGGCAAGTGGCGCCTCGTTTGTGGCCCGTGGCTTTTCTAGTCAGCCCAAACAGTTGGCCGAGTTGATTAAGGCGGGCATTGAGCATCGTGGTTTTGCCTTTATTCACGTACTGAGTCCGTGCGTCACCTTTTACGATACCTACAAGCTTTACAAGGAACTGGTCTACGATCTGCCCCCCACTCACGATCCGTCTAATCTCGATGCGGCGATGCACTATGCAGTTGAGAGTGAACGGCTTCCGCTTGGTATCTTCTACCGACGTCCGCCACTCGAACCATTGCCGCGACCGACGCCGCAGCCGTTCGATACTCAAGCTTATTTGAATCGGTTCCGGGCCTGATTGGTTCAAGCAGATGCGCAGGTGGGCAGTGGAGTAGGTAACGCCAGCCTGCGCGTCATATTTCCTGATGTCGTCTACCAGGATGCCTCGTATTTACCTCTGTATGGGTCCCCACTGTCGTCGTCGCGGCGCTGCTGAGGTGCGCGCCGCGCTCGAACAGATGCTCCAGCAGACTGGTCTGCGCGAGCGGGTAGAGTGTATTGACAGCGGTTGCCAAGATCGCTGCAAGTTGGGACCAAATCTGCTTGTCCAGCCAGGCGGATATCGCTGGCATAGTCTGACCCCGCACCACCTCAACAGTCTGATGGCCTTTCTCAGCGATACTGATGTATAATGCCAGCGCATGCGTCTTGATACTCCGCAGTCAGCGCGCTGCGCGGTTTGGAGTACTGATTGAGATGCTACCGTCACTCATCGCGCTGCGCAGTTGGGAGGTTGGGAGTCATTGCAGGGAGCGCTGGCGCGATTGCATCTTGACGGTACTGTGTTGGCTGCACATTGGTGGATATTACCGTGCGACAGGCTTTAATTCGACACCGCGTGTGGGTCGTCCGCTTGGGGCTGGCGACCATTTTACTGCTGGCGCTTTACTTCCGGACGCTCAATCTGTGGGCTTGGGATGCAGGAACTGGTCAGCATCCCGACGAGCGTTTTTTCACCTACGTCACTTCTACCGTGCGCCTGCCCAGCGATCTGGGCGAGTGGTATGACTCGAGTCGCTCACCGCTTAATCCACGCAATTATGATCAGTTTCCGCTCTATGTCTACGGGCCGTTGCCGATCATGGTGACCAGAGCTTTGGCGGTGATGTTAACGCCTGCTGAAGCGTTGCCAGCGCAGGTGCCGACTATCGCCGGACCGCCACGTCTGGGTGCCGATCCGTCAGCGCCCAACGAGCGACGAACCGATTATGGCCCGCCCGTAGCTAATCCTGAACGAACCTGGCCGCGTTTCACTCCGCTCATCCAATGGTTGAATCCTACCGGCGTCAATCTTACCAGCTATGGTGAAGTGGTAAAAGTTGGCCGGAGCCTGGCAGTGCTGTTCGATCTCGGCAGTGTCTTGCTCGTTTACCTCATTGGCCGACAACTGTTTAGTCGTCGGGTGGGGTTGCTCGCAGCGCTGCTGATCGCACTCACTGTAATGCATATCCAGCAGAGCCATTTCTTTGTTGATCCGGCCTTCTCGACCTTCTTCTGCCTGTTAGCGCTCTACTGGACTGTGCGAGCAGCGCAGGGCGGCGGGGCTGGTGTGTATGTTGCGCTGGGATTGAGTATCGGTCTAGCGATGACCAACCGGATCACGATGGCGACGATCGGTGGCCTGGCGATCGTTGCTGCTGTGATTGCGGCGCAACGGGTGCTACGCGACCGGCCCTGGCGTGAGGTGTTCGAGCGCTTTGTCCGGCGTGAAATCTGGCTGCTGCTGCTGGCCGGTATCGTGACGGTTATTACCTTTCGCGCTCTCGCTCCCGACTCCTTCGTCGGTTCACGCGCTGATTCGCCGTTCATCGCCGGTCCCTCGTTGTTGCACGGGGCTGGCTTCTTTGATGTGCGCCTCGATCCGCGTTTTCTGAGCAATCTAAACACGGTGCAGGGGTTGGTGACAGGCGAGTATGACTATCCGCCCAGTCAGCAATGGGTCGGTCGGCCAGCGTACCTCTTCCCATGGCTCAATATGGTGCTGTGGGGAATGGGGCCGCTGTTGGGGCTGGCAGCTTGGGGCGGGTGGTTACTCTTCGCAGCGCGCTACATTCGTCCTGGCTGGCAGTGGGCGTTGCGGCCCTCGCCACTGGTAGGCCGACCATGGCATCCGGCGTGGACGTTGTGGATCTGGGTTGCCTTTTACTTTGCCTGGCAGGGGAAGCAGTTTGCAATTACGATGCGCTACCTGTTGCCTATCTACGGCGCATTGATCGTGCTGGCAGCCTGGGCGCTAATGGTGCTAGCGCGCTGGGGGCGCCGCTGGTATGTTCGGGGACGCGCACGGCAACCGCAGCCATCGCCACTAGGAATGGTGGTTGCGCGCCTACAGGTAAACGGGGCGCTCGTGATCACCACCTTGGCGTGGATGGCACGTCTGGCACTACCGGCAGTGTTGATTGCCACCGCCATGTGGGCTTACGCCTTCTCTCGCATCTACACGACACCGCATTCACGGGTACAGGCAGCACGGTGGTTGGCTGAACATGCTCCGCCAGGCAGCTATATCATTTCTGAACGCTGGGATGATCCGCTGCCACTGCAAGCGACGACGACGGCAGCCTGGAATGTTACCTTCTTTGGCATCGATTCATCACCGTATGCCGAAGATGAGCCGGCTAAGTATTTTGGTAGTAATGGTGAATCTGGATTACTTGACCAGCTTGATCGGGCCGATTACATCACCCTGACCAGCAATCGGGTCTACGATAGTACATCGCGCTTGCGAATGCGCTATCCAGCCTTGATGCGCTATTACCATAGCCTATTTAGTGGTGAACTGGGCTTTGAGCTGGTAGCAGAAATAACCTCATATCCAACCATTCTCGGGATCCGTATCCCTGACTGGATGGCGGAAGAGGCGTTTAGCGTGTATGACCATCCGCGCGTGCTGATCTTTCGCAAGACGCCATTGTACAGTCGCGAACGGGCAGAACGATTGATTACCAGCGATGTTGAGTGGGGCGAGGTTTACAAGGTGCCAGTACGGATTGCCGACCGTAATCCGACTGCGCTGCGCTTGACCGAGAGTGTCTGGCCGCAATATGCTGTCGGCGGTGACTGGTGGGCCTGGCTCGGGGTCAATCCTTTTGCGCCGCTGTTGTGGGTGTTCTGGATCGAGGCGCTGGGATTATCAATCTTTGCCATAATCGGGCCGCGATGGCGGCGCTTACCCGACCGTGGTTTCACCCTAGCCAAAATATCAGGTTTGTTGCTGGTGTCTTATCTAGCCTGGCTAGCTGGTAGTCTGCACATTGCGCCCTTTGCTCCGGGCACGCTCTGGACGATCGGGCTGGGCGTGCTGATCGGGGGAGTGGTGGCTGGTTGGCGCAAGCGGGATGAGTTGCGGCACCTTTGGCAAGAACGATCTACAGCGCTAGTTGTGACAGAAGCGCTCTTCATCAGTTTCTTCCTGCTTGGTCTGGTACTGCGTTGGTTAAACCCTGACCTTTGGCATCCAGCACGCGGCGGTGAAAAGCTGATGGATTTCGCCTATCTCAATGCGGTCTTACGCAGCGCCGCCTTTCCGCCGCTCGACCCCTGGCACGCGGGTGGATACATCAATTACTACTATTTCGGGTTTGTGCTGGTTGGCGCGCTCATTCATCTCAGTGGAATTGCACCAGCTGTGGGCTACAACCTGGGGGTTGCGACCATCTTTGCGCTGACTGCTGTAGGAGCGTTTGGGATTGTGTATAACCTATTAGCTCCACGTCTGTCGCAGTCGCGCCGTGAATCGATTGCACTGTTAGCTGGTGGGTTGGCGCCAGTGTTGATGCTCCTAATCGGTAATTTGGCTCAGGCCGGTTGGTTTATCAACGGCTATGCTGCCGAGCAGGCGGCCAAGGGGCGCTATGAGTGGGCGTTCTGGGATGCGACACGGATCACACCGGGAACAATCAATGAATTTCCCTTCTTCACCTTTTTGTTTGCTGATTTGCATGCCCATATGATGGTGATGCCGCTCAGCCTGGCCGCGCTAGGGCTGGCATTGGCGTGGTGGCGTGAAGAAGCCACAGCACCGTGGTGGCTGATCGGGTGGTTGGGGGTGGTGGCGGGTGCAATTCGCGCTACCAACACCTGGGACTACCCGGTGTTTGTTGGTCTGGCCGGATTGGTGCTAGCGCTAGCCATTGGACGAGCTTGGCGGCGCGCCGGACGCGGCTGGCCGGCGACGTTATTGGTTGCGCTAGTCATAGCAGTGACACCAGCGCTGCTGGGCAATCTCTTCTTTGCACCCTTTATCGTCAATTTTGCGACCGAGTCGAGCGGGATTGAACTCTGGCGCGGGTCGGGTCTGAACCTGCTTGAAACCATCTTGACGGCTGAACGCACCTCTACCGTTCACCTGTTGCAGATGAGTGGGCACTGGCTGGTCGTTTGGCTGGTGGTGATCGGAGTGTGGGGATGGCGTCTGGGCTTCAATCTGGGCCTTGGCATAGGGTTGTTAGCAATTCTAGTAGGAGCATGGGTTCTCAATCTGCCGGCGCTCATCCCATTGTTGGCGTTCCTGGCCGTGATGCTTTGGATCCTCTGGCATAGCCGCAATCGGTCACGGGTGGTAATGGGGCCAGCCCTATTCGCGGTGAGTGCGATCGGCTTGTGGACTCTGGTCGAAGTAGTAGTAGTGCGTGGCGATGTCGGTCGAATGAACACCGTCTTCAAGTTTGGCCTGCACGCCTGGATGTTGATAGCGCTAGCAACAGCGGCTGTGCTACCGTGGTTATGGGCAGCAACGAGACGGGTGGGCGTTGGGGGCTGGCTCGTGCGGATAGCTGTGGTGGGCCCACTGGCTGCTGGATTGGTATACCCGTTTACGGCCATACCTGCACGTATCGCCGATCGCTGGGATCAGACGGCGCCGCGGACACTGGATGGTATGGCGTTCTTCACCAACATCACCGCTGCGCGTAACGGAGCCGCCTATTCGCTCGACGAAGATGCGGCTGCTATCGATTGGCTACGTCGCAATGCGCGCGGCACACCGATCATTCTCGAAGCCCACCGGCCTTCGTACCAGTGGGCTGGACGGATTGCTGCTTTTACTGGTCTGCCCACGTTGCTTGGTTGGGAGTGGCACCAGATTCAGCAGCGCAGTGCAGTGCAAGCTGAACCAGTGATCAGGTATCGCCAGCAGATCATCGCCACCATCTACAATACACCGGACCCTGAGTTGGCGCTGGCAGCTTTGCGTCGATACGGGGTAGAGTACGTGTATGTCGGCGGCGAGGAACGCCAACTCTACAGCGCCGAGGGATTGGCCAAATTTGCCACCCTAGTTAGCCGAGGCGATCTCGATCTCGTGTTTCGCCACGGTGAGAGTGTCATCTATCGCCTGCGGGCACCGGGGCAACCTCGTATGCTTACCAACGACCTGCCGATTCAGCCGCCGAGTGTACGAACCATTCCAGCATTGGAATTGATGCAGCCAGTGCAGGAATTACCTGCGGTTGGTCGGTTAGGCTGGAATACGCTGCTTGGCGAGCAGCAATGGTTGGCGGTCGTGCTCTGGTTGCTCATTTGGTATCTATTTGCTGGCTTGGGTGCAGTGCCTGCATATGCGGCGCTGGGGCAGAACGGCTTGGCATGGGCGCGACCTGTTGGCTTAATGATAGTAGGGTATACGATCTGGCTTCCTACCAGTCTGGGCTTGTGGCGCTACGACCTGACTGGTATGATCGGGGGGCTGGCAATCACTGCCGCGATCACGCTGATCTTGTGGTTGAGCGGAGCACGGCCTGATCGCACTGCCTGGCGGGCCATAATTCCCAGTGAAATCGTCTTCCTTGCTGGCTTTGCCATGATGGCGAGTATCCGAGCGCTTAACCCAGACCTGTGGCATCCGATTTGGGGCGGCGAAAAGCCGATGGAACAGGGCTTTCTTAATGCTATCCTGCGCAGTCCAGTGATGCCGCCCTACGATCCCTTTTACAGCAACGGCTACATCAACTACTACTATTACGGTCTCTACCTGATGTCGCTGCCGATCAAGCTGCTCGGCCTTGATCCGGCGATCGGTTTTAACCTAGCACTGGCCACCCTGTTTGGGATGCTGCTGTCTGGTGCGTATCATTTAGGGACTCAACTAGGCGGCCAGCAGCGCTATGGGTTGGTAGCCGCCGCCCTGATTGGGCTGGTCGGGAATCTCACTAGTCTGATTCCAGCGGGCTGGTCGCAAGGCGCCAACGGTTTGCGCTTGCTGTTGAGCGGCCAGATTGATGCGCTCGGCGATTGGTTTGTCGGTCCGAGCCGGGTTATTCCATACACAATCAATGAGTTTCCGTTGTTCAGTTTTCTTTATGCCGACCTGCACCCGCACGTGATCGCATTGCCACTCGCCTTGCTGGCAATTGCCTGTGCCTGGCAACTGCTAGTCGCCAACTGGCGTCACAACCATTACCTGACGGCGTTGTTTGCCACATCGTCATCTCGGTTGGCCGCTGCGCCGGTGTGGGCGTTGATGGCACTAACCTTAGGGACGCTGGCGGTTACGAACTCGTGGGATTTTCCAACTTACGGGCTGCTGACCGGTCTTGCTATCATCGCACGCGCTGTGCGGCACAACGGCTGGCGCTGGTCGACTTTGGCGCTGGCCACAGTGCAGGCGGTAGGTCTAGGAATCGGCTCGCTCTTCCTCTTCGCCCCGTTCTTCGACCGCTACTGGCCAATGGTAAGTGGGTTAGGGTTGGTGACAAAGGGCGTCACGCAGCCGCTTGATTACCTGCTCATTTATGGGCTGCCACTGGTCATTGTCACCCCGGTTGTCATCGGCGCGGCAGTGCAGCGCTGGCGCCGCTGGCTGCCTGGACGGTCAGGTGTGCTGACGCTCAGCATCATCGGCATTGTAATCATCATCGGTGTAGCGTTGCCTGAATGGACATTGCGTTTGATCCTGTTAGGATTGCTCATCCTCACCACTACCTTGCTTACGCGGCGAGCGGCCGGTGCACCAGCGTGGTACGCCTTGCTGCTAGCCTGGCTGGCGTGGGCCATTTCGCTGGGAGTTGAAGTGGTGTACATTCGTGACCACCTCGACGGCAGTGACTGGTACCGCATGAACACCGTCTTCAAATTTGGGTTGCACGTATGGGTATTGCTCGGACTAGCCGCAGCCGGCCTCTTGCCGCGCTTGCTGCGCTGGCTAGATCAACGCGGTAGGAGGCCGGCGGTTTGGGCAGCGATGGCAGTTATTGTGATTCCCGCCACAGTGGCAGCCAGTTATGCACCGGTTGCTATCCCATCACGGCTAGTAACGCGCTTCCCGATCGATACTGGCCCTACCCTTGACGGGATCGCCTTTATGGAGCAGGCCAGCTTCACTTATGACTGCACTGCCTTTGGTGGCTGCGCATCCGAGACGAGGATGGTAGAAGTTGATCTGAGTGGCGATGCGGCAGCGATTCGTTGGCTCAATCAGCAGATCAATGGTACGCCAATCGTGCTGCAATCAAGCCTCTGGTTCTACCGCGCCTACGGCATTCGGGTCGCGGCTGCCACTGGTTTGCCAACAGTGATCAGCGCTCTCCATGCTGATGAACAGCGCGATCCGATTGTGACTGGGAGACGTGTGCGCGATGTCGAGACCTTCTTCACTACCACCGATCCCGAAACTGCGTTGCGCATTCTAGCGCGCTACAACGTAGACTATGTCTACGTTGGTGGTGTTGAGCAAGCTTTCTACCCGCAGGGAATGGAAAAATTCGCGGTCTTGCGTGATCGCTACCTGCGACCGGTGTACGAACAAAATGGTGTGGCGATTTATGCTGTAGCCAATCTGCCCGACAGCTACCGTTGGTTGCGCGCCGAGCCGCTTCCCGCGGTGCAACCACCGCCATCGCTGCCTCCTAATGAGCCAGTTGTCGATCTGACCGAGCTAGAGGCGGCAGTAGCGGCTCAACCGACCAATGCCGCGCTTGCCTTCGCCTTAGCTGATAGTTATCGTCGGCAAGGTCGTCTCAACGAGGCAGCGCAAGTTTTGGCACCTGCTGCTGCCGCCAATCCTAGCGATGTAGGACTGCATCACCTCTGGGGTGACATCCTGGCTGAGACTGGCAGGTATGATGAAGCCGAGCAGGCGTATCTCAACGCAGTCCGAGCCAGCCCAACCGCAGGTAACTACAATAAGCTGGCGACAGCGCTGATCGACTGGGGATGGCTAGACAAAGCTGAGATTGCACTCGGTCAGGCGATGAGCATCGATCCAGCGTTCCCAGACCCCTATTTTCAACTAGCTCGTCTCTTTATGCTGCGCAATCAGACCTCTTTGGCGCGCGATGCTTTGCAACGGTATCTCCAACTGGCTCCTGATGGGCCATGGGCCAACGAAGCGCAGCGTATGTTGGTACGGCTCAACAGCAGTGCACCATAGGCATATCTGAGAGAAAGGTGTCCGGTTGTGGCAGCAGTTCAGGCCGGATGGAGGAAGCCAAGGAGATTGCTATGAACGCCATAGCCGGCGATGTCCTGGTCTGGTGGCTCATAAGCCAACTCTTCGCCTGGATCGGCTGGCCAGTTTCTGTTCGCATCTTCGGCCACCTGCCGGGTGCCGGCTTTGCTCTAGCCCGACCACTTGGTCTGTTGCTGGCCGGTTTTTTGGCCTGGCTGCTGGCAATGTTGGGATTAAGCCGCTTTGACTTACCGCTGATCATTATCTGCGTGCTGATCATCGGAAGTAGCGGTTGGTTTTGGCTCTGGCGTAGTGGACAGCGCCGATTGCCGCCGCTAGGTGATGCGCTGGCAGGTGAAACGATCTTCTTCATCGTTTTGCTGGGTGTTGTCTGGTTGCGGGCGCACGAGCCTACACCGTGGGGTACCGAACGCCCTATGGATTTTGCCTTCTTCAACGCCATCCAGCGGAGCGGTTTTTTTCCGCCACACGATCCATGGTTAGCCGGCTATAGCATCAACTACTATTATTTTGGTTATCTGCTCATGGCAATTCCGGCCATGTTGAGCGGTTTACCGCCGGCAACGGCGTATAATCTGGCCCTAGCCTTGCTAGCCGGTATGACGGCACAAGGCGGGTATTGGCTGATCAATATCATCCTCAGTCTGATCCACCGTCCGCCGCCTATCCTGATTCGAGGTGCCCTGAGTACCCTTGGCGTCATTATTATTTTAGTAACTGGTAATCAAGCGGGTGCTATTCAGGTGATGGTTGGTGATGAACGAGCAGTGGCCCTCGATGAGCGCCAGTTATTATCGGCGCTGGGCCAGGCTTGGCAGGGTGAGCGTTTCATCACTTTGCCGTACCCTGTACAGACACCTGCTTACGATTTCGGCATCGTCGAGGGCTGGCAACGGGCTGATAAGTGGAACGACTTCAACTGGTGGTGGCCTTCACGCGCGCTCTGGGATAGGTACCGGATTGACGACGATCCGCCGCGTTATGAACAGCGTTACAATATCACTGAGTTTCCCTTCTTTAGTTTTCGCCTCGGGGATATGCACCCGCACGTTATGGCGTTACCATTTGCTACGTTGGCGATTGGGTTGGCGCTGGCCGTGGCGGCATTTCCCGGGCCTGGGTTTGTCTCGCTGATCGGTCGCGATAGGACTCTGCCAGAAGCGCCGCAATCGGCTGTGTGGCCGCGGCTGTTTCCAGAGGGAGGGGAAGGTTGGTTCGTCCTTGTTGGACACGGAGTCATTCTCGGCAGTCTCTACGTTATCAATAGCTGGGATCTTCCGACCTACCTGTTGCTTTATTGGGGTGGGTTGGCACTGGGCTGGAGCCGTGGCTATGCGCCTTTTCCATGGCAACAATGGTTACGCACAGCACTGGTGATTGCCATTCTCGCCTTTGCGCTCTACTTTCCGTTTCACCTAACGTTCCGCTCGCCCGTTGGTGGGGCAGCCCCGTGGATTGATCTGCCTATTCTTAGCCGGCTAACGAGTATCATTGGGATTTACGTTGGTGAACGCAGCAACTGGCACGAGTTTGTGATTATTTTTGGACTGATGGCACTACCGCTGCTGGCCGGAAGCTATCTATACCAGTCGTCAGCCGAAGCTTCATTCGCCGGCTCATGTATTCCGCATTGGGTCTGGTTTACGCCGCTCGTGCTCTTGGTTGTAGGCTTATTGATCGGTTTTCCCTTCTTGGCCCTGGCCGGAGTGACGTTGAGCGCCTGCTGGAGGATGTGGTGTGAACGAGAGACCGGTTTCCGCTTTGGCTTGCTGATCCTTGCCCTGGGTAGCGTAGTGCTGTTAGGGGTGGAAATCGTATACATTCGCGATGTATTTGCCAACCGTATGAATACGGTTTTCAAGTTCTACTACCAGATCTGGTTACTCTGGGGTTTAGCTGCACCAGTGGGGCTGTGGTGGATGTGGACATCAGCAAGTGGATGGCGGCGCTGGCTGGTTGGGATATGCAGTGTTGGCTTTGTGTTGCTGCTGGCTGGGTCGTTGGTGTACCCCTATATCGTCATCCGCGATTTCGGACGCAGGCCGATACAGGGCCTCAATGGTTACACTCCGCGCGAGCAAACTGCGGCGGGTGCGGCGGCGATTGCTTGGTTGCACCGCAATGCGCCGGCAGGCAGTGTTGTGCTTGAAGCAGCGGCGATTGAGAATAGTGCCGCAGTAGCGGCGGGTAGTGAAGCACCGCGCTGTGGTGGCTCGTACAACTGGCAGGGCTTTGGCGGTGTCGCAGCAGCTAGTGGGCTAGCTACTGTTCTGGGGTGGACGGGACACCAACTGCAGTGGCGCAGCAGCGATGCCGCGGCTCTCGCCGAGCTAAGTCTGCGTTGTGCAGCGGTTGATACGATCTACCGTAGCGGTGATCCCAACCGCATTCGCCCCTTACTTGCCCAGTACCGTATTGATTACATCTATGTCGGCGCACTCGAGCGTGAGCTTTACCCCGCTGCTAGTCTGGCGGCGCTGTCGCAGGTGGGCGAGGTAGTCTTTGCTCAAGATGAGGTGGTGATCTATCGTGTGCAGCGCTGAGGTAATGATGTGATTGAGCAATTGTCGTGCCAGTCTTGCTGGTAAGGGTGACTAGCACGATAGATATCGGTCATTCTACCGCTACAACCCAAACTAACGGTATACTACAAGTGTGACCAATATTCCTACTAGAGGATAACCATGCCATCACCAACCGATTACGATGTTATAGTTGTCGGCGGCGGCCACAATGGCTTGACCTGTGCCGGCTATCTGGCCAAAGCGGGTAAGCGCGTGCTGGTCCTCGAACGACGCCCGATCGTCGGCGGTGCTGTTTGTACTGAAGAAGTTATTCCGGGCTACAAAATTGATGTGGGCTCTTCAGCCCATATTATGATCCATCTCACCCCGATTGTACGGGATCTCGAATTGGAGCGGTACGGTCTCGAGTACATCGACATGGATCCCTACGCCTTCTACCCGTTGCCCGACGGGAGTGGTGCCATCTACTTTTACCGCGATGTTGAGCGTACTTGTCAGAGCATCGCCACGGTGAGTCCGCGTGATGCCGAAGCCTACCGGCGCTTTCTCGATTTCTGGACGCCTCTCAACGAAGCGGTATTCGATGTGTTCCTTAACCCACCGTCAGTTGCCCGTTTGTTTGGCAAAGTTGCGTCTAGTATTCCACGACTGCCCAAAGCCGAGCAGAAGGTGCTGGAAGTTACTCGTCGTCTCTTCACCAGCTATGCGCAGTTGATCGAAGAGACCTTTGAGAGCGAGGCGATGCGCGCTGCGATGACATGGCTGGCGGCGCAGAGTGGTCCGCCGCCGGACGAAATCGGCGCCGGTGACTTCTTCGGCTGGCACGCGATGCTGCACTACAGCGGCGCCAAGCATCCGCGCGGTGGCTCAGGAATGTTGACCCAGGCGATGGCGCGTTCACTCAAAGCTATGGGTGGTGAAGTTGTGCTCGATGCGCCAGTACGCCGGATTATTGTTCAAAATGGCCGTGTGCAAGGCGTAGAAACGGCTGATGGCCAACGCTATTCGGCGCCAATTGTCGTCTCAAATGCGCATGTGTTGACAACCTTCCTCCAACTGGTCGGCCCGGAACATCTCAGTCCTGAACTGGTGCGGCGGCTCAATCATATTCGTATCGGCAACGGTTTTGGTATGACGGTGCGATGCGCAGCTGAGGAATTACCCGACTATCTTGCTGCTCGCAGCTATGGCCGACCGCACGAGAGTCATCATGGCCTGCAATTGCTTAGCCCGAGTATGAATTATGTGCGGCGGGCTTATGAGGACTATCTCCGTGGCGAGCCAAGTCGTGAACCGGCAGTGATTGCGATGACTTTCTCGGCCATCGATCCCGATGTTGCACCACCCGGCAAGCATACGGTTTTTCTCTGGTCGCAATACTTCCCTTATCGACTCAGTAATGGTCGCCACTGGGACGACATCCGCGAATCGGTAGCTGACTCGATCCTGGAAGTGCTCTATCGGTATGCACCTAATATGCGCGGGAAGATCATTGACCGTTTCATCCAGAGTCCGCTCGATCTGGAACGGCGGATCGGATTGCTCCGCGGTAATGTGATGCATGTTGAAATGAGTTTCGATCAGATGTTCTTCTTTCGCCCGCTGCCAGAGCTAGCTGGTTATCGTACTCCTATTCGCGGTCTCTATCTGACTGGTGCTAGCACCCATCCCGGTGGTGGTGTGTTTGGCGCAAGTGGTTACAACACAGCGCGCGTTGTGCTGGCTGATACGCGCACGCGTCGGTGGGGGCCAATCGCGTTGGGGGCGGGGATGGTGGCCGCCGGCGCAGTGCTGGCTGGACGACGGCTGTTACGGTTATCAGATCAGTAACAAGGTGGCTGGCGGAGGTAGATCATTGGGATTGGCGAGGGGCAAGAGGTACCCTCGCCAACAGCCTGCGTATGGCAGCGCTGCTTGCTAGCGTTGTCCCCACCAGCTACTGATGCGCTCGGCCAGATCGCTGCCAAATGCCCGATCGAGGAGCGTTAGCGGTGTTTTTGCCAGACGTGGTCGCCAGCCAGCCAGTGTCACAGCATAGGCAGCATATCGTACGGCTGCACGCAACGTGCCATGACGCGCTTCAAGGTTAGCCATCGCGGCGTAGATGTCGGCCAGCACACCCCGCCGGACCGGATGAGGCTCGGGCAGTGCGGCAAAATATTGCTCAGCGATCTGTAGCCATTCCCGATAAAATCCGGTAAATTGGGCTACCGTCTTAGAAGCAGTGTGTAGTCGGTAGGTGGCTACAACGCTGGGTATCGGATAGAACGGGCCGTGTTTGGCTAGTCGTACCCAATAAGCGGTATCAAGTGCGTAATGCATCGTTAGGTCGAGAGGGCCGGTGAGACCGACTGCTGTTCGACGCACAAATACGGTTGGCTGGATCGGGATCAACAAGCGTAGCAGTGACAACGGGTGATAGGGACGCGCCGCTATCATCCGCAACGCTTGCCCCTGTTCGTTCGTGTAGATCGCGTTAGCATACACAGCGACGGCCTGTGGTTGTGACTGCAACGCTGCAACCTGTGTGCTAATAGCTCCTGGCAGGTAGGTATCGTCACTGTTCAGCCAGGCTAGAATAGTCCCTCGCGCGCGTGCCCAACCTCGATTGATAGCGTCGGCCTGACCGGCATCCCTGCCAGTTACTATCTGGAGGCGGCTATCGCTGGCAAAACTCCGTAGTACGTCAAGGGTTTCATCATTGCTACCGCCATCAATCACCCACACTTCGAGATTAGGGTAATCTTGGCTCAGAATACTGTGCAACGTGGCACCAATGTAGCGTCCCTGATTGAGCGATGGCACTGTAATACTGACCAGTGGTTGCGTCGGATCGCGGATCACTGGTGGTGGCAAGCTGGCGGTCAGATGAGCATATCTGCTCCAGGTTGGGTATTCAACGGCGAGAGGTTGCATATGGGCTGATACACAGGTCATCGTTCTGACAATAGTAATAGTCCGCTAGGCAATGCTTGATATCGATGTGCGGAGGCTGCCGAGAACGATGACCGCTGCGTTGGGCTCAGGAGTGTGCAGACCGCTGTTGTGCCAGATACGAGGGGCTGACACTTGCCACCAAATCATCCCGCGCGTAGTGGGAAGATGGTGCACTGGCGGTCGATGGGCTATTGCGATGAGCGTCCGTACGTCTAACGGTAGCTAGCACTCGCCTACCGAACCCGTAGCCGAGTTATCAGGCCTGATCGCCATCAGCAGCCAGGTAATCGGCCCGCGGCGGGCTAAAGGTATCGATAGCCAAGGTCTCTTCCAGCGCCCAGACTGCGTGCGGTACGTCGCCGGGAATCGCTACAGAGCTACCAGCAGTGGCTTCAATGAGGTCTTCGCCTACTTGAAAGCGCAGTCGGCCACGGACGACATGAGCAATCTGATCTTCGGGATGGCGATGTACCGGTACATGACTACCGGCTTCCAAGCGCACCTCCATCTGATACATGCGCTCGGTCAGCGCGATGCGCCGTCGCCAAACACCGGGAAATAGTGCGATCCATGGCCGTTCCGTCATAGCAATCTTCCTCCTTCCTATAGGCCTATATATGTTAAGTGTAGTAGCGACACGCTACCGCGCATCTCTACTACACCTGATGGATCATCTGCGACTATACTGCACCGTTCGTCAACGGCTTAAACGTTGCCAGCACTGCTCCAGCTTCAACTGTGGTCCCCACTTCAACGCGAACTTCACCGATCGTTCCGCTGTGGGGAGCAGTAATCTCGTTTTCCATCTTCATTGCCTCGATGATAAAAAGCACCTGACCAGCTTCGACCTGCTGGCCATGGGCAACCCGCACCGCCACTACGCGGCCCTGAATCGGGCTAATAACGCCATCAATTGGTGCAGCGAGCTTCGTTTTGCGCGAGGCAACGCGTCGAGGAGCGACACCGTGCGCTGTTGACGTCAGCTGGGTCGGATTCACACTCAACCCATCACCGAACACGGCCACCCCAAAGCGGCGTCCATTCACTTCCACCGTAAACCGGCGCGGTTCAGGGGCCGGTTCGGCTGGTGCGGGAGGAGTTGGTGGCGGCATCAATTCGGCAGTGCGCGTGAGCAATTCCGGGTGACGGGGAATGAAATTGACCGTGGCAGCGCCAGCCAAAAAGACCGGATGCTCAAGCGCGGCCTGATGGAAGGGGATAATCGTCGTTACGCCTTCAATGCGGAACTCGGCCAGTGCGCGGCGCATTCGGGCAATAGCTTCTTTACGGTCAAAGCCCCACGCGATCAGCTTAGCCAACAACGAGTCGTAGTGCGATGGCACGGTATAATTCGCGCGCACCCCGCTATCAACCCGCACGCCAAACCCGACCGGCTCACGGTATTCACCGATGGCTCCTAGCGCAGGACGGAAGTTGTGCAGTGGATCTTCGGCGTTGATGCGGCATTCAATGGCGTGACCGCGCGGCACCAGATCTTCTTGCTTGAACCACAATTTCTCACCCTGGGCAATCCGGATTTGGGCTGCCACCAGATCGATGCCGTAGGTCATCTCAGTCACGGTGTGCTCGACCTGGATCCGGGTGTTCATCTCGAGGAAATAGTAGCGTCCGTCTTGATAGAGGAATTCGAGCGTACCGGCACTCACGTAACCGACCGCTTTCGCCAATCGCACGGCGGCCGCCCCCATCTCGGCGCGCAATTCTGGTGTCAGTGCTGGCGAGGGGCATTCTTCAATCAACTTCTGATGACGACGTTGGACTGAGCAGTCACGTTCACCGAGTGCTACCGCGTTGCCATAAGCGTCGGCCAGCACCTGAATCTCGATATGGCGCGGATCATCCAGATACTTTTCAACGTACAATTCACCATTCTTGAAAGCCACTTCGGCTTCCCGCCGCGCAGCCGCGAACGCTTCATCAACCTCTTCCGGTGAACGCACCACGCGCAAACCACGGCCACCGCCGCCGCCGACCGCCTTGATTGCAATTGGGTAGCCAAACTCCTTGCCCAGCCGACGCACTTCGGCAGCGTCGGTCACTGGTTCAAGCACACCAGGTACGACCGGTACTCCAGCTGCGGTGGCTTCGCGACGCGCTGCGGTCTTGCCTCCCATCCGCTCCATTGCTTCAGCTGGCGGCCCAATAAAGACCAGGCCGGCCGCCGTTACTGCCCGCACAAAGCTAGCATTTTCGGCCAGAAAGCCGTAACCAGGATGGATGGCTTCGGCACCGGTAGCTTTGGCAGCACGCAGTATGGCTTCGATATTTAAATAGCTTTCAGTGGGTGATGCTGGGCCGAGCAGATATGCGTCGTCGGCATAGGTAACGTGAGGTGCGTCGCGATCGGCCTCAGAATATACAGCCACGCAGCGCAATCCCAACTCACGACAAGCTCGCATCACCCGTAGGGCAATCTCGCCCCGATTTGCAACCAGTACTGTACGAAACATTGCAGCCGCTCCTCAATGCTGCTCTGCGCCGCTTCAACGTTGCGCGGCCTAAGCGCCAATTTTAGCATAGTGCCTCGTGTTACAGAAATGGCGTTACTCGTCCCAATACCTGTTCTGCGGCGTAGGCGGCGCGTAATAGGAGCGGTTCGTTCCAAGGACGGGCAATAAACTGTACGGCGCGCGGCACACCGTCGTTGCCTAGGCCAGTGGGCAGGCTGATCGCTGGCCAGCCCAGGAAGTTCCACGGGCCGGTGAACGAAGTTGGCGTTGGTATACCCAGTGCTGGCGCTGGCCCAGGTGTGACTGGTGTGATCAGCAGATCAATCTCGGCCAATCGCATTGCCACGCGTCGTCGTAAGATCGCCCGTGCCTGTTGCACACGCGTCGGATCGACGGGGGCGTAGATGAAGGCGGCCAGGATGCGGTGCCGCATAAATTCGCCGTAATCGTCGAGTCGCGTTCGTAGCCATGGCAAGTGTAGTGCCGCTGCCTCCATAGCTAGTAAAGCCTGATTGAGCAGACGTAACTCTTCCAATTCAGGCATTTCGATGGGGGTCACGATCGCACCCTGCCCGGCCAACGCCTCGGCGGCGCGCTGCATTGCCAGCAGCTCGTCGGTACTGGCCAGGGCCTGACCACTCCCGTCAGCTGTTAATAAACCTACTCGCGTGTGACGCACACCGGCAGTTAGTCCGCCAACGGTAACATCAGGCGCTGGACGTAAGGTACGCGAATCGTGCGGGTCGGGGCCAGCGATTACACTAAGCAAGAGGGCGGCATCGGTGACTGTGCGGGTCATTGGGCCAGCGTGATCGAGTGACCAGGAGAGCGGAAACCCGCCAGCAAGGCTCACGCGACCGTAGGTCGGTTTAAGCCCGACGATCCCACAGTGCGCTGCCGGAATACGGATCGATCCCCCTGTGTCGGTGCCGATGGCTGCAAAAGCCATGCCGGTTGCCGTTGCCACACCGCTACCACTGCTGCTACCGCCACTATCGCGCTGGCGATGGTAGGGGTTGGCCGTCGAACCGTAATGAGCGTTGTTCGATCCAGGGGAGTAGGCAAATTCTGACATCCGAGTTTTGCCGATAATGATGGCGCCGGCAGCGCGCAGGCGCTTAACGACGGTGGCATCAGTTGCCGCTATCACTCCGGCGCGGATGCGCGATCCGGCTGCCGTTGGGTAACCGGCCACATCGAACAGATCCTTGACAGCGATTGGTACGCCATGCAACGGGCTACGCGCGTGGCCGGCAGCAAGTTCAGCGGCCGCAACACGAGCATCAGCCAGTGCGCTCTCGGCCATAACAATCTGAAAAACGTTCAATTCGGAGTCATATTGAGAAATCCGCTCTAATGCTTGCTCAACCAGTTCTACTGGCGAGATGGCCTGCCGCTGCAACAGAGTAGCAATGCCACTAATAGTTGTCGGATCATCGCTCGTCGGGAGATCGCCGTTGGGTGGGCTGGCGGCCGGTGGTAGACTGGCAGCGTCGAGCGAATCAGGTAATTGCTCGTGATCAACGGCGTCGAGCAGGTGTTCAACCTCGGGAAAACGGTTGAGGAAACCTTTTTCAACGATGCCAGCAAAATCGGCTTCGGTCGCTGGAATGCCAGCAGTCCGTAGCGCGGCGCGTAGCCGGTCGATCAGATACTCCATGGATACTCCTTATGCTGGTTACAATTCATTTGGTTATGCCTCTAGACACTCCCGTGCCGCGCGCCGACCACTATCGATAGCGCCGTGCACCGTTTGCGGGTTGCTATCGAAGGCCGTAGCTTCGCCGGCGAAGTGGATGTTCCCGGCGGCAGCGGCCAGTGCAGGTCGGGCCCAAGCCATTCCTGGCGGCAAATGGGCATAGCCGCCCCGCGCATACTGGTCAGCGGCCCAGCAGTAGCGGCGAAAACCAACGCAGCGTTCAGCCACATCGCTACGGCCTAGGATCCGGCTCAGCTCAGCTAGCCCCACATCGCGTACCAATGTATCGGGCAGCCGGTCGAGCGTTGCGGCTCGTTCAGCAGTCACGTAGCTACACACTAATGGCGCCGCTAAATCTGGATGCGCTGGCGTCCACCAGCGGGCGAAAAGACCAAGGTGGGCGGCGTATGTAAAGCCTTCATCCCATAAGGGAGCATCGAACCAGAAAAAGTGCTTGGTTGCTGGACGGGTACGAAACGCGGTGATGGCAGCTTGTTTTACAGGTGACAGTGGTGGTTCGAAGCGGATCATTCCAGCGGCCAGCACTGCCACTGGTACCGTCACAATACACCGGCGCGCACGCAGGGTTGTGAAGTTGGCGTCAATCGTCACTGCGTCACCGTGATCAACCAGCGCTCGCACTGGCATACCGAGGCGCAAATCGAGATCGCGGGCCAGCCAATTGAGCAGCGTATCGTACCGTTCCCGCAGGCGAAACTCACGCGGCCCGGCCTGATCGATCCGTTGCTCGCGAGCCAGATCGACACAACTCAGCGTCTCTAATTCGGCGCAACAGGTTTGAGCCAGCACCACATCGGCGATCGCCAGTGCAGACGGATCCAACTCATGGTGAAGTAGCTCCGCAGCTAGTGAACAATCAGCTCCCTGGTCAGGATAGCGTGTCGCCAGGTCGTTCCATACTCTACGCGCCTGCACGATTGCGCGCCGCTCGGGATCAGCTGGTGGCAGTGCGGAAACCAGTCGGGCAGGGGTACCCCACCGCAAACCGTTATACCGATCCACTTCGTCAAGTGTCAGTCCAGCCATCTGAGCCAGTGCAACCGTGCTCGTCTGCGCACCATGGATCAACTCAGCACCGAGTTCAATTGGGTATGGCCCGCAGCTACGCTCGGTCCAGATCCGGCCACCGATGCGTGTTCGGGCTTCGAGCACCGCTACCCGCGCACCAGCATCATGGAGGACACGCGCCGCTGATAACCCAGCCGCACCAGCCCCAATCACTGCAACATCGAGCTGGTCAGATACCAATCGAGACATACTTGATATCCAGGTACTCATCGATCCCAGTCGGCCCGCCTTCGCGCCCGATCCCGCTCTGTTTAACGCCGCCGAAGGGGGCTTGCGCTGTCGAAGGGAGGGGATCGTTGATCCCGATGATACCGTATTCTAGCCCTTCCGCCAGCCGCCAAACCCGCCCTATATCGCGGGTAAAGGCATAAGCCGCCAGACCGTAGGGAGTGTCGTTGGCCATACGGATCACTTCGGCCTCATCGTCGAAGGGAATGAGAGGCGCCACCGGGCCAAATGTCTCTTCACGAGCGACCAGCATATCACTGCGCGCGTCGAACAAGACCGTTGGTAGCCAGAAATTGCCGCCGAGCGGTGCTGGGCCACCGCCCACTAGCACTTTGGCCCCAGCAGTGAGCGCCTCTTGCACGTGCTGCTCCACTTTAGCACGCGCCTGTTCGTCGATCAGCGGGCCGATATGCACGCCCGGCTGCAAACCGTCGCCGACCGTCAACCGCGCGACCTCAGCGGCAAAGCGCTCGGCAAAGTCGGCATAGATGGGACGTTGGACGAAGATGCGATTGGCGCACACGCATGTCTGACCGGCATTGCGAAATTTGGAAGCGATAGCGCCACGCACTGCCGCTTCCAGATCAGCATCGGCAAAGACGATGAATGGGGCGTTGCCACCCAACTCCAGGGAAATGCGCTTGAGCGTATCAGCCGAGCGACGCATTAGCTCTTTACCAACTTCGGTACTGCCGGTAAAACTAATCTTGCGCACACGGGTGTCGGCAAAGATGGTATCTGCAAAAGGACGCGGATTCTGGCAGGTAATGATGTTTACGACACCGGGTGGTGCACCAGCTTCGGTAAAGAGCTGGCCTAATGCCAGGGCCGAGAGTGGTGTCTGTTCAGCTGGTTTGCAGATCACAGTGCAGCCAGCGGCGAGAGCAGGTCCCATTTTGCGCGTAATCATTGCGCTGGGAAAGTTCCAAGGTGTAATCAGCGCGACAACGCCAACTGGCTGGCGCAGCACCAAGATGCGTTTGTTGTTGCTCGAGGCAGGGATCGTCATTCCGTAGATCCGTTCAGCTTCGCCTGCAAACCAGCTTAGGAAGCTGGCCGCATAGGCGATTTCACTCCGCGCCTCGGCCAGTGGTTTGCCCTGCTCTAAGGTCATAATGGTGGCCAGCTCTGACTGCCGTTCGAGCATCATGGTTGCCACACGGCGCAATAACGCTGCTCGCTCGCCGGCAGGTGTTGCCGCCCATCCCGGTTGTGCCGCCACGGCCGCAGCAATTGCTGCTCGTGTCTCGGCGACGCCAGCGTCAGGTACATAGCCTAACACCGTACCGTTAGCCGGATTAACGACTGCGAATGTGGCTCCGTTCGCTGCTTCGCGCCACTCGCCATTAATCAGTAGGCGCCAAGGTAGCGTTGTCAGCGGCCCGTCAGCGATCACAGTCATTGTTCGCTCCTTTCATCCGCAACGCGGCGGTCGGCAAGACGTGCCCGATTGCACGGCTGCACCTATGAGCAACCGCTTCTGCTAAGGCTGGGCGTCTTTGCAGTACTGTGTCAGAGTTTTCATATCTCTATTGTACAGCGTCTGCCAGGCGCGGTATACTGTGGAGGGACAATGAAAGCACAGGTTCCCACTGCGCATCCAAAGCAGATGCCCTCACCATTATGATTCAGATGCATCCTTTCTCGTCGATCTATCGCCATGGATTTGCCCGGCTGGCGGTTGCCATTCCAGCGGTACGCATCGCCGATCCGGCGTTCAACACCGAACGCACGATTGCGCTGGCTCGCCGTGCTGCCGCCGAGGGCGCTGTGCTAGTGTTATTCCCTGAACTCGGCATCTCAGCATATAGCAACGACGATCTCTTCCAGCAAACGGTGTTGCTCGATGCTGTGGAACAGGGATTAGCCAATATCGTCACGGCTTCGACCACTATCAATGCGTTGCTCCTGGTAGGCGCGCCGCTACGCCATGAGGGGCGTCTCTTCAACTGTGCAGTCGCGATCTGTGGTGGGCAGATCGTAGGAGTAACCCCAAAGAGTTATTTACCCAATTACCGCGAATTTTACGAAAAACGGCACTTCGCCGCTGCGCGCGACGCTATCAGCGACACTATCCTAGTAGCCGGTCAAATGGCTCCGTTTGGTACACATCTTATCTATGCGGTAGAGTCCATCCCCGGCTTTGCTGCACACGTCGAGATCTGCGAAGATCTGTGGACACCCCTGCCACCGAGCACGTTCGCTGCCCTAGCGGGTGCAACCGTGCTCTGCAATCTGTCAGCTTCGAACATCACTATCGGTAAGGCCGACTATCGACGTTCTCTGTGTATGGGGCAATCGGCTCGTGCGCTAGCGGTCTACCTTTACTCAGCTGCTGGTTTGGGTGAAAGCACAACCGATCTCGCCTGGGATGGTCATGCACTGATTTGTGAGAACGGTGAACTGCTGGCCGAATCGCGACGCTTTTGTGATGACGAGCAGATTATCTTCGCCGATGTTGATCTCGAGCGGCTACTGCAGGATCGCATGCGTCAGACCAGCTTTAGCGACACTATCAGCGATTATCGTGACCAGTTGCGTCGCATACGCCAAATTAGGCTAACCATCACACCACCGGTTGTCAGCGATTTGCGGCGACGGATTCCTCGCTTTCCCTTCGTGCCTGCCGATCCGGCTACGCGCGATGAACGCTGCTACGAAGCGTACAACATTCAAGTGCATGGTCTCATCCAACGCATGCGTAGCGCAGGAGTCGAAAAACTTGTTATTGGTGTATCTGGCGGTCTAGACAGCACGCAGGCCTTGATCGTTGCTGCGCGAGCGATGGATCGGCTCGGCTTGCCGCGCCAGAATGTGTTAGCCTACACAATGCCCGGCTTTGCCACCAGCAGTCAGACTCGCACTAATGCCCATGCCCTCATGGCGGCGCTGGGCGTCAGTGCACACGAAATCGACATTCGTCCTTCGTCCCTGCAGATGCTACGCGATCTGGGCCACCCCGCAAGTGATGGTGTTCCGGTTTATGATGTCACCTTTGAGAATGTTCAGGCCGGTGAACGTACGTCACACTTATTTCGGCTAGCAAACTATCACAATGGTATCGTTGTCGGGACGGGCGATCTGAGCGAACTGGCACTTGGCTGGTGCACATACGGCGTTGGCGATCAGATGGCGCACTACAATGTCAACGCTTCGGTGCCCAAAACGCTCATCCAACATTTGATACGGTATATCATTCGCACTGGTGAGCTAGGCGAAGTCGCAAATCGAGTGCTAGAAGCCATTTTGGCCACCGAAATCTCGCCAGAACTCGTACCCGCGACAGCCAACAACGACGACAAACCAGCCCAGCGTACCGAGGCAATCATCGGGCCGTATGCCTTACAAGACTTCAATCTCTACTACATCACCCGTTACGGCTTTCGTCCGAGTAAAGTCGCTTTCCTAGCTATGCACGCCTGGGGTGATGCGAATAGCGGTGAGTGGCCCGAAGGGATTCCAACGTCGGCACGGGTCTCCTACGATCTTACGACCATCGTGCACTGGTTACGGGTCTTTCTCTACCGCTTCTTCCAAATCAGCCAGTTTAAGCGCTCGGCCATGCCCAACGGCCCTAAAGTCGGATCAGGCGGTTCACTCTCGCCGCGAGGCGACTGGCGCGCGCCGAGCGATGCCGGAGCTACCGTATGGCTGGCCGAGCTCGAACAACTTATGGCCGAATTAGCAGCTGGCTCGCGTTAATTGTGCTGGTAGGCGTCATCAGCAGCTGCCAGCGTTCCGAACCACCCGATCCGGTGGCTGAAGGGCGCGTATCTACACCATCTACTGCCTCGGCTGTCATAGCCTTGATCCTGCTGCCTCAACTGCGCTCGGCCCGTCGCTGGCCGGGATCGGTACACGCGCTGCCTCCAATAATGAAGGGCTCAGCGCTGCCGAGTGGTTGCGGCGTGAGATTGTCGATCCAGACGCCGTATTGACGCCGGGATATCCAGCCGGTCTTATGCCGCGCACATATGGAGTCGATTTACGATCAACGCAGATCGAAGCCTTGGTGGCATATTTGATGGAATTGAAGTAAGAATTACTGGCGGCGCATCAGCGCTAATGCCCAGCGGCGAATCGTTCGCCCGAAGCGCACATACGGATGTTGCTCGAGTGTGCGGAGCTTGGCAAGGGCTGCATCGCGCTCAGCCCGTAACGTTAGAACCTCCATATCGCGCAAAAACGGGCGATTCGTTTGATCAGGATGCACTATTAAGATCCAGCGCAATCCTACGGGGTGGGGCCAATCGATAGGAACACATGCCAGACCTTCCTCGGCGATTAAATTACGCATGAAATTCATCGTATAGTATGAACCACCGGGATACACCCACTCATCACCTTCGTAATTGACATGACTCTCAACAAAATTAGCCACGAAGATAGCATGCGGTTCCATGACTTTGCGTGCCGAAGCAACGCATGTGCGAATTTGCGCTGCTGATGCGTGGGAAAAAATAGATTGCGCTAGCAGGAAATCAAATTTTCGATTGAAAACCTCAAGATTGAACGATCGGTTATGGGAAAATGTTGGCTTTTTGAGCGCGATGATAGCATCACCCAATTCGTGCTTGATTCCCTCTTCAATCAGCCAAGGTTCTGGCTCAATGCCAAAGTAGTGACCACTGAGCAAATACGGGATGAATAATCGTCCACCACGTAGCGAGCCACAACCAATATCAAGCAAATAGTGATATTCACGCAATCCCAGTGATGTTAATAAATTAAATTGAAGTGCGGCAACAATATCATAATTGTCAGGATGGCTCACAAAAGCACGATAATGACGGGTACCTGGAGCGAGATGTTTGCCTAATTGTTCATCAGTTGGATTGGTATTCATGTAAATACTCCTGAAAAACAAGACGAGTTACTTCAATTATAATAACATTGCTGTTATAGTACCAGCAACTCACTGGTCACGCAAGTCGGCAGGAAGAAAATGCAATTCCGTAACGTATCGATTATTATTCCCACATTGCATTCGCCAATGATTGGCGAAGTGTTACAGGCGCTCTACCGTCAGAGTAGCTACCATGCTGTGGGCGAAATCATCGTGGTTGGTCTCGCTGAGGCCGGTGCCGTGACCGCACCAGCGCGGCTGGTGCCGACCGGTCAACCATTGTCAGCCGCGGCAGCGCGTAACCTTGGTGCCAGTTTGGCTAGCGGCGATATTTTATTGTTCATCGACTCAGATTGCATTGCGCATCCGCAGCTGGTAGAACGGCATCTCGAACAGCATCGCGCTGGTCACAGTGTGGTTGGTGGCAGTATTGTCCTCGAAACCGATGATGCCTATTGGCGACTGTGTGATAATTTACTGGCATTTACGCCCTTTCTGAACACAATGCCAGCCGGAGAACGGCCCTATCTGCCTAGCTGCAATTTGAGCATCTCTCGAACACTGTTCCAGGCCGTAGGTGGGTTTGACGAACAATTTGCCGGTGCAGCTGGGGAGGATATCGATCTCAGTCTACGTTTGCGCAATCGTGGTCAGCGATTGTTTTTTACGCCAGCGGCGCAAGTCTATCACCGGCCACCGCGGGTTACTGCTACGACGGTGGCACGTCATCTGCGCGCGTTTGGGCGAATTCAGGTTATACTGCATCAGCGCTACGCGAGTTTGGGACGCTCGACTCTACCGTGCAGGCTGCGACCGTGGGTAGGGGTATTGATGGCGGCAGCGCCCCTGTTGGCTATATTCGATACAGTGCGGTGGTATTACCGATATCCGCAACTCTGGTCTTACTGGCGTTGTTTCCCAGGAGTCGCGTGGGGAAAGAGTGCGTGGTATTGGGGTTACAGTGAAATGGTCTTAACATCTAGGCGGGGAACAGAGCAATGATGACGAGTGCTGCCCGTGCTGAAAAAATCTTAGTGATCGGACTAGATTGTGCTGCACCAGAACTGATCTTTGATCGTTGGCTTCATGATCTACCAGTGTTACGATCGCTGATGCAGCACGGTATCTATGGTCGGTTAGAGAGCTGTATTCCAGCGATTACGGTGCCAGCCTGGACATGTATGATGACCAGTCAGGATCCAGGGCAGCTAGGTATTTATGGTTTTCGGAATCGGGCTGACTACAGTTATACGGCAATGACCACGGCTACGTCGCGCTCAGTAAAAGTAGCGCGTTTATGGGATATCCTCGGCGCTCGTGGTAAGCGGGTAGGCGTGATTGGCGTACCGCCGACGTATCCTGTGACACCCGTCAATGGCGAGTTGGTGAGTTGCTTTTTGACGCCAAATGCGCAGATCCAGTTTACGTATCCTGCTGCATTGCGCGATGACATTCTGGCCTGGCTAGGTGATGAATTTCTGGTTGATGTCCCCAATTTTCGCTCACCCGATAAAGCGCGTATTTTGCGAGACATTTATCGTCTGGCTGAGCAACGGTTTATTATTTGTCGCCGCTTATTAGAACGCAATACCTATGATTTTATGATGATGGTTGAGATGGGTGTGGATCGAATCCATCACGGTTTTTGGAAGGATATGGATCCAACGCATCCCAAATACGTTGAGAATAGTCCTTTTGCTAGCGCGATTCATGATTATTATCAATTCATTGATCAGCAGATTGGTCAGTTGCTCAACACTGTTGACGATAACACAGCGGTCTTAGTGATTTCCGATCATGGTGCTAAGGCCATGCAAGGCGGGTTTTGTCTGAACGAGTGGCTGATCCGCGAAGGGTATCTCGTCTTGACCGCGTATCCAACGCAGCCGACTCCACTAGAGCGATGCTCGATCGATTGGCAACGCACTCGCGTTTGGGGATCGGGCGGCTATTACGGTCGGATCTTTTTGAATGTGGCTGGTCGCGAGCCGCAGGGTATAGTCAACAGTGCTGAATACGACCGTCTGCGCGACGAACTGATTGACCGTTTGCAGTCCCTACGCGATCATCAGGGACGACCCTTGCAGAATCGGATCTTCAAGCCAGAAGCTATCTATCGACAGGTCCAGGGTATTGCTCCTGATCTCATCGTATATTTTGGCGATCTCGATTGGCGCGCGGTTGGCAGTGTTGGATATGCTGATATTTACACGTTTGACAACGATACTGGCCCCGATGATGCCAATCATTCCCAATTTGGTATGTATATCTTCTATGATCCAAAACGCCCATCCTCAACACCAAAGATTGAAGACATCACTATTTACGATGTAGCGCCAACCATACTGGCATACCTTCGTCAGCCCATTCCGGAGACAATGATTGGTCAGGTGCGAGCGTGGTAAACAGGTAATGAACGTTTCAGTCGTTATTCCCAGTTTGAATGCGCCGCTTATTGCCGAGGTATTAGCAGCGCTATATCAACAGACGGTTGCGCCCAGCGAGATAATTGTCGTTGGCCGTGACGATGAGCGGCGGATCATTCGTCAACAACCCGTTCGTTTTATCGAAACACCTACCCCAGTCAGTGCTGCGTGCGCGCGCAACCATGGTGCTGCGCAGGCTAGCGGCGATATTATATGGTTTCTCGATGCAGATTGTCTGGCTCATCCCCAGTGTTTGTCCTGTCACGTGCAAGCCCATGAACGGGGCGAAGTCGTGGTTGGCGGTGGGATAACGTTCGATGATACGCAGTACTGGCATCTTTGTGATAATCTGGCCGTGTTTACACCTTTTCTTGCTACGCGTCCTGCTGGTGAACGTCCATTTCTCCCCAGCCTTAATCTGAGTATCCGGCGCAATATCTTTGCCGAACTCGGTGGCTTTGATGAACGGTTTCCGGGAGCGTCAGGCGAAGATGCAGATCTTTCCTTTCGGATGCGGCGACGTGGCTATCGCCTATTCTTCGAACCGGCAGCTATCGTCAAACACGTGCATCATCGGTTGAGTAGCGGCGATCTTTGGCGTCATTTATCTGCTTTTGGGCGGAGCTATGTCGCCATTTATCCACGCTATCCCGAGTTTACCGGCCGTTATCGGCGCACTGATATAGCATTTGGCCGTCCGAGATGGTTAAGGACGCTAGCGCCTTTCCTGGCGGTACTCGACTGTATCGAACGATATGCTCGCTATCCAGAATTGCGCGCGTACCCACAAACTGTCCCTGGTCTCTTGTTGAGCCGATTAGCGTGGTACGATGGTATGGCGAGAGGTATGCAACGATGACTGTTTGGCCGCAGGTTCCGCTCATCAAGCAGTTTGTGGAATGGCGCTGGGCGCAAAAATTTGTCTATCCTGCCGGACAGCTCCCGTGGCAAACGCTTCTGAAGCGTACTATCGAATGGTATTGGCGCCGTGTCAGGGGGGTACTCGACCAACCAGCCATTCTTCGGATACCGTATGCCCCAGCGTTTGAATGCATTGTCCCGGCCTTGAAACATGAATACTCGCTGTTTATCCATCGTCTGCCGCTGTACGAAGCTGAATTTTTCATTCTACCAGCACTTGTCAAACCCGATATGATTGCGCTCAATGTTGGCGCTCATATTGGGCTCTACACGCTGGCGCTAGCCCAACTCTTGCCGCGGGGTATGGTCTATGCCTTTGAACCAGCGATGACAACTTACCAGCAATTACAGATCAATATTCTCTGGAATCGATTGCGGGGGTTGGTGCCAGATAATATTGCGGCGTTTCGGCTAGCACTCGGTGCTTGTGATGGCGAGATGCGGCTGTTTCACGAATCCTCAGCGATGCAAGCGTCGTTGCTCCCGCGGCATCCTGCGCAACCGTATGAGTCGGTACCTGGTGCGCAATTGAATACCTGGTTACGAACCAATCACATCGATCGCGTAGACTTCATAGTAATAGACGTAGAGGGTGCCGAAGAGGCTGTGTTGTCGCACGCGACAGATCTGTTTCAACAACATCATCAACCGTTGATTCTATGCGAATTTAATCGAAAATTTGGCCAGCAAACCGTTATCTGGGAATTCTTGAGCCAGTTTGGATATCGGTTCTGGCGGTACCATTCGCGCAAAGATCAGATTGTGCCAGTCGCCAATCCACACGATCCGGCAATCTACATCCACCAAATACAACAGCCAGGGCGGGGCTATGGTAATGTTATTGCGGCACCGGCATCCTGGGTTCCGCCTGGACCGTACATCGTTCACCAACAAAGGCAGCTTCCATTATGACATTCTGGTTATGGCGCGCAATTCGCGGGACTGGGCTGGCAGTGGTTGCCGAATTACTGGCCCGCATGTCAAATGCGATCTTTTTTATTCTGTTGACATGGCAAGCTAACCAGATTGAGGCCAGTACCTTTAGTGTGGGATTCGTCTACACCGGATTACTCACCGCATTTTGTCTCGGCGGTCTAGAACAGTTACTCAACCGGGAAGCATCACGTGATGTTACCGAAAGTCAGGTAACATTAGGTAATTTTTTGCTGGCACGAATCATAACCGCATCTATCATTTTTATCGGTTTATGGATTTGGTTGATAACGTTCAGTTTGTATAATCATTACACGATTCTGGTTATTATCTTGATTGGATCAACACTCATTCCAGAAAGTGTTACAAATCTCTTTCAAGCGTTTTTTATTGCTACAAATCGTATTCACTATATTGTTGCAATTAACGCCTTAGCTGGTGTATCGCGAGTCTTGGCCGGCGCTATCATCATCTGGTTGTGGGGGAACAGCGCAGCCGTAGCCTTGATAGTCGCGATGACGAGCTGGCTGGGCGCATTCATCTATTTTGGTCTGGTGGTTAAACAGTTTTTTTGGCCTACGTTCTCGTTTCATCCTCACTTATGGCGATCCTATTTTCGCGCTGAAGCACCGCTATTTCTCATGGCTTTGATGGCTTCACTCGAAAGTAACTTCGATAGTCTGCTACTTTCTGGTGGCGGTGCCAATGATATTGTGATTGTCGGTGCGTACAATGCGGCGGGGACGTTATTAAACGCGCTGTTGATAATTCCTAATAGCTTGCGTCAAGTTATTTTATCAATATTTTCGGCAGTCTATTATAAAGATCGCGAAAAGGCTTTGGTCGCATATACACAATCAATGCGCTTGTTGCTATATGGCGCATTGTTCCTGTGTTTGTCAATCACGTTCTATGCGCCGCATATCGTATCGATCTTATATCGGCAGTCCTTTACTATTGCAGCTCCAGTCTTACAGGTGCTGATCTGGTCGTTTCTTTGGATCGTATTGTTGGTGCCGAACGGACGACTGATGTTGACTGCGGGTATCCAACATCGCGCAGTACTGCCGCAATTCGGCGGTATGCTCTTGAACATCAGTCTCAATCTGATGCTGCAGTCAACATATACGCTGATCGGAGCTGCCATTGCGAAGGTAGGTTCGGCAGCGTTAGTCTTTGCTTGGTGTTTCTGGATTGTGCGGCAGGAATTGTGCCGCTGGTCGGTTTGGCCTGTTCTCTGGCCAGCGCTTGGCGCCAGCGCAGCGATGGTGAGTGCATTTGTGTGCGGGCAATGGTGGCACATACCATGGTTCGTGATCGCGGCGCTTACAACACTGACCTATCTCGTTGCCTTGTACGCTTTTGGCGGCATTCGGAGCGCCGAGCTGCAAGCTCTCTATCACTGGCTGCGCGTGCGCAACCGCCATCGTATTGTAGGAGGTGAATTATGAGCCGCGTGCTAATTATCGGCCTTGATGCCGCAGATCTTGATTTGATCGAACCTTGGGTCGCCGCTGGGTGGTTGCCGAATATTGGCGCTATCTTACAAAACGGGTCGTTTGCGCCACTTCGTTCGACGATACCAGTCATGTCTCCACCTGCCTGGACATCTCTCATCAGTGGTTTAAATCCTGGGAAGCATGGCATTTTTGATTTCGTTCGCCTGGCGCCTGGGAGTTACCATCTTGTTAGTACGCGGCGTGACCAAACAACCTTCAAGACAATGTTTGATTACGCTAGCGAGCATGGGAAGTTTGTCCTGGCACTCAATGTGCCTATGACATATCCCCCTGCGCCGGTACACGGCATCATGGTATCTGGTTTAGGCGCGCCAATAAGTGGCCAGTTTACGTATCCGCCGCATTTGCGTGAAGAATTACTAGCCCGGGGTTACCAGATCGAACCGGTGACGGAATTCGCACCTGGACGCGAACTACAATGGTTGATTGATCTGGCAGCGGTAACCCGTAGCCAAACAGAGGCGATGCTGCGCTTCATGGAGCGCTATCCCTGGCAACTGGGGATGATCGTGTATCGGGCCATTGATGAGGTGGAAACTTTCTTCTGGCATCATATGGATCCGAACCATCCGTTGCACGATCCTGAACAGGCGCAACGGTTCGGTGGTGCCATCTTAAAAATCCATCGCTTGCTTGATGAAGAAATTGGCCGTCTGGTGCGAGCGGCCGGCCCCGAGACTACGATTGTCTTGGTATCGGACCATGGTGGCGGGCCGCTCTATCGTGAGGTTTTTCTTAACGTTTGGCTAGAACAGCGTGGTTGGTTAAAACGCCGCACGCCCTCACCGCGTGAGAATGCGTTCCGGCGCCTAGCGATTACCTTCGGTATCTCGCGTGAGCAACTCTCGCCAAAATTAAACGGTCGCTTTTGGACATGGTTGCGTCATCGAATCCCAATTAGCTGGCAGCGGTATTTGGCCCCGTCAGCTACTCAGTTGCTAGCTGATGCTATCGATTGGTCGCAAACTAAAGCGTACAGCTTTGGGAACATCGGTCAAATTTATATTAACCTAAAAGGCCGTGAACCGGAAGGTATTGTGACGCCAGGTGCCGAGTACGAGGCGCTCCTCACGGAAATTACGGAGGCCCTCTTCCAGCTCACCGACGATGGTCAACCGGTGGTCGATGCTGTCTATCGTGGAAAAGATCTGTATCGCGGTCCGTATGCCAGTTATGGCCCAGATCTCAATGTGATAATGCGAGGGATGAGCTATGTAGCGCAATCGTGGCGCGAAATGGCCAGTGATCGTATCTTTGCACCGCCTGGGTCACACTTCACGGGAATTCATCGGCCATTAGGTCTGCTGGCTATAAGCGGTCCCGCCATCCCGCGGCAAGGCAAACTGGCCGAAGTGCAGATTATTGATGTGGCGCCCACAGTTATGCAGCTGTTAGGGATCCCTTCCGCAGCCGAGCAAGATGGGCGGGTGCTGGTTGAATTCCTAACGACCAACCCGGTCGATCTGCAACCAGATAGATTACGCGCATCTCCAAGCGCCACACAGACGGATGAAACGCGCCGACCGCTCAATCAGACCGATTGGGAAAGTGAAGCAGCCGAACAAGAAGTGCTCGATCGCCTCCGCAGTCTGGGATACCTTGACTAGCATTACTCTCTTGGTGAGGGGCGATTAATCCTTTCGGATTATTGGCTTAACCTCGATCTATTGGCACAATGAGCGTACATAGAGTGTCTGGTCTTCCAGTTGCACGTTTGTATTGAGGAGGTTCATTCGTATGCGTAGACGCGTTGTACTCAGTCTGTTCTCCCTCGTGTTGATGTTGAGTATCGCTGCTATAGCGCATGCTCAGCCCTTGCCCGGATCAGGATGGTATTCGACGGCAACTATTCAAAATGTCGGTACGGGCACGGCTGACGTGACAATATCAGTATATCCGCAATCAACTTCAAGCACCCCGTCGACGGCTAGTTTTTCACTGAACGCTGGTGCTTCGAAGGTTTTTGTGGCTGGTGGTAACAATGCTAGTGGCACGGTTGATGTGTCGCCACCACTAGCCTCGGGCAGCGGTTCAGCGGTCGTTTCTTCGACTCAACCTGTTGTTGCAATTGGCACCATTCAAAATAATGTGCTCTCGGCATTCCCAGGTCTGGGTGTGGCGGGCGGCAATGCGGCGGAATTCTTCCGGGGTTCTTCACAGGCTGGGACCACAATTTTCTATCCGGTGGTGAAGAACAACTACGGAAACCGCACAACTGTCTTCTCCGTTCAGGCCGCTGGCAGTGATGCTGCGATTACGGCTACTATTCGCGCGAACAATGGCAGCGTTCACACCCGTACCCTTACCATCCCAGCAAATCGTTCAGTCTTCCTCGTACCGAATGATTTCTCGCCGCCGATGGCCAGCACGGGTTGTGGTACCAACCCGAATACCTCGCCTTGCTTCGGCTCTCTATCGGTGACCTCAACGTCAGGCAATATTGTTGGCGCTTACGTTGAGTTCCAAACCGGTCAGTCGCCAGCGCAACTGGTACTGTCAGCTTCCATGTTTGCCAACACCGAAGCTGACAACAAGATCTATTGCCCAGTTATCAAAAGTGAGTTTGCCGGTCGCACGACTGGAATGACTATCTTCAATACCTCGAACACTAGTGTGACAGTCAATGTTACCTACAAGGTGTATCAGGGCGCCAATGTAAACGCGACCTACACTCAGAATGGCGTCTCGATCCCAGCCAATGGCTCGGTAGTCTTCTCAAGGTTTAACCCAGGCACCATGGGTGGCATGCCAGATGGCAATCTGGCAGCAGCAACTGTTGAGCTGGTTGGTTCAACAAATAACATTCTCGTTGGGGTCGTGAATGAATCTAACTTTAGTGGTACGCCGGTTCGCGCCACCGCTTATACCTGCTTTGGCGAGGACTCAGCCACGCATCGTCTAGCTGCGCCCTTGTTCAAGCGTAATGTGGCAGGTGTAACTTCAGCCCTCGTTGTGCAGAATGTGGGAAGCAATGATGTGGTTATGACCGCTACATTCCAGTGTGGCACCAGCTCGCCGGTGACGGTGACGACCGATGCTATCGCTCCTGGAAATAGCTTCAATTTCAGCGGTTTTGCAGGAGCGCCGTTGATGGGAAGTGTACCGTTTGGTGTTAACTGTGCGGTGACGGTAACGGTTCCCTCAGGCGGCAAGATTGTAGGTATTGCCCAGGAAACTGCTCAGTTTGGCACCGTGCAACCTAACCTCAATACCAAGAATTACGAAGCGTTTAACTTGCCGAATACGTAGTTATCATACCGATACTAGCATGAAGCTCAGCAGGCGATAAGCGATCGTCGCTTATCGCTTGCTGGTTGTTCCAATCTCGTCGTTTGAAAACCATTATGTGAGGATGCCTTGAAAGGACAACGCTGGAATCGGTTATCAGGATGGTTGTGGCTGCTAATGATTGCGTTTATGCTAACGGCCTGCGCGTCCGGTGCGTCTGATATGCCAAGTACGCCAACAGTTGTGACTCCCACAACCGTTCCTGCCTACCCCGGCGCGTATCCTGCTCCGATGGTGTCGGTTTCCGCAACGCCTGATCCCTATCCGCCACCACCTTACAGTAATCTGCCTGAGGGGCCTGCATTTACGATCAATCTGCCAGTCCGTCTCTCTCAGGGTCAGATTACTGGCACAGGTCCGGCAGGTGTGCCGATCCGGATTGTGAATATCACCCGCGGCGCGGTAGAGATCGCCGCCGTGACCATTGGTGCAGATGGTACATTCAGCGCGCCGCTGAACGAAACCTTTGTGGGTGATCGGGTGGCGATTATGCTTGGCGATCTCTCTGGTACCGGTCTAGATCGCAATCAGTTTCTGCGGGGTCCCGGTTACGAGGATTGGCCGCTCATCGGCGTGTTATTTGCCAGTGCAGTGGTTGAAGAGTAACGGATACCGCCTACTCGATCTGGCGTGGCCGATACTGGATGGCTTCGGCCACGTGTTTGGCTACAATCTGGGGCGCATTGTCAAGATCGGCAATGGTGCGGGCCAGGCGTAAGATACGGTGGTAACTGCGTGCCGAGAGGTTAAGGCGCTGTACGGCTGATTTGAGCAGCGTCTGGCTGGCCTGGTCAAGTGCGCAAAAAGCCCGAATTTCGGCGGGGCCGAGGTCGGCGTTACTGCGACAGCGTGGGTGACCGCGCAAGCGTTCATCCTGGCGCTGACGAGCTACAGTGACCCGCTCGCGCACCGCCGCTGATGATTCACCAGGTACGAGACTGCTGAGTTTGTCATACTTGATCCGCGGTGCTTCGACGTGAATATCGATCCGGTCGAGCAGAGGTCCGCTCACGCGGCGTTGATAACGATTGACCAGCGTTGGTGAGCAGGTGCAGACACGTTCTGGGTCACCGTGCCAGCCGCAGGGGCACGGATTTTGAGCTGCCACTAGCATAAAAGCTGCTGGATAGGTGATGCTGCCATGCGCCCGACTGAGGGTAACGATCCGATCTTCGAGAGGTTGCCGCAGTACTTCCAACCGGTGACCAAACTCAGGAAGTTCGTCAAGAAACAGGATACCGCGGTGGGCCAGTGAGATCATTCCCGGCTTAACGCGACTACCGCCGCCCACTAGGCCGGCATTGGACACCGTGTGATGGGGCGCGCAGAAGGGGCGCTCGCGGATCAGAGGGGTTTCTCGTGGTAATTGTCCGGCCACACTGTAGATCTTGGTGACTTCTAACGCTTCGACAAAGCTGAGCGGCGGTAGGATCGAGTGGAGCGCGCGGGCCAACATCGTTTTGCCTGCTCCGGGTGGCCCACTCATCAACACATTATGACCACCAGCAGCTGCAACTTCGAGGGCGCGCTTGACATGTTCCTGACCACATACGTCGGCGAAATCAACCAGTGTAGTCGGCAAGGTGGGGGTGAAGCCCGTATGGCTTTGATACGGTTGAATTGGCTCCCCGCCACTCAGATGCGCAACCAGTTCGCGTAGCGATCGCACTGGCATTATTTGCAAGCCATCGATTAGTGCCGCTTCCGCAGCATCTTCCGCCGGTAGATAGATGGTATGAAACCCATGGGCGCGGGCAATGGTTGCCATTGGCAGAATGCCATCGGTGTGGCGTAGTGAGCCGTCTAAACTCAGTTCACCAATAAACACTGCTGCGGTGATATCGGCCCTGAGTTGCTCGGTGGCGATAAGCAATCCTAACGCGATCGGCAAATCGTAGGCCGGACCGACCTTACGCATGTCGGCTGGGGCTAGGTTGGCGGTGATACGACGCATGGGAAAGAGCAAGCCACTATTGCGCACTGCCGAGCGTACACGCTCGCGGCTTTCATGCACGGCGGCGTCACCTAGGCCTACGACGCTGAATGCGGGCATGCCATTAGCGACATCAACTTCGACTGCGACAATGATTCCTTCCAAGCCGATCACGGCGCAACTGTGTACTCGCGCGTGCATGACTCCTCCCTTGGTGATGCCAACTTGACGATGTCTGTTAGATATACCGTTTGGAACTGACAAATGATGCAGTGAATGTGGGGGCCATGTTGTAGTTTATGCTCCTCGTACCTTGTCAATTTGTATGATATGCAATACAATAAGCGTAAATGTCAGTCTGTTAGGTGAGCGGGAGGCGAACGATGGAGATGGAATATTCGCTGGCGCTGGAGGATTACCTCCCGGTGATCTTTTCTATTATCGGAGTGTCGCTGCTGGCGCGCACGATCTGGCAACTCGATCGCACGTTGGGAATGATGGCGTTTGTCGGCGTCGGCTTGATGGCTGTTGGTGGTGTGCTGAAAGCGACCTGGAAGTTATTGATGGCTATTAATGGTACTGATGTACCTCTCTTCAGTCAGGCCCTCTTTCCAATGATTGCGCCTGGGTTCACCCTCATTGCCACAGCGACGTACAGTTACACACGGTTGTTGCAAGGCAAAGAAGGGATCCGCTGGCCGTGGCTTACGCCCCTAATCATCATCGGTCTGTTTGCGATCGGTTCATCCTTCATCGCAGCTAATGGTGGCCCCTGGCGGATACCGCTGATTATGCTGGCAACGATTGCTAACGTGACACTGCTGATCATGCTGGCTATCGGCGCTTGGAAGCGCAATATGCGCGCAATCGCAGTGGTATTTATCATCGTGCTGGCAGTTATCATCGGGATGTCGCAAATGGCGAATAATGTGCCGCAGACGATCGCTGTGCAGTGGTTCGAGCAGATTGCACAGACGCTGGCACAACTGGCATTTTGTCTCAGCGTCTGGCAATTGACCCACCGGATGGCACAAGAGGCACCGATACGTCGGTTGGTTCCTGGCGTGGCATAATGCGGCATATTACGTGTGGTAGGGGAACAGTGTGGGCGGTGAACGCACTGTTCCTTTGATTGCTAATCGTAGGCTACGCTATTATCGCCGGCTTATCTTTTCTCGCCTATGATGGTGAGGTTTCCTCTTCGATCTGGCGCACTGTACTGCGCCGACTGCGGCGGCGTGGTACTGGTTCTGCCGGGAAGATTCGGTCGAGCGCAGCAGCGATTGCAGCATGTTCGGTGTGGACACTGGTAGTATGCTGTTCGAACCAATCGCTGTGGCGCCATGTCAGAGCAAGTGGCGCGATGCGCCGAATATCTTCCGCATTAACCACATTGCGAAAGTCGGCGGCGGCACGTGCTCGCGCCCCCTCGAGGAGAGCGATCTCGGCCCGATGCGAGGGAATGCGCAACTCTTGCACCAGGGTTAGGGTTTGCTCTTCTAGGTCGGGTGGGATGGTAACGTGCGGTAAAATTTCGCGCGCGATCATCACCTCTTCAGCGAGCGCTGCGGTCTGGGTGGCATATGCTTGCCGGAAGCCAACCGGATCGGCGCGGAAATCGCGGGCGCGCCGGTAGATTTCAAGGCGAGCCCGATGATCGGTGACAGGTGCGACCCAGACGCGCAACCCAAAGCGATCGAGAATCTGGGGGCGCAACGAGCCTTCTTCCGGGTTCATCGAGCCAATTAGCACAAACTGACTGGGGTAGAGTCGCACCATCGCCCCGCGGCGGACAAAGGTGCGGCCTTGTGCTGCAGCATCAAGAATCGCATCCACCACTGCCTGATCAAGCAGGTTGATCTCATCAACGTAGAGCACATTACCGTGAGCGCGCGCCAGGATCCCTTCCTCTAGTCGTACGATCCGTTGTTCCAGCGCAACGCGTTCGTTGATCCCGCCGACAACATCTTCGAGACGTGCATTGAGGGGTAGCTCGATCAGGCGCATGCGCTCGACTAGTGGTTTGCCGTCACTGTCGAGCTGTTCACGAGTGACCATCGGCATCAGATCGAGTAGGCTACGCACCGCCGTTGTTTTTCCAACGCCGTATGGACCGCTCAGCAAGATGCCGCCGATTTGCGGATTGATCAAACCGAGAATGAGTGCTGTTTTCAATTCGGTCTGACCAACCATTGCCAGCAACGGAAAGGGGTGGATGTCACCAGTCATAATCTCTGCCTGGACATACCAGGGTCAAAAAGAGAACCCGTGGGTGCAACAGTATCTAACCATCACCACCAAATCTTTGTTCACAACACGATCGAGCAATGTCAAACCTCGACTTTGGCGATGGTGACCGGCGCCAACACTATTTGAACCGCGGCTACGGCTCGCTTGCCTGTTACGGCACGGCATTGGATATGCTGTCAATACCGTGGGTAGGCAACATAACAGGCCTGTTCGCCGAATAGCTGGTGAAAACGCTTATACGTACCAGATTCAGCGCGAAGTGCGCTTTCTGCACCCGGGAATAGTATGTTGGGCGCAGACTTACTCTCTGCAGTATACTACTCAAACTTACGGTGTGCTTGATTAGGGTGCCATACTGCCCAGGGCTGCACTCTGATCTTACAACAACTCGATCTCGTAAGTCAGTAACGGGCAATCGGGCCGATTACGCTCGATAAAACTGACCACTGATTCGAGCTGACGCTGAGCGTGGACACGATCAGTCGCTACGACCGCTACACCGATGATCGCGCTCTGCCAGCGGTCTTGATCATCTACTTCAGCCACCGAGACATTAAATTCATTGCGGATGCGAGCAATCAGCGAGCGCACCACCTGACGCTTATCTTTAAGCGATTGCGCAGCAGCAATATGCAGGTGAATCGTGCATGAACCGATGATCATACGCTTGTGAATTAGTTAAGACTATTCCAACCACCGAACATGCTCTGCGGATCAGTTCCCTGCGGACCACGCGGTAAGATGGCGAGTTCGGTGCGTAGGGCTTTGATCAGACTGCGCAACCGGCTAGTGACATCTGCTTCCAGCCAGCGTTGCTTTTGAGCCGGATCGATCTGGAGCCGATCAGCCAATGCGTAGCTCAGCCGGATCGGCTCGAGCGGCAACTCTTCAACGTCAAGTTCCATACCGGTGATAGTTGCTACGCGCTCCCAATAGCGGCGGTACACGGCGCGTAATTCGGTAGCAGCGGCCAACGTCTGGCTATCAACCCGATCGGGCAACAGGTTGACCTGCCCGACCAAATAGGGCGCTTGTTCGACAATTTGCACGATACGAAACCGTTGCTGACCACTGACCTGTAACAGGTAGCGACCATCTTCCAAGCGCAGATGCTCTTGAATGACGGCGATCGTTCCAACATCATAGGGTTCAGGCGCAATTGCCATTCGCCGTCCTTCAATCACTTCGTGACCACGCCGGAGCAAAACAATGCCAAATGGTTGTTGCGTTGATAGACAGCGCCCAATCATTAGTCGGTAACGCTCCTCGAAGATGTGCAAATTCATCGTACCGCCAGGAAAGAGCAGCGTTCCCAACGGAAATAATGGCAGGCTCAAAGACTGTTCCATATAGGTTATCCATCCGTCCAGGTGCAGGTCCAGACGGTTGTCTCGACCGGACCCATATTGAGATCGATGGTCAGTTCAATCTCAGGACCAGACATCGTCTGCACTAGGGCCAGCGGGTCAAACGGTGTAGGTGTGCCACGAAGCATCACATTGATAGAACCAATCCGCAGATCGAGGAGATCGGGACGCAGTTCGACGGCGCTAGCGCCAATTGCGGCCAGCAATGCTCCCCAATCAGCGGAGCCACGGCGGCAGGCCGCACGCACCGAGCCAGAGCGGGCCACCGTGTGAGCAATGGTCTGCGCTGCCGCGTCGGTCGTTGCCCCTTGCACAACCACCTTGATCACTTTACCAGTACCGGCGGCGTCACGCACGATCTGACCAGCCAAGTCGGCGCAAAGATAATCGAGTGCCTCTTGAAACAGCCCAAATTCCCACGTGCTCGAGTCAGTGATCGGGGGATGATCGATCGCACCATTGGCCAGCATGATCACACTATCGTTCGGACTGCAATCGCCGTCAATATTCAGCCGGTTGAACGAACGCTCAACACTGTGGTGCAAAGCGCGTTGCAACAGGGGCTGACTAATCGCCAGATCAGTGGTGATGAGCGCTAGCATAGTTGCCAGGCGGGGATGGATCATCCGCGTGCCCTTTGCCATACCAGCAAGCGTAAAGCGGGGGCCGTTCCGCAGTGAGACACGCAAGACCCGTTCTTTGGGACGGGTATCGGTAGTCAGAATGGCGAGAGCGGCCCGTCGTCCGCCGTTGCTGTCGAGTTCGCTCACGGCGCGGCGAATCCCATTGCGCATTCGCTGCATTGGTAAGGGAACGCCGATCAGTCCAGTTGACATTAGCAAAACTGAATCGCGTGGTACTTCAAGTTCGTCAGCGGTAATCTTGGCACATTCGATTGCATCGTTCAAACCAGCCTGACCGGTGCCAGCATTTGCCTGGCCGGCATTAATCAGCACGGCGCGGATGGCATCGTGGTTGCGCAAGAGAATCGCCTGACTGAGAAACACCGGCGCCGCTTTAAAGACACTGGTTGTAAACAGCGCGGCAGCACGGCATGGATATTGTGAGTAGATCAGCGCCAGGTCGCGCGCTTTGCTTCCCTCCTTCAAGCCAGCTGAGATGCCGGTAGCGCGGAAGCCAGTTGGACTGGCTATGTGGCCATCTTCAAAGATTGTGAAATTCATAGCGGCTCTACGCTCATCAAGAATGTCATCAGTTTACCACACCCGGCAGATTAATCCTTTCAGGTATTCAGACTCGGGAAAACTGAGCAGCACCGGATGATCGGGCGCTTGCGTTAACCGCTCTATGATCTGCACATCGCGTTTGGCGTCCACCGCTGCGCCAAAGATAATTTTCTGAAACAGATCGGCGGATACCAAGCCCGAACAGCTAAAGGTCGCGAGAATGCCTCCGGGCCGAATCAGATGCAGGGCTTGCAGATTAATGTCTTTGTACCCACGGGTAGCGCGTTCTAAATGGGTCTGCTGATAGGCGAATTTGGGCGGATCAAGAATGATTACATCAAATTGTCGCTTTTCATTGCGATACTGACGTAAAATACGAAAAGCGTCGCCAGCTACGAATTCAGTTGGGGTAGTAATGTGATTTAGACGCAGATTGTCGCCAGCGAGGGCGAGGGCATCAGTACTAGCATCAATTAACGTTACCTGGCGGGCGCCGGCGCTGGCAGCGGCGAGGGCAAAACCGCCAGCGTATGCGAAACAATCGAGCGTATCGGCATCAGTACAGTACGCGCCGACACGGGCATGATTGATAGCTTGGTCGAGGTAGATGCCGGTTTTCTGCCCAGCGACAACATCAGCCAGCATGCGAATACCAGTTGCTGTCAAACCAGGCCCAGTGATTGGGAACACTGGCAGACGAGGTGGCATCTCACCCCAACGCAACCCAACCGATGGCGGTAGATCCTCTTTCTCACGCACATCGACATCGCTGCGTTCGTAAATGCCGCGCGGTGCCAGCAACTCTGCCAGCGCCGCTACCACCTGTTCAGCCCGTACCGCCATAGCTTGAGTCAACAACTGAATAACCAGATAGCAGCCATAACGATCGACAATCAGACCTGGTAGCCCATCCGACTCACTAAAGACGAGGCGACAGGCAATGGCCGGATTGGTTAGCCAGCGTTCACGACCGCTGACTGCCCGGGTGATCGTGTCGCGCAGCCACGTCTCATCAAGCGGTTGAGCTGGATCCCAGGTGGCGAGGCGCACGCGCAATTGTGAGCTACTGCTCCAGAAACCGCGCGCTAGCCAGCTCCCGTCACTGGCGCACACATCAACCACCTCGCCAGGTGCAGGTGTACCGACAATATTGGCAATGGCGCCTGAGAAGAGCCACGGATGTCGTTGTAAAATTGGTCGTTCACGACCAGGACGAACAATAACAGTTGCCATAGTAGACTTACTCTATCACGCGCCTGCAGCATGGTCAAGCTGATGAGCGTTGGTCCAACGACAGCCAGTGCGGCCTCTGCAGCGACAAAATAGCAACCGTAGCGCTATCTTGCCGTGTAGCAAGCAATTTTTGTTATGATACAACTATCTCCCGCTTTCATTGCGCAGCAAGGAGTCAGTCTATGCAGTACACTCGCTTCGGTTCTACCGGCATGCAGGTTTCGCGCATCTGTCTCGGTTGTATGAGTTATGGTTCGCCGACGTGGCGCGAGTGGGTGCTAGATGAAGCGGCGAGTCGGCCTTTTATCTTTCGTGCTCTCGAACTTGGGATCAATTTCTTTGACACAGCCGATATGTATTCGTTGGGACTGAGCGAAGAGATTCTGGGGCGGGCGATCCGCGATTCGGGAGTGCGGCGCGATGAGCTGGTGATCGCAACCAAAGTGTATCAGCCCATGAGTGATCGACCTAACGATCGGGGGCTCTCTCGCAAACACATCATGCAGGCGATCGACGCTTCCTTGCGCCGATTAGGAATGGACTACGTCGATCTGTATCAGATTCACCGCTGGGATTACGAGACGCCGATCGAAGAGACGCTCGAGGCTCTGAACGATGTGGTGCGCGCTGGAAAAGCGCTCTACATTGGTGCATCGAGTATGTTTGCGTGGCAACTGGCGAAGGCGCTTTGTATTCAAGAGCGGCGTGGTTGGGCACGTTTCGTCTCAATGCAAAACCACCTCAACCTTGTCTACCGTGAAGAAGAGCGAGAGATGCTGCCGTTATGTCGCGATGCCGGACTGGCAGTCATTCCGTGGAGTCCGCTAGCACGCGGTTTTCTGGCCGGTAACCGTCCGCAGGGAACAGGCGCGGCAACTGTACGTGGTCGTTCTGATACCATTTCGCATGCGATGTATGACGCCAGCGACTACGTGATCGTCGAACGGGTAAGCGAAATTGCCCGTGAGCGTGGTGTGAGTAATGCGCAAATTGCGCTAGCGTGGCTATTGCAGAAACCGGAAGTAACTGCACCGATCATTGGGGCGACCAAGATGTATCAACTTGAAGAGGCCGTTGCTGCGCTCGATGTGCAGTTGACACCAGAGGAGATTCGGCGCCTAGAAGAGCCGTACCGTCCTAAGCCAATCCGTGGTCACTCTTGAGGCCAGTGGCAGGGCGCGTCGTACTGCGTCCTGCCATGAGGAGGGAGCGCTTCGTGCGTTATTGTCGGGCCACGACCCTTATGACCCTATCTATCACTATCGCTCCGGTTGGCACCTTAGCTGTGCGCTGCATTGGCTATGAAGGGTAACTGCAGGGGGGGGGATAAGATGGTGCTGTCAGGTTGGGTAGTGGATGGTGATTGCTACAATAAATGGTAACCTTCAGCTCGTACTCTGACTCTTACTGAAGGTGATGAATGATACGGTGATCAAACAACCCTTTCGGTAGGGTACCAGTTCGCTCTGATCAAACTTAGTTTAGTCGGTACCGTTGTAGTCTTCTTACCTACGAGTTACCACAGTACAGGGTTTCTACATTGATACTCAAAGATGCAAGTGATTAAACACTTCTTGCTCGTTGTTCTGCTTGCGGCGATGGTCGGTTCGGGATGCATGGCACCGCGTATCATTCAGCATGCTGCGGAAGAACCGCCTGCATCCTCGTCATTCTTCAGTACGCCGTTTACGCGCGAGACGACAGTCACTACGCTAACAACAACACCTACCCTTTTTCAGCAGACTTATCGTTCGTTGCCAGTGCAAGCGCGTTGGCAGATTCAGTACACGGGTACATTGAACATTGATTTGGATGTAGAGGTATTTAATTTGGATTTATTTGATACATCAAAAGAGACAATAGAAAAATTGCACCAACGTGGTGTCTTTGTGATGTGCTATTTTAGTGCGGGATCATATGAAGATTGGCGGCTCGATGCATCGTTATTCCCGCCAGAGGTTTTGGGTCATGATATGGAGGGATGGCCTGGGGAGCGATGGCTAGATATTCGGCGTATCGATCTGCTGGCACCTATCATGGAGGCTCGGCTTGACTTGGCACGTAGCAAGGGTTGTGATGGGGTTGATCCGGATAATGTCGATGGGTATACCCACGATACGGGTTTCCCGTTGACGGCCGAGGACCAGAAACGCTACAATATGTTCCTTGCCGCATCAGCTCATCAGCGAGGACTGCTTGTTGGGCTCAAGAATGATTTGGCGCAAATTCCAGAGCTGGTATCACATTTTGATTGGATTCTGAACGAAGAGTGTTTTTCCTACGCAGAATGTGATTTGCTTACTCCCTTTCTTCAAGCGGGTAAGCCGGTGTTTGTAACTGAGTACGAACTTCAGCCGTCGGATTTCTGTCCGCAGGCGGTGCAAATGAATATTAACGCTCTCTATAAGAACTGGGAACTGGATGCGGAGCGGGTTGATTGTCGTGAGTGGACTGCTAGTCCATAAGTTGGTTCCTATCCCACGCTTCCACCTGACGCTGCCTGCAGGGGGCAGGTGAGGTCCTTGCTTTGTCGGCAGGGTGTGTCTTTACCTTTGGCACGGCGCGATCTCGCGAGCTACGGTTGGAAGAACAAAGGATGTTGGGGATTCGGCGCGAGATGCGGAGTGACGTGCAAACGGTGGTCAGGAGGGCAGAATCTTGTCTGCGGATGATCCGGTCTCATAGCGTTTCGTTCGTCTGGGTGGTCAAGGGCAGACTGGCTGCTGACAAAGGCTGGGTCGCTCGCTAGGCACGAGAGTGTTGGGCAAGGGTGTCACTGCGGTCTGGAAGCAGTGCCAATAAGTGCTGATTGCGACGCGGACGGGGATCGTGGATGCCTATTGCGATCTGACGCGATACGTTGAGTGGAGATAGCCGTGCGGCTGCAGTGGTCCTGCCGGTGGGTTGAGACTGCTCAGGCTGTGGGAATGGGTTACGCGGTTATGGTGGCTGGTCAGGGTTGGAAAGACTCGTTTTTGGCTTTCTTGGGAGAGCCCTGTTTTATACCTGAAAACTCAACGGTATAGGGTGGAGTCCTATGTCAGCGCTGGATATTACCACGTTGGAAAATTGGCTATGGGATGCCGCTTGCACCATTCGGGGACCGGTGGATGCGTCCAAATTCAAGGATTACATTCTGCCATTGATTTTTCTGAAGCGGCTTTCGGACGTCTTTGAGGACGAAATCGCGCACTTGCAGGCTGAACTCGGCGCGAACGCCGCACGGCTGGTCGAGCAAGACCACAAACTGGTGCGCTTCTACCTTCCCGAAGCAGCGCGTTGGAAGACCATCCGCGCGCACGGTACGGCCGGCCTGGGTCAATACCTGACCGACGCGGTGCGGGCAGTGGCGCGCGAGAACCCGAACTTGCAGGGCGTGATTGACATGGTGGATTTCAACGCTACCGCTGCCGGTCAGCGTATCGTCCCCGATGAGTATCTGGCGCGGTTGATTGAAGTGCTTTCGCGCCACCGGCTGGGTCTGGCAGATGTGGAGCCGGATGTGTTGGGCCGTGCCTACGAGTACCTGCTGCGTAAGTTTGCCGAGGATAGCGGCCAGAGTGCCGGTGAGTTCTACACGCCGCGTGAGGTGGCAGTGCTGATTGCGCGGCTTATTCAGCCCCAGCCGGGTGAGCGCATCTACGACCCCTGCTGTGGATCGGGTGGACTGCTGATCAAGTGCCACCTACACCTGCTGGAAACCTACGGCGTGCAACAGAATGGGCGACGTAAACTGCCCAATCATCTCCAGCCGCTGCAACTCTTTGGGCAGGAGATCAACGCTGCCACGTTCGCCATGGCGCGCATGAATGCCTTTATCCACGACTTAGAGGCCGAGATCCACATTGGCGATACCATGCGCCAGCCAGCTTTCAAGGATGTCGCCGGCCGCTTGCAAACCTTCGACGCGGTAGTGGCGAACCCGATGTGGAACCAGAGCTTCCCAGCCGAGCAGTACGAGAACGATCCCTTTGGTCGTTTTACCTTAGGCATTCCCCCATCCTCAAGTGCCGATTGGGGCTGGCTGCAGCACATGCTGGCTTCGTTGAAGGAGGGCGGACGGATGGCAGTGGTGCTGGATACGGGTGCAGTCAGTCGGGGTAGCGGCAACCAGGGTTCCAATCGTGAGCGCGACATCCGCAAGGCGTTCGTGGAGCACGACCTGATCGAGGCGGTGCTACTCTTGCCGGAGAACCTCTTTTACAACACCACTGCGCCAGGTGTGATTCTCGTCATCAACCGCCGTAAGCGCCATCCGGGTGAGATTTTACTAATCAACGCCGCCAAGCGTTTCGCCAAGGGTCGTCCTAAAAACTACCTGAGCGAGGATGACATCGCGGCCATTGCTGACGTTTACCACGCCTGGCGAGCTGAGGCGAGTTTTTCCGCCATCATCACCCGTGAAGAGGCTGCTCGCAACGACTACAACCTCAGCCCTAGTCGCTACGTAGCCCAAAATAGCGGCGAGGAGACCCTGCCGCTGGAAGAGGCACTGGTGTTGCTGCGGGAAGCGGAGGAGGAACGGGCTATTGCAGATGCTCGGTTGCACGAGGTGTTGGTGCAACTTGGGTTAGGAGGACTGACGAATGATTGAGTCTGATGCTCTCATCCCTGCCGACGCTTTGCCCGAGGGCTTCAAGATGACCGAACTCGGCCCCCTGCCGGAGGAGTGGCAGGTGGTGCGGTTGGGGGAGGTGCTTGTCGAAGTCGATATACGGCTACGAGAATGTGAAGGGGCTGAGCAATTACCTATCCTTTCGCTGACGAAGAACGATGGGCTTATTTTGCAAACAGAACGCTTTGGTAAGCGCATTGCAACTGAAGATCTTAGCGATTACAAGGTTGTGCGCCGTGAACAAATCGTCAACAACCCATACGTCATCTGGGAAGGTGCAGTTCATATTCTGCGCAAATACGACGCTGGACTTGTTAGCCATATCTACCCAGTTTGGGAATCTTTACCGGGTAAAGCGGACCCTTGGTTTATAGATCATCTCTTGCGCATGCCTACGACAATTACAGCCTATAACCAGTTTGCCGCTGGGGCTGTCAATCGTAGGCGAGCCATTCGAAAGACAGATTTTCTGAGCATCAGAATTCCCCTGCCGCCCTTGGCCGAGCAGCGTGCCATTGCTCACGCCTTGCGGACCGTGCAAGAAGCCAAGGAAGCCACTGAGCGCGTCATTGCTGCGCTCAAGGAAGTGAAGAAGAGCCTGATGCGCCATCTGTTTACCTACGGCCCCGTGCCGGTAGACAACATCGGTATGGTGCCGATGCAGGAAACTGAAATTGGTCCCATGCCGGCCCATTGGCGGGTGGTGCGGTTGGGGGAGGTATTTGAAATCCAGCAAGGGAAGTCACTTTCCCCGAAATCACGTTCTGGCTCTCGTATGCGACCTTTTTTACGCACTGCCAACGTCTTGTGGGGAAAGATAGACCTCTCAAATTTGGACTATATGCACTTCGAAGAAGCTGAAGAAAACGACTTGCGCTAAAGGCTGGCGATTTACTGGTATGTGAGGGTGGAGACATCGGGCGGACAGCAATATGGAATGGTCAGATAGAGCCTTGTTACTATCAAAATCACCTACACCGCCTTCGTCCCAGCCGTTTTGATGTTGACCCCACCTTCTATATGTACTGGATGGAAACGGCCTGGACGATGTTGGGATTGTATGGCGGGGAAGGAAATAAAACGACCATTCCTAATCTCTCTCGGTCACGGCTGTCATCGTTCGCCATCCCCCTCCCGCCCCTGGCCGAGCAGCAGGCTATCGCGCGCATGCTGCAGGCGGTGGATGCGAAAATTGCCGCAGAGGAGAGGCGGCGGTCGGCGCTGGCGGCGCTGTTCCAGAGTCTGCTGACGCAGTTGATGAGCGGGCGGGTGCGGGTGGGGCCGACCACGAATGAAACACGAATGCACGAATGAGCGGGGAAGGGTGGGGCCGACCACGAAGAGGGCACGAAGGCACGAATGGGGTGGGGTGAAGAGCCGACCACGAAGAGGGCACGAAGGCACGAATGGAGCGAGGGGGCTGGCGTGGTGGGGGGCCGACCACGAATAGGGCACGAATGCACGAATGGAGCGAGGGGGCTGGCGTGGTGGGGGGGGGCCGACCACGAATAGGGCACGAA